>NZ_AYZA01000005.1 GCF_001436315.1 Ligilactobacillus aviarius subsp. aviarius DSM 20655 | reverse complement strand
AACTTGTTCTTTGAAAACTAGATAATAATTTATTTCTTTATAAAACCGAGAACACCGCGTTTTAAAGAGTTTAAAACAAGAAAAAGTTCTTAATCGCTAAACTCATAGACCACTATCATAAGATAGTTGAGGTTAAGTTATTAAGGGCGCATGGTGGATGCCTTGGCACTAGGAGCCGATGAAGGACGTGACTAACTGCGATAAGCTTCGGCAAGCTGTAAGTAAGCAATGACCCGGAGATTTCCGAATGGGGAAACCCAAAACCGTGAGGTTTTATCGCTAAGTGAATTCATAGCTTAGTTGAAGGAAGACGCGGGGAACTGAAACATCTAAGTACCCGCAGGAAGAGAAAGAAATTCGATTCCCATAGTAGCGGCGAGCGAAGTGGGAACAGCCCAAACCAAGAAGCTTGCTTTTTGGGGTTGTAGGACTGGACATTTGAGTTACCAAGAGATAACGTAGCTGAACGATCTGGGAAGATCGACCAGAGAAGGCAACCGTCCTGTAAGCGAAACGTTGTTTCCTCAGTCCAGGATCCTGAGTACGGCGGAACACGTGAAACTCCGTCGGAATCCGGGAGGACCATCTCCCAAGGCTAAATACTACCTAGTGACCGATAGTGAACCAGTACCGTGAGGGAAAGGTGAAAAGCACCCCGGGAGGGGAGTGAAATAGTTCCTGAAACCATGTGCCTACAAGTAGTCAGAGCTCGTTAATGAGTGATGGCGTGCCTTTTGTAGAATGAACCGGCGAGTTACGCTTGCATGCGAGGTTAAGGAGGAAAGTCCGGAGCCGCAGCGAAAGCGAGTCTGAAACGGGCGTTTCAGTATGTAGGTGTAGACCCGAAACCAGGTGACCTACCCATGTCCAGGTTGAAGGTGCGGTAAAACGCACTGGAGGACCGAACCTGTGTATGTTGAAAAATGCTAGGATGAGGTGTGGGTAGCGGTGAAATTCCAAACGAACTTGGAGATAGCTGGTTCTCTCCGAAATAGCTTTAGGGCTAGCCTCGGAGTAAAGGATCGTGGAGGTAGAGCACTGTTTGGACTAGGGGCTCATCAAGAGTTACTGAATTCAGATAAACTCCGAATGCCACAGATCTATATCCGGGAGTCAGACTGCGAGTGATAAGATCCGTAGTCGAAAGGGAAACAGCCCAGACCACCAATTAAGGTCCCTAAATATGTGTTAAGTGGAAAAGGATGTGGGATTGCATAGACAACTAGGATGTTGGCTCAGAAGCAGCCACCATTCAAAGAGTGCGTAATAGCTCACTAGTCGAGTGATCCTGCGCCGAAAATGTAACGGGGCTAAACACATTACCGAAATTGTGGATGCACGTAGTGCATGGTAGGAGAGCGTTCTAAGGGCAACGAAGCTAGATCGTAAGGACTGGTGGAGCGCTTAGAAGTGAGAATGCCGGTATGAGTAGCGAAAGATTAGTGAGAATCTAATCCACCGAATGACTAAGGTTTCCTGGGGAAGGCTCGTCCACCCAGGGTTAGTCGGGACCTAAGCTGAGGCCGAGAGGCGTAAGCGATGGATAACAGGTTGAGATTCCTGTACTATTAAGATCTGTTTGAACGATGGAGGGACGCAGGAGGCTAGAGAAGCGCACGGCTGGAAATGTGCGTCCAAGCAATGAGTTGGTAGCTGAGTCAAATGCTTAGTTGCGTAACAACAAGTTGTGATGGGGAACGAAATTAAAGTAGTGAAGAGATCGATGTCACACTGCCAAGAAAAGCTTCTAGTGAGGATCTTGATACCCGTACCGCAAACCGACACAGGTAGTCGAGGAGAGAATCCTAAGGTGAGCGAGAGAACTCTCGTTAAGGAACTCGGCAAAATGACCCCGTAACTTCGGGAGAAGGGGTGCTGACCTCCGGGTCAGCCGCAGTGAAAAGGCCCAGGCGACTGTTTATCAAAAACACAGGTTTCTGCAAAATCGTAAGATGAAGTATAGGGGCTGACGCCTGCCCGGTGCTGGAAGGTTAAGAGGATGAGTTAGCTTCGGCGAAGCTCAGAATTGAAGCCCCAGTAAACGGCGGCCGTAACTATAACGGTCCTAAGGTAGCGAAATTCCTTGTCGGGTAAGTTCCGACCCGCACGAAAGGCGTAACGATCTGGGCACTGTCTCAACGAGAGACTCGGTGAAATTATAATACCCGTGAAGATGCGGGTTACCCGCGACAGGACGGAAAGACCCCATGGAGCTTTACTGTAGCTTGATATTGGGTGTTTGTACAACTTGTACAGGATAGGTAGGAGCCATTGAAGGCGGAACGCTAGTTTCGCTGGAGGCGTTGGTGGGATACTACCCTCGTTGTATGAACACTCTAACCTGCGCCGGCAAACACGGCGGGAGACAGTGTCAGGTGGGCAGTTTGACTGGGGCGGTCGCCTCCTAAAAGGTAACGGAGGCGCCCAAAGGTTCCCTCAGAATGGTTGGAAATCATTCGCAGAGTGTAAAGGCAGAAGGGAGCTTGACTGCGAGACCTACAAGTCGAGCAGGGACGAAAGTCGGGCTTAGTGATCCGGCGGTTCCGTATGGAAGGGCCGTCGCTCAACGGATAAAAGCTACCCTGGGGATAACAGGCTTATCTCCCCCAAGAGTCCACATCGACGGGGAGGTTTGGCACCTCGATGTCGGCTCATCGCATCCTGGGGCTGTAGTCGGTCCCAAGGGTTGGGCTGTTCGCCCATTAAAGCGGTACGCGAGCTGGGTTCAGAACGTCGTGAGACAGTTCGGTCCCTATCCGTCGCGGGCGTAGGAAATTTGAGAGGATCTGTCCTTAGTACGAGAGGACCGGGATGGACATACCGCTGGTGTACCAGTTGTTCCGCCAGGGGCAGCGCTGGGTAGCTATGTATGGATGAGATAAACGCTGAAAGCATCTAAGTGCGAAACTCACCTCAAGATCGGATTTCCCATTCCGTAAGGAAGTAAGACCCCTGAGAGATGATCAGGTAGATAGGATGGAAGTGGAAGTGCAGTGATGCATGGAGCGGACCATTACTAATCGGTCGAGGACTTAACCAAAGGTTAAGGGACGTGGAGTTCAAGGTAAGAGAAATTATTATCTAGTTTTGAGGGAACAAGGTTCTCTTGAATAAAATAAGTGCGGTGATGATGGCTTGAAGGATACACCTGTTTCCATTCCGAACACAGAAGTTAAGCTTCAAAACGCCGATAGTAGTTGGAGGAACGCCTCCTGCGAGGGTAGGAAGTTGCCGTGC
>NZ_AYZA01000021.1 GCF_001436315.1 Ligilactobacillus aviarius subsp. aviarius DSM 20655 | reverse complement strand
TTTGTTGTACATGAAGCAGCTGAGATGATGTCTGCATCTGGTGTGATGATGTCATCGTTTACGCCGTATACAACTGTTGGCATGTCACCAGCTGGTGCTGATACAAGTACCTTCTTTGCGCCAGCCTTTAAGTGAGCTGATGCCTTTTCTTCTGATGTGTAGAAACCTGTTGATTCAAGTACTAATTCAACACCATCGTTCTTAACCCAAGGAATGTTTGTTGCATCTGCTTCTGCGTATACAGGGATTTCCTTACCGTTAACGATAAGTGAATGATCTGTTGCAGAAACTTCTGCATCAAATTGACCATGAGCTGTGTCGTACTTCAATAAGTGAGCCAACATAGCTGGTGATGTTAAATCGTTGATAGCAACGATTTCCAAGTCATCTGAAACTTCAGCAATCCGACGGAATGCTAAACGGCCGATACGACCAAAACCATTAATACCTACTTTTGTAGTCATATTAATATTCCTCCTAAAAGGTAAATTTGAATGATGTAAACATCATCCTTAACACGTTTTTAATTATAACTCTTTGTTAAAAAATTTAAAAAGAAAAACGCTTTGAATCTTGAAAATAAATTTGGACCATCGTCTATATATAGGAAGAAAAAATAAAATCAAAAATATTTCACTTTTGTGAAGTTCCACACTTGTAATATATTACATATGTGATATACTAATAAACGTAGGGATGTGATAGAGATGAAAATCGATATTAAAAGTTACCTCGATCACCAAGATTTGACGATCTACCGCGTAGCTAAAATATCGGGCTACGGTTACACAACTCTACACAAGTCATTCAATAAGGAGCAGTCGAAGGCAACGTCGATGAATCTTCGCGACTTGGATGCGCTGGCACAGGCGCAGCACAAGATGATGTGGGAGGTTCTCAAGGAGCTGGAAGAAGGCTACTTACTGAATGACGAAGAAAATGACGAATAGTAAGGTTTTGTAACCGCGGAAAGTCTTGGTTGAGTCACTTTAGGTTTGTGTATCAGTCGGACTTTTTTGTTGGAAAATCTCACTGACAGAATATGTTAAGAAAGAATTTTTGGAGGGATAGACTATGGCTAACATGGGACCATTTGATAATATGGATGATATTTTTAATGAATTAATGGGTGGCATGAACGGATTTAACTCAGAAAATAAACGTTATTTAATTAACGGCCGGGAAGTTACCCCTGAAGAATTTGCAGAATACCGGAAGACTGGCAAGTTACCAAAGGGCGTCAATGCTCAACAAGGTAAAATGGCTGGCAAAGGTAAAAAAGATGGCATTCTTGAAAAATTAGGCCGGAACTTAACGCAAGAAGCACGTGACGGTAAACTTGATCCGGTAATCGGCAGAAATAAGGAAATTCAAGAAACCGCTGAAATTTTATCACGGCGGACAAAGAATAACCCTGTTTTAGTCGGTGATGCGGGTGTTGGGAAGACTGCCGTTGTTGAAGGCTTAGCTCAAGCAATCGTTAATGGCGATGTTCCCGCAGCAATCAAGAACAAGGAAATTATCAGTATTGATATTTCAGGCCTTGAAGCCGGAACACAATTCCGGGGCAGTTTTGAAGAAAACATTCAAAACTTGATCAAGGAAGTTAAGGAACGTGGCAACGTGATCTTATTCTTTGACGAAATCCACCAAATCTTAGGTGCCGGTGGAATGGGTGACGGCAGCGGTTCAAAGGGAATGGCTGACATTTTGAAACCTGCATTGTCACGTGGTGAAGTCACGGTCATTGGGGCAACGACTCAAGATGAATACCACAATACGATCATGAAGAACGCGGCATTAGCACGGCGGTTTAACGAAGTAACGGTGAACGCGCCATCTGCTGAAGATACATTCAAGATCTTGCAAGGAATTCGGCCATTATATGAAAAACACCACAACGTTGAATTACCAGATAAGGTTTTAAAGGCTGCTGTGGATTATTCAATTCAATACATTCCGCAACGCAGCTTACCAGATAAGGCAATCGATTTGATCGATATGACCGCTGCTCACTTGGCAGCTCAACATCCGGTAACTGACGTGAAGGAAATTGAAAAGGAAATTGCTGCTCAAAAAGAAAAGCAAGAAAAGGCTGCTGAAAAAGAAGACTACGAAGCAGCTTTGAATGCGAAGACCAAGATCAAAGAGTTGCAAAAACAAATTGATGATCACGCTGAAGAACAAAAGGTAACGGCAACGGTCAATGATGTGGCCGAAGCAGTTGAACGGTTAACTGGAATTCCGGTTTCAAAGATGGGCGCAAGCGACATTGAACGCTTAAAGGAAATCGGAACGCGGTTGAAAGGCAAGGTAATTGGCCAAGACGAAGCGGTCGACGCAGTTGCACGGGCAATTCGGCGAAACCGGGCCGGCTTTGATGAAGGCAACCGTCCAATCGGAAGCTTCTTGTTCGTTGGACCAACAGGAGTCGGAAAGACAGAATTGGCTAAACAATTAGCCTTGGACATGTTCGGTTCAAAGGATGCCATCATTCGGTTGGATATGTCAGAATATTCAGACCGGACAGCGGTATCGAAATTGATCGGAACATCTGCCGGATACGTTGGCTATGATGATAATAACAACACCTTAACCGAACGCGTACGGCGGAACCCATACTCAATCATCTTGCTTGATGAAATTGAAAAGGCTGATCCGCAAGTAATTACGTTATTACTTCAAGTGTTAGACGATGGTCGGTTGACAGACGGTCAAGGGAACACCGTTAACTTCAAGAATACTGTAATTATTGCAACTTCAAATGCTGGATTCGGCAACGAAGAACCAAACGGCAATGAAAAGAAGGACGAAGACATTATGAAACGGATCGCTCCATACTTCCGTCCAGAATTTTTGAACCGGTTCAACGCCGTAATCGAATTCTCACATTTGACAAAGGACGACTTGAAGAAGATCGTTAACTTAATGCTTGACGAAGTTAACCAAACATTAGCCAAGAAGAACATTGATTTAACGGTTTCAGACAAGGCAAAGGATTACTTGATCGAACAAGGTTACGATGAAGCAATGGGCGCACGTCCATTACGGCGCGTAATTGAACAACAGATTCGTGACAAGGTAACTGATTTCTACTTGGACAACCCCGATGTTAAACACTTAGCTGCTGACATGCAGGATGGTCAATTAGTGATCAGCGAACGGTCAGCCGAAAAAGCCGATGATTCAACAAAGGATTCAAAGGCAGAACCATCAAAGAACGATGATGAAAAAGCTGATAAATAGTTAAGAATGAGAATAGCAGTGTCATTTCAGACACTGCTATTTTTTTGTCCCGAATTCTCAAAATGAATCTGTTATAATGAAAAACAGATACATTTCAGAAAGGAAACCTTAAAATGGCGAAAATCAAGATTTCAGTGCCTGATGAACTGGTAAAGAAATATGACTTGCATAACGATGATGATTTTAAAATTACGGCGCGAAATGGCGAAATTCGGTTAAAAAAGAAAAATCATGACAGCAACAAGCGGCAATTTAATGTGATTTGGATCTTAATTGCTTCAATTTTAACGAGCATTGCGTTCTGGATCTTCATTAACGCGATGCATTTGCACCAGGTCCCATTGGTTGGAACAAATTCGATTGCCAGTGGACTGATCGTTTTTGGCGGACTGTCAGGGATGATCCTCTTTAGTGCGTATTTCATTTCCAACCGGAAGAAAATCACGGTCGCGTATTCGGCAAAGACCTTTTGGCGAACGTTCCCGGTCATTGTAATTTCATTTGTGTTGATTTTATCCTTGGCATTAATGGGAATTGCGTGGGGCTTAAGCCGGTTATTTACCGGGATCACCTTTGGCCACGTGGTCGCAATGATGCTGTTTTTTGTTTTTGTAACGGCAATCAACTACATCATGGTCCGGATCGGGTTGGCAGTTAATTATGGCATGCTGACAACGATCATGATCTTAGTGATCACCAGTGGCGCAGTCATGTCGATGGCGTCAAACGGCCGGAATTGGTGGCAGCACAATCTTAGTTTTTTAGGGACCAAACATGCTAATAATAGCTGGCAATTTAACTTAACACTGGTCTTCTCATCATTATTGATGGTTGCACTGGTTGATTATATTTTCGTTTCGTTGCGGGCAGTTGTGAAAAATACATGGCGGACGATCACTTTACGGATCATTTTAACCGTTACGGCCCTTGACGTTGGCGCAGTCGGCTTATTCCCAAACAATGCTAATTTCCACGTTTTACACGACAAGGTTGCCGGCTATTTGGTTTACTTGATTATTATTTTGATTATTGGAATTCGCTGGTTATTGCCGGAAGTCGGTAAACGGTTCTTGGCGTTGTCATACGGAATGTGCGTTGGCCTGGTGGTTATTGATTTAATGTTTAAACCGTTGCATATCATTTCGCTGACGGCCTTTGAATTGATCGCATTTATCTTGGCATTTGGCTGGATCTTGATCCTTTTTGATACGATGATTGGGATCGTTGAGGACGAAGATGATAAGTATAACGTCAAAATTGAAATTGATGAGCAGGTGAAGAAGAATGCTGATTAATCAAATCGCCAGCGTTTTAAGAATCCTTGCGTTTATTAACCTTTTTGGCTGGATGCTGTATTTGGGAGTGGTAATGAACGCCCAATCAAAAGCCGTCAAGGTATGGCTGAAGTGCAGGCATTGCGGTCAAGAATTTTCAAAAACGAAAAGGGAAATTGAAGAGTTCCAATACCAGTTAGTTGATAACCAGCTGGCATATCAGTGCGAATGCCCGCATTGCCACCAAACAGAAAGGCAAACGGTCGTTCAACATCACCCGGGAAATGATCAGGAAGCGATGGCAAAGGCTAACCAGAAAATGTGGCAGCGAGCATTATGGATCGCAATTTTACCCGCTATCTTTGCGGTGCTGCTACCAATCATTTTGATTGGTTATGCGCCGTTGTTGGTGATCGTGTTAATAATTAAAAAGGTTCGAAAATAACTTGGAAAGCAAGGAGTAAGTTAGTTGAAAAAGAAGAGTAAGCGATGGCTCACGATTTTGATCGTGGCCTTTTTAGGAATAATCGGATTGAATTTTGGACACGTTCATGCCGATGACGATGATGATTATAAGATCAATCAGATGGACGTTGACGTTATAATTCTACCCAATGGGGATGCTGAAGTGACCCGTTCGGTTTTGTATGATTTTGAAAATGACTTTCATGGTGTTTATTATCGTCAGGAATTGCCAGGTAAAGGAGCATCAGGTATCAGCGTTGATTTGAATTATAATGATGACGATTCAAAACCTCACCATTTGAACGTTCCGATTAATGACTCTGGTAAAAATAATACTTGTAAAGTTGTCCAAAATAATAATCTTTTAAAATTCAGGGTTTATCATGAAGTTTCGGATAATGATCTTACCGTTACTTATCATTATATAATTCATGGAGCAGTAACAAATTATAAGGATGCCGCTCGGTTGAATTGGAAAGTAATTGGTAATCACTGGGATGTTCCGTTGCATAATGTAACAATCAATATTTGGCTTCCAGGAAAACTTCCTCGAAAATGGGCAGCAAATTATGTATGGTATCACGGACCAATGTTTGACTATCATGCAACGGTTAATTCGGATTTCAACGGGGTACAGATTCAAAATACAAAGATTCCTGAAAATGATTTTGTTGAAGCTGATATGTTGATTCCGCTAAGTTTGATGAAGGATAATTCAAACAAGAAAGACTCATTCATAATAAAGAAAGTTGTTAAACAGGAAAAGAAAATTAGTCAAAATGAGGCATTTCGAAAATACGGCGGATTGTATGGAATTCCGTTATTAATGGCCTTGTTTATGATTGGCGAGATTATTTTCTTAAACTGGAAAGGACGAAAAAAGAAAGTTGTTAGTTGGCCACATTTAAGTCGGATTCCGCACAACTTTGAAATCCCAGCGGTTTCAGTTCCGCTTGCACAAATGATTTGGCGCAAAGGCGATCGCCCAGACGGAAAAGCTTTTTCAGGATATTTGTTGTCATTGGTTGCTGAACATCGAATTAGTTTTGACGAGCAAAATGGGGATTATCGAATTAGTATTCACGATGATGAATGGATACAAAATTACTATCAGACGAATACAGCTGATGCCAAGCTGCTTAAGAGTTTATTTGAAGATGTTGGCGATGGAACATCATTTACTTTAAAAGCAATCAAGGATTATGATGATATTAGTAACTTAGCGGAAAAATTCAGTGATTGGCAGCAGGATAAGATTGATCAACTACAAGCGTTAGATGTCTTTAGTGAAGATGAAAATAAGATTGAATATAGTTTGCGGCTGACTTTGCTGCATGCAATCGGTATTGCAATTTTAGTTGCATGGGTATTTGAACCATTTAAAATCGAGTGGGTTACGTTGGCAATCCCAATCGTTGTGCTTGGAATTTATTATTTATATTTTAAATTCTTGAAATGGCGGTTAACGGCTAACGGAAAAGAGTTATACGTTAAAGTTGTTGGATTTAAAAAGATGATTGACGACATTACTCATTTTGATACTGCTCAAATGGGGGATTTAACGTTATGGGCGGATGTTTTACCATACGCAACGGCATTTGGAAACGCAAAAGAATTATCACGAAAATTAAGAATTGATTTTGGCGAAGATCTTGGTACGTCAGCGTTGTACAATTATTTCTACTTTACAACCATGTACATTGATGTTTTTTCAAGTGCTTTCCATAATGTAAGTGTTAATAGTGGAAGTTCTTGGAGTGCTTTTGATGCTTGGGGCGATTCCTTTGGTGGAGGCAGTTCCGGCGGCTTCGGCGGTGGCTCTGGTGGCGGAGCGTTTTAACAAAAAAGATTGGATTTCAAAACGAAACCCAATCTTTTTTTATCAATAAAACTATTTAATGACTTCCAGTACTTCATCCATTGGTTGCCGGGTCTTCTTTGGTTGTTCCTGATCACGGTAGCCAAGGCCAAGCATTACTGAAACGCCGAATTTATTTGGATCAATGATTCCCTTATCAGCTAAATACTTGTCGACCTTTGCCCGGTTGAAGCCTTCAATTGGACAACTGTCAATTCCAAGTTCAGCGGCGACCGTCATCATGTTGGTCAACGGAATGTAAGTTTGTTTGCTTGCCCAGTCAAATAATGCCCGGTCGCTGTTTAAATCAAAGTCGTTTTCTTGGAAACTCTTGAATTTTTCACTGCGGGGTGAGTGAACGTCGAAATTAACGCCCATCACGTCTTCAATCATGTGTTTAACGTGCGGGCTATTGATCGTAACGTTCTTCCGGGCAAGGATGATTACAAAGTGACTGGCCCCGTTCAGACTGTTAACTGCGCCCCAGCAGATTTTTTTCAAATCTTCCTTGATTTTAGGATTTTCAATTAAAAGAAATTTCCATGGTTCATAGCCAAAGGAACTTGGGGATAACCGTCCAGCCTCAGTGATCGTTTGCCAATCCGCGTCACTGATTTTCTTATTTGGATCGAACTTTTTGGTTGCATACCGCCGGTGAAAAACATCGATAATATGTTGGCGTTCTTCTTGTGTACTCATAATAATTACCTCACTTACTTTTTGTTAGAGCTATTTTACCATATTGAATCAGCAATGAATGCAAAAAAACTGCGAATAAATTTTTAAAATTTGCTAACGGGATTTCCGAAAAATCCGCTTTCTTACTTACCATATCTAGTGATTGGATGAATTGCGACCCCCAAAATGTAGCTTTATTTTTCATGGGAATCGGCGTATGATTAAGAGTGCTTGTTAACGGAATTATGAATCGCAAACAAGAAAATCAAGGGAGACAATGAACCCGGAAGAAAGGATGCATCTATCATTTTGATTACACTTTCAGGAATTATTGGGTCTGGTAAATCAAGTTTAACGGAAATTTTATCAGATGAATTAGAGACTAAGGCATTTTATGAACCGGTAAAGGACAATCCGGTCTTACCGCTTTTTTATAAGGGAAACGAAATTGCCGCTAAGAAACGGGCAGCCGGCGATGAAGAAGCAACTAACCCATATGCATATTTGTTGCAAACATTCTTCTTAAATCGGCGGTTTGCAATGATCAAGCAAGCAATGCAAGAAGATAACAATATTCTTGACCGTTCAATTTACGAAGACGAAATCTTCATGCGGATGAACACCGAAATGGGCAATGCGACGGAAGTTGAATACGATATTTATAAGAGCTTGCTTGCAAACATGATGGAAGAACTTCCATTTGCTTCGCACAAAAAATCACCGGACTTGATGATTACGATCAAGGTTTCATATGATACGATGCTCAAACGAATCGAAAAGCGCGGCCGGGAATATGAATTGGTTGAAAACGATCCGTCATTGGTTGACTACTATCACCGGTTGCTTAAGCAATACGATATTTGGCGTGATGAATATGATGCATCACCAATGTTAGTGATCGACGGTGACAAGTATGACTTTGTTACGAACATGGAAGACCGGGTCGAAGTCTTAGAAATGATCGAAGACAAGTTAGTTGAACTTGGCAATTTAACGGCAGAAAAGGCTGCTGAATTGAAAGAAAAGCATAAGATTTTGCTGGATGAAGAATAGAAGGTGTGACAAAACATCGAAAACGAGCGTGGTGGAAGCAGAAAAGCGAACGAATCGCGCAGCATAGATTCGGAGGTTTGCGCCCTTCCACGTAGTTCGTTTGTTTTGGAACCCGATTATGATAAAGAGGTTGAGCATTTACTCAACCTCTTTTACCATATTTAAATAAATGAAAACCTTTACTTGAAAACTCAATATGATAAAGTTATCATAAAAATAGATAAGTGGATGGGAGTGTTGGTCATGGCATTAGGCTACAAAAATATTTTAGTTGGAATCGACGGCTCAAAGGGATCAGAAATTGCATTGATGGATGCGTTAAACATTGCTAAGCGGAATGATGCTCACCTTGATGTTTTATGGGTGCTTGACATGAATTCGTTAGAATACGGTAATGCAGGAATCACCCTTGATGGCGAACGCATCTATAAAGAAGAACAAGAATGTGAACAATACATCAATGATTTGAAAGAGCACCTGATCGAAGAAGGGTTGCCAAAGGACAAAGTTTCCGTTCACTTGCGGTTCGGAAATCCGAAAACCGTTATTGTTGAAGATTTTCAACCGGAATATAAGAACGATTTGATCATCGTTGGGGAAACCGGGAAGAACTTCTTTAAGCGGATCATTGTTGGTTCCGTTGCATCATACGTAATGCGGACCGCGAAGTGCGATGTCATGATTGCGCGGACACCGGAATCAACGGCTAAAGAAATCCAAGCAGATATGGAAGATATTGAAGACGAATAACATTAAAAAGTAATAAGCATTTGAGCGAGACTGGATCATAAGCTCCAGCCTCGCTTTTTTATCAATAAAAATTAAAATTGTCAATGAATTTTGTCATCTTTTCTTAGAGTGCTATAATTTTACCTGTATATTTTAATTTGAAGGGAATTTTAATTCGTGGAATCATCATCGAAAACGAAAAAAATCGGTTTGGCGACCCTGGTAATGATGATTATTTCATCAATCTACGGGTTTGCCAACACGCCCCGGGCATTTATGCAGATGGGGTACGCAAGTATTATTTGGTACATTTTAGCTGCTCTGGTCTTCTTCTTACCGGTCAGTTTGATGTTAGCCGAATACGGATCATCTTTTAAAGAAGCAAAAGGTGGAATTTATTCATGGCTTGAAGGGTCGATTGGTGAAAAATGGGCCTTTGTTGGGACTTTCATTTGGTTGGCAGCCTGGATCGTTTGGCTTGTTCAAACGGCTTCAAGTTTCTGTATCCCATTGTCATCAGTGATCTTCGGGAAAGATACAACTTCATCATGGCACTTATTCGGATTATCTTCAGTTGAAACTTTAGGGGTAATCGGAATTGTTGGGGTCTTGATCGTAACGTTCTTCTCATCCCGCGGAATGGATGCGATCGCCAAGGTCTCAACGGTCGGCGGCGCCTTTAACCTTGCTGTTAACGGTCTGTTTTTGATCATTAGTATTTTAATTTTGGTCTTCAACCACGGCCACTTAGCACAACCGGTTAGCGGAATGAGTTCATTCATTCACTCACCAAACGCCCAATTTACAACGCCAATCGCGATGATTTCATTCATCGTTTATGCAATCTTCGCATACGGCGGAATGGAAACCATGGGCGGAATCATGGATAGCTTGGATGAACCGGAAAAGACATTCCCACGCGGAATTTTGTTTGCAACGGCGATCATTGCAGTTGGTTACGCCTTAACGATCTTCATGTGGGGCTTTAGTACAAACTGGCGGCACGTCTTTGGTGGCGGTCAAGTAACCCTTGGAAATGTTACATATGTTTTGATGGGGAACTTAGGGATTGCATTCGGAAATGCAATCGGCGTTTCACATCACACTGCATTGCTATTTGGAAGTTTAATGACCCGGTTTACTGGTTTCAGCATTTTACTTGCCGTTATCGGAAGCTTTTTCATTATGACTTACTCACCGATCAAGTCATTCATTATGGGTTCAGACCCAGACTTATGGCCTGAAAAGGTTACGAAGTTGAACAAGGCTGGAATGCCGGCATTTGCAATGTGGATCCAAGCAATCGTTGTTTGCGTCTTTATCTTCTTTATTTCATTTGGGGGTTCAGCTGCAAGCAAATTCTTTACGATTTTGACAAATATGTCAAACGTCTCAACAACGTTCCCATACTTGTTCTTAGTTGGGGCCTTCCCATTCTTTAAGAAGTTGAAGGACATTGACCGTCCATTTGAATTCTTCAAGAATAAATTCTGGACAAACCTGATCGTTGCATTGTGCTTGATCGTTCTTTCGGGTGGAATTTTATTTACGATTATCCAACCAATTCTTGTTCATCAGTACAGTACAGCGTTCTGGACTGCAATCGGACCGATCTTCTTCGGGGCCGTTGCGTTGATCTTCTATGAAGTTTCAAGCCGGAAAAGGGAAAAGAAAAATTAGAAAATAGATGAAAGAAAAACGGTTATGGCTTTCAAACCATAACCGTTTTTTTCTATTGTTCTTCTTTTTGCTTTTTCCGTGCTTTGATTTTGCGAATAATGTACTGAACAGCAATCGTTAACAACGAGCAGAACGTACTTAACACGATAAAATCAAAGATCAGTAAAATGATCAGTTCCAGCGACATTTGCGGATGGTGAATGAATTTTTGAACCGTAAATGCGAGGCAAGCAATCAATAACAGGGTATCAGCAATGAAAACCAGGATTAAATTACGTTTAAGATGTTTCATTATTGCACCTGCTTTTTATTCGCTGCCGACGATGCTGCGGACTTGGGTTCCAAGGTTTTCCCAGAATTGATATGCATCATCTTTGAAATCATCTTCAAAGGTTTCAAATCCTTTCCGGGGAACGAGTTCACCAACCCGTTCGCTTTGAACACCGCGCACCCACATTTTTTTATCTTGAACATCCCACAAAACAGTCCAGTAGGATTCTTCAAGGGCTTCGTTAAAAAGGTCTTGGGTTCCTGAAAGAACCGTGTCGCGTAAGACGCCTTCTTCAGTTGCATCTGGATATCCGTGAGCTTTAAGCCAAGATAACTTGGCAATTGCTTCAGGATAATCGTCAGGAATCATTGTAAACATAAATATCCCTCCTCTAGAATATCTGTTTTCATTTTACAAAAAAATCTTAAAGAGTGAAAGATTATATGGTAAGCTAAAATTAATTAGAAAACGATTTCAAAAATCGCAGGGAGGCTTTCTGATGAAAATTAAAATGATTGCGACGGATATTGACGGAACACTGGTGACAGATGATAAGCGGATCATGCCGCGGACCGTTGCTGCTCTTAAAGAAGCCCGGAAGCGTGGAATTTATGTTGTATTATGCAGCGGCCGGCCGGTTTCAGGAATTCAAGATTACCTGGAAGAATTAGGATTAACCGGAAATGATGATTATGCGATCACGTTCAACGGAGCCCAAGCAATGAATGTTGGAAAGCACGAAGTTGTATTTGAAAATGGGTTAACTGATTTAGAATGCATTGATTTCATTAAAATGGCGGATGATTGCGGAATCAAAAGTCAAGTCGTGACGCTGAACTCTGAAATTTACGTTACGAATCAAGACATCAGCAAGTATTCGGTTGAAGATGCCTTTTATACTCACATGCCATTGAGATACCGGCGGCTTGAAGATTTACCGACGGGAATGGATGCCGCGAAATTTATGTGGGTCGACCAGGCGGAAAAGATTGCGGCGCAACTTGATCAGATTCCGGAAGAGCTTTATCAAAAGTATGCAATCGTCAGAAGTGCACCGTGGTTCTTGGAATTTAACAACGTGAACGCGACAAAGGGACACGCGGTGTTGGAACTGGCAGCCCATCTTGGAATCAAACCAGATGAAATCATGGTTGCGGGGGACGAAAACAACGACCTTTCAATGCTTGAACAGATTCCGTTCAGCGTTGCAATGGGAAATGGAAACCCGCATGTTAAGGAAGTTTCTTCAGTGATTACGGAAGATAACAACCATGATGGTTTGGGATTAGCGGTTGAAAAGTATGTGTTGAGTTAGAAGGTGTGACAAAACATTTAAAACGAGCGTGGTGAAAGCAGAAAAGCGAACGAATCGCGTCAGCATAGATTCGGAGGTTTTCGAATTAGCTTCGCGTCACCACTCAGCTCGTTTGTTTTGGAGCCCGATTATACGAAGATAGCAAAGAGGCTGTGACTTATGTTTCAGTCTCTTTTTTTGATCACTTTTGCTCATCTTTTGAATAAAAATGATTGAATTTGACCGAATGTGATTGAATTTGACCATTAATAATGCTAAACTATTGACGTGGAGGGAATGAAAATGCTTGCAGAAGAACGGCAACAAATGATTTTGGAGATGCTGAAAACCAATCAATTTGTTAAGGTTCAGGAAATTTGCGACCAAACCCATGGGTCAGAATCATCAGTCCGGCGTGACTTACAAACGCTTGAAGAAAAGGGATTGTTAGAACGGGTCCACGGCGGCGCAAAGATCAATTATATCTTGCAAAATGAACCCGATATGTTTGGCAAGGCGTCCCAACATCCGCATGCGAAGGAACTGATTGGTAAACAAGCAGCGCAGCATGTTAAACCTGAAGACGTGATTTTCCTTGATGCCGGGACAACGACCCTTGCAATGGTCGATTATTTACCGCAGAATCAAGGAATTACGGTGGTAACGAACGGAATCTTGCATGCTTCAGCCTTAGCGGAACGGCACATTAAAACGATCATGGTGGGCGGCCTTTTGAAAGAGACGACCAAAGCGATTGTGGGGGTCGATGCACTGAATCAGTTAAGCAAATTGCGGTTCAATAAAGCATTCCTTGGAATTAACGGCATTGATCAGGATGGTTATACAACACCGGATCCAGATGAAGCCGCAATCAAGGAATACGCATTGACCAAATCGCAGGCAACTTTTGTCCTTGCTGATTCATCGAAATTTAACAAGGTATCCTTTGTGAACGTTGCCCCATTAAATGCCGCAACGATCATTGTTGAAAAGCTTCCCGCAAAGCTGCTTCATTCTTTTAAGAATCAAACGAGAGTTGAGGAGGTTCAAGAATGATTTACACAGTTACGGTCAATCCATCAATTGATTACATCGTTCAGTTACAAAATTTAACGCTTGGCGAAGTCAACCGGATGGATTATGACAACATGCTTCCTGGCGGTAAGGGAATCAATGTTTCGCGGATTCTTCAAGAACTAGGTCACGAAAGTGTTGCCTGGGGCTTCTTAGGCGGCTTTACGGGGAACTTTGTTGAAGACGCGTTAAAGAAGGTGGGCTTAAAGTCTGACTTCACTTCAATTAAGGGCAATACCCGGATCAACGTTAAGATCAAGGCCCAAGAAGAAACCGAAATTAACGGTAAGGGACCGCAATTATCAGCTGACGAACTTGATCAGTTCAAGGCAAAGTTTGATAATTTAACAGCGGATGACACGGTTGTTTTTGCCGGAAGTTTGCTTCCAGGATTGGGTGATGATTTTTACTTTGATTTGATCAAAATCATCCGGTCGAAGGGCGCTCAATTTGTAATTGATACAACGGGTGACAGCTTATTAAAGACGTTGCCGGAACATCCGTTAGTCGTTAAACCAAATAACCATGAATTAGCTGAAATGTTTCACGTGAAATTCAACGGCATGGATGACATTGTTAAATATGCTAAGAAGTTGCTTGAAATGGGTGCCCAACACGTATTGATCTCAATGGCGGGCGATGGCGGCTTAATGGTTACGAAGGACAAGGTTTACCGCTCATTGGCACCCAAGGGAACGGTCATTAATTCTGTTGGAGCCGGCGATTCAATGCTTGCTGGTTTCACCGGGACGTTTGCTGAAACCAAGGATCCGGTTGAAGCATTTCGGTATGGCCTTGCAAGCGGATCAGCCACTGCATTCTCTGAAGATTTAGCAACCCGTGCCAAAATTGATGAAATTTTGCCACAAATCAAAATTACAGAATACTAATTAAAGGAGGGAAAACATCATGGATATTCGCAAGTTATTGATGAAGGACATCATGATCATGAACCTGAAAGCCACAACGAAGGCCGGGGTCATTGATGAAATGGTTCATCACTACTACGAAAAGGGAATCATCAATGATGAAGAACTTTACAAAAAAGATATTTTAAAGCGTGAAGAAGAAGGCTCAACCGGAATGGGCGATGGAATTGCCATTCCGCACGCTCACGATAAAGCAGTTAATAAACCAGCCGTAATGTTTGCGCGCAGTGTTGAAGGGGTCGACTATGACTCAATGGATGGTCAACCTGCCCACCTCTTCTTCATGATTGCTGCTCCTGAAGGCGGCGACAACACTCACTTGCAAGCTTTAGCTGCATTATCCCAAGTTTTGATGAATCCGGACGTTGTTGCAGCCTTGAAGAAAGCTGATACGCCGGACAAAGTTCAAGACATCTTTGCTAAGGCCGTTGCCGAAAAGGAAGCTGAAAACAAGGCGGAAGAAGAGGCTGAAAAACAAGCTCCGGCTTCAAGCGATAAGCCATACATCGTTGGGGTAACAGCATGTCCAAACGGAATTGCCCACACTTACATGGCTGAAGAAAACTTGAAGAAAACGGCCAAGAAGATGGGCGTTGACATCAAGATTGAAACAAATGGTTCAGAAGGGGTTAAGCATGAATTAACCGCTGATGAAATCAAGCGTGCCAAGGGGGTTATCATTGCAGCCGACAAGAAGGTTAAGATGGCCCGGTTTGATGGCAAGCACTTAGTTAACAAGCCAGTTACTGCCGGAATTAAAGAACCGGAAGCATTGATTCAAGAAATCTTGGATGAAAAAGCTCCGGTCTTCCATGCAACTGGTGATGAAGGTGAAACTGCCGAAGAATCATCAAATGGCGGCGTATGGGCTAACATTTACAAGCAGTTAATGAACGGGATTTCACACATGTTACCGTTCGTTATCGGCGGTGGGATCTTAATGGCCCTTTCATTTGTTGTTGAAAACTACATGGGCGGAAGTCACAGTTTGGCATTCAAGTTCTTGAACAATGCCGGGAACATGGCCTTTGCCTTCATGGTTCCAGTTCTTGCCGGATATATTGCTGAAGCAATCGGCGATCAACCAGCCTTGATGCCAGGGTTTGTCGGTGGTTTCATGGCAATGGTCTACAAGGGCTCATTTGGTGGCGTTTACCAGGCTAACTTCCATGCCAACGCCGGCGCATGTGCTGGATTCTTAGGCGGAATTGCAGCCGGCTTCATTGCTGGATACATCATGGTTGGCTTGAAGAAGTTATTTGCCAAATTACCAAAATCAGTTGAAGGAATGAAACCAATGCTGATTTACCCAATTCTTGGGTTACTGTTGATTGCTTTGATCATGTTCTTCATCATCAACCCAATCTTCTCAGGCATTAACTTGGTAATTACGCACTTCTTGAACAGCATGGGGACCGGAAACCTTGTTCTATTGACAATGATCCTTGCAGGAATGATGTCGATCGATATGGGTGGCCCATTCAACAAGGCTGCTTATGTGTTTGCTTCAGGTGCGTTTGCTAACGACCCGCACTCAACAACTGCTGCCATTTTAATGGCTGCCGTTATGGTTGGGGGAATGGTTCCGCCATTTGCAACTGCAATCGGAACGGTCTTGTTCAAGAACAAGTTCACTAAGCAAGAACGTCAAGCTGGGGTAACCAACTGGGTTCTTGGATTCTCATTCATTACTGAAGGGGCAATTCCATTCGCAACGGCTGATCCATTGCATGTTATCCCATCATGTATTGTTGGTTCAGCAGTCGGCGGCGCAATTGTCGGCTGGATGAAGATCGGTGTTCCGGCTCCGCACGGTGGTTTATGGGTAACTCCATTAGCAACTAACTGGTGGGCATACATCTTAGCAACCGTAATCGGTTCAATTGTTGCCGGAATCATTATGGGCTTGATCAAGAAGAAAGTTTCAGAAGATCCGTATGAATAAAAAGAAAGGGTGACAAAACGCTCAAGACGAGCTTCGTATCGCAAGTAACTCGTTTGTTTTGGAACCCGATGATATGAAAAGCGAATAAAAAGAGGATGTGACCATCAAGTCACATCCTCTTTTTATGTTTAATTAAATGAATGTATTAATTCCAACCAAATAAACTCTTGATCCAGTCAATGAACCGTTCAAACCAATTTTTGGCCTCTTGCGCAGCAGCCTGACCTTGTTTGCTGTTCATCCAGTTTTTAGCTTTATTCATCAAGTTCCCGGTTGAATTTTTAACGTTTTGAATCGTGTTATCAACGTTCTTGGTGTACGATTTATCAGCTGAAATTGGTGAATTTTGGAAATTAATCAACCCATTGGTGATCTGGTCCTTTTGGTTATTCGTTGTTTCATTTGCGATTCCATGTTCAGCTAAAGCTTTATTTAACATGGCTTGAATATCCTGCTTAGTTGCAAGATCTTGACCGTTATTTTGTTGTTTTTGTTGTGAAATTTGCTTTGAAACTTCACCAACGGCAGCCATTAACTGGCCCGGGTACTTAGTATTGTTCTTGTTGGCATCGATCGCTGATTGGGTCGCATTCAGCATCTGGTTAGCACTGGCAGTGTTTTGGGTATTCAATTGAATTCCGTTAGCTGCAAGGGCTTCATAAACGCCAGTTAACGCTGATTCCCCAGAAACGGGTCGGTTAGCAGTTACGACGATCGTTACGTCAGTTACCCCGGCCATTTGAGCAACCATGGCATACTGTTGGGCCGTTACTTCGGTAATGTTGTTATCACCCTGATAATTTTTGATATTGACTCTGACCCCTGAACCAGGATCGCTTGGGGCAATCGCAACGGAACTGATCATTGCGGCATTTGTCGTGTCAGATGTTCCGTTGGCAATGTACTTATTGTAGTCAGCAGCCGTTGCGGTCAGTTCCTTAAATGACGAGTCAACGCCAAAAATCTTGTTTAATTGTGAACGGACTTCACTTGAAGTTCCGGCCCCATAGACAACGTATGCCGAGCTTAAAGTTTTATCATTATTTGATTGACTGTTAGTGTTCGTGTTTGAGTCGGTTTGTTCGGTTTGCGCAGCTTGAATTTGGTTAAGAACCGTTGGTGCAGTTCCCATTAAGGTAATTGCCGCACTGGCAGTTACAATTGTTTTCCAGATAATTTTCTTTTTCATCGCGCTTCTCCTTTCAAATATAGTTTGATTTTATCACTTTTTGGCATTGAACGGACGAATTTTACGAACCGTTTCAAGAATAAAAATTAGGAAAGGGCCGAAAGATGATTAACACAATATATAGATTTTTTAGTTGATTGAAACACAACATGTATGTATAATGGGGAACGTTGTTTAAAAATGGAAAGGAAGTTGATTCGATGTTTAGTCGTTATAAAGATGTGCTGACGCACTTACCAGAATATTCAAAAAACATTTTTCGGAAAGGCTATTTTAAATGGTTGATCGATCAGTGCCGCGGATGGGGCTGGTTTAGTTATGGTCTTTTGATTTTTAACTTTATTTTACAAGTGTGGTCAATGGTTCAGTCATTTAGTGCCCACCCAGTAACTTCAATCATTGCGTTTATTGGCGGGAACCTTTCAGTTGCATGTGTTATCGGAATTTCAAACCGTTCAGGAATTCAAGGCTGGGCGGGATTAACAAGTGCGATCTGCATTGCAACGACCGCCTTCATTGCACATAACTATGCTAATGCGTGGGAACAGATCGGTTACATTTTATTCCTTGATATTTTTTGTATCTTAGATCCGAAATGGAATGATGATATTAAAGCTGAAAAATTTGATAGTTGGTTTGACTGGATCAAGTATGGCATCTTCTTCTTGATTGCGTGGGCGGCTTTGCATTATATTTTCAGTTTAACCAATGATCCGCGGGTCTTCCTTGATAGTATGAGTTTAGCAATGTCGGTTACTGGATCCCTGCTTGAACTTAACCGGAAGCGGGAACAATATTTTGTTTGGACGTTATCATCGGTGATCACGATTGCATTGTGGATCCAAACGATGCTTCAAGGCGCCGGCAATTTTGCGTTGATCTTCAGTTATTCAATTTTCTTCTTGAATGACATGTATGCTTTCTTTAGTCGCAAAGGCTGGTTCCGGACAGAAAAGGCGCATGAAAATTAATCATAAAAATTTATTAAATTCAATGACAAACGAATTAATGAATTGTATACTAAGAACAATCAAATAACTCATAACCAAGAAGAAGCTCCGACTATTCGGGGCTTTTTCTTGTAGTTTAAGGCTTTTGGCCGGGAGATTCTGATGGAATTCCAGAATGTGGTAAAATACTTAATGGAAGTTTATTGCTAATTTTTGATTATGAATTAAAACGAGGGAAATTATGGAAAAGCGAAAGTCAAAAAAACTTTGGCGAATCCCGGGATTTATGCAAGACAGACGGATGCGGCTGATTGCACTCTTTATTCTCGGACTAGCAATTGTAAGTGATGGACTGGCATTTTTTATAAGTCCAATCGTTGGGATAATTGTTTTAGTTTTAGCAATTGCTGCGATGGCAGTTGCATATACAATGTTGCAACACTTACAGGAAGAAACAAGTGAATATATTTCAGATCTGTCTTATCGTTTAAAACGTGGTGGCCAAGACAGTTTGATCCGGATGCCGATCGGAACGATTTTCTTTAATGATAAGTATGAGATCGAATGGATCAATCCGTACATGCAACGGTATTTCGGCAAAGAAGATGTTTTGGGCAAGAAGATCAGCGACCTGGATGAAGCTCTTGCTACGATTTTACAGGATCACTATGATGATAAGGAACGCCACCGGATTCACTGGCATGACCATGATTTTGATTTATTGATTCAAAAAGACATTGGCGTGGCTTATATGATGGATATTACCCATTACGCTGAGATTCAACGCCGGTATGACGATTCACACGTTATGATCGGGCAGATTTTCCTGGATAACTACGACGAAATTTCAAAGGCGATGAGCGATAAGGATATTTCAAACCTGAGCAACTTTGTTACCAGTGCGCTTTCAGACTGGGCCAAAAAGTTTGGAATGTTTTTGAAACGCGTTGATGAAGATCATTACGTTATGATCGGTTATACGGGAACATTGCGAAAACTTGAGCATCAAAAATTCTCGATTCTTGATAAGATTCGGGAACGGACTTTTAAGAGTAATTCGCCGATTACGTTGAGTATCGGGATTGCATATGGTGAAGACGACTTAAACGAATTGACCGAATTATCGCAATCCAACTTGGACCTTGCCCTTGGACGGGGTGGTGACCAGGTTGTTGTCCGGGAATCGGATGGCGAAGCCCGGTTCTATGGCGGAAAGACGAACCCGATGGCTAAACGGACACGGGTTCGGGCGCGGGTGATTTCCCAAGCCTTGAGCGAATTGTTGAAGCAGTCTGATCAAGTCTTTGTAATGGGCCACAAACGGCCGGATATGGATGCGATTGGGGCTTGTCTCGGAATTCGCCGGATCGCAGCGATGAATGGCAAGAAATGCTGGATCATTTTGAATCAAGATAACATTCATTCAGATGTTCAGCGGCTGGTCGATGAACTTGGAAAGTATCCTGAAATTAAGGAAAGTATTATCTCACCGGCTGAGGCGTTGGAAAAGATCACGCCAAGCAGCTTGCTTGTTTTGGCGGATCATTCAAAGCCGTCGATTTCAATCAGTCAGGAACTGTATGACCGGCTTTCAAACCGGGTCGTAATTATCGACCATCACCGGCGGGGCGAAGAGTTCCCTGAAAATCCGATTTTGGTATACATTGAACCGTATGCAAGTTCAACGTGCGAATTGATCGCTGAAATGTTCGAATACCAATCACGTGATAGTGAACCGATCAATTCACTGGAAGCAACGGCAATGCTGACGGGAATCATCGTTGATACGCAGTCATTCTCTCAAGGAACCGGGACCCGAACCTTTGACGCAGCAAGTTATTTGCGGTCAATGGGGGCTGACCTGACAATGGCCCGGCACTTCATGAAGGAAAGCGAATCAAGCTACATGCAACGGAACCATTTGATCGACCGGACGGAATTTATTGATAATGTTGCGTTATGTGTTGGTGAAGATGACAAGATCTACGATTCAGTAATTGCTGCCCAAGCTGCCGATTCGCTTTTACAAGTCAGCGGGATTCAAGCAACGTTTGCGATTACCCGGCGCGATGAACACACCGTTGGAATTTCAGCCCGCAGTGACGGGACGATCAATGTCCAGGTCATCATGGAAGAACTGGGCGGCGGCGGGCACCTTGCGAACGCTGCGACCCAGATCAAAGACATTAGTGTGCTTGACGCGCGTGAAAAGGTGCTTGAAATTTTAAATAAAGACGAAGAACCTCAACCTGAAACGGAAGACTAGGAGGAATCACAATGAAGGTAATTTTTACACAAGATGTTCGCGGTAAAGGAAAACGCGGTGAAGTTAAAAACATGGCAGACGGTTACGCCAACTTCTTAATTAAGAGCGGAAAGGCTAAACAGGCTGATGCAGCTGCAATGAGTCAACTACGCGCACAACAAAAAGCCGAAGCTAAAAAGGAAGCTGAAATTTTAGCCGAAGCAAAGGCATTGAAAGAAAAGCTTGAATCAGGAAAATACGTTGTTGAATTGAAGGCCAAAGCCGGTGAAGACGGCCGCTTATTCGGTTCAGTAACTTCAAAGCAAATCTCTCAAGCACTGCAAAAGCAATATGATATTAAAATTGATAAGCGCAAAATGGAACTTGCTCAACCAATTCGTTCAATGGGTTACGTTAATGTTCCAGTTAAGCTTCATAATGAAGTTTCAGCTAAGATTCGGGTTCACATTGCCGAACAGTAAAAAGGCTTTGAAATTGGATTATGAGGAGGTTGTGACGTGGGTCACGCCTTCTTTTTTATTTGAATGAAATGGATTGGCGCGAAATCAAATTTGCGTTATGATTTTGATAACGACTTAAAAAGAAAGGAAACAGTTCGGTGGATAATAATTCAGAAATCGAAAATGTGATGCCGCACGATGCTCAGGCAGAACAAGCGGTTTTAGGGTCAATTTTTCTTGATGAAAATGCGTTGGCTGAAGCAATTGAGTTTGTGACTCCCGATGACTTCTATAACCGTGCAAACCAAGTGATTTTTAAAGCAATGATCGCCGTGGATGATGCCGGCGATAAGATCGATCCGTTGACGGTCTCAAACGAATTGAAACGGTCAAATCAATTTGAGGATGCCGGCGGAGCAGTTTACCTTGATGAATTATTAAGCAACATTCCATCAAGCAGTCACGTGCGGGAATACGCGAAAATCGTTCAAGGCAAAGCGGCTTTACGGCGGTTGATCAATACGGCTAATAACATTAAAAATGAAGCCCAAAACGGCGATGAAGAAGTCGACGATATTTTAGCAAGTGCTGAACGGCAGATCATGGATGTTTCTGAAAATCGGAATAGTGCCGGCTTTAAACCAATCAGTCAAGTTTTAGACCAAGCGTTAGTCAAGGTTCAGGATCTTGCCCAAAGCGATGATGAAATTACGGGCCTTTCAACGGGGTACCATGACTTTGATAAGATGATCTCCGGCTTGCAACCGGATAATTTGATTATTCTTGCTGCCCGTCCAGCCGTCGGGAAAACGGCGTTTGCGTTAAATATTGCGCAAAATGTCGGGAAGGCATCAAATACCAACGTTGCGATCTTCTCCCTTGAAATGAGTGCCGAATCGTTGGTTAACCGGATGATTTGTGCGGAAGGCGGAATCAATGCCAACCATTTACGGGATGGAAATCTTGAAGGCAATGAGTGGAATGATTTGACGGTCGCAATTGGAACGTTAGCGAACACCAACATTTTCATTGACGATACTCCCGGAATCAAAATGTCAGAGATTCGGGCAAAATGTCGGCGATTAGCCAAGGAACAAGGCGGAATCGGCTTTATTGTTGTCGACTACCTGCAGCTGATCGAAGGTTCGAATAAAGAAAGCCGGCAACAGGAAGTTTCTGAAATTTCCCGGCAGTTGAAAAAGCTGGCAAAGGAATTAAATGTGCCGATTTTAGCGTTGTCACAACTTTCCCGGGGGGTTGAACAACGGCAGGATAAACGGCCAGTATTGTCAGATATTCGGGAATCAGGATCAATCGAACAGGATGCGGATATCGTTGCGTTCTTGTACCGGGATGACTATTATGAACGGGCGGATGCCGGCGACGACGATGAAGCTGATTCACCGGCAGAAGATAATGATCCAGATGCAGGTGAAGTTGAATTGATCATTGAAAAGAACCGGGCTGGAGCGCGGGGAACGGTTAAGTTGCTGTTCATTAAGTCGCACAACAAATTTGCGAACCTTTCCGCCCGGCAGGAAATGGTATAGTTAATTAATATCTTAATTATAATCAAACTTAAAGCTTATCATTGATTATTGAATGATAGGCTTTTTATGTTTTCACGCTGATTTTCAAATGAATAATTTTGAGATAAATTGAATGCTGAATGTTGATAGACCGGCATTTTACCAAATATTAATAAAAACTAAGAAATTTATTTTGGCAAAAATTTTTTTACCAGGGGCAAACGGGCAGAATTACGCTGATAATCCTGTCAAGTAAAATTTTTTAAATAATTTTAGGGCTTTTTTTTTAGAAAAAACCGCGCTAAAATAAATCAAGTAGTGATCAAAACAAACAAACGTTCGTAGTGTGGGGGCTTTGAAAGTGACGATTTCAAGTAAAATGTCAACGGAAGAATTAGTGAAGGAAGTTATGAACCAAAACCAAGTCAGCTACCAAGAAGCAATCTCAATTCTATTACAGTTGACGGAAAAATAGCGGCAAGGACTGGACGGATGACGGTCCTTTTTTTGTACCCTCAGCAATCAAAAAATACCGGACCATGATTTTGCACAATCCCGTGATTAGGTTATAATATGGAATTAGATTTACATACGGAGGGAACGCAATGAGATACTCTGGTGAAACCGTTGATGCAGCTTTAAGCAAAGGCTTAGCAGATTTAGAGGTTGGCCGTGATCAAGTTGAAGTGACTGTTATCAGCGAAGGACGCAAGGGCTTTTTAGGAATTGGAAGAAAGCCAGCGGAAGTTGAGATCACGGTTCTTGAATCCGATGATCAGATTGATGATCAATATTCAAATCAATTAGAAGATGAAATTACGGCGGAGATTCATGAAAGTGAAGATGAACCGGTAAAAGATTCACCTAAGGATGAAACTGCCACGGAAGACGAATCAGTTGACGATGTCGTTCAAGCCGTTGGTAATTACCTGGATGACATTATCAGTCAGTTAGGAATCGACACTGAGATCTCAGTGACAGTTGACCGGCGCAACGTGTACTTTGACTTTGATACCGATCAGCAAGGATTGCTGATTGGCAAGCATGGGCGGACATTGAATGCTTTGCAAATTTTGGCCCAAGCCTGTTTTGATAAGCAGGTCAAACGGCGTTACCGGTTGATCCTTGATGTCGGTGATTACCGTGAGCGGCGGCGCGAAGAATTGCAACGGATCGCGGCCGATTTAGCAGAACGGGCAATCGTTGAACGGCGGGCGTTTAAGTTAGGCCCGATGCCAGCAATGGAACGCAAGATCGTGCACAAAACGCTTGCTTCAAATAAACATGTTAAGGCGAAATCGCATGGAAACGACCCATACCGTTACATTGTGATCGCACCCAAATTTAAATAGATGATTTATAGGGATTAATTCAAATATTGGAGGATAATTTGGAGGATTTATCATGTTAGACCATAAACCATATCACCTTGAAGATGAATTGTGTTTTGCAATTTATTCAGCTCAGAAAAGTTACAATAAGTTTTATAGCGAAGCGTTACGGCAATTCGGTTTGACTTACCCGCAATACATTACGATGCTGGTTTTGTGGGAAGAACGGCGGCCGATGATGATCAAGGAGATCGGTAAACGATTAAATCTTGATACGGGGACGCTGACGCCCTTATTAAAACGGTTGGAACATAACGGGTGGATAACACGGACCCGGTCAGGGGTTGATGGCCGGCGGGTCTACTTGGAATTAACTCCAATGGCAAAGGAAAAGGAAAAAAGCGTCAAGGAAGCTGTTTCGTATTCATTCCGATTGATTGATATGGATTCGGATGAATATACGACCAGTGTGGGGCTTTTACACCGCATTGCGGCTAAACTTGATGATTTGAATAATACATTAGAAGACCATAAATAAAAGGCTAGGACGAGTTGTCCTAGCCTTTTATTTAGCTTAACCAGTCATACTGTAAAATTTGGTTTGTCCGCTGGTTGACCGGAATCCATAAGTGGTGATGCCAGATATCTTTTAAAATCTGGGTAAAAAGCTGTTTTGTTTGATGATTTTTACGTTGTTTCCGCGGATATTCAACAACGATCGTTTTTCCGTGTTCGGTCTTCAAAAAGATTCGTGATTTTAAGATTTTAGTGATTTGAGCTGATACGATGTCCTGGTTGTGTTCAATATTCATTTGATTGTCCATATTAACATCTCAATTCTATTTAATCCATGAGTAACTGGTCGCCTTTGCGACACTTTTATCGTATTCAAAAGATGTGAAGAACATATGCGTTATGTATTAAAAATTCTCCATTATTAGTTATGATTGTTTGAAAAATAAGAAGGACTAAAAAGATTTGAGTTTTAAATTTCAAAAATCATATAATGGAAGCAAGGAGGAGAGGTTATGCGAAAGAAACGGAAACGGCTAACAAAATCAAACGATAAGGTTTTTCTTGGAGTTTTTGGCGGAATTGCTGAATACTTCAACTGGGATAAGGCAATTACGCGGATCATCGGCGCATTCTTGATTATTTTTCCGGGAACGGTATTTGCAGGAACATTACTGTATTTAATTGCGGCGCTTGTAATGCCTAGTCCGAATGACCCGAATATTATCGAGGGCGAATTTCGTGAAAAAGATCGATAAATTTTAATTGGCAGGAATGCTATAATGAAAACGAATGGTTTGTGAAAGGAAGCTTGAGAAATGATGACACAAGAAATTAGTCTAACATTTGGACCATTGGAAGAATTAAAAAAGATCATCGCTGATCATCCGGACCGGCAGTTTAAATTGTTTTTAGAAACGGACAGTAATTCAGAATATATGTTGCTTGATTATTCTGGCAAGAAGACGATTTTCCATTCAGGATTAAACTATACGATCGAAGGGGTCGTTGGCGATCAAAATGAACCAAGCGGCTACATTGAATGCCGTTACGTGACCCTTAACGAAGATGAACAAAAGGTCTTCAAATCAATTTTCAAGTCATGGGTTTCAGAAGCTAAACGGCCAACCGGTTTGAATTCAAGTGTCATGGTTCATTCTGAAAAAGATAATTTCGAATTTTTATTGATCAATGCATGGGAAGATGAAAATACCTTTATGGTATGGAATAATGAACGTTCAAATCAAATGAATCAATTTGGCCATGATGGCAATGCCACGCCGGTCGTTAAGACATACCGGCCGATGTAAATATAACAAAAACGGCTGTGATGTGAGTCACAGCCGTTTTTTAAATCGCATTTTTATGTAAAGATAAACGATGGTTTAAATTTCGAAGCCACTTACTCTTTTTTACTAAATGATAATCGCTCTCAAATGAGTACCATGGGAAAAATTTCTTGATGCGCGCTTTCTTATTGCGGTATGAATTGATCGCATCAATTCGTTCAGGTGCGACGAAAAGTTGATGATGTTCTCCCGTTACATAATCAATTTCGTCAATGAGAACGTTTCTTTGATCATCAAGTAAAACGTACATTGTAAACTCCCTTTGACAGTAAGTATTTAAACAACTTTCCCATTGTACAAAAAAGATATAGATAAAACTATTTTAAACACCTTTAAAAGGACGATATTAAGAAAAATATTAATAACTTTAAACATTCGTAACGTTTCGAATTTGATTATTAAAATGATGTTAAATGAAAATGAGTAAACGAATATAAAATTAAAAGGAAACCGTGATCAATTCACGACTTCCTTTAATCTTATAATGATTCTTTTTCCAACTGCGGCATCAACTTGCCCATCATCTGCTGTTCAAGTTTAGCAACGAGTTGCTTTTCTTGTTGCGCAGTGACTTGTTTTTCCAATTGAGCTTTTTGTTGAGCGTTCATTGTTGGATTCTTTTGCAATTCCTGCATCATTTGGGCTTTAACCAGATTTGGTAATTGCGCCTTCACTTGATCTTTGATTTGGGCTTTTGCAGTGGTTTCCTGACTTTTCATTGCCTGTAATTGGCTGGTGCTTAAGACAAGCCAATTTTGCGGAACCTTAAAGATGTAAGTGTAATGGTGGGTTTCCTTATTCAGGCCTAAGCCGGCAAACAGGGTCTTCCAAAAATCGTTCTTATATGTGTAACGACTCCGTTGGATGACGACTTGCGGGGTTTGAACATTGCTGTGTTCAACCTTAGTCGTAACATCGTAATCGATCTTGGTCTTTTGATTCTTATTTGGCTGATCAGCTGTCCGATAAACAAAGACCTTTTCTTTGCCATTTCCAAGAGCTTTATAAACGGTCAGTTTTAACGGACTGTTGTTACCCGTCGTTGAAACTAAAGTTTTTGTTTGCGTTTCAGTGATATTCTTCATTCCAAGGTGATGCGAATCATTCAACATCAATGAAACTGAACATGCACCTGCAAGGAGTAAGAAGAAAATCGAAATTGGATAACGAAGTTTTGGCTTTTTAACTAATCCGATAAAGGTTGCGGCAAAAAGCACCATACTGATAAGTAATATCCATAAAACCATTTTCTAAGCCTCCTTTGTTACTTTTTGATTAACGTCTTTTTTTACTAATCCGGCGTTCTTTTCAAGGCAGAATGCAAGGATTAATCCAATTAACCCAAAGACAACGGCGGTAAAGAATGCTCCGTGATATCCATTTAAAGCAGCGGTAATTGCTTGGTGCTTGTATTCAAGCGGTGCACTGTGAAGCAATGACTTGCCAGGCATTTGCGCACTTTGAATATTTGAGTAAACCGTTGTAAAGATCGCCGTTCCAATTGCCCCAAGAGTCTGCCGTAACGTGTTGTTGATGGCCGTTCCGTCATTCATCTTATTGAGTGGCAATGAGTTCAAACCAGCCGTTGTTGATGGCATTAACACTAAGGTAATTCCCATTACCCGAACGGCGTATAACACAACGATTTCAATAATTGGCGTTGAAGTTGTTAACGTGGTGAAATTGAATGTTCCCAATGTTAATAAGGTCAACCCGGTGATTGCCAATGTCCGGGCACCTAACTTATCGAATAAGATCCCTGAAATTGGACTCATCAATCCCATTAACAAGGCTCCTGGAAGAAGCATCAAACCTGAATGGAATGCTGATTCGCCACGGACGATTTGGATGTAAAGCGGAAGAACCAATTCAACTCCAACTAAAGCGATCCGGGCAATTGAACCTAATAATGAAGCCAATGAGAAGTGCCAGTTCTTCAATAAACGCAGATCCAAGAATGGCGTTTCGAGTTTAAATTGCCGCCAGCTGAATAATGCAATGAAGATTACACCAATGATGATCGAAACAATAACGACCATTGATCCCCAACCATCATTTCCGGCTTCAGATGTTCCGTAAAGCAATGAACCAAAGCCAATTACGGCCATAATTGCTGAAAGGACATCCAGTTTAAGTTTCTTGGTTGGCAAAACCTTCTTCATAAAGAAGAAACTTAATAACAAGTCTAATCCGATGAATGGAAGGGTAACCCCGAAAATCATCCGCCAGTTAGCGTTATCGATGATCCATCCTGAAAGGGTCGGCCCAATTGCAGGGGCAACCCCAATGGCGATTCCGACCATTCCCATGATGGTCCCCCGTTTTTCAGGTGGGAAAATTGACATCGCAATTGACTGTCCTAATGGAGTTAAAATTCCACCTCCAAGGGCTGAAACGATCCGGCCCGTTAAAAGCATGGCGAAGCTGTTTGCACAGAAACAAATAATATTTCCGATAAAGAACAGGCCCATTCCAATAATGTAAAGTTTCTTTGAACTGAACCGGTTCATCATCCATGCAGTGATTGGGATCATAACTCCCGTAACCAGCATAAATCCGGTTGATAACCATTGAACGGTGCTGGCTTTAATGTTAAAGTCGTGCATTAAAGTTGGATATGCCGTCGCAAGCATTGTTCCGGCTAAGAATGTTCCGAATAGCCCGATGATGATTACCAACATAAGTAAACCACGGCTATAAGGCTTGCCATTTATATCCAAGGCACGCTTGTTTTTTGCGTTGCTCATAAAATGACCTCCTATATGATTAATATTTTTATTATCTATTAAATTAAAGAAGAATTTGTTAAAAAACGAAATTCTTTAAAATTAATTAACACATGTATATAATTACACTTGTGTTTCTTATTACACTTATATATAATAGAACATGAAAATTAGAATTGCAACATTTTTGAAAAGATATTATTAGGGTATGAAAATAATTGAAAAGGAGAAAAGGATAGGATGGATCGAAGGGTTGCACGCACAACTGGACGAATCAAAAAAGTATTTGGTGAATTGATTCAGGAAAAGGCGTTTGCTGACATTACGGTCAAGATGATCTGCGATGCAGCAGATGTTGAACGGAAGACATTTTACCTGCATTTCAAGGATAAGTATGACTTATTAGATGCAATTTTAAAGGAACATTTTGAGGCGTTTCGTGAAAATGTCCGTCAGATTCCAGATGCAAAACCGATTGACTTTTACCGGGAAGCGTTGGCAATGCTTGGCAGACATCGGGAATTTTTTAAACGCGTTTACAATGGTCAAGCCTCGGCATTAATTCGGAAGAGAATTCAATATTATGTTTTGCAACGATTGCAATTAGAGTATGGAACAGACGTTGACCCGGCAATTCAGCATTTTATTGCGGCCGGGATCGGAGGCGTTTTTGAATCATACATTAACGGTGAGATTGAGGGCAGCGATGAACAGATTGCCGCTGACATGGCATGGATGGTTGTTCAAGCCAAAAAGTATTTAAAGAAGAATTTAAACAAATAGTGGATGAGCATTGCTCATCCACTATTTGTTTACACTCACTTTAATGATCGTAACTTGGTATGACGAAGCCGGAGCAACGACATCGACGGTCGTGCCGGCTTTTTGATGCATGATTGCGCGTCCAATCGGCGAATCGAATGAAATTTTTTGCTCGTCAACGTTGGCTTCCTGTTTACCGACAATATGATATGTTTCAGTCTCGTTGTCATCTTCAAAACGAAGTTCAACGTCAGTTCCAATGTCAACTTCACCGTTATCTTCGGGTTCAATTACTTGAGCATATTGCAGTTGTTTATTGAGATAACGCAACCGACTTTCAAGGTGGCGCAAGTCCCGTTTAGCAGCACTGTACTCGGCGTTTTCAGATAGATCGCCAAGCGCCCGGGCTTCTTGCAATTGTTTGATTTTAGCCGGCCGGTCAGCTTTGAGCGCTTCAATTTCGTCAACGATTTGCTGGTGGCCTTCCGGCGTCATTTTTTGAAAATATACGTCAGCCATAAAATTTAACCTTCACTTTCTTCAAGCATTTTACGCTTCAGCGGAATGTAATGGTGCTGTTTGATTTCGCGGTCGACCTTATGAATCTCTTTATCAGGAGTTTTCTGGGTCGTTTTGCGGAAAGCGTGCATGATAAAGTAATCCCCGTCTTGGGCAATGAACATCAACCGGTATTTGCCTAACCGAATTTTGTATAAATGCCGGTAAGGAAGCCGTAAGATCATTCGTTTAACCGTTGGCCGGGTAAGCGGCAAGGTTTGTTCGTTCATTTGAGTCAGCATGTCATTGACTTTGCGGTAAATACTTTGGTCCTTTTCGCGAATTTTGCGATACCAGTCTAAAAATAGGACTTTTCCGCGATTATCTTCATACAGGTAGATTGCCATTTCAAAGATCCTCTCTAAAATTGAAACTTGACATAGCATGATATATTTTAATTATATCATGGTCGTTGAAAAATAATGAAAACGACGCGGAAAGGGAAGAATATCGTGGAAGAACTATTTGAAAAAGCACCAATTAAACAGGTCTATTTCAAGATCTCGTTACCGGTCGTAATGGGGATGCTCGCCAGTATGGTATATAACTTGGCGGACACCTTTTTCGTTGCGCAAACGGGAAATACGGACCTAGTTGCGGGAATTACGGTTTGTACTCCGCTGTTCATGTTTATGTTAGCTTTAGGCGATATTTTTGGGATCGGCGGCAGTTCCGTGATTTCGCGGTTGTTTGGTCAAAAGGAGCATGATCGCAGTGCGCGGACCAGCAGTGCATGTTTCTACTATTCAATTGGCTTGGGAATCGTCGTAACGGTTTTGCTGTTGATTTTTGAAAAGCCATTGTTGCATATGCTTGGGGCAACGGCGGCAACGTATCAGTATGCAGCAGCCTTTTACCGGGTCTACGTTTTCGGCGCACCAATTATCATTACATCACTGACGCCAACGAATCTGATCCGGACAGAAGGATTAGCCAAACAAAGTATGCTCGCAACGGTTTATGGCATCGTTGTATCTTTAATTCTTGATCCAATCTTTATTTTCGGATTGAAGTGGGGCGCTGCCGGCGTCGCATTATCAAACCTTCTTGGATATGCTCTTGAATTAGTGTTATTGATCTATTACACCATTCGCGACTGCAAGTACATTAACGTTGACATTAAGCAGGCACACATTAATTGGAAAGAATTTCGCGAAGTGTTAGCGATCGGAATTCCCGGTTCGATTACAAACCTTATGCAAAGTTTCGGAATTGCATTATTAAATAATTTCTTAGCAGCTTATGGAGCAAATCAGGTGGCTGCAATGGGAATTACGCAAAAGATCGCCTCGATCGTTACCTTAGTGATGGTCGGCTTTGCCTTTGGAGCGCAACCATTGATTGGATATAACTACGGGGCGAAGAATGTTAAACGGTTCAAGGAAGCCCTTGACTTTGATCTGCTGATCGAAGTCGGTTACGCAATCGTCTTTTCAATTCTTTTGATGATCATTGCCCCGTTCTTGATCAAAATTTTCATGAATAAACCGGTCATTGTCAGTCTTGGAACTTACATGTTGCGGGCATGTTTGACAACCACGCCATTTATCGGCGCAATCTTAGTATTTACAACGGTTTTCCAATCAGCTGGAAAGGCTTGGAGTGCATTTACAATGTCGTTTGCGCGGCAAGGAGTTGTTTACCTGATCACGATGCTTGCATGTTCTGCATTTTTCGGTTTCCATGGGGTTGTTTGGGCGCAACCAGTTGCCGATGTGATTACATTTGCAATCGGTTTGCTGTTATACCGCGGTGATTTTCATAAATGGATGCAACAAAATGAAAAATAAGTTCGAGAAACCGGCTAATTTATGTTAAGATATTGTTCGTGCGTAATAAAAAAGAATTAATGTTTGGAAAGGTGATATAGGTGAAACGGATCGAAGAATCTGGGGAAATTTCATTCAAGCAAGCTTTTGTTGATTTTTGGCGCGGACTTTTTAGTTTTGGCGGCCGGTCAACGCGGACGGGCTTCTGGTATGGAGTTTTGATGATGAGCTTGGTCATTCCTTGGGGACTCTTAGGGTTACTTGTAGTCTTAAACGGAATTGTCTATGGGATGACGGGACCTGCCGGAATATTCTGGCCTGTTTTGATTATTTCATTTCTGGTTTATTTAGTTGTTTCAATCATAATTCAGATTGGAACGTGGGCATTGTTCTTCCGCCGGATGCGGGATGTTGGCTTTAAGACCACTCCATTGGTAATTTGGGTAGTGATTTCTTTGGCAAAAGAAGCAATTCCATTTTTGCCGGTTTTAGTGGGCATTATTAATCTTTGGTTGATTTACATTGTGTCCGTTCCGGCCGGCCATTTTGTTAAGCAATATCAAAATGGATTTATGAAGTTTCTTTTTGAAAGTCCGGAGACCTTTGAATTTCATGATGATCTTCAAGTCATCGAATTTGAACCTGATGGAACAGAAGAAACCGTTGTGAAGGGCCGGATTATGGAACGCGGAAAAGTCAGTTTTAAGCAAGCATTTCATGATTACTTCCATGGAATGTTGAGTTTTGGTGGTCGGTCAACCCGGGCCGGATTCTGGAAAGTTGCTCTGATTATCCAAGTTTTAATGATGATTTTCTGGACCGGATTTTTAGGATATGTGATAATTCGGCTTTATTCTTATCCAGCTGAAGAGGCAGCATTATTAACGTTTATGACTGCACTAGGGGTAGGAATGATCATCTTTAGCGCCTTTGTTCCATTCGGATTTGCTAACTGGGCAGTGATGATCCGCCGGCTAAGAGACGTTGGACTGAAGTTGAAGACGATGTTTATTGGCTGGGGCCTCATGGCAGTGTTAAATATTATTATTTTGATTGTTTTTGCGGCAGGTTATGGATTTACTCTCGGAATGATTTGGGGAACCATTTGGAATGTCGGAATTGATTTGATTATTCAAATTGTTTTCCTGTGCCTTCCAACCGGAGCAATGGCAACACAAAAGGAAGATTCAAAATTTTTTGAAAATAAAGCATTATTTTAGAGAAAGAGGGATTTTAAAATGCGTCGAATTGAAGAACGCGGAGAAGTAACATTTGGTCAAGCAATTAAGGATTATATTCAAGGATGGGTAAGTTATGGTGGTCGCTCAACTCGTGCCGGATACTGGTGGGCTCAATTAGCTGTGGTACTCTATTTTGTTATTGGATCCTTACTCTCACTTGCATTAGTGACAACGGTTCATGTTTTAGGAATAATTGTTTTATGTATTTTTGGACTTTCAGGAATTTTCCTTGGGATTGCTAGCACCGGATTAGCATTCAGACGTTATCGTGATGTTGGATTTAAAACAGTTCCAATTATTATTTGGGAAATCTGTGCATTTATTCCAGGGTTAAATGGTATCATTGGAATTGCAAGTTTTGTCTTTACTTTACTTCCAACTGACCAATTCGTTGCCGAAAAGGAAAACTGGTTAGTGCGGGGCAAAGATAGCGTTGATGAAACGCAACCAACAGCAGCTGCCCAACCGCAATTAACAAAGGCGGCTCCAGCTGCAACGATCGCAAGTCCATCACTTCCAACCGTTGTCTTTTATCCAGACGGTCGGGAACAAGAAATTAAATAGTTAAAATGAAGATGAGAAGGCTGTGATTTACATCGCAACCTTCTTTTTTTGACCATTCCATTTTAAGTGGGGTATCATTAATAGATAAAGAGGATTGAACTGAAAGGAAAGAGGACATGAAGCTTAAACAAGTTAATGAAACTCAAGATGTCACATTAAAAGACAGCTTATTAAACTTTTGGAAAGGATTTATCAGCTATAACGGCCGTTCGGTTCGAAAGTCATTTTGGATCGGCATCGTTGAATACTTGGCAATTATGATCGTGATTGATCAACTAGTCTTAGGATACTTTGCATCGGCCTATGCTGGCGGAACAAGTGGAATCGTCGTTTTGATTATCCGGGCAATTTTCTTGTTGGCAATGTTGATTCCATTGACGGCGCTTGCATTTCGCCGGTTACGTGATGCAGGGTTAAAAACGTTGCCGATTACGATTTTGGTAATTATTAATGCTGTTTTGGCGGTATTGAACGTTTTGTTTACTTCAACGATCGCCGTTGCAGCATTAGTGGTTTGTCAGGCATTCTTAATTTTATTATTCTGCATTCCAACGGATGCAATGGCAGTTGATAAGGAAACGAAAGTATTTCGTGAAAAATAAGGCTAAAGAAGGATTTTAAGATGCGGCGAATTAATGAAAAGGGAAAGGTTTCATTTGAAGAGGCTTTTCACGATTATTGCCGGGGAATCTTAAGTTACGGCGGCCGGTCGACCCGTGCAGGTTATTGGTGGGGACAGGTTGTGTGCCTGATTTTTGCCCTTGCCTTATATACCATTTTCTATGGCAGCCTTGAATCGTCAATGGCATCGGGCCATCAATCGATCATTGCGGTCGGCAGCCTGGTCGTTTCAGTTGGCGGCTTGCTGCTATACATTGCTGAATACGCCATTTTGGCCCGGCGGCTGCGGGACATTGGGTTTCAAACTTTTCCCGTGGTAGTTTGGATCATTTTACGGTGGATGGCAGCCCTGATGGTTAAACTTTTTGGCATGCCGTTTGGAATTATTTTACTGGCAGTGTTAGCAATTCAATTAATTTTGTGTTGCTTGCCGACGGATTATTTTGCCCGTCAAAAAGCTAATTGGATTACCCGTGCAAAGGAAAACGAAGATTTACAAGGAAGCGATAAAATGACAAAAACAGCAGCAGTAATGATTGCTCCGGGGTGTGAAGAAATCGAAGCGTTAACGCCAGTCGATGCTTTGCGCCGGTTAGGGGTTAAGGTCGATATGGTTGGTTTGGAAAGCACCGATGTAATGGGAGCGCATGGCATTAAATTGACCTGTGATAAGGTAATGGATGAAAGCCTATTGGATTATGACATCGTTATTTTCCCAGGGGGTTCGAAGGGCGCTGATAACTTACGGGACAGTGATCAATTAATGGACTTGATCCAACAACGCCACGCCGCTGGAAAATGGAACGCTGCGATGTGTTCAGGTCCGGTTGCGTTTGCCCGTTACGGTTTGCTGGATAACTGCACGTATACGTGTTTTCCAGGAGTTGAAAAGCAATTTGAAAATGACATTAAGAATGCCACACATTCAGATGAAATCGTCGTTGTTGACGAAGCGGGAAAAATCATCACCAGTCGCGGCCCGGCAACTGCAATGGCTTACGCATTCAAGATTGCTGAAATCTTAGGCGTTGATTCGGCGCCACAAGAAGAAGCAATGCTTTACAACTACTTACGCGATGAAATGCGGAAATAAAAATTAAATTTTGATAATTACGAGGTTATGCAAGGGTCATAACCTCGTTTTTGGATTATAATGGAAAGTATCATTTTTTAAGAAAGGAAGAGGATTTTGCGCGCATATCGCGAAAAGATCAAGCGGCCGCACTTGTACCAATTGCGGGAATTGGCATTAGCATTTACCTTTTGCGGCGGTTTTATTGATGCATATACTTTTACGGAACGTGGTGGTACGTTGGCTGCCGGGCAGACTGGAAACATTATCTTTTTTGGAACGGATATTGCCAAGCACGATCTTCCGGGATTAACTACCAAAATTGCAACGTTTTTGGCGTATATTCTGGGACTGATCGTGGTAACGACGATTGCGTTGAAGGTAAAGTCGAAGTATAAACGAATCTTTTGCATTTTACCGATCATGTTTATTTCATTGGTTGTTGGCTTTGTTCCAACGAGTGTTCCGAACGTTTTTGTTGTTCCGTTTCTGGCGTTTGGCATCGCAATGCAGACGATCGCATTTAATAAGATCGAAGGCCTCGGTTACCGGAACACGGTTTCAACGGGAAACTTACAAAAAGCGGTAATTGCCTGGACGAAGTATTTTGTTAATCATGACAGCAGTCAAACGCGAGCGGCTTCAAACTACCTGTTACTGGTAATTAGTTTTATTTGCGGGGCAATCGTTTCGGCGTTGCTTGATAATTACTTTGGAATTCACACGATTTGGATCGCAGCTTCATTGTTAGTGATTATTAATTTCTGCTATGGATTAATGGTTTATCACCGGGATAATTTTTATCCGGGAGAGAAACTCTAACCTGGAAAATGGTATAATAAAGGTGTAATCAAAGGCCGTGAGGTGATAATGATGAAATTTAAGAAATCAAGTTTATTAGTTGTTGCTGGAATGGCGGTTTTGCTTGCAGGATGCGGCAATCAATCAGCTTCAACAAATGGAAAAAAGGCGGACAACACACCAAAAACCGAAGCGGTTAAACGCAGTCAGAATGATCAAACGCAAACCGCTGATGATCAATCAACGGCGAATACCAACACGCCGGCAACCGATAATAATTCGCAGTCAAATCAACAGGTAACAGCGCAAAATAATCGGAACGCCAATAACGCCCAAACAAAAGAATTTAATAACCAAGCTCAGGCAGCAAGCTACGTTACCAACCAACCGGGTTACACGACTGGCAATCAACAAGGGTTGCCAACCGTTAACCTTGGGGACGGCATCACAGGAACGTTGAATTCTGGTGCTGGGCAACAGATGATTCAATGGAATGAAGGCAACTGGTCATTTACGGTGCGAGCCTCGGCTGTTCAAGGGCAAGATCCGACACCAACGGCTAAACAGATCGTGAATGAATTACAAACCGTTTACCTTCCAGCACCGCAAAATCACGGGGTTGGAACGTTCGATATTGCAACGAACACGTACACGTTAACATGGCAAAAGAATAATAAGGTTTACAGTGTCAGCGGCAGCAGCCCAAGTGATGTAATCGCAAAGGCGGTTAATGCTGGTAAGAATGAATAATTTAGGGTAGAGGTTGTGACCAAGGTCACAACCTCTTTTTTCGTTCCATATGAAACATTTTCTGAAAAGATGTACAATGATTAAATAGTCTATTTTAATGAAGGAGGAATGAATGTGGACAACGCAAACGATATTGCCCATACGATTGATCCCCGAAAACGGATTGTAATTTCAGCAATTTTACTAATTTCAGATTTTATTTGCTTGATGAGTCAAACGATGATGGTGACTGCATTACCGGTAATTCAATCAGACATGCATCAAGCGATGACGACGGTTCAGTGGTTAACGACCGGATACACTCTTTTGATCGGAATCGTAACCCCGTTAGCAGCTAACTTATACGAAAAATTTACTAACCGGCAAGTATTTTTAGGGACGATTGGAATTTTTACAGTTGGAACGCTTTTAGGATGTGTGGCGCAGAACTTTTATTAGCCCGACTGATTCAAGCGGCCGCCGGGGGAATTTTAATGTCGTTTCAGATGACAACGATGGTGACGATTTTCCCGCCTGAAAAACGGGGAACGATCATGGGAATTTCAAGTTTAGTCGTTGCTTTTGGCCCGGCAATTGGTCCTACGTTAGCCGGGTTCATTCTGAGTGGACTTGGCTGGCGTTACTTATTTATCTTAATTCTTCCGGTAATGGTAATTATCCTTGTGATCGGCGCATTTGTTTTTCTAAATTATTCGCAGCCGCGGGAAATTAAGACCGACATGTTATCAGTTACCATGTCGTTATTAGGTTCAGGATTGGCCCTTGCAAGTTTAACGGTCATGCAGACGCAGTTTGCAATGGGGATTGGAATGCTTGTTGTGGGTGGCATCTTAGTCGCATTATTTGTCCGGCGGCAACTGCACTTGGTTGATCCGATGCTGAAAGTTTCGATTTTTAAAGTTCAATCATTTCGGTTAATGACGTTGATCGGAATTGTAGCCTTTATGGTTCTGTTAGGAACGGAACAAATGGTTTCGATTTTTGCCCAGGATGTTACGCATTTGACAAGTATGCAAGCTGGAATGGTGTTGCTTCCTGGTGCCGCATTAAATGCAATCACGGCGGCAATTGTTGGCCGTTTATATGATGAATTTGGACCGAAGCAGTTGGTCCTTGGCGGAACGATTTTAATGCTTTTTGGAACCTTTCCGTTTGTAATGATCAAGGCAACGATGTCGGTTTGGTTGATGACGACCGCGTATGCCGTTCGAATGATTGGAAACGCACTGGTCTTTTCACCGGTTATGTCAGAAGCGTTCAAGGATCTGGCACCGCTAGAAGTCAGCCATGCAACGTCCTTGAATAATGCTCTTCGGCAAGTATTTGGCCCGGTTTCAGTTACATTATTGATTGTAATCAGTGAAATTCCGCATTCATTTGTGATTGGAATGCGGTGTTCAATGTGGATTACGTTGATTTTAACGGTGCTCGTTTTAATTTTATTTGTCCGCTACTTAAATGTGAAGAACATAGTCAAAAATCTTCTCACTTACTAAAAGATAGGATAAAATAGAGGTGGTGAGGAGGAAGAATAATGGAATTAAAAATTACAGATGAAGCTCAAGCAAAGTTGAAACCATATTTTGAAGATTCAAACGCAGTCGTCTTATTAGACTTTGATGACGGCGTTGGCTACCGGCCAGAAGAAGCAATTTCATGCACGTTAAACCAGGAATTTCGGTTATTGATCGTGCGTAAAGACAGCGATTATCATGAATATAATGCTAAATTGTCAACGGCCTTAGGCGATTTTTACTATAAGGATTATTCAAAATCGTTTATGGATGAGGAAATGACGATTGCGGTTAATTCATATCAGCAATTAACGTTAAAGGGCAAATACCGCGGGCAATTAACGCCGGCGTTGAATGTTCTTGATTTGAGAAATGAGAAGTAAATAGATAAAAAGCGACTGCGGTTTTTGCCGCAGTCGCTTTTTAATATTCAAATTTTTGTCTCAAATACCTTTTAGTATGATTTGGAAGACACTTAAATTTTTCGACTTTAATCAGTTTTCCGCGGTAAATTATCCGCTTTTGGTTTGTTTGATCGCAAGTTATTAAAGTTAACGTTGCATTGTGAGTTGGATTTAGGGCTAAAAGATTTTGAGGCGAAACAATTTCTCGGGAAATAATTTGGTACGTGTAGTTCTGGCTAAAGTCAGTGACGTTAATTTTATTCCCAGAGGTAACATACCGGAATACAGGACTAAATAAGGCTTGGCGACTAAAATGTAAATTATGAGCTGCGAGGATATAATTTCCTTTTCCCATTTGCTCATTTGGATAAAGGGTCGATGCGCATAAAGCGGCAATCGGATTATTAATTCCTTCAGCAATTGGGGTGTTTAAACCAATTCTTTCGTTATAGATTGCTCCAATTACATGAATTGATGCGGAATCAATTCGTGCTTGAGCAACATTGAATAAGTTGATGAGCCGAACACTGTTCCAATCGTATGGAATATTTGATGGCTTTGATTTTAAGTGTTCAACGGTGGGATGGAAGCTGGTAATCATATAATTGGTAATTGGAACTGAAAAAATGAAGGTTAATCCAATAACTGCGATGATTGCTCCCAGAAAATGTCTAACGGTTAATTTCATCGTTAATCCTCCATAAAAAGAGGTTGTGACATAAGTCGCAACCTTTTTGTTATATCAGCATAATCGGATTCCAAAATAAACGAGCTGAGTGGTGATGCGGAGCTAATTCAAAAACCTCCGAATCTATGCTGCGCGACTCGTTCGCTTTTCTGCTTCCACCACACTCGTTTTTGACGTTTTGTCACACCTTGGTTTGTTATTCAGCAATTTGTTGTTGGAATTGTTGCCACCAATCACTTTGTTCTTCTTGTTGTTCCTGTTGTTCAAAATGACTTGAAGAGCGTGAGCTTGATGATGAAGACGATGAACTGCTGCTTGAACTTGATGAATGTCGGCTACTATCATTGGTTGCCGGCGCATGATCATCATTGATCAACTTGTCTAAGATCACGCATGGCAATCCGTGATTGTTGGTTTCCAATGATTGGCGTAACTTCGCGATTACCGCATCTGATTGGCCGTATAAATTATTCTTTGAAATTTCATGGGCAATCATTCCCGTTACTTCAGGGGCAGCGAAGGAAGTTCCAATGCCAAAGTTATATTGGGTTCCGTGGCCGCCGTAAGTTAATAACCAATCAGTTGGAATAAAGGCTTGGTTTGGATTGTTGATCCCTGTCCGGTTGGAATCTCCGCCGGGTGCATATACCGAATCCTTTGAGTAGCATGAATATTCAGCCCGTTCACCTTGATTACCAGTTGCGGCCACTTGGACAATGCCCGGAACGCTTGCTGGTAAACTTACTCCTTGGCCAACCGCATGAAGTTGCGGATTATTTTTATTGATGTACGCCGTCATTGCTTGCGGATCGTTTAAATTAATGTTTTCATTTCCCGCAGCGACGACGACGGTACTGCCATGCTGCTTAGCGTATTGAACGGCCCGGATCCATGCTTGGTATTCAGGCATATCGTTATTTGCCCGACCGTTCAAGTAACCGCCAGTCAAAAGGCCATAACGTCCTAAACTCAAGTTGATAACGTCATCGCCATTATTAACGGCTTTGATCAACGCCTTTAAAACCCATGAAGAACTGCAGCCTTTGTGTGAAAAGACCCGGTATTCATCGATCGTTGCATTTGAATTGACACCGACCATTTCATTGGTACCGGCAATTAAGCTGGTAACCGATGTTCCGTGGCCAGTCCGGTCGTTGGTATCATATGGATTACCCGTTTCATCGTGATCCATGTAATTGAAACCGCCCCGTGGAACAAAGTTTTCGGCATACCGGATCCGCGAACCTAACCGATGACGATATTCATCGGTAATCCCGCTGTCAATGATCCCGATTTTGACATGCGACTGCGTATCATTCGCATAGTTGTCCGGATTTTTGGTCATCATGTGCATGTTCCATTGCCGGTTCCAGAAATACTTATTTACTGGACTGTTAAAGGTTGATCGCGATGGAATGGCCGTCGGGGTATACGAGTTGTTTGCTTGATTATCAGGCGTTTGCACATCAGCATGGGTATCTTTTTCAATTTTCTTTTCTTGATGTTGATTTGTCCGGTCAGTTTCGATCCAGCCAATTTCAGGAACAACGGATTTAACCTTGATTCCTTGGTTTTCAATGTATTTCACCGTGTCATCGACCGTTTGTTTTTGATTATTTTTCGTCAAAACAAAACTGGTCGTTGTATTCGGGATTACCGATTCTTTCTTTTCAATTGGCATTTGCGAATTTGGTGAAAGGTGACCACGGTGAGCTTCAGCCGCTGAAACTGGAGCGGTCATCAAGAGTGATGAACAAACAAGTGATGTTGATAATAAGTTAAACAGTTTGATTTTTTTCATATGACCCTCTCTTTGAAATTATTAGTTGATTAAAGGAAGAAAAGTAAAAATAACATCCAAAATCACTTCCTTTTTATGGATTTCTCCCTTAACCTTAATTTAAGGGTTGAGGGTTAGCGAAAGGAAAAATTCACACAAAAAAGTGAATTTTGACACTTTTGTGTGCATAGGGAGGATGCTTTTTGGAAGAAAATTATGGCAAAATTGTTTCAAATATTCGGACTGCGAAGGGCGTGCCGATCGGTAAACTGATCTCTGGCGTTTGCAGTCGAACAGCTTACCGGAATTTTGTGATGAACCAGACGGGAACGTCGGTCGATAATTTTATGCGGCTTCTTGCTAAGCTGCATGTAAGTTACACGGAGTTCAAATACATTGCGAATGGGTTTGAAACGGATTATGAACAGCGGTTTGTAATTGATTTGCAAAAGGCGATCGCTCAGGGAAATCTTAAACGGTTGGATGCTCTTTTACAGCGAACGCTTAATTACTGTGCGATTTATGAAAATGATGAGAAGTACCGTCATTTAGCATGCATAACGCAGTTAACGATCGATAAGATGAAGGGCAATCAGCTTGATGAAAATGCGCGCCAAGTGGTTACCAACTATTTGATCAGATGCGAAACTTGGACTCATTATGAGCTGATGATGTTTAACAATGCAATGTTTGCTTTTTCGCTTGATCAGATTCGCATGTTTCGGGAAAAGGTGATCCATAACCTTGAAAAATACCAGAATTTGAGAGTTTATGGCAGTGAAAGTTTTCGGGTACTGATCAATATGTTGATGGTTTTTATTGAAAGTCGAAACCATCGGGATATTCGTATTATGATGGGGTTGATCAACAATTATCAGCTAAACGAAGATATGTTGTTTGAAGAAACACTGCGTCTTTACTTTACCGGAATTTTGGATTTGATCAATCAAAGGATTTCGGTTGGAATGACTAAGGTTAAGCAAGCGCTCGAAGTATTATCGATTCTGAATGCGAAAGACTATCATCAAAATTTAAAACAGTATTTAGATCAGATCATTTTAAAATATGACTTGGATGTAAAAGGATAATTAAAAAGGCTGCGATTTTAAAACCGCAGCCTTTTGAGTATCAAATTTATAATTTAACTGGTGTATTTGGTTCTTTGCCTTGAATCATCAACAAGTTGTTGTCAAATGCTTGCATCACCATTTCACGAACAGCGTGGGTTGTATAGAAGGCAGTATGTGGAGTTACCAAAACATTGTCCCGGTGAATCAAATCATCTAAGCGAGCATCCGGAACACCTTTCTGATCCCAGTTAGCGTTGAAAATTCCAACTTCATCTTCGTAAGTATCAAGAACAGCCCCAAAGACCTTGCCGCTGTCTAATCCACGAAGAAGAGCATCGGTATCGATCAAATCGCCCCGTGAAACGTTCATGATCACAACGTCGTCTTTCATTTTAGCGATTGATTCGTCGTTGATCATGTGAATGTTTTCTGGAAGAGATGGAACATGCAATGAGATGACATCTGCTTGTGCATATAATTCATCTAATGAGTTAACGTAGTAACCCTTCTTTTCAACTTCATCGTTGTGGAACTTGTCGTAAGCAACGATCTTTGCTCCAAAGGCTTCAACTAAGTTCATGAACACGCGGCCGATGTGGCCTGTTCCGATGATTCCGAATGTTTGGTCACGGACTTCACGGCCGATGGTTGGAGCCCACCGCATATCGCCCCGGGCCATCTTGTCATCCATCCGCTTGTCTTGCCGCAAGATCCGTGCAGCTTGAACGATTGCGTGTTCAGCAATTGCGTTTGGTGAATATACCGGAACGTTTGTTAATGTAAACCCTAATTCTTTTGCTTTCTTTAAATCAATGTTATCAATTCCGATGTTCCGGAGTGACCATTTGCTGATGCCGGCTTCATGCAAAGCTTCAATGGTGTCAGCCTTGTATGGTAATTGTTGGTAAGTAACGACTCCATCAGCCCCCTTTGCAAGGTTAGCATTTTCGGGAGTTAATAAGGCATCAGTGTATTCAACTTCAACATCGGGATGAGCTTTTTTCCATTCTTCAACGTAAGGAGCTTCATCTTTCCGAATACTATATGCAAAAATTTTTGCCATAAGTAAATCCTCCAAAATAGTTATGATTCATGGATTTCCATGTAGCTTAATTATACACTTTTTGGAAAATGGAAATTAGTAAAATGAAGAATAAATTTTTTTACATAAAGTCAAGCAGATTATTAGGAAGAATCAAATTTGAAAAAGTATACTGATAGTGAAAGAAGGGTTTCAAATGGGAGATTTATTGATTTACGCGTTAGTGGTTCTGTTGGCGACCGCTTCAGGATCATCAACCGGCTTAGGCGGCGGAGTGGTAATTAAACCGCTGTTTGATATTGTCAGCAATGCACCGACCGCAACGATTAATTTCTATTCGTCGTTGGCAGTTTTTGTTATGGCAATCGTGGCGCTGGGGAAACAGTTGCGGCAACGGTTCAAGTTTGATGTCAAATCATTACTGACGATTTCAGTTGGTTCAGTGATCGGCGGATTTATTGGTCAACGCTTACTGCGGCTAACCGTTACGGTCATGCCGGCAGCTCACGTGAAAGTTTTGCAATCAGCGATGCTTTTTATCATGCTGGTTTCGGTTTTAATTTATAACTTTGTTAAAAAACGACTGGTCAGCTTCCATTTGAAAAACATTCTTGTGATTTTGATTGTTGGAATTGGATTAGGAACTTTTTCAGTCTTTTTGGGGATCGGCGGGGGCCCAATCAACGTGGCCTTGACGATGTTGTTGTTCTCATTTAGTTTGCGTGAAGCGGCCGTTTACTCGGTGGGAATTATTTTCTTCTCCCAATTAACCAAGATGGTCACGATTGCGGTCAGTCCGGTTAAGCCGACGATTAGCCTGATAGTTGCTGCTGTCGTTGTAGTTGCAGCAGTTACCGGCGGCTTTTTGGGAACATGGATCAACCGGCATGCATCGTGCAGGGTTCTTAATCAAATTTACAATGTTTTATTATGTGCATTGGTTTGTGTAACGCTGTTTAATACGTTCCACTATGCAGGTGTAATTTAGAAAGAAGGATTTAGTTATGAAGATTTTACTTCATATTGATCAAACTGAACGGTGGGATGCCGTTCAAGGAAACTTAACGAATTTGGCCAACGCCAAGCAAAATTTGCGGCCGGATTTGGACATTGAAGTGGTTGTTACCGGGAAAGCAATTCAACAATTGGTTGATAATGACGATAACCGTGCATTGAAAGAAACGTTGAAGAAGGCAACGGATGCGGGCTTTGTAATTGCCGGCTGCAATAATTCATTGAACCGGTTTAAGATTGCTCCCGAAGATCTGTTTTCATTTGTTCGGGTCGTTCCTGCCGGACTGATTGAAGTTGCTGAAAAGGAAAATGAAGGATTTGCATACGTTAAACCGTAAAATTAAGTGCTTGCCCGAAGAAGACGCTTACCGTTAAAAATGTGGAAGCTGGTAAGCGTCTCAGTGAGTAAGATAACTATATGGGACCAAAAGAGGGTTTGCTTTTGGTCATGTGTAAGTGTTGTGGAAAAAGGGTTAGTAGATTTCCACGCAATGAGTGTATCGGATTCGGTAATATTTGTCAACCATTAAATTAATCTTTTTTTAAACTGTGAGAAAGTCACAGTTTATTTTTTTACTTTGATAATTAAATAATAATTTGATAAATGGACTAAATTGTGATTGATAATATGGAATTTTAAGCATATATTTCTAATTTAATTAGCGATATATTTTGAAATTCAAAATGAAATTACATTTAATATTATTGTTAACAATAGATTTAATTTAAGTTAACAATGATAATGGAAAGTTTTAAAAATGATAAGCAATCAACTGATCGGCTTAAATGAAATTTAGACTGACCTTTAATAGGTGGTACAAGCTAATCAAGCGATAAATTAGGCGAAATTTCACATAGACTTTATCTTTATCGGCCGATGAAGAAGTGATAAAAAAACTGTGCCATCATTGGCACAGTTTTTTGTTAATTTTTCGAATTAATATCTTTTTTCGGGGCGTTTTTAATTAAGAACCAGCATAAAATTCCTGAAATAATGAAGATTCCAAATGTTAACCAGAGCAATTCGTGAATTCCGTTATAGTATGCATGTCTGATGATGGTCGTGATGTGAGGAATCTGATGAAATTTTTGAACCATTGTCATTCCTGAAAACGGACCGGCTTTAATGATGATCCGGGCAGCTTCAGTGTTTCCAAGATGAGCAGTTAAACTGCGTTGGTAACCATCACCGACTACCAAGCCAAGAATAACGACACCAAGGCAATTCCCGAACTGCCGGCAAACATTATTGATCCCGGATGCCATTCCCATATTTTGCGGCTTGACCCCAAGAAGGGCAGCGTTTGAAATTGCGGGGTTGATTCCAGCGTTTCCTAATCCCATAAAGATGAATGCAGGAATTAAGAATGTCCATTTAAGATGATAACCAAGCATTAAGTTCATTGTAAGAACCCCAACGGCTTCAATTAACAATGATCCGCTGGCAAATAACCGGCTTCCGATCTGGCCAACTGCATAACCGACAAATGCTCCTAAAACGAGCGGAAATGCACTGATAATTAATCGTTGGAGACCAACTTCAAGCGGAGAGTATCCCATGTAGTCTTGCATCAAGATCGTTAAGTATGTGAAGAATGAGAATAATCCGATCGCAATCGTGAACCCAGCAATGCATGATCCAACGAATGAAGGGTTTTTGAAAAGTTCAAGGTTCATCATTGGATGCGGAACATGTTTTTCCCACAAGATGAAGACGATCAGTAAAATGATTCCGGCGATGATCCAGCCGATAATATTCGGTGTCATCCAACTTGTGGTAATGTTATTTTCTTTATTTAATAATCCAAGAACTAAGCAAAAGACCATTGCGGTACTTAAGACCATTCCTAGTAGATCAAGGTGGCGGTCAACTTCATGGTGTTTTTCGGTAATGAACTTGATGCCGATTCCAATGGCAATGATTCCGATCGGAACGTTGATCAAGAAAATCGAACGCCAGTTGATGTATTGAACGAGCAGGCCACCGACAAGCGGTCCGATCGATGTTCCGAAGCCAACGATACTTCCCCAGATTCCAAGGATAAATGCCCGTTGTTTTCCTTCATAGTTATCACCGATCAACGCCATTGATAATCCTAAGATCCCGGCACCGCCGACACCTTCGATTCCCCGGGAAATATTTAAGAATAAACTATTCGGGGCAATTGCACACAATAATGATCCGGCGGTAAAGATTCCCATTGAGAGGAGGAAGAAAAGCTTCTTCCCGTACATATCACCGAGCTTACTGATCAAAAGAATCGAAATGGCATACGTTGCAGTATAAGCATTTACGATCCATTGCGTTGAAACGTAACTGGTATGAAATTCATGTTGAATTGTCGGAAGCGCAACGTTGACGATCGTAATATCAAGCATTGCCATTAAGATCCCCATGCCGATTGCGATCAAAACAAGCCAACTTGTTTGCTTCTCTTGTTTTTGTTTTGCAGCCATCTTTTACCCACTTTCCATAGTAAATTTGACTAAGTTATTATAGCCCTTATTTTTAATAAGTGAAACGTCCTTCAAAATGGAAGAATGTTCACGTTATCGAATCACATTTGACGCAACTTATTATATTTTCAATTATGTTGCTTGTCAACAAAAATGAATAAAAATAAAAAGACTGGATTTTGATCCGGCCTTCTTATTAGTAGATTAATTCTAACTTAGAGGATTTTCAAACCAATTAGTCAATTTGAATGTTGTGATTCTTGTCAATTTCTTCCTTGGTTTTTGGTAATGTAACCGTCAAAACACCGTCTTCATATTTGGCAGAGATTGCCTTGCCGTCAACTTGCGGCAACCGGTATGAACGGCTGTAAGTTCCATAATCGCGTTCACTGGTGATGATGTTGCCTTTTGGATCACTTTCATCACTGAATGAGTCGCGTTTGGCATCAACCGTTAAGACATCATCCTTAAAGTTCAATGCGATGTTTTTCTTATCAACCCCTGGCATATCGATTTTAACGATGTATTCTTTATCTGTTTCTTTAATATCACTCTTTAATGATTTCATTTCATTGTTCCAGCTGTTAAAGAATGAACGACCGAAATTATTGAAGAAATCATCACTGTTTGCTAACCGATTAAACCGATTCATTAAATCATTACTCATATGATTACATCCTTTCCTATATCCCTTACATCTTTATCATACCGCGGAACGTAAGCGAATACAATTAATCAGCCTGGCACAATTTATTTTACTTCAATTTCTTTTTATCTTTTAAATGCCGATGAATTCCCCCAAGGGTCATTAGAATAATAACGATCAGTGAGACGATAAAACCAGTCACTCCAAGGTTATAGACGGGGGTGTTTCCGTGACTTCCCTGAACAAGCATTGATGAGCCGAGGATAACGGCCGCAAGAATAATTGTCACCATAATACGGTTAACGATTTGGTCCAGCCGGTAAAGAATTTTATTTTGATCTTTCAGTTTAAGGGTTAGCCGGGCTTGATTAGCATTCATAATATCAAGCAGCTGGTTTAACTTTTGGGGAACGGCTGGAAGTTCCTTAGCTGTTTGCAGGGTTTGCCATGCAAGGTCTTCAACTGAGTTTTTAAGGTTGAATTTTTGTTTTAAATATTTGACTCCAAACGGCCGGGCGATATCCATGATCGATAATTCAGGATCAAGTTGGGCAACGATTCCTTCAAGGGTCCCAAAGGCTTTGAACAGAAGGGTAACTTCCGGCTTCATTTGAAGGTTATTTTGGTGACAAAGGGTAATGATCTGGTACAGGGTCGTTGCAAAATCAATTTCCCCCACGCCCATTTTCAAATACGGCGTGATAAAGTTTCCCAAGTCTTCATAGAAGCTTTCTTCGTCAACGTCGCCGACCCGGTTGCAGACATTTAAAACCGCCTCGCCGATTTTACGCGAATTTTTAGTATTCAATGCCAAAATAATGTTGGCGATCCCGTCCACCAAAGCGGGGGTCAGCCGCCCCATCATTCCGAAATCAAGGTAGGTCAGCCGGTATGGCGGAAGTGATTCACCGGTTTCAACTTGAATTTCGTTTTTGCCGATTTTCTTCGCATAGTGGTGCTGCGGTTCGAAATTTTGTTTTTCATTAACTTCTTCACGATAACTTAAACGGTGAAAAAGAATATTCCCGGGATGCGGGTCGGCATGAAAGAAATTATCAACGAAAACCTGTTTAATAAAGTTTTGAACGAGCGTTTTCGCAACGTACTTTTTCGTTGCTGTCAGTTCTTTTGCTGCTTGGGTCTCAGGTTCCGCCGTTTGTTGAATAAGATACTTAATGCTCTTTCCGCGCATTGCTTCGTTAACAAGGATTTTTGAAGTTGAGTATTGTTGATACACTTTTGGAACGCGAATGATCCCATCCCGGTTGTTGAGCTGATAAAATTCAATTCCGTTTTGGATTTCGACCTGCGTATTGATCTCATTCAGCAATGCGGTTCGAATTTCATCAAGGGTTTCGTTGACGTCAATGACTTCAATGTCCGGTACAAATTTTAAAATCGAAAGGGCCTTGCGGAAAAGGGCCAGGTCCGTTCGAACCAATTCTTCAACGGCGGGATGCTGGATCTTTACCACAACTTTGGTTCCATCTTTAAGGGTTGCGTGGTGGGTTTGACCGATCGATGCGGAAGCAAACGGCTTTTTGTCAAATGAGGCAAACGTATCGGCAATTGACTTTCCAGTTTGCTTTTTAAAGGTTGCGGCAACCGTTTGAAAATCGTCGACTTGGACGTTATCCTGCAATTTCCGCAATTCTTGAATATATTCGGGTGAAATTAAATCCGGCCGGGTTGAAAGCAACTGGCCGGCCTTGATAAAGGTTGGCCCCAGCTCTTCAAGCGCTTCGCGAAATTCGGCTGGATGAGTCTGATGGACAAAGTTATGAAGCATATTGTAGTTGCGCATGATCCGAATAATATGAAGAAGCCGGGTTCGTTTATCTTTGCGCGTAATTGTAACTGCCGTTTCGGTCATTGTTAAAACCCCTTTAAGATCAATTTTGTTAAACTAATTTTACCATTTAATTAAGAGCCGCGAAAAGGCAAACGCTTGATACACAAAGATGAAAACGGTTCTTTAATTTTAATAATGAAGATGATACACTAGAATAGTAAACGCTATCATAGCAAAGAACGATGAATTTAATACACAAAAAGGAGTCATTGAGGAGGTAAAATTTTGAAACGCAAAGAAAAGGTTTGGGAGTATTTGAAAACCGTCTTGCCGGATGCACCTCAAGGAGTAACGACTTCAAAGGTCGCAATGGATCTGGATTTGGTTCGAACAAATGCCAGTAAAGAGCTGAATGTTTTGGTAAAGGAAGGTAAACTTGCGAAAACGGCGACCCGGCCGGTCAAATACTTTTTTGCTGATCAGGCCCAGCCGGCGATTGCTTCAGCTTCAAAAGAAAAGAAGGCCAAGGATCAGGCACCGAAAATTGCGAATAAGGATCAAAAAGATCATCAAGATGATATTTTTGACCACTTAATTGGAAGAACGAGCAGTCTTAAAAATCAAATCGAACAGGCGAAGGCCGCCATTTTATACCCGCCACATGGCTTGAATGTGTTGATCACGGGGCCGACCGGATCAGGGAAAACGTACTTTGCGAATGCAATGAACCAGTTTGCATGTAACCAGGGAGTGATCAGCAATCCGCACCTAACAACGTTTAACTGTGCTGATTACGCCCATAACCCGCAACTTTTAATGTCGCATTTGTTTGGGTATGTTAAGGGTGCGTTTACCGGGGCAAATGAGGACCAGGAAGGGTTGATCCAAAAAGCTGATGGTGGAATCTTATTCTTAGATGAAGTTCACCGGTTGCCACCCGAAGGTCAAGAAATGATTTTTTATTTAATGGATCATGGAACATATTCACGGTTAGGGGAAACAGACAAAGCGCACCATGCTAATTTACGATTGATCTGCGCAACGACGGAGGATCCTGAAAGTTCATTGCTCGCGACGTTTGTGCGCCGGATCCCAATTGTTGTTCAAATGCCGAGCTTTAATTCCCGGACGATGCGGGAACGGTTTGGTTTGTTGAAACAAATGTTGTTGATCGAAGCTAACCGAATCCATAAGAAAATTTACTTTGATGAAGACGTTGCCCGGTCATTGATTGGCAGTGTAACTTATGGGAACGTTGGTCAATTAAAATCAAATGTTCAATTAGTATGTGCGCAAGGATTCTTGAATAATATTCAGGAAAAGGATGCCATTTACCTGCACTTTGAGCAGCTTCCGCCAAATATTAAAGATGGTCTTTCGCGCCTGGCAAATGATCGGGAACAATTTGGCGACTTGGCCAAAATGATGGATCCGCAAATGGTAGTTGCGCCGGATGATTCGACTGCGTTGATCAATGATGAAGATAACTATGAATTACCATATAATCTGTACGAAATCATTGGCGATAAAGCGGCATTGTTGAGTAAAGAGGGGCTTGACCAAGAGGCAATCAATAATTTCATTATGACGGATATCAATGTTCACCTTAAAGGGTTCTATTCTGATAAGCATTTGGAGCGGGATCAAGATGACCTGTATGAAATCGTAGATCAGGATGTCGTCGATTTGACGAATCGGTTAAAGCAGATTTTAAAGGATGCCGGTTATCAGATTTCAACGAATTTCCTTTATGCAATGAGCTTGCATATCAGTTCATTTATCAAGCGGGTCGAATCAGGAAAGCCATTGCGGAAAGTTGCCCCGAATATGATTTCGATGGTTCAGGACTATCCGCAAGAATTTGAATATGCCAAGCTTGTCAAGGATGAAATTGAGAACCATTATCATTTGCCGGTTCCAGATTCGGAGCTGTACTATTTGGCAGTTTTACTGATCTCCCTTCAGGCTGAAAAGCAAAACGGGAAAGTCGGGATCGTGGTTGCCGCTCATGGAAACAGCACGGCTTCTTCAATGGTTCAGGTTGTTGACCAGTTACTGAATCCGGATAACTTAACGGCGTTTGATATGTCGCTTGATATGAGCCCGCAAGAAGCGTTAAAGGGGATCGAAGAGAAGGTTCGCCAGGTGGATTCGGGAAATGGTGTGATTTTGCTGGTTGATATGGGGTCGCTGAGTACCTTTGACGAAAAAATCAGCGAGCATACCGGGATCAAAGTTAAATCTGTTGATATGGTAACGACGGCGTTGGTTTTGGAAACGGCCCGAAAAACGTCGCTGATCGATAGTGACTTGGAAAACGTTTATCGGGAAATTTCAGAATTCAGTGGGTATTCACGGACAACGGAACGGGAAAAAACCGAGGTTCAGCATTTACCAAAGCAGACCGATGTGATGACTGACCAAAAACCGAAGGCCATTTTAGCAATTTGTTCAACTGGTCAGGGAACGGCAGTCAAGATTAAAAAGATGCTGGATAGTATTCTGGTGGATCATTTGATTGACGATATTGTTGTAATACCGATTTCAGTTGTTGATATGGAACAGCAGATCGCAAAAATTCAGAAAGACTACCGCATTGTTGCGGTTACGGGAATTGCCCGGCCGCATCTGAGTGTTCCATTCGTTTCGCTTGAAAAACTGCTTCAAGGCGGCGGTGAACAGTTTATTACGGCAATCGAAAACTTTACGAATAATATCGAAGCCGAAAACCAGTTAGAGACTTCGGAAGAAATGGCAAAGGAAAGAATTCAGCATTATTTAGGACGGTATTTTACTTTTCTTAACCCTGAAAAAGTTACGGAAGTTCTTTGGGAGTACTGTAAGGTGATTGAAAAGGGTCCGGTAAAGTTGAAAAATTCATTAAAGGTTAATTTGAGTATGCATTTGGCCGGGGTGATCGAACGAATTTTAACTCAAAGCGAATTGACGGTTCAACAGGATATTCAAATTGAAGAGGTTCGGAATGATCCGGTTTATCCAATGGTGGTCAAAGCTAACCAAATGCTAGCGGAAAGTTTGAACATTACTTTACCTGAAGAAGAAGTGTATTATGTTGTCAAATTGATTGATACACAAAAACAATAATGATTAGTGAATTGCTTGATACACAATCAAAAGTGTATCAAGCATTTTTTATCGTTGATATAAAAGCGTTTTCAAGAGATACACAAAGTTGGCACGCTTTTTGCTTATTGTTTAGTGTAAGGCAAAACAATTTGGTGATTGGCTGATCGTTAGCAATTATTCTATTCATTTTAAGCTAATTCCAAATAACGAAAGTGTGATCCTTATGCTTCAAGTTCAATTACTTCGAATTGATAGCCGGTTGCTGCATGGTCAGGTTGCAACGAATTGGGCACGGGTTCTGAAAATTGACAGAATCATCGTTGCGTCGGACGGCGTGGCTCAGGATGCAATTCGAAGAACGCTGATTAAGCAGGCTTCACCGCCTGGATTGCGAACACACATTGTTCCGATTCAGAAGGTGATCCGGATTAATCAGGACGCACGTTTTGATGGAGAAAAAGTTTTATTACTGGTTGAATCTCCCCAGGATGCTTTGCGATTAATCCTCGGCGGAATTGAAGTTTCAAGAATCAATATCGGTTCTTTGAGCTTTGACAATTCCAAAAAGATGATCAGCGATACTGTCGCTGTTAGTCAACGAGACATTCAGGTTTTTCAGCTTATTCATCAGCATGGAATTCAGCTTGAGATTCGGAAAGTATCAAGTGATAGTCCGAAAGATCTCTGGCAGATTTTGATTGATAAGCATTTGATTACCGAGTAGGTTTTGCAAATTAAGAATACACCAAAGGAGGAAAACATTATGGTAGGAATTATCCTTGCTAGCCATGGCGGATTCGCTGAGGGAATTTATCAATCTGGCGAAATGATCTTCGGTAAACAAGAAAATGTTAAGGCATGCATCTTGAAACCAAGTGAAGGCCCAGATGATATTCGTAAAAAGATGGAAGACGCCATTGCTTCATTTGATGATCCAGAACAAGTATTATTCTTAATTGACCTTTGGAGTGGTACTCCATTCAACCAAGCAAGCAATCTGTTTGCTGAACACAAAGACACATGGGCAATTGTTACCGGCTTGAACTTACCAATGCTGATCGAAGCATACGGTGCCCGGTTGCAGGATGGAATTACGGCCCGTGAAATCGCCAAACAAATCGTTGGTTCTGCCAAGGACGGAATCAAGACCTTACCTGAAGGACTTGTTCCAAAGAAGGAAGCACCAAAAGCTGCTGAAAGCAACCAACCAACCGGTGCAATCCCTGAAGGAACGGTTTTAGGCGACGGTCACATCAAGTTCGGTTTAGTTCGGATCGACTCACGGTTACTTCACGGCCAAGTTGCTACTGCTTGGACAAAATCAGTTCGTCCAGACCGGATCATTGTTGTTTCAGACAACGTTTCAAAAGACAAGTTACGGAAGAACATGATTATTCAGGCTGCTCCTCCTGGTGTCCGGGCAAACGTTGTTCCAATTAAGAAAATGATCGAAGTTTCAAAAGATCCGCGGTTTGGAGCAACGAAGGCATTGGTCCTCTTTGAAAACCCAGAGGATGCCTTGAAAGCAATTGAAGGCGGCGTTGACATTAAGACGCTGAACATTGGTTCAATGGCTCACTCTGAAGGTAAGGTTGCCGTAAACAAGGTTCTTTCATTAAACGAAAAGGATGTTGAAACATACGACAAGTTGAATGAAATGGGAATCAAGTTTGACGTTCGGAAAGTTCCAAATGATTCACCAGAAAACATGATGGATCTTGTTAATAAGGCTCGTGAAGAATTAGCCAAAAAGAAATAGTAAGGAGGAAGACAAATGTCTATCATTCAAGCAATTTTAGTAATTATCATTGCATTCTTTGCCGGGATGGATGGTATTTTAGATGAATTTGAATTTTATCAACCGCTTGTTACTTGTACATTGATCGGTTTAGTAACAGGAAACTTGACCGCCGGAATTATTCTTGGTGGGACATTACAAATGATCGTTTTAGGATGGGCTAACATCGGTGCGGCCGTTGCCCCAGATATTGCCTTTGCTTCAACTGCATCAGCAATTGTTTTAGCAATGGGTAACCTAGGTGTTAAAGGGGTTGGAACCGCTGTTGCCATGGCTGTTCCATTTGCCGTTGCCGGATTAGTTATGAACATGATCGTGCGGACAATCTGTGTTGGGATCACCCACGCAATGGATAAGGCTGCTGAAGAAGTTAGCTTTAAGAAGATGAACATGTGGCAAACAGTTGCAATTATTTTACAAGGTTTACGTGTTGCTATTCCTTGCGGATTATTACTTATTATCCCAACTCACACAGTTCAACACATGTTAAATGCAATTCCTTCATGGTTATCAGCCGGAATGACAATCGGTGGTGGCATGGTTGTTGCCGTTGGTTACGCAATGGTTATCAACATGATGGCTACTAAGGAAACATGGCCATTCTTCATTGTTGGTTTTGTAATCGCTGCTTTAACAAAATTAACATTGTTAGCAATCGGTGCTTTAGCTGTTGCAATTACATTGATGTACTTGAACCTTGATAAAAAAGGTGGCAATGGCGGTAACGGCGGTGGCGACAGCAATACCGGCGATCCGTTAGGCGATATTCTAGATGACTACTAAAATGAAGGAGCGTGAAAAGAATGACTGAAAAAGAAAATCGAATTAAAGTTGATAAGAAAACACGTTTCAAAGTTGCAGCTCGTTCACAATTCTTACAAGGATCATGGAACTATGAACGGATGCAGAACGGCGGTTATGCATTTTCAATGATTCCTGCAATCAAGAAATTATATAAGACAGATGAAGATCGCCAAGCAGCTTTAAAGCGCCACATGGAATTCTTTAACACGACCCCATTTATGGCTTCACCAATTATTGGGGTTACGTTAGCCCTTGAAGAAGAACGCGCTAACGGTGGTGATGTTGATGACGAAGCAATCAACGGGGTTAAAGTCGGAATGATGGGCCCGTTGGCCGGTGTCGGTGACCCAGTCTTCTGGTTCACGGTTCGTCCGATCTTAGGTGCTTTATGTGCTTCACTTGCGATGAGTGGAAACGTTTTAGGGCCGATCATGTTCTTCGTTGTTTGGAACTTGTTCCGTTGGGGCTTCCAATGGTACACCCAAGAATTTGGCTACAAAGCTGGTTCTGCAATTACCGACGACTTATCAGGAACAATGATGCAAGACGTAACTCGTGGGGCTTCAATGCTTGGGATGTTTGTCCTTGGTTCATTGATTCAACGGTGGGTTAAGATTGATTTCAAGCCGATTGTTTCAAAAGTTCAATTACAAAAAGGTGCTTACATTGATTGGCATTCACTTCCTTCAGGTCATGAAGGAATCCAAAAAGCACTTGAACTTTATAACAATGGTCAAGGTCAAGCTTTATCATCCGTTAAGATCACAACAATGCAAAATGTTCTTGATCAATTGATTCCAGGATTAGCTGGATTACTTTTGACATTCCTTTGCATGTGGTTACTTAAGAAGAAGGTTTCACCAATTTGGATCATTATCGGAATCTTCATCGTTGGTATTTTAGGCCACGTCGTTGGTTTACTTTAATAATTACTTTGGAATAGAGGAAAAATGAATGGTTGAATCATTAAATTCGAAAGCAGATGTTGTTGAAAAAGCGGTTTATCACCATGGAACTGGAACGTATGGTCAGATTATGGTTGGGAACAAAGCGTTTGAGTTTTATGGGGATAACGTAAATCATTATTTGCAGATTCCGTGGGATGAAGTTAATAGAGTTATTGCTTCATTATATTTCAAGGGGAAGTATATTCCGCGTTTTGCGGTTCAGACCAAAGAAGGAAAAATGTACATTTTTTCATCAAAAGAACCAAAAAAGGTATTACGTGCTTGTCGAAATTATATCGATTCAAATAACATTGTTCGTTCATTAACTTTCTTCCAAGTATTAAAGCGAAACATTAAACGAATAATTAAGGCGAATAAATAGACTTTAAAGGTATCTCTGAATTTTGATTATTCAGAGATATTTTTTTATTCAAACAAATTTAAATTTATTTGAATAAACATCTTGACCTTAAGACGTAAGGTTGGTAGAATATAAAAGTCGTCATTAGACAGATGGCTTTTCAATAATTAATTTTTAAAATTAGTTATTGACATCGCATTTATTAAATGGTACTATTTAATAGTCGTCTTTTGACAAAAGTTGTAGATCTTTGAAAACTGAACAATGTTTCGACACACAAA
>NZ_AYZA01000020.1 GCF_001436315.1 Ligilactobacillus aviarius subsp. aviarius DSM 20655 | reverse complement strand
GGTGTTCTCGGTTTTATAAAGAAATAAATTATTATCTAGTTTTCAAAGAACAAGTTGACGACTAATCCGTCATCAATGGAGCCTAGGAGATTCGAACTCCTGACCTCCTGCGTGCAAAGCAGGCGCTCTCCCAACTGAGCTAAGGCCCCATTGAATGGATCTGAATGGACTCGAACCATCGACCTCACGCTTATCAGGCGTGCGCTCTAAACCAGCTGAGCTACAGATCCATTGAGTAGATCTCTCAAAACTGAATAATGTTTCAACATGTGCAGTTTCCGTATGATTCCT
>NZ_AYZA01000019.1:24188-255304 GCF_001436315.1 Ligilactobacillus aviarius subsp. aviarius DSM 20655 | reverse complement strand
TTTTGTAAATCTAATTTAGCCTGAGATAAATCAGATTGGTTCTGTTGTGCGGTCGTTAATGCTTTCTGCGCGTTGGTATTAGCGTCCCCAACTTGAGCAACTAAGCCGTCCGCTTTAGCAAAAGCAGCGTTGGCGTCTTGAACAGCTTTATCAAGTTCTTTCTGTTGAGCTTCAACTTTGTTCTTGATTTGCTGCCCGGTCGTGTCGTCAATCAAGATGACCCATTGCCCGTTTTGGTATTGCTTCAGAACAACCGTTCCGTCAGGTTGAACGTCATACCAAATATCTCCCTCTTTCGGGTTTGTCGGTTCGTTTGGACCATAGTTGACGACTGCGCCCGTTCCGTCAATGATTGCGTGGTTAGCAGTTGACTTGGCTTCATCAGCGTTGACGTTGGCTTGAGCTACTGATTGCTGTAAACCGGCAATTTTGTCGGCTGTTGACTGGATAGCCTTAACACCAATCGTGATTTGACTTTTAGCTTCATCGCACCGATTCCACTTGATACCAGTGACCCGCGTTTGATACTTGATATTAAGGTCATACCGGACAATCGTAACCGTTTCGCCAAGATTGAGATAACCAACATCACCAACGGTTGCTTGGAACTGAACCAATGGAACTCCGACTTGTTGAAGTTGAGCCCATGTTTCTTTAAGCAACTGTGCTGGGTCTTTTTCGTTGTCAAAGTCAACAATTCCAATTCGTGGTTTGCCGTCGCTGTAACCGTAGATTTCTGTTGATTCTTTCCACTCAACATATTCTTGCCCTTTCGGCTTATCCACTGGGTCACCATTGGCTTTGCTCCATTCAACATCAGCAAAGTTAATCTTCCGGCTATATCCGCCCGTTAAATTACCGTCTGCGTCTGTTTCTTCAACACCAGCGCCACGACCAACCAAAGCCGTGAAAATACTGCCTTCGTTGGCTTGCTGCGTTACGGTCAAGGCGTTATCGCCATAAACAAAACGGCGACCGTTGTTACCCCCTTGTTGTTGGTAAAGCTTAACGTATCGCCGTGTTATTTGGTGTCCTTCAATGTTGATATATGGTTCAATGTCAACTTGCCATGTTTGATAGACCGTGTTCAGAGCGTCAAGCAGCGAAACGTAATAGAAATTCATATCACGCCGCAAACTTTCTTCTTCAAGCATTTGGTCTACATAGTCGACATTCCAACGAGAATACCCAAGAATGAGCTTGATTGTGTCTGCTGGTGTGACTTGGTTCGGTCGCTTGTCCTTAATGTATGCGCCTTGCATTTCGTCCCAAAAAGCACCTTGCCCGTTGATTGCGATTTCGTGGTTCTGTACCTGAACCAACGTCTTCCGGTATAAGTAGAAATTGTGATTGCTTTCGCGGTCTGAAATGGCAAAGTACCGCACGTTGTTTAGAATTGACGTGTATTTTTCAGAGAGAACAAGCGAGCCTTCGATTGTGTCTGCCTGATGATAATTCAAATTTTGATAGAGTGAAATAATATCCTTGCTTGGTACAGCGCAAAGAATTTTTTCGTTGCCGTCTAACATGTAGAATTTCAAAAAATATCACGTCCTTTCTTTCTTGTATGTGATAGATAGTATCCCGTCCGGGCTGACTGCGAAATCTCCCAATGCTGGGAAATTCTCAAAGTCCGAGTCAAAGTCTAGCCATGCGGTCTTATCAACACCATTCAGTTCCACGTTCTGCGCTATCGGGTCGATCGACAACGTGTCCCCGGCGTTGACGGTTGCGCCTGAAAACGACATCTTGAAACCATTATTCGTGATAGTGATTGTTGACGCCGTTTCGCTTGGCGTGTAATCAAGTTCGAGAAGTTTTGCATTCGTGCAATCGTCTGACACTGTGCCGCTATTCGTGATTGTAGCTCTTTTTTCAGTGCTGTATGAATGTGGGTCGCTACATGTGATTGTGAATGACCCGTTTCCAGCAAGTACACCGACCGGCAAGTCGCTTGTCGCTGAAACTGTGCCAGTATAGTACCAATCAGGGTCATCTTTGAAATTGAATGTAAATTCATTGTTTCCAAGGATAGTCGCTAATTGGATATACTTTGCAATCAAATCTTCCGCCGTATCTGCGATGATTTGATAAGCTACCACGATTGACCTTGTGGTGTAGTAAGCTTCGATAAATCGTTGACCGTCCCGACCGTCAGGCGTTTCTGCCGTGATTTTCTTCGGCAACGGTCCACGTCCTGTGACTGTCAGCGTTTGATAGCCGCTGATTTGTTCTTCAATCGTTCTTCCGTTAATCATCAACGCTTCTGACGGAATGAATACACCGCCTTTCTGCGTTGGTGTCGTGTCTACAAATTCCATTATGACAACCCCAATTCCATATCTACATTTTGTTGGTTCGTAATCGAGCGAACTAAGCCCTTGAATGCTGCGTTTGGCATGTTGACGTTCAAGCCAAGTTGAATAGGTGTGGCTTTCATTGACGTTTCAAGTGAATGGTCGATTTGAGCCTTATAAGACCCGTTCATATAGCTGGCGTGTGTTGCGTCTGCCATTGTGCTATTCACATCGTCCATGACTTGCTTTGCTGCGCCTGTGGCTTCACTTTCATAGTCTTGAATACCAACGGCGATACCGGCTGGAATCCAGCGCCCGACCATATCACGCATTTTCCGTGACGGCGAGTGAATATCCCCGGCGGCTTGAGCAGCAGCAACCGCATTACTTACCGCATTAGCAGCAGCGGCAGCAACCGCACCACTACCGGAAGCAATACCATTGGCGATACCCATTGCCAGGTTGTAGCCGATTGTCTGCATGTTGCCTTCTTCGCCTTCGGCACCTTGAGCAGCAGCCCAACCGAGCGTATCTCCAGCGTCTCTTGCTTCTCCACGGCGTCCACGAACTCCGCTTGCTAAGTGATACCCGAGAGTATCTCCTTCGTCTTGCATTTGACCGGTTCTGCCACGAGCTCCAGCCGTTGCGGCATATCCTAACGTGTCCCCAGCGTCTTGAGCTGAACCACGTCTATTTCGTACACCGCTAGCGAAATGATACCCGAGAGTATCTCCTTCATCTTGCATTGCTCCGGTACGTCCACGAGCTCCGGAAACTGCTGCATTGCCTAAGGTGTCCCCAGCACTGCGAGCGTCTCCTTGACGTGAACGAACACCGCTAACAAAGTGATAGCCCAACGTATTCCCGGTATCTTGAATAGTGCCGGTCTTGCCCTTTGCTCCGCTGTTAGTGCTTGAAGCAAGTTGTTTTCCGGCACTTTCAGCGTCTTTGCTCTTAGAACGAACACCAGCATTATAACTATTGCCGGCGTCTTGACCTGACCTCTTAGTCTTATTCTTAGCTGTATCAGTACCGTGTCCGGTTTGGTCGGCAACGTACTTACCTGCGGCGTTATAGTTTCCGCTCTTCAAAGCATTAATGAATTTGGTCTTACCGTCATTACCATGTTTGAACATTCCAGGCGGCAATTTCTTAATTCCGCTTTGAACGTCCGCTGTAACAGCGTTCGCCGTTGCTTTGTAGTTTCCTGACTTAATAGCATTGACAAGGTTTTGAGCCCCTTTGACACCGTTTTGCTTCATGATTTGAGCCATTGCAAGAGTTTGCGTTTGTGTCGTCGCATTGTTCTTTTGCAACGTTGCCATAATCTGTTGCATTTGTGTCTTGGTAATGTTGTTCATTTGAGAAAGTGATTGTTGAACTTGGTCGTTCGTCAGTTTTCCGCTTTGAGCGTACATTTGGAGCTTTTGCAAGGAAGTCTTGTTGATTTCCTGAATTTCCTTGTTGTTTGCCGTTGTTAAATCAGTAATTTGTTGCTGATATTTCTTCTTGTCAGCTTGGCTTGACGCTTGCGCTTCCTGTTGTTTGAGCTGTTGAATTTTAGCATTGTTTTGCTGAATTTTCTGTTGCTCCATTTGGTTACGCATGTCAAGGTCTTTGACAACGGTTTGCGTTTCCTGTTGTGATAACTTCTGACCGTTCTTAATCTTGTCTTGAGCGGCTTTCACTTGCATGTTGATTTGCTTGTTCAATGCGTTTTGCATTGCCGTGTTTTGGTCTTGCAATGCTTTACGTTGAACGTCATTCAACTGTTGACCCTCTTTGGTCTTGTTGTTCTTCAACATTTCGCTGTTTTGCTTCATGATATCAAGCATTTGGTTATTGCTTTGGCTTTGGTCTTGAAGCATTAAGTTGTCAGCTTTGATTTGTGCTTGCCGTTGTTGTGTTGCGCTTTGATTACGAGCGTTAAGGATAAGCTTACCGGCTTCTCTAGCAATTTGTTCTTGCTTTTGTGAGTAGCTCTTTGAGATATTCAACGAATTCTGTGCGTATTGTTGCATTGGCCCAGTGTTGAATACCTTAGTCATTTCATTTCCGACATTCTGCAAGCTCTTTGTCGTACTTTGAGCCGAATTTTGCATTGCCTTGTAGTCGTCCTGAACACTCGTTGACATGCTCTTAGACTTGCTCTTGGTTTCGTCTGATGACTTGCCTAAGTCTTTCAAACTCTTGTTTACCAATTTCAAAGCATTGTTATTCTTCAAATTGTCCCAGTTCTTGCCAATGTCTTTAGCACCTTGACCGATTTTCTGTGACATGCTGTGTGCGTCTTCTGCTGCACGTTTGAAGTTGCCAGTAACAACGTCACGAAGAATGCTACCAACGCCGCCCAATACGTCAATCAACATTTTGATTGCAATCACGGCGTCTGAAACGCCTGCACATAATAATTGCAAGGCTGTGACTGCAATCGCAACACCACGAGCAATCGCAACGAATGCACCAACGCCAATAGTCTTGACAATGTTGCCCAAGCCACCGAATGAACTGGTTGCGTCATCAACTACGCTCAACAACGGCTTGAAGAATTGCAAGCAGCTTGAGAGTGCTCGACCTAATGCTCCGAATACTTCACTCGTAACGTTTCGGATATTCATGAAGTTTGATTTCCATGCTGAACAGAAACCAGCTACAACAACTGCAATGGCTGCGATCGCTGCGCCAATCGGGTTGTCAACAATGGCTGCTCCTAAAGCTCTGAACGCAGAACCTACACCTTGAAAAGCCATTGTTAAACCAGCTTTGAATACATTGCTTCCAGCCCTTAATTCCTTGAACTTGCCAATAATTCCGGCAGCCTTTGAAGCAACCGCAGAACCTAATTGCCCTAATGAAGAAATCGGGTGGAGAATTGCACTTGCTAACTTACCAAGAATGCTTGATGACTCGGACATCTTACTGTCAAATGCTCGGAATGTTTCAATCGGGTGGCGAATGGCTGCGTTAAGATTGCCTAGCTTAGAACCTAATTCTGTTGCTTTTGAACCGGTTTTAGCTGCTCCTTCGGCGGCTTTTTCAGCTCCTTTTTCCATTTCTCCGAGCCCTTTGCCTGCGCCTTGAGCTTTTTCGCCAGCACCTTTGAAGTTTTCTCCAGCAGTCTTTGACTTGTTACCACTGTCTTTGATTTTTTCTCCGGCTTGTTGCGATTTCTGCCCGGACTTATCCAGCGACTCTGACATCTTGTCAGTGTCCCGGCTTGCCTGTTGTTCAGACTTGCCGAGCTCTTCGGTTGTTCGTTGAGCTTCCTTTTCTTTACTTGAGAACTTGTTCAAAGCTTGCGTTGCTTTTTGGTTAGCAGTTGAGAATGCAGTCATAAAGCCTTTGACTTTGTTAATTGCATTTCCGACTGTGCTAAGAATGGTTGATACAACCTTGTAAGCTATCCAAGCTTCGGTTGCCTTAACGACCACCGGAACAAGTGCAGCAATCGCAGAAGCATTTTGCCGAATGAAGTTGCTTACTTGAGTGACTACTCCGACAATGCTACTCATCACTGACTTGAACGTGTTAAGAGCGCCAGTGTTTGAAGCGTTTGAGTATAAGTTCTTAACGGCGTCAATCACGGCTGTAAGAGCTGCTTTAACAGGTGGCGCCATTTGTTGGAAAGAATTTTTAATGACGTCAACGAACGGCTTAATCTTTTCAGCCAAGCTCGTTAGGTCGCTAGCTGCTTTTGTAAGAATTTTGCTAACCGTTGCACCAAACTTAGTAATAAGCTGAGAAAGATTGCTGCCGGTGATAGTTTCCAACGCACTTGAAAATGACTTAATCATTTCCCCCATTCCACGCTTGATTGCTGTCTGCATGTTTGTGAATGATGTTTTGATACCTGATGTAGCGTCATGAGCAATCTTGCTGAATGATTGCATACCGCCGCCGCCCTTTTGGTCCATTTCAATCATGGCATCTTGGAATTGCTTTACAGAAACCTTACCTGATGATAAGTCAGACTTTAATTGAGCCGATGTCATGTGCATATTCTTTGCCAATGCGTCTAAAGCTGGTCCTAAACCGTCATTCATTAATGAGTTCCACGTTTGAGCATCGACTTTACCATTAGCGAATGCTTGTGATAACTGAATGGTTGCTTCTTTGGCTTGATCGGCTGTACCACCAAAGCCAATAACAGCGTCATTAAGAGAACTCCATACTTTCTGTGCTTGTCCTAAGTCACCGTTGGTTGTTGCAGCCATCATTTGAACGCCTTGTACCGCCGAATCAAGACTTGTAGGCAAACCCATAATAGATTTGTTCAAATTGTCCATCATTGCTTTAGTATCGTTAGCGCTAAAGCCCATATTTTGGAATACTCGACTGGCATTATTTAATGTATCAACACGACTTACAGCGTCACCAATGGTATTTTTCAACCCATTTACTGCGGAATTTACTAAGTTGAACACGCCAACACCAGAAGCAACCGAGGCAACACGGCTTTTGAAGCTTGCAACTCGTTCACTCAATGACGTGAAATGCGAGCCGCTTTCTTCCGCTGCTGAACCAAGGCGCCTAGTTGCGCTTGACGCTTCTTCCGCAGAGCTTTCAATTCCCCGTGTGGCTTCTTTGGCTTCATTGCCCATTTCTTCAGCTTTTTCGCCGGCACTGGTTGAAGCACTACCAAGCTGTTTAATTCCGCTGGCTGCTTCTTCTGCTGATGAGTCAATGTCACGAGTTGCGCTACGGGCTTCTTCGCCCATTTCTTCCATTTTCGAGCCAGCACGTGAAGCGTTTGAACCCAATTCAGTGATTGCTTCCCCTGCTCGTTGTGCTGATGAGTCAACGCCATTCGTTGCAGACTTGGCTTCTTGACCCATTTCTTGCATGTCAGAACCAGTTTGTTTTGCCTTTGAACCTAATTCCCCAACGGCTTCTTTTGCTTGGCCTGTGGAGCTATCAACCCCGTTCAATGAGCTTTTGGCTTCGCTGCCCATTTTTTGCATATCAGAGCCAGTGCTATTGGCTTGGCTACCTAATTGTTCAACAGACGCTTTCGCCTTATCTGTCGAACCGTCAACACCGCTAAGAGCTGACTTGGCTTCATTGCCCATTTTTTGAGCGTCTGAACCCGTTTTATTGGCCGCTGTGCCTAATTCACTTACAGCTTGTTTTGCAGTATCTGCTGACCCTTTTACGCCGTTTGTAGCATTCTTACTTTCTTGACCAAGTTCGGTCATATCCTTGCCGGTCTTGTTAGCTTCGTTTCCTAATTGCGAAACTGACTGTTTGGCTTGGTTGAATTCGGTGCTTACACCGTCAGTGGCACTCTTGGCTTCCGAACCCATTTCCTTGATGTCAGAACCGGTGTTTTTAGCAGTATTTCCAAGCTGTTCGGCACTGGCTTTTGGTTTTTCAAAGCTGTTTGCCACTTGAGAGCCTGCTTCTTGAGCGTTCTTAGCCATTTCATCGACTTTGCTACCAGTTTGCTTAGCTTTGTCGCCTAATTGCTCAATGCTTTCTTGCGAGTTCAAGAATGCTTGCTTAATTGCACTGGTGGCTTCTCTAACGTTATCGCCTAATGAGTTCATCGTCTGCTTTAAACTGTTGATTGAACTGATCATTTTGTCAATCGTATTAATAAAGTCCGAACCGTTAGCGGTTAATTTAGCAGTAACGCTATAATCTTCTGCCATTTACTTCTCCTCCTTTCCTGCAAGTTGTTGCTTAGCCATTTCGGCCGCTCTCTTAGCACGTTCAGATAGTGCTTTGTATTTATTAATTTTCTTCATTGCTGCAGACTCAGTCGGTGTATGTTTCCAGCCTTTCAAACGCGCTTCTACTGCGTCTAAATCAATAATTTCATTCAAGCTCGTAAACTTATAATGCTTGCCGTCATCTTCAACAGCTTCCGTTGCTCGCTGAATGAATGCAAAAAAATACAGGAGACGCTCATCGTACACAGTTTTTAAACCGTGCGCTTTCATACGCCACCTGTATTCTTCTATAGTCATATTTTCAATGTATTCCAACGTCAAAGTCGGATATGCAGCGAAAATATCAGTGATTAATCGCTCGTATGTTAAAGGTTCGCTAATGCTTCCTTGGCCGGTTGAGCGATCATTGTTGCCATTTTCTTCGTTAATGGAGAAGTCTCGAAAAAAGCTTCAACTTTATCAAAAAGTTTATCAATATCTTCATCTTTAGATAAAGCATCTTCGATTTCTCCACGCTTTAATTGGCCTTTTAATAAACTGGTTAATACATCAGTTAAAGTGAACACATCACCAGTCATTAAGCCGCTCATAATACCTGACATTTTTTCGATATTGCCTTGTGAATCATTAGGCACTAAACCTAATTCTTTCAAATCTTTAATGTGCATTGTTAATTCATATTTTTTGTCATTTAATTTAATTTTTGTCATATAGCATTTTCCTTTCTAATATCGTCTCAGCTCGGCTCTTGCCTACTCGTCTCTGTTTCTATGTTAAATCATCACTGACCAATTAATCCATCGTCTATTTTCCTGAAGTGCTTGAAGTTGTTGAGCTAGCAGAGTTTGGTGTTGAAGTGCTTGCTGAACTTGAATCATTTGAAACAGTTCCCGTTGATGTTTCGCCAGCTACATAATCAGGAATTGCTGCTGTGTCCTTTGAGCCTTGGATAGTGTCACGGAAGAAGTTATTCACTGTTGCAGCGTCTTCTGCACTAACTGTTGCTTTACCCTTAACAAGTTGACCGTTAAGAGTAAGAGTTGTCTTGATTGTTGCGTCTGTCCCGACTTTAGCTGGTGTTTCCCAGCTTGATAAGTAGCCATATCCGTATTGAGCCATGTATTGGTTTTCGCCGGCTGGTTTGCTAAAGTCGATTTCCCAAACTTCAACAACCTTTTGTTGCTTGGCTGCATAGTGGAGCATATCGTTTACCACAGTGTCAGAACCTAAAGCTTCGATTTCAATAGTAGTTGTCAATGTACCCGGTGCAACGATTGTACCGTCTTTTGTGGCGGTGGTTGCCACCTTAGCACTTTCCTTAACTGTATGTGTTGTTTGCAATGCTAAACGCTTTGCGTTTTCCTTATCTGCGTTTTCTTTCAACCGAAACATTAAAACGCGGTCGATACCTTCGATTGGTTGTTCCATTGTTAAATTCCTCCTTATAGATATTGAATTGTGAGTGTTAATAGGCCATGCCAAAGGTCAATGCCTGTGCTTTGATCGCCTAACATTTTCGAGGTTGAGTTTACTACCTGATACCGAAAATGCGGCGTTTCATGATTGCTTGCTACCGTTGCCAGTAAGTCATTCATGATTGCTGTGACGTCGCTTCGGTGGTCGAATTCGGCGTAAACATGAACCTGAATATCAGTGCTACCAAGCACTCTGCCTTTGGTATATTGGTCTGTATTATCTTGCTCCCCGACGAATACAAATGGATAGCCTTGTTCGTCATCGGGGAGATAGTCAAAGGTTGCGTACCCTTTGGCTTGGGATAACTCCATAATCTTTTGATAGATTTCTTCGTACGGGTTATTCATCGAACTAAGCCCTCCATGTCGTTTTTAAACTGCTCTTTTGTCATATCAAACGCCTTTTTCAGGTAAAAGCGTCCGTACATCTTACGAGTACCGTATTCAACATATTTTGCATAGTTGCAACCATCAAAACTGATTTCGCCTTCAAAATCGCTGACTTGCGTTGTCATTGAGTTCTTCAAGTTCCCAGTTCTGACCGGTACTGTGGTTTGAGCCAATGAACCCATGTTCTTTGTGTTCTTAGCAACACATTGCTTCACGGCTTCAAGGCTCTTCATTTCTTCCAGCTTCCGTTCTAATGCGTCCAAGCCGTCAAATTCGTAACTCATAGCCGCCCCACATATTTCAAACAATAAATTGCCGTTGCGTGGCGGTGCTGAATTACTTGACTGATCTCAAGGTTCAACTCTCCGTCAACTTGGATATATCCCGAAGTGACCGGCAGACTTTCGCCAATTCTCACGATATATGAGCGCCGCTTTGCGTCCCCGAAAATCGGGATAGCTTGGTCGGGACTCATTTGCGTAATATTGGCTGCGTATGTCTTGCCTTGGTAATCATTCGGGTTGGTGTTCTTTACGAATACCGCACTGTGTTCATATCTCAATAGATATAGAACCTTGCGTGTTGTTCCTTGCCGTTGCCTGTTGTGTTCAGGTAGTCGTCAATTTCGTTTTGGTATTCGTCAAAGTCGCTATCCGGGAATGTCAGGGCTTCGCCTGCTTCTGAATAGCTCTTATATCCCTCGTTGCCGATACGGTTGAACCGTTTCAGCATAACGTCTTGAACGATGTCGTTGAAGCTGACCGGAATTTGTGTTGTGTCTGTAAGATGTAGCAAGCGGGCTAATCGTTGGCGGGTCAACGTTTCAATGACGGCGAGCTTTTCATCAGTCGTCCCGCTTATCATTGTCTTGACCTGTTGAGCAGTTTCAGAGATTTGATTATCCGCCATTAGTTATTCCTCTACTTTCCTGTTGATGAACTTGCGCTTGTTGAAGCAGCTGCTGCTTTTGGTGTTAAGTGTGAGAATGCACCGTCCTTAACAATCATGAAGCCAACTGTCATTGTTGCACGCAATGCTGACATGTCTTGTTCAAACAAGTTTACAGGCTTGCCGTCTGCTGCTGTGATTGTTGAAAGTTGAGCATCGTTTGAAATTGTGTATTCGATTGTTCCTGGAATTCCGTAGTAAGCATAATCGAAGTCCCCAGCAAACAATTCGCCTTTCTTCATGTTTGTTGACTTAAGGTTGACTGTTGCCAAGCCGTCAATTTCGCCGTTTTGACGGTCATATAATGATTGAACAACGCCGTTTTGAACTAATTGTGCATTCCGTAAGAGCGTGTTGTTTTGAGCTTTTGAAACGAAAGCGTTTGGTTCGTTGTCGTTGTCTGTAATCTTGTCTTCAAGGGCGAGAATGTTTTGGTAAGTGATGTCGCCTTGCATGTCATCGCCTGCAGCTGTTGATGATTGAGCTAATGAGAACTTGAATGGGTTGTCTACACCTAAGATAGCTGCTTCATCAAATTTCTTGTAGAATGCTTCTGCAATGCGTGGTTGCATAACATTGAAGAAGTCGCCTGCTTGATATTTCAAATATTCGTTTGAAACTGGCAAGATAACAGCTAACTTGTGAGCTTGAATTGTGATGTTCTTGTAGCTTGGAGCTGATGTTTGAATGCGATTACCTTCGTCGACCCAGTATGCGCCTGGTCCGTCTAAGAACACTTGGAAAGTCTTAGCTAAGTCGTCCATTTCAACGAATTGTGATAATTGCATGATTTTTGAGTTTTGCATGACGTCTTTCAAGATGAGTTCTTGATATTTAGCAGGGACTGTGCCGTCCTTTGCTTCTCTCATCATGACGTTTTCTGGTGTAAATGTTTCGCGAGTTAAAACCATAAATTTTGTTCCTCCTTAATTTATTTGATGATACGGTTTTTTCTAGCAAAATCTGCTAATGATGAGCCAACATGAATACTTTCAGCACTCGTTCCCGGTGTCTTTTGCCGAGCGTTGGCTTTGAGCCGGTCATTAACCGACTTATCCCAAGCGTCTTTGATTTCTTGTGTGGCGCTTGCGATTGCTTCGTTGTCTTTCAACAATGAAAGAACTTCAGCAAACACGGTTGGCAAACCTTTTTCAGTCAAATCAGCTTGAATGTCCGCAATCAATGCTTTGTGATTGAGTTTTGCTTCCCGTTCGTCTAATGCTTTTTCACGCTTTTCGATTTCAGCGTTTTTGCGTTGAGCTTGCGTCATCTTAGCGTAGCTTTCCGCTTCTTTCTTAGCGTCTGCTACTGCCTGTTCCGTCTTTTCAGCCCATTTCTTGTCATTGTTTTTCAAAGCTTTATCAATCGCTTTGCCAATGATTGAGTCTAGTTCTGATTGGCTTTGCGGTAAGCCTTCCGTGTTTTCTTTTGGTTGTTCTTCGCCACCATTAACTGATTGGTTTTGAATATCTTCTTCTGCCATATATGGTTTTCTCCTTTCCCGAGCAGTAAATTTTGAGTAAAAAAATAGCGCCCCGGTTTGCGACCAGTTCGCCAGTGTTCCTTGTTCAAATTTCCCGTTCAGTGTTGAATTAAGCCGGTGCTTTTAACGACGTCACGGCAATTGGTCAAGTGTTGTTAGTTTTCGTCAGACGGCTTCCCGAGGTGCTTGTTTGCTTCCTTGAATTTCCGTGCTTCTTCAAGTTGCTTTTGGAATGCGTCATCTTCTTGTGACGGGTCATAAGGAGCAGTGCTACAACGGCAATTCGGGTGCATTGGTTGAGCATTCTCTCCCGGCTCCATTTCTGATACTTTGAAATGCTTACGGTTGAGAAGTTTGCAAGTGTCACAAGCTGTACTTTCGGCAACATAAACGTATTCATCAACGTTGGCTTTGTCATAGCATTTCTGCTGTATCTTTTGATGAGCGAATGAGCTTTCGGTTATCAGCAACCGCCGAGCTTCATACGGTGCAACCTCGAACGCTTTGGCAAGTTTACCAGCAAACTTTGTCGGGTTGTCGCCGTTAATAATAGCCGCCCGCAACGTCTTGTCTAAGGCGCTGTAAATGTTGTTCCCAGTGTTGTACCACCTATCCATGAATGTTGCGTTGTCGTGGTTAGCATAAACAATTCCGGGCAATGCTTTGACTAGGTATGAGTTTGATAAACCCAAAGCCTGCTGCATTGTCTGCAAATCTTGCTTAGCATTGTCCGTCAGCGTGTCCTTCATGGTGTCAATGTTGTTGTCACAGAGCTTTGCCAACTCTAAATTGATTTGGTTCAACAAAAGCTGATACCGACTGACTTTCATTTTCAGGTTGTACAGGCTCATTTGTCGGTTTGCTGTGGCGCTCATGTTATGTTCTTCAACATATTTCTGCGCTTGTTTAGCAAATGCTTGCACGTCCATTCTGTCAGCCATTTGGTACGCTTGATTAACGGTAATTCCGTTCTTGTCAGCGTACTTGACCCAAAAACTATTGATTAGATTCTGGATCTCTTTTTTAGCTTCTTCAAGTTGCTGAATGATAATCTTGTTAGCCCGGTCGATTGAGCTATCCAAGTATCGTTCTCGTTCTCTTTCACGTTGTTGCCAATAATCGAAATTAATCATCTTGTGTCATTTCTTTCTCGGCCTTGCTCTCTTCTTGTTGCTGTGTTGCTTGTTCTTGGCTCATGAAATTCATAGCCGGTTCTTCGTCCTTAACAGCTTTCATTTCAGCGTCAGGGTTGGCAATCAGTTCAGGGAATAGAGCCATTAATGTTTGCTCTGAAATGCGACCACCTGCGCCAATGTATGCGGTCAAGTCGTCGTTGATTGCTTTCGGTAAGTTGTAATTGAATGTAATTTCGATGTTCGAGCTATCAACCTGCGATAACTCTTGAACGGTGTTAGAGAGCGAAAGAATGAGCTTGTATCGCCGTAATAAGCCCTTTTCAAACATTCTTGACTTGATACCGACAACTTGGTCTAAGCCTAAGAGTTTGTATTTCAAGCTTTCGCCGCTTTGAGTTCCAGCAAAGTTTTCATCAGTCAAATCTGGCACGCAGCTAATCTTGTGAATGTCATCAACCAGCCGCTTCTTGTGTGCTTCTGTCCCGTTAACGTCATATTGCTTGTAGAGATATTGCGCTGTTGTTGGATAGCGTGTCCCTTGTGGCGATGTTGCGTCCGTGGTTGCCAAGATGTTCGCTTTCTTCAAGCGAATCATATCATCGGCACTCATTCCGTTCATCGTCCAGTCGCCGTTTATCCAAAGCATAGCGTCGTTGAAATCATACATATAGTTTGATGTATCACTTTCGGCGGCGTCGTAAGCGTCAATTAAAGGAATAACGTCTTCGTAATCTCCACGGCGGAAACGGTTGTTCTTGAATTCGATAACCGGCACATCGCCAAAGCTATGAAGCTCTTCTTGCGGGTTGATTAAGCTAATTTCTGACGAACTGCAAGGGCTATAAGTGATAACCTTGTCAGCCGTGTATACGATTGGCTGGCACATTGTCCGCCCGTCTGTTTCAAAACCTAAACTTGGATAGCGAACTGCCATGATTGGTTTTTCTTCAATCGTTGTGTCATAGATGACGAACGTATCAAACACGCTAGACAAAGCAAAACGATTATTGTCTTGTTCGTCACGCCATAAGATTTCATAAGCCCGACCATACTTAGACAAATCAAGCAGCAGATTGCTGTTTTCTTCATCTGCGTTGTTGGTGTCATTGGCTTCCGTGATAACGTTCTGAACCTTGTCGTCTTTCTTATCTTGAACTTGAATGGGGTTGCCGCCCATATATCCAACCATAAACGAACTAATGACCTTTCCAAAATTATTTGCGATACGATAATCAGCTTTGCCCGCTTCTTTTCGTGCTGGCCGATTCATAATTGTATCATTTTGAGCTTTGTAATAATGATCTAACGAATGCAACCGTGGCACTTGGTTTTGTCGATGATGATTAATCATGCTAACCAAGATTTCAGGGTGTTCAAGCAAACTGTCAGCGTCTTGGTACTTGTAGACCATGTTTGCTTTTTCACTGTAATACGTCATGAACTCACTTGTTGTTGGCGTATCAAGATCAAGCTCAAAGTCGTTTGTCTTGTTGTTAGTGTCTGCCATTTTCTCACTTCCTTAGAAACCAAAATTCTTTAATGCTGCTAATCTGTCATTGATGTTTGATTGATTACGTTGTTCTTGGACTTGCAAGTCGCTATATATTGCGTAACGAATGGCGTCTTGCGTATCGTCCATTTGTTTGTTCGGCATTCCGGTTTGCTCGTTCCAAACATACGTGAAAATTTCTTCTCTGAAACGCGGTGCGTGTTCATAGTCAATTTTGAACCGTCCTTGCTTCATCGCCTTTGCCACCGTTTCGATTCCCGGCATGATTGACTTATTGGCGTTGATTGCGTTCAGTCCTTCATTGACGAACCTTGCAACGTGTTCAGGTCGAGCGGAGTCGCAATAGAACGGAACATTGCCAAATTCTGAAACAATGTCCTTTGCAACTGAAACCCAGTCGTTAATATCGTAATGTTGATGAGCATATTCTCGAATAACGTAATAATTGCTATGTTCAACGTCCTGCCCGTCATCAATACCAACAACGACAATCGAGCCCCAGTGTTCCCAGCCCCAGTCAACACCACAGACAATTCTGTCGAAGTGCAGCTCTTTCATTTCCTGTTCACTGATTGACATTGTCTTGCGGTCAAAGTCTGGATATACCATGCCTTCACCAGCAACCCAAAGACCGTTGATGTTGCGGTCGTAAAGCATTCCGCTTGGTGTATCGTTCTTGATATGCTCTCGGTAGTCGTCAGGTAAGAACGTATTGTCATCAAGTTCAAACTTAAACTCTAGAATGTCCTTGCCTTTCTCTGTTCCCGCCTTGTCAATATAATCTTTCTTCAACCAGTGTTCCGGGCTGTCCGGGTTGGTATCGCAGATTATTTGAGCGTTTGGCTTGGAACACCGGTTGACGATTTCGGCAAACACTTCCTTAACAGCAAGCGACGCTTCATTGACGTAAGCACCATAAGCCGTCATACCACGAATACGGCCAAGACCACTAATTGATCCTGTATAAGCAAGAACTACTTTCACTCCAAATAAAGTAAAATCTCCTTGCCTATCAAACTTGAAATTCAATCCGTATCTGTTTCGCAATTCCGACAGCACGTTGTTTGTGATTGTCTTTGACGAAACGCCAGCAAGAATGTATTTTGGCTCCCTTTCTCCTTCTTCATCAGCCAGTTTCCTAACTCTTATCAAAGCCATTAAAAAGAGATCATTATCGAGAACGGTTTTTCCAGTACGAACAGCACCATGATTTATCAAAATATGCCATGGTCTACTCCGGACTGTTTTCAGAATTTCTATCTGTTTCGGTGTGTACAGGTCGTTCAGACTCATCTATTCCGCCCTCCAATTTCTCTAAGAAGCCTTGCAACATGCTTTCGGTATCATTTGTATTACCTGCTAATAAACTTGCTTTAGCTTCAAGAATATCCGCCTCAGCTTTAGCCTTTCGGTAAGCCTGTTTTTGCATAGGATCATCATCGCTAAGCGGATAACGTTTCATCAATTCCTTGGCAGCAGAAATTCTTGTTTTCAAGTCTGCTTCCTTGGTCGTTGTTTCCATACCAGCAGGGGTTGCAATAACAACCGTCTCTTTTTTCTCTCCTCGAAGTACGGCAGAGTAGAACTCCATAACTTCTTTGGCGTCTGCGATCTTATGTGATTCAATTTCTTTCTGCTTTTCAGCTACATAAGCCTTAATGTAAGGTTTTGTTAGGTTTTCGTTGCCAATTGCCCGTGCAGTTTTCTTTGAATATCCAGCTTTTATTGCTGCTTCTGTTGCATTACCGCACTTTAAATACTCATCAGCAAACATTCGTTGCTTATGCGTTAGTTTCATGACATTCTACTCACCTCCTTTGTGTAAACAAATAGGCGGTACATCTTCCGTGTATCGCCTATGTTTTCTATTCCTTTGTTTGTTGAGTTTAATCTCTTTTTCTAACCGGCAAAGCATGAGATACTCTTCGCTCGTCCTAACTTTGCCGAAACGTTTCGTATTTCTCATTCGCTTCGCCTCATCTTTCGACAATATCATCTTAACGCCTAAACGGGTCAACATGTGGTCAGACTTTGGATAGAATTAGGTCAGAAAAAGGTCAACTTTTGGTCAGTTTTGAACAGCCGTTCGCTTGAAAAATAAAAAAATGAGCTATAAACTGAAAATAGCTTATAGCTCATATCATTATTCCTAGTCCAATTTACTGACTAGGACTTTTTTTACTCATAATGACCTTTAATGGCGATGATTTCGATTGCTTCTGACGTAACACGATAGACCATTCTATTTTTCTTATCTACACGTTTCGACCAAAAGCCTTGTAGTTCCATTTTTAACGGTTCGGGTTTTCCTAAACCACTGAAAGGGTTTCGCACAGTGTCATCAATTAATTTAATAACCTGCTTCGCCATTCTTTTATCAGTCCGGATAACTTCGGTCATTTGATTCCATGCGTTAGTAGTGAATGTGACATTCAGTTTCATACACCATTTTTATTCTCCTTTCTTTAAATTCTCCCAATCATCAGGAGTTAGCACTTTGACATCACCTCCTTTAAGTTGATTCATTGATTCACGTAAAAATTCTCTGTTCTCTTTATCTTTCAACAAATATGCTGTTTCTTTCAGAGAGTTGTACTCATCTTCTGAAATGACAACAACGTTTCTGTTTTTTGGACGAGTAACGATTACTGCGTCTTGGTAATCGACAACATCGTCTGTATATTTCTTAAAGTTCTTACGGAATTCGTTTGAACTTGTTGCGATTACATTTTCCATTGTAGTTCGTCTCTCCTTCTTAACTTACCTATCTATCTCTTTGTTCTGTGTTGTAGATTATCTAACCTACGTTTATATTATATAACCCTTTTGATAATTTGTACATATTTTTGTACTTTTTATAGTACAAAAAGAGCTAGCCAACAACTAGCCCTTTCCCGTTGTTTTCGTGTAAATCAATTCTTAACAACGTCTTTGGCGAACTTAACGAGTCAGCAAATTCATTCAGTGCAATCTTCTTGTAAGCCTTGAATGATGTCTTGCTGCAAAGTATTCTATCAGCCATTGACTCTTGAGTGAGTTCATCAATGTACACTCCAATGATGATTGATTTCGACCGTTTCGAAATATGGCTCAAAGCAAAGCGAACGTCATTCATTATCTTCGGCGCAAGGTCGGTGGCGTTAGCATGTTCGACCAATCTATCTTCATTATGATTCCCGCCGTCATGACTGACTGGAATATCAGAAATCACTGGCGATTTCAGCGCTGCCGGGTCTTCTCCTGCCATGCGACTGATACGCTTGAAATTCTTGAAAAATTCACTCACGTTCTTTGCGGTTTGTTCATCGTCATATTCGAATAGTGCTGTCAATTCTGACCCGTCCATGCATTCCACTTCCTTATGATATAATTAGTTGAATGAATTTTTAGCGGAGTGCCTGAACGGCGCTTTTTTTATTTTTTCAAAGCAATAATCAAAACGAATAACACCATTTCAAAGATGATACTTGCGACCAATTCCATGACTATTTTTCCAACGTTCCTTGGAGCTGAATAGCTCGTTCTTGCAAGTTTTCGTAATAGCTTTCCATGTTGTCGAGTTGAAGCCAGCATGCTTTGATGTAAGTTCCTTCATCGGCAGTCAGCTTTTTGCAATTTGTACTTTCAACGAAAGTTCTTAACTTAAAAATCTTGCGGTGCAGCTTTTCTGCTTCATTGGTTAATTCATTAATTCGTGTGATTGTTTCTTGTTTATTGTTCCCGAACATTATTGATTATCCTTTCCGTTCTTTAAGTCTGCTTCTTTGACAAATACACCGTTGACTGTCTTGCCTTTGCGGTCTTTAATTTCGTTGTAAGCATGTTCCAAGCATTCGTTGAAATCTAAGCCCATTTGAGTTGCTAGATTGATTAAGCAAACTGCTGTATCGCCTAGACTATCAATCATCATTGCTTTGTTTTGTCGTGAATAAGCTGATGAGAGTTCACCCAGTTCTTCAACGGTTTTCCGATAGCCTGCGTCTGCTGGTTGCTTATCAATTCCGCGTTCCTTTGCCCATGCTTTTACTTTTTCAATTAATTCGTCCATTATTTTTCCGTCCTTTCTAGTCCTGCGGTTACATGTCTAAATTCATCCCAAGTATCTTTACTGACTGCGATTGCTTCACCATTCAAAATGATTTCGTACTTATTTTTTGCTGGATTCTTAAACATTAAATCTCTGTCATTCTTCCCGAATAAATGCCAACGATTATCTAAACCCATAAAAGCAATCGTTCGTAACGGTTCATCTAATGATCTACCTATTGTCGATGAAGCAATTTCCATTATCTGTTTTCCAGTAAGAGAAACTTCAATTTTTGCTTTTGGCATTTTCATTGTTATTCTCCTCTCTTTATTGAGAAAGACGTTCACACTCCTTTGCTTGCAGTTTTGCTCCGTTATCAAGTAACAAACAGCCATGTTTTAGCAAAGCAACAACTTTGTATTTCATGCCTTGCCATTGAACTAAGTTGCCCGGTTTAATACCGTTGTAGTTCATTCTCCGCTTGCGTTTCTTCAATACGCTACGCTTTTTGTTTCGCTTACTCATCTATTTCTTCACCTCATTAACTGTCACTGTTGTGTTATCTCCAAAGTAAATATTGTGTTTCATGTGGTTTTGGTCGATATATTGCAATGATCTATTTGAATGTTGAATATCGAACTTGCCTTTCATGTGCATGATTACTTTACCGTCAGCGTTATATACTGTAATTTCACGTTCCATGCCGTTATTAACGTTTGATTTGAAATTAACGGCTGTTCTTATTCCACTTGCGGTTGAAGTGAAATACCAATGGATCCCACAACCTGCCAAAATCATAACTAACACTGCTACAAAACCATAAATAAAATATTTAATTCTTTTGCTCATTTAAAATCTCTCCCGTCCAGCTTTCTAATTTCCGTAATTCATTGATATATTCATCAATGGTTAACGTCCCTAATGATTTAGCTTCTTCACGTTTCAGCCACGATAAAGCATGTTTCAGACTTGGAAAATACCCAAGAGTGGCATCATATTTATCATTGTGTTTGATTAAAACGAAATCATAATTATGAATTTCAACACGGTATGTGTCGTTAATTTTGATTGTTGTCATTTGTTACCCTCCAATAGTTCCGAGTTTTCGTGAATGTTACCGATGACTTCTACACTGGCGTCTTCAACTACTGAATATAAAGCAAAATAATATTTCTTCTCTTCTCCATCAATATCATTCTTTTTAATAAATGCACATCCTGGCTTTGTGACAACAACACCCTTCCCTAAGATTTCAGAATTGGAATACTCATCAAAGATGTTCCAATTTTCTGGTGAAGTAACTTCAACAATATCTCCTTCATAAATCAGCTTTCCGTTTTTATCTTTTAAGCCGGTACATTGCTCAACTTGATAACTATTATCTATATCGTTTACGAACAATTCATATAAAGCATACGAATCAAAAATATACTCTTTTGCGATACTGTCCCACGCTCTAAATTTAAATCTATTTTGCATAATATTTCTTCCCTTTCCTGAAACTTGGCATAGGTGGGTTACACCAGTAATCTTGAAATTTCCTATCCAATATCACCATTTGTTTTGTAAAGGTATTAAGTTTATGTCTCGTTTCTAATCGATAACGTCTTCTCCAACGATTGTTCATTTGTTGCTTAACCCCTTTCGTCAAAATATTCCTTGACGTAATCAATAGCCTTTCCAAAATTAGACATGCTAATCTTTGGAAAAGTCATAATCGGCGTAAAAACGTCTCCGTTCTTTTTTACGAATTGCATTCTCAAACTAAAATTTGAATTTGTAATTAATAATTGAGTTAATTTTGCACCGTCAACGTCTCGCACTTCATGAACGTGAATATCTTTGCAATCAAAAACTTTGTTAAGATTGTCCTCTAGTTTTCTCTTATTCGCCATCGTCCACTTCCTCCAGTTCTACTTTGTTCCAATCAATCGCTATGTCATCGCACTTTTTCAGTTCTTCGATTTCCTTTTCTGTGAAATGAGCTTGCCGTCCGCTGTCATCATCGTTGGTGGTAATCACGGGAGCACCGGTTTCACGGTTGAACGCTAAGTATTTATCCAAAAAGTAAACCGGATAATCTCCACAAAAGACTTTGATAGCATACTTTTTGTCACTTACTTGGCGTTGTCGTTGCCCTGTGATTTCAAGAAATTCATCGTAAGTCACGTAATATTCACTCCCACTGGTTATGCAAACTGTATATTTATCCGATTTTTCATTCGGATAGATAGCCGTAATTTGCTCAACATTAATCATTGAGCCACGTTTTCCGACTTTAACAAATCTAGCCATTTTTAATTCACTCCATAATTTAAAATTGTTTATCCGGATAACAGCCGCTCACGGGGTCGAACCGTGATAAACCAATGCGGCTACTCTTTTCGTTGGTCGATTTGAACTTGATTTGCGTTTCCCAATCACTTTGAGATTGCAAAAAATGTAATACCTGTGCTCCCAAGTCCGAGGAGCAATGACTTAGCAGCCTGCGAAAACTGCTAAGCCTGGAAGTTTATAAATTTTCTATAAAAGGAAATTTTGAAAAGCGAATAGCGGAAAATCATAAGGTAAGTTGTGAGTTTTGCGTTATTCATTTTTCAAAGTACAAATTAAAATCTCTTATGCTGTATTTTCGCTTCTAAGCGTTTTTAGTTTCTTTCGGTATAATTCCACCTCTTTTCTTTTAAAACCGTTCTACGGCATTAATTTCGACCACAGAACAAAAAACAGCGTGTCAGAATATGTGAGCTGATGTTGTTTACGAAATTAACGGAAAGAAAGTTTCCCTTCTTTCTTTTTGAATTGGTATCAGCTTGAAACTAATCAGCTCACTTTGTTTCTCGCTGAATGACTTACTGACCTTTGACAATCAGCAAGCCTGCTTGTTAAGAGAGTTTGAAGGGAGATAACCCTCTTGTGTTATATTTTTTTGCGGTTTCCCGCAAAGGCTTGCCAGCCGATGAAAGCTGACAAGTCGAAAAAGACAAATAGGTTAGTATGAATAGTTCCGAGAATCACTTCCCGGAATAACCTGCTAGCCTCTGACAACTAGCAGACTCTCGATATTGGAAAATTTTTTAGGTTGTAAATATTCAATTTTGGTTGAAGCGCTGATTAATATTGATTGAGAGTTGCTTTCTCACTTCACTTTCATGTTTTGATTTCATTTCTTACGGTTCGCTTGCACTTCCTAAGCGATCCGCCGGCTTAAAAGTTGATGACTCAATATCCGTTGTGGAATGCGATAAGAATAAGCACTTAAAGGAGATTTTTCATCTCTCTTCTGTATAAATTTTGGTTGTGGTTGCATTCCCTAACCACATGTATTAGACCGGTGTATTTTTTTAGCAGGTACACCTTAAAACCTGCAAAGGCTCAACGACCTTTGACAGTCGTTAAGTCAGGAGTATAAATTTTTTGAGTTGAGATACAGCAAAGACTTTTTATGGAGATTTTTCATCTCCTAAATTTAAATTTGGCAGCCCGTATCTCAAAGGCTGCAAAGCCCTGCCGAAGACTCGAACTTCGGAAACCATACAGGACTCTGTCAGATTAATTAAACGTGCATATATATCTTTTCTAAAACCAATTAAGAGGAGAAATAGGACTAAAGTTCTTTTAGCCGCTCTGACAGAATGCGGCAACATCTAGTGGCGGAGTTGCACCGCCTAAACTGTCCTAGATTAATCTTCAACATATCCTTGAATTTTGAATAGATGAATCATTTCGTTAATTGCCATTCTTGCTTTACAAGCGTCATCATACGCATTAACCGGTGAATCAATGTCTTGTTCAAAATCTTGCATATGTTCATCAATATTCTTTTTAAAAAGCATGATTTGCTTTCGATCTTCGGCTTTCATCGTCTCATCTCCATTTAAGGTTTCATTTTTCCAATCGCCCAATCGTACATATCATCAATTTGCTTAATGATTGGCGAAAGATGACTTTCAAAATGCTTTTCGTCAGTTCCGTCAACGAATTCAAACTTTGAAACGTCAATCGCTTTTTGAAGCGTCATTGTTGCAGTTTGAATTAACTGAACAAATTGATCTTGTGTGTTAGCTTCTTCCAAAGCACTGTCAAGGATTTCAAGTTGTTGTTCAAGTCCTATCATGTTTACTCCTCCTTTAATTCTGGGTATTCTTTATCTAAGATTTCGTACAACAAGTCTCTGTTTTCCGAGATACTAGCCCATTTATCAAAATCTTCTATCATGTCTTATGCCTCAGTCCTCTGTCTGTAATCTCCAATGCGTTCTCCATTAAATGTGATACTGTGATTTCTTGCTCCCATAAACAAACGACTTAAGGTTGCTGAATTATACATGTGATTTAATTCAGCGGTTGAAAAATTGCTTGTGATTACCACAGCCTTGTTTTTTCTCAACGAAATATCCGCAATTCTGTACCATGCGCTTTGAATTAAGTTATTTGCTTCCCGTTCTTCGGTTTGCAAATTAGCTTCTTTCCCTAAATCATCAATCACTAAGATGTCGCATTTTTCTTTGAAACGTTTAATAAATACTTCAAAATCTGATTTCTTACGTTCTTTTTCTGCCCTAGCGTCATCATAGGTATTAACTAAGTTTCCAATTTTCGTTGCGTTTACAATGGCGCACATCGTTGGCTTTTTACTGTTGTGAACAACGTCATTAATCAAACACGCTGCAAGGGTTGTTTTCCCTCGCCCTTGTTTTCCTTGAAATAACACGTTGTATCGTTTGCCGGCTTTGAAATCTTCCGCAATTTGTTTAACTTGCTTTGTGATTTCAACAAATTCATCAGATACTCTTTCAAGTTTTCCGAAACTGCGTTCTAATACGTCATACTCATTAAGCATTGAATTTTCCCTGACGAACTGTTCAGGCAGTCGTTTAAGATACCTATTAACCTGCTCCTGTTCTTTTGCTTTGGAAGCAGCAAGCCCTTGTTCTCTTGTTAAAATAGGTATCTGATATTCATTCCCTGTTTTCGGGTCAACAATCTTTTTTCCTGCTAAGTTATCAAAAGCATTCTGCATGTTTACTCCTTCCTAGTCAAAGTTGAAATCATTAACCGGTTCGGCTTTTCCAACTCTGCTTTGTTGGTTCAGATAACTTTCAAACTTTGTACCAAACAATGTTTCAGGTCTTAGATACTTACTCATACGTTCGTCCTTACTCCATTCAGCTGCCTTGTTATCGATAACGATTTTGAAATCATCAACAGTAAAGCCCTCATTCATACGAGCTTTAATCAGCGATTGAGTTTTCCGAGTAGTTGCTCGATAATGAGTTCCAATCTTGGAATTGAGATAATCAATGATTTCAGGAACTGCGGTCGAGTGTGAACTCGACAATATATCTTTAGTATTCTTTTTATTTAGTGTTTCTTTTTTATTTGTATTATTAGTATTTAGTAGTGGGCGATTTCCCATTCGATGGTTTTTCCCATTGATGGTGTTTTCCATTGAATGGTTTTCCGGGTTGATGGTGAAATCGCCGGTATCACTAAGTTCCCAAGCCATTCTGCTGAAATGACCGTCTTTTCCGTGAAGCCTTATCCGTTTTAAATATCCAAACTTTTCGAGTTCTGAAAGTCCACTTTGTAAAGCTCCAACGCTGTTTTTGGAATGCTTAGCAACTTCATCAACGTAAAAATTCCAATCGCTAGGCATTGCCCATAAGTATTGAAAAATTCCCCGAGCTTTCCAGCTTAAGCGGTCATCTTTGATTAGCTTATTGTCAGTGATTGTGAAATTATTTTTCTCATAACGTTTTACGTTGCTCATTCGCTTACCACCTTTTCAAAATGCCAGCCATTACATGTTTCTCTTTTTCCGTTTACAATTTCTGATATGTGGTTACGCCTAAGTCCAAGAACTCTTCCTGCTTCGGATTGACTTTTGAAATAACGAATTTCCCCTTTACTCGAAACTGCTTTAACCCTTACTCCTAACTTTTCAGATACTTTCTTATTCCTATTTCCGTAATTTACGTTATAGCTTGGAGTGCACCATTCTAAATTTTCGATGTTGTTGTTTTGCACGTTTTCGTCCTTATGATTAACCTGCAGCGGATAGTCAAGCGGTTTGCCTGAGAAAGCTGATAACACTAATCTATGAACTTTATACGTTTTCCCTTTTAGACTAATTTGCTTATATCCGTCTTGCGTCTGCCTTTGTTTAAGAATTTTTTCTCTTGAATAAGCTGTGTTGTTGCAATGTTTATTCGGAATATTTATTTTGTGAGGAAAACTCTTTACACGTCCTAAGTTTGACGCTTGGTAAACCCCTTCAAAGCCTGGAATATCTTTCCACTTTTCATTCATATTTCCACCCGATTTCTTTCGCTATATCTCTCGTTACCTTGATAGGTTTAATGTGATACTTTTCTATAAAAGTTTTTAGTCCAAGTGAATGTTGTTCTAGATGATGAACTCGGCATAATGACATTACGTAATTTCCTTTATTACTAATTTTTGAACGATTACGACCAATTCCAACGGCGTGAACGTGTGCTCTATCTGCAGGCTTTCCACAGATTACGCAAATTCTTTTCTTTAAACAAAGCGACTGTTTTTTAAACCAGCTCGGAATAGCGTCCCAAGTCTTCGTTTGAAATGGAATATCGTTATCAAACAAGAACTCAAGAATGGCTTCAATCATCAGACAGCCCGTTGTTACTGAACAATCAGACAAGCTGAATGGTTCAATGTTGTACTTGCTGCGAGTTAATGACTTGAACAAGATTTCAGCTTCATCAAGTGAATAACCTGTGTACCGGCAGAAATCATTGAGTAAAGCCCAAACCTTCTTTCGTTGGTCAGGCGTGATTGTTCTTCCGTCATTGACGTTGAGCTCCACCACTGGTTGCTTACCATTGGCAAACCGTTCAACCTTGTTGAAATCAAATTCATCATCGAGTTCAATCTCAACTTTGTTTCCTTGTACTTTTAGCAAACGTCCAAACATTATCCAGCCTTACTTTCTGCAAGAATATCTTGGAGAGCTTTAATGCCATATTCGTATGTTTCCAACACACTTAATTGAGAACCGGCGTATTCGGCGTTGACACGTTCGCCAGCGAGTTTTTTAAGCTCGTCCGGTGTTTTTCCCGTGGCTTTGGAAACTTGCGCTAGAAGTGAGAAATAAGCGGCTTTCTTAACACCTAATTTCTGACGTTCTTCTTGCTGTTCTTTGCTGATACCATTTCGCTTGATTGTTTCCCCTGTCGGTAGGTCTTCGCCTTGATACAGGTTCAAGCCTAAACCAGCCATTGCGATTGCTTTGACCAAGCAACGTTGCTGTGCTTTGTTGATTTCAACGTACGTTGGTTCTTTGATTGCTTTGTTCCGAAAGTCCATTGCATAAAGCTTCTGTCCGAATGTTTCGCCGTCAATATTGACTTCAACTTCCACTTCAACGCCGGCGTCTGTTTTGAGATAGTCAAGTTTCCGTCCAGTTGGTTGCTATGTCCCGGTTTGCTTATCGAATTGAACTTCGTCAAATTCCTTAATTTGATAAGTTGAGTTCGGATAATATTCCATTAACACCGCCCATGCATTCGCCCAACTTAAATAATCAAGTCCGTTTTTCTTCTTAATTAGTGGTGCAACATCAACCGCCGATAGTTTTTCAAAAATTTCTGCACGCTTCGATTTTGTTTCGGTCATGTCCTTAACCTCCAATCACTGTTTCGCGGTTCGAAGCTGATACAATTTCAACACCGCTATTTTTAAGATAAGAAGCAACTTCATTAAGCTGTTCTTCCGTTCCTTTAATCGTGAAAGTAACTTGCTGAATGGCTTGTTTAATTTCGCCGGTTTCTTTATCAATAGTGGAATCGAGTTGCTTTTCCTTAACTGCTTCACGTTCCTGTGCCGCTTTCTTGTCGGCGTCTTCATCAATCATCTTTTCGATTTCAAACGCCGAAAAAACACCAATATAAGTTTGGTAATGATCTGCCAACATTCCTTTGTCTTGTGCGTATTTCTTAATGATTTTCCAATCATCATCAAGGCGTTGCTGTTCTTTCATCTTGTTGCTGATTTCTTCCGCAACTTTCTTCATCGTGATTGATTTGTTAAGCCACTTTTTATCAATTTCAATCGTTTCAGGGTCAACGCCATAATTAACAGCCATTTCGTTAATCAAATTCTGAATTGCGGTTTGTTTTTCAACTTTGCGCTTTTCTTCAAATTCGTCTGTACCTTGCTTGATGTCTGAAATAACATCGTTGATTTGGTTGATATAAGCGTCAATTTGCGATTTAAATTTCTTGACTGGAGTTTCATATTCACGTTGTTTTTCAAGGCGCTTAGCGTTTAATTCCTTGCTTAATTTACGAAGCTCGGTCAATGTTTTCTTGCACTCTTTTAATGTGTCTTTCGTGACAACAATTCCGGAATATTTCTTCACTACTGCGTTAACTAATGCGTCAAGTTTTTCTTTGTTTGTGATTTTAATTTCCGGTGTTCCCATCTCAACGTTGATTGTTGTTTCTGTCAATTCATTTGTCATAGTTTTTACTCTGTCCTTTCTTGTATAATTGAGCTATCTCCTTTTGAAAGGAGGTGAAAAAATGTTAACTTTATGTTTTCAATCTGTACATGGAGGAATCACTAAAATCGTGGATAATGTCGAATCATTATCGTGTATCTATCACGATGGTTCTGAAAAAATTTTTAGTGGTTACGATCTAATCGAATCAAATGATTTAATTTCGCAAGAAATTAAAAACTACATAGTTAAAGATTCCTACGGTAAAGAATCGATGTTTCCACGCAATTTTTGGTTTATTTCAAACATCGATATGAAAACCAACTAAAATCGTATTAGTATCAGTCCCACAATGCGTTGTTCCGAATTGTGCAAATGAATAACTAACTTGCGGAGACCTATTACAATACTTTTTCAAATCATCAAAGAATTTATTTATCTCATCTTCACGTCGCTTTTGATAAATAAATTCTTTTCTTTTATGCTGCATAGCAATTGTTATCGTTTCTTCGCTGCTATGTAAGTTCTTTTGAAACGGGATCATAACAACGTCTTCATACCAGCCATAAAGTTTTAATGCGATTCGATTCGCTTTTTGGATAACTTCTTCCGTTTCCATAGATTTCCTCCCGCATTCTCTGAATACCAAACTGCGATATATGCGTCTTGAAGTTGTCTTGCAAAGATTGCCATTTGCTCAATTTCAATCTTAGGTATCATCTTTTCTAACAACTCAATGCGTTGTTCTAACGGATTACGTTCTAAAATTAATGGCAATTCTCTACGAAACACTTGAATTTGGTGTACTTTTTTGAAATAATTAGAACTGTTAAAATCATTTGTCATAATATTTGGCTCGGTATTACCGGGCTTTTTTTGTGCGATCATTCAACATCTTCCTTTCTTTGATTTCATCGTTGCTCTTCTTACAAACGTGAATTAGCGGTAAAATCATCGCTAACCACATTACCCAAGAAGCAACAAGTGAAGCATTTAACAAACTCGTGATGATGTAGACCCATAACCCTGTATCAACGACTAACCAATTTACCTTCATTTCGATGACCTCCTAAAATTTAGCTGCGTTTAATGCAGCAGCTTTTCTTTCTTCAAAATTCCGCCGTGATTTCTCAATCAAGAAATCTTGATACCGTCTTTCGTTAACAAAGATTTGATTGTGATACGGTTTGATAAATACGTCCGTGTAACCCATATCCAAGCAATCTTGCTTCTTACGAGCGAAAGCCTGTTTCTTTTCTTTCGTTTCAACAGGAATATATTTCCTGATGAACTCTTCTTCTGTGATTAATTCCAAGCTCATTTGAATCTTCCTTTCTGCTATAATTTGTTTATTTCCTTCTGAAGGGAGGTGTAATTTTGAAAAATAAAATCATGACTCCAGCAGAGGCTAAATTTGCAACTAATTTACTTTCAATAACTCAAGAGTTTTTAAAGCAGGAACGCATATCAGAATCATCAAAAGATGGACAATTAATTGTTAAATTTACAGATTTTATTTTGAATAAACATCAACGCTAGGCTAGGATTTCATGAGTCGCTTTGCGGCTCTTATTCTTTCTGCTAAAGTTTTTCGAGAATTATAAATTACTTTAGTAAGCTTCTTTTTGATTCTTTTATTCAATTTTTAGGTTTCCTTTCTAAGCAATCTCTTGCATTTTCAAGAACTTGTTCACAAAATACTGTTGACCTTTGCCGGTAACCTTCGGCGTTTTGTTTACTGAAATATGACCGTCGCTGTGTGTGATTGTTGTTTCCTTGATTTTGAACAAACCTAAATTCATTGCCTTTTGTGTCGGCATATTGTAATCAGTTCCCTTTCGGCTGATTAAATATCCATGCTTTCTTAACCAAGCAAACAAACGATTTTGACCAATCTCAATTCCGTTGCCTTTCATAATCTTGGCAAGTTCTCCGATTAAAACGGTTTGCTTACTTGCTGAAACAGCGTCCGCGAACAATGCTTTAGGTTTCATTTCTTCAATCTGAATGTCTTTTGCTTTAAGCTGGTCGCTTGCTTGTTGAAGTAAGTCTGCCAAAGCGTTCTTGTCAGTTACAATTGCTTCCGCTTTCTGGTCTGTCATGTAAGCACCATGCTTACGGATTTCTGGAAGAACTTCACTTGTAATCCAGTGCTTGAATTGCTTTGCACTTGGAAGTTTGGAACTGATGATCAATGAGTAAAGACCTGATTCGTTGATGACAGTCAAATTTTGCTTTCCTCCAAGGGTGTCACATTTTGTTACCCCCTTATCTTCATCATCAACATGATCTTTCAATGCTTTTCTCGAATTCTTATATCCAAGAATTTCGGCAACGTCCTTACCCACAAAGTAAGGTTCATTATCAATCGTTAATGCTCGTACCTGAGCACCGTTAAAATTAAAGTTTTGTAATTCGTTCATCTTATATGTCCTTTCTAGTTTAAGTAGTAAATTAATCGATTTTGAATAAATTTAACTACTTATAATAGTCAAAAGCTGTAAAAAAAATATCTTCCTTTGGTACATTGAAATAATCTTCAATCTTTTGCATCATTTGAGCTTTAGGAGTTGCTGTGCCACGTTCCCAAGTTGAAACAACGTTTTGCTTCACTCCCAACGCTTCCGCAAGCTGTTCTTGCGTGATGTTTCTTTCTGCTCTTAAAACCTTGAGTTTTGTTTTCAAATTAACACCTCCTAACTCATTACGTTTATTATAATATACTACTCTAAATAGTAAGTCAATACTTTTTTTAATATTTTTCTATTTTAATTAGTAAAATACATTTTCTTAATGCTAACTACTATAAATAGTAATATACTATTTTTTATAGTAAGTTAATTAAATATTTTAAAGGAAGTTTTTATCATGTTAGGTTCACGCATTAGAGAATTACGAAAAGAAAGAAAAATGAGCCAACGTGAATTGGCTGAAAAGTTAAATGTATCTCAGCAGACTATCGGTGCATGGGAAACAGAAAGAATTGTGCCCGGTGCTGATACTCTCGGAAACATTGCAAATTATTTCGGTGTTACAACCGATTATCTTTTAGGCAGAAGTGAACAACGAAAGAAAAATAAAGATGATTTCACTGTGCAAGAAGCGCTCAACTCCGTCATGAGCTTTGATGGTAAGCCTATGACTGATAATGATAGAGAAATCATCGAAGGCATTATCAGAGCTTATATGGAAAAGAAAAAATAAGGTCTAATAGGGAGAAATAATGAATAACAAGGTTTATACGGAATTTTATAACATTGTACTTAATCAGATTAATGACTTGTACCCCGTTAGAAATGATGAACTGTTAGATAATCTTCGGCAAAATAGTAAGTTAGAAAAATTAGTTACTAAAAATAAGATACCTGGTAATAAGATAATTTTTGAAATTAATCAGATTGTCCTGAATTTAATTGATGATGGATTGGTACGTGGAACAGTTCAACAGACTAAAGATGGATACCTATTCAAAATTGACGGGTTAACAACACAAGGACACGACTATCTATCAGCTGCCAATACTCCTGAAATTTGGAAGAGAATCAAAAAAAGCCTTCATGAAAACGGCATTCCGCTTACTCCACGAACGGCTTTAAATCAGTTTATTAAACTATTTTTCTGATGACGTACTTCCAAAACCTTCGAATGGGTCCATACTCTCTTGATATGTGTAATCTTTTGCAATAAATGATTTAGTAATCTTCACCATTCCGTCTGCAAGTTTTTCGACTTTGGCCTTTTCTGTTGTACCAAAGTGTATATCAACTGGTCCATAGAAAAAGTGTTTTGGGGTTTCAATTACTTCTGGTAAATCAAGCATCTTATTCATATTGAAGTCTCCTTCCTAAATTAAAAAAGTGAGTTGGTTTTGTGAATAAAAAAATTAAAGACCTTCTTAAGAGAAACAACATACATATTATATTTAATAATAATTTAGATCACAAAGGATACTATATACAAAGAATAAAACACATAGTCATAAATAACAATCTTTCGGAGCAAGAGCAAGAGATGATTATTCTTCACGAACTAGGGCATGCAATCAACGGCGAAGACGGTTGTGAAATTTACAATTCTACATTCAGTAGCCATTGCAAAGAAGAATGGAACGCTAATTCTTTTATGATTAAGGAACTGGCACAAGAATACGCAAGTTGCACTGGCTGCGATGTTGAAGATATTAATTTCATGAACTTTCTTCAAAAAAATAAGCTGTCCTATCTTTGCGATGAGATTAAAAAGATTATTAAAGGAATTGCTTAACTGTCCAAACCTTGAAGACATAAAAAGCTAAGGATTATATATTTAGGAGGGATTCTTAATGAATCATTCAATTGCATATAATCAACTAAATGCACAAGAAAAAATTTTAGTTGATAGTCAAGTTGCTAATAAAGCAAAGAAATCAGTTGTAGCATGGTTGCTATGGCTTTTCTTAGGTGCATTTGGCGCACATCGTTTTTATTTAAAGAAAACAGGTTCCGCAGTTGTAATGCTTATTCTAACATTGACATTTTTTGGCGCTATCATTTCAGGCCCCTGGGCATTAATTGACGCTTTCTTTATTCAAAAATGGGTACACCAGAATGAAGAAGAAGTGGAAAAAGAAGCAGTGGCTCAAATAGCTGTTTCAAAAAGTTTAAATAAAGACTAATATGCAATTATTTTAGCCCCCACTTTCGGGGCTTTTATTTAGCACTTATGCCGAACGTACATTCTAGAAAGGAGAACTGGAGTTGTATATCAAAGAAAGAAATGGGAAATTTAGATATTTTCAAGATTACAAAGACCCGCTGACCGAAAAACGCAAAACAGTGTCCTGCACCCTAAATTCCAAATCAAGAGCAGCACAGAAACAGGCTCGGATAATCTTAACAGAACGCATTGAAAAAGCAGTAGAGAAAAGCACTCTTTCCCCTGTTCAGAAAAATATTAGGCTATGCGACGCCATTGATAAATGGTTAGAGTTTCGGAAAAATAACACCAAACGTTCAACTTATATTTCCTTAAAATGCACTTTCCAAAGTCAAATTAATAAATATTTTGATGAAGATACGCTTTTGCGAAACATTACACCCCACTTTATCGAAAAGAAAATTGACTATATTCAATATAATTCAGGTTTGAGAGTGAACACCGTTAAGAATATGTATTATCGCCTGAATACGTTTTTTAAATGGGCTAAGCAATCAGAATACATAGATAAGAACCCGATGAAAGAAGTCGAAATTGTTTGGAAAAGAGAAGAAGCGCCTAATATTGAGAATAAATTTCTTGAAGATGACGAAATGCAAGCTATTCTTGATTATACTTGGAACGAAAACAAACCATACGCCGCGCTGATTGAATGGTTATACCTTACAGGAATGCGTTTTGGAGAAGCTGCTTCTTTAAAATTTGATGATATTAAAAATATTGACGGGGCATACTTTGCAAGTGTTACCGGGACACTCAACTATCTAGATGTTTCATCGAAAAGCAGAAGCAAATCAAATTCTCCTAAAACTAAAAAATCGGTCCGGGATATTGAACTTTCAAAACGGGCAATCGAAATTTTAAATTTTGAAAAGAAAACGCCGCATAAAAGCAGCTTTATTTTTGAAACGCAGAACGGAACGCCCTACCACCCCGTTAATATCAATCAATACTTGAAACGTGTCGAAAGCAAACTCGGTTTGAATAAACACCTAACAACGCATATTTTCCGCCATACGCATATCTCTAAACTTGCAGAACTTGGAGTGCCGTTGTATGTTATTAAAGAACGAGTTGGTCATTCTTCCAACGTAACCGAAAAAATATATCTTCATGTTACTAAAAAAGCCAAGCGAAAATTAATTAGTGAATTGGATAATTTGTAAAGCATTGCGACCATTTCGCAACCATTTAAATATTTTGAGCATTATAAAACCGCATGAGCATTGATTTCATGCGGTTATTTGTTTCTTTATTATAAGTTTGGGTCCATCTTGAATGTTAACCCAGACAGTTCAGTTCCACGGGTAATCAATTCCGCGATAAACTCCTTTGTCCGTTGGTTGCAATGGGCAACGATCTCATGATTTTGATCGGTTAAGAATTTAGTTAAAGCCTCGCCTTTTAAGTCATGCGCAGCAACGTAATCATTGACTTCGTTAACTTTAGCATGACTCCATTGTGAAAGTTTCTTTTGAAAATCTAAATCATCTTGGATAAAGTCAGCATAGTGACTTTCAACGACCATTGCTAATGTTTCATACAACCAGTAAGCACTGTCCGTTTGCAGATCCATTTTTACGGGTGTATTGCTGTATGAGGGATCAGTGTCGTTAGCATTCGTAAAGAATGGAATGTGCGGACAAAATGCCGGCACACCCAACGAAAGCCATTGAACCCCTTCACCATTTGACTGCATTTCGAGAATGTGTGAGTTGGCAGTCCGCGAAAGTGAAATTGCCCGGTATTTCTTCCGGTCACGAAGATCACCGTTTCCAAGCGGATCATACTTTGTTTCGTTGTAGTGTGATTTTAAAATATACTGAATATCTTCAAGCGAAAGTTTCCGGCTTGGCTTGCGGATAAACGGCATATTTGGTGATTCAGGGTCCTGATCAACCTCAGGATTCAAATACCGCTGAGCAAACCATACCCGTGGCGTGTTGTAATGGTGGTCTTTTTCAGTATCCGTTCCAAAAATATGCCGGAAATTGAAGTGACCTTCATCCGGATTTAAGTGGTTTTGTTCAACGAATTCTTGGATACCGCCAGACCACATAAAGTTGTCCGGATCATTAAAATCAATTTCTTCAATTGCGATTTGGTTAGCCGCAACGGCATAGCAGTCATCGGGAATGCGAATGGCAACCCAGTGATGACCAGTTGCGATTTCCATGTACCAAACTTCATCGCGGTCGTTGAATTGAACGCCGTTTCCTTCAGCGGCGCCGTATTTGGCAATTAATTTGCCTAAATATTGAACTCCTTCACGAGCAGAATTAATGAACGGTAAAACAAGTGTTGTCATTGAATCTTCAGCCAACCCATCCTTGTTGTATGGATCGCATGCTAACACGCGTTCATTGGCATAAACACTTTCGGTTGCAGACTCGCCAACGCCCTTTTCGTTAAAGCCGTCTTCTTCATTGAGTCCGTCTTCCATTGTGACGTTTGGAGTTGAAGAATACCGATAACCAGATTCGGGTAACGGCACTTCAAGCTTGTTATAAGTTGATTTGTAAACTTCTTTGCGACCGCTGACTGCTGGTTGAATCAAAAAGCGTTTCGGATAGATGGCAACGAGCCGATCTTCATTGCGGGCAATAAATGTTGAGCCGTTTAATGACGCTTTTTTCCCAACCATGACAGATGTACAGGCCGATTTTTCAATCCGATCGATCATAAAAGATTCCTCCTTTGATGTTTAACTTGATTGTAGCACAGATGGAGATGATTAAAACCCAGCATCGTCATATTGAGCATACCATTGAACAAAATCTTTGAACAACGGCAACGTAAATGAAACGTAGCCATAACCGGCGACTCGGATCAGTTGGCTATCAAGTAAGCGTTGACGGTAGTTTGCAATGTAATTGCTTGGTTTTTCCATCTGTTCACCGATATATTTCATTTTAACCTTATCGTCGGCGCTGTTCGCCATTGCCCGGACGAATTCACGATCTTGGTATGACAGATCTTGGTAAATTTTCGTATATGCGTTTCGACTAAGGGCTAATTGATATTCAGGCAGTAATCGGTCAATTAGCTGGTCGTCAATTACATCGCCTTCAGTACCATTTTTCCATACAAGATACCCGAGTAATTGAAAGGCATAGGCATATCCACGGGTTAAAAGTGTAAGTCGGTGCAGTATTGAGGGAGTTGCTTTTCTATTCCCGTCATTGAATTTTTCAGCGAACGCCTTAATTATCGCTTCATGACTTAACGGACTAAGCTCAATGCGATTGCTTCTTAAAAGAAAAGTCAAAACACTGTTATTCTGTAATTCAGAAATATTTTCCGGTAGTCCGGTCATAATCAGTGCGATTGGTAAATTTTCACGAATTAGTAATTGGTATAATGAGGCAAATTCGCGGACTTCTTTTGTTGCCTTCACTTCATCAAGGGTAACTAAAACTTTAATATGTTTTTCAGCAAGTTGCTTTAAAATTTGCTTCAGCATCATTTGGTATTGGATGCTTTGCGGAACATCATTTTGTAATTGAAATTCAAATCCTGAAACTTTGAAGCCCTTTAACTTACCAATCAATTGCTGAAACTTCGAAGTTGCTTCTTGATAAAGACTATACGTAAGGGTTGGAATCAAATTCTGATTAGTTGTTAAATCGATGACGATCCAGTGGCCTTTTTCACGAAGTTGATTACTAATGTCTGTCAACAATGATGTTTTTCCAGAACCGCGAACACCGTAAATGACGGATGTTTGTAATGGAGAATCGAGATTTGAATCAAGTTCACTAATATATTCGTTAACAATTTGATTGCGATCAAGGAAAAGTTGCGGTACCTTTCCAAAGTTTGGATTAAACGGATTCATCGCGGACCTCCTTTTATAACTTTTTATAACTTTAATTTAATTTTATAACTTTTTATAACTTTTTGCCAATTAAAGAAACTGTTATGAAACAATCAACATTAATTGATTAGCTTTGATCCTGCCTGTATTATGGAATTAGAAACTTAAAGAAAAGGAGGATCTGAATGGAAACTGAAAATGTAAGTACAGTTCGTTTCTTCTGGGTAACGTTTTTAAACGTTTTGATTACCGTTGTTGAAATTTTAGGTGGGCTTCTTTCAGGAAGTTTAGCTTTGCTTTCTGATGCATTTCATAATTTAAGTGATTCAGCCTCGATCGTAATTAGTTATATTGCACAACGAATTGCGATTAAACCTGAAACGCCCCAGCGAACGTTTGGTTACCGCCGGGCTGAGATCCTATCAGCGCTCCTAAATGCGGGGTTATTGATCGTAATTGCCCTTTTTATCGTAATCGAAGCAGTCAAACGATTTATGCATCCGGATCACGTTAACGGTGATATTATGACAGTCGTTGCGGTTGTCGGCCTATTAGCCAACTTTATTTCAGCGGGTTTGTTGCATGCGGGAAGCCGCCACAGTTTAAACATTAAAGCGACCTATCTTCATATTTTGGCAGATGGACTGTCATCAATTGGAGTCGTAATTACCGGGATTATTTTGATTTTCTGGCATGTTAAATGGCTTGATCCAGTTGTGTCAGTTCTGGTTGCCCTTTACATTGCATATGAAGCCCTGCCAATCATTCAAAAAACGATCAATATTTTGATGCAGGCTGCTCCAGATATCGATTATGATGCAATCAAAAAGGACATTACGAGTATTCCGCAGGTGAACTCGGTCCACCACGTGCATGCTTGGCTCGTTGACGAACATCATACAATGTTTTCAGCGCACATTAACTGTGAAGACATTAAGTTAAGTGAAGTTGAACCGATTTATCGTCAAATCAGTAAGTTACTTCAAGACAAATATCATATCTCGCACGTTACGATTCAAGCGGAATGCCAGCGCGGAATCAATGAAAAAATGTTTGATATTGATCGAGACTAAAAAATGCGACATTACAGTCGCATTTTTTTAATCTTCTAAATTCCATTCCGCTAAAAATTCATCTACAAAATTTCGCATTACTTGGGTTCGTTTGTGAGCCATCGCTTTACCGCTTGGCGTATTCATCAAATCTTCAAGGGTAAAGAGTTTTTCATAAAAATGATTGATCGTTGTTTCCTGCTTTGTCCGGTATTGATCATGTGAAGTAAGTTTGGTAACCGGAATCCGCGGATCGTAAATTGGGTTATCATGTTTCCCGCCGTATGCAAATGCTCGGGCAATTCCAATCGCTCCCAGCGCTTCGATTCGGTCGGCATCTTGAACATACTGTCCTTCAAGTGATAATTGATGATGATGTTCAATGTTTTTTGAAAATGACATGTTCTGAATCGTGTCAAAAATATTATTTTGATCTTCATCAGACAATGCTTGGATCGTTGCAAGATGATGAATTTTTGCTAGGCGTTGTTCAACATTATCAGTAATTTTTTCATCGATCGTGTCATGCAAATATGATGCAATTTGAATAATAAAAACTGTATGAGCATCCCTTTCAGGATGATCAACTGAATATAAACGGGCTGCAATCTGAGCGACCCGATCGACGTGAAAATAATCGTGACCGGTAATATCGCCGTCTAAACAATTTTTCGCAAAGGTTTTGATTTCGGTTAAATCGTAATTCATGGTTAGCCTCCCCTTATCTTTATTCTTATTAAAACAAAAAACAAAGGAACTTTAAAGCTCCTTTGTTTGATTTAGTAAATTCGTTGATTAATAATTTGCCGATAAATCCGGGTTGTTAAGAGATAGATCAACAAATAGAAGACAATCATTGAGACGATCACGCCGCTGCTTACGGCAAGTACCATTGTGAAATTGTAAATTGAAAGAAGCTTTAAAATACTGCGGATTGCTGGAAATGCAAAGCAAGCATTTATGATTGCTCCTAAAATTGGGAATCCAAAAACCATCAAAATTTGGCTATGAATTGTTTGGCTCGTTTCCCTTTGACTTAACCCAATTTGCTGCATTGTTTGAAAATTCTGTCGATCTTCAAGCCCTTCAGCGATTTGTTTATAGTAAATCATCATGGTCGTAATAATAAGCAGAATAATACTAATAATCACTCCCAGGAATAAGAAACTACCAAAAATTGGTATAAGTTGAGTTTCAGTCAAATATTTTGAGGTGTATTCAGTATTTGATAAACCAAGTTTAGTTTGAAGAATCGAAGCAAAGCGGAGGTTCTCACGAGTCGTTCCTTTTGTATTAAGGAAAGTCAGATAGATAAATGGCTCTTTCGTCAATTTTTGAAAATTATCAATATTATTAACGATGATAAATGCTGATTGTACAATACTATGGTCATAATTTGCAAATAAATTAAATGATTTTATTGATTGCAATTTCAAATGTTGCCCACCAATATTTAAAGCTGTCGGTTTAGCTTTTAAATCCGGACAATAGAATAACGCCTCATTTTTATTCAATTTGATATTGGTATGTTGTGCTTTGTTATAATCCGCAAGTGAAACAAACGTTAACTGATATTTTGCAGACTGAATATTCCCTTGTTCAAATTGACTTCCCTTTAAGTTTCCCCAAATTGGAGTTGTCATTTCGGCTTGATGGGCGACATGAGCTTGAACGTGGTATGTTTTTGAACATTCTGTAATTATTTCCTTTTGGTTTGGCGTTAATGGACGACTTGTTGTAAGCGTAATGTCACTTGGACACCACAATTTAACGATTCTTTCTTTTCCGACTTCCATGCTGACACTACCGATTAAAGCAACGACGATTGCAGAACACAATAAACAAATTGAAGCTAAACTAATTCCATTTGATTTCATCCGATGAAGCATTCCTGAAACTGAAATTAAATGCCGCGATTGATAATAAAAGTGCTTGTTCTTTTGAAGTAATTTAAGCAATAAAATGCTGAAAGAACTAAATACTAGATAAGTTCCAAAAACAACCAGAAAAACGGCCATCATAAATTTAGCAATTGCCATCATGGTTGGTTGCGTTGTTACGGCTAAATAATATCCACTTCCTAGAATAATAACCCCAAGAATTCCTGAAAACACGGGAGCTTTAATCGCCTTTTCTTGATTTGAAGCGGCTTTCCAAAGATCAAGCGGATTAACCTTTTTTAATTGAGAAAAGCGAATAAATAAGAGTAACAGAAAAATTACGAAGAACATTATGAGCGTAATTTGAGTAGCCCCAGTTACTGAAGAGTACTTGAATTCTTTAATATTAAGCATCCGCTGTAATGTCATAAACGAAAAACGGTTAAAATTGATTCCAAGAATTAATCCGATGACGGCGGAGATTAAGTAATTAGCAATCAATCGAATTGTGATGACGACTTTCAAGTTTTGGTTTGTAAATCCTAAAATGTTGTACAACCCTAATTCACGTGTTTCAGATTTTGACAAAATATGATCAACATAAATCATAAAGATAACGGATATTGAAATTAATAAGCAAAGTGTTAATTTGATTAATCCTTGTAGCTGACTGCCAAACATTGAATTTTTGATACTTTGATTTTGTAAAATCGAAAATAAAATGTAGTTGGATGCGAACAGAATGGATGTTGCGATAATGTATGGAAAGTAATATTTCTTATTTTTCCAAATTCCATCCGTTGCGAGTTTAATGTAAGTCATTGTAATCCCCTTCTTGAATTGCCAATGCTGCTTGTGATATTTGACTTAAAAATTGGTTTTCAGAATTTTGACCGTGATTTAATTCATGAAATACAATTCCGTCTTTAATGAAAATTACCTTTTTGGAATAGCTTGCAGCTAATGCGCTATGCGTTACCATCATAATTGTTTGACCATTTTGATTGATCGTTTGAAAAAGTCGGAGAAGCCGTTCTGAATTACTTGAGTCTAAAGCCCCGGTTGGTTCATCCGCCAAAATTAATTCCGGATTAGTAATTAATGCGCGTGCGACCGCAATTCGCTGTTTTTGTCCGCCAGAGATTTCATAAGGATAGCGATCAAGTAACTTGGTAATGCCAAGCTGCTGCGCAATTGGAGTAATTCGCTTCTCCATTTCAGAATACTTAACCTTAGATAAAACAAGCGGTAAGAAAATATTATCTTTATTAGTCAAGGTATCTAGTAAATTGAATTGTTGGAAAATAAATCCAAGATGTTCCCGCCGAAATTGGGCACGCTTCTTTTCTTTGAGAGTCATTAAATCAGTTCCATTTAGGACAATTTGTCCGCTTGTGGCTTTTTCTAAGGTAGCAATAATATTTAAAAGAGTTGACTTCCCTGCACCTGATTCACCCATAATTGCAATAAAGTCGCCCTTTTCAACATTTAAACTAATATCTTTTAGCGCCTCAACTTGGTTAGGTTGATTTTCATTAAAAACTTTCTGAAGATGATTGATTTTTAAAAGATTCATTTTAAAACCTCATTTCTACCCTGATTTCATTAATTATTATAAAAAGGTTCTTGCCAACTTTGTACTTACAGTTTTAGCAAGAACCTTACAATTTGTTATTTTTGAATTAGTTTGGAAACGAGCGATAAATTAACCGTCGTTCCATGATTTTCAACTGATTGAACATTAATTCCAATATTAAGCTTTTGGCAAATTTGATTAACGATGTACAATCCTAAACCACTAGCATTTTCATTTTGGCGGGTATTTTTCCCAATGTATCCTGCTTTAAAGATTTCCGGCAGATCTTCGGCATAAATGCCAATTCCGTTGTCGGAGATTTTTAAAACGTTTTTTTGAAGTTCAATTTTAATTTGACCATTATCATTTGAGTATTTAATTGCATTCATTAACAGTTGCTCAATTACAATTTTCAACCATTTTTCATCAGTGAGATAAGTTACATTTGGAAGATTATTTTGAACTATTAAATTTTTATCAATTGCCATTTCCATTAAATTTTTCAAGCAGTGATTACATTCCTCTCTCAAATTGACCTCTTTAAAATGAATATCACTATTGAAACTTTTGATCCGTTCATACGTTAGAAGCAAGTCCAGTTGACTTTGAATAATTTTAACCTGTTTTTGCAATTTATTGTTTGAATTTTGATGATCATCATCAAGCATCAGTTTCATGCGCGTCAATGGAGTTTTGATTTCGTGGGACCATAAACGAATGTAATCTTCACGTTCTTTTTGTGTAAGCAACTCTTGATTTCGTTCATCATTTACTTTTTGCTTTAAGCTTTGGAGTTCTTTTAAATAAAGTTGATCATACATGAAAACATCTGATTGCCGGTAATCATGGTGTTGTAATTTTTTTCTAACATAAAAATATCTGTATTCAGCAATGAGAACAATTGCTACTCCAAAAGGCCATGTAAATTGAATGAACGCCAAAATCAAAGCTAACTTTAGATTATAAAGATAAACAAAGAAAGCAAAGACTAAAATAAGGACTAAGTACGTGATTATATATGGAATACTGACTTTGACAGCTTCTATTAATTTATCCATTGATATCCCTTTCCGCGAATAGTCATAATGTGTTTTCGGTCATCAAGTTGTGATAATTTTTGGCGTAACCGACTAATGTTGACTTCAAGAATATTTTCGTTGATAAATTGATCATTTTCCCACAAAAATTTTATAAATTTCTTTTTGGAAACAACTTCATGAGGACTTCTAAAAAGAATTTTCAAGATAATGGCTTCGGTTGGGGTCAATCGGATAGAAGTATCTTTATGTTTTACAGTATTTGTTAATGAATTTAACTGAAAATCATCTACTGTGATCGATGTTGATGAAGCGGGATTTTCTTTAAGCAATAATTGGATCTTAGCAATCAGATAATCCATTGCAAATGGTTTTTCGATAAAATCATTTGCCCCAGCAGCTAATGCGCGAACGCCATCATTATTAATACTTTGAGCCGTTAAAAAAATAATTGGTGCATTTGTGATTTGGCGAATTTGTTCGATCCAATAGAAGCCGTCAAAAGTTGGTAAGGAAATATCCATTGTAATCAAATCAGGCTGAAACTTGGATACCTCTGTTTGAATATTTTGCCAGTCACTTACTGTTTTTGCGTTGTAATTCCACTTATTTAGTGTTTGGATGATTTCTCCTGTAATTGCCTTATCATCTTCGATTACAAAAATTTTAGTCATTTTTGCTCCTCATTCTCCAATTAATTACCCTTATTCTATCAAGATTTACCGACTCTTGCAGCATAAAAAATCCCCGCTGCTTTTCAGCAACGAGGGCTTAAGTCAACTAAAGTCGGATTTGTTTTCCTTCTTGGTTAAGTTTGTACAATGTAAGTTCCTTAGCAGGAATTTCTTGCACCTGTTCCATCAAGGTGTCCATCTTTTCCTTATCGGTTTGTTTATCTTTGTCAGAGTAATTCTTTTGAATGTTTACTAATTTATCGTAGTAATTTGATTCCTTCGCATAATTCCAGAAGACATCGCCGTATAATACATTCTCATAATGCCATGGCTTAAGGTAAAGGTTATAGTGAATGATTTGCGGATCATTTTCCTTCTTTGCCGGCATGGCATTCCAGTTTTGAGAAATCTTTAATACGTGGTTATTTGCGATTGCGTTTAAGTAATCTTGATCAGGCGCAACCGTTTTTGGATGGTAAGTGTTCAAGATGTCTAAGAACCGCTTAGTAAATTTCAAATCACGGAATTGCTTTAAGTTCATCAATAACACGCCGGAATTGATATACGTTTCAACGGGAACTCCCGAACACTTTTCGGCGTAGTTAACTAAAACCGGGTCACTTTCAACGAAGGTATCCGAACATCCAGCAACTAAATTATCCTTTAAATCAATTTGATAAAGTTTTGAAATGTCACCTGGAACAACTGTATCAGCATCCAAGTAGATTCCCTTATCATATTGCGGGAACATATCGGCGATAAATAACCGATAGTAAATCGTCAACGTGAAGTAATCGCACCGAAGGGAATTATTATCGTTGCCGAAACGTTCTTTGAAGTTTTTATCGATTGGTTCAAATGAAATTGAAAAGTTTTCGTTTTCAAGAGCTTTGATCTTTGCTTGATTTTCATCTGAAAGGGTTTGGTAAAGAACGACGATTTGGTAGTGGTAGTCTCTACTTGCATTTTTGATCATTGACCCCAAACTAACTGATAATAATGGCGCATAGTAATCATCGATTCCATAAAAAATGGGAATAATGTTATTCATAATAGTCAATCTCTCCTTATAATAAATCGAAACACTTATATGATATAACAAAATAGCGATCACCGCAAAAGTGACCGCTAAAAATCCGAATTTTTTAATTGAAAATTATCTTTAAAATTTGACTTTTGTTTAAATTTACCGAATTTTCCGGGTACTTGATCTTACCCAAATTAAATTTCCGCCAACCAGGCACGCCGTTGACAAAAATACGCCGCCATAACCGAAAATTCCGGAAATCGTTGATCCAATCAGCGGACCAAAAATGTTTCCGAGGAATTGGGCTGATTGGTTATAACTGAAGATGCGCCCAGAATATTCATTTGGTGAATACTTCGCAAGTAAGGATTGAACTTGCGGCAATAACGCGGCATCTGAAATTCCGACTAAGAATCGCAGGACCGCTAACTGCCAAACATTCGTAACAAAGGCTTGCGGAATGTAAACGAGGATTGCAAAAATCAATCCACCAATTAAAATTTTCTGTGTTCCGATTCGATCGCCCCATTCGCCAAAGATCGAGGCAATGATGATCGTGGCGATTCCTGGTAAAGCCGCAATCAATCCGCTCATTAAGTCAACCTGCCCTTTTCCATGCAGCAGTTGTTGAACGTAAAGACTAATGACCGGTGCAATCGAATTATTCCCCGCCTGGATAATCAGTGTGGTAACAAGCATTCCTAAAACGACTTGCGGATACTCAAGTTGTCGGAAAAGTTTGCGGGCTGAAAGTGTCTGACTTTTAGGAACTGGCGTGAAATTATGCTCTTTAACAAAGAAAATCGTTAACGCAAAAACAATCAAATACGCTAATCCAGTAAGGAAAAACGTTAACCGGTAACCGCAAAGACTCGCAATTACCCCACCAAACAGCGGGCCGACTAACATTCCGCCGGTCGTTCCCGTTGATAAGGTACTCAATGCTTTCCCGCTATGTTTGGTTGGAACTTCGGATGCGATCAATGCTGAAGTATTTGCGACATATCCGGCAAAAAATCCTTGAAGCAAACGGAACAATGCCAACTGATAAGCATATTGGACAAAGGCCATGCATAAAACCATTGCGCCATCACCAATGGTTGAGATCAGCATAACTTTCTTGCGTCCGTGACGGTCAGCAATTTTTCCCCAAATTGGCGCCATCCATGATGAAATCAAATAGGTCGCTGAAAATGCCAATCCACTCCACATATTAAGCTGAAAGCGGTCAAAATGACCAAGCGTTTTAATGTACAGCGACATAAACGGCATGCTTAACTGGAATCCCATTCCCATAATGAAGTCGCATACCCATAAGATATATAGATTCTTCTTCCATCCCGGAATTTTTGCCCGCATTGAACTCGCTTCTCTCAATATAATGTTTTTATTATATCTCAATTTTTTTAGCAAATTCAATATTCATTTCAAAATAAAAAGAGATCCTCACACTATCGTGAAGATCTCCTTCTCTATATCAAAATTCAATTTTAAAGTTTACCAACAAGATCCATTCCTGGTTTTAATGTCTTGTCGCCTGGTTTCCAGTTTACAGGGCAAACTTGATCACCGTGTTCACGAACGAATTGAGCGGCTTCAAGAGTCCGCAACATTTCATTCGCACTCCGACCAATTGACATGTTGTTGATCGTGTATGATTGAATTACTCCATCTGGATCAATGATGAAGACGCCGCGGTATGCTTGGCCTGATTCTTCATCAAGAACATCAAATGCCCGGGCTAACTTTCCGGCTGGATCAGCTAACATTGGGTATTGGATCTTTGCAATTTCAGGAGATGCATCCGTCCATGCTTTATGTACAAATTCAGTATCTTCTGAACATGAGTAAATTTCAGCACCGGCATTCTTGAATTGGTCATATATGCCTTGAAGAGCTTCCAATTCAGTTGGGCAGATAAATGAAAAATCTGCTGGATAGAACAAGAGAATGCTCCAGTGGCCTAACATATCTTCTTTTGTAACGTCGATTGTTTCGCCATTTTGAAAGGCTTTAACTTTAAAGTCATCAATTTCTTTATCAATATAATTCATAAATCTCACCTCATGTTTATTATATCTGCAAGTTAATTTGAAAACAAATGTTTTGCACGATATATCTTGATTTATTTAGGAATAACTTTATTGTTATTTCCGGTCATGATATAGATGACTCAACTGTCCTTTGAATTCATTTCGATACAGCTCAAGGTCGCGAATGTTTCGGACCGTGTAGTCAACACTTTCGCCGTGTTCACTTTGATCAAGTCCCACATCTTCGGCCTGTTTGCTAACCCGCATTGGAATGATTAAGGTAATCAATTTCGCACACCCCAAGTCATGATTGCGACAAAAACAATTGTAAATAAGGTTCCCCCAAGTTGGATTCCTAATAAGTGCCATCCGCCGCCATAAAATAGTCCATTTTCATGAATATTAGAATTCACCTTCGCGGTTGCAAAAAATCCAACTAAAATTGAGCTGATGATCCCAGATACATCGTGGCAACCAAACGCATCAAGCGGATCATCATATTTTAAATGCGGTTTAATGAACGTAATGTAAATAAAGCTGACAAGTGAACATAAAATTCCAATCATGAATGCTCCAACATGGGTAACATACCTCGCTGCTGGAGTGATCCCAACAAGCCCGCATAAAGCACTGGTACAGATTCCAACCATATCAGGGTGATTGCCGTGAATGGTTTCCAAAACCATCCAGCTGACCATTGCGGATGCAGTCGCAATCGTGGTTGTCATAAAGGCTTGAAGAGCAACATTGTTAATTCCAAGAGCTGAACCAGCATTAAAACCATACCAACCGATTCATAGAAAAGTCGTCCCAAGTAAAATCCATGGAAGATTATAGTGATCATCGTCCTTTGACGGTCGGCTCCGTTTTCCAAGTAAGATTGAGAGAACTAAAGCCGTAATCCCCGCATTGATATGGACGACTGTTCCACCGGCAAAGTCTAATAAGCCATATTGAGCTAAAAGACCGGCTGGCGACCATATGATATGAACCAGCGGATAGTAAACAACGAGGGTCCAGATGCATACGAAGGTGATCAAATAACTAAATTTCATTCGACCAAATGTTGCCCCAACAAACAGCGCTGGTGTTACTAAAGCAAACATCAACTGAAAAATAATATCGACGCCTAACGGAATATGGGTCGTCCCAAATGGTTTCATTAAATTAACGCCTGATAAAAAGAGATGATGGAAATTTCCGATAATTCCAAAATGATTCCCGCTGAAGCACAGCCCATATCCGCAGCTGATAAACAGTAAAATTCCAATTCCGCAAATCGAAAAAATTGAAATCATCGTATTGACGACGTTTTTGGCCGATACCAATCCTCCATAAAAGAATGCTAATCCCGGGATCATTGAAAATACGAGAATGCTTGCGAATAAAACAAAGATGGCATTTGACATACTAATCATAAAATTACTCCTTCTTGATTTTATGTTAGATATTGTAACATTAAAATTAACGGATATTCTTTTTTTGGCTAAAAATTAACAAAGTAATTGATTAATATCCATATAATAAAATCTAATATTGATTTTTTGTATGGTTTTAGTTACGATATAGCTAATATATAAGGAGTATATTACGATGAATGAGATTTAATTTAGGAACTTTTATTTGAGACGTTGATTCAAGAATAAGCAATACTATCTTTAAATTTATCTTTTATAATATAATGACCTTGTTGAAAGTAATTTTGAGAATCATTTCACTTTTTTAGTGTAGAAAGGAATTTCATGAAAATTAATATTTTACAGCATACTCCCAATGAAAAGGCCGGTTCCATTTTAGAATGGGCTAAGTTGCACCATCATGATGTATATACCTATCATCCATACCAGTTCGGTAAATTGCCCACGGACAATGATACTGATATGTTAGTCATTTTAGGCGGGCCGATGAGTCCCAATGATGATTTGCCATGGATTCATCAGGAGTACAAATTAGTATCATCATTATTAAGCAAAAACATTCCGATCTTAGGGGTTTGCTTTGGTGCTCAATTAATTGCTAAAATTTTAGGCGGCAAAATTGTAAAGGCGCCATTTAAGGAAGTTGGATGGGCTCCAGTATACTTACAAAGTCACCTGATTCCTGATATTCCTGAAAAAGCAACGGTTTTACATTGGCATGAAGATATGTTTGAAATTCCTCCAAAAGCTCAATTATTGTTTTCAAGTGATCACGTTAAAAATCAAGGGTATCTTTATCAAAAAAATGTAATTGGATTACAATTTCACTTTGAACCTTTAGATAATAACGTCAAAGAAATTGTTGTAAATGATTATCCGTACATAGATGGTTCAGTATTAAATCAAAGTAAAGAACGAATTATTAATAAGGCTGTTCCAAAAGAAAATAAGCAAATTATGTTCCAGTTATTGGATTACATTACAGCACACTCGAATTAAATCTTGATAAATAAAAAGAGCCAATTGATATGCACCCCAAATCTTGGACAAAATAAATCCAAGATTTAGGGTGTTTTTTATGCATTTTTTATTGCTATTTTTGTTTAAAATAATAACAATTAAGATTTAAATAATCACTCTTTACAAAACCATTTTTCTCATAAAAAGAATTAATTTTATTAGTGTTATCCGTTATCAGCACTTTTTGGCGAACGTTTTGATAACGATCACACATTTTCTGCAGTAAGATTGATCCTAATCCTTGATTTTGATAGTCAGGTCTTATCAGCAAATCCTGAATGTAGAGAATTGTCTCCCCATCTCCAATCACACGGATCAAACCAATCAATTCATTATTATTCCATATGGTTAATATTTCTAATGAATTTTCCAAATTTAAAATCCATAAAACTCTCCTAATTTTGTTGAAAATCTTTTTGTTCTTCTAGTGTTAAATACAGCATGAAACCATATTGATTATCCTTGGAGTGTATAATAACTATAAAGTATGTAAACATGCAAGACTGGGTGTGATTTTTTTGAAGAAATTCTTCATTTGTTTACCTTTAATAATATTATTAACTGCGTGTTCTCAAAATAAACAAGTAGTTACGCATCGACATTCAACATCGTCATCTGTTGAACATCGATTTACAATAAAACAGGATTCTCCGCAACAAAAAATGACAATGAATGAAATCGTAAATGATTATCAGAACCATAATTTGTCTATTGATATTCATTCTTTTAATGATGGATATTCTGTTCATTTAAAAAATCAATCTTTACTTCAAGATATTCGAGATAATGATAAGAATGGATTTTTAAAAAGTGTGATTATCCCTGTAACTCAAGAAGTAAGCATGCAAACTCATTCAAAGATATATTTTAATGCCGACGATCCGAATATGGAATTAATTGTTACGGCAAACAACGGAAAATTGGAATATACTATCAATCTTTCTAATTAATGAAAAAACCTGCATCTTTCCAGACACAGGCTCCTTATTATTTAACCTTTAAAAGGTTTATGCTTCTTGCTTCAAATTCCGAATTTCACGAACGAAGTCTTTTCGAATGCGATATGAGAAGAACAAAGCAATTACATCAATGATAATAAACGCAATGATCGTAACGGTATATGTATGTAATAGTTCATGCGTTACGGATAATAACACTGGTCCAACCATTCCGGCAACGGCCCAGGCAGTCAACACGTAACCGTGGATTGCCCCGAGCTCCTTGGTTCCAAAAACGTCGCCGAGATATGCTGGAATAACGGAGAATCCTGCACCATAGCATGAAAGCAATAAGCAAAGCGCAATGGTAAAGACGAATGGTAATTTGAAAATCAACATTAAACCTAACATTAAAATATCGACGATGAAAATCAGTGAGAACGTGTTTGGCCGCCCAATGTAATCTGACAACGTTGCCCAGACGAGACGTCCGAAACCATTAAATAATCCGATGATTCCAACCATAACGGCGGCCTTGGCAACGGACATTCCAGTCATTGATTGAGCCATTGGTGAGGCAGCTGAAACAAGGCCGATTCCGCATGTAATGTTGATAAAGAACATTAACCATAATAGCCGGAATGAACGGGTTTTAACCGCTTCGTTGGCGGTAAATTGTTTACCATCAAGGAACGTTGATTTGATCGTTGTCTTGGCATTTTCAACCTTTGGAATTTCATTTTCATTTGGTCGCTTGATAAATTGAGCCGAAATGATCATTACAATGAAATATACTAATCCTAGAATATAAAAGGTCTTAACGATTCCAACGGCCTTAATTAAAGCTTGGGCAATTGGACTGGTCAACAATGCGGCGAAACCAAATCCCATGATTGCAAGTCCGGTTGCTAATCCGCGGCGATCAGGAAACCATTTGATAATCGTTGATACGGGGGTAACGTAACCGGCACCTAAACCAATTCCGCCGATCACCCCGTAACCTAAATAAAGTAAAATGAGTGAATGTAAATGAATTGCTAATCCGGTCAAGGCAATTCCTGAACCGAACAAAATACTTGAAATCGTTCCGGTAACGGTTGGTCCGAACTTTTCAACGGCCTTTCCCATAAAGGCAGCTGACATCCCTAGACAAAAAATTGCTAAACTAAATGCGAATGATACGGATGCTTCACTCCAATGGGTTTGCGCAATGATTGGTTTTGAGAAAACACTCCATGCATAAACTGATCCGATCATTAAATGAAACATAACTCCTGCAAATGCAACAACATTTCGATTCTTTTTCAATTTCTTTCCTCCAAAATTTGCGATGGACGTTAATTATTTCTGATTTACCCTATTTCGTCAACTCAGACGCATATTTGATTTGATGATCATCAAGATATTTTTCGATTTGTTCAACTGTGATCATCGGAATTTGTTCCTTTTCGGCTAATGCGTGTAAGGGCCATTTTTCCGTCTTGGTTTAAAACTTCGATAATTACGGTAACGGGTTCAGCCCCTGCGATATAAGTTAAATCGACAGTTGCTTCAGTGTGCCCTTTCCGAACCCGAATTCCTTTATCTTGGGTAATCAATGGTTGAATATGACCAGGATGATTAAATTGTTCCGGTTTTGAAGTTGGATCAGCAATTAACTTAATGGTTGCTGCCCGATCATAAGCAGATACCCCGGTCGTAACCCCAGCTGCTTCATGGGTTGCGTCGGTTGTCACCATAAACGGAGTTCCGTTTGGATCGGTGCTGTTTTTAACCATTACTTCAAAGCCAAGACGATTGGCAATCTTTGAATTGATCGGCACGCACATTAAGCTATTAGCAAGATTTAACATCTTGTATACGACCTCAGGAGTGATTCGATCGCCGAAAGCAACTAAATCTCCTTCATTTTCGCGTGATTCATTATCTGCCAAAATAATAAACTTTCCGTCCTTTAAAAATTGAACGGCATTTTCAACTGTATTTTCCATTTACAACAACTCCTTCCTTTATGTTCAAAATAATAACATACGATATTTCTATATTAAATATAAATATACGCATTTATTCTATAAATAAATTGAAAAATAAATTATTTAGTTGTTTATTTTGGTATAAACGAACAATAACTAAAATAGGATGACGTTCAGTGATGGCCCTGATATAAGAATTAATGTTTGGAATTTTGTATCGAAACAGGGTTTTAAAATTTAACATTTATAGTTATTACGGATTTACTACTTAATTTATTAAAAATGGTTCGTAAAAAATGAAAATAAAAAATATAGTGAAAATGAAAGACAAGTAAGTTCTCCGTATTCACTATATTTTTGTTTTTTAATTAAATTATCCAACGATAATCAAGCTATTAATTTCCGCATCTGCGTTAAAAGTTTTTAAGTGGCGTTTGAGGTATTGATATTTTTTATTATGATTTCCAAAATCAAAACGGTTAAAATAACTATTTTCATATAATTAAATATGTCAATTTTCTGAATAACAAATCCACCTGCAATTGAATTTACAAGTGATACACCATCAACTGCCATCGTTTGCAAAGCAGTATACTGGTGGATCTTTTCTGGCACGCTCGATTGCATATTATAAAGTGCAAAAAGCTCTAAAATCGATAATACGAGTCGAATCAAAAAGATTGTTATAATAAAACAACACACATTATGGATCACTGAAGGAATAGTAAACAACACCAAAATACTAGTAAATGACCAAATTAATATTTTATTTTGACTAAGGTTTTCGATTTTAATGACGTTTTTGGACATAAGACTTCCCAACAAATCAGCAATACTTAGTATAAAAACAAGTGCTGTATAGCCTATACTAACGTTTTTCGATATTTTGCCAATATACATAATTCCGTAAGCATCGACAAATGATCTAAAAACATTCAATAATGAAAAAGCCAAAATCATTTTTGTTATTTTTCCAAAATGAAATTTTTTCAGTTCTAACGGTCCTATGTCTTCCACTGAAGATTTATAATGTGTAGTTTCAATTCTAAAAGTTTCAAAAAGCGAAACTATTGTAAATAAAATATCTAATCCTAAAACGGACTTATTAGAAACAAACCGGTGTAGCAATAAATAGGACGGAATAACTAACAAGCGACTTATATTAGAAAACGCTTTAAGCTGACGGTTGAACTTTAAAAGTTCCTCTTTATCTTGGACTACATCCACGGTTACTCTTTGGAAAGATAGATTACTTCCAATCGCAAAAACTTGTTCCAAGAATACACAGATTAGTGCAACCCATACATTACTCGTAAGAACAATTCCTATTAAGACAATAACTCTTAATAAATCAAACATAATTAAAGATGTTCGGTCATTTAGCTTATTAATAATATTCGCTAATTTTTTACTAACCAAGATTCCTGGTAAAGTGTAGGAAGCTGATAATATTCCCATCGTGATCGGGTTCCTCGACATTGTATAAATAATAACAACAATCACAAAATAATAAAACCAATCCCCCGTATCGTTAAATACGCGCGATGCTAATAGCCTTTTCTTCATTTATTCTCCTTTTTAATGCTCGGATTTATCTAAAATTAAAGCAACAAATGACTAATTTTATTAAAAAACTTAGTTTAATTTTACATTAATCAAATATGAAAAGATACTAATTTACTGGAAATTAATTTTCTAAGTACTAAAAAAGCTACGGCCGTAATAGCCATAGCTTCTTAAATCGTATAAATTTAACCTTTAGTGATAATAATTAGTCGTCATTTTCAACGGCAATCTTGTTACCATTTGTTGCATTTAACTTAACGGTAACTTTCTTGGCGTTCTTGATGGCTTTCTTTGATGAAGCCTTTGAACTCTTCTTGGCTTTTGTACTCTTAACGCTTGAGCTCTTAGCTGATGAAGTTGAAGATGAGCTTGCGGCGGTTGCTGTACCATTAAATTCAATTTCATAAACTGGTGTTTCGTTACCGTTAACCTTTGTCATTTCAAGTTTCCATGATGTTGGGTTGCCGGTTACGTTAGCGTACTTCTTAGCCAAGTTGATTGCGTCAACTGGACTCTTCTTTACATCATTAACGTTTAATGCATTTGCGTCTTTTTTATCGCTTGAAGACATCTTCTTTGTCTTGTTCTTGATGACTTCGTTTGTCTTTTCAGCGTTAACGACCATCTTTGCACTTTGAGTCTTCTTAGCATTGAATCCTTCTAATTCATATACTGGTTCTTGCTTGTTATCGTTATGATTTTCAACAGAAACTTCCTTTAATGAGAAGTTCTTGTTCTTGTTTGTAAAGATTTGTTGTAATTGTTGTGCACTTTCAGTATATTGACCTGCATTAATTACTTGATCAGCATTAACACTTGCACTTACCATGCTTAAGCCTGCAGTCATTGTTAATGCAGCGCCTAAAAGAACTAACTTATTATTTTTCTTCATTCGAATTACCTCCCATAACTTAACGAATAAAATTATAGAAGGATAATTAGGTTAATCAGTTACTAAGTCTTAGTTTTTTTATGAAAGATTTTTGATATTTAAGAAAAATATGTGAAAGTACCAAATTACTTGGTAGCTAGTCCATATCCCACACCGCGAATTGTTCGAATAAGCCGATTTGACCTGTCATCGTCATGAATCTTTTGCCGCAGTAGCCGGACATATACGTCAACGATATTTTGTTGTCCCTTAAAATCTTTACCCCAAATCTGATCTAAAAGCATTTCCCGTGAAAGAACATCACCTTGGTGTTCAAACAAAAGCAGTAACATTTGAAATTCGCGGTGAGTTAACCGGATACTTTCACCATTCCGATATACTTGACTAGTTTTTAAATTCAAAGTTAAATCCTGAATTCGATAAATACTGTCATTAACCGTTGTCTTAGTCTTATTCCGTCGAATCACAACTTGTGTCCGTGCTAATAGCTCTTCTGTTCCAAATGGTTTCGTTACGTAGTCATTAACGGCAGGATTGCCAACTACGGCGTCAACGTTCTCCTTGCTGACCATTGCAATTACCGGAACATTACTTTCATGTTGAATTTGTTCAATCACATCGGCAGCGTTAATTGCCGGATCATCCCAGTCAATGATCACTGCTTGAATGGTATTACGTTCACGTTGATAAATTGCAATTGCTTGTTCATGATCCCCAGTCCATAAAACCTCTAAATCAGTTGATACTGAAACTAATGAGTCGCTTAATCCTTTTTTGTTGGTGACAAGTAAAATTTCTTTCTTTGTCATTCAGCAACACCCTTTATTATATATTTTCACTTTATAACTAATGATACCAAAAGATATCAATGAAAAAAAAGACTAAAATAAGAATTATTTTTAAAATATTCTGAAGTTTATATTCGATTTTGATAAAGAAAACTTTTCAAAATCGCCGGTGAAATCAATTTTTTATTCTCTTTGTTTCAAATTTAAGGTAGAATTAATTTGATACTTTAAATTAAAGGAGCGAATTCAAATATGATGGAGGATGTTAATCAATCGAAGAAATCATATATTACCTGGCCAGTGTTGGCGTTAATGGATTTTGTAACCGTCATTGGCTTTGATGACTTGATTTATAACTTTCAAAATCAAGGATTAAGTGTAATTTCGAGTTGGGTAATTATGTTATTTGTTTATGTAATTCCCTACTCATTAATGGTCGGTCAGTTAGGATCGGCATTCAGTAAAGAAGGTGGCGGTTTAAGTTCATGGGTCCGCGGAACGAGTGGTGAATTCCTCGGTTACTTTACTGCGTGGACTTACTGGGCTGCGTCGATTCCATACGTTGTTGATACGGCAAATTCAGTTGTTGTTGGGCTTGGATGGTGTTTTAATGGCAGTGATTCCCTTGAAAATCATCTTTCAAACGCCAAATTTGCATTATTAAGTTTATTAGTTTTTGTAATTTTTATTTTTATTCAATCACGCTTTAAAAACTCCCTTGAAGTTTTAAGTACGATTGGCGGGGTTGCAATGTTTGGAATGACGGTTCTCTTTGTAATTATGACGTTTGGCGCCTTAGCTGAGGGCCGGCATATTGCAACTCAACCATTTAACTTACATGCAATTCTTCCAACTTTTAATTTTAAATATTTCGCAACAATCGGAATGTTGATTTATGCCATGAATGGTGCAGAACTGGTTGCTCCGTTTGTAACCCGCATGAAAAAGCCGAAGTCCGACTTTCCTAAAGCAATGATTATGTTAGCCGTGATGACAGCCTTTTTAACGATCTTTGGTTCGTTTTCACTTGGAGTATTCTTTAATGCTCACCATTTGCCAAATGATCTTAAGATGAATGGTTCGTACTACGCATTCCAAGCGCTTGGCCGTCAATTCCATGTCGGAAACTTTTTCATGTATTGCTTTGCATGGACGGAAGTCTTTTACATGTGTGCTTTGTTAGCTGTTTTATTGGATGCAATGACACGGATCTTGATTTCCGACACCGGTTCAAAATACATGCCGAAGTTCTTACGGAAAACAAATGCCAATGGTTTGCCGATCAACGGTTATATCTTGACCTGCGTTTTAAGTGCCTTTATTATTGGACTAGGAATTTTCCTTCCTGATATGAATGATATCTTCAACTGGTTGCTGAATCTTAACGGCATCGTTTCTCCAGGGGTTACATGCTGGATTTTCTATGCATTTATTAAAATTCGTCAAAAAGAAGATCAATTTCCATCAGAATATGTCTTTATTAAAAACCGCAAATTTGCATTAGCAGTTGGCTGGTGGATGTTGATTGTTACTGCAGTTGCTACGATTTTAGGAATTGCTCCGCAAGATGTCAGTCAATTCTCAGGAACATGGTGGTATGAATTGGCAATCAATATCATCGCAATCATCGTTTTGATTGGCTTAGGTGCGATCATGCCATACGTAACGCGACGCGAACAACGCAGTTCAATTGGCGAAGCCTTCACGAAGCCGCAATGGATCGGAATGATCAGTGTCTTGCTAGTTGCAATGATCGGCAGCTTCTATCTTGGCGGAACCCACCTTGCAATGCGCTGGTGGTACATTGGTGCTCTTACCCTTGTTGGAATTATCTTAATTATTTTGATTGGAAAAAAGGAATATACTGCTGAAAAATAGTACATGAAAATTCTTGGATATTAACGAATTATCTTTTACAATAAAGGTAGTAAAGGAGATTTTAACCATGAATTTAGATAGTGTATTCGTACTTAAAAGTGAAGAAAAAGGTTACGTTAGTTCAGTCAGTGGTGAAGAAGGCCACGAAAAAGTAACTTACAGTGATTTTTGGATGGATGCCAAACCATTTATGGACTTTGACGGTGATAAAGATGATAGTTGGTACCCAGTTCAATTAGCTAATCGCTTAGGATTGAAAATTGTAAAAATCACTGCAACTGAAGATGATTTTGAATAAAATTTCGTAAGTGGAAAGAGAATGAGCTGTGGCTGAACGTCACGGCTTTCTTTATGGAAAGAAGGAGAATTGGATTGCAAGTTAATAATCAGCGCCGATGGATCGTTTTTGGCGCGGTCGCTTCGATCTTTTGGGGATTGTCAGGAATCATTGCTAAGTTTTTGTTTGAAGTTCCGCAAATGACCCCCGTGTTTCTTACTCAGATCCGAATGATTTGTGCTGGAGGAATCATGGTGTTGTTAGCTGCGCTTTGCGATTGTCACCCTTTTGCCGTCTTTCGCGACTGGCATGCGGTCCTGCAACTTTTGGTTTACGGCGTGATTGGAATGATTCCTGATCAACTGTTTTATTTTATTACGGTAAATTACGGCAACGCGTCGATTGCGACGATTCTTCAATTTGTCGGCCCATTTTTTGTAATGCTTTACATGGCGTTGGTTCATCATCAACTTCCACGCCGAATCGAAATCATCAGCGCGGTCGTTGCTTTTATTGGAGTTGCAACGGTTGCGACAAACGGAAAATTTACCCATCTTGCAATTACACCAGCAGTTTTGCTTTTTGGAATCTTATCAGCTGTCGGAGTAATGACAACGACTGTTAGTCCTCGCCAGTTACTTCAAAAATATGACGCGCTTACGGTCACCGGTTGGGGAATTTTGATTGCTGGAATTGCGTTATCGATCATTTATCCGGTAGTTCCAAAAGTAAATTTAATGCCCATAAACTTTATTGAAATCATTGGTGTAATTTTAATCGGAACAATCATTCCGTTCTTGTTATTCTCGGTAGCCTTGAAATACGTCAACCCGACAATTATGAGTTTACTGGATGCCTTTGAACCAATTACTGCCACCTTTGGCTCGGTTATTTTGATGGGATTAACGCTTAGTGTTGCCGAAATTATTGGCTCGATTTTGATTATTATTGCGGTGATTGGATTGAATTATCAACCGAAGAAATAAAATTTAAAAGTTATAATCTAACAAATTAAGGACTAAGTTTCATTTTAAAGAGAACTTAGCCCTTTTATTTTACCTTTAATCAAGGAGCTTTAATTGCCCTTTTAACATCTTTTATATGGCGAAATGAAACTTCATATCTGCATGAATTAGTTAATGTAACCAATCTTTTACTTACATTAAAATGAATAATATTTTCAGGATTAACTAGGATTCCACGGTTAATTTTTAATAGCTTTATGTGTTGCCGATGAATATCTTTACTGCTACTTGAGAATTCTATTTTTTCGCTAAGAGTAGATAAGATTACTTTGTGAGGATTAGTCGAAGCCTCGATTGCAAGAATATCATTTAATGGCAAAATTTTGATTTCATGCCCTAGTTTAAATTTGAATAATTCTTTTTTTAAATTTAAACATTGTAAATAATAGTCATACGCATATCGAAGATCTTCTTCAATTCGGCCTTTTATATTGTAATTCGAATGATTTTGAACAATATAATCAAGCGGAGAAATTCGTGCTTCAACTGCCAAGAACAGATATTTTATGTCAGTGGTAATAAACACAATTTGGGCAAGCGGAAAAGAAGTTCGAACCCACTTTCCAAGCTCAAGGCCTGTAATTTCATTTTTTAAATCAATATCAATAAATACTAAAATATTCTTATCAAAGATTTCAATAGCTTCTCTTGTTAAGAAATCAATGATATCGATTGGATTAGACGTTGCGATTTGTAACTTACTATTGAATTCATTTATCATGATATGATTCTGAATAATCGTACAGTATTCTTTTAGTTGAATCGGTTTATCTTCACAAAGCAAAACAAGTAACATAGTATTTCCCCTTAATGTATCTGATTAATCAATAGCTTTTCTTTTAAAGATTTCCTCTAACGAAGGATATGATTGATTGAATAATGGGATATAACCATATTCTTTAACAATATCTCTAAAAATTACTTTTCCTACTTGTTCGTTGACCAATTTCATTTTTATATTTCCATTTTTCATTTGTTGAATGTCAGAAACACCGTTGTATTTTTTGAAAAAATCTATATTTTTAATTCCATTAATTGTAAGATATTCCCTAATAAAATCTTTGTAAATATCTTTTATCTCACCATTTAAAACAGTTTCTCCGTGTTTCAGCATTAGGAAACTTTTTCTACATTATCCATGCTATGACTTGAAAATACAATCATTGAACCTTTTCTTTTTAATTCTAAAATCGCATTGTTTAATAACTCAGCATTTACTGGATCAAGGCCTGAAAAAGGCTCATCTAAAATAATTAATTTGGGCTCAAACATAAGAACAGCTATTAATTGAACTTTTTGAGCATTTCCTTTCGATAAATCCTTTATTTTATCATTAAAATTGCCGACAATAGCTAATTTTTTCATCCATTTTCTTAAATTTATCCTTAGATCAAAGTGGCTCATTCCATGTAATTCTCCGAAATAAATCATTTGATTGATTATAGTCTCATTTTGATATAATCCACGTTCTTCGGGCATGAACCCAAAATTTCTTCTTACTTTTTCATCAATCAATTTATTGTCTACTAATATATGACCTTTAGATGGCGCAATAAAGCCCATGATCATTCTAAAAGTCGTTGATTTCCCAGCACCGTTTTGCCCAATGATTCCTAATGTTTCTCCCGGAAATAATTTAAAATTTAAATCATCCACTGCTGTTTTATCATTAAAATTACGACTTACGTGCTTAAGTTCAATCATAAAATATATCTCCCATCTCTTTTAAATTAGATCCATTTATTTGTTTTTTTGTTACTATGATCCAGTGCTTTTACAGAATACTTTTTTATTGCTCTTTTATATAAAAATTTACCAATCAAAATTTCACCAATTACCGAAACAATAACCTCAATTAAGGAAAAATTTTGAGCATAGTATAAAACAGGCATTAGAATTGAACCAATTCCTGGAATGATTCCAACACAGTCTAGAACTATCCTTGCAATTCCTAAGCTCATTTTCCCAGGAATAAGTGCAAACGAAAATGCTAAACCTGCCGCCTGAAGATATATTAAGGTAACCGGAATAACTGCAAGAGCGGTTTGAGTATTATCATCGATACATACAGCAATTTGAACCGTCCATATTAACCCAAAGAAAGTTGCAAATAAAATATTAAAAGTAAAATATATTGCATCGAATATTGTTGGAACATATAGAAAAAGATTTCTTTGCCATTCTGTTAAAAAAATGGTTGCAACTGTTAGCATTGCTAATTGAATAATCAGCAATACGTATAAACCAACAATCTTTCCAATCAATTGAATTCGCGCACTCGACATCGCGAATAATAGCTCGTTTATTCGAGTTGTTCGATCATTCACAACTTCATTTGCAATAATTGATGAGTATAAAATGCAAAAATATGCGGCGATAACGGGAATAATTAAAGCAATTACATTTCTAGGATTTAAGTGATTCGTAAATAAAAGAAAAGAATTAAACATTCTATTCGAATGTAATATAAAAAACTCAGTAAATATCGGGATCAATGTTGTCACTAAAAACCACTTAGTCGCAAAATTAGTTATAAAAGTATGCCTAGCTACAATTAATGTTTTATTCATTGAACTTCAACTCTCTTTTTAAATAACTTTTGCAATCCAATTACAAAAAATATAAGTGTAAAAATATTTGTTCCAAATATGATTAGGATATCTGTTAAACTAGTTTGTAAATCAATACCTGGAATGTTAAAAAAAGGAACATATAACAACACTTTCTTTTGAATAAAATCATTCGAAATCAAATTAATGATTGGCGCGGAAACGATCAATAAATATACACTTCCTAAATGTTGACTAATTTTTGAAACGTCGCGGGTTTCAATTCCGACCAAAACAGAAAATAAAATTACAAATATGCTAAACAAAGATAAAGCTATTAAAAATTCCAAAAATCGTTTAGTATCCAGAAAACTAAATTGACGTAATAGTTTGCCAATCTGGGATAATTTTTCCTTAAAGATCACTATTATGGCAACATAAAACAAATTTGATATCAATACAATCATACTTGTACCTAATAAGCGACCATAGAATTGTGTTTTATTGTTACTCATTGCTATCAAAAATTCCAATACTCTTTCCGATTTTCCGATATAAAATTCTCTTGCGACCATTTGTGAAAAGAACACAACTGCAATCAATGCATATAATGGAATTCCAATGCTAAACAATCCTTCTTTCATAATTAATCCAAATGTTTGGATATCCTTTTCCGTTATAATCACTTCTAATCCCATCAATAAAGTAATTGGCCAAATAAACACTGTCCAAAACAATGGCTTGGATGTGTTCTTTTTAACAATGTAAGAAGAAGTATAAAATATTTTCATATTAACAACCTGCTACTTTTCTTTTAGTTAAATGACTGTTTAATATTCGTATTCTATCCTAATCATTCTTACTACAACCAAAATCCGCATAAACGTTAAAAAATAAATCATTTCCGTAGATAAACAAAAAGAAGCCAAAACATTAGTCTCAGCTTCTTTTTAAAAATCGTATTTTTCAAAACTTTCTTCTTCAAGTAAAAACTCTTTAAAGAACGGCAACTTAAACGAAACAAATCCATATGAACCATTTTTGATAATTTGGCTTCGGACAAGCCGCTTTCGATACGTCGACCAATAGTTTGATGGCTTGCCTGTCTGATCAGCAATAAAGGCCAGTTTAACTTCATCGGTATTATTTTGCGCCATTGCTTTCAAAAATTGTTTATCAACTGCTGTCAGTTTCTGATAAATCAACGCGTAGGCATTATCAAAAAGCTTTTGTTGGTAATCATCGATCACCTGATCAATTACTTTCTCATCAATCGAGTCGCCGGGGTTCGTTTTTTTCCAAATCAAATATCCAAGTAATTGAAACGCATAGGCATACCCTTTTGTCATTTGGGTTAGTTTAACAGCCGTTGAATCTGAAATTTGGCGACTTCCCTTTTCAAAATTCGTTCGAAATGCGTCTTCAATTGATCGGCCTTGCAGAAAAGATAATTCAAGTTGACTACTTCGAAGTAAAAACGTTAATACCTTATTATGTTTTAATTCCGAAACATTTTCAGGCAAACCGGTCATGATCATCGCAATTCCGAAGTTTTGCCGAATTAATAGTTGATACATCATTGCTAAATCACGCATTTCAGGAGTCGATGAAACTTCATCAATTGTAATCAAAACTTTCTTTCCTTGCTGACTAAGTTTTTCAAAAATTCCAAGCAACAATTGCATCTGATGCGTATTTTGACTATTCAATTTGATTTCAAAGTTTTTGATTTTAATATCATTAATCTTTTGAATCAGTTTTGACAAATTAAGTTTTGACTGCATTTGGATACTTTCAATTAAATTATCAATGATCGACCGGTTATTTAATAGGTCAACTACGATCCAATCATCTAGTTGTTTTACACGATTGATGATATCCGTTAACATTGATGTCTTCCCAGAACCCCGAACACCGTAGATCATCGTTGTTTGATATGGAGTATCAATGTGATCACCGGAATTTGTCAGTTCATCAATATAGTCATCAATAATATTTTCCCGATCAAGAAATAAACGCGGGACTTTTCCAAAGTTAGGGTTAAATGGTGATCGATCTGCCAATGTCCTCATCCTTTCTACTAATTATTTTATTTACTTTTTGCATTTTTTGCAAATTTTGCATTTTTTGCATAAAATTTTGATTTTGCATTTTTTGCATTTTTTGCAAAAAAAAGAGAACTAAGACATCCATCTTAATTCTTTAATTCAAATTACTCCCCATAAGGTAATTCAACCTTTACCTTTTCCAAAACATGCCCCTTCATAGCATCTAACAGTTCATTCATCCAGTAGCCATTTTCCAGTGGAAGTTCGGTATCGAGGGCATAAACGGTCAATGTATAGTTGTGAACGCCTTCTGGTGGCCGCAGTCCAAGATAGTTGCGACTAATTGTTTGATCGCCGCCAACAAGGTAACCGGCAGCACTATTGTTTCCCTGAATAAAGTCATGCAATTCACGACTAGCATTTTCAGGTAAATGATTTAATTCAACTGGGATATTAGCTGCTGTCCAGTGAATCCATGCAAATCCGCAAACTGGAATCGCATCAAAGTCAACTAACGTTAACGCAAAGGTCTGGGTGCCAGCAGGTGCATCCTGAATATCAATTGGGAAAGAAACAATTGGATGATCTTTCAATTGGAATTCGGGCGCTGCTTTCTTTGCATATTTGTCAGGCAAAAAGCCGTGATCTAATGGAACATTAACTTTCATTTTTTCACCCTATTTCTTTTAAACTCTGTCATTATTATAACATCACGGACAAAAAAGAACCGTGCGGACTGCACGATTCTTTGATTATTATGCTTTTTTCATATAACGCATCGGTTCCGGATACAATTCTTGACGGAAACGGGTTGTTGCATTGTCTGTCCGCTTGTACTTGGTAATTGCAAGCTGGTTAAGCTCAGCTTTTGTTGACGCTTTCAAATATACTTTTCCTGACTGACATCCGACCATTAACCACATTTCAATCACTCTTTCTAATTAAAATTCCCCAAATCTCCCTGATTCATTCTCCAATTCGCTTAACCCTTTTCTTTATTTTGCCATAAAAAGTCGCCAATTAATAGAAAATATTTTGGATACAATTTTGATGTGCACTACAATTGATCCTTCAAAAGCGTGTCGACTGAGACTTGATACAAATTACTGATTTTGACCAAGTCACTTACACTCGGAGTGCTGATCTCCTTTTCCCAATTTGAAATCGTTTGTTGGGAAACAAATAAGATATTTGACACTTCTTCTTGGGTGTATCCCGAATTTTGACGAGCAATTTTCAGGTTTTTTCCTAACTGCATCCTCCTACATCGCCTTTCTTTTTGAGATTGCTTTGTAGTTCTTTGCTATCATCACCGATCTCCTATTCACACTTTCATTGTATCGATTTTTTTAAATTGCGTCAAAATATATTATTATAATTTCTATACGAATTTTATTATGAACAACCATTCATAAATAATATGAACTAATCGGTTATTTTCTGCGCTGCGGCCAGTGTTAACGGCGTTTTTAATCGAATTTCCATTGCGACGACCGCCTTTTCACGCCCCCGATTTGAAGCGATTTTTTCTTCATGCACGGAGCCGGGAATGATTTCCCCTTCACCAACATAGTTGAATTCTTTTCCCGCTGCGTCATTGCGTTTGATAAAAATTTCGATGCGGGTTTGCTGATTTCCTTGATCAACTCCCCGGAGTAATTTTTGAACTTCATCTGAAGTTAAATGTCGCGGACTACGCGTATACCATTTGATTACGGAGTTCGCCGTAAAATCATTTTGATAACGGGCACTGCGTTGATGCTCATCATCACTTTTATGGTACGTAATAAAGATTGGACATACTTCATCCGTTACCCGGTAACCGTAAAGCGGTGCGCTGACATCCTTTTCCCAGTTCAAAAGCCGGCAAACATCCTTCCGCGAGTATGACTGATCCAGCGTAAATTGCGCCTGATTGTTGTAATTTTGATTGAAATCTAATCCAACCTTGATTGCATCATTTACGAGCCGCTTAAAATCGGTTCCACTTTGGGTCAATGCTTGTTTAAATGCTGAACTTAAGCTGATTTCCAACAAATCCGTTTGAATCAATGAATGATCGCCGTATTGGGCCTTACGGGTCGTCTTTCCCGCTTTAACATCAAAGAATGCCAGTGAAAGGACTTGGATGACCGATTGAATGACCGCATCGTTAACATAAATATGCTGCGAATTAAAGATTCGCTTCAACTGGTCAAATGCAATATGTCCGTGTTCGATCAGCTCCCGCAACACGATCAGTTCATGCGGCCGCTTACCATTGGCCAGTTCCTTCGTAATAAACGTCAAAACTTGATTCTGATATTCCGAAAGTTGAACTTTCGCTCCCATTTTCCCTAAAAATTCTGCATAGTTATTCAGCCGGGGATTTTCAATAAATGGCCGGGCAGAAACCGTTCCGAATTTTTGATAATCCATCAATAATGGCGCACGTCCAAGTTGCTGTTTTAAGTTCAGATACTCGGTTTTCAATGTTTGAAGCGAATTAAGTTTGACCTTGGCTAGTGAATCCAAAATAACCTGTTTTGAAATGGACGTAAAATTGATCGTTGAAACGCCGACAAGATCCTCAGTCAGTAATTCGGTCTTCAAACGATCCGGATCGCCATCGTTGTCGCCATAAAGGGCGATCGGGATCAGGTAATTATTCCGGTAATTTCCGATGAAATCAATGACCGTTACGAAATCTTTTCCCGGATACTTCCGCAAACCACGGCCGAGTTGCTGGGTAAAGACAATGCTGGATTGCGTGCTGCGCAGCATTACGATTTGATTTAAACACGGAATATCAACCCCTTCATTAAACAAATCGACCGTAATGATATATTCAATCTGATGCTTTTCAAGAAGCGCAATCACCCTTGCCCGCTCCGTTGCACTTGACTGATTGGTCAATGCCTTTGCCGGATGCCCTTTTTGCGTAAAAATTTCTGCAAGCTGGGTTGCTTCGGCTGTGCGACTGCAGAAAACCAACCCGGCAGTCGGTTGTCCGTTATCGCCGTAATAGTCCAACTGTTCCAAAACATAATCGACCCGGTCGGTTGCCGTTAAATACTTTAATGATGCCGTATCATCGATCAACTGTCCGTTAATTTCATAGTCGGCGACCCCAACATAGTGAAACGGACATAACATGTTATTTCCCAAGGCATCTTGCAACCGAATTTCATACGCCAAGTTATAATCAAAAAGCTGAAAAACATCTTGATTATCCATCCGTTCAGGCGTTGCGGTCATGCCCAACCAAAATTGCGGTTTGAAGTAATTCAGTAATGATTGATAATTCTTGGCAGCGGCATGGTGCGCTTCATCAATAATGATGAGGTCAAATTCATCGGGAGCAAATTGTTTCATCTTTTCCATTTGCGAAATGGTTTGAACCGTTGCAAAAACGTACTTAGCTTCCGCATGGTGCTGGTTTCCGCTTAAAATTCCGAAATCATCTTTAGCCCCGCCAATCACCCTATAAAAACTATCCTTGGCCTTTAACAAAATCTGTTCGCGGTGAACGACAAATAAAAAGCGGTGCGGCTTAAATTTCTTCGTCCATAAAGCCGCTAAGTAAGTTTTCCCAGTTCCCGTCGCTGAAACGATCAGTCCCCGGGAAGCATGTTGCTGATAGTACAAATCGTCCAATTCATTAAGGGCAGCTGCCTGCATTTTATTAGGTGCAATTGGCGCTGCCTGATCGGTTCGTGATGATGAACCCGGCCGTTGCGGTTTAACGTAGCCTTCTTGATATTCATCGATCCAATCATAAGTTAACGGGACACTTTGCTGCTGCAACCGTTCAAATTCTGTATTGAGTTGCTTGATAAACTGTCCCTGCTGCATTGATGTCAGCCGTAAATTCCATTCTTGATTTTGAATCAGCGCACTGCGCGTAAAATTAGCACTTCCAATATATGCCGTTTGATATTCATCATAATCAAAGAAATACCCCTTTGCATGAAATCCTGGAGCGGTTACGATTCGAACATCAAGGTTTGAAATTTTCATCAGTTCCCGAAAAACTGCAGGTTCATTAAACCCTAGATACGTTCCAGTGATCAGGGTTCCGTGCACGCCCTTGGTTGCCAGTTCCTTTAAAACCACTTTCAACGGCGTCAGCATATCGCGGGTAATAAAAGCGACCGCCCATTTAAATTCTTTACAGTGCAGCAGTTCATATTTAAGATGCTGCCACAAACAATCATGCGGCTGATTAGTAATGATTTGCGGTGCAAGGTATTGATTAGAATGATTTGAATTTTCCTGAATCAGACTGTTAGCCAAAATTTGATTAAAAAATTGTTTTTCCAACTCAATCACTCCTCTTGGTAGTAAGAAAGAGATTGTGATTTATATCACAACCTCCTTTCCTTTTAATCATTAAACTCCTGGTATGGATGATCCTTTAAAACACGGCTGTAAAAGCCAATTTCATGCAAGGTTTCCAGCAATTTCTTCTGGTAATATGCTCCAGATGGCGCGTCTTCAAGCAAAAAGCCATCTGCTGAAAAGTTTGCCGTAACCTTACCGACCGTGGTGATCATTGGCAAAGTGATAAAGCCTAACCGATTGATTACTTCGCGCAAAGCTTCGCCACCAAATTGACCGGCCCGCATACTATCGGCATAACTAATGATTTTAGCCGGCTTCCGATTGCCTTCAAATGCCAAATAATCAATTGCATTCTTCAAAACGGCCGGAATTGAATGGTTATATTCTGGAGTAATGAAGATATACCCGTCAGCAGCCTGCATGTCATCGATCCATTGTTGCTCATTAGTGGCAAGTTTCCGTTCCGGGTTATTGATTGGGGGTAAATCTTCATGGAAGAAGTCTAAATGATATTGATCTAACGTAATGAACTTGAAGGTGATTTCATCGCGTTCACCGACCAACGGTGCAATTTGATTTTCAAGGTATTTAAACAGTCGTTTGCCAATCGCCACTTGCCGGTTACTTCCTAAAATAACATTGACTGTAACCATTTTATCGCCTCATTTCATCTTTTATTTTTCTTTGCTGCTTTTTGCGTAACTAAAAATGTAAATAACAATGCAACTAACTGTAAGATGAACAACAAACAAAATGCCGTTCGAACGCCGGTCATGGTTCCAAAAGCAATGTGATGGGCTGCACGCTGGTGTTCCGCAACAATTGTCGCAACAATTGAGGTCCCTAAAGCTCCGGCCAACTGTTGCACGGTATTCAAAACTGCATTTGCATCGGTACTGAATTGATCTTCAACTTGATGAAGCCCGCTTGTCATCGTGTTTCCGGAACTAAATGCCTGTCCCATAATTGCAATCGCAAAGAAGATAATGATCATCCAAATTGTCATTTTTGGCATAAAGATGCTGAAAAGCAAGGTTGCGATGGCATACAGACTAAAGCCAAGCATGATCGGTTTTCGCGCTCCTAAAACATCGTACATCTTTCCGCCAAGCAATGACAAAAAGATTCCGAGCGTTGTTCCTGGTAAAAGCAGTAAACCGGCAACGAACGCGTTTTGATGAAGAGATAATTGCGCAAAGTTTGGTAATAAGAAACTTGTTCCCAAAATACTGAATTGGGAGATCATCAGCGCGATCGTGCTTAAATCAAACCGCCAATTCAGTAATACATTGGTCCGAATCAACGGATGGTGTGGCTTCTTTGAATACTTGTAAAATCCCAGAATAGCAAGCACACTTACCAGCAACAGAACAATGACCCGCCAATCAAGCCACCCAGAAATTGAAGCCTGGTTCGTTGCAAATACGAGGCTGCTGAACGCAATTGCTAAAATGATCCAACTGATGAAGTCAAATTTCAAATGTTCAATCGCTGATTTCTGGGTAATGGACGTCATTCCAAGAATCAACGAGATTACTAGTAATGGCAATAACACCAGGAAAATGACCCGCCAACCAAACATTTTAACAATGAAACCGCCCATTGTCGGGCCAACTGCCGGCGCGATTGCAATAATTAAGTTTGCAAAGCCCATTACCGTTCCGGTTTTGGAAATCGGCACCTGTTCGACAATGATGTTAAACATCAATGGCAATGCAATCCCGGTTCCGATTCCTTGAATTAACCGTCCGAGTAAAATAATTGCAAAGGATGGCGCAAGCATGGCTGCCACCGTTCCTAAAATAAAGAATAAGTTTGAAATTACAAATAAACTTTTCGTCTTAAAGCTGCGTTTTAAAAATGATGACGTTGGAATTACGAGTGCAAGGACCAGTAAGTATCCGGTCGTCAACCATTGCACCGCAGACGTTGAAACGTGAAAATCCCGCATGAGCGTTGGAAAAGCAACGTTCATTGCGGTTTCAACGACAATCCCAGCAAACGATAAAATTCCCGTTGCGGTAACCGCTCGTAAAGTTTTTGAATTCATCCAATAATCCTCCGTAAAAAATATCACAGTTGATTATTATAGCAAACAAAGTAGCAAAAACAAAAAGGCCGCACTGCATGCGACCTTCTTTGATCTTTAATTTTAATCTTTTACCAAACGTATAATCCAACCATTGCGGCTGAAAGAAGTGATACAAGAATTCCTGAAAGAAGCATGTATCCAACGTTCTTTGAAATCAAGTCGTTCTTTTCACGATTTACGATTCCCTTGAAGCAACCGATGATCATTCCGATTGTTGAAAGGTTAGCAAATGATGTTAAGAAGACTGTTAAGACAGCTCTAAAGTGTGGTGCAAAGGTATGAATGATTGGTGAAACCTTCCCCATAACAACGAATTCGTTGGTGATCAACTTCGTTCCCATGTACTGACTTAATTGTAAGACAGTATGCGGATCGCCGCCGACCCCTAAGAGCCATGCAAATGGATAAAGGATGTAGCCAAGGATCTTTTCCATTGACCAAATATGTACTAATGAAAGAATCTTATCGATCAAGGCAGCTAAAGCAACGAATGTGATAACGTTCGCAGCGATGATCAATACCAAACGGCCGGCACCCAAAATTGAATCGCCTAAGAATGAGAAGAATGGTTCTTTCTTACCGTCAGCTTCAACATCGCCTGATTCTTTGGCTGCTGAGCCCTTCATCGTGGCAATTGTATCTTCAGCTTCTGAAACTTCAACCGGGTTAAGCATTGCAGTTACGACCAAGGCATTGATCACGTTGATCGGGACAGCGGTTAAAATGAATTGCGCCGGCATCATTTGCATGTATGAACCTAAAATTGAAGCTGTAACACAACTCATTGACATCATCGCAAGCGTCAAGTTCCGGGATGCCTTCATTTGTTTTAATTGAAGGGATGAAACGGCTAAGGCTTCAGTGTTTCCTAAGAACATCATTTCAACGGCGAAGAATGATTCGAACTTCGGTTGCCGCGTGATGAATGCTAAAATCTTTCCGATCCACTTGATAACCCATGGTAAGAAACCAATATAAGTTAAGATATCAAATAACGGAACGATCAAAAGAATTGGTAACAAGACACTAACAAAGAAGTCCATGTTCTTCACGTGAACCATACTTGGGATACAGAATGCGATTCCTTTGTATGCGACTTGAATCAATGTGTCAAATCCGGCAGCCAAGCCCTTAACGATGTCACGTCCCCACGGAACCTTAACCAAGAAGAACGCCATCAAAAGGTTGAAGACTACCATAATACCGATACCCTTCCAATCGATCTTCTTGCGGTCCTTTGAAAAGAGCCAGCCGATCAGAAGGAAGATAAGTAAACCAATAATATTAACTGCGAGATACAATTGTTCTCCTCCTCAATATAATTGCTAGTAAATTTATAACAGTCTAATTGTACCCAATTAAATTCGATAATTCAATTAAATTATTAACATTAATCAAAAATAATACCTTATTGTTTGTAAATCGGTTCTAATATCTAAAATCATTCGTTTAATTTTATTAATTGGTAAGCTCCAATTTAATTTTTAGTCATTGCGTTTGGCCGCTTTGGCTTCAACTTCTTTTTCGCTATTGGCTTTATCTGGCAAAATCAAGTTCAAAATAACCCCGATGACTGATGCAACAGCTAAGCCAGAGAATTGATATTGCCCAAGTTGAAGGTAAGCATTTCCGATCCCAATAACTAAAATCGTTGAGGCAACCATTAAGTTGCGCTTCTTTCCTAAATCAACTTTGTTATCGATCAAAACCTTTAATCCGTTTGAGGCAATTACCCCGAAAAGCAAGAATGAGATTCCGCCGATTACCGGACTTGGAATTGATTGGATCAACGCACTTAACTTTCCGATAAAACTAAATAGGATTGCAAATAACGCTGCGCCGCCAAGAACGTAAACACTGTGAACTTTGGTAATCGCAAGGACCCCGATGTTTTCACCGTAACTTGTAACGGGCGGACCACCGACAAGACCGGCAATAATTGATGCTGTCCCATCACCGGCAAGCGTATGGTTCAAGCCGGGATCCTTGAAGAAATCCCGATCAGTTAACTCATTCAAGACCATAATGTGGCCCATGTGTTCGGTCATTGTGACGAACGCGATGGGTGCCATACTCAAAATCGCACCCCAGAAAATGTGCGGGTGATACGTCACAAATGGAATTTGGAATGCTGGCAAACTGATCCAGTGCGCTTTAGCAATTGGTGCAAAGTTGACCAGGCCGAATAAGCATGCAATTCCGTAACCAAAGACAATTCCTAAAAGAATCGGAATCAATCCCATGAATCCTTTAAGATACATGTTAAAGAAGATCGTGATCATCAAGGTCAACAATGCAACCAAGAAGTACCGCAAGTCATAGTGACCAGCAGCGTTAATCGTTGCATCCTTTGCAGCTGTTCCCGCAAGTGATAACCCAATTACCATGATGATCGGGCCAACGACGATTGGCGGTAAAATCTTATCGATCCAATCCGAACCGATCTTGCTGACGATCAGCGATACGATTAGGTAAACACACCCAACGGCAATTGTCCCTTGGGCAATTCCAGGATAGCCGACTGTCTTCATTAAAGCGACCATCGGCACGATGAATGAAAAGCTTGATCCCATGTATGCGGGAATCTTACCCTTCGTAATCAGGATATACATCAACGTTCCGACTCCGGAACTGAATAAGGCGATTCCTGGATTTAGTCCAACCAGAATTGGAACCAAAACGGTTGAGCCAAACATTGAAAACATATGTTGAATTGAAAGTCCGACCCATTGCCCGGGTTTCGGCCGTTCATTGACATCTAAGACAACATCGTGTTTCTTTTCAGCCATCAAAAACTTCCTCCTAACAAAAAATAGCCTTTGCATACCCTGTGATACACAAAAGCTATTTTCAAATTTGATTTTCTCAAATAAACCCGAATGTCTTTTGTGGCCTCACAGGACCAAATTAAAGGACTCTTTTAAACTGTCATTCAGTATACTTGGCATTTGAGTGATTGTCAAATTAATTATTTTTCGTTAGCGATTACTTTCTTTAATTCATCGACCTTATCCGTCTTTTCCCATGGAAGATCAAGATCATCACGGCCGAATGCACCGTATGCAGCGGTTTGCTTGTAAATTGGCCGGCGCAAGTCTAACATCTTGATGATGCCGGCTGGACGCAAGTCAAAGACTTTCCGAATTGCGGCCACTAACTTGTCTTCACTGACTTTACCAGTGCCAAAGGTGTTGACTGAAATTGAAACCGGACGCGCAACTCCAATGGCGTATGCAAGTTGGATTTCAACTTCATCGGCGAAACCGGCAGCAACGATATTTTTGGCAATATACCGGGCAGCGTAACTTGCTGAACGGTCAACCTTGGTTGCGTCTTTTCCAGAGAAGGCTCCGCCGCCGTGGTGAGCAGCCCCACCATACGTATCAACGATGATCTTCCGGCCAGTTAATCCTGAGTCCCCGTGAGGGCCGCCAATTACGAACCGGCCAGTTGGGTTAACGTAGATCTTGGTTTGGTCATCCAACAGGTCAGCTGGAATAACCTTCTTAATTACCTTTTCAATAACATCTTTCCGAATTTGTTCAAGTGAAGCATCAGCCAAGTGTTGGGTTGAAAGAACAACCGTGTCAACCCGCTTTGGCTTGTGGTTTTCATCGTATTCGATCGTAACTTGGGCTTTAGCATCCGGTCCAAGGTAAGTTAAAATTCCGTTCTTCCGGATTTCAGCAAGTTTACGCATCAACTTGTGGCTTAACATTAACGGCATTGGCATTAACTCCGGTGTTTCGTTAATGGCGTAACCAAACATCATTCCTTGGTCGCCGGCACCGATCTCATCAAATTCGTCTTGATCGCCTTCGCGCCGTTCAATTGATTCATCAACCCCCTGCGCAATATCAGGTGATTGTTCATCAATAGCCGTTAAGACTGCGCATGAATCACCGTCAAACCCAAACTTACCGTCAACGTAACCAATATCATTGATCGTTTGACGGGCAATCTTTTGAATGTCAACGTATGCGGAAGTTGACATTTCACCGACAACAACCACTAATCCAGTTGTAACGGTCGTTTCGATCGCAGCCCGGGCTTGTGGATCCTGCTTTAAGACCGCATCCAAAATTGCATCGCTGATCTGGTCAGCAATTTTATCTGGATGCCCTTCAGATACAGATTCTGAAGTAAATAAGTATTTTTCTGACATAAAAAACGTCCCCCATTTGAATTAATAATTTTAAATGGTTACAAGGCATCTTCACATATGTGAATCCTATCGGGAATGAATTGTAACTATTTAAGTGTACTATGCTATTCTATCATTTTTAACGAAACGCGCAATAAGAAGATCCGGTGACGGTTTATTTGTATCCAAATGTCAGGAATGGTAAAATTTAAACAATTAGATATAATTTGATATCTATAATTGCTAATTATTATATATTGGGGGCATTTATATGCTTGATAGCATGCTTTTTAAAACCATTTTGAAGCATTCCTTTGATTTTCCAGTCAAGGTCAACTATGCCGATGGTTCAAGCAAACAATACGGTGGCGAAGGAACTCCCGAAGCAGTGATCACCTTCCGCGATAATATCTCTGTCAAGGAATTGATCAAGAATCCATCCGTCTGTCTTGGCGAAGCATATATGGATGGCATTATTGATATCCAAGGCTCGATCCAGAAGATCATTGCCTCTGCATATCGTTCAGAAGGCAGCTTTTTGCGCAGTGCCAAACTGAAAAAGTACCACCCTCACCAAGATCATTCTGAAAACAAAAATAAGGCGGATATTCAAAGCCATTACGACATCGGAAATGACTTTTACAAGTTATGGCTGGATTCAACGATGACTTACTCATGTGCCTACTTTGAAAATCCAGATGATACCTTGGAACAAGCACAAATGAATAAGGTTCACCACATTTTAAAGAAGCTCGATCCGCAACCGGGCAAGACAATGCTTGATATTGGTTGCGGCTGGGGAACGTTGATGTTGACGGCCGCCAAGGAATATAACCTGAAAGTTACTGGAATTACCTTGAGTAAGGAACAGTACAACTACGTTAACCAACAAATCAAGGAACTTGGACTTGAAGGTCAAGCTGAAGTAATCCTTGAAGACTACCGTGAACTGAAACACGAACCGTTTGATTACATTACAAGCGTCGGCATGTTCGAACATGTCGGCCATGATGAATTACCACGGTACTTTAAGATTATTAATAAGTACCTCAAAGATGACGGGATTGCCTTGATCCATGGAATTACGCGGCAACAAGGCGGGGCTTCCAATGCCTGGCTTGATAAATACATCTTCCCTGGCGGCTACATTCCAGGATTGGTTGAAAACATGACTAACATTGTCGAAGCTGAACTTCAATTATCTGATCTTGAAAGTTTGCGGCGGCATTACCAAAAGACGCTTGAAATCTGGGACAAGAACTTTAACGCGCACCGTGAAGAAATCGTTGCGAAAATGGGCGAACGGTTCGCACGGATGTGGGATTTGTACCTGCAAGCATGTGCCGCTTCATTTGAATCCGGCAACATTGATGTCATGCAGTTCCAATTAACTAAGGGACCAAGCGGAATCAACATGCCAATGACCCGCGAATACATGAACTAAATTGAATAAAGATAACAAAATGGCAAGGTCAAGAACCTTGTCATTTTTTATACTAAAAAGAAGACTAATTAAAATTAGACTTCATTACCAATCCATTGGTGGGACGGCCTTCCCACATCTTTTTTGGATACCTCACGGGTGCGATAACTGCCTGTTCTATCCTCAATATAAGCTATAAAGATTAAATCATAAATAGATGGAACTATCAATTTGTAATAAAACCTGTTTTAATTTAATGTTTAAATTTTCCGGTTGGTATACATAACAGAACAATCATCACTAATAGATCAAAGCTTTTTAATTTGACTACTGATCCGATAGGTAGCTATTCATTCTCCTTCATAAAGGTTAATCTTCAGATTCCGCCATTAAGTCAAATAAACTTGACCAAATCACTAGAAAATCTAAATAAATATTTCCAGCGTCTTTTAGTATATTTAAAAACTTAACCCTTTTACTAAAAGTCATCACTTTTCTCGCATGTTGTTTAATTTTAATCGTATCAAAATATATAAACAATGAAACAATGATTATATCAATAATATCCAATATAATATTAAGCCAACTCCAGCCCCAAAAAATATTAAATATTCCCACAACGATTGAACCAATAAAGCAATAATTTAAAATTGGATGATCATAGTCTTTTCGTTTTGTTAAAAATCCCCAAATTGTTATACTTATAAAAACCACAACGGTGATCCAGAAAGTGTATTGAATTATATTATTCCACCCGACATCCTTAAACATGCAATCTAACCATGCTACCATCATGCCATAAATTAAATTTTCACATGAAATAGTGAATATATAAAGCAAAATTACAATGATTCCACCCTTATTTTTATCTATCCATCGCCACTCAATTATGCAATCTATTAATATAAAAAAATAGCGACAATTAAAATAGAATCTCTATTAGATTGAAGTTCACCTATTGATAGAGTATTAAATCCTAAAAATCTTTCGCAAAAAGCCATTGAACAAATTAAAGTTAACAATTCGATGATGAATACAGTATACACTGACAAAATGTAATTTCTACTATGTTCCATTTTATATCCTTATCCAATTCTTTATTTTATATCCTTAATTGATTTTTTATATCAAAAACCCGATTCATTTAAATTAAATGCTTTAACTTAATATGTATAATATAATATCAAATTTAATCAACAAAATCATCTTGCTTTTTAATAATTATTGATAAAATTCATCATCTTAAATAGCAATCAAATTTTTGGACTTAAAAAATATTATCCCAAAATTAAAACAAAAAAGAACCATCCTTCTCAGAATGGTCCTAATTCAATTAATTTTTATTTATCATAATTCGTCATCTTTAACGGATCAACCCACTGATCGAATTGTTCAGCAGTTACTTTGCCAGACTTCAATGCGGCTTCGCGCAAGGTGGTTCCTTCGCGTTCCGCCATCTGGGCAATTTCAGCACTTGCATGGTAACCGATATGCGGTGATAATGCAGTGACAGTCATCAATGAATTGTCGACTAAGGCTTGCATCCGTTCCCGGTTGACCGTTAACCCGGCAACCATCTTATCTGCAAAGCCCATAATCGTTCCGGCAAGAATTTCACATGATTCAAGGAATGCGGCAATCAAGATCGGTTTATAAACGTTCATTTCAAAGTTACCTTGCGAGCAGGCAATCGTGATCGTCGTATCATTGCCCATGACCCGCGCGGCTGCCATCGTGATGGCTTCAGCTTGAGTTGGGTTGACCTTTCCGGGCATAATTGATGATCCCGGTTCGTTTGCTGGAATATTCAGTTCATTGTAACCTGCACGTGGACCGCTTGCGAGGAAACGGACATTATTTGCAATCTTCAATAGATCGCTGGCTAATGTCTTAATTGCGCCATGAACCACGTTAAGTCCCGAATGAGCAGCTAATCCATAAAACTTGTTTGACTTGGCCGTTAAGTGACCGCCATAGATCTGATTTAGGTGCTTGGTAATTTGATCGGCAAATCCGTCAGGGGTATTCAAGCCGGTCCCTACCGCCGTTCCGCCAATCGCCAATTCGTTCAAGGTTGGTTTCAATTCAGCTAAGTAGTCAACGTCATGCTGAACCATACTCTTCCAGCCGCTGACTTCCTGACCAAACGTTAACGGGGTTGCGTCTTGCAGGTGCGTCCGACCAATTTTAACAACGTCCCAAAATTCACGTTGCTTCTCGTCCAACACCGTGATCAAATGGTGCGCAGCTTTTTCAAGCTCATTAACCTTTTCAAGCGCTGCAATATTCATTGCGGTTGGGAACGTGTCATTTGAACTTTGACTGCGGTTAACATCATCGTTGGGTAAAATTTCAATTGAATCGTCAATTTGAGCCGCTTTATGCGCTACAACCTCGTTGACGTTCATGTTTGTTTGCGTTCCGGAACCCGTTTGGTAAACGTGAAGCGGAAATTCCTGCCGTAATTCATCATCATTTTGAGCCAGTAAAGCATCTACGGCCTTAACGATTAGGTCTGCCTTTTCTTTTTCAATATTTTCCTGTTCAAGGTTAGCCAAGGCGGCGGCTTTCTTGATGCTTAACATTGCCTTGATCACGTCCAACGGCATTAAAGCCCCTGTTGGAAAGTTATGCCGGCTCCGTTCCGTTTGCGGACCCCACAATGCCGTTTGCGGAATCTTAACATCACCAAGCGTATCAGCCTCAATTCGATAGTCTGCCATTTTCAATTCTCCCTTTCTAATCATCTATTCTAATGTTAACGCACCAGTATATAATTGGAAATATTTTCCGCGTTGAGCAATCAACTCTTCATGACTGCCCTGTTCAATGATCTTTCCATCTTCAACAACCACAATCAAATCTGAGTTAAAAATCGTTGATAAGCGGTGGGCGATTACAAAGCTTGTCCGTCCCTTCATCAAGTTATCCATTGCTCCTTGAACCTTGCGTTCGGTCTGGGTATCGATACTTGAAGTGGCTTCGTCAAGGATCATGACTGGCGGATCAGCTAAGGCCGCCCGTGCAATCGATAACATTTGTCGTTGACCCTGTGATAGATCTGAGCCATCGCCGGTAATCACGGTTTGATACCCGTGCGGCAATTCTTGAATAAATGAATCGGCATTCGCCAGTTTGGCGGCCGCCATGACTTCATCATCGGTTGCATCTAACCGCCCGTAACGGATATTTTCCATGACCGTTCCCGTAAAGAGGTTGGTTTGCTGCAAAACGATTCCAAGTGAACGGCGCAACGCTTCCTTCTTGATTCGCTGAATGTTGATTCCATCGTAGGTGATCTGTCCTTGATCGATTTCATAGAACCGATTCAACATGCTGGTGATTGTGGTTTTACCCGCTCCGGTTGGACCAACCAGCGCAACCTTTTGTCCCGGTTTGACCTTTAAGTTAACGTCATGCAAAATCGTTTTATCCTTAAAATAGCCAAAATCAACGTGCTGAAAATCAACTTTGCCTTGTAACGGAATGTACTTAGTCCCATCTTTCCATGCCCATTCATCATGACTTGAATCGGTAGTTTCAACTAATTGGCCGTTTCGTCGGGTCACCCGCACAAGGTCAACGGTTCCATCATCGACTTCCGGGCGCGCATCTAATAATTCAAAAATCCGTTTTCCGCCGGCAAGCGCCAAAATAATGTTGTTCAACTGTTGTGAAATCTGAGCAATTGGTCGACTGAATGATCGGCTAAGCTGTAAGAAGGCCGCAATCGTTCCCAAGGTTAGAGCTGAATAACCCTTTAACGTCAAGAAACCGCCAATGATTGCGATCAAGACGTATAAGATCGTCCCTAAGTTGCCCATAAACGGGAACAGCATTGTTGCATAGCCATTTGCTTTTCCAGAAGCTTCGGCCCAATCATCGTTCAACTTATTAAACTGGTCTTCAACTTGCTTTTCATGCGAGAAGACTTTGACAACTTTTTGGCCGTTCAGGATTTCTTCAATTTGAGCATCAAGCGCCCCAATGGTTTCCTGCTGCTGATTGAAGTATTTCGAACTGCGCTTACTTAAGAAGTTTAAGAAAACAATACTGATCGCAAAGATCACGAATGAAACGATCGTCAAAAATGGACTCAAATAAAGCATCCCGGCAGTAACAAACACGATGTTGAACAGCGCACTGACAAATTGCGGGAAACTTTGCATGATCATTTGCAACAACGCATCAATATCATTAGTATACCGGCTCATTAAATCGCCAAAATTATTACGGTCAAAATAGCTGATCGCTAAGGTTTGCATGTGGGCAAACATTTCTTTCCGCAAACTTAATTGAATCTTTTGCGCTAAAACCGCCATCAGTTGGGTGTATAAAGCGGCCGCCAAGACGCCCAGCAGATAAATTCCGCCCATGATCAGCAACGCATGGATCAAATGAATGAAATTCGGGTTACTACTTTTGACAAGCGGTGTGATGTAATCGTCGAATAACCGTTGTAAAAACAGTGAGCCCCATACCCCGGCGGCAGCGTTAACAATGATTCCAACAAACGCCATCAGCAAAATCACCGGGTGCGAAGTAAAAATCAATTTTAAAAGCCGCTTCAACGTTGGCAAGTTTTCCCTCAACGTTCCGCGTTTACGAATTGGCTTCGCCATGGTGCTCACCTCCTTGATAATTTTGCGATTCATAAATGTCATGGTAAAGTTTGCTTGATTTCAACAGTTCTGCATGCGTTCCTTGGGCAGTGATTTTCCCGTGATCAAGCACAATGATTTGATCAGCATCTGAAATCGATGAAATTCGCTGACTAATAATAATCTTTGTGATATGCGGCAGCTCGTCACGAAAGGCTTGCCGAATCTGCGCATCTGTATTCGTATCAACCGCACTTGTCGAATCATCCAAAATCAAAACTTGCGGATTTTTAAGCAACGCCCGCGCAATACATAACCGTTGCATTTGCCCGCCAGAAACGTTGGTCCCGTTTTGTTCCAGCATTGTATCATAGCCATCCGGGAGCTTTTGAATAAACTCATCGGCATGGGCCCACTTGCATGCTTGAACGATTTGTTCATCCGTTGCATGCGGATTACCCCACCGCAGATTATCCTTTACGGTACCGGAGAACAAAACGTTATTTTGCAATACAACGGAAACATTGTCCCGAAGTGTCTTCAAATCATAATCCTGCACGTTGATTCCGCCAAGCTGAACTTCACCGGAAGTTACATCATATAATCGCGGTAGTAATGAAACTAAAGTTGACTTTCCCGAACCGGTTTTTCCAATGATTCCCAGCGTTTCGCCTGCTTTAAGGTGTAAGTTAATATCCTGCAGCTGCAGCTTTTGCGGATCATGGTCATAACTGAAGTTAACGTGATCAAAATCAACCGTGCCATCCTTAACGGTTTGAACACCATTTGCAGGTGATTCGATCGACGGTTGCGCTTTCAGAACCCGGACGATCCGCGATGCCGATGCTTCAGCCATTGATAATTGGTTGAAGATCATTGACAACATGTTTAAACTCATCAAAATTTGCATGGTATATGAAAACATACTGATCAGCTGTCCGTCCTGAAGTTGATTACCAACGATCAATTTTGCGCCGAACCAGCATAAAAGCAGCATCGTTGCATTAACGACAAACTGCATTAACGGTGCATTCAAGGCCATTGTCCGTTGAGCTTTCAAAAAAACATCGTAGATTCCATCAGCCGCATCATTGAACTTCTGCTTTTCGGTTTCTTGCCGAACGTAAGATTTAACCACCCGAATTCCCCGAACGTCTTCTCGTACGACCTGGTTTAACACATCGTAACGTTGGAAAACTTGATGAAATAACGGCCGCGCCTTTTTAATAATTGCGAATAATCCAAGCGTCAGAATTGGAATGACAACAACGAAAATCAATGCCATCTTTGCACTGACAACGAAAGCCATCACGAAGGCAAAAATCATTACGGATGGAGCCCGCACGGCGATCCGCAACATTCCTTGGTACGCCTGCTGCAAGTTGTTGGTATCGGTTGTCAGCCGCGTTACTAAACTTGCACTTGAAAAGTTATCGATATTTTCAAATGAAAATTGCTGAATATGTTCGAATAAATCATGCCGCAGATTCTTCGAAAAACCAGCCGCTGCCCTTCCGGCAAGCCAGCTAGCAGTTGTTCCGGTGATGATTCCCGTCAGGGCAAGCAGCAACAACACCAGTCCAAGATGACAGATGTAAGTTAGATTGCCCTTCATGATTCCCTTATCGATCAAATCACCCATCAAAAATGGAACCGCAACGTTCGTCATTGCCTGATAAAATACCAGAATTGGTGCAATGATCGAGTACTTTTTATTTTCACGAATCGATTTTGCTAAAATCCGAATCATAAAATAGCTCCTTTCATAATAAATTTTTTACTTAATATTTTGACCGTACCACGAATTAAAAATTTTCGCTAGCACATTTTAGGTTACAAAGGGATCAAAAAATAGGTTATGACGTTCGTCATAACCTATTAACTATTTCCGAATAACTTAGTTCTAAAAATAAACCGTGAGATTCGAAAACCGCTATTTAATTAAATAGTAAATCTTCTTACTATTCGGGAATTCAACTTCCATTTGTTTTTGAACAAGATTCATCACCTTCGCCTTGTTCAAATTTTTTTTGCGAATCCGTTCAAATCCGCTTTCGCGATAAACAAAATCGTCTTTATTCTTGATGATATCGATTCGCCGATCTTGCTTGTAATTGGTCAACGTTGCGTGACAACTCGAATACGCCTTAAAGCTTTTTTCAAGCTGAACGCGAACCGCCGTCCGACTAACAACTTTCATTAATTAATCATCCTTTGATTGAAATAACTGCCATAATTTTTGAGCAACCTGGTGACACGTATGCGTTTCATCAGCCCCGCCTAAGAGGAATACCGGCTTTTTATTAAGGATAAATGGGAGTTCAAGGTTAATTCCATGAACGTGAACCGATAAGAAACCATTAGCATACAAGTATGCAAATTCTCCTTCGTTTTCAAGAACAACATGTTCCAGTTGATGCATTGAATGTACAGTTTGCTGGTCACTTTCAAGGACAAACCAACGCCGCTTTTGCTTATCTTTCCGGTATGACCGTTCGCGCATTACATCTTGAGCAAGTTCATCATACTCGTCCTTCTTATCCCGCCGCAAATGCGATAAAGTATCCTGCTCCGTAGAATTCGGAATACTTAACCGGTACAAGTCAGAAATTGTCTGAATCTGACTTGTCAGCGTGAACATCTTGATCCGATTTTCAGGATGATCTTGATTCATCCATTTCCAACTCATAATCTGTTCATTGATTGTCCGTAAAAGCACGTGCAATGCATAGTTGTGTTGATGATCTGCAAGATAACGGTAAGCATCAAAGTTTTGTTGAATCTGAGTTTTAAACTTGGCGGCTAACTTTTGATCATCCAGTTTCTCCTTAAACTCATTCAAGTTCATTGGAGTCTTTGCGATCCGCAACTGCTTAATTTTTCGATTAAGCGTCTTTAACTGTTGTGCTTGGGCGTCATCGAGTTCAAGAAACTTCGTCAAACTGTTCAAATTTCCGAGACACATCGTCAGCAACGCTACCTTAAATTCATTGACCTGAGCATCAAGCATGTCCGCGATTAAATACCCGTGAGTGAATAACGAATCGATCCCGTAAAACAGATTATAATAGTAATTTTGCTTATCATTTAAGACATATTTTGAAACGTCCGACAACGTTGAAATCTTTAATTTTCCGCCAAAGACTTCCGGATCAAGCCGGTACCACGTTTTCCGCCGTTCATCCTTATCAAAATGTTCAATATCGCAATATTTAACAAGCTCTTCAATCCGGTTGAATGCCTGTTTTTCATTTTCGATCTGCTCACTGACCCACTTCTTCATCGATTTCTTTTGACTGCGGATCATCTTTTGGTTTTGTTTTTGATAAGTTTGGTATTCTTGCGAGTAATCCTTAAATGACTCGGGGTCACGTAAAATATAACCTAACCACAAATATTGCCGTAACCGACTTGAATGGTAGAATAGCAATGCCCGCGAGCTGATTTCGCGGCGATCATGCAAAATGTATTGCAAAAACATACTGCGTTCATAAACGGGCCGGGCAACGATCCGCGCAGCGATCGGATACCCTTTTTCAAGCAATTCAAAGAAATTTTCCGTTAGTTCCAAATTCAATTTGGCCATTTGAGTAACGGTTTGACTCACAAGGCTATCCGTTTCATTCCATTTCTGACTTACTTGTTCGGTAAGTATTTTGATTTGATTCAATAAATTATTCATTAATTTTCCCTACTTTCACCTCCATTTTAATTGAAAAATTTCAATTATGTTATTAAAAAGCCTTATCGCATTAAAAGGGGTATCAATAGTTAAATTTTAAAATCAATGCTAAAATTGAAGTATCAGTTAATAAAGGAAGGATTTTCATGGCAAATTATCAGTTCAGCTATGATTCAAAAGGCTGCCGGAAAGTTTTTAAGACCTACCGGCATCAAGAAAAGATAATCAAAAAAACAATTGAAAAACAATTAACCCGGCAAATGGACACGGACTTCGCAAAGGTTAAACTTGCAACCCGGATCGAAGTCGAAGGCAATAAGTGTTACGAATGCCGCGTTAATCCCCCTCAATTACCACCAGTACGGGTAGCGTTTATTCGGGACGAAAACCAAGTTAAAATCGTCTACTTAACGACCAACATCGTAAAGGCAGACTTTACGCATGACTTAGAACATTTTTTAGGTGGGAAGTAATACGAAATGAAATTAGTCGAATTAAAACAGGCCCAAAAGACTGCGGTTACCAATTTAAAGAAAAGACGGTTTGACCTGCTTGAGTTTTATACCTTCAAAAAAGACCGTTCCGTAACCATTAAGTTAACGGAAGATTCAGCCCGGTTAGTTGAAACTGGCTACAAAGAACTTGATATTGAACTCAATGATCAAAACGCTAAGCGTCAAATCAAGACTTCATTCGGAAGAGAATTTCCGCGAAGCCATAAAGTTTACTTTTCTTCATCAAAAGCCAAGAAATAGTCAACTTTTGACAATTATCCGAATATTAAAATAAAAAAGACGAACTTTCAACTTGTGAAAGTTCGTCTTTTATGATTTAACCGCTCAAATTAATCACGTGTTTTGTATAATTCGATCCGTTCCATCATTACGTCAGCGTAATCTTTCATTACCTTTTCTTGACGATCGATTAATTCCATTTCATCTTCAGGTAAATCTTCTTTATCAGTGATATTATCAAGTTCTTTGATGCGTTGATTTACATGTTCAACATCTGCTGTTAAATCTGAAATTAATTCTTTATAATCTTTATTCATAATCCAATTCCTCCTTGATTACACCTTAAGTATATCCTATTTGACCCGAATATCATAATAAAAAGCCTTTTAAATATATGATTTTCCCATAACTTTCACAATAGTTATTAAATTCTATTGAATTTTTTCATTTTTGAGATAAAATAACCGTTATGCAGTGGCTACCTTTTCTTATTCTAATTAAATTCTTAAAACCTTTTATAATATCACTCACTGCTAAAAAAAGGATTGTGCCATTTGGCGCAATCCTTTTTATCTATTGTCGCGAGCGATGACGTGTCTGATGTTGTCGTGCCTTAATCAATTCGTTCTGCTTAATTTTCATTTGTTGCAATTCTGATTCAATTTCCGTTAAAACTTCAATTTCTGTTTTTTGGATATCCAATAAGTGTGGCCATTGAACTTCATTCAACTGGTCGACCTTTTTATGCAAGTTCCGCAATTCCATTTCTGTTTTTTGATTCGTCTTATAGTCGTTTTCAGCATCGAACCGATCACGTTCAGCTTGCCGGTTTTGACTCATCATGATGACCGGCGCTTGTAAGGCTGCCAAACAACTTAAGAAAAGATTCAGCAAAATGAATGGATACGGATCAAAGTGAATTCCAAAAATATGTAATGTATTGGCCGACATCCAAACAAACAGGAAAATACAAAAGGCAATGATAAAGCCCCAACTTCCGGCATATTTCGCTAAGGCATCCGCAATCTTTTGCCCGCGGGTCAATTTCATACTGTTGGTGTTCTTAACAACGTAGTGGTTGCTGTTGAGGTTTTTCTCAAGGGCATCATTGATTTTCCGGTTAGAATCTAAATCCTCATTGATCATGTTCTCAAGGTTGCTTAACCGAATATGTTGCAAATCGTTTAAACAAATAAACGAGGATGGTTTGACATTTGAATACTCTTCTTTAATTTGCTGAGTTAAATCGCGACCTAAACTTCGCAGGTAAAAACCTTCCATCACTGAATAGTGTTTTCCGCAAATAATGCACGTCGCATTCATCTTTGCTGCCATTTTACCACCCTTTTCCTTGAAAAAATTTATAACATTTGAATTTTAACACAGTTGTTCGAAAAGTAAATTAAAACGTTGCCGGGTTTTTCAAAAAAGCACCCATGATTTGATTAAATTTGTCTGGAATTTCTGCTTGAACATCGTGACCGGCGCCTTCAACTGCCAACGCATGAATGTGTTGCGGATTAAGGCGTTCCATTGTTTCAGCAAATCGATAATCGAAAAATGGACTTTGGACTGAACTAACAAGCAGTGTGTCAACTTGGGTATGCTCCAACGCGCTGCGCCAATCTGCCCGTGCTTCATTAACTAATAATCCCAGATTTTCCTTTAACCGAAACGGCTTTTGCTTCTTTGCCGGATGGTATCGTTGCCAAATCCGGTCATCAAGTCCGTTCAACGTTTCGTGAACCTTGCGCTTTTTTAATAAGTTAGTCCGATAATTATCATCCGTTACATCCAAAAAACCATACGGCCATTCAGAGTTGCTCAACATTTTTGGCGGTTGATCGATACCCATTGCACCGCTTAATTTGAAACTTGGATAGTATCCGAGAAAGCCGTAAACGGCTCCCGCACCCATTGAATGGCCAATCAAAAACGGTTTTTTCAAATGCAATTGGGTAATTAGATCATGCAGGTCCTGCACCAAGCCCATTACCTGAACTGGCCCAGCAATCGGCTGGGAAGCACCGTGGTTTCGTTGATCATATACGATTGCTTCATATCCATGAGCGACAAGCCAACTGACTTGACCAACCCAAATTTCTTGAATTCCGCCAAACCCGTGAACTAGAACCACCGGCTGGCCTTTTCCGTATCGGTGGCAATCTAAAGCGACGCCATCACGCATTTTAATTTTCATTACAATTTCCTTTTCTGTTTTGGATCTCTTAAAAAGACATACGTTTCGTCATCAGAATATTGTGGGGTGTACTGATAGCCGAAATCATTGAAATTCACGATTTCATGATAATCGTGAATATCATTTTCAGCCATGTAACGAACCATTTCACCCCGGGCCATTTTGGCATACGTATTATCCTGAATTACCTTATTTTTTTGCTCGTTATAGTAACCAAAGACACATGAAATCATTTTAACGTCCGTATTCTTCATGTATCGGTCTACTTGATGAGCGTACATTTTTGATGCCAAGTTAATGATCAAATCATCATCCTTGGTCAATAAATCAAACCAAGTTCGGTTCCAAAATTCATGCAGATTCCGCGTCCCGTTAACATGAGCCTTTGCTTTCATTTCAAGCCGGTATGGGACAACGCCGTCGAACGGGCGCAACACCCCGTAAAAACTTGAAAGAATCCGCATGTTTTGCTGAATATAATCTAATGCAGGCTGCGTAAACAAATCCGGGGCCATATACTGATATTGCAAACCGCAAAACGCTAAAATTGCTGGTGTCTGATATTCACTCTTCAGGTCCATTGACTTTAGCCGTTCAGCATTTAATTGAAACAGCTTATCGCTTGTATGCCACAACTTTTTGAGTTCATCAGTCGTCAACGATTTCATGTAATTCATAATTTCTTCGGCTTGCGACAGCATTTGCGGCTCGGATAAGACATCAAAGGTATCAGTATCGACCTGCATTTGCTTAGCAGGTGAAATAATAATTTTCATTCTGCACCTCTTCTATTTTGCCAGCAGTTTCTCCATTAACTTGATTTGTGATGGATCGCTGTTATTTAAGTTGACCGTTCCTTGATCAGATGCCGTTAATAATTTATGAATTGCTTCCAGCTGATGTTTTAATTGCCGTGCAGCCCCACTACTGCCATCATAAATCGCAACATCCTGCCCAACAACTTCCTGAATTGCCGCTTGAACAAACGGGAAATGAGTACATCCCAAAACCACGGCATCAACGGGCAACTTATCATCTAAAATTTGATGTAAATAATTCTTTACGTTAGTTGAATCGAGTTCGCCGTGTTCAACATATTCAACTAAATCCGGTGCTGGGACCTTAATGATTTCAGCATTCGAACCTAACTCGCGAACCCGGTTTTCAAACTTGCTCCCTGCCAACGTTAATTCCGTTGCCATTGCAATAATTTTTCCGTGCGGATAGTCGATTGCCGCTGGCTTAATTGCCGGTTCCAGTCCGATAATCGGCAGATCATATTCTTCCCGTAGTCGAGCCGCTGCCGCACTGGTTGCCGTATTGCAAGCAATCACAATGGCTTTGACATTGTATTGATCAATAAACATCTCGACAACATTCTTTGTAAGTCGATAGACATCTTCCGCGGTGCGGGTCCCATATGGTGCATTGGCGGAATCGCCAAAGTAAACATAGTCTTCGTTCGGCATCAACTTAATGATTTCTTTAAGGACACTTAATCCTCCCAACCCGGAATCCATCACCCCGATTGGTTGTTTTTCAGCTTTCGTGTTCAAAGTTCTTACCTCTAATTATTTCTTACTTGATTTCTTTTTTGAGCGTCCATTCGCAACAATGATCTGTGTATGTGGACTAAACATTTTTCGTTGCTCAGCGGTTGGTTCCCGATCCGTAATAAACGTTGAAATGATATCCAACGGACAGATCCGGTAGTATGATTTATTGACGAATTTTTGGTGTTCAGCAACCAAAACAACTTTGCGCGCTTGTTGAGCAGCAACCCCTACAATTTCGGCATCTCCCTGATCAAGCAGGTAAACCCCATTCTTATCGATTCCGGAAGCCGCAATAAACGCCGTATCAAAAACGATATTTTGAAGTTCTTTGACCGCTAAGTTTGAATAGAAATAACGGTTTTCGTGGTTAAGCGTTCCGCTTGAAATCTTAACCGTTGTTATATTATGATCCGATAACGCAATACAGTTATCAAGCGAGTGCGTATGAACAGTAAGGGCCATATTCAAATTCTGACATGTCTTCAATAAAATTGTTGAGGAGCCAATAAAATAAACGTGATGCGGCTTAAAATATTTTAACGCCTCCATCGCGATCCGCGTTTTTTCCTTGGTAAATTGTCCTAACCGGCTTTGATAATTTGGGACACTCCGTCCAAAATCCAACGGTAAAATTCCACCGTGAGTCCGGCGAACTTCTCCGCGTTCCGTAAGCAGCACAATATCACGCCGCGCAGTATCTTGAGAAACGTCGAATTCATCCATAATATCCTTTGTTGTCAGTTCTTGCCGTTCCTCTAGTAATTGTTTAATTAGCTCAATTCTTTTTTCCTGAATCAAAATGACACCTCATTCCGTTCTAATCGGTAACATTTCAATTATAATCTTAACATCACGGATATTCAATAATTATAAGTAAATCCTTAAATTTCATGGATAAAAAAAGATTGTGATATCCAATCACAATCTTTTTAAGATTTCTATCTGATTTTAAATGACCTATTCAGCCTCTTCACCGAGCAACTTGGCAATTTCAATTACAAGGTCTGTTGCCTTTTCCATTGTATTGACGTCGGCAAATTCAAACCGGGAGTGCATGTTGTCTGCCCCAGTGAAGACGTTAGGTGTTGGGATGCCCATGAATGAGATCTTTGAGCCGTCTGTTCCACCACGAACTGGATAAATATCCGGCTTGATGTCTAAGTTTTCCATGGCCTTCTTGGCAACGTCAACAACCGTCATGTCCTTTTCAATGACTTCACGCATGTTGTAGTATTGATCGTTCATATCAATAATTACACGTTCTTGACCAAGTTCATCATTCATCTTCTTGGCGATGGCTAACATCATTTGTTTGCGTTGTTCGAATTTTTCACGATCATGATCGCGGATGATGTAAGCGGCATGGGCTTCATCAATTGCCCCATCTAACGAAAGTAAGAGGAAGAATCCTTCACGTCCTTCAGTCTTTTCAGGAACTTCGTCAGCTGGTAATTGACGGTCAAATTCCATTGCAAGCTTCAAAGCGTTAACCATTACGCCCTTTGCGGTTGCTGGGTGAACATCTTTCCCTTTAAATGTGATCTTTGCACTGGCAGCGTTGAATGTTTCATATTCAAGTTCGCCAATTGGACCGCCATCAACGGTGTAAGCAATGTCTGCCCCGAAGTCTTTAGTATCAAAGTGATCAGCACCCGTTCCAATTTCTTCGTCCGGGCCAAAGCCGACTTCAATTTCGCCGTGCTTGATTTCTGGATGATTGATCAAGTATTCCATTGCTGTCATAATATCAGCAATCCCGCACTTGTCATCGGCCCCAAGTAAAGTATCACCGCTTGTTGTAATTACGGTGTGGCCCTTTGACTTCTTCAAGTTTGGAAATTCCTTTGGTGATAATGAATATTCTGTATCGCCTAATTTAATATCTGATTCGCCATCATAGTTTTCAATGATTTGTGGTTGAACATTTTCAGCATTGAAATCAGCCGTATCCATGTGTGAAATAAAGCCGACTTTCTTAGCAATTTTCCCTGCTGGAAGATTGCTTGGCAACGTTGCAAAAACATAGCCGCTTTGATCGTTTAACCGAACATTTTGCATTCCAATTTTCTTTAATTCAGCCATTAAATCCTTTGCAAATTCAACTTGTGATTGAGTTGATGGAATCGTTGTTGAATTTTCATCTGACCGCGTGTTTTTCTTAACGTATGAAACAAACCGTGGAATTAAGGTTTCGTATTTTGCCATCTTTTTCAGGCCTTTCTTTGATTGATTTTAATATGGTTTAATGATACCGTTTTTGTTCTTTTATTGTCAACTTTTCTAACATGAAAAGAGGTTGTATTGACCGCAACCTCTCATAATCTTTACATAAACTGATATGGATTTGTATTTAATTTCGACTGATAAATATCAATTTGCCAGTCATTTTCCTGGCTCCACTTTTGGAACAGCTTTGTTAAATGCGGCTTGCATTCGGATTCAATGTAGTGCCCTGCGTCAACAGCACTCATCCCGGAAGCTAAGATGTCGTGACCAACATGGTATGACACATCACCCGTTAAATATAAATCAGCATTTTTACTCAAAGCTTGCGGATAGAACCGTGCCCCTGAACCCCCAAGCAATGCAATTCGTTGAACTTTCTGATCGATATCCTTTGAAATAACGCGAACGCCTGGAATGTCAAAAACTTCTTCGCATTTAAGTGCAAATTCTTTAACCGTCATTGGTTCAGGAAGATTACCAACCCGACCCATGCCGTATTCTTGACCAAGACCGTTAACTTCATGCAAATCATACATAAAGTCTTCTTGCGGATGATTATCTTTCATGGCCTTTAAAACTCGATCTTTAATTCGTGCAGGGAAGAAAACTTCGATCTTTTCTTGAACAACTTCGACCATTTCATCCTTATCATCGCCACTGTAAGAATGTTCATCATCGCGTGGGACGAAGCGGCTAGTACCCGTCAATGAGTATGAACAATCGCGGTAGTTAGTCAAATTGCCGGCTCCGGCAGCATTTAATGCATGCCGCATTGAATCCGCTGTGTTTGATTGGGTAAAGACTGCAAGTTTGTACATCTTTTCTTCCCGGGTTGGCATCATTGGAATCGTGTCTTGAAGATCAAATAAAGCAGCTAACCAATCATTCATTCCACCGTTAGCATTGTCAAGGTTAGTGTGGGCTCCATAAACCGTAATGTTATGCTTGATCAATTCAGCATACATTTGATTTTGTGGAATTGACAAATCAAACGGTTGGACTGGCCGAAACATTGCTGGGTGATGGGCAAAAATGAAATCAACGTGCTGGTCGATTGCTTCTTGAACCGTCTCCGGGCGCACGTCCAACGTAACCATCATTTTGTGAACTTCTTGATTTAAATCACCAAGTTGAAGTCCAACTGGGTCGCCATCTTCAGCCATCCATTTTGGTGCAAATTCTTCAAACCGGGAAACAATATCTTTAACTTTTACCATTAGCTAACACCCCTCTAATTAATTCGTTCTCAGTTTTCAACTGAGCAAGTCGCTGGGTTGGCGGATTCGTTGCCTTTTGCATTTGATGAATTGCCTTTTCATTCTTCTCAATTTCCTTTTCCCATTTTTTCAAAAAAGCATTGTTTTGATGTTTTCTCAAAATCGGACCGAAAAAGAGATCTTCAGAACTCAATTGCATTGGTTGATTAGCATATTTAGCAACAATAATCTCGTAAATGTGATCATCTTCCTCAAGAATATCTTCATGCGTAATCTGATAATGATTTGCTTGAAGCCATTGTCTTAAAACGTTGCTTCCAACATTTGGTTGTAAGATCAATAACGGATGGTTTTGCAACTTGGATTTATCTTTTTCCAAAATGTTTCGGATCAAGGTTCCCCCCATGCCGCAGATCGTGATCGTATCAATTTGATCATCATCTTCAATAGCCTTCAAACCATCAGCAAAGCGAGGAAAGATTTTTCCTTCTAAATGTTCACGTTGAATTTCATGAACCGCATTTTCGTACGGTCCCTTTACGACTTCGCCAGCAACTCCATAATCAATTATATGATTAATTGCTAAATTTGCGGGTAAATATGCATGATCCGACCCAATGTCAGCCAACCGGGCTCCCTGAGGAACATATGCCGCAGCTTTTGCTAATCGTTTTGATAAATGATATGTGTCCAAAATAAAACCTCGTTTATCTCATAAAGTCTTTTAACTGCTTCGACCGTGATGGATGCCGTAACTTCCGTAATGCCTTAGCTTCAATTTGCCGAATCCGTTCCCGCGTTACGCCAAAGACTTTTCCAACTTCTTCAAGGGTCCGGGTCCGCCCATCATCAAGACCGAACCGCAACCGCAAAACGTTTTCTTCCCGATCGGTTAATGTATCGAGAACGTCATTCAATTGTTCCTTCAATAGTTCATAAGCCGCATGATCGGCGGGACTAGTTGCATCTTGGTCTTCAATGAAATCTCCTAAATGCGAATCATCTTCTTCACCAATTGGTGTTTCAAGTGAAACTGGTTCTTGCGCAATCTTCAAGATATCCCGGACCTTTTGCGTTGGCATATCCATTTCAGCCCCAATTTCTTCTGGAATTGGTTCCCGGCCGAGATCTTGCAACATTTGCCGTTGAATCCGAATCAACTTATTGATCGTTTCAACCATGTGAACCGGAATTCGAATTGTCCGCGCTTGGTCAGCAATCGCCCGGGTAATTGCTTGCCGGATCCACCAGGTTGCGTATGTCGAGAACTTGAACCCTTTGCGATAATCGAATTTTTCAACCGCCTTCATCAAGCCCATGTTTCCTTCTTGAATCAGGTCAAGCAATGACATGCCGCGGCCAACATACCGCTTAGCAATTGAGACGACTAACCGTAAGTTGGCTTCTGCAAGGTGTTGTTTAGCTTCTTCATCACCCTGTTCAATTTTTAATGCCAGTTCCTTTTCTTCATCAGCTGAAAGCAATGGCACCCGACCAATTTCTTTTAAGTACATCCGAACCGGATCGTTAACTTTAACCCCGGATGATAATGATGATGAAGTTTCCTTCTTTGCTTCTTCAGCAGCGTGGTCAGCAGCTTTTAAACTGGCCTTACTTGGTTCACCATTTTCATCAACCACTGAAATGCCGGCGTCTTCGACATGTTCAATGATTTTATCCATTTGGTTGGCATTCAAGTTCATTGGTTCCGCAAACTGTTTGTTGAGTTCGTCGTATTGAACTTTTCCTGCCTTCTTGTATTCTTTGATCAGTGAATTCAATTTGTTCTTAAATTCTTTTTCATTCATTTTTGAATCTGCCAAGTTGGATTCCTCCTTTAGTTTCGATCCCATTCGAAATATCTTAGTTCACTTTATTCCCTAGTCAAGAAAGTCTTTTAATTGTTTCGACCGTGATGGATGCCGTAACTTCCGTAATGCCTTAGCTTCAATTTGCCGAATCCGTTCCCGCGTTACGCCAAAGACTTTTCCAACTTCTTCAAGGGTCCGGGTCCGCCCATCATCAAGACCGAACCGCAACCGCAAAACGTTTTCTTCCCGATCGGTTAATGTATCGAGAACGTCATTCAATTGTTCTTTCAATAATTCATAAGCTGCATGATCAGCAGGACTCGTTGCATCCTGATCTTCAATGAAATCTCCCAAGTGGGAGTCATCCTCTTCACCAATTGGCGTTTCAAGTGAAACTGGTTCTTGCGCGATTTTCAAAATGTCCCGCACTTTTTGCGTTGGCATGTCCATTTCAGCCCCAATTTCTTCTGGGATTGGTTCCCGGCCGAGATCTTGCAGCATTTGCCGTTGAATCCGAATCAATTTATTGATCGTTTCAACCATATGAACTGGGATCCGAATTGTCCGCGCTTGGTCAGCGATTGCCCGCGTAATCGCCTGCCGGATCCACCAGGTTGCATAGGTTGAGAACTTAAATCCTTTCCGGTAATCGAATTTTTCAACCGCCTTCATTAAGCCCATGTTTCCTTCTTGAATTAAATCAAGAAACGACATTCCGCGGCCGACATACCGCTTAGCGATTGAAACCACCAACCGTAAGTTGGCTTCAGCCAATTTCTTTTTCGCCTCTTCATCACCCTGTTCGATCTTTAAAGCCAGGTCGATTTCTTCATCCGCCGTTAACAGGTTTACCCGGCCGATTTCCTTTAAATACATCCGAACCGGATCATTGATCTTAACACCAGATGGAGCTGAAACGTCCTTTTTTGCTTCTTCAGCAGTGTGGTTAGCGGCTTTCAAACTTGCCTTACTTGGTTCACCGTCTTCATCAACGACTGAAACCCCAGCATCTTCAACTCGTTCGATCAGCTTATCCATTTGATCAGCGTCAAGGTGCATCGGTTCCGCAATCCGTTTGCTTAATTCATCATATTGAATTTGACCTTTTTTCTTATATTCTTTAATTAAAGCATTAACTTCTTTTTTAAATGTCTTTTCATCAAATGCTGGTTCTTCAGCTTGAACTTTCTTCTTTGCAGGCATTCTCAATTCCTCCTATTAGTTCTCTGATTTCATTAAATCTTTTTGGCGCAAAAGATTTGTTTTTTCCATAATCAATGACATTAAGTTATCGCTATCATTCATCCGTTTGGCCTTCTTGATCTTTTCATCAAGCCGTTTAATTTTCTCATCAAGCGGATACTCATTCATAATTAGCGAAATGCAATCCTCAATTTCTTGATCAGTTGCCATTCCTTGATACTCTTCCATCAAAAGCTCAGTTGCTAAGGAATGTAATTGATCATCACTTACCATTTCCAAAAACTTTGCATCATCAAATTCTTCATCATGATTAAAATACTCTTCCGCGAGCAGGTAAAGGGTTTGGTAACTTTGATGAATGAAATTAAAGTCTTCCAGTTCACGGACCTTAAACCACACATCCCGTTCATGCAGCATCCGATAAAGCAATAACCGTTCAGCCCGTTCTACGCGCGAATACTTCGGCTTTTCAAAGGATTCGGTAACCGTTGTAATCGTTTTTTGGTAATTTGCAAATTCCTGTTCCGGTGTTTGAGCATTCGCCCTCAGATTGGTCTTTTCCCGCGCCTGTTGCTCAGCCATCAAAGATTGCAGTTGGCTTTCAAGGTTGCGGTATTCAACGCCAAACTTCGATGCTAACCGGTTTAAATACAAGTCACGCTCGATTGGATCTTTAACCGTTACCAGTTCTTTCAAAATATCGGAAATATATGCTAACTGGTCGTTTTCATTTTCAAGGTTGCGGTTGCGCGCATAAAAGTGCATGAAAAAGCTTAACGGTGTTTCATGCTGATTCTGCACGATTTCACGAAACTTTTCTTCGCCATACTTTTTAACGACTTCATCCGGATCAAGTTTATCCGGTAAATTAATGACTTCCAGATCAAAGCGTTCACTTGGACGAATGATTTCTAACGCCCGTTTCGTCGCGTTTTGACCGGGATCATCCCCGTCGTAACAAATCGAAAGCTTCCGCGCCTGATGCGCTAAAATTCCAATTTGTTCATCCGTTAAACTCGTTCCCATTGACGCAACGCCATTCTTAACTCCAGCCCGATAAGCGGCCAAGACATCCATAAACCCTTCAAAAAGAATTACTGATTTAGTTTGGCGAATCGTTGCCTTTGCCTTATCCAGGTTAAAAAGAACCCGTCGTTTATTAAAAATTGGGGTTTCAGGTGAGTTCAAATACTTCGGAACCGTCTTATCCTCAGTGTGTAATGCTCTTCCTGAAAAAGCGATTGGATGACCGTTTGCATCGTTGATTGGAAACATTACCCGATCTTTAAACCGGTCATTTAAGTTATCGACCGGATCATCGGCGTTCAGCGGCCGCTCAACAAATAATCCTGATTTGCGTAAAACTTGATAATCGATTTGCTTTTCCTTTACAAAGTTTTTCAAAATATCGGTTGTCGGTGCAAATCCTAGGTTAAATTCGTTGATCATGTCATCGTTTAACCCGCGATCGTGCAGGTAATTCAACGCTTCCTCACCAAGCTCAGTATTTACCAAAATATGATGGTACAGTTGTGTGGCTTGCGCATATAAACTGATGATTTTCCCGTTTTCAGATGATTCAGCGGCATTTAATGATCCAAGTTGCGTATACTTCGGATCAAGTGAGATTCCACTCATTTCGGCGACCTTTTGAAAAGCCTCTGGGAAAGTTAATCCTTCCGTTTCCATCACGAACTTAAAGACGTTACCACCCCGATGGCACGAGAAACAGTTGAAAATTTGTTTTTGTTCATTAACCGAAAACGATGGTGTCGTTTCCGGATGGAAAGGACAAAAGCCGAACCAATTTTTCCCAGACTTGTGCAACTGCACTTTTTGACTAACAACATCCAAGATATTAACCTCTGATCGCACCTGATCAATCAGCTCTGGTGGAATCCGCATTTGACCTCTCCTCTCTAAAAAAGGGTAAAAAACACCCACTGTTTACAGTCAAATAAAATGATACCGCGAATTGCTGTCGGTTGCAAGTTTAAGGCATTTTAGCCAAAAAAATTCCGATGGCGGCTACCATCGGAATTTCAAACTTAATGATTAATTTTATTTAACGTTCAAATTATCTAATTCACCAAAATCTTTTGTTAAATCAGCAATTTGCTTTAATTGCAAGAGCCGGTTTTGCTTTACATCTTCGTCCTTTGCCATGATCATGGTTGAATCGAAGTAATCGGTGATTGGATCTTTTAATGATGCTAATTGATTGAATTTTTCTTCTAAATCAGCCTGTTCAAAGGCCGTTGCAACTTTCTTAACCGCTTCGGCAAGCTTCTTTTCAGATTCGTTTTCAAACAATTCAGCTTTCAAAACAGCATCGTCTTCAAAGTTTGGCGCCTTCTTTGCCATCCGGCCAACCCGGGTCAAAGCTTCGATTGTTTCCTTAAAGTCGTCGTCTTCAAGGTGCTTGCCAAGGATCTTTGCAGCTTCTTCAATATCAACGAACGCATTTTCAGGATTAGCAACCACCGTATCAAGCACATCGTGACGGAGTTGCTTATCGCCATTCATGATTTGGGCAAGCCGATCGATGATAAATTGTTGCATGTCTTTTTGTTCATCGCCCGGCATGATGTTCTTGTACAGATCTGGCCGTTCGTTCATTGCATTTTCAACGAATTTCAGCATCATCGGAACAGATAACTTCCAATTGCGAGCAAGGGCAATGCGAACGATTCCTAAAGCTTGACGCCGCAATGCATATGGATCATTTGAACCGCTTGGAATCATTCCAGCAGCAAAGAATGCTTGGATACTATCGATCTTATCTGCAATCGATAATACCGCTCCAACCTTTGTTGTTGGCAATTCGCCTTCCGCACTGGTTGGCATGTATTCTTCACGGATTGCAGCTGCAACATTGTCATTCTCACCTTGCAAACGGGCATAGATTTCACCCATGACCCCTTGCAATTCAGCAAATTCGCCAACCATACCGGTTACCAGGTCAAACTTGTAAATTTGAGCTGCCCGGTCTAAATCAGCTAATTCTTGGTCGTTTAAGCCAACAAACTTTCCAATTTGAGCTGCAAGCAAGCGAACCCGAGCCATCTTTTCGTAAATTGTCCCGATTTTATCGTGGAACATAACCTTCTTTAAACGTTCAACGTAATCAGCAATTGATTGCTTTTGGTCTTCTTCATAGAAGAATTTTGCATCTTCAAGCCGGGCAGTTAACACCTTTTCGTTCCCTTGAACGACGTTTTCTAAGTATTCTGTATTCCCGTTCCGAACTGAAACAAAGTTTGGCAATAATTTGCCGTTTTGATCAGTCACGTAGAAGAACCGTTGGTGATCCTTCATTGAAGTGATCAAAACTTGATCCGGTACACTTAAGTACTTTTCATCAAATGATCCGGCAAAGACCGTTGGGTATTCAACCAGGTTATTGACTTCTTCAAGCAAGTCTTCGTCAATCACGATCTTCCAGTTATTCTTTTGGGCAAGGTCATTGATTTGACCGCGAATCATTGATTTCCGTTCGGCAGCATCAACGATCACCTTTTCTGCTCGCAATGCTTCAACGTAGTCATCAGCACTCTTTAATTCAACTGGTTTTCCAAGGAACCGGTGACCTTGAGAAACGTTACCGCTTTCGATGTTCAAAATCTTGAATGGGATAACTTGATCATCTAACATCGCAACGATCCAGCGAATTGGACGAACATATTGGAAATCATTGGTTCCCCACCGCATCATGGTTGGGAATTTCAAGTCCATTGCAACGTCCCGCATGCCTTGCATTACATCGGCAGCCGCTTTACCTTCAATAAACTTCTTAACATAAACGTATTCTGTGCCTTTCAGTTCTTTGAAGAAGATATCATCAACTGAAACGCCTTGGCCACGCGCAAATCCTTGAGCAGCCTTTGACCAGTTGCCGTCTTTATCATAAGCGATCTTCTTAGCCGGGCCCTTAGCTTCTTCTTGGATATCAGGTTGCTTATCAGCTAAGCCTGTAACCTTAACCGTCAACCGCCGCGGAGTTGAATATGTTTGGACTTCATCAAAATCCATCCGTTGTTCTTTTAAGAATTTTTCAGTTTTTTCAACTAATTGGGCTGCGCTTGGAGTGACAACATGCGCTGGAATTTCTTCCAAGCCAATTTCCATTAAAAATGTATGTGACATGTTATTTATCCTCCTTCAATAATTTTTGACGTAATTCTTCGTCCTTAATCAATGGGAAGCCTAACTTCTTCCGTTCTTCAACGAAGACCTTGGCAATCGCCTTTGCCATGTTCCGAATCCGTGCAAGATAACCGGCCCGTTCGGTTACTGAAACAGCTCCACGAGCATCTAACAGGTTAAATGTATGACTGCATTTCAAAATGTAATCATATGCCGGGTGAACGAGGCCTTCCTTGATCAACCGCTTAGCTTCCTTTTCATACGTATCAAAGGCATCTAAAAGCATTTCTTGGTTACTTTCTTCAAAGGCATACTTTGAGTGTTCATATTCAGGCTCCTTGAAGATGTCACCATACTTTACCCCGTCAGCCCATTCCAAATCAAAGACTGAGTTAACATCTTGAATGTATGATGATAACCGTTCAAGACCGTATGTAACTTCTGAAGCAACCGGTTTAACTTCGAGACCGCCAACTTGTTGGAAGTATGTAAATTGGGTAACTTCCATTCCATCAAGCCAAACTTCCCAACCAACACCGGCACATCCCATTGAAGGGTTTTCCCAGTTATCTTCAACAAATCGAATATCGTGTTCCTTAGGTTCGATTCCTAATGCCCGCAAACTATCCAAGTATAAATCTTGAATGTTATCTGGGTTTGGTTTCATCAAAACTTGGAACTGGTGGTGTTGATATAACCGGTTCGGGTTTTCACCATACCGTCCATCAGCCGGCCGGCGTGATGGTTCAACGTACGCAACGTTCCATGGTTCTGGTCCGATTGCCCGTAAGAATGTATATGGACTCATCGTTCCAGCACCCTTTTCAGTGTCATACGATTGCATGATCATGCAACCTTGCTTTGCCCAAAATTGTTGCAAAGTTAAAATAATATCTTGCATTGATAATTTCTTTGCCATTTCAATGCTCCTCCATTCAAAATTTTGAAGAAACGAATCAGCGCACAAAAAAATCCCTATGCAACGCCAATTCGGTTACATAGGGACGACTTCTTCAAATCGCGGTTCCACCCTATTTCTAGGAGATCCTAGCAGCTTAATTCGTAAGAAACTCCGAAAATGCCAATCATTAAAATTCGCATGTCTGCTTTCACCTGCCAGACTCGCTGTCTTTTGAACTTAAATGACCCTTTTTCATCAATGCTTCTCTTATATCCTGTCGCTATCATAGTCTAATTCGAATAGCTTGTCAAATCTTACTTACAGAACATTAAAACTGCTTCATAAATAATTGGCCCTAAAAGCGCAGGTAAAAAGTTCGCGACTTTAAAGTGTTTGATCTCTAAAATATCACATGCCAATGCAACGATCAAAAGCGAACCAACGGCACTGATTTCATTGATCGTGCCTGCATTCAACAATGGTTGAATAAACGAAGCGCATCCGTAAATGATTGCTTCATACAGAAAAACAAATGGTCCAGACAGCAATACACTGTATCCAAAAATCGCGCCATAGACTAAGGAAGTAATCAAGTCTAAAATCACCTTAAAGAGCATTAGGCTTGTTTTTCCCGCAAGCGCGACGTCGAGCGGCCCGACGATCGACATTGAACCCACACATTCAATCATGAAAACGGTAATAAATCCCTCCGCAAAATGCGGGTCAGAAGTTTTAAATTTCGTTTTCATCCAATCACCAAAATGATTGAACTTGCCATCAATGTCCAGCCAAACACCAACAACCGAACCGACAACTAAACTGACAAGCATTAGCAGCGGCTGTTTCGTTGCAATTGCGCCCTGGATTCCGATGATGCCAACACATAACGTTGCAATTTCCATCATCGAACTGATTTGTTTATCCGACAAGAACCGTTGTAACGGTTTACTCAATAATCCGCCGACTGTAATTCCGACTAGATCCAGAAAAACATAAAACATTTATTTCACCTAAATCATTTTTTATTCTTAGATAATTATCAAGTTAATTGGCAATAAATGCAAGCTAATTTTTAATTAATGGGTAAAGCCATAGGTCGTTTTCTTCTGTTCATCGCTGTGATGAGCTAAAACGTGCGCGTGATCAAGTTCTTCCAGACAGGCCTTAAAGTCTTCAATAAACTCAATGGCAACGTTCATTCCTAAATCTGCCCGGCAAACGATCCGTTGCACGATCAGATTGTTGAGGTTATCCGGCATTGGATACGTTGGAACTTGCCAGCCGCGCATCCGTAACCGGTCAGATAAATCGTATAAATTCCATTCTTGAGCGTGGTCATCTTTCAATGCGTAACACAGGATCGGTAAATGCTGTGCGCCGTTGACAACCTTAAATCTGCCCGTCTTCTTGATTTCTTTAATAATATACTTTGCTACCTCATGCGTCCGCTGATGAATTTCACGATAACCGTCAAACCCGTAACGCACAAAATTATAGTATTGACCGATGATTTGTGAGGCACTGCGTGAGAAGTTAATTGCCATCGTTGGCATTTCACCGCCAAGATAACTAACATTAAAAATCAAATCTTGCGGAACAAACTTTGCATCCCGCCATAATACCCAACCAATTCCAGGATAAACTAAGCCGTATTTGTGTCCCGATGAATTGATTGAAACGACATTTTTCAACTTGAAGTCCCATTCGATTTCAGGTTCAACAAACGGTGTGTAAAAACCGCCTGAAGCCGCATCAACGTGAATATAAACCTTGTAATCAGTATGTTTGTTATATTCTTCAACTAAATCGTTGAGTTTCTTAATGTTATCGTAGCGTCCCGTATAGGTGATTCCCATAATGCCGACGATCCCAATCGTATATTCATCAACGTAATCCATTACGGTATCCATATTCAACGAAAGATCATTTTCATCCAATGGAACTTCTCGTAATTCAATATCCCAGTATGTACAGAACTTTTCCCAGCAAACCTGATAGCTTGAAGAAATTACAAGGTTCGGTTTGTGAGCATTCAAATCCAGTCCAAGCTTTTCAGCCCGTTTCCGCCAAGCAAATTTCATTGCCAGGCCGCCAAGCATGCATGCTTCAGATGAACCAACCGTTGATGTTCCAAGATAATTGCCATCTTTCGGAGCATGCCATAAATCAGCCAAAATATTGACACACCGGTTTTCGATTTCCGTTGTCCGCGGATACTCAGATTTATCAATTGCGTTTTTCTCAAGCGTTTCCGCCATCAATTGGGTTGCTTCAGGTTCCATGTACGTTTGACAAAAAGTTGCAAGATTTTGCCTGGCATTTCCTTCATCTTCCAGTTCATCTTTAACCATCCGGTATGCCACGTCGGCCTGCATTGATTTCCGCGCAAGTTTATATTTCGGTAAATCAGCATCTTCATTTGGATTCCCAAAAATGGGATCCAAGTACTTTGACTCTTCCTGATCTTTCTTTCCAAATAACATAAAACATTCCTCCTATTTCTTTTGCTGACGTTTTAATTTTAAATCATGTTCTGTCAAAAATTCACCCCGGCCAATCGGATGAATAAATCGGTTGACGTCTTCACTGCGAACATGATGCAGTTTGAATTGATGATTGGCTTCGCCAAACCGATGACGAAACGCATAAATTACAAATGGAATAATGACCGCGATCACAAAACTTACAGTCAGTACAACTTGATACTTCCGCCCCTGAAGCGGTGATAATGTTGCCGGCGTAACGAACGAAACAATCAGTGCGAAAATCGACAATGCCAATCCTGAAAAGGCAAGCATCGTTTTACCGATTTTACCGCCGGGAGCATTATATGTCCGTTCTTTCGTTGAATACCGGTAAATCAGTTTAAAGTAACTGATAAAAATCAAAATATAGCACAACAGGTAAATTACCACGGTCAGTGAAACAGCCGCCAAAAATGAAACGTTATCCGTTCCGCCACCAAAAGTTAAAATTGCGTCCCAAACGGTAACAATTATTCCTTGCATAATCAAAACTGGAACAGGAACCCCATTCGAATTCAATTTACGGAAGGTCTGCGGTAACATCCCTTTTTGCGCAGCGACGTACATTCCCTTTGACGGGCCAATGATCCACGATGCAATTTCAGCTGCAACCCCAAAGGCAATCAAGAATGCCATCAGCTTTACAAACCACGTCATTTGACTTGTAAAATGCTGCATCAACGTATTAAACGCCTGAATGACACCCGCACTTAATGAAAGCTGTTTTTGTGGAACAACCATCGCAACGCTTAAGCCGCCAGTTCCGTCCAGAAAAATCGTTAATACCACCAGTATAATGATCACTAACGGATAATTTCGTTGCGGATTTTTCAATTCATTAACATGTGGGGCTGAGGCCTCAATGCCGCCAAACGCTAAAATAAATGAAGACGCTACAACCAGCGTTGAAAGTTGCGTAAAATTCGGCACAAACGCATGCCAACTAATTGGAATCTGACTATGCCCGCCCTTTACTAAATATAAAATGGCAAGCCCTAAAAAAATAACTGATGGAACCAAAATTCCGGCAACAAATCCTCCTTGAGCAATCTGGGCCGTCCGCTTGGTGCCTTTCAATTGCGTCAGCGTCAATCCCCAAAAGATAATTAAGACCCCAATAAACTTGATTACTGGATCGGTATTTAGCGCTGACCAGTTAAAAATGGATGCTAAAGCACCTAAAATAAAGTAACTCATCGTTACAAAACTGACCGTAACTTGAAACCATTCAAAAAAGATGGCGGCAAAACCCCATCGCTGGCCTAACGCATTGCTAACCCAACCATAGACGCCACCATCTTCCCATCCTTTTACACTTGCCATTTCTGCTGCTGCCAGTGAAATCGGCAAGAACCAAAAAATTCCGAAAATGATTACAAAAAATAATAAATGTAATTTAGCCGTCGCAAAGGTCGGGTACTCGTAAACCGTTAATACCATCAACGCCGTTAACGAAAGAAAATCAAACAGCGATAATTTTCGACTTTTTCCCATATCAAAATCTTCCCCTAAAATGAATTACTTCTTGGTCTTTAAATACTTTTCATAGTATTCTTCAAGCAATTCGTTGATCTTTTCAGCAATAACCCCATAGGCCTTGCTTGGTAAGTTGGCTTCTGAAACCCGGATAATCCCTGGTTGAGTTCCGAAACCAACTCCGTCCATTAAAATAACCCCATTGTCCTCAGAAAGCTTCATCAAGAAATCAATTTGAGCAAATGATTTTTCAAAGTACTTTCTGAATTGCTTGCCGTACTTCTCCTCGGCAAGCTTGTAAATATCGATCAAAGTATAGTATTTAGCATTTGTCCGTGAATTGTCCGCTTCAATTCCAAGGCCCTTAACTAAATCAGTATACCGCCGGTTAACCACGTACCGACATTCATCGATATACGCATCCGTTGAGCCGTTTGCATAAACTAAGTGGGTCAATGCAAACAGAACTTCCATCATTTGTTGCGGCGTTGAAAGTCCGGAAGTATGATAAAGTCCAATTGAACGGCTATCAGCGGCAATCCGTTCGATAAACGGCAACTTATCCGGATCAGTTTCAACTAACCGGTACCGGTCATTGATTGCAGCTTGTTCATCCGCCGGCAATTCATGAATCAACCGGTCAAAAATGTTATTTTCATTCATTGCAAGCAGCCCTAACCGCCAACCGGTTGCGCCGTAAAGTTTTGAAAATGAATAAATCAATAACGTATTTTCTGGCGCAACACTGTAAACGGTTTGGAAGCCATCAACAAACGTGCCATATACATCATCGGTAATGATCATTAAGTTTGGATTTTCCGTTACAATTTCCCGAATCTTATTTAAAACATCGTCGTCAAATGCCCGTGAAGCTGGGTTAGTTGGATTAACGATAAATAATGCTTTGATTGAAGGATCTTTTAATTTATCCAATTCGTCCGGATTAACCTTCCAATCATTATTTGGATCAGCTTGAAGCTTAACTTCAACTAATTCATAATCGTTTAACTTTGGAATTTGCAAATACGGCGTGAAGATCGGTGTATTGATTGCAATCTTATCCCCGGGCTTGATCAAATGGTTTTCAGCCAATGAGTGGAAAAGATATACAATCGCAGCCGTTCCGCCTTCAGTTGCCATTAACTTCGTTGAATCTGCAAGTTGCACGCCGTTATATAACGTTGATTCGAGGTACTTATTCAAAATAACTTCGGTATTTTTCAAAATCCGGTTCGGCGTTGGATAAGTATTTCCCATGATTCCGTTTGTTAATTCAGCAACGAAATCATCCAAATCCAAGTTCAACTTTTGTGAAACATAGTCCAAAATGTCCAAAATAAATTGGTCATTTTCATGAGCTTGCGGATCAAGAAAATCTTTTAAGCGCTCAGTGATTCCTTTCTTTTCAACGAAACCTGCTAAATCACGCCGGTTGATCGTCCGTTGCGATTCATCGATTCCAAACTCCGTTAACCGGGCAAACGCTAATCGCGCCTTGGTATTGATCCAGTTTGGATTTCCTTTCCCTGCATTTAAAAATTTATGATTGTTTTTCTTTGCTAATTTAAGCATTAGACTACTGATTTCAAAAGCCCCAAGTTTTTCTAAAGCTTTTTCTTGGCCAGCATCCATATTAAAATCTATCCCTTCTGCCTTTTTAAAATACACCTAGAAATTATACCAGTGTTTAAAATAAAATAAATAAGTTTTTAATTATTTTTATTTTTAAGAATTTTATCCCATGATCCCATCTGATCGATAAATTTTTTCGCTTTGACGTAAACGCCGACTTGACTGTTATAAATTTCATCCAGCGCCCGCCGTAAATTATGCTTCGTCGTTTCTTTTAAGCTGATCGAATTCAATTTCGTTAGATCAACAACGCTAAATTGCCGCAAAAAGTAAATCGTCCGTTTATCTAAATGTAACCGGTGCTCATCTAAATGCCAGTGCTCCTGGCATAACAGTCCGCCATACATTTCAGAATAATCAAACGGAAGATCATCGCGCCCGCAAACTGCACATGCCTGCCAGTTCGGTTGGACTCCAAAGCATCCAAGTAACTTAACCTCGATAATATTGGTAATGATGGCTGGATCATAGTCTTCGTCAATTAATTGTAACGCGGTTGCAAGCTGAGTAAACCATAAACTCGCCAAGTCTGGCTGATTACCAAATGCTTGGCGAGCTAATCCAAGAATATATGAGGCATACGCGTTAAGCTCAATATCTTGCGAAATTTCTTGGTACTGAGCAACTTCCCTCGTCGTCGTAATAAATGACAACCCATCATCATTGATTTTTCCAATATAAGTTCCGTGAGTAAACGGTAAAATGGCAGCTTGCATTCGAAAACCACGTTTTCGCGCTCCCCGAATAAAAAACGTCTTAAAGCCAAAGCGGTCAGTTAAAATCGTTACTAACATGTCGCGTTCCCGGTAATCTTGTCGACTAACAACAATTCCCGTAAACTCTTCGTCTGAATAACTTCCCACTAATTCACCTGCTTACTATTTCAAAAGTAAAATAACCCCGCCGATGGCAACGACAACAATTGCAGCGGCAAACCATTTTTCATACCGGGTGAAAATCGGTTCCCCAGGAGCTTGTTCTTTCCGGGCTTTGACAAACAACGGAATTCCAATCACGTATGCAATAAACGCAATCGTCACGTAATTAATTCCAGCTGAAATTCCCATGATCAAGGTAAACAAAGCTGCCAAAATCCCAGTTATTAATGCACTGATCCGTCCTTTTTGTCCCGGATAATTTGCTTGCTTGATTGAAAGTTTGATCAAATATAGTGCACTGATAAAGTACGGCGGAACCGTCATTGTTGCCACGATCGTATATGCCATTTGAAAGGCATCGTTTGCAAAGTGTGATAGCAGAATAATCAGTTGCATCACGACCGTTGCCGCAAAAAGCGAGAAGACTGGAACATGCTTCTTATTTTCCTTTGCAAAAATCTTTGGAAATGCTCCATCCTTGGCAGCAGCAAACGGCATTTCGGCTAACATCATTGTCCATGACAACCAGCATGACAAAACTGAAACGATCAGCCCGGCTGCAATGATCAACCGGCCGGCTGAACAGTGCATCGCCAACGTCAACAATTGAGCCGTTGATGGTGATACCATTCGGGCAATCTCACCATATGACAATAATCCTAACGGCAACAATGAAACAATGAAGTACAATGCAAGACACATAAAGTAACCAATTGCCGTTGCCCGCTTAACTTCAAGCTGCGATTTGGCTCGATCTGATAAGACAACCGCGCCTTCAATTCCACCGAACGCCCAAAGTGTAACGGTCATGGTCTTCAAAACTTGGTGGGGGATGCTTCCCAACGATTGATCATGCAACGCTGGAATTGATTGGGATGCACTGAAGTTGGTTGTAAACGTGACCCACTTAAAGTGAATTGCCAATGCAACGATGATCAATACGATAACTGCCACCCGGACAACCGTTCCAACAACCGTTACCCAGCCGGCTTGTTCAATTCCGTATGCAATGATAAACGTCATTCCCCACAAAATAATCGTGGCGCCAATAACTGATGGCCAATTATTTCCGCCGCTAAACTTTTCTGGGAAGAAATAATTCAGCGTACTCATAATCAAAACCGCATATGCAACGTTTGAGAAACACTCACAAATCCAGTAACCCCATGAAACAAAAAAGCCTGTAAACTTTCCAAAACCGGCTTCGCCATACTTGTATAACCCCGTCGTTAAATCCGGTTTTAATTCCGTCAGTTTCAAAAACATTGAGGTTACAAACCACATTCCAATTCCGACAACGATCCAAGCAATAATTTGAGCTTTTGCTCCTGCAACCGATGCCATGTTTTTCGGTAAATCAAAAATTCCGCCCCCAAGCATCGCACTCAAAACGACACTTGCCAGGCTTAATAATCCGAGTTTCTTTGTTTTGTTGTTTTCCATTTAACTTCGTCCATTCTTTCAAATTTTTCTTTCTGGTTCATTATTTTTCAATTTCATGCATTCGTGGATGTCGATGGGCGAAAACAAGGCGTTTTATTTGAATTTGTTGAAGAAAAATTTTCATGTCATCCACAGTCCTTTCAATACTTTATTTCAAATTATACCAATTATTAATCAAGATTACACCTATTAATTTCGAAACCAACCGAATTATTAACCTTCATCTCGCAGTTATGCTAGACTTACTCGATAGAAAACAATAATTATTGGGGTGAATTAAATGACTTATCTGTTATACGGGGTCCTAATTATTATCGGTTTGATCACTGGCGGAATCACGAGTCTTGTTGGTGCCAGCGCGGTTACCCTGATTGTACCAACCCTTTCAATGCTCTTTCACGTTGATGTTCATACTGCAATTGGAACCAGTCTTTTCGTTGATATCGTAACCTCGATCGTTGTATCGTACAATTATTATCGGAAGGGCCATGTTGAATTAAAATCCGGTCTTTGGATCGCAATTGCGTCAATTATCGGAGCGCAAATTGGAGCAACCATCGCCAACCAAACTAAAGGCATTACCCTTTCCGGCCTGTTCGGTGTTTTATTAATTTTTTCTGGAATCAGTCAGTTGCGGAAAGCGAAAAAAGGAAATCAAAAACCGCAAAAACAAATCAATTTTAAACATCAATGGACTGAGATTTTAACCGCCGTTTTAATCGGGATCGCCATCGGAATTATTAGCGGAATCTTCGGTGCTGGTGGCGGCGTCATGATTTTGCTTGCGTTGGTTGTAATTCTTGGATACCCAATGCATACAGCGGTTGGAACATCGACCTTGATCATGGCCATCACGGCCCTTTCATCTGACGTAGGATATTTTACGCATGGACACATTAATTTCCTTTATGGAATCTTACTAGCTATCGGTGCTGTTATCGGCGGAATGCTCGGATCAAAGTATGCCAACAAGATCAATGATCAAAAGTTAGCTGTTTTCCTTGATATTTTCTTCATTATTATCGGCATTATCATGCTTGTGCAAATGGTAGGTTAATTCAATGAAACAAATTACATCTGACGTCTATTTAATGAAAATGGCTCAAACAGATTCCCGTGCCCCACAAGTTAATGTTTATTTTCTCAAAAATGAAAAATTATTAATTGATGCAGGTCCTGATAACTACCCATGTTATTTGGAATTACAACAAAATTTGAAAAGCCTTGGAATCAACCTTAAACAGGTATCCGTGGTTATAACCCACCACCATCCAGATCATGTCGGATTGTTAAAGTACTTTCCTGAAGAAACCGCAGTCTATGCTGATTCAGGAGTCCGATACTACGGAACAACTGCATATTTAAATGCAATTGAAGAACAAACCCAACAACTGCAAATCTTGGGCATTCCGCCGCATGCCATTGATCAGATAAAGGCTCAGCTTCAAAAGCGTTTTTTACCTTTCCTAGAAAACGTTAACTTTAAAGATTTGAATCGGTTACCTGTTTCTTCTATTCGGATTCACCGTTTACGCGGTCATTCACCGGCCGACATTGTTTTTCAAAAGGATAATTTCTTTTTTGGCGGGGACCTGATTTTAAAAGGAATTTACTTTAACGTTCTTTTAGACATTGATCCGGTTAACCAAAAACTTTGCCTTTTGAACCAGGAATACGAACAGAATATCAAGAAGATTTTAACGACGTTTAAAATCCAAACGTGGTGCCCGGGGCATGGCGATTCAATGAACCTTTCGAGTTTAGTTAAGGTCAACCACAAATACCAAAAACTTCGACAACTGATTCATCAACGAATCACTCAATCTTTTTCATTTTCTGACTATGATTCAGCAGTTCGTGAGATTTACAGTTACTTTCCACGTTTAAACGATTATTTTTATTTATCTGATATTTTAACGGTGATTAAATGAAAACGAGGTTGTGGTCCAAGGATACAACCCCGTTTTGTTTAAAGTGGATACTCCTGTTTAATTTTAAAGTAACTGCCGCGAATCGTCCCCGCCAGTTTGGACCGCATTTTCGCAAATTTGAATTTACCTTCAAACTCTTTCGGAACGTCCATGTGGTCGCTTAATTTAAAGCCCACGGCCCGCTTTTGCGGATCATCGAGATCATACATTACATTGATCGACAATCCATTTTGATAAAACACGTATAAGTGACGGACACGTTCAGTCGTAAAGTCAGCCACTTCAAGTGGTTGATAATTAAATTTCAAATCCCGTTCAGCAACGATTCGATCAATCATTTGAATAATGTCTGGTCGCTCAGATGCTGGGAAAGTAACAAACTTTGTTTTAAAATGATTCCAATAATACCGGGCTTCATTGGCCCTTAATCCGGCAAGCTCCTCAGTAAATGGTGAACTTTCTAACCCTTCAATATCTACATTTTTAAAATCGATTTCGCCCATTTTTAACCTCCAGATTTGTAAATCTTACTAAATTATTTTGCTTTTTGCTTAAGAAACCGCCAATCGTAATTATTTAAAGCCGTTTTCTTATACTTTAAATTCAATAGCTATTACAATAAACTTGTAAAGAGAATTTTACAAATAAACTAATTATAAGGGGTTATCACTTATGGATTACGCAAAGGAAGAAGCAAAGTTATTAACGAAGATCAATGATCAAATTGAAAAACTTGATATCAATTTATCCAAGATGGGAAGTGCTGAAAATAAGCTTGCTCATTTCGCCGATCAAGAAAAAGCGTTACATGATCTGCACAGCATCATTCGCGATGGAAAGAAAATTGACCATGTCGAAGAACGGGCCGAAAAGCAATCCGAAAAAGAAGTCCAAAATTGGATCAATGACGAAAACAGCACCGTTAACAAAATTGAACGTAAAGTTGATGATTTGATTGGAACCCTTTCAAATGTCAGCGATGATGATTCAAAAATCAAAAGTTATGTTGAACAAAAGAAAGTGATTGGTGATATCAAATCAATCATCAAAGAATTCAGCAAATAATTAAGTATTAAGGAGAGACTGTGACATAAGTTGCAGTCTCTTTGTTATTTCCGCATAATCGGGTTCCAAAACAAACGAGCTACTTGGAAGTTCGAAACCTCCGAATCTATGCTGGCGCGATTCGTTCGCTTTTCTGCTTCCATCACGCTCGTTTTAACGTTTTATCACACCTTATTCTTTTTTATATTTCCAAACATTCAATTTTTAACAAATAAGTTTCGGGAATGGATCTTCCCCACCATCTGTTTTAACCGGGATCCTTGATTATACAACAACATTAAATACGTGCCATATGTATTTGGAAGATCTCCAATCATCACAACTGCCTGTTCAGCTGGAACCCAGTTAATTGCTTGCGTATTCAATTCTTTTGCTCGATAAAAATGAAATGTTTCGGTTTGTAAAGCAGTGAACGCAGATGGATGATTATTTAAAAAGTCACGCAAAAACTGATCATCATTCATCAACTGGTAACATAAATGATTATCAGCCTTTTCCTTGTAAATCACTTCACGGGTAAGCTGATCAACGTAGTTATTATAATATGTTTGGGCGTGGGCTTTGACAACTTTAAAATGAATTTCAATCTGCGAATTTTGGCGAAAATGTTTAAGCTGATTGATAAAATAATTATAAATCGGTAAGTTTGAACGATTGCCGTTGATCCACCGAACGATATTATCACTATCCGTTACGATCATTATTTCTTGATACTGGTTCGCAACCGCCCACTTTAACGCGCGCACGATTGCTAATGCTTCTCCAGCATTATTCCGCGCTTCAATAAATCGCGTTTGCTGTCCCGTGAATCGTTCTTCATGAACAACATGCTTCTCCGCATCAACCGCAACAAACGCCCCGCTATAACAACCATAACTTTCAATGAATGAACCATCCGTGTATAAAACAATTCCTTTTTTACGAATATTTTGTAATAATTCCCCAAAATCAAGGTACCGCCGCAGAGTTGCTCCGGGATGTCCAATTAAAAAATTCACGACTCGTTCAGTTGAAAGGAAAACCGTTTCCTGTTCTTTAAAGTCAACCACATAAAAATTGCCAGTTATATTCTTCTGAGATCGATTTGGCACCTTGCCGACGAACGCCTTGGCCTCACCTAAAGTTTTAAAAGCTTTCATTTTTGCATTCGAAAATCCTTGAGTTTGCTTCCATGCATCAAGATAATTCGAATAAATTCCGGGGATTCGCCCTCGCCGAACCGCATAATATTTCATTCTTTCTCACCTCGCATGCATTATTTTACCATAAAAAGAACACATGTTCGATAATAATCAATAAAAAAGGCGACTTTCGTCAGCCTTTTACTCTTCGTTCTCATTTAACAGTGCTTGCTTCAGTGCTTTCGTCTTACTTAATGAAAAGACCTCTTCATCGCCGTTTTTGAAATAGACTACGCGCATTTTGTAGTCGACACGTTCAATATTTTTCGGATTAACCAATAATGAACGTGAAACTTTCAATAATCCAGTTTCTTTTTCCAAATTAGCAATATTGTCGAAAAATTCATACTGCCCATCTTGCGTAACCAAAATTACCCGGTGAGCTTTATCTGATGATGTAATATAAATAATTTTCTTTTCTTCGAAGTTTAATACTTGGTTGCCAATTGAAAATGAATACATCTTGTCATTTTCAAGAGCCTTTTTTTCGATCCGTTCATATGCCAAATTCAACGTATCAACGATTTCGATGCGCATTTGCTCATAACCCATATCTTTCGTGATAAATCCAAGCGGTTCAACCTGGCGTTGAAGGGTTAACGGCGCCATCTCTGTATGGGTTGTAACAAAGATAATTTTTCCGCTAATATCGTGATTCCGAACCCATTGAGCAAGATCGATCCCGTTAATATCTGATCCAAGATCAATATCAAGGAAATAGACCCCTTTTTCAACTGAGTTTTCTTTAATGTATTCCTCAATCGCATGCGGATCTGATGATTTAAATACCAACTTATATTGGTTTGGATGAAACATATTAAAATCATTGATAATCGAGGTCAAATTTGCTAATTGTTCTGGATTATCTTCACAAAGAATAATTGGATATTCCATGTTTCCAAATACGCTCCTCTTCGTTTCGAATTCAAACAATAAAGATTATTATACAAAATAATTTATAAGAAAAGATTAAGATTTTTAAAATTCTTGAACTAATAAAAAGGCTGCGACTCTTATGTCACAACCTCTTTCAATTAGATTAATACCTTGCTATTCTTTATCTTCTTCAGGTTCATCCTTTAAAATACATTCAGCATGCATTACGTTTCCTTGCGTTTCAGTATCTAAAACAAATGAACCATTTGAGTAACGATCACTTAACGGATGATCAGCAGGATCAATTGAGACAATCTCATTATGATCGGTGATCACGTGAATTTCTTGACCCGGTTTGATCAGTACAACCGCTGCAACGCGGTGCGGATTGCGTTTCAATTCACGTAGAACTTGAACCCCGCGCCGTGCCCGGGTCGTTTGTGGAATTTCGCTGACCTTCATTTGCTTAAATGCTCCGCGGTGAGTAATAATGCCGATTACTGCATCGTCATTGACTAACTTAACTGCGCTCAAGTAATCATCCCGCAGATCCATGTTCTTAACTCCGGCGGCCTTAGCCCCTAAAACAGAGACTTCACTTAAATCATAACGTAAACCATAACCGCCATGAGTAATCGCAAGGACTTGCCGTGGTTGGTCATCGTTGACAAATTCAATGGTTAAAACTTCATCCGTTGGGGTCTTTAACTTAATATACATGCTGGCCCGTGAGCGATATGTTCGCCCTGGTTGCAAATCAGCTAACTTGGTCTGTTTAATCAGCCCTTCCTTCGTTGCAATTACAAATTTGCCATCTGCTTTCAAGGATTTCAAAACTTCAACGTGCAAAACAAATTCATCTGCATCCAAGCCAATCGTTTGGGAAAGGTGTTCGCCCGTATCTTTCCAGCGCATTTCCGTAATTTCGTGAACTGGCCGATAAATCATATTTCCCTTGTTCGTAAACATTAAAACATGATTTAAAGTATTGACTTTTCCTTGGAAAACGGGCTGATCTTCGTCACGCAACCCATTGTCCTGTTCACCTGAAGCCGTGTATGATCGAACCGATGAACGTTTGACGTAACCTTGCTTCGAGATCAAGACCATTACGTCCTCTTCGGCAACCGTAACCTTGGTATCGATCTTCAATTCTGAAATTTCATCCTGAATTTCGGTCAACCGCGCAGAACCATATTTTTTAGCCACTTCTTGTAATTCAGTTTTAATAACCCCATCAAGTTCTTGCGGGTCATTCAAGATTTGTTGGAACCGCGTAATTTTTTCGGTTAATTCAGCAGCTTCCTTTTCTAACGCCGTTACATCAGTATTGGTTAAGCGATACAATTGCAACGAAACGATTGCTTCCGCTTGTTTTTCAGTGAAATCATACTTTGAAACTAAATTATCCTTTGCATCCTTCTTGTTTTCAGAATGCCGAATCGTATGGATCACTTCATCAAGAATCGACAAGGCCTTGATCAATCCATCAACGATGTGTTTCCGGGCCTGAGCTTTATCAAGGTCAAACTTGGTCCGGCGGCCAGTAACTTCCCGTTGATGATCAACGTAAGCACTTAAAATTTGCTTCAAGCCAACATGTTCCGGCCGCTTATTATTGATTGCCACCATGTTGAAGTTATACGAAATTTGCAAGTCGGTGTTTTTAAACAGGTAATTTAAAATTCCTTGAGCTTGCGCATTGCGCTTCAACTCAATCACGATCCGTAATCCTTCACGGTCACTTTCGTCTCGAACTTCCGCGATTCCTTCAACCTTCTTCAAAAGGCGAATTTCATCGATTTTCTTGACTAGCAATGACTTATTAACTTCATACGGAATCTCAGTGACAACAATTTGCTGCTTGCCGCCCTTAATTTTTTCAATCGAAGTCCGTGAACGAAGAACAACTCGTCCCCGGCCTGTCCGATAAGCCTTCTTAATTCCATCAATTCCTTGCAAAATTCCCCCGGTTGGGAAATCAGGCCCCTTAACGAATTTCATCAAATCTTCAAGGGTTGCATCGGGATGATCCATTAAATAGATCGTTGCTTGAATCGTTTCGGCAAGATTATGGGTTGGAATTTCAGTTGCATAACCGGCAGAAATTCCGGTTGCTCCATTAACCAATAAGTTTGGAAAGCGCGCCGGTAAAACGGTTGGTTCGTATTCGGTATCATCAAAGTTCAGAACCATTTCAACCGTATCCTTATCAATGTCCTTCAACATTTCAGATGCGATTTCAGATAACCGCGCTTCAGTATACCGCATTGCAGCCGCCGGATCGCCGTCCATTGAACCGTTATTTCCATTCATTTCAATTAACGGTTCCCGCAATTTCCAGTCCTGACTTAACCGAACTAATGCTTCATAAATTGAGGAATCGCCATGCGGGTGAAAATTCCCCATAACATTTCCGACCGACTTCGCTGACTTGCGGAAAGCTTTGTCATAGGTATTTCCATCTTCATTCATTGCATAGAGGATCCGCCGTTGAACCGGCTTCAATCCATCCCGAATATCAGGCAGTGCCCGTTCCTGGATGATATATTTTGAATACCGGCCAAACCGTTCACCCATAACCGCTTCAAGGGATAATTCCTGAATGTTGCTTTGTTTACTCAACTGCTAGTCCTCCTTTTCATCTGGATTGTTAAGAAAATCATCATCAAAAAGGGATTCTGAATAATATTCTGCTTCCTTAGCCGAATCTGCATTTCCAGTTCCGTGAGCTCCTTCAGCAGCAACCGTATCTAACAGACTGCCATCTTCTTCAAGTGAAAACTTAACGTTGCGCTCGATCCATTTCCGTCGGGGTTCAACTTTATCACCCATCAACGTTGTGACCCGCTTTTCGGCAACTGCTTCATCGTCGATCTTTACCCGTACTAACGTCCGCGTTTCAGGATTCATGGTCGTTTCCCATAACTGATCAGCGTTCATTTCACCAAGCCCCTTAAACCGTTGCAACGTATAACCCTTGCCAAATTCTTTCGTTGCCTGTTGCAATTCATCTTCGGTCCATGCGTATTGAACCTTTAACTTCTTCTTAACTTTCTTTTGCAACTTATACAATGGTGGCAATGCAATGTATACTCGACCAGCATTGATCAACGGCCGCATGTACTTATAGAAGAATGTCAGTAATAACGTTTGAATGTGCGCGCCATCGGTATCCGCATCGGTCATAATAATGATCTTATCGTAATTGGCATCTTCAAGTTTGAAATCAGCACCAACGCCGGCCCCAATCGTATAAATCATTGTATTGATTTCTTCATTTTTAACAATATCTTGCAGCTTGGCCTTTTCAGTATTTAAAACCTTACCTCGAAGCGGAAGAATTGCTTGAAACTTTCGGTCACGGCCTTGCTTAGCTGAACCGCCGGCAGAATCCCCTTCGACAAGGAACAATTCATTCTTCTTCGCGTTTTTCGATTGCGCAGGCGTCAGTTTCCCTGAAAGCAATTGATCCTTTTTCCGCCGTTTCTTTCCGTTTCGGCTTTCATCGCGGGCTTTCCGCGCTGCTTCACGGGCATCCCGCGCTTTCATTGCTTTTCGAACAAGGTCTTGGGCAAACTCTCCATTTTCCATCAAATAGTATTGCAACTGCTCATTAACGACGCCATCAACGATTGACCGGGCTTCGGGAGTTCCCAATTTTCCCTTCGTCTGGCCTTCAAATTGCAATAATTCTTCTGGAATCCGAACCGAAACGATTGCTGAAAGGCCTTCGCGAACGTCACTACCGTCTAAGTTCCGCGCACGTTCCTTTAACAATCCCACTTTACGGGCATATTCATTAAATGCCTTTGTCCATGCTGATTTCATTCCGGCTTCATGCGTTCCGCCATCCTTCGTCCGCACATTGTTAACGAACGACATGATCGTTTCTGAATAGCCGTCATTGTATTGGGCTGCGACTTCAACTTCAACGCCGTCCTTTGAACCTTCAAAGTACATGACATCGCCCAATGTATCCTTATCTTCATTTAAGTACGTAACGAATTCTTTGATTCCTTCTTCGAAATGGAAAACATCCTGTTCCCCGCCGTCACGTTCATCCGTTAACGTGATCTTAACGCCCTTCAATAAGAAAGCTGATTCACGCAACCGTTCAGCCAGCGTATCGTAATTATAATGGGTCGTTGAAAAAATCGTTGGATCTGGCTTAAAGGTAACGGTTGTTCCGCTCTTCTTTGAAGTTTTACCGATTTTACGCAAAGTTCCAACTGGTTGGCCGCCGTTAACAAAGTCTTCTTCGTATTCAACGCCATCGCGGACCGTATTGACCGTTAATTTTTCAGACAAAGCATTAACAACCGAGGCCCCAACCCCGTGGAGTCCACCGGATGTCTTATATTCGCCTTGACCGAATTTTCCGCCAGCGTGCAAAACGGTAAAAATAACTTCGACTGTTGGGATCCCCATTTCATGCATTCCGACCGGCATTCCCCGGCCATAGTCTGAAACGGTAATTGATTCATCGGCATGGATCGTCACATCGATTTCTTTTCCGTATCCTGATAATGCTTCATCAACCGCATTATCAACGATTTCGTAGACCAAGTGATGTAGTCCGCGTGAATCAGTTGAACCAATGTACATCCCGGGACGTTTCCGAACAGCTTCAAGTCCCTTTAAAACTTGGATTGAATCGTCGCCATAGTTATTATTTGCCATGCGCTTCAACCTTTCTTTAATGATTTCTAGTTTCTTTTTTATTCTTTAATTCTAATAATTAGTTAAATTGACACGCTAAAGATTATAGCACATTCACTGCCGTTCCGGGATGATGATTCAAATTCAAATTGTTCATTTTTTATTAAGCTAATTGTTTTCAACATAATTGCCGGAAGTGTTGGAAAGTGTTAAAATCGAGTTTGATATTCTTAAAAGGAGGTTACCGAATGAGCTGGAAAATTCCTGTAATGCTCGTAATTGGATACCTTTTAGGTTCAATTCCCTCGGGAGTGTTGATCGGTAAGATTTTCTATGGTAAAGATGTCCGTGATTACGGCAGCGGAAACATGGGCACAACCAATACCTTTCGGGTTTTAGGCAAAAAAGCCGGAATCATTGTTTTATTAATGGATTCATTAAAGGGGACCCTTGCAGCATTGTTGCCGTACTTCTTTCATTCAAGTGCCAATCCAATGCTGATTGCCCTTTCAGCAATCATCGGCCACGTTTTCCCAATCTTTGCCGGTTTCAAAGGTGGAAAAGCCGTTGCAACCAGTGCGGGAGCCCTGTTAGTTTATAATTGGAAGTTTTTCCTTTTAGCATGGGCGATTTTCTTAATTACAATTTTACTTACAAGTATGGTTAGTATGGCAAGTATGGTTGGCTTTACGATCATTACCATCGTTTCATTTTTCTTTGGCGATCCGGTCTTGATCGGCGTGGCAGTTGTCCTAACGATTTTTGTTTTCATTCGTCACTGGAAAAATATCGAACGAATTAAAAACGGAACGGAAAATATGGTTCCATTTGGCCTTGGATATTGGTTGCGTCAACGCAAAGAAAAGAAAAAATAAAATAAATATTACATAAAAAGCGGTTGTGTTATTCAGCACAACCGCTTTTGTCATCTTTAAAAGACATCAATTTCATATTCAGTTTTAAATGTTTGATGAGCTGCCAAATGATTATTAGCAAATTTATGTTTAAAATCGTGGTCTGAATCAACCGTATCAGCAATACTCCACCATGGTTCAAGGCAAACATATTGACCTTCTTGCGGATAGCATGACCATACACCGACATACTTCGCGTCCGCGGTCTTTAATTGAACTCCATGCCGCTGATCGTTATCGGTCAGCGTAACCGTTGTTGGTTCCTCTCCAAGATCTAAAATAACCGCATCATCTTTGAAACGTTCATGGCTTACTTCAATTTCAGATGTCCGTTCTTCTTTCAAATGATCAATATCAGCATACGGTCCGTTCAACGGAATGATGTTCCGAGCAGTTTGCGGTTCAAGCTTAACAACATAGTCATCGTAAAAGTGATCACCATCCATTGGAACTTTAAAAGCCGGATGCCCGCCAATTCCAAACCACATTTCTTCATCCGCCGGGTTTTCAACTTCATAGCCAACTTGAACCCCATTATCCGTTAACTTAAATGCTAATCTTAAAATGAAATCATATGGATATAACTTTTTCGTTTGATCAGATGAATGCAATTCAAAGATAACCTGATCGGCTTCAACCTTTAAAACATCAAAGTCCATATCGCGTGCAAATCCGTGCTGGTTCATATGATATTCCTGACCATCAACCGTATAAGTGTCATCCTTTAATCGTCCAACCGTTGGGAAAAGAACCGGAGCGTGTCGTCCCCAATACTTTGCGTCGCCACTCCACATATATTCTTTTCCGTTTGTTTTATTGATTAAACTGACTAATTCTGCTCCATGTTCATTGATGGTTGCTGCCATCTTTTGATTTTCGATCGTAATTGCCATTTTTAAGCCTCCGCTTCAATTACAAAATGTAACGTGACAAATCTTTATCAGCTGCAATTGATCCAATCTTGTCTTCAACATATGATTCGGTAATCGTAATTTCACCCATTTGCATATCTGGGCCTTCATAAAGCAAATCTTCAAGCAATTTTTCCAAAATTGTATGCAACCGTCGCGCACCAATATTTTCATTTTCATGGTTAACCCGGTATGCAATTTCAGCAATCTTTTCAATTGCTTCGATCGTAAAGGTTACTGAAATGTTATCCGTTCCAATCAATGCAATATATTGTTTAATCAAGGCATTCTTCGGTTCAGTTAGAATCTTCACGAAATCTTCCTTCTTCAATTCGTCAAGTTCGACCCGAATTGGGAACCGTCCTTGAAGTTCAGCAATCAAATCACTTGGTTTGCTTTCTGCAAATGCTCCCGAACCAATAAACAAAATGTGATCGGTTTTGACAATTCCGTACTTTGTCTTAATTTGTGAACCTTCAACGATCGGTAAGATGTCCCGTTGGACCCCTTCACGTGAAACTTCACTGCTATTTTGCTTGCCCGTTGAAGCAATTTTATCAATTTCATCAATGAAAATAATTCCTGAATTTTCAGCCCGCTTAATGGCGGCAGCTCCAATATCAGCTGAGTCAACTAACTTTTCAGATTCTTCACGGATGAAGACTTCCCGGGCTTCCTTAACAGGTAACGTCCGTTTTACCCGTTTCTTCGGCATCATTGAACCAAGGTCATTCAAATCAATTCCCATCTGGCCAAGCATGCCTGATTCATTATTGAACTGTTGCCGTGGATCGTCCATTTCAATCGTAACTTCTTGATTTTCTAAGAGACCGCGTTGAAGTTGATCCTTAACGCTCATCCGCTTACTTTGGGTTTCAGCATCAACCGGTTCTTCTTTATTTGGATCTTCAAAGCTTGGTAACTTGCCTTGTTGCAAATCCTGCATCATTTTCATGAAATCGGCTTGTTGATTTTGACGTTTTTCTTTTCGTTGTGCTGGAACGATAATCTTTGCTAACCGTTCATTTGCTTTTTGCACTGCTTGGCTGCGAACCCGGGCGTACATTTCATCCTGTTCCATCTTGTATGAAACTTCAACAAGATCCCGGACCATTGATTCAACGTCACGTCCTACATAACCGACTTCTGTAAATTTAGTAGCTTCAACCTTGACAAACGGCGCATTGACAATTTTAGCAAGCCGTCGCGCAATTTCAGTTTTTCCAACCCCTGTTGGCCCGATCATTAGCAGGTTCTTGGGCTTGATTTCTTCTTGCATTTCATCGTTTAATTGCATTCGACGGTAACGATTTCGTAAAGCAACTGCAACTGCTTTTTTCGCTTGCTTTTGCCCAATAATATACTTATCAAGTTCACTCACAATTTGACTTGGAGTTTTTTCGCTTGTTTGCATTTCAATTCCTCTATTCTTCTGGTTCTTCAACGATTACGTTGTGGTTCGTAAAGATATCGATATCCGCTGCGATATCAAGGGCAGCATGCGCAATTTCAGCCGCTGACATCTCTGGTGAATACTTTGTCATTGCAATTGCCGCTGCTTGAGCAAAATTACCACCAGAACCAATTGCAAGCACATCATCATCCGGTTCAATGACTTCGCCGCCCCCAGAAACGATCAATAAGTTATCCTTGTCACTTACGATCAGCATTGCTTCAAGTTTTTGAAGGGTTTGATCTGACCGCCATTCTTGAGCAAGTTCGACTGCTGCCCGTTTCAAATCATTAAATTCATTTAATTTCTTTTCAAACCGTTCTTCAAGATTGATTGCATCGGCAACCCCACCGGCAAACCCAACGGCAACCTTATTATCATAGATTCGCCGAACTTTCCGTGCTTGCCCCTTTGCAATTACCTTTTCACCAAGTGTTACTTGACCGTCACCCGCAATTGCGGTCTTTCCATTATGCTTTACGGCACAAATTGTTGTCATCGTAACTCCTCCTTATTCTTCATTAATTTTCAGTTCATAAATTTATTTATAATGTCCATTGTTAACCAATGGTCAAATTTAGTCAAGAATAAATCAATCACCACTGATACCAGTATTTTAACAAATTCACTTCAAAAAAGCGATTTAAGTATTTTTTCAGCAAAAAGAGACTCCGACATCCGTCGCAGCCTCTCTGAGATCTATTTTTCAATTGGTTCTTCATAATCACCGTTTGGACATACAACTTGCCGACCCTTGCGACTCTTTTTGTATACCAAATAGTGTCCATCTTTCGGACAATTACGTCCAACCGGCATATCCCATGAAACAAAATCACAATCCGGATACCGCGAACAACCATAAAAGATCCGGTTTTTCTTTGATTTTCGTTCAAGGATTTCGCCCTGCTTGCATTTCGGACATTTAACTCCAATTTCCTTTGTAATGGCTTTTGTATTTCGACATTCTGGAAAACGGCTGCAAGCATAAAACTTACCATACCGGCCCATCTTAACAACCATTGGTGCACCGCAAATTTCACAGTTAAACCCAGCCGGTTCATCTTTGATACGGACTTTTTCAATTTTGGCAGAAGCGCTATTAAGTTCCTTTTCAAATGGCTTGTAAAATTCATCAACCACCTTGACCCACTGACGTTTTCCTTCTTCAATTTCGTCAAGTTGGTCCTCCAAATCAGCCGTGAAATCAATATTCAAAATATCAGGGAAGCAATCCTTGATCATTTGATTTACAATTTCACCTAATTCAGTCGGTTCAAACTTCCGCGCAACTAGTTTTACGTAGTACCGTTTTTGGATGGTATTTAAGGTTGGCGCATACGTTGATGGTCGCCCAACACCATTGCTTTCCAACGTCTTGATTAAAGCCGCTTCAGTATACCGTGCAGGTGGCAACGTGAAGTGTTGGTTCGGTTGATTTTTAACCATTTTGACTTCTTCACCAACTGCTAAGTCAGGTAACTTATTATCCTTCTTAGAAGCATCCTGATAAACCTTTGTAAATCCTGGGAATTTCATTTGCGAACCATTTGCCCGGTAAGTAATTCCATTTTGTTCAAGGTCAACGCGAGCAGTATCATAAACCGCCGGAGTCATTTGACTCGCAACAAACCGTGACCAAATTAATGAATAAAGTTTCATCTGATCTGGAGTCAAATACTTCTTAAGAGATGCTGGGGTGCGCATTACAGACGATGGCCGAATCGCTTCGTGAGCGTCCTGCGCCCCTTCAGGCAACTTACCAACTCGCGGTTTAAGAGCTGCATACTCAGCCCCATATTCATCATGAATAAACTTCGAGGCTTCATGCTTAGCAACCGCTGAAATTCGAGTTGAGTCCGTCCGCATGTAAGTGATCAATCCGACGGCCCCGCCGCGTCCAATATTGATTCCTTCATATAATTGTTGTGCAACCATCATTGTCTTTGAAGTTCTAAACTTCAAAGAGTTGTTTGCAACCTGTTGCATCGTTGACGTCGTAAACGGCAATGGAGGTTGCCGCCGCCGTTCTTTCTTTTCAACGTTCGCAATCGTAAATGGCTTTTTCGAATCAAGATCAGCTAAAATTGCTTGCACTTCATCATTATTTTTCGGTTTAACCTTTTTACCGTTCTTACCATAAAAATCGGCATTAAACTTTGAACGTCCCTTTTGGAATTGACCATCAATTGTCCAATATTCTTCCGGAACGAACTTTTTAATTTCTTCTTCCCGCTTAATGATCAAATTTAAGGCAATCGATTGCACCCGACCAGCCGATAGCCCCTTTTTGATCTTGGCCCATAAAATAGGGGAAATCGAATATCCAACTAATCGGTCGAGAACCCGCCGTGCTTGTTGGGCATCAACCAAGTTCATATCGATTGATCGCGGAGTTTTAAATGCATTCTTGACTGTATCCTTAGTAATTTCATTAAATACGACCCGGTTTTTATCATGCGGGTCAAGTCCTAACAAGTATGAAAGATGCCATGCGATTGCTTCCCCTTCACGGTCCGGGTCAGATGCAAGGTACACATGGTTTGCTTTCTTTGCTTCTTTGCGAAGTTCTTTAATAACGTCGCCTTTACCACGAATTGAAATATAGTGTGGTTCATAATCATTTTCAATGTCGATTCCCATTTTACTTTTAGGTAAATCACGAATATGACCTAAACTTGCCATTACCTTATACCGTGATCCTAAATACTTTTGAATCGTTTTAGCCTTTGATGGTGATTCCACAATCACTAAATTCTTTTTAACTTTTCTCGTGGTTTTCTTTTTCGTTTTTCGACCTGTTGTTTTCGTTTTGGCTGCAGGCATCCAACCACTCCTTAACATTCTCTAAAATCGGTATACATGTTAGGACAAACGAATAAACCTTGTCAAGTTATTGTACTAAAAATTCTTCGAGAATGTCTTGGCTTTCTAAAACCGGTTTGGCTCCTTCACGAATCAAAAGGTTGCATCCGCGTGAAAGTCCCGCGTTGATTTTTCCTGGAATTGCCAAAACATTACGGTTCTCTTGCAGCGCAAGATTTGCCGTAATCAAACTGCCGCTGCGTTCCTTAGCTTCCGTAACCATCAATGAATCGCATAGGCCTGCAATGATTCGGTTCCTCTCAGGGAAATGCCATGCTCGCGGTTCTTCATCATAAACGTATTCAGAAATCACTAAATGATTTTGCATCATTTCATACTGAAGCTCCTGGTTACATCGCGGATAAACCCGATTCATCCCGGTCCCAATCACGCCAACCGTATCCCCGCCAGAATTGATCGTTAACCGGTGACATAAACTATCGACTCCTTGAGCTAGTCCGCTAATCGTTATGATTTTATTCTGAACGATTGGGGGAATCAGTCCTTGCAACACTTCATGCGAGTATGAACTGTGCTGGCGAGCACCAACGATTGCTAACGCTTTTCTTTGGAGCAACTCAAGGTTCCCACGATAAAACAAAACGAGCGGCGGATGATAAATTTCCCGCAGCTTGACCGGATAAGCCTGATCAAAAATCGTAATATACTTTGAAAATGCTAAGGTTTGTTGCAAAAGTTCAGTTGTCTTCTTTGAAAAGATCCGCATATACGCATCGCTTGCAATTGCATATTTTCCATCCATAATTTGAATAAAATCGTTTAAATTTGGAACCCGCTTATTTTGCTTAATAAATTGGTAAATCTTAAACTCGGTTGCCAGCCCGATTCCAATACACGCCCGCACCCGTAAAATAAATTCTTCAAACGCCATAAAAAAACTCCTTTCACGCCCGCCTACTAATAGCTACGCAAAGAAGTCTGATTTTATTTAAATTTACTTACAGGTTCAAATGATTTGCGATGAATCGGAGTGATTCCGAATTTCTTCAATCCATCAAGATGGTTGGCCGTTCCATAACCAACATTATGCGCAAAATCATAGCCCGGATAAATCCGGTCATAAAATTGCATTAAGTGATCACGAAATTCCTTTGCAACGATACTGGCAGCTGAAATCGACGCCGATTTAGCATCGCCCTTGATCAACTTCAGCTGCGGAATCGAAGTGTCGATCTCCATCGCATCAATGATCAACTGTTGCGGAATAACTTGAAGATTTTGAACCGCCTGCAACATTGCTTTTCGCGTCGCTTGATAAATATTCAACTCATCAATTTCAGCAGCATCAGCAATCCCAATTCCAACAGCGACTGCTTGTTCAAGAATCAGCTGATACAATTTCTCACGTTTCTTTTCAGAAAGTTGTTTTGAATCGTTCACGTCAATCACATGAAAGTCGTGCGGTAAAATTACCGCAGCTGAAACGACAGGTCCAGCTAATGGGCCGCGACCGACCTCATCAATGCCAGCAATCAAATCAATTCCCTGATTCCAAAATGACCGTTCATACTGCAGCCGGTGCTCAAACGCAGCCTCCTTTTCACGTTCACGTTTCTTCCGGCGAAAATAACTTTGAAGGGCCTGTTGAACTCCTTTGCGCGGATCATCTTGCAATTCATTAATGAAACTTTCAGTTGGATTTTCATTTAGTTGGGTTTTGATTTCACTAATTTTCATTTGAATCTTCCTGATTTTCACCCGGCAAAGAGTCAAGTGTATATCGTCCGAGTTTACTCTTTCGAATTTCAAAGATCAACCGTTCGCTTGCCCGGTCATAATCTTCCTTAAAGCCCATTTTTTTGGTTAAATTCAGCAACAAATTAACGGTTGTATCATGAATTTCATCTTCGGTTAGATGGTAACGATCCATTAATTCTGAAGGATGATTTTCAACAAAATATTCCAATGCGTACAACGCAACGTCATCTTTAGCATATAGCGTATCCTTGATTGCTCCGGTCAAAGCCAGCTTTTTGCCGACCAATGGATCTTCAAATTTCGGCCACAGAATCCCAGGGGTATCAAGCAACTGTAACGTCTTGCCGGCTTTCAACCATTGTTGAGACTTGGTTACCCCAGGTTTATTTCCTGTTTGGGCAATGTTCTTTTTAACAAGGTGGTTAAGCAATGTTGACTTTCCAACGTTTGGAATTCCAATGCACATCACTTTAACCCGTTGATTAATAATGCCTTTTTCTTGCCGCCGGGCCAGTTTATCCGCCATGACTTCTTTGATCTTCTTTTCAATAATTTTCAACGATCCTTGATTACTGTTAATTGCAACCGCGGGCTGGCCGTGGTCTTCATAATATTTGACCCATTCACGGTTTAACTTAGGATCAGCTAGATCCGCCTTCGTTAAGACCCGAATCGTTAATTTATTTTGTAAAATTTCTTCGAGTTGCGGATTACGAGACGATTCCGGTAACCGTGCATCAACGAGTTCAAGCACGATGTCAACGAGTTTCAAGTTTTCCTTTACTTGCCGGACCGCTTTCGCCATGTGTCCGGGATACCATTGAATTACTGTCATATCATTCTCCTTAATTATCCATTTTATCTGTATATCCTTGCCAAACCTGATCAAAAATGCTCATCGAGGGCAAGTAAGATGCGTTCATTTCTAAATAATCCGACACTTCATGGTAATCATCCGCTTGTTTCGGAAATCCTTGGTCGTAAAACGCATCATTGGCAAACTGCGTGACCTCATCATGCTTATTCGGATCACGCAAAGACATTAAATACCGGTAAAAACTTTGCCGTCGCATAATTTCCTCCTACTTGTTTGGAATTAAAACTGAAAAATCGATTTGATTATTATCAAGATTCATTTTATTCGCTTTAATTCGTAATCCGTCCTTTGCTGTAAGTTTATCAAGTCGAAGCGTGATTACTTTTTGGGTTGAGTTGATTGCCACAATTCCCTTCAAATCATAGTTCTTCTTGATATAACTTAAAACAAATGCTGGCGGTGCATTCAAAGACCCGACTCCAACAGACTTAATCTTTAACTTAATATTTCCGTTTGAATCTAAACTTGGCTTGGCATACACAGAAAAAGTGATTTTCTTTCCTAAAACACTTGTCGTTCCCATTAAAACGGCTGATTTATTCAAAATAAAACGATACTTGATGCCGCTTCCCTTTTCAACATTCCGAAGCAGATAGTTAATCGCTGCGCTAAAGTTTTGTTCATTCATCGTCACGTTCACCTTGGAATAATCTTTGGAAGCGACCTTAACAACTTGCGTTTCATTTTCCTGTTGGGTACTTGGAACCGTGACCTTTAACGTGATAAAAACTACAAAACTCAGCACGGCAACAAGTAAAATTGTAAATGCCCATTTCCACGGGTTAAATTCACGCTTTGATGACGTTTGATCCGTTCTTTTCATTTATTTACCTCTTTGTTGTTTCTGAATTCAGCCATGTTGTTCGATGAGCCATCATCACTTTATACAGCTGATCAGTCATATACTGATATCCTTTTAGATCGGGGTGAAAATGATCATTCGGTGAAAGATATTCATTCTTTTCGTGATGATCATTTAACGTTTGCTCAACTTCTTGACTAGACAGATTTTCAAGATTCATTTTACTTTGTTTCTTCAGTTCCGTTTGATTTTTGCCTAAATACTGTCCCTGCGATAAACGCTGATTGACATTTACAAAATAAACGCGTGGTTGGGCAGTTACCGTTTTTTTAGTTAATTCCACCCACTGGCCAGTATATTTTTGAAGAGCGGTCACCGTTGGAAAGTAAACATAAAACGGATTATAGACACTGATCACAAAAATTGGAGCCGCTGGATTATAATGCCGAACAGTCTGCATTAAGGATTCAACCTTTTGTTGATACTGCTTTTCCCGTTGAGGCATGATCGATGAGAGTTTATTCGCAAACAAAAGTTGAAAGTTATTTTGCAAAATTTGCATCAAATCATTTCCGCCAAATGTCATCGTAATGACATCTGCCTCACTAACTTGTTTTTGCATTGCAGGATCATTTTCTAACCGCGCTTGAATTTGATCCGTCCGATCTCCGGTTTTCCCATAATTATGAGTCGTTACCCTCACATCATAATTTTGCTGCAACTTCTGCTTGATCAAGTAAACGTATCCGCCTCGATTCGTTGGATCTTGTTGACCAAACGTTAACGAATCGCCTAAACCGACAAGACTGATTTTCTGAAAATGAGTCTTATGGGATTGACGCGCAGCCGATTTCGACACAGACACTTCATTTTTTAAATGGCCTGAACGCGAAGCAAGAAAAAATCCTCCGCCAATCAAGAAAGATAAACAACATACTCCAAGAATATACCGAATTATTTTCTTTCCGTTGATCCGCACAAAATCACTCTTTCAATTAATTGCAATATACATTTATCATCAAATTTTATCTGATTGATATTGCATTTAAAAACTGCCGTAACAATAAAGTGTATACTACATTTATTTTCGCCTATACGTTACAAATTCATATTTTAAATTTGAATCATCAAACCGCTGATCTTCAACTTTTTCGAAATCGGCATGATTAATCGCTGGCATTTGAGTATCCGTTTGAAAATTATCTTTAACGATTGTTTGGTATAGAATATCGACTTGATCACGATACATTTTAAACAACGTTGCCCCGCCAATAATCACGTTCAATTGATTCTGATCTTGAGTTGCAAGCCATTCATCCAGTTCTTCTTTGGAATGCACGACCTTCACGTTAGGATCAGAAGTATCCAGGTTGGAATGTGTCAGCACGATATGCTTTCTCCCAGGTAAAATTCCCGGTAGGCTTTCAAACGTCCTTCGTCCCATGATCATTGGATGGTTCATTGTTTTTTCCTTAAACCGCTTCAAATCAGCTGCTAAATGCCACGGAAGATGACCATCAACACCGATTCCACCGGTTAGATCTTCTGCCCAAATATATGCTAACATGGCCAATCTCCTTAAACAGCAACCGGAGCTTTAATTGCCGGTTCTGGATGATAATCAAGGACCTTAATGTCGTCCATTTCAAAATCCTCAATATGTTTCTTTTCGGGATTCAACCACAATGTTGGGGCCTTGTGCGGTGTCCGGCTGATTTGTTCCTTAACCTGGTCAAAGTGATTCCGGTAAATGTGAGCATCACCTAACGTATGAACAAAGTCGCCAACTTCAAGGCCGGTTTCCCGCGCAATCAAATGCGTCAATAACGCATAACTTGCAATGTTAAATGGCACTCCCAAGAACGTATCACCGCTTCGTTGATACAGCTGGCAGCTTAACTTGCCATCAACCACGTAAAATTGGAACAAAGTGTGACATGGAGGAAGCGCACTTGATGGAACATCTTCCGGATTCCATGCCGTTACGATCAACCGCCGTGAATTAGGATTCGTTTTGATCTGTTCAATTACATTCTTAATTTGATCGATCGTGCCACCGCGACGAGTTTGCCAATGCCGCCATTGAGCGCCATAAACATTACCCAAATTTCCATATTTAGCGGCAAATTCATCGTCATCAAGAATTCGTTGACAGAAATCTTTTTTGACTTCGCGATAGACCTTTTTGAATTCTGCATCCGATTGCGAACGCAATCCAAAATCAGTCATATCTGGGCCTTGATATTCGTCACTTTCAACCCATTTTTTAAATGCCCATTCATCCCAAATATGATTTTTGTGTTGCAGAAGGAAACGAATATTCGTATCTCCTCTTAAAAACCAAAGTAATTCGCTTTTGATCCGATTAAAGGCAACTTTTTTCGTTGTCAGCAACGGAAAGCCTTTACTCAAATCAAATCGCATTTGGTAACCAAAAAGACTTTTCGTTCCGGTTCCAGTCCGGTCATCTTTCATATGACCATGATCTAAAATATCACGAATCAGTTGTAAATATGATTCTTCAACAATTTCTGTCATTCTTCATTCCCCTTTGCTCTAATCAATGTATTGTGCCAGTTCTTCCCAACGTTCCATTTTTGCCATTGATTTTTCATCAAGTTCATCAATTTCACGTTGCAAATCACCAAGTTTAGTATAATCCGTTCCCGGTGTATTTTCCATCTCGCGTTGAAGTTCGGAACGCTTTTCATCAAGCGCGTTAATTTCCTTCTCAAGTTTTTCATACTCAAGCCGTTCAGCATACGTTAACTTGGTCTTTTCCTTCGGTGCATTCGCTTTTTTCGGTTGAGCCTCATCGTTTTTCTTTGAAGCTTTGACCGCCTTCTTCTTTGATGAAGACTGAACGTTTGCCAAATAATCAGTGAATTTTCCTGAATACCGATCGATCTTGGCGTTGCCTTCAAAAATATAAAGCTGATCAGCAACCTTATCAAGGAAATACCGGTCATGCGAAACCGTAATTACCGTTCCATCAAAATTATCAAGGTAATCTTCCAAAACAGTCAACGTTCCAATATCTAGGTCATTTGTAGGTTCATCCAGGAGTAAAACATTCGGTTGCTGCATTAAAAGTTTCAATAAATACAGCCGCCGTTTTTCGCCACCAGATAATTTCCGAATCAGCGTTCCATGCATGAACCGCGGGAAAAGAAATTGTTCCAACAATTGTGTCGTACTGATCCGTTCACCGTCCTTATTAACAACGCTTTGACCCACCTCATTCAAATAATTGATCATCCGTTTATCATCCGGAATTGGTTCAGTTTGCTGCTGGTAATATGCAATTCGAACGGTTTCGCCAGTGATCAGTTCACCGTGGTCCAATGGAATTTTATTGGCAAGAATATTTAATAAACTCGACTTACCGGCCCCATTCAAGCCCGTGATTCCAATCCGATCACCCGCGTTGATCATCATATTAAAGTCTTTAATAATTTGATGCGATCCTAACTTAGCCGATGCATCCTTTAATTCAAGAACTTTCTTTCCGAGACGTTTCGATCCTAAATTAATCTGAACATCTTGATCGACCTGGACCTTATGATCAACTGATTTTTGCAATTCATTGAAGTGATTGATCCGTGCTTGCTGCTTGGTCGTCCGGGCCTTGGCTCCCGTTCGCATCCATGCTAATTCTTTTTTATATAACTGCTGCGTTTTATGCTCCTGAACAAGTTCGCGTTCAACCCGTTCAGCTTTTTGGCGGACATAATCCTCATAGTTGCCTTCATATGCATACAACGTTCCAAATGAAAGTTCCATGATCTGGGTGGCTACTTGATCAAGGAAATACCGGTCGTGCGTAACGACTAAAAGAGCGCCTTTATACGAAGCAAGGTATTTTTCAAGCCAGCTGATCGAATCAAAATCCAAATGGTTTGTCGGTTCATCAAGAATCAAAAGATCCGGTGCTTGAATCAAAACTTGAGCCAAACCGACCCGTTTCTTTTGGCCCCCTGATAACGTCCCGATTTTTTGATTTAAATCTTTGATCTGAAGCTGGGTCAAAATCGTTTTAACTTCACTATCCGCATTCCACGCGTCTTCCTGATTCATCTTTTTTTCGGCTTGGTCGTACCGGCGTTGTAACTTTTCATCTTCAGGATGTTCAGCATATTTAGCCACCGCATCTTCATACTGCCGAATCGTTTGAAAAACGGGAGCAGCCCCGTCAAAAACTGCATCCATGATCGTTTTAGTTTCATCCAGATCCGGGGTCTGCTTTAAATATCCGATTCGATAATCATTCGGCATAACAAGTTCGCCGCTATCTGCTGGATCGATTCCGGCAATTGCGTTTAACAACGTTGTTTTCCCCGAACCATTTGTGCCAATCAAACCGATTCGGTCATGTTCATTGATAATAAAATTGGCGTCCTTAAACAAGGTCTTTTCGCCGTACGTTTTCGTTAAATGTTCAACCCTTAAAGTCTGCATTCAACTCACACTTTCTACATAAAATTCTCACGAACAAACGTCAATAGCTGGTCATGGTCGTTTGCTAATTTGCCATCTAAAATTTGATCCTTAATCGCCGTTAAGGCTTTGCCAAATTGCGGTCCCGGTTTCATCCCAAGTTCCTTGATCAAGGCTGAGCCATCAACGGCGATATCCGCGCTGCTTTTAATTGGCAACTTTTCATATGCGGTCTTGATTTCTTCATCCGTAACCGTTGACTGATTCAAAAGGTTAAGAATATGGTTGGCTGCCAACGTTAAATCCTTTCCCGTTTCAAATAAAACGTGCGGATCATCCAAACCGGCTTGATTTTCAAGCGCTGTTTGAGCTAATTCGACCTGGTTGATCAAATCGTTTGATGATTTCCAATCCCGCATCAATTTTGCGATCTTTTGCGGTTTCAAGCCAAACATATGCCCCATTAAGATCCAACATTCAATCTCTGAATCCAGGTGCAACTGATCAAGCTTGCTCATGGCCGTTAACCCATCCTTAAAGTTGGCAAAGTCTGGGCAATACTGATACAATCCCGTTGAAATAAATTTTTGAATTCCAAGTTGCGGCCGTTGCCCAAGCAACGTCTTGATCCATTCAACGTGAATTCGTTCAACCGCAATTTTTTCAAGTAAATGAGCATTATCTTCAATTGCCTTTTCAGTTTCGCTTTCAAGGTTAAAGTCTAACTGACTCATAAAACGAATACTACGCATCATCCGTAATGCATCCTCATGATACCGTTCATGCGGATTACCAACCGCCCGAATAATTTTATTCTTCAAATCATCAAGGCCATGAAAAAGATCAACGACATTTCCATCGGCATCCATTGCCAATGCATTGATCGTCAAATCACGACGTTTTAAGTCCTCGTCTAATGAACGAACAAAGGTTACATGATCCGGCCGCCGAAAGTCTTGATACGTTGATTCAGTCCGGAAAGTGGTTACTTCATAGCCTTCCCCATGATCCAGAACCATGACCGTTCCGTGTTCAATTCCGGTATCAACTGTCCGGTTGAAAATCTCCTTGATTTCTGCCGGATAAGCACTGCTTGTGATGTCAACGTCGTGAAGCGGAATCCCGAGGAGCGTATCCCGAACACACCCGCCAACAAAATAAGCTTCGAATCCGGCCTTTTCGATCGTCTTTAAAACTGGAATGGCATTTACAAATTCGTTTGGAAACTTAGTAATTTTCACAGTTATCATCTCTCATCGTAATTTCTAATTTTCATTTTACCAAATCAATTAGACTGTGACTATTAAATAATATTTTCAATAAATGATTGCTTTTAATAAATCTTAACCCGCATTAGTAGCATCGTTCCTTGATTTCTGATACCCTTTAAATAGCGATGTTTTTTAGAAGGAGGAAAGAGATTGACACAAAATAAAAATCAACGAGTTCGGTTGATCGACTTTTTAATGATTACGGTTGGAACCGCGCTTTATGCGTTTGGATTTGTAACGGTCAACATTGCAGACCGGTTGGCGGAAGGCGGAATTGCCGGAATTACCTTGTTATTAAAATTTTTGGTTGGGGTTAACCCGGCATTTTCAACAATTTTGATCAACATTCCGCTTTTGATCATTGGTTACCGGTACTTGGGAAAACGATCTTTGATTTATACAATTTATGGTACCCTTGCCCTTTCATTTTGGATCTGGCTGTGGCAACTGCTTCCCGTTTCGTTAAACGTTCACCACGATTTATTTATTGCAGCGATTCTTGCCGGAATCATTGGTGGATTCGGCTTAGGACTGGTTTACCGGTTCAACGGAACGACTGGCGGAACGGATATCATTGCCCGAATCTTTGAAAAGAAAAAAGGCGCACCAATGGGCCAATCATTGTTTGCCCTTGATGTCTGCGTTTTAGTTGCATCATTGACTTACATTGATCTCCGTCGCATGATGTACACCCTGGTTTGTTCATTTGTTTTCTCACGAGTCGTTAACTTTATTCAAGACGGCGGATACTCAGCTCGCGGAATTATTATCATGACCCAACATCCAGATGAGATTTCAAGTGAAATCATGAAAACGATGGATCGCGGAGTTACGTATTTGCAAACGCAAGGAGCATACTCGAAAAAAGAAGGCAAAGCCCTCTACTGCGTTGTTAGTCAAAGCGAAGTTACTGAAGTCAAGCGGATCATTACGAAATATGACAAGCGCGCCTTTGTTTCGATTCTTGACGTCAATGAAGTTGTCGGTGAAGGTTTCACGTATGACAAGATCAATTAATTAAACTAAGGAAGATGTGATATTGATTGCACCTTCCTTTTTTTGTTATACTTTTCGTAGTTAAAATAACAATTTATACTTGAGGAGACAAAACGATGGATTTCCCATATAAGGAACGCTTTATCAACTATTTGAAAAATGATCGTTTCCTTGCTGATTCAACGATCAAAGATTTAACTGAAGATGTCCAACGCCTGTTCAATTATCTGCGTGAAAATAATCCGACATACCAATCAACGGCCGATTTAAATCAAATCACTGAACTTGAGATCAAAGAATATCTTAGTTGGCTTCAGATCCAACGCCAAATTAAAAATTCAACTTACAATAAAATCCTGACCCATTTAAACAGCTATTTTATTTTTCTTTTTCAAAACGGATTAGCAACAACCCTCCCAACGATTGGCATAAAGGGAATGAAGAAGAGCAAATCAACTCCGCCTGCAAAGGAAACCATTAATTGGACAAAGAAACTTCCCGATTATCTTGCAAACGACCAGCTGGCATATTACACCCGAATGACGTTGCTTTTAACGGCCCACTACTTCACAACTGCCGAGTTCATCCAGCCTAATTTTTATCAGCTGCTTCCAGAAATTAACTGGCAACCGTTTGAAACGGAATTTTTGAAACATTTTGCGAAAGAACATGAAGCTGCGGTTAACCTTCAGCATTCACAAGCAATTTTCCTTAAAGAGCGAATCAACCTTGCAAATCCGACCCTTAGTCTTGCCGGATTACACAAAATATTAAAAAAAGACCAACCCAAAGTTGATCTTCCATTAAAGCCATCGGTTCTTTATCAAAATGCAATTTTAAATTACGTTCACCATCATCAAAATCTTTCAGATGAACGGTTGATGCATGACTTGCGGCTTTCACGCGAATCATTAAATTATTATCGGGGATTGTAAAAGGTTGCAACCTCTTTGCTATATCCGCCAAAACAAACGAGCTACGTGGAAGGACGCAAACCTCCGAATCTATGCTGCGCGATTCGTTTGTTTCGCTACTTCCACCACGCTCGTTTTTAGTGTTTTGTCACACCTTCTTATTTTTAATCCATCAATTCTTCTTGTAATTCAACCATTTCTCCGTCGTTTGGTTCATGGACAAGGTAACGGTTAACACAATCCAATGCCAGATCCCGTAATCCGGCCATCCGGAAGAATTGCGCTGCGTCGCGTAAAAAGTCATCTGAATCGCCAAGATCCTTCAGTGCTGCACGATAATCATCGATCGCATGCGCATAATCTTCCAATGCAGCATACGACTGCCCGCGTAACCAGTAAAACGAAGGATCAACTTCATTATTTTGAAGATAATCATTCAACAACTTGATATTTTCTTCATGCCGGCGTTGAGCAACGAACAACCGGCTCAACGAAGAAACAAGGGTTGGATTGTCTGGATCTTGTTGTAACGCCGTTGTTAAATACCGTTCAGCTTGATCATCTTTCCCAAGCTTTTGGGCAATTTCTGCCGCTTTAACGTACAACTGCAAGTTGAATTCATCAACGCCCATTCCTTCTTGTAGGGTAATCAAGGCATCATTTAGTTTTCCTTGCTGTTCATATGCTTCGGCAAGGGCTGGATAAAGCGTTGCGTAATCCGAAGAGGTTTCTTTGAGATCATTCAGCTCTTTGATTGCCTCGTCATATTGCCCAAGTTTTAGCTTCGTGAACGCCAGCTGGAACCGCGTATCGTCATCCATATCTTCATCGTGAATCTGTTCCAGATAACCTAAGGCCTGTTCGAACTTTCCGCTTTCAGCATACGAAATTCCCAAGCGCTGAACCAAGTTGACCCGTGAAAGTTCCGTAACCCCCTGTTTGATCAATCCAAGATACAACCGAATCGCCTTTTGGTATTCTTTAATGTCAAAATACAATTCAGCTAATGCAAACTGGATGACTGGTTCATCCGGCGCCAATTCATATGCCCGCAAAAGCTTTTGCTCGCTGACATCAAACATTCCTTGAGTTTGATATAAATCAGCCGCAACCAAAAGACTTTCAAGGTAAGCATCTGAATCCGACTTGATTTGCGCAAGGTAATTTAATGCCTCGTCATCATTTCCTTCGCCAATCGCAATATCCGCTAATGATGTCCGAAATTCATCAGCATCCGGATGGCGTTCAAGCAGCTTTTCATACGCCCTTTTCGCCCACTTAGTGAACCCGAGCGAATATAACTCTTCCGCAAGACTGTACACCATATCATCGCTATCTTTGCGTAATGACCATCCAAATTCTTTATGTGCCTCATCAATTTGACCTTTACTAATTAAGTCGAGTGTTTTTTCTGCAAATGTCATTCAGATTTGTTCGCCTTTCTTTTGAAATCATTAACGTAAACATACTTTAACAAAATAAAAAGGTTGTGACAACAACTCGTCACAACCCTTAAAGTTCATTTACAGGAAGATTATTTAACAGCATCCTTAAGAGCCTTACCTGGCTTAAATGCTGGAACTTTGCTTGCAGGAATTTGGATTTCTGCACCTGTTTGTGGGTTACGGCCTTTCCGAGCAGCACGGTTACGTACTTCGAAGTTACCAAAACCGATTAATTGAACTTTTTCACCGTTTGCTAAAAAGTCTTGGATTGAACCAAATACTGCATCAACTGCTGTAGTTGCGTCCTTCTTTGTTAAGCCTGTCTTTTCAGCAACTTTTTCGATTAATTGTGCTTTGTTTGCCATGTGTTTCCACCTCCTCGAATAGATAACAGTTGTACAACTTGTTATTGAATATCAAATTAATGATTGACACAATGACTAACAAATCATTGCTCAATAATTAAGATAGCATACAAAACCTAATATAACAAGGCTTTTCAATATAAATTAAGCAAAATTAGGATGTTTGTAACCGTTTATTATTTACGCCGCCGAATAATTAAATGAACCGGGGTTCCCGTAAAGTCAAATGACGCCCGAATCTGATTTTCAAGGAATCGTTCGTATGAAAAGTGCATCAAATCAGGGTCATTGACAAAGACAACAAATGTCGGCGGTTTAACTGAAACCTGGGTTGCATAGTAGATCCGCAACCGCTTGCCATTGTCAGTTGGAGTTGGATTTTGAGCAATCGCATCCAAGATCACTTCATTCAAGACAGATGATGTAATCCGCCGTTCATGGTTGGTATTAACCTTCTTGATCAATGCCGGCAACGTATTCAGCCGTTGATGCGTCTTGGCTGAAACAAAAACGATTGGCGCGTAACTTAGGTATTGGAATTCTTGCCGAATAGCCTTTTCAAAGTCTGCCATTGAGTGGCTATTCTTCTTCAAGGTATCCCACTTATTAACGACAATAATTACGCCACGACCAGCTTCATGCGCATACCCGGCAACGTGTTTATCCTGTTCACGAATTCCTTCTTCGGCATTCAGCACAACACAAACTACATCTGAACGATCAATGGCTTGCATCGCCCGCAAGACAGAGTATTTTTCGGTATTTTCATAAACCTTGCCTTTTTTCCGAATTCCGGCCGTATCGATCATTGTATATTCCGTTCCGTCTTCTGTTTGGAACTTCGTATCGATTGCATCCCGGGTTGTTCCTTCGATATTTGAAACAATCACCCGGTTTTCGCCAAGCATTGCGTTTACCAGTGATGATTTCCCAACATTTGGCCGGCCGATAAAGCTGAACTTAATACTCTGATCTTCTTCTTGATCGGCATTTTCAGGAAAGGCATTGATGACCTTATCTAACAAGTCACCGATTCCAATTCCGTGAACCCCAGAAATTGGCATTGGATCACCGAATCCTAATGAATAGAAATCATAAATTTCATTCCGCATTTCGGGATTGTCGACCTTATTAACCGCCAAAAAGACAGGCTTATCTGTCTTGTAAAGGATCTTTGCAACCTTTTCATCGGCATCCGTCACGCCTTCGCGGGCGCTCACAACAAAGATAATTACATCGGCTTCATCGATCGCAATTTCAGCTTGTTCGGTAATCTGGGTGATAAATGGTTCATCACCAATATCAATCCCACCAGTATCGATCATATTAAATTTCTTTCCAAGCCATTCACAATGCGTGTAAATTCGATCACGAGTAACCCCGGGGGTATCTTCAACGATTGAGATTCGTTCACCTGCGACCCGGTTAAAAATTGTTGATTTACCGACATTTGGCCGGCCAACAATTGCAACTACTGGATTTGCCATTTAATTCCCTCCATTCTGAAAAGATTTAAAAAACAAAAGATGACCTAAAAGTCATGCTTTTAGGCCATCAATTAAGAATTTAAATTAAATTATTTTTGGTCTTTTAATTCGTCACCAATAATGTCGCCTAAAGTAAATCCTGTTTCTTCTTCTGGGATTTCAACTTTCTTAGCATTATTGTTATTCTTCTTTGGAGCTGACTTTTCAGCTGCTGGCTTTTCTTGTAAAGCTTTGATTGACAATGCCAAACGGTGAGCTGCTGGGTCAACGCTAAGAACTTTAACCTTAACTTCTTGACCTGGTTCTAAGACTTCGTTTGGAGTTGCAATGTGCTTGTGTGAGATTTGTGAAATATGAACCAAACCTTCAACCCCAGGCATAACTTCAACGAATGCACCAAAGCTTGTTAAGCGTTTAACTGTTCCGTCAAGAACATCGCCTTCAGCAATCTTTTCGCCAACTTCATCCCATGGTTGTGGTAATGTTTGTTTGATTGATAATGAGATTCGGCCGTGTTCTTCATCAACATCAAGGACCTTAACCTTCACATCTTGACCAACCTTCAAAACATCTGATGGCTTGTTTACGTGATCGTATGAAATTTCTGAAACGTGAACTAAACCGTCAACGCCACCAAGGTCGATGAATGCACCAAAGTTTGTTAAGCGTGCAACTTTACCTTCAACGGTTTCACCAACCGTTAACTTGTCCATTGCTTCTTTCCGTTGTGCTTCACGTTCTTCTTTAGCGGCTTCCTTGTGTGATAAGATCAAACGGTTTTCGCTTGGTTCGATTTCAACGATTTGTAACTTAAGTTCTTGACCCTTGTATTGGTTCAAGTCTTCAACATAACGGTCTGAAATCATTGAAGCTGGGATAAATCCACGAACACCGGCATCAACAACTAAACCACCCTTAACAACTTGCGTTACAGGTGCTGTAATTGTTTCACCATTTTCAAATTTCTTTTCGATATCATCCCAAACTTTGCGAGCTTGTAAACGACGTTGTGACAATAAGAAGCTGCCGCCTTCTTTGTCGGAACCGATCTTAGAAATAACAACTAAGTCTAACATGTCGCCGACACTTACTTTGTCTTCAAGTTCGTCTGCCTTAACGCCTAATTCACGGGCAGGAACGACACCTTCGACACCTGTTCCTTCAATACCAACGATAACTTGCTTATTCTCATCAAATGCCAAAACTTCGCCTTTAACGACGTCGCCGACATTTACCTCCTTAACGCTGTTTAAAGCTTCTAATAAATCCTTGTTTTCTGATTCACTCATGGACAATGTCCTCCTTAACGACTAACTCTAAATAGTATTTTAACTGATATTTATAAATATTTCCAGTATTATTAATGATTTTAATATTAATTTGTTTTTTGATTGATAATTTCTAAAATCTGATCAACAACTTGGTCAATGGTCAGTGACGTTGTGTCGACCAAAACCGCATCTTTTGCTTGGGTCAATGGTGAAATTTCACGGTGTGAATCCTTGTAATCCCGTTCTTCAATTTCCTTTTCAAGAATATCAAGCGGTGTGTCGATCCCCTTTGTTTGGTTTTCCTTAAACCGCCGCACTGCCCGTTCATGGACACTGGCAACCAAGAAGATCTTCACTTCAGCATTTGGCAAAACCGTTGTTCCGATATCCCGACCGTCCATTACGATTCCGCCAGCTTCAGCAATTTCTTGTTGCCGTTTGGTTAATTCAGCCCGCACACTTGGTTGCGCGGATACCAATGAAACGTTATTGGTAATTTCAGGAGTCCGAATTGCTTGGGTAACTTCTTCATCGTTCACAAAAACCCGTTGTTCAGGTTCAGCCGGAACAAACCGGATTTCAATTGTTTTAAGCAATTTCTTTAATGCCTGGTCATCATCCAGCTTAACGTGATTTTTTAACGCCGCAAAGGTTACTGAACGGTACATTGCCCCCGTATCACAGTAAATAAAATGTAATTTCTTAGCAACGATCTTTGCAACGGTACTTTTCCCTGCTGATGCCGGCCCGTCAATTGCTACTTGAATTTTCTTCATTAAATAAACCTCCTGATGTTTCTTTCAAAAAAATTGAGGTCGCGACCTTCGTCTGACCTCGAATTAAATTATTATTTGACCCGAACTTGTTGTCCTGGCTTAAGTTCTGTTCCAGCAAGTCCTGGATTCAATTGCAATAATTGTTGAACGGTTAACCCGTTATTTACAGCTACCCGGTAAATTCCTTGACCAGCGCCAACTGTTGCATACCCATTGCCGCCACCTTGTTGGTTATTGGTTTGACCTTGAGTCTGATTTTGTTGTCCCTGGTTTGTAGTATTGTGTTGGGTTTGATTTGCTTGAGCTTGGTTGTTATTTCCTTGCTGAGCATTCGTTTGCTGTTGATTATTATTTTGTTGCTGTGCAGGTTGACTTACGACTGAGCTAGCTTTCTTTTCATCCTTTTTCTTGTCATCCTTCTTTGATGACTTCTTTACAATCTTCTTGGATGAGGATTTCTTCTTTTTCTTTGATGAAGATACAACTTCGATCTTGTCGCTGTGCGTTGTATGTTGCTTAGCCGTTTTTTGCGATAAAAAATAAAGACCTACCACACCAATAATGATAATAATAAACACGACCAGCAATGACGTCGTTAACGCCGTATTTTTCTTGGTATTTTGACGTCTTGCGGTCCGTGATAAGTTGCCTTGTTCGTCTTTTTCTTCTTCAAAAGTACTTTCCCAAGGCTTCTTTGCATGGTCATTTGACTTTTTTTGACTCAAAATTACACCCCATATCTAAAACGTGTCCTCAAATATCTTACCACATCTCAAAATAATTTTACCATACTAAATTTATTTTTCTTGCGCAAATAATTCTGCAAGAACCTGACGATAATCTTGCATTTTGATTGTTGATTTCGGTTCCGCTTGTTCCTGTTTTTCCAATCCAAGCAACGCGACATCCACCGGCCCACTTTGGCAACACTTTTCATTGTGCTGAACGGTTCGATTTTCTTTAAATGCATCCAAAATAAATTGACGTTTGCATTGATCAGTATGGATATATGCAATCATTTGATTGAGTGCTGCTGATTTATCTTGCCGATGCTTCGTAAAAAAGCTTTCAAGCCGTGGAAGCGAAATCTGAGTATTGATAAACGCCTTCAAAAATTGATGATTCTCATCTTGAAGGTCTTTTAATAATTCCGGATGATGATAATAATAGTCAATCTCATTTTTTTGCGGCGCCGAATCGATCTGCATTGTATACTGTAAACTTTCATCTCCCGGAACATACAATAAAATCGCAATGCTTTGCTGGCCATCCCGTCCGGCCCGTCCAATTTCCTGAACGTAACTTTCAAGATCTGCTGGTAAATGATAGTGGATCACATACCGGATATCCTTTTTATTAACGCCCATTCCGAATGCACTCGTTGCACAGATCACATCCAATTGATTTTCAATGAACTGATGCTGAATTGAGAACCGGTCTTCCAAATTCAAATCGGCATGGTAGGCCGCAACCCGCAAACTCGTCTTCCGCGATAAAAATTCAACAATTTCATCCGCCTTTTTCTTACTTGAAAAGTAAATTAACCCCGGTCCTTGAATCGTGGTCACCAATTCAAGCAACCGATCAATTTTCGCCGCTTCTGACTCAACTTCTTCAACGTTTAAAAAGATATTCGGCCGGTCGATCGAATACCGAATCACTTGCGAATCATCTTCAAACCGCAGTTGTTTTTTGACCGCCATCTCAACATCAGGCGTTGCCGTTGCGGTCAAAGCCAACGTTAACGGTTGTCCAAGCAGTTGCCGAATCTTTCCTAAAATTAAATAATCCGGTCGGAAATCTGGTCCCCACTTTGCAATGCAATGTGCTTCATCAACGACCAGTAATCCAATCTGCAACCGCTGGATCTGGTTAAAAATCAACTCATTTTGCAAAATTTCCGGCGAGGCAAAAATGAACTGGTAATTCGCCAAATTATGCAACACAAAGTCGCGTTCCTGTCCCGTTAACTTTGAATTCAACGCCACCACTTGCGAAATCCCATTATACTTCATTTGTTCGACCTGGTCTTGCATTAATGAAATCAATGGTGAAATGATCAAAACCCGCTGATGAGTGAACTTTCCATAAAGCTGGTAACAAAGTGACTTCCCCGTTCCTGTCGGTAAAATCGCCAAGGTTGAATGACCTTCAACCAAACTCGTTAAGGTTTCAGCTTGACCCGGTTTAAAATCTTCGAAACCAAATTCTTGTTTTAAGGCTTGCTGTAATTTCGTTTGAATTTTATTTTCATTCATTGTATTCACCATGCGTTTTCATAATTGCGTAAAGCCGAAATTTCAAAAACGGCAATTCAACGCCCTGTTGCTGCAAGTCTGCATACCGCCACTGATCAATCTCGGTCCCCGCATAGACCCTTACCAACGTCTTCAAATCAGATTCACTTAAAATTTTTTCATACGGAAAATCTGACTGGAAAATTGCCAATACTTGCAAATGCTCCTCGATCGTACTGCGCCGTAACCGTCGAATTTGGATGATTTGATCAACCGTTTTTCCTTCGTTAAACAATCTTGCAGTTTGCTGAATCGTTGGGGTCAACGCTCCGGGTAAGGCAGTAACCTGAACAAGTTGACTGATTTTTAGGCTTGACCGTGCTTGAACAAAGGCCGCAAACTGAAATGCGAGATCCCGCCACGTCCACGAAACTTCTAACGGACAAATTCCAAGCTGGGAAGCAATCTGACCATCTGACAATCCATTTTGAGTATGTCCAACTAATTTAGCGGTAAAAAGATCAGCTTTGGCAGGATCACATTGATCTAAAAATTGCTCAAGGCATTCTGAAACTTCTGCCGTAAGCGTTTCAAAGGAGTTAACTTGCAACCAGCTTTTAATTAAGAACTGCGCCTTTAAGTTTTGATTTGCAACGTAATAGTTTGAATTGTGATAACGATATTCCGAGGCAACTTGAACCATTAATAATAAAATTGCCTGCCACAACTGGTAATCGAACTTTTGATTCAACTCCGGATGGTCGGCAAACGAATACGGTGTTTGCTTCGTCGCAAGCACTTCCTGCCCGTGAGAAGTCAATAGTAATCCCTGGCTTGAAGAATGTAACCAATTTTGGGCAATCAGAGCATCGATCGCATCATCAAATTTTTTTACATCCAACCGCGGAACGGCGTTTAAGTAGTCCAAATAATGGTACCGTAGTCCCCAAAATAACGTGGAGCCAGTACGCTTATTCGTTAAGATTTGCCGTAAAACCGTTGCTTTTCGCGGTTGCTGCTGATCGAAAAAATGGAGAAGATGCCAGTCAGTCATTATGTTGCCTCCCTTCATCGTTATGAATATCAAAATTATAGCATTTTTAGCAACTTCACAGCATAATAAAAAGACCGTTAACCGGCCTTTTAAAAATCAATTAACGCGCAACCGTTAACACTTTTCTCAATTTTGGAACCAGTAAAGTTGTCAACCCACCAATCACGATTCCTTTGATCAAATTAAACGGCACAACACCGAGCAAAACCATTTTAACAAGCGGAATGGTAATTTTCATTCCTAAAACTTTAATGTACAGCGGCGTAATGATCCAATAATTGGCAGCCGCCATGATTACCGTCATTCCTAATGTGGCAAGTGCAATTGCGCGAACATAGTGCTGGGTACCCGCTTTTGAGAAATAATTAAAAATTTCGATGAAGACAATCAACGCAATCGCATCTGCCAGAACCCCAATTAAATTACTGATTGCTATTCCTGCCAAAATCAGGTGTAAAAGCTCTTTAATGAGCAGTGCAACATAGCCATCTTTGCGCCCAAAAATCAAAAATGCTAGTAAAATTGGAATTCCGGAAAAATCCAACGTCATGTAGGGAACGATTGGAATAATTGGAATTGCAATGTACATCAAAAGGTATGCCATCGCTCCTAAAAGCGCTGCAATCGTTAAATTTCGCCATGATTTTTTCATAAAAAAATCCTCCTAAATCAAATTTAGAAGGAGATACATGCAAATAACCTGACATTGCTGCCAGTTGCAAATCTTTTTGTATCTTCTTCCATCCAGACTTTACTGTCGGTATCGGAATTTCACCGGTTCGATCCTTGCGGAGTAGCGGACTGTCACCGCCGGTCGGGAATCACACCCTGCCCTGAAGACATTCAGATTACTATTTAATTTAAATCAATTCTAATTTTAAATTTCTTAGTTGTCAAAGTTAAAATCGTTTTCCTTCGACTAATTTTTCAAGATTGCGAATTTCGTTATGTGATAACGGCCGGAATTGACCTGCCGTCAACCCGTCAAGCGTCAGGAAACCATACTTTTCGCGTTTCAGCTTTTTCACCGGGTGCCCAACCTTTTCAAGCATCAATTTTACCTGGTGATACCGGCCTTCATGAATCGTTAATGATACAATTGCCGTGTCGCTGCGTTTATCACTTGATAGGATCTTTGCTTTGGCTGGCGCAGATTTATGCTTGGCATCCAACTTCACGCCTAAACGCAAATGTTTTAAGTCATCATTTGTTGGAATTCCTTTAACTTTTGCCACGTAGGTCTTTTCAATCTTGTACCGCGGATGCATCAGCATATTCGCTAATTTACCATCATTCGTCATGATCAATAATCCTGAAGTATCATAATCTAACCGGCCAACCGGATATAACCGAACCGGAATGTCGCTAAAATAATCCGTAACAACTTTCCGTCCTTTATTATCCTTGGCTGCTGAAATCACGCCACGCGGTTTATAGAAAAGAAAATATTCCTTCGTTTCGGCCTGTTCAATTAATTTGCCATTAACTTCAACCGCATCGTTGCCCGTTACCTTCGTTCCTAACTGGGTGACGACCTTCCCGTTGACCTTCACTTTGCCGTCCAAAATCATCTTTTCGCTGGCCCGCCGTGAAGCAACACCCGCTTGGGCCATTACCTTTTGCAGTCGTTCTGCCATTATTCTTCCTCCTTTCCAATTGTTTTTTCAAATAATTCCATTAAATCGTTTGGATCACTTTCATTATCATTTGACTCATCTGCTTCATCTTGTGGAAGCGGCGGTAATTCATCCAACGACTTGATTCCAAAGTGATCAAGAAACTTTTCCGTCGTTGAGTATAAAATCGGCCGTCCAGGAACATCTAACCGCCCATCTTCCTTGATCAGTTCCAACGCCATTAATTTTTGAATCATTCCGCTCGCCTTAACACCACGAATCTCTTCAATATCAATCCGGGTAATCGGCTGCTTATACGCGATAATCGCCAAGGTTTCAATTGCTGCCTGCGAAAGCGTGGTCGTTGCCGGAGCTTCAAAGTAGCTTTTGATCAATGGGGCAAACGCCTTTTTAGTTGTAAATTTAACCGTTTCACCCGTTTGAACCAATTCGAAACTGCAAGTCTTATCAGTATTATACTTTTTTATCAGCAATTTTAATTGTTCATTAATTGCTGGTTTTAACAAGCCCGTTAAGTGAGCAAGATCGGTGATCGATATACCTTCATTTCCGCTTACGAAAATCAGGCTTTCAACCTTTGCTTGGTTTGACAGCATTCTTCGTTCCTCTTTCTAAAATAATTGGTCCTAACTGAGTCGTTTGACTAACGGTTACCTCGCCCCGTTTGGTTAATTCAAGCAACGCAAGAAAAGTCGTTACCAGCTGTTCTGCTTCAATTTGGTCGCCAAATAAACTTTGAAATTCAAGCGGCTGCGCAGCTTCTTGAATTCGTTGCTGGACCCGTTTAATTTCACCTTTAATGGTATACTTCTCAGTTTCAAGTTTCCGGCGAACCGGTTTGGCAATTTTCCGTTGAGCAATCATTCGGGCAAAAGCTCGTTGCAACATTTCCGTTGACAATTCTTCATCTGACAACTTGCCAAGTTTAGCGTCTGCCGGAATAGTTGCCTGCTCACGCGAATATTGTTTTTGCCGCTCAGTTGCAAGGACCTGCAACTGGGTTCCAGCATCCTGAAATGTCTGGTGAAGAATCAATTGCTGGACCAACTCTTCCCGCGGGTCCTCATAATTTTCTTCAAATTCTTCTGCTTGTTCCTGTTCGGTTGGCAGCAACATCTTACTCTTAATGTTTAACAGCATTGCCGCCATAACCAAATACTCCCCAGCAACATCGAGCTTCAAAGTTTGCATTTGATGTAAATAATCGATGTACTGGGCAGTAATCTCAGCCATTGGAATATCATTGATGTTCATTTTATTCTGACGAATCAAGTGCAATAACAAATCCAACGGGCCTTCAAATTTTTCAACTTTAAACGTTAATTGATGATCGTTATTCGTGTTTGCTTTCATTTTGGTGTTCCCATTTTGCAATAATTGAAGCAACGTCGAGGCTGCCCATCATCTTACAATCTGGATATTGATGAGCGACTTCATCTAATACTTGATTATATGCAATTTGGCTTCGCTCTGACGGTGACAGTGCAATTTGCCGAATCACGACAATTTCGTCACTGACTTCAACCCCGACGATTCCGCTAAAATCCCCATTTTCATTACGCCATAAATAAAGAACCCGACTATCGTCATCCTGATACCAGGAAATTTCGGCTTCAAGGCGGTTAACGTCCTTTAATCCAGGGATAAAGGACAACAGCCCCATCGCGATTTTCTTATAGTCGCTCTTATACTTAACTAACATTTTAAATCTCCTATAAATGCTTTCCTCTTATGCAAGGGTATAACCTTTTTACGTTAATGTACCATATTTCAATCTGAATGACAAAAAGGTTAATTTTGATCATTCAAAATCAGTAAGCCATCTTCTTGGTGAACAAGGCCGGCCTTCATTAAATGACCAACCGCCCGTTTAAAGGCCCCCTTACTGATTCCAAAGTATGCTTTGATCTCATCCGGACTGCTCTTATCCGTATATGGCAACACGTGAGCTTGGGAATGTTGCAAAGCTGCTAAAATCATTTGCGCATCGTCACCAATTGCTTCAAATGCCCGCGGCTTTAATGATAAATTCAATTCACCGCGATCATTGACACCGATCACCCGCGCATTGACCACTTCACCCAACCGCGGTTCAACTTCCCGTTCAGACGGATGGATAAATCCTAACTGGTAATCATTGGTAATGACATGGGTTCCTGTAATCTTTAACATGTAAACCGTTGCGGTCACATCCTTGTTTTTCATTGAAGCATCCGCCTTATCGCTGACTCCATGAAACATTGAGTCCGTTGCAAGCTTACCCCAAATTCGGCCCTTATCGTCAACTGATAATGCAACCATCAACCGATCACCCTTTGCCGGCCACAATTCAGCCATTGCCGGCATATCATCCATTGAAACGACAACGTCTTTATTTGGCAAGCCGATATTGACAAAGACCCCTAGATTACGTTGAACCTTAACGACTGTTCCCCAAGCATACTTGTCAATCCCGCTTTTCGGTGGATTTTTCGTTAATTGGAGTTCATGATTTTCATTTTCATAAGCCCAGCCAGAAATCTTTGATCCCATCTTCGGCATTTTAATCAGTTCACTTTTATCTAATTTAAAAGTTAAACCGTCAATTTGTGCAAAAACAAATTCGTCATTTTCATCCGTTACCGTTGCCGTAACGTTTTGTGCCATAATATCCTTTAACATGTCTTCACCTTTTTACCTATAAACTTAAATGCAACAATGAAACAATTACAAAGGTAATTCCACTCGCAATTACCGGTCCCGCAGCAATTCCCTTAAAAAGAACCACTCCGAGAATCGTTCCGAATACCAACGCAACCGTGACTTGCGGCGAAACTGATAATTGGTTAACGCCCCATTTTGAAAGGATTGCAACTAAGATTCCGCATCCAATCGCAACCCAGCCGCCAGGCGATTTAAAAACATCAATTAGATCCTTGAAGCCAATTTGGCCGGTCGCAATCGGAATTAAAATTGAAATTGAAATAATCGTAACGCCCCAGTTGATTCCTTTACTATGGATCGTTTCCATCCACTTTTGAGCAAATGGCAATAATTTCAATAACATCACAACCACCGTTGCAAAAATCAATGAATTATTCTTTCCAAAAATTGCGACTGCTAAAATTAATGCTAAAAACAGCCAACTTTCCATCGTTAATTCCTCGTTTCAAAATCTAATACTCCTTATTCTAACGGAATTAATGCTTTTTTTCAAAATTGCTTAAGATAAAAAAAACTTCACTCCGTATCCGGAGCGAAGATTTGGTCGATATTCTTTCACTCACCTACTAGAATGAAAGCTCCTTCATCAACCATCTTTAGTGTAGTTCCATCGGCTCTAATTTCCAAGAATTTTGCTTTAAGAAACGCCGCCAAGTGTTTTGGTAAAAAGTTTAACTAAAATTGTGATATGATAGTAAAGTATTTTTTGAAGAAAGGAGCTTGGAGTATGTCTAAGAAATTAAAAATTAATACCTGGACCGCAATTCTTAATATTGTGAACTGTGTATTATTTACCATTTCATGGTTTGTCATTTTTGGAACAGCCTTCACCGATGCGTTAGGCTCAACAGCGAATGCAACTAGCGGAGCTGCAACGTTCTTTTATGTCATGGCCTGGATTGGGGTTGTTTTAAATGCAATCTGCATTTACCAATCACACAAGTATGGCATTAAAATGACAGGCGGAATTTTAGGTACCATTGGCAGCGTTTGTTTTGGATTAACTGCAGTGCTTGCATTCCCAGCAATTGTTCTTTTAATTATTTCATGCGTGTTCTTATTCCAACAACATCCTGCAAACAATGGTAACCAAAACCAATAACTGAAAATTATAAAAAATGTCGCCGATGCGGCATTTTTTTATTGCTGGCATGAATAATTACTGATATAATACTAGCTGTTATGGAGAGTTGGCAGAGTGGTAATGCAGCGGACTCGAAATCCGCCGAACCGGCTATAACCGGCGCGCAGGTTCAAATCCTGTACTCTCCTTTTTGATAAATCTTATCCTTTACTTGAACACCGTAAAACGTTGATTTTACGGTGTTTTTGTTTTTCTTAATTCATATGTTTTCGTATGTTTTTGAAATTTTTGTGCACGTCTTGTGCACACTCATCCAATTTTGACGGGTTTGAAAAGCCGAAAATTATCTATAATAATACAAAAAAAGTTCACCACACATATGTGATGAACTCATGAGTAATGTTAGTAAAATAACTAACGACAAAAATAGATTTAGTAGATAGTGAATAGGTAACAATCACTGTCTACGTCGCAGTATATATATATTGTCAAGTACTTTTTTATAAAAAAAACTCACCGTTAATTAAGCAAAACGGTGAGGATTCATGAGTAATTGTTGATCAAATATAGTTGGGTTAGTTTCGTGTAAAGACTGACCAACAAAAATTGAACGGAAAGTAAGTGGCCTACTTTCCACTTAGAATTATATATGATTAGGCCAGTTAGTCAACACTTTTATTATCTTAGCATTATAGATAAATAACTATCCCAAATATACAACTTATTCTTCATCCAACAAATATCCCTCAACATTCTCCCGAATTTCATCGCCTAACTCCAGCGATTTCTTTTTCAAAATAATTGCATTATCTTTTACATCCAACACCAACTTGGCATTTTGTAAATCATCAATTCCAATTTCTTTTAAAACTTCACGCGGAATCAACACTCCCTGCGCATTTCCCCACTTATATAAATTAACTAAAATTGACATCTAAATCTCCCCTGACATATTTCGTGATGGTATCTTTTTTAGAATGGTATCATTATCAAAATATGGAAGCAAATCAATCTTTTTAACTTTTTATTGATCCGCTGCATCTTGACTTTCCTTCTTGACCCGCTCGATTTCATCTTCAAAGCCGCTTAAAGCTGCAAACGGTAAAAAAATTGCGGCACGTTCAGTCATCGGCATTCGCGGATGCGCTGACGATTGATGGTATGGAATCTTAATAATTTGGCGATAGTCGTACTTCATTTTGCTCCTCCTAAGCTAGATGACCGCCAATTTGCAGGTTACGCCGGCGAGTCATCGAAATTTCTTGAAGATCCATTGCCTTGTAAATTGCGTTTTGACCAAAACGATCTTTAATTGTTAAAATCGCATTTTGACAATCCATTTCACGCTGTTCATCATCCTTAGATTTTTCCTGCGGTTGATCTTGTAAGAAAAGATCAGTTTGTTCGTACTCTTGAAAATCATCAGCCGCCATTTCATCAATCACCTCTTCAGCTGTAATTGTGATTCGCCGAATTAAATAGCGTGGATTAACGTAGTCATCAAAGAGCTGTTGCAAGGCTTTCCGAATAACGGAATTCGCATTTGTCGGATGCGGTAATTCAACGCTTTTTCGAATCGAATGCGGCCGTTTGCGGCCAAACCGGTCAATTTCGACCTCATCAACATTGGAAACCAAACCAAATGTTTTTTCATCATAGTGAATACTTAAGTTTAATTCTTGCGCAAGCTGATGAGTTCCTGCCAGCTTCAACGCGATCTCATCGCTCATCTCGCTTAGGATCACCTGACTTTGCGCAAACGTGTATGGTTTCATTAATAGCTGGCCCACACACAGACAATGCTGTTTCGGCTCATACGCTTTAATGTCTTGAATCGTTAATGGTTCATAACCCCAGGCATGATCGATCAAAACCTCTGCAGCCTTACCAAAAGTTCGATACAGCAATTCATCATTGTACTGGTCATTCAACTTTAACTGATTAGCAGAACATGCCGCAATTTCTCCCATAGTATGAATTCCCAGCTTATCTAGCCGGCGTGCATAACCCTTTCCAACCCGCCAAAAATCTGTGATCGGCTCATGATTCCATAACAGCTTGCGGTATTGCATGCCATTTAGTTCTGCAATCTTAACGCCATGCTTGGTAGGCGTCATATGCTTAGCTAAAATATCCATTGCGACCTTTGCCAAGTATAGATTAGTCCCAATTCCAACCGTCGCTGTTAACCCCGTCTCATGATAAACATCATCAATGATCTTTTCAGCCAATTCCCGCGCTGTGCAGTTATATACCTTTAAATACGGTGTAACATCAATGAATGCCTCGTCAATTGAATAAACATAAACATCTTCCGGCGCAATGTACCGCAAATAGATACCGTAAATCTGAGCACTGACCTCTTCATAATATTTCATCCGCGGTCGCGCAATCACATAATCTAAACCAACTGCGTGATTTGATCGAACTTCTTTCCGGTCAACCGAATAATCTTTCAATCGATGACCGACCACCTGCCGCTTTCGGCGGTAATTAAAATCATCAACTTTCTGTTTGACCTGAAATAGCCGTGGCCGACTGCAAATTCCAAAGCTTTTAAATGCCGGTGAAACCGCCAAACAAATCGTCTTATCTGTCCGACTTTCATCAGCAACTACCAAATTTGTATGTAATGGATCATAATTCCGCGCAATACATTCAACAGAGGCATAAAATGACTTCAAATCGATGGCAATGTAACTTTTGCGTTTCATGTTTTCCTCCTTATCGAACATATGTTTGTTTTTTACAAATTATAATATAGCATATTCTTTTTCGAAAAACACCTATAAAAAATATTTATTTAAGCGATTTGAATTTATGATTCATAAAATCCTTATTTTTAATAATTTTTTATTCACATGAAATTTTAAAATTCGATATGCTAATCATCGTGTTTAAAAAACATACTGGAGAAATGAAAGGAGATTATAATGGATCATCAAAATGAAATTCAACATCCGTGGCTCGCTTTGATGGGCCCAATTACCGGGGCGTTCGTTGGAATGCTTTCCGAAACTTCACTAAACATTGCACTTCCGCAATTGTCGCAAAGTCTTAACATCGGTAATGCGACCCTTCAGTGGATCGTTACCGGTTATATGCTTGTAATCGGAATTATCCTTCCACTTTCAAGCCTCTTAACTAAATGGTTTACGACCCGGCAAATCATTACCACTGGTATCGGCGCATTATCGCCGCCCACGTGATTTTAATGATCGGTTTCCGCTTGCAATATCACCATCTCAAACGCACGCCTTAAATTCACTTGAAATTTATGAATCAGCCGATGAGAGCACGATCATCAACACTCTTCAACAGATCGTCGGCGCAATCGCAACCGCAACCAGCCTGCTTCAAATGGGGATCACTGCTTCTCATGGTGCAAGCAGTGCCGTGGCCTTTACACACGGAGTTCATAATAGAATCATCTTTACGGTCGTGCTCGCTGTAATTGAATTACTGATTGCATTGTCGATTAATAACAAAAATGAATTGCGGCATTAAAATTTGATTGAATATCTAGCAATGGTGAGAAGATCATCGGTGCTTTTTTAGTAAATTATTTTGGTATTTTCTCTAAATAACTTGACGGATGTGACATTTCGAATATTATTGCTTTGAACTTTGTGATAATTCATGTAGAACCATGAAGGAGGGATTGTCATGCACATGAAATTAGTTATGATATGTGCCCTTTTTATTTCTATGATTATATCAATATATGTAGTTTTCCATCCTCAACTTAAAGAATCAAAACTCTTCATTGACCGCCTACCGGTTCAATCAATATTAAATTTTTTAACAAATGAGTTTGCTATTTTCACAGCCCCATTATTATTTTTCATTATTATTTTTTTCCTATTTGTTGGAATTTTGGAAATACTACCGATTAAACTTAATCTTGAAAACCAGGCAAATGCAACTTTACTTGCTACTATATTTGCCGGAAGCATCACTCTAATATCAATAATAGTCACTGCACTACTTAAGTATTATTCAAAAAAACAAGATCGAATTGTCAAAATTCGTTCTGAAATGAATTGGAGAAATAAATTAGTTAAGATCGAAACTAAACCCTCTTTAACTATTAATGACATCCTTGAACTAAATTCTTTTATCAATCCGTACCATAAAGAAAAAAACATCGATTACTTCATAAACAAAGTATGTACGCATGTTGTAAAAGATCATTTATTAAAGCATTATCCCAATAATTCAAAGATTAAACGTGACCTGAAAGAATTCCAGAAAATAAAAAAAGAAACTGATAAGTATACCGGAATGCTGCCACCAGAAGCAATGAAAACTCATAATGAAACTATCTTTGATTTAAAAATAGACGACATAATACACGAAAGACTTGATTCTAATGAAAGTCAGGTGATTCGTGAATGTGCTCATGCTCTATTAAAAAATGACTGGGAACTCAACGTGAAATAGGTTTGAATTTTATGAACTTTGCTTTCTAGAAACATGTCCACATCGTTGATTGGTTGTTAGAAGAATAAAATTTAATGAAATCCATTAGTCAGTTTAAAGTGGTTGATGGATTTTTTCGTACATTCTAAACTAACGAAAGTATTAAATGCTTTATTATAAATTTAGATTTATTTAAAAGCTTAAATGATTTCGATTTGACAGTTATTTTTTCTCAATAAAAATTTGGGAGCAGCGTGAGTTAGGTCAGCTTATGGAAATTGGATCTGTTAAGCGAATCCATATGAATGAATGGAAAAATACAGGAGTACCATTTTTTCGTGCTAGAGATATTGTTGCAAAATTTAATAACAAAAAAATTTCAGATCCTATTTATATTTCAGAAGAAACCTACAATAGCAATATTTTAAAAAGTGGAAAAGTGAAAAAAGGACAATTGCTTATTACGGGTGTGGGAACAATTGGAATCCCTTATTTAATTACAGATGATTCACCATTATATTTTAAAGATGGTAATGTTATTTGGCTAAAAAACAATAATTATGATGGAAATTTTATATTTTATTTCTTTACAACTAATCTTTTTAAAAATTATCTTTTTAAAATAACTGGTACAGGTACTGTCGGAACGTATACCATTGAAAATGCTAAAAAAACGCCTATTTCTACTCCACAAATAAACGAGCAAATAAAAATTGGAAAACTATTTAATATATTGGAGAATCTTCTCGCCTTATATGAACGAAAACTTAAACTACTTTCACAGGTGAAAAAGTATTTTTTAGATAATTTGTTTGCAGAAAAAGAATATCCTAACTTGAGATTTAAAGGATTTACTGATGCATGGGAGAAGATAAAATTAAAAGATACGCAAACGACTCTAACAGATGGTAACTACGCGAATTTATATCCTAAACCAGCTGATATGACAGACGCCGATAAAGGTATTCCATTTTTAACAGGTGGTAATTTAAAAAATGGCATACTTGATTTAGAAAATGCAAAATATATTACAAAAGAAAAGCACAGTCAATTAAAATCTGGTCATCTTGAAGAAGATGACATTGTTATAGCAGTTAGAGGATCATTAGGTGAATTGGGATACGTTACAAAGCAAAACATTGATTGGAATATAAATTCTCAATTGGCTATTATTCGTACTTCAAAAAATGAGTTAATTGGTAAATTCCTTTTATACTTCTTTTTATCTTCAAAAGGAAAATCGAAATTATTATCAAGGCAAACCGGAACAGCACTCAAACAGTTACCACTTCAACAGTTAAAAACTATTGTTGTTCCTAAAACGTTACTGTTAGAGCAACAAAAAATATCTAATATTTTAAAAACTATAGATAAGACAATTTCTTTTTACAAAGGCAAGCAGCAACATTTTGCTGAAATCAAAAACACTCTTTTAAACACCATGTTCATCTAACAATTCAACCTCCTCATAATAAAAATTGGCTCTTGCCAAAAATTTATTATGGGAGGTTTTTCTTATGCCAAGAAGAACAAAATCACAATATTTACATGAATACTTTAAGTCATGGGTAAAACTTTATAAGGTCGGTGCAATTCGGGACGTAACCCTTCAAAAATATTGGGTAACCTATCGTAAGATCAAGGGACTTGCGCCTACTTTAATGATGAAAGATTTAAATCGTCAAACATATCAAAAATTACTTAATGACTATGCTATTAATCATGAGCGCCAAACTGTGATGGATTTTCATCATCAGGTTAAAGCTGCAATCTTAGATGCATACGATGATGGAATTATCAAACACGATCCTACTCGTCGCGCAATCATTAAAGGGAAAGATCCCAAGAAAAAGAAAACCAAATTTTTAAGTGAATTTGAACTGAAATTGCTAATTAAAGAGCTTGATTTAGGAGATAAGCCATCAATTGATTGGTTGGTCTTACTGATTGCAAAAACTGGTCTTCGATTTGCAGAAGCCCTTGGCGTAACACCCAGTGACTTTGATTTTGAAGAACAGACTTTATCAGTAACTAAGACATGGAATTACAAAGATAAGAAAGGCGGTTTTCAACCAACTAAAAACAAATCTTCAGTCCGAAAAATTCAATTAGACTGGAAATTATGTATGCAGTTTAGTGGTTTAATTAGAAATCTACCTACGGATAAGCCAATTTTTGTGACTAAAAGAATATACAATTCTACGGTCAATTTCTTTCTTGAAAAGAAATGTAAACATGCAGGAATTCCTGTAATTTCAGTTCACGGATTGCGACATACACATGCTTCACTTCTTTTGTACGCTGGCGTTTCAACTGCAAGTGTTGCTAAGCGATTAGGTCATGCTGATATGACAACTACTCAAAGCACATACATTCACATTATTGAGGAGCTTGAAAATCAAGATAACGATAAAATTATGCGTCATTTAGCCGCATTGTAAAAAATACACCTCGCCATTTTGACGAGGTGTTTGTTAGATGAACATGGTGTTTAAAAGAGTTTTTTTAATTTCATTCAGGTGTTGTTGCTTGTTTTCATATAAAGTAAGAAGATAATTTAATTTATTAAATAATTGAGAAATTTTATTTTCTTCTTTAATGGAGGTAGTATAGATGTTTATTTTTCCTATTTCGTTTTTATTGATTTTTTTAGGAAAAGCAATATGAAGCGTACGACTCCAAAGTTCTTTTTGAGCATATTCACTATCAAAATAGTATTTAAAAAAATGTGCATTTTGGTCTGCATTTAATCTAATTAAAGCTAAACTTACATAGTAAGCTAATGGTACTTTAGAAACCACATTAGATGTACCGATATCCCCAATTCTAGTCATTAAAATATCGTTATATTGAGGTTTAATTTTAAATTTTTCTTCATAAAAATTTTTAGAAACATACTTTTTAGTTGCGAGAGTTCTTATATTTTCTACACTTGCAAATGGTATGCCATACGTTGTGTAATTTGGTGTTTCATGAATTCCATCATATACTTTTGCAATGTCATTTAATTTTCGCTGCTCCCACGCATCAGTGAATCCTTTGAATCTCAAGTTAGGATATTCTTTCTCGGTAAATAAATTATCTAAAAAATACTTTTTCATCTGTGAAAGTAGTTTAAGTTTTCGATCATATAAGGCGAGAAGATTATCAAATACTCTAAGAAATTTTGAAATAAAAGCCTGTTCTTGAGAATCTTTAGATATTGTTATTTTTATATTGAAAAAATCATTTGGTGATATATTAAGCAAACCATGATTTCGAGCACCTTCAGCAGCTATTTTATATACTTCATTGTTCCATTTATTGGATGAAAATAAGTTTTCTAGAAAATCAGAATTTATATCAGCATTTGCTTTGAATGCTATATATAAGGTTGAAACCGCGCCGTTTTCATATAGATTCAATTTTTTTATTGTGCCATATGGGAAACCATCAGAATAACTTTTATTGTATGCAAATTCTCCTTTTTCTAATAAGAGATAATTTTCTAAATTTGAACTAGCAACTTGCTTATTAAAAAAAGCTTGCTGATCTATTAATCCATATTGAGATGAAATAGTTAATGGACGCTTAGAAGTTAAATTTTTGTTTTTTCTCAGAACACGTGTGGTTACTTCATTTAACTGTCGCTGCTCCCAGACTTTCGTTGCGAGAAGTAATGGCCAAATTGAAATTATTCAAATTTTTAGATAAATCTAAATTTATAATAAAGCATTTAATATTTTCGCTAGTTTGAATGTACAAAAAAATTCATCAGCCAATTTAAACTGACTAATGGATTTCATTAAATTCTATTCTTCTAATAACCAATCAACGATATGAACAATTGGGATGCCATTTTGTTCGCCAACATCCATTCGATTAGCGGTAATCAATGTCTTTTTATAGTTATCTGAAATATTCATCAAATTTTGAATTTCGCGATCGCTATTATCTGGAATTTGTTGAGTAACTTGATAATACTCAATTTCATTTCCTTTTTTCGCAACAAAATCGATTTCTTGATTTCCATCTTTGCCAACATCAACTTTATATCCACGGCGAAGAAGTTCAAGGTAAACGACATTTTCAATTTGATGGCCGATGTTATCCTTATAGTTCTTATTAAGCGTAGTATTTCTCAATCCTAAATCAATCGCATAGTATTTAGAATTCGAACGTAAGTAATTCTTTCCCCGAATATCAAATCGCTTTGCTTCATGGAATAGGTATGCGTCAGTCAAATAATGCAAATATCTAGAAATTGAAACGTTATTTGCTGATTTAAACCCTTCATTTTTCAAAACGCCAGCAATTTTATTAGCTGAAATTTGATTTCCGACTTCACTTAAAAGATATTGTGAAAGACGGATTAATGTTTGATCATCGCGAATTTTGGCACGCTCAGTGACGTCTTTTAGAAGAATGGAGCTATATATTCCATCAATTACAGTTCCTTTAACCTCTGGATCAGGACTTAGAACTGCTGCAGGAAATCCGCCTTCGTTGATGTAGCGATAAAATTCAATATCAGGGTTATCTGTTGATTGTTTGAATAATAAATATTCTTTAAACGACAATGGGTAAACTGGAATTTCAACCATTCTTCCTGTAAGAAAAGTCGCTAATTCGCCAGACAAAAGGGAAGCGTTCGACCCTGAAATGTATATATCAGCATCTAAGTCAACCCGGAAACTGTTAACTGCATCTTGCCACTGATTTACCCGTTGAACTTCATCAAAGAAGAGGTACATTTTCCTTCCCGAAATAGCATGCTGCATTACATAGTTATAAAATGGTTCCTTTTCAGTTAATTTTGAATATTTCATTGATTCAAAATTGATATCAATTATTTGTTCAGGTGCAATGCCACTTTTTAAAAGATCATTCTTCAACATTTGCAACAGAAAAGTTTTACCAGAACGCCGAACACCAGTGATAACTTTAATGAACTCGGTATCACGGTATTTGCGAAGGCGATTCAAGTAAAGCGGTCGTTCAAACATAGTTTTATCTCCTTGATTATAAATACAATTATAATTGTACATCAATTTTGAATAATTATAAACGTAATTATAATTATTCAAATGAAAGAACGCTTTATAAATGTAATTATAAAAACATATTTTGAAGTAAAAACTCTTTTAACTTTTTCAATAAGACAATAGTATTAGAATTTAGTTCAATATTATCTTCTAATTGTTTAATTAAATCGCTAATTTTATTTTGCTCTTGAATAGATGGAACCAGTACTTTCTTCTTTTGAACAACAGATATATAGTGTCTAGAGTGTCCTTCTTGAACAAATCTTTGGTTATTTAATAATTGATAAATAAAAAACAAATTTGAATTTTTACTCGTTAGAATTTTAATGGCAGATGATTTAACCATAAAAGGGAAGTCAACATATTTTGATTCAAGAGTAAAATCATCGAAAATAATTGCAGGAATATTTTGATAAACATTAGTTTCATTTGTATAACCCAAAACGAAAGATTTATTAGCTGTAAGTACAGGAGTTCCTTGAGATATATAATCTGCCTTTTTAACAATATATTTTGTTGGTTGCTCATAATTTAGTAATTTTTCAAAAGATTTACTTTCCCAATTATTATTAAATCCGCTGAATCTTAATTGAGGTTTTTGTCCATTTTTAGTAATTAAAAAATTTACAATTCCTTGTTTTAACTGGGTTAAGAGCTGTTTTTTCTTCTCATATAAAGTGATTAGATTTTTGACTACATTTAATAATTGGCTAATTTGTTTCTGCTCACTGATATTTGGCGTTAGATTTATCTTAACTTGTTTTAAAGATTTTTGACTAATTCCTTTAGCAGTACCACCTGTAGAATATCGAAGTAAAGTTGAATTGTTTCGTTGAAGCAAGAAATATAAGAAGTCATCTAATAGATTTTTATCTGTCTCAAATGCTATTACTCTTTGACTTAAAATATAATGTTTCTTTTCCTTTATTTGTGCTACATTTCCTACTGGAGCTTCAGTAGTTAATATAACCTGTCCTAGTTTTAAAGCTTTTTTCATCCATTTAGAAAATAAATAGGCATCTCCAAAATGTTCTGTTTTACTTAAATTGATTTTTCCATTTTCAACATTTACTGCAGATAAAGCAGGATACTCTCTTTCTCCATTCCAACTAAGTCCTAATTTTTTTGGAGTCTTTCCTCTGTAATCTATAATACTTTCAATATTGGATAATAGCTTTCGCTGCTCCCAATCATCAGTAAATCCCTTAAAACGAAGAATTGGCGCCTTTCTTCGCCCTTCTTTATCGGCTTTTGTCATTATTTAAACGCCTCCTTAATCGCCTCAATGATGTCTTTTGACTCATCAGTTACTTGCAATTCGTCAACCATTGATAAGAATTCACTTTCAGTTTCTTTAATCTTTTTGTTAATATCTTGAAGTTCTTGAGACACTTTCTTAATATCAACGGGAGGTTCTTCCTCAAACGTATCTACATAGCGGGGAATATTGAGATTAAACTCATTTTCTTGAATTTCATCAAAATCTGCATCATGAGCATACTTTTCAATATCCTTTCGCTCAGAATACGTTTTGACAATCTTATCGATATTTTCATCGGTTAAGATGTTTTGGTTCTTACCCTTTTCAAACTCTTTTGAAGCGTCAATAAAGAAAATATCCTTATTTGTCCGGTTCTTCTTAAAGACTAAGACAACCGTTGGAATTGATGTTCCATAGAACAAGTTTGCAGGTAATCCAATAACTGCATCCAATACATTATCTTGTTCAATCATGTACTTCCGGATTACACCTTCTGCTGCTCCCCGGAATAAAACCCCATGAGGCAATACGACCGCCATTGTTCCATCATCTTTTAAGTGATAAAGCATGTGTTCTACAAAGGCAAAATCCGCCTTTGACTTTGGCGATGTCTTTCCGTATTTCTTGAAACGTGGATCATCTAATTTATCAGTTGTATCCCATTTAGCAGAATATGGTGGGTTAGCAACTACTGCATCCGCCTTTAAACCAGGAAACATGTCATGCTCCAAAGTATCGCCTAATTTAAAGTCAAAATTGCGATAATTAATTCCGTGCATGATCATGTTCATTCGTGCTAAGTTGTATGTCGTACGATTTAATTCTTGACCGAAGAAATTTCCAACATGTTCCTTTCCAATGGCATCCCCAACTTGAAGTAATAATGAGCCTGAACCCATTGTTGGGTCGTAAACTTTAGGTAATTCATCTTTACCAAGAGTAACAATTCGAGCTAACAACTTTGAAACTTGTTGCGGCGTATAGAATTCGCCCGCTTTTTTACCAGCATTCGCAGCAAATTGGCCAATTAAGTATTCGTAGGCATCTCCTAAAACATCAATTTCAAGGTCTTCTTGTTCAAACGGAATGTCAGAAAGTTGAAGCAAAATTTTTGAAACAAGGTTTCCGCGATCTGCAACGGTTAATCCTAAACTTGGTGATTGAAGATTCAAATCTGCAAATAAGCCTACAAAGTCGCCTTCTGATTCTGCACCAACCGTTGAATTTTCAACCGCATTGATTGCCTTTTGAAGTTCTTCAATATCAAATTCACCAGCATTAATCTTCTTGATAAAGTTTGAAAAAAGGTATTCTGGTTCAATCAAATATCCAATATCCTTAATTAAGGCATCCTTTAACTCACCTTGAAATTCTTCATCTTCCCAGGCTTCTTCATATGAGACCCCATCATTTTTTAAGAGCTTATTTACATAATTTTCAACCTTATTTGAAAGAAAACGATAAAAGATGAATCCTAAAATATAGTTTTTAAATTCGCTTGGATCCATGTTTCCCCGAAGATCATTCGCGATTGCCCATAACCGCTTTTGAATTTCGGCTTGTTGCTGCTTTTGAATATCATGTGTTTCTTCCGTCATTATTGAGTATCCTCTCTAATCTGCTTTAAATTTCAGCTGTATACTTTTCACTTGTTTCTTTAATGAAACTGATCGTCTTTTTAACGACTTTTCGGTTTTGTAAAAATCCATACCCTAAGTCATTTAATTCAGTCGTTAATTTTTCTGAGTCAATTCCGCCGCTAAGCTTGTATTCGTTAAACATTTCGTCAATTTGACTCTCTGATAATTTTGTTTCTTTAGAGAAGTCATCAACCGCTTTTTCGCGTTCTTTAGCAAGAAATTCATTTAACGAATTTCCAATACTATCATTCGGTCCTAAAGTTGGAATAACTTCTTCAAGGAACTTCCGAATTAAATCTGCTTTCAGACGTAAACCATCAGTATTAGCGGTGTTTTCCATTGCCTTTTTTATCACTTCAATATCTTTCTCTTGTTGATCTTTTGAAGTCAGATCAATTGACTGAACAAGATTCAAAATATAGCGAACATCAATTTGATCCACTGCTAACAAGGAAAGTTCAAAGTCGATATCATCGAGAATTGATTCTTTGTTTCCTTGGCACTTTTTAAACTCATCTTTTACGTCAAGATACTTACCTTGGAAACGTTGGAACGTGCCTTCATCAATTACATCGCTAATCTTATTCCAGTCGAATTCTTCATAAAATCGCAGTTGATTTTGCTTCCGAAAAACATCCCGTGCTAATTCGATAAATTTCTTAACTGCTTCATCGCCCTGATCATATAAGCTATCAACATCTTCAGGTTTAGCAACATAGTTCTTCAACGCTAATACCGCTTGCTTAAATCGTTCCAAAACATTTTCGTATGGTTCAACCAAGAAGCTGCTCATATCGCCTGCTGAGAATAATTGAACTGCATCATCCGTTGCTTTCTTTAAATTGCGATACGAAATAATGTTTCCGAATGGTTTAGTATCTTTTTCAACCCGGTTTGTCCGTGAATATGCTTGAACTAACCCGTGCCATTGAAGCTTCTTATCAACGTAAAGCATTGAAAGGCGCTTGGAGTCAAATCCTGTTAAGAACATGTTAACAACGATCAAAATGTCAATATTTTGCTTTGGTGTATCTTTTTGATGGTTAACCATCCGATTAGTAACATCAGCAAAATAATCATCAAAATTATTGGTATCAAAGTTGGTACCAAATAATTGATTGTAATCTTTAATTACGTTGTCTAAACCATGACGCGAAGTTGAATTTTCAGAATTTTGATTGCCTTCATTCGAATCTTCGTTTGCTTGCCATGTAAAGATTGTCGTCACGTTAATCGGATCATCCATCTTATCAATATATTCTTTAAACAGTGCATAATACTTCAACGCCATTTCAGTACTTGAAACCGTGAAAATTGCATTATACATTCCATTTCCGGAAAGCTTTCGATGATTTAATAAGATGTGTTCGACAATTTTCCGCATCCGCACTTCGGATTCAAAAACTTCTTGAGTATCAATGCCTTCAACCTTTTCATCGCCATAATCAATCCCTTTATCTTTAAATGTTGCCATATATTGAACATTAAAAGGTAAAACATTCTTATCACGAATCGCGTCCTTAATTAAGTATTTATGTAAACATTCATCATAAAGATTTTCAGTCGTCCGTTTATTCTGACCCATATTTTCTTCAAAAATTGGGGTCCCAGTAAAGCCAAAGTGTTGGGCGTTTTCAAACCACTTATTGACCGCAATCCGCATCTCGCCAAACTGTGTCCGGTGACATTCATCTTCAATGAAAACCACATGCTTATTGTGGAACTGTTCAAGTTTCCGATTGTGCCGTTCATTTTTGATTGCATTACTCATTTTTTGAATCGTCGTAACAATCAACTTACTATCGTTTGAATTCAATTGCTTAACTAACTTAAATGAGCTATCTGTCATATCAATCTGGTTAGCATCCGATAGATATGAATTAAAGTTCTTGATACTTTGCGTATCCAAATCACGCCGGTCGATCATAAAGATAACCTTTTCAATGCTTTCCTGCTGTGACATTAATTGCGCAGCCTTAAATGACGTGATTGTCTTTCCTGAACCAGTCGTATGCCAAACAAAACCATTCTTTTCTGGATGGTTAAGAGCTTGTTCAAGAATGGCTTCAGTCGCATAAACCTGATATGGACGCATGACTAACATACTTTTGTGTGCATTATCAAAAATGGTGTAACGCGCAATCATGCTATGCAAACGTTGCGGATTCAAAAACGATGCTGAAAATTCATCAATTTCGTTAATCCATTTGTTCTTTTCATCAGTCCAAACAAACATAAAGTTCGAGTTGAAGTTCCCAACCTCTTGATTTGAGAAATAGCGGGTGTCAACTCCGTTTGAAATTACAAAAAGTTGGACATACTTAAACAGATTATCCTTCATCGTTTCCTCACGATAACGAATAATTTGATTAAAGGCTTGGCTCATTTCAACATTGCGCCGCTTTAACTCAATTTGAACTAACGGCAATCCATTAATCAAGATCGTAACATCATACCGATTCTTATATTTGGATTCGCTTTTAACTTGATTAGTAACTTCAAAGTCATTATTTTGATAATTCTTTGCATCAAAAAATGTAAGATAAACACTTTCACCGTTATCTCTTGTGATGTTAATTTTTCCGTAAGGTTGTAATTCTGAACCCCGTAACAACTTTCCGGTTTCAAAGATTGAGTAAGTTCCAATCATTTCATTTTTAACACGTTCAAATTCTTTATCTGAAAGTTCTTGCCCCTTCAAGTTTTCAGAATTAATTCGATTTAACTTTTGGCGAAAATGGTTTTCCAACGAAGCAATATCTTTAACATTCACCCGGGTATATCCTAATCCAACTAACTTTTGAATCAAGCTTTCCTCAAGCTGTTCCTCTGATTCATAATCCATGTTCTCAACTCCGATACTATCGCTTACTGCAAACGAAAATATTTTAGATATAGTTATTATATCAGAGATAGTGAGGTAAATATAATCAAATCTTTATTCTACCAATCTTTTAATTCTTTTATTACTAATCTGTTTTCAAGCTTTAACTTATGTAAAAGGTTCTTACCATGGTCTTTATTATTTAAAGTATTACCGTAAGTTTTAATTAATTTGATAACTCTGTTTACTGTTTCGAATTTACACTTTTCTTTATTATTACAATAATCTGAATAATAAAATATTAGTTTTACATTACTATCGTAAATGTGATAAAAATCAAAAATTGATTGAAAATATGAATAATCTGCCTTAGCCAACGAGTGTCCATAAAATATAATTTCTTTTATGCTTTTACTTAAACAGGATTCTTCATGATCTTCTAGCCCTAATATTCGATAAGTCTTTGTAAATCTATATAATGGATCACTTTCATTAATACTTAATTCATCGATTCCAATAATAATATGGCCATCCAAGTCTCCATGAATATTTTTGGAAACTACACAATTAATAGGGTGCATCCTCTCTACAACTGGAGAAATCATTCCTAAGCTTGAAGTTGTTGATAATAATGCCTTTGAAAAGTAAGTGTAATTAAAAGACAATAAATTATATTTATTACCTTCAGTAATTTTATATAATATTTTCCTATAACACTGCAGATAATAACTAAAATCCATAGCTACTTCGCTGCAGCTTATTGCATTATTTTCTTTATTAGCTTTTGAATCCGTTGACTCTTTTTTTTGAAATAATAACTGTAAATACGCTTTTAAATTATTTTCAAACTTTTCCAGCTGTTTAAATAAGTATGAATAAAATATAGGTTTATAATTAGATATTAATTCATTTAGATTATCATTATTTTTTAAATTATCTTGAATTCTTTTATCCAAACTTAATGATATATAAAAACTCAATTTATTAATTATATTTTCAACCAAAGAAATTTGGTTTCCGTTTTGTATTTTGCTTTTAATTTGCTTTTTCATCATATTATTAAGTTGACTATGAAATTTAAGATTAGTTAAACCATTTAAACTTCCTAAATATAAAAGATCAAATAGAATTTTTCCGTTTATTTCACCAATATTCTCATTTTTATTTGATGTTAGCAATATTTCAATTTGTTTTTCAACATTACACCAATCATAATCTTGGTTATCTTCAAGTAATTCAAGAGATAGAAAATAACAATCCCAAAAAGATGCAAAATTCAAATAAAATTCACTATGAGGAAGCGTGTTTCCGTAATTGATTTCGTTTCCTTTTAATAAGGTTTCATCCTGTTCATTCATTTTACTTTTTACATAATTAAAATAATCTGTAAATTTTGATTTCAATCCACATTGAAGATCAAATCCATTTCCAATAATAACTAATTGTTTAATGTTTTTTTCTTTATCCATTTTCTATTCATTCACCGTCTAATAATTAAATTTTATTTTTTTCACTCTCAAATTAAGACTTTTCAAGACATTGTTCCTAAATTATATAAAGTTGTAAGTATTTAATCAAAACTTTTTTCTAACAAAAAACACCCCCAACCATCTCGTCGGAAGTGTTTCCAATCTATTCAGTTATTAACTATTCTTCACTGTCTTCCTTGCCCTCATCTGCAACTTCGATGTGCAAGTCTTCAAGCTGTTGCGGTGCAACTTCGCTTGGAGCGTGAGTCAACGGTTCGGTTGCCTTGGAGTTCTTCGGGAAGGCGATGACTTCACGAATGTTGTCCTTCTTCGCAAGCAACATTGCGAACCGGTCTAACCCTAAGGCAAGGCCGCCATGTGGTGGGAAGCCGTAGTCCAACGCATCCATGAACCAGCCGAATTGTTCTTCGGCACGTTCCTTGGTGAATCCAAGAGCTTTGAACATGTCTTCTTGAACTTCGCGTTGGTGGATCCGGATTGAACCGCCACCGAGTTCGTAACCGTTCAAGACGATGTCGTAACTTTGAGCGTGGCACTTGTGCGGATCCGTCTTTAATAATTCAAGGTCTTCTTCATTCGGCATTGTGAATGGGTGGTGAGCAGCGATGTATTGTTGGAATTCTTCGCTGTATTCGAATAATGGCCAATCAACGACCCAGATAAATGCGAATTCATCTTCGTTGATCATTCCTTGTTCCTTAGCAATTTCCTTCCGCAAGTAGCCTAATGAATCGGCAACGACTTTGCGCGTTGAAGCAACGAAGAGCAATAAGTCGCCTGGTTTAGCTTCAGCAGCTTCAAGAATTTGGTCACGGCGATCCTTGAAGAATTTGGCGATTGGTCCTTGCAAGCCATCGTCAGTCACCTTCATCCATGCTAAGCCCTTGGCACCGAAACGCTTGATGTATTCTTGTTTAGCATCGATTTGTTTCCGTGAGTAAGCGTCAGCACCGCCAGGAACGGCAATTGCCTTAACTTGGCCGCCATCTTCAAGAGTTGAATCAAAGACCTTGAAGCCGGCACCTTTAACGGCAGCTGACATGTCTTTCAATTCCATGCCGAAGCGGATATCTGGCTTATCAGAACCGTAACGATCCATGGCTTCATCCCATGTGATGTGCTTGATTGGCGTTTGAATGTCAATCCCAAGCGTATCTTTCATTACGGCTTTCAATAAACCTTCCGTCATTTCCATGATTTCGTCTTGATCCATGAATGACGTTTCAATATCGATCTGGGTAAATTCTGGTTGCCGGTCGCCCCGCAAGTCTTCATCCCGGAAGCACCGTGCAATTTGGTAGTAACGATCAAATCCGGCGCCCATCAACAATTGCTTGAACAATTGTGGTGATTGCGGCAATGCGTAAAAGTGTCCTGGGTAGACCCGTGAAGGAACCAAGTAATCCCGCGCCCCTTCAGGAGTTGACCGTGTCAAGTATGGCGTTTCAATGTTGATGAAGTGGTTTTCATCAAGGTAACGGTGAACCGTTTGGGTGATGCGGTTCCGGATCATCAATGCCTTTTGCATTTCTGGCCGGCGCAAATCAAGGTAACGGTACTTCAACCGCATATCGTCGGTTGCATTGGTGTTATCAGTGATTTCAAATGGCGTTAATTTAGCCTTGTTTAAAACGTGCACGTCACTGACTTCAACTTCAACTTTCCCGGTCTTCATGTTCGGGTTGATGGCATTTTCATCCCGCGCAACAACTTTACCGACAACTTCGATGACGTATTCGCTTCTCAATGAATCGGCAATTTTCAATGCATCCGGGCCGAATTCTTGACTGAAGACTAATTGAACAATGCCTTCCCGGTCCCGTAAATCAATAAAGATCAAGTTTCCAAGGTTCCGCCGTTTTTGAACCCAACCTTTTAATACAACTTCTTGGCCTAAATACTTTTCATCAACGAGGCCTGCATATGTCGTTCTTCTCAAAATAAACTTCCTCCGCTACTTAATTACTTTTGCAAAATCGTTGATCACATCGTCAAGGGAAACGCTGATTTCGTTTCCAGTTTCCATGTTCTTCACGTTTGCCTTGTTTTCTTGTAATTCACGTTCACCGATCGTGATCGTGTACTTCGCATTCAAGCGACTTGCAGTCTTGAATTGACCCTTTGGCTTCCGGTCAAGGTAATCCCGATCAGCAGTGTATCCTTGATGCCGCAATGCTTGAACGATTTCTAATGACTTAACGTTCGTTTCACCGCCAATGCCAACAACGTAAGCATCTAATTCATCATCCAACGGTAATTTTTCTTGTTCAGCATCCAAAACAAGTAATAACCGTTCAACCCCAAGACCGAAGCCGATTCCAGGGGTTGCAGGACCGCCGAGTTGTTCAACCAACCCGTTGTAACGACCACCGGCACATACCGTTGTCCACTTGCCACCAAAGGCCTTTGAATCACTCATGATTTCAAAGATCGTGTGGTTATAGTAATCTAATCCCCGCACCATGTTGGCGTCAACTTCATATTCAATCCCCAGGTCTTCAAGCAATTGTTTAACCGTATCAAAGTGCTTTTGGGAATCTTCAGTCAAGAAATCAAGGATCGATGGTGCATTTTCAACGATCTTTTGGTCATTTTCATCCTTACTGTCAAGGACCCGCAATGGATTCTTATGCAAGCGTTCCTTTGAGTCTTCTGATAATTGATCTTCAAACGGTTCAAGGTAGTCGATCAATGCTTGGCGGTAATTCTTCCGTGTTTCCAAATCACCTAAGGTATTGATAACCAGCTTCAAACTGTGAACGCCCACTGAATTCAATAAGTCCATCGCCATTGCAATGACTTCAACGTCAAGCGTTGGATTGTCAACGCCGAAAGCTTCGACCCCGATTTGGTGGAATTCACGTAACCGTCCTGATTGCGGCCGTTCATAACGGAACATTGGTCCCATGTAGTAAACCTTGTATGGCTTTTGGTATTCTGGCCCGTATAACTTGTTTTCAACAAATGACCGCACAACGCCCGCTGTCCCTTCCGGCCGTAACGTGATGTGGCGATCGCCTTTATCGTGGAAATCGTACATTTCCTTCGTTACGATGTCAGACGTTTCCCCTGAAGTCCGTGAAAAGACTTCAAAGTTTTCAAATGTTGGCGTCCGCATTTCGTGATAACGGTACTTCTTGAATAATTCACGTGCTTTGCCTTCAACGTATTGCCATTTTGCAGATTCATCTGCCAAAATATCAGCTGTTCCCTTTGGTTTTTGATACTTCAAAAGACTCATTCCTTCCATTCAAATTCCGATCAAAAAGAAAACGCCCCTGTCATTACTGACAAGGGCGCACACTGTGCACGGTACCACCTTAACTTCTTACTTTAGAATAACGCTCATCACGGTACATCAGTACACCTCAAAAGTGTCTTCGTTAAATCGCACCTGTAAATTCACACCAACCATCTACTCTCTGAAACTGCGAACTCAACTACTGGTCTTTCTCACCGGTCTTTTTCGTTACCTAAAGTTTACAAAGGAAAATTAACAAAGTCAAGCGTGATTGTTACAAAACTCTTAAATTCCGCGGTTAGTTGCACTAAGTCAAAATATTTTGCTAATATGGTATTTGATAATATCTTTGGAGATTTGATTTATGAAAGAAAACAATCAGTTAAAAGTTGAGGATACGTTCGGCTTTCTTTGGATTCTTTTGCTTTGTGTTGCTGCCTTTTTAGGTTATCGGACTTTCACCTACATGCAGCAAATGCCAATTGAAACCGAAGATGCCGCACTTTACCAGCAACCCAGTGTGTTTGCACATAAAGACCGCGACTTGGCAAAGGGCAGCCGGGTCAAGGTATTAAAACATAAATACAACTGGGTCTACGTGAAAACGAATGAAGATCAGTACGGTTGGATGGGAACATGGATGATCAATTCAAAGTATCAAAATCCAGTCAATAACCTTTCTGAAGCCACGATTGTGATCGATGCCGGCCACGGCGGTGCGGATTCCGGCGCCCTATCAACGAATGGCAAGAAAGAAGAAAAGACCTTCACCCTGCGTTACGCTAAACAGCTTCAATCAAAATTGAAAAAAGCCGGGGCGCGCGTTTACATGACACGTGACAGCGACAAAACCGTCAGCTTAAGCAAGCGGCCTGAACTGGCTGAAAAAGTACATGCCGATGCGTTCATCAGTTTCCACTTTGACTCATCACCGCAGGACAACAGCGCGAGCGGATACACGACGTACTACTACCATAAGGATAATGGTTCATTCCGGTTAGCCAAAGACATCAACAGCCAACTGACTTCTCTTGGCTTAGATAATCGCGGCGTTGATTTCGGGAACTTCTTAGTTTTACGGGATAACACCCAACCAGCCGTCTTGCTTGAAAGCGGCTATATCAATTCTGACCGTGATTTAAGCTTTATCGATGACAGCAGTTATGAAAATAAAGTCACAAACGATGTCGTTAAGGGCTTGCAATTATACTTTGAAGGTAAAGATGAAAACGCGTTGATTGCGAATGATCCAAATTAAAAAAGAAGAGGATGTGATTAGTCACATCCTCTTTCGTTATATCTGCATAATCGGGTTCCAAAACAAACGAGCTACGACGCGAAGCTAGTGAAGTTCAAAACCACCGAATCTATGCTGACGCGATTCGTTCGCTTTTCTGCTTCCACCACACTCGTTTTTACTGTTTTGTCACACCTTTCTATTTAATCCAATTCAAAATATCATGCATATCTTGAATGCGGTGTTCCGGTGATGCTGGTTCGATGATCAGATCATCCGGATCAAATAAAATTCCGCTCATCTTAGCGTTGTGAGCCGCTGCAATATCAAGCACCCGGTCACCGACCATGACGCAGTTTTGCGGATCAAGATCGTACTTTTCAACTAATGAGTTTAATGAAGCTGGATTGGGTTTTCGTGGAAACTTCTTTTCAGCTGTGACCGCATCCGTGAAGTACTTCTTCAAGTCAAACTTGGCTAACATTTCCAATGAGCTTTTGTTCCGGTGGGTCATTAAGTAGTTGTGCCCGCCATTCGCAACGACCTTAGCCAACACTTCTTGAACCCCGTCAAACGGCTTCATCTTGTCTTCAAGCTTGGCTTCAATTGGATTATATTCTTCACGCAATGCTTCTGGTTCTTCTTCAAGGTTGTTTTGAGTCCGGTAGTATGCAAACGTCTTTCCTAACGAAGTTTGCCGCATATGCCGGTAAACTTCATCCTGATCAAGCTTGAAGCCTTTTTGTTCAAAGACATCCATAAAGGCTTCAACCATGCCCGGATACGTGTTGTATAACGTTCCGTCAAAATCCCAGAAAAATTCTTGATACATTATCGTCACTCTTTCCGCTTATTTTTGGTTCGAATCGTAAATGATCGTTATCGGCCCGTCATTGACCAATGCCACGTCCATGTCGGCTCCAAACTGACCGGTTTGAACTTCAATGCCGTATGACCGGAGTTTTTCATTAAAGTAATGATAGTTTTCCTTGGCCAATTCTGGCTTTTGCGCTGCCCCAAAGCCTGGCCGGTTGCCATTCTTCGTTGAGGCATACAGAGTAAATTGTGATACCGATAAAATTGCGCCTTGAACCTGTTTGATTGACAGGTTAATTTTACCATTTTCATCGGCAAACAACCTAGCATTTGCAACTTTGCGCGCAATATAGTCGATATCTTCGATCGAATCATCATGGGTAAAGCCGACTAATAGCATGTAGCCCTTGCCGACTTTGCCAATCACCTGATCATCAACCGTAACGCTTGCGGATTTAACCCGTTGTAAAACTACTCTCATCTTATGATCTCCTTTAGTGAATTGGACGTTCAACCAGGTAAACGTCCGGTACCCGTTTGATGTTGTCGATCAGCCGTTGCAGGTGTTCCTTATTGCGAACGCCGACCACGATACTGATCACCATCATTTGATTATGGTCAACATTTCCGTTAACAGACTTCAACGTCTTCGTTGAATTATTGACCATTTGCAAAATATCACTTAATAATCCAGTTCGATTATAGCCTTGAATCTTCAATTCTGCATCATATAACTTATGTTCACTTGGCAGCCCGTTCCATGAAACATCGATCAACCGGCTGCCGTTTTCATTTTCAACCTGCACATTTGGACAGTCAACGCGGTGAATCGATACCCCGCGCCCTTTCGTAATGTAACCCACGATTTGATCACCTGGAATCGGGTTGCAGCACCGACTAAGGCGCACCATCATGTTATCGATCCCGGCAATTAAAATATGGTCATTATTCTTCCCGCTTCGGGGAGCTTCCTTCGCCGGATTTTCAATTTGCTTGTGATCTTCAAGCAGCTCTTTTTCTTGTTGCTTGCGTTGCTCATCCGCCCGCTGTTGCCGAATATCCTTTGTCAGCAGGTTCACGATTCCCAACGGTTGCACGTTACCAAAGCCGATTCCGGCATACAACTCATCCACCGATGGCAGTTGCTTTTTATCAAGCACTCGTTGAATGTTTTTGTCAGTTAAAACTTCGCGCGGGTCAAAGCCTTCTTCAACTAACGCATTATGCAAAATCTCTTGGCCCTTTTCCCGGTTTTGAATGTAATCGCGTTTTTTAAAGAATTTCCGGATCTTGTTGCGCGCGCGGTTCGTGTGAACGAGCTTCAACCAGTCATTACTTGGGCCGGCAGAGTTCGCCGACGTTAAAATATCGACAATGTCGCCGTTTTTAATTTGATAATCCAACGGAACGATCTTGCCATTGACCTTGGCGCCCGTGGCATGGTTTCCAATTTCCGTGTGGATCGCATAGGCCATATCAAGCGGACCGGCGCCTTTTGGCAATTCGGTTACATCGCCTTTCGGGGTAAAGGCGTAAACACGATCACTAAATAGATCGCCTTTAACGCTTTCCATAAAGTCCTTGGCGTTGGCTGCTTCATCTTGCAATTCGATGATTTCCTTAAACAGGTTCAGCTTGTCGCCCGTTGCGGTTTCCTTGACTGGACTCTTCTTGCCTTCCTTGTAGGCCCAGTGTGCTGCGATCCCGTATTCCGCTACCCGGTGCATTTCTTCAGTCCGAATCTGAACTTCAAACGGTTTGCCTTGCGGACCGATAACCGTTGTGTGCAGTGATTGGTACATGTTGGCTTTCGGCATTGCAATGTAGTCTTTAAACCGCCCTGGCATTGGTTTCCACCGCGTATGAATCGCTCCTAAAACGGCATAGCAATCCTTGATTGATTTGACAACGACCCGTACCGCTAACAAGTCATAAATCTGGCTGAATTGCTTGTGCTGGTCACGCATCTTCCGGTAAATCGAATAAATGTGTTTCGGCCGGCCATAAATCTCACAATCAAGGTTCAAGTCCTTAATAGCATCTTTGATCTCTTCAATCGCTTCGTTGATATATTTAATCCGTTCCGTCCGCTTGGCATCCATCAAATGCACGATGCGGTAATACTGTTGGGGATTCAAGTAGCGCAATGAAATATCTTCAAGTTCCCATTTGATCGTACTGATTCCAAGCCGATCAGCTAATGGTGCATAAATTTCAAGGGTTTCATTTGCAATTCGGCGTTGCTTATCCGGTCGCAAATGATTCAACGTTCGCATATTGTGCAAACGGTCCGCCAATTTAACAATGATTACCCGCAAGTCTTTAGCCATCGCAAGCAATAATTTCCGATGATTTTCAGCTAACTGTTCCTGATGCGATTTGTAGCGAATCTTACTTAATTTGGTAACCCCATCAACAATTACTTCAACATCATGGTTGAAAAGCTCACCAATGTCTCCCAATGTCACGTTCGTATCTTCAACAACGTCATGTAAAAAGCCGGCCGCAACCGTTTCAGGATCCATCTTCAAATCAGCTAAAATTCCCGCAACCTGGATCGGATGAATAATGTATGGTTCACCCGATTGCCGGGTTTGTTCACGGTGAACGTAAGTCGCAAACTTGCAGGCTTTCTTTACTAATTCAACGTGTTCTTCATTCATATATTGACTGCACATTTGAAGCACATCGTCAGCAGTCCAAATCACTTCTTTATCCATTCATCTTCACCCGTTTCAATTTAAATCATAGTAAAAATGAGACTGTTACCAGCCTCACTTTCGTTAGTTCTTCGTTATTCCGTACGCCAAAAGACTTGCTGCAAGGTAGACTACTCCAACAATCCGTAAGATTCCCATAAAAAAGCTTCCCGCCGTGATCACAAACAAAAGCGGGAAAAACAACAACGGAATCCATGAATCCTCGTTCTTACCGGCATATAAACCCACAAGAATTGAAAAAAACATATCAAAACCAAACATAACAAAGCCAATCTTCGTGACATCGTTGGCTTTGCATACATTAAAAATAATCGGAATGATCAATGCAAAAATTGCAGCCGCTACCAAATACCACAGCATGCGAATAATAAAGGTCTTTTTTTCGTCAGTCATATAAATCCTCTTCAATTCAAATCTTTGTTATTATTCTACTCCAACTCCGCAGCAAAGGAAAGCGCCGCGAGTAAATAAAGCGGGGCGGTTTCTGCCCGTAAGATTCGCGGTCCAAGTCCGGCACATTGATATCCTGCAGCCGTGAGCTGTTCAATTTCTTCGGGGGCAATCCCGCCTTCTGGGCCAAAGAATGCCACTAATGATGTTGATTCCTTTGCCCGGGCCTGCGTTGCGATCTGCGCTAAAACCGTTTTTTCGTCTTGCTTGGCCGATTCTTCATACGCCACGACCTTAAAGTCCGCATCCGCATTCATGGCAATCACATCGTCCAGTGAATCAGCCCACTTAACTTTTGGAACATGGTTACGGTGCGACTGTTCTGCTGCATTTAACGCAATGGTCTGCAGCCGCTTGATTTTCTTAACTTGTTTTTGGTTCTTCCACCGGGCAACTGAATACCGGCTGTTCAAAAAGATAAACCGGGCTGCTCCAAGTTGCGTGCCCTTCTTAACGATTTCTTCGGCCTTATCGCCCTTCGAAACGCCACAAACGATCGTAACCTTAACCGGCATCTCAACTTCCCGGTCAATTGTTTTTACGATCGTAAATTGCCCTTCATGCTTCTCAACTTTTGTTAGTTGGCACTGATAAACCTTTTCATCGGCCGTCACTAACTCAAATTGATCATCGACCTTCATCCGCAAAACATCAACGGCATGATGAAAAATTTCCTGTGGTAAAAGTAACTTTTCATTTTTTAATTCAGTTGATTTTTGAACTGTAAAAAAGCGTTGCATCCTATTCTCCTTCGCTCGGCAAATGGGCAATGATCGAATACCAGTCCTTTTGGTTTAAGATTTCATCGATCACAAAGCCATGGGCTGTCAATTCGTTCACAATCAAATCTTTCTTATCATTGATGATTCCTGAAGTAATGAATTTTCCGCCAGGATTTAAGCATTCCTTGGCTTGCGGAATCAGCGGGACAATGATTTCTGCTAAAATGTTAGCCACGATCAAATCAACTTTCTTACTGATTCCATCAAGCAAACTGTTCGTTCCGATATTAATGTCCTGTGCAACCGGGTTCAACGCCACGTTTTCCTTCGTGGCTTTGATTGCCTCGTCATCAATATCATACGCATCGATTTCGCCAGCTCCAAGATACTTCGCTGCAATACTTAAAACCCCTGAACCAGTGCCGACATCGATCATTGATTCATTTCCACGAATTTCCTTTTCAAGTGCTAGGAGTGCCAGACTGGTCGTCGGGTGTGTTCCCGTTCCAAATGCGCGGCCCGGATCAAGCCGAATCACCTTTTCATCATCATTTTCAGGTTGGTAGTCTTCCCAACTTGGAACGATCGTTAAATACCGCGTAATGCGTACTGGATGGTAATATTTTTTCCAAACGTCGCGCCATGAATCATCGTTAACATCACTTAACTTCACGGTTGCTTTTCCCGGGTCGATCCCGAATTGGCTTAATCCCTTGATCTGCATTTCCAATTCCGGAACCTTTTCCGCCACGTTGACGTTGGCTGGGAAATACGTGATAATCCGCACGTCATTTAAATCGTTGTCATCAATTTGAACGCCGCCCGCGTCATTTTCCATTAAAATATTCGTCACCGCGTCAATTGCTTCGTTTGTCGTTTCAACTACAAGTTCTGTCCAGTCCATGTTCAGCCTCCTAGAATTTCGGATAGTTTAATTGTTGGGTTTCATCTTGACGGGCTGCTAGTTGCTTTTGAAATTCAACTTCATCCCATTTAAGATTAAATGTCTGAATTGAATCATCACTTACAAAATCAAGCAAGTCTGATTCGCCATTATCAAGGGTATCTTGCAAGACGTCTAAAAAGGCATCGGCTTGCCCCTTCGTCCAGCCTTTTTTGCCATTGAATCCCAGGGTTACCAAATAATCTTCCGGATCAAAATCAAACGGCTTGGTTTGATCATACAGCAAAATCGCATCATCAAACGTGATGATTGGTTCAACGGATTCTGTATCATCCGAATCAACGATTTTATGCCCGCTTTGATTTTCAACGTAAAATTCCATTTCAAGTTCAAAAGCCCGTTCATGCTTGAGCCAGTTCCAAGCCAATGTCCCATCAAAATCTAAATTTTGAACCCCATCGTCAAGGTAATCAATTAATGATTGCTTCTTCATTTTCGAATCCTTTCACTTTATGTGTTAGTAATATTTTAGCGTGATTTAGTCGATGATGCAAAAAGAGCCGCGATTTTCATCGCGACTCTTTAGCTTAATTGCTGAACGCTATTTTATTGGTTCCATGCATTCTTGAATTGGCTTTCACCTTGTTTGATGAGTGAGTTAAGGTTGCCGTTCTTAGCATGGCTCAAGATGTTTTGCATGATCGTGTTCATTTGTTGATATGCAGCATTTGAGTTCTTGGTTACAGGAACGGTGTAAAGGTTCTTCGTTGCAGCTTCAACTTGGGCTGGAACCTTTGAATCCTTGTTGTTCTTGTATTCACTACTGTTAATTACGTCTTGTGATACTGGAATGTAACCTGTTTGTTGTGCCCAGTATAATTGAGACTTCTTGCTTGTCAAGAACTTCATGTACATGAAGGCTGCTGTCCGTTGTTCCTTGCTTGCGTTCTTGAACATGTAGATGTCAGTTCCTTGTTGCATGTTCCACTTGCCAGGACGAGGAGCAACTTCGTAATCGAACTTGCCGTTAACACCCTTCTTAACGAAGCTTTCACCAGCACTTGTTCCGATGAACATTGCGACTTTTTGGTTAGCGAAGTCGCCTGAAAGGTAACCTTGTGAACCAGCAGTCTTGAAGTAACCACCCTTGATTCCGTCAGCATAGTAGTCGATGACTTTCTTTGACTTAGCTGATGTTAAGTTGATCTTTGAAGTGAAGTCAACGCCTTCGTTCTTCATTCCTAAAACATAGTAGTTTGATAATGAGTCAAAGCCGGCACCGACAACTTGGTGATTTGATTTTTCATAAATTGTCTTAGCTGCTGACTTCAATTGCGCCATGGTTGTTGGAACCTTAACGCCGTACTTATCAAGCATTGTCTTGTTGTAAACTAAAACTTCAACTGACTTGTTGAACGGAATTCCATATTGCGTCCCGTTGATTTGAGCACCCTTCATCAATGATGGTTTGATGCCGCTTTTTGCAGCGCTTCCCCAGCCAATCTTTGAGTTATTGATGTATGGCTTTAAATCAACTAATAAATCATTCTTTGATGCATTGTACAACCAACCTGGATATGCCTGCGTAATGGTTGGCAAATTCTTTGGTGATTGCAATGTTGATGTGATCTTTGATTGCAAATCTTTGTATTGGCCTTGGTTTTCAAGCTTAACCGTGATATTCGGGTTTTCTTTTTCGAATTCTTGGGTTAAGGTTTGCAAAGCCTTTTGTTGATTACCTGACATCCCATTCCAAAATGTAATGGTTGTCTTTTTTGTAACCTTTGTTGGGATACTGTCAGCACTTACAGTTGATGATAAACCACCTGCAACGGTTGCAAAAAGAGTTGCTGCAGTTGTTGCGGCAACTGCAAGTTTTTTGATGAACTTCATAAAAGCTCTCCTCCTTAAAATTTTTTGTTTAATGCAAAACGAGCGTTTGCCCATTTTGCGGTAAAACACGACTTCCAAACGGGTTTTTCAAATTTTCTGGATGAAAACTATGAATGGGGGTCAATAATTGCGGCTTGATGCCCGCAACGATTTCATCCAGCTCGGCTGCCGTTGCATGCCCCGAACATGCGAGCCGAACAAATTCAACGTGATGGGCCGCTAACATATCAAGGAACTTTTGATATGCCGGATCAAAGTCGCCCAGCGGTTCCGCATCACTATGAATGTACAAGGTATTTGGTTGCAGATTTTCGAAATGATCTTCAACCTGCCACAAATACGTCCCCTTATCAGCCAAAAGGGTTTGGTAATCAACTTCCAAACTTGGATCAAGTTCTGGAAGTGGCTTGGCGGACGGCGAGTAATAATAGTTGACCTTCCGTCCCGTAATCTGTTGAAGCAGCCATGCCCGGTCAGCTGTTAAAACGACTGTCCGCGGTTGTGCATCACAAATTGCTTCTAACCGACTGATATTCCCCGGATAGGTGTTAAAGGTCGTCGGCCGTCCAGCGGCATTTTTAACAAGATCAACCAGCTTTTCAATCAAAAGCTGTTCACTCCACGGTTTGCGCGGCTTATCCAAATCTTGCGGGAAGCTGACCCCCACGCCTTCGCTGATCAGCAGATCGCATCCCACAGCCGCCTTCATCATTGCCCGCGTCCATTCCGGATGATATCCGTGTAACCGTAAATCACCGGTATAAACGATAAATGCATCCGGTGTATGGATCAAGAACGCAACTGCACCATCGGCATCATGATCAACGGGATAAAATTCGACCTCGATCTCGCCGACCTTTACTTTGTGATGAACCGGCAATTCGGTCAACGGCCGTAGGTATTCTTTCGGATGCCCAGCTGCCGGAAGCAGAAAATTACCATCCCGGTTTAGCCGTTTCAACAACTTGATTGTTGCCGGAGTACTGTAAACCGGAATGCGCTGATCAACAAAATTTACCATTTTAGTATGATCTAAATGCAAATGTGAGATAAACGCCGCGCTGTGTTGAAACTTTCCTTTCCACCGCGGTGCTCCCGTCAAATGTTCATCATAAAAATCATCCAATTCTGAAATCAAATGATTTTGAATCAGGGTTTGATAAGATTCATCCGGCAAATCGAGTTCTGGCCGATACTCGGTTCCCAAGTCGAAGAAAATATGCGCATCCCCATACGCAATTTCAATATTTGTTCCGCCAATCGTATCGACCCCTTTATGGTAAGTTACGCGTGTTTGCTTATCCTTTAAGACCATCACGTGTAACCCCCTGAATAATTTGCTTTCTAAAGATGAAGTAGATGATCAAAATCGGGATAACGGTTAATGTGGCTGCTGCCAATTGCAACTGCGTTTGGGCCCCGCCATCAGATGCGAAGTTGGCTAGCCCGTTGTTCAACAGCCGCATATTATCATTATTCGTTACCAATAATGGCCAGAGGAATGAATTCCAGCCGGCGATGAATGAAAGTAACCCCACCGTCGTTAATGCCGGCTTTGACATTGGAACTAAAATCTTCCATACATATTGCCAGTTGCTTGCCCCGCTGATCTTGGCTGCTTGGTAAATGCTGCGCGGAATTCCTTGGAAGTAACTGTTTAAGTAGTAGATATAGAAGACACTCGTTGTAAATGGTAAGAACAATCCAACATAGGTGTTCAATAAGCCCCACTTAGCAATCGTATTGTAGTTTGTGAAAATGATTGCTTCTGAAGGAACCATCAACAATGAGATCATCAAGATCTTAATGGCTTTTTTGCCTTTGAAATCTAAACTTGTTAATGCAAATGCAGCAAACAATGAAGTAATCAATACACACACGGTATCAATTGACGATGTTAACAACGTATTCCAGAAATACTTCAAAAATGGTGCCTGATGGAAGACTTGCACGTAGTTTTCAAAGTGTAAATGATGCGGAATGATCGTTGGTGGAATACTTGTTGTTTCTGCATAGGACATCAATCCGCCAAGGACCATGTAAATAAACGGGAAAACCGTAATGATACTTAGAAGAATGATAAAAATCCACGTAATTACGCCGGTAACTTTTTTCATCTGCGACCCACCTTATTCAATAACTTATTTTGAAGGAATGATACAACTAAAATTATCAAGAACAGTAAGACGGTTGCGGCCATTGCGACCCCTGGAGTTCCAACTGTCTGGAACTTGTTGAAGATGTAGTAAACCGCCGTCATCGCACTGCCCGCGATTCCCGGTTGCCCGTTAAACAAAGCATAAATTGATGTATATACTTTGAACGCACTGATCAAGTTCACAGTCAACAGGAATGCTAAGGTTGGGATCAATTGCGGCAAGGTGATCCGGAAGAACATTTCCGAATCGCTTGCCCCGTACATCTTGGCAATCGTGTAGTGTTGCGGATCAATTCCCCGTAAAGCTGACATCAAAATAACAATGTTAAACGCTAAGCTGAGCCAAACCCCAAAGATGATCACGGTGATCATGTTCATGCTAGGGTTATCTAACCAGTTCGGGGTTCCTAAATGGAAGAATCGTAAAATATAGTTCAATAACCCGTACTGCCCGTTGAAAATGTAACGGAAGACGATTCCAATCGCAATCGTACTTGTAACGTATGGCATGAAGAATAATGCTTCAAAGAACTTCGAATGCTTGATCCGGTTAAATAAGTTCCATGCAATCGCAATTGAGATCACCATTCCGATTGGAACAACCGTAAAGGCATACAAAGCGGTATTTTGAAGTGCCTTCGCAAAGTACGGATCTTGAATTACATATTTATAGTTGCTCAACCCTGTCCAGTGCATTGAAATTAATGAACCAGATTGAAAACTCATTACCAATGCCCGTAAAATTGGGAAAACACTAAAAAGGATAATTCCTAAAAGAGCTGGTCCAAGGAACCACCATGCGCTCCATTGATTTTTTCGCCGTTTATTTTTCATTTTTAATATACCCGCTCTCCATCCTTGTTAAAGATAAATGCTTTCTTCATATCAAACCGTAAATTGACTTCATCACCCGCTCCGATTTGATCTTCGATATCAACTAATGACCGGTACTGCTTATCGCCAAAGTAGAACTTCAAGATCCGTTCCCGGCCGATCAATTCAATATCATCAACCTTAATTGTGAAATCTGCCATTTCAGCCGTTGACGGTTGCAAGTTTTCCGGCCGGATTCCAATCACATAATCACCAGCAGCTAACTTTTGTTTCAACTTACCATCTGCTAAGCGTTCAGCTAACAAGTTGAAATGTTCATTATTGAATTGATTACCATCGAATTGAACATCAAACAAGTCAATTACCGGATTACCGATAAAGTTGGCAACAAATTGATTGGCTGGATCAAGGTAAAGGTTTTGTCCCTTATCCGCTTGTTGAACGACCCCATTGTTAAGTAAGATGATCCGATCACCGATTGAAAGAGCTTCTTCCTGGTCGTGAGTAACGAAAATCGTTGTGATTCCAACTTCCTTAACCAATGCCCGAATTTCTTCCCGAATTTGAAGCCGTAACCGTGCATCCAAGTTACTCAACGGTTCGTCCATTAAAAGAACTTTCGGTTGTTGAACAAGAGCACGTGCAATTGCAACCCGTTGTTGCTGTCCACCGGATAACTGGCCCGGCTTCTTCTTCGCAATATCGGTAATATGAGTTAATTCCATATATTTTTGTGCAATTTCACGTGCTTCGGCTTTCGCTTTTTTATTTTTACCAACAGTTAATGGAAACATTACGTTTTCTTCAGCTGTCATATGCGGGAATAATGCATAATTTTGAAATACAAAACCAATGTCCCGGTTTTCTGGGGCAACATCAAGAACTGATTTTCCTTCAAATTTCACATCACCTGAGGTTGCATCAAGCAAACCTGAAATGATATTAAGCAATGTTGACTTACCACAACCACTTGGGCCTAATAAGCAAACTAATTCACCTTTTTCCACTGAAAAATTAACATTTTTCAATGCTTCATATCCGTTCTCATATGTCTTATTGAGGTTTGAAACTTCAATCATTCTGTTACTTTCTCCTTTACGCGGATCCGCTAATATCCACAAAATATGATGATTGTTAATCATTTAACTACAACAAATTGTATCAATTATTCCAAAATAATCAATATAAAATTCGTAAAAAATTCATCATTTTAAGTAAATTTTACGCAATATAACCCTCTTACAAATTATTCGTCTTTTCCTGAACAATCCGATTTCCATTTTAATAATTGGTCCGCTCCAAAAAATCCAGAAAAAAGTCTCTCCAATTAGGCTTCACTTCTGCTAAAATAAAATCAAATATCAAATACTAAAGGAGAACTTTTCATGGCTAAGTACAAAATGATTTTAGATCTCGACACCGGCGTTGATGACGCCTTAGCACTCGCATATGCCCTCGCCACTCCCGAATGTGACTTAATCGGCGTCGTTGCTTCTTTTGGAAACATCGTTCCTGAAGAAGCTGCCCAAAACACGCTTAATTTATTGGAAATGCTCGGACATCCTGAAGTTCCAGTTTTCATCGGCGCAACCCATTCTTCACATACGGATCACTTTGAAGTCATGCCGATCAGTCAAACGATTCACGGAATGAACGGTGTGGGCAACGTTGAATTACCAACCGCTAAGCGGAAAATTGAAAGCCAAAACGGAATCGATTTTTACATCGAAGCTGCGCACAAATATCAAGGTCAATTGTTGATCGTTCCAACCGGTCCATTAACGAACCTTGCTGCCGCAATTGAAAAAGATCCTGAAATCATTGATTTGATCGGGCATGTAACGTTAATGGGCGGCGCATTGACCGTTCCCGGAAACGTTAACCCAGTAACCGAAGCTAACATCAACCAAGATCCGCCAGCTGCCGATCAAGTTCTCCGCAGCAAACTTCCATTAACAATGGTTGGCCTTGATGTTACTTTACGGACATTGCTTACAAAAAAAGAAACTCAAAAGTGGCGTGAAATCGGAACAACATCCGCTACCAAATACGCAGATATCGTTGACTACTACATCAACGCATACAAAATCACCAGTCCTCACCTTCACGGCTGCGGATTGCATGATCCATTAGCAGTTGCTGCGGCAGTTGATCCAAGTCTTTTACAAACCATTTACTTAAATATGAAAGTTGATACTGAAGGTGCTTATGCTGGGCGAACGATTGGCGATGAGAAACGGTTAAATGAACCGGCAACAACCACCCAAGTTGCCGTGAACGTCGATGTTCCCCGGTTCTTGGACATGTTTATGACCAAACTTTCCGTCTTCTTTAAAGAACATTAATCAAAAACTTACCGGCTTGCTGAACTTGCAAGCCGGTTTTTATATGGTATTCTTAAATAGATGTTATATGAATAAGTGAAATAACAAGTCATTTTAATCATGAGGAGAGAACCATCATGAAATATGTTGGTGTAGCTTTATACGTTTTTTGGCTACTTTTAACAATGTTTAAATTTGAGTCGATGCCCAAAGATCGGAATTTGTCGTATCGCGATGTTTTTTTCGGTAACATTGTGTGGTATCACAATTTAAGAACGCTATTATTTGCGGCGGCCGTAGTCATTACCGTGATCTACGCCCCGCTTAAAATTATTTACTTATTAATTCTTATTTCATGTATCATTTTAGGAATCGTCTGTCTGCGCAACTTCTTTAATCTGGTCGGAAATCCATGGATCGACTTAGGATTTTTGATGGGTGCAGTTATTTGCGGGATCTTGAGCGGACTGTTTATTTTTAAAATGTAATAAATCAAAGACGGTTATGGCAAAATTGTCATAACCGTTTTAATTTTAATGAGCATTAATAAAATCTGTAATCTTTTCGTCAAAGTCATACCGAATGATCCGTCCATGATCAACACATAACAATGCCGGCGGATTTTTTACCTGTAAATCTTCAAGCAAATGACGCAAAATCGGATTCGTTGCTTCCTTTGTTGTATCTAAGTAATAAACATTTTTCCCTGCTTGTTGTGCAGCGTAACTCAGCCGCGGCGCAAAGCTTAAACATTGCGGATTATTTCGCGTTCCAATGTATACAAAGAAGTGATCACGATTCTGTAACAATTCATTCCAGTTATGCGCCTTTAATCGAATAAAGAATTTGATCTTTTGGTCATATACCCTACGTTGCCAAAAGATAATGCTTTTTTCAGCAAACGACAAATGATTATCTAAATTATAATGATTGCGATAATGTTCCCAACCCATGGCGGCAACCGCTGTTAATCCAGAGATTCCAAGCAATAATTTCAAATTGTTCTTCTTATCCATTAAATTCGCCTCCATATCACTCTATTTAACATTATACCCTATTAATCAGATTTTATGCTTTAATGTTACAAATGTTACAAAAAAATATCAAAAAGTAACATTATTGCTACCTTATTGTTATGTTAGTCAGTTATACTTTTAGACGACGGTTCAATAGATTTGAACTATATGGATAGATATTAGATAGATTAAAAATCTTTTAGGAGTGAATTTTCTACATGAAGTTAAACAAAGTTTTAGTATCAGCTGCTGCCCTCTCAGGAATCGCTGCAGCAGGAACAGCCGCTAATGCTGATACAGTATCAGTTAAAGCAGGGGACACTGTTTCAGAACTTGCTCAAAAGTTCAACACAACAGTTGAAGCAATTCAAAAAGCAAACAATTTACAAAACGTAAACTTTATTACAGTTGGGGAACAATTAAACATCCCAACAAATGACAACGCTGAACAACAAGTTCAACAACCTCAAGCAAATGCAGCCCAAGTTCAACAAGAACAAGCTGCAATTGCCCAACAACAAGCAGCACAACGTCAAGCACAATTAGCTGCTCAACAAAAGGCTGCACAAGCTCAAGCTGCATTACAAGCACAATTAGCTGCCCAAGCTGCTGCCGCTCAAAAGCAAGCTGAAGAACAAGCCGCACAACAAGCTGCTGCTCAAAAAGCTCAACAGGAAGCTGCCGCTGCTCAAGCTGCTAAGGAACAACAAGAAAAGGCAGAACAAGCTGCACAAGCTCAAGCCGCTGCCCAAAAGCAAGCTGAAGAACAAGCTGCTGCTAAGAAAGCTCAAGAAGAAGCTCAACAACAAGCCGCTGCTGCTCAAGCCGCTAAAGAACAACAAGAAAAAGCTGCTCAACAAGCACAACAAGCTGCTGCTCAAAAACAAGCTGAAGAAGCCGCTGCTCAAAAGGCTCAAGAAGCTAAGGAAGCTGCCGCTGCTCAAGCTGCTGCAAATGCTAAGGCTAAGGCTGCTCAACAACGGGCCGCACAACAAGCACAAGCTCAACAGCAACAACAAAAGCAACAAGTTGCTCAACAAAACACACAACAACAAGCTGCTAATAACAACAACCAACAATCAAACAACAATAACAACAGCAATTCTTCAGAAGCTGCTGCAAAAGCATGGATCGTTGCTCATGAATCAGGCGGTAATTACAGTGCTCGCAACGGTCAATACATCGGTGCTTACCAATTAAGTGCAAGTTACTTACACGGCGACTACTCACAAGCTAACCAAGATCGGGTTGCAAACCAATACGTTGCAAGTCGTTACGGTAACTGGGTAAACGCTCAAAAGCACTGGGAACAATGTGGTTGGTACTAAGATAAGATTAGTCAACATAAATAATTTGAGACTGAACAAATTTTGTTCAGTCTCTTTTTTATAGCTTAATGGCTCCCCTGCTTTCAACTAAATCTTCATAAAAAAATAAGGTTGTGATCAAATCACAACCTCTTTGTTATCCGCATAATCGGGTTCCAAAACAAACGAGCTGAGTGGTGACGCGAAGCTAATTCGAAAACCTCTGAATCTATGCTGGGGCGCGATTCATTTGTTTTTCTGCTTCCACCACGCTCGTTTTTACTGTTTTGGCACGCCTTCTTATTTTACATCAATGATCGTAACTGTCATTTCGCCACCAGGAGTTGTAACAGTTACCTTTTCACCCTTCTTGTGGCCAACTAATCCTTTAGCAATTGGTGATTCGTTTGAAATCTTGCCGTTCAATGGATCAGCTTCTGCAGCCCCAACGATTTGATATGTTTCTGGATCGTCATCTTCTTCTTGGAATGTTACTGACTTTCCAACTGAAACTTCATCAACATCAACGTTTTCGTTGTCGATGATTTCAGCGTGGTTCAACATGTTGTCAATTTCCTTGATCCGGCCTTCAACAAATGATTGTTCATCCTTAGCTGATTCATATTCTGAGTTTTCAGATAAATCACCGAATGAACGGGCGATTTTGATCCGTTTGATAACTTCAGCCCGTTTATTTGTCTTTAAATCTTCAAGTTCTTCTTCAAGTTTTTTCTTACCTTCCAATGTCATTGGAAATGTTTTTTCTTCAGCCATTTAAAGTCCTCCTCTTATTCAGCACTTAAATTGTTCTTTTGAATAATATCACGAATCTTTGTTACCAACAAGTCGATTGCAACTTGGTTTTCGCCACCTTCAGGAACGATAATGTCAGCGTACCGTTTCGTTGGTTCGATAAATTGGTGATACATTGGTTTAACCGTTGCTAAATACTGGTCAATTACTGATTGCAATGAACGTCCTCGTTCTTCAATATCCCGTTGGATCCGCCGAATGATTCGAATATCATCATCGGTATCAACGAAGATCTTGATATCCATTAAATCACGAAGCCGTGGATCGTTTAATACTAAAATTCCTTCAACCAAAATAACTTCTTTCGGTTCTTGATGGATAACTTCCTTGCTTCGGTTGTGGCTTGCATAATCGTAAACCGGAATATTGATTGCTTTCCATTCAAGTAAATCATGCAGTTGTTCAACCAAAAGGTCTGTATCCAATGAGTTCGGGTGGTCATAGTTGACCTTGGTCCGTTCGTCAAATGGAACGTCGTCCTGACTCTTGTAGTATGCATCTTCTTGGATCATTGCAAGTGAGTGGCCATGAAGTTGTTCAAGGATCGCATTTGAAACGGTCGTCTTTCCGCTTCCTGAACCCCCTGTAACCCCAATAATTACCGGACGATGTTTCTTTTCGTTGTTTGTCATTCCCAATTCCTCGACTTCCTATTTTTCGTATCCGTTTGCTTTTTGAACTTTACTTACATTTTCTTGATGTTGTTGATATGACTTCGTGTAGTAGATCTTACCCGTCTTCATATTGGCAACAAAGTACAAGTATCCCTTATCCCGGTCTTTTGGATAAAGAACCGCCTTGACCGCATTGATTGGCGGATTATTGACTGGTCCTGGTCCTAAGCCGTTATTTTGATACAGGTTATATGGTGAGTTGACCTTCAAATCATTATATGAAATGTTTTGTTGATGTTTGCCTAATGCGTATGACACTGACACATCAGTTTGCAATTTCATATTCTTTTGCAGCCGGTTTTCAAATACCCCAGCAATCATTTCCAAACTATCTTGGTTTGTTCCTTCACCTTGAACAAGGGAAGCCAGCGTCAACGCTTGCTGAACTGACATATGGTCGTCCTTGATCTTTTGATAGTATGGTTGCATTTCTTGATTTTCCTTGGCAACCATTTGTTCAACTAATTGCTTCAACGTTTCATTTTTTGAAACTGAATACGTTGCTGGGTATAAGTAACCCTCAAGTTGGTATTTAACATCCTTCGCTCCCACCGCTGATGAAAGCAAATCAGGATACTTTTTCTTTAATTCATTTAAGAATTGCTGATCATTCAGCAAATTCAAAAAGTCTTGCTTTTCAAACTTCGTATTCTTTTGGATCACGTCGCCGATTTGATCAGCCATGACCCCTTCGCGCACCAAAACTTTACCTGAGCCGATTGGGGTGCTTGAACCGCCCTTTTGCAATTCCGTTGCGATCTGGGCCAAAGTCATTGACGGTTTAAAATCATAGTAGCCGGCTTTGAATGCTGCCAGTTGTTTTGACTTAACATAGTAATTGAAGACGAAACCGCTGCGGATAACGCCTTTCTTTTGTAAAATATCGCCAATTTGTTTGTCTGTACTTCCAATCGGAACCTTAACTTCGATCGATTCGTTTGAAGTTGGGTCAAGCGGTTTGAGCGACCGTTGAACATACCGGTAACCTAAGAAGCAGAAAAAGAGGATCACAACGACCAGCACGCCGATCGTCCAGTGAATAATTCGTTTCGCTGAACTTGGAGCTTCCTTGGCAACGTGGGAAGTTGACTTCGTCTTTGCCGTTTCAACCCGTGATGGCGTCGTTGATGGTTGCTTCTTTTCCGCCTTCGAATTTGATTCTGGTTGATGTTGTTGATTATTTTGAGTCAAAATATTCCTCCTCAAGATTTTGCTTGAATCAAGCTAAAGTCTTATCCTTAATCAATTACCGAACGGTGACTTCAAGTTCTTCTTGAAGTTTCTTAACAACCTTATCAAATGCTTGGTTAATTTCATCATCGCTCAATGTTCCTTCACTGTTGCGGTATACAAGGGTATAAGCAAGTGACTTGAAGCCGTCATCGATCTTCTCGCCTTGGTACAAATCAAAGAGCTTGATGTCAGCTAAGAAGCGGCCGCCATTTTGCTTGATCGATTCAACGATTTGGTCATTCGTAATTTCATTTGGAACAAGTAATGCAATATCCCGGGTAACTTCTGGATACTTCGAAACTGGGATGTATGTTTCGGCATTCTTTGGCAAGTCGATCAGTTTTTGCAAGTCTAATTCAAAGACATAAGTTGGTTTGATCTTCAATTCTTTAGCAAGACTTGGGTGAACTTCCCCAATCAAGCCGATCAATTCGTCATTGACATAGATCTTGGCTGTCCGGCCAGGATGCATTTCTTCGTATTCAGCGGTTGCTTCATACCGAATGCCATCCGTAATTCCAAGCGAGCTCATCAAGTATTCAACGATTCCCTTTGTTAAGTAGAAATCAACTGGCTTCTTGGCATCGTGCCATGTTGCTTCATGGAATAATCCAGTTAATGCCCCAGCAATGTGTTCGATATCATTTGGCCGTTCAGCATCCTTTTCCCGCAAGAAGACGCGTCCTTGTTCATACAAAGCAACGTCATTGACTTTCCGGGCTTGGTTGTATGCCACGTCATCTAACAAGCCGCTGATCAAGTTCATCCGCAATGTTGTATGGTCTGAACTCATTGGGAAGTCTAATTGCGTCATTTCGGCTTCATCAAGCATAAAGCGCTTGGCCTTTAGTTCCGTTGTCAATCCGTATGAAATTGCTTGGCTTAATCCTGCACTTTCAAGAATTGCGCGGGCGTCGCGGATAATCTTTTGTGCTTTTGTATAATGGCCTTCCGTTAACGGCATAGTTGGCAATGTTGTTGGAATATTGTCATAACCGTAGATCCGGGCAACTTCTTCAATTAAATCGGCTTGGATCGCAATATCCCAGCGGCGTGGCGGAACGCTCACCGTTAATGTGCCGGTTTCATCCTTCGCAACTCCAAATCCGAGTTGTTCAAAAATTCCGACGATTGCTTCATCCGTTAAATCAGTTCCTAAGACCTTGTTGATCCGTTCCGGCATGATTTCAACATCCACGTTTTCAGGATCAACGTGGTTGATTTCCAATGTTCCGCTAACCACTTGGCCATCACCAAATTCAGCGATCATTTGAGCAGCGGCATCCAATGCTTCTTGGACCGTTGCAACGTTGATTCCGCGTTCAAATCGTTGGGATGCTTCTGAATGCAAGTTTTCACGCCGCGCAGTCTTCCGAATCTTTGATGAATTGAAAACGGCAGCTTCCAAAACAACGGTTTGCGTCTTATCAGAAACCTCGGTATCTTCACCGCCCATTACACCGGCAAGCGCAATTGCGCGGTCACCGTCAGCAATTACTAAGTCCGTTGCCTTTAATTCACGTTCTTCATCATCAAGGGTCGTCAATTTTTCACCTTCATTAGCTAAGCGCACCGTTAACTTCTTTGAATCAAATTTATCATAATCAAAAGCATGCAATGGTTGACCATAGTCCATCAAAATGTAGTTTGTAACGTCAACCACGTTATTGATTGGCCGAATACCGGCATTCCATAACCGTTTTTGCATCCACATCGGACTTGGCTTGATCGTCACGTCCTTAACCATCCGTAACTTGTATGGCGCAACTAATTCTTGATCAGCGTCTTCAAGGCTTAATAAGTCTTCGATCTTTGAAGAAACGTCTTCCTTAACCGTTGGGTGTGGAAGGGAAACTTGACGATCATAAATTGCTGCTACTTCATGAGCAACCCCGCGCATGCTTAACATGTCACCGCGGTTCGGCGTGATGTCAACATCAATAATGCTTTCATCCATTCCAAGGTAATCCCAAACTGGTTCGCCCGGAACAGCATCTTCTGGTAAAACGTAAATTCCATCAGCAAATTCCTTAGGAACAACTGCATCCGGGAAGCCGATTTCTTGTAACCCGCAAATCATTCCCATTGAAAGTTCGCCACGCATCTTGCTTTTCTTGATCTTAATGTGGCCGGCGATCCATGAGTTTGGTAACGCAACGATTACATTTTGACCTGCAGCAACATTTGGTGCCCCGCAGACGATTTGATATGGTTCTTCATCGCCAACATCGACTTGGCAAATGTGCAGGTGGTCTGAATTCGGATGCGGCACACATTCTAAGATGTGACCAACAACAATTTTCTTTTGACCGTCTGCGCGCCGAGAAACGCCATCAACTTCAACGGCTGTGCGTTCAATTTTTTCGCCGAGTTCTTCTGGTTTTAAATCATCAACTTTAACGTATTCATTAAGCCATTTGGTTGAAACTTTCATTGATTAACACCCTCCTAACCTTTCTGTGAGAATTGATTTAAGAAGCGCATGTCATTCAAGTAGAATTCCCGAATGTCATCAACGCCGTACTTCAACATTGCAAACCGATCTGGGCCTAATCCAAAGGCAAATCCGCCATAAACTTCCGGATCCACGCCAGCCATCTTCAAAACGTTCGGGTGAACCATGCCGGCGCCTAGTACTTCAATCCAGCCGCTGTTCTTGCATACGGCACATCCTTTGCCGCCGCACTTAAAGCATGAAACGTCCACTTCGGCAGATGGTTCAGTGAATGGGAAGTAACTTGGACGTAACCGAATTTCACGGTCTTCGCCAAAGATCGTCTTCGCAACTAATTCCAATGTTCCCTTTAAGTCGGCCATCGTGATGTTCTTATCAACCACTAATCCTTCAACTTGGTGGAATTGGTGCGAGTGCGTTGCGTCATCAGTATCCCGCCGATAAACTTTCCCAGGTGAGATCATCTTTAATGGACCCTTTGAAAAATCGTGCTTTTCCAATGTCCGGGCTTGAACTGGTGATGTCTGAGTCCGCATTAACGTCTTCTTTGTAATGTAGAACGTATCTTGCATATCACGCGCTGGGTGATCCGGTGGTAAATTCAACATTTCAAAGTTATAGTGATCTTCTTCGACTTCAGGTCCTTCAATAATTTGGAATCCAAGGCCTAAGAATAACTTTTCAATTTCATCGATGATTTGGACAAGCACATGCGGCTGACCAGCCTTTACCGGAACTCCTGGTAACGTAACATCGATTTTTTCAGCTTCAAGCTTCTTTGCTGTCTTTTCAATTTCAAGTTCATTTAACCGATCCGCAATCGCATTTGCCAATGCATCGCGCACCTTGTTAGCTAAAGCTCCGACTTTTGGTCGTTCTTCCTTGTCTAAATCACGCATTCCGCGCAAAACTTCCGTAATTGGGCCCTTTTTTCCAAGATACTTTACCCGAATATCGTTAACCGCTTTGGTATCATTGGCAGCTTTGATGGCTGCTAACCCTTCAGTTTGTAATTCTTCAAGGCGATCTTGTAAATTCATATGTTTCATTCCTTTCTCAACCACAATTTGCGTAAAAAGAAAAGCCCCATCCCTCAAAAAGGGACGAGGCTTCGCGGTACCACCCTTGTTTTGCCGCTTATCTCCTTTTCTAAAATAAGCATGCAACACTCACTAAGTCAGATAACGGCCTAACACCGGGCTACCTTCGTCATTTCCCAGTAACCACTCAGGAAGTGAATTCGGTCACGGACAAATTAAACCATTCACACTCTCTGGTTCTCACTGAAATTTACCCATTGACTTACTATTTTCCGTCTACGCTTTTCTAACTAGACAGTTTACCGTGAAACCGGCATTTCGTCAAGTTTAATCTTGATGACAATCCGCAAGTGAATACCATTTATCGGCCCACGTGTGAATTGCATCCATCACGTCTTTCAGGTCACTTCCGCGGTCCGTTAATTCATACACACTGTGCGCTGAATCAGTCGCCGTGTGCTTGATCAATCCTTCATTCTCAAGTTCGCGCAACCGTTCAACTAAAACGCGGTCGCTGCATTTTTTGACTTTGCTTGCAATGTCCTTAAACCGTTGCGGACCTTCGCATAGCAATACTTCGATAATTAAGCCGTTCCATTTCCGGCCAAGAATGCTGAAGGTCTTACTAAATTTCGGACATAGATTAAATTCACCATTACAGTCTGCCATTTACTTTCCGCCCTTCAAAAAGAGACTATGATATTCATCATGGCCTCTTGAATGTTTTTGAGTTCCAACCACAATTAAGTGCTTTGGCGCACTTTTTACTGTGATTATTGTACACTATAACCTTACTTTTGCAAAGTAAATTAGTATGCTGACCGCACCATCCGTTCAACCTTGTCAACAAGGTGATGGCTGTATTCGTCAACCGCTGAAATCTTATCAACGGCCGTCACAATAAACCCTTCCGGATATTTCGGAGGAATCAGCGTTGCACCCCACATGTGCTTGATAATAATATCTTTTTCTTTGGCAGTTAAAGTCGTAATCTTTTCGGCATTGCGCACGGCTACTCGTGGGTGAATCCAGGCGTGCGTTCCAAGATTAAACTTGGTATCGCGCCAGTCATAGTAGAATAAGTCATGCAATAATCCAGCCCGCGCAACTGCCCGGGCATCGAGATTCATCTTTTTGGCGATCTTGTATGATTCATATGACACCGTGATCACATGATCAAGTCGCGTGCAAAAATGATGCTGTTCATATTCAGATAATTTTTGAACTTCCGGCTTGACTAATAAATTCCCAACGTAACTCATGTATTCCGCATCATTACGCCATTCGTTTTCTTTCATAGAGCCTCACGATCTTTTCATTAAGTTCTTACAATCCATATGCTAACGGGCTTGGTTTCAAAAAGCAAACGTTATAACCGAATTGTATTAATAACTTAACAATCTTAAATAAGATTAATTTGCTTTAAGCTGGAACATCAAAACACCGGCCGCAACCGCGACATTCAATGATTCGGCTTTCCCGATAATTGGAATGTAAAGGTTCAATGATGTTTGTTTCAAAAGATCCTTGTTCATCCCGTTACCTTCATTCCCCATGATCAATGCAAAATCGGCATGCTTGCCGACTTGATCATACGGCCGCGCATCTGGATTTAATTCGGTTCCGAAAACCGGTTTGTTTTGCGCTTTAAAGGCTTTGATCCATGGTTCAAGCGGGGCCGTGACCATCTTCAAATGGAATTGACTGCCCTGCATTGAACGCACGATCTTCGGATTGTAAACGTCAGCGGTCCCGTCACCAAAGACGATTCCGCTAAAGCCGGCTGCATCCGCCGTCCGCACCATCGTGCCAATGTTACCGGGATCTTGAACATTATCCATGAAAAGCCATGCGCCCGTAACGTCTTCCGGTGCGATTTCTTGTTGTTCCGGAATCTTGATCACGGCCATGACCCCTTGCGGATGTTTCGTGTCGCTTAAATGCTTGACCACGTTATCCGTAATTTGAATCAAGTCAGCGCCTTCTGGAACTTCAATTTCTTGCAAATGCTTGAAATCTGGTTGCACCATGATTGTTTCGATCGGTTCGTGGGTCCGAATCGCTTCTTTAACTAAATGCCACCCATCAAGCAAATACTTGCCCTGCTTCAAGCGGCCCTTCTTCGTATTCAACTTTGACCATGCTTTAACCTGTGAATTGTTAACTGATGTAATAATCTTCAATTTTGTTTTGATCTCCTCGATGTAAAAATTCCGTTTTCATTATACTATATCAAGTTAGCGAATTTCATCTTTAAAAACAAATGAGGCTGAGAACAATTCTCAACCTCATGATTAACGGGTTCTAAACCATCAAAATGAATGTTTTGAAACACATTTTCTTCATTTAATCTTTCTTTCGATATCTAACCATACCCGCCAGCATCAAAATCACACCGACGACAACTAATCCGTGTTGGGCAAATGAAACACCGGGAACTTTGCCGATAAATGGGAAAAGACATGAAAATAAACTTAATCCGATACAAAAAACCCCGACAACCCAGCAAAAATCTTTTTGTAACAATTCACGCATGTTTTTCACCCTCTTCATTTCAATAAACATTATATCATTTTATCTGAATTCATTCAGTGATAAGTGCTTGTTATAAATAAGTTGAAAGATAACGTAAATTTTACTTATCAATCTTTTCCGATAAGTTCAGCTAATACCAATCAAACATTGATTTCTTTTGGCATTGTCAGTACAATTTTAGTGATTGAGAGGCTTCAGCGAACCCCTTTTGAAGTCTCCACGTTATAATTAAGGAGTATGCAAATGATTCAAGACAGTTTAATTCCATTTTCACCAAATCAGCAAAACGCAATTTGGATGTTGATCAACGCTGAGTATTATCGGGACGCAATCAATTTAAAAATCAAGGATTTAACGATGAATACCCATGGGATTTTTATTCACGACAACCAGCTCTTTTCAAGCGAAGAACTGGTTTACCTGATCAAATTGATTCAACAACCCGCAGCCGATCATTCACACCTGAACCTTGATTTTGATGAAGATGGTAATCTTATTCACTACATCAATAATTACAGCGTTGAAGTTTTGTTTAACGCCTTGCAGGTTAAATTCATCAAACTTCTTTGCCTGTATTTTAATAACTAATAATTTCGAGGCACAGTCATGGCAGCAATTCACAGCGACATTTTAACATTAACAATCAATGAAATTCCGGTTGATTTGACCGCATTTATTGATTTAAACAAAACGACTTTTCTTTCAGATCATCACGGGCGGTGTATCGTTTTTAATGTCCGGCCACCGCAGGAAATCAAAGAGCAGCTTAAAGATGTTGCCGACCTGGATGCCATCGACTTCAATGTCCGGTTGAACTACTTTACCGAAATTCCTGGAATCTATAAATCGAATTATGAACTGATCGTTTTCCGGGTCTTCACCGGCGCACAAGCCGCCATCAACGTGGTGTACTATGACCGGGCGCGCACTTTCAGTGGCGACCTTGCTTACTGGGAACGGCGGCTGGCAATCAAACCGGTCGTTTACCAAAGCTATTCAACGGCCAGAGTTTGCACCTTCTATCCGCCAACATTGACTTTCAAGTATCAAAATCAAGTTTACGTTGGCAAGTGCATTGAAAATCCCGGAAAAGGCAAGTACCGTTTCTTCGCCGATGACGGTAAAAAGATCGTTACCCCGTATTCGCGCAGTGTGGAGGCATACGAATTTCGGAAACATTTAAATTTATTAGGATATCAACACTAAAATAACCCTTCGCTGTAATGGCGAGGGGTTACTTCGTTATTTCAGATATAATTCTCAATTTCATTTTTCCTTTTATGAACGCATTTTCTCCTAAAAATGAGAGCCAAACAACAAAAATACCTATCAAAAACAATATTATATTACTAGGGTCATATGCCAGTTCCCACATCGTCATATAAGCTAAAAAAAGCAGTGCGAAATATGCCATCAGATTTCTAATCGCAAGAATATCGATTGGAAAATATCGACACCAAAAAGTCTTTCTGATCACAAAATTTACTTTCTTTTTATCAACAACGAGATGCACAAGAATTCCACCGATAATTGCCAGAATAATTGATAGTATAGGAGAAACATTAAAATTAAAAATATCAAATTTTTTAATAAGATAAAATAAACACGTTCCAAGCGCATAACCGATACCAGCAACTCCTGGAATTTTCGAATTAGCTGATTGAGAAGGTCCACCTTCACCATAATCTACTTCATAAATTTTTACCGGAAGTATCCAAAATAAAATTGGAAAGATCGAAAACAACAAATTTTGATCTGCGTCGATGGCATAAAGCTTTCCATTTTCAGCATTCACCCATGAACAATGAGTCCCTGGTTCAATTACCATTTCAACATTCATGTACTTTTTGAACATAGATGTTAATTTCCTCCTTTCTTAATCTAAAAAAGTAATTTTAGCTTTGGCTACATCAATAAATGGATAATTGAATAATAAAAATGCATAAATTGTATATGTGATAGCCACTAACATTATTATTTCTCCTCGTGCAAAAGAGGCTGAACTCATAAGTGTTATTAAAAAAATAACGATAATTGCCATTATCCATACAACCAGTGCTTTTATCACATAATATCTCTTTAATGGTTTTAACTTGGCATGATAAATAGCTATAATATTTTTACTATCGGGACGCTTATTGTTTCTAAAAATAATTCGTAATAGAAGACCAATACCTAACACCATCATCCAGTAGTACGACGTTGGGATAGGAATATTTATCAAAATTTGATCTGATAGTTTTGCCCCCCGATCGGTCCAATAGTTAGTGCAATTGCAGGCGCTATCGACATTACCCAACTATTATCTCGTGCTTGCCGAATACTATCTTTCTTGACTTCGATAAACTCTAGCGGACATACCCATAAAAGAAATGGAAAGAAGATATAGCGAATTTTTTGATCACACAACAATACGTAATCTTTCCCATCATCGCCGTTGATAATTACTCCTCTATGAGGAATCCGCCATATTTCGCCGATTATGCTTCTCATTTTACTTACCCTGCTTTTATACTTTCCTATTTAGTTAGTTGAATTCTTCTTTATAAAATAAATATAAAAACATCCATCTCCAAATTGACTATTAATCGTCATTAAAGAATAAATTGTAATAATTCCATAACTTTCATAAAAAATATTTCCTGGACTATAAGTGAGAAGTCCAATTGCCATAAATATCAAAAAACAATCACCGATAAAGACTGCAAATATTCGTCCAACATTAGTAACATAAAAAGGACGCAGCTTAATATAAACTTCCTGTCCCGTTTTTGGGGATGGATGTTTTATTAAACAAAAACGCACTATAATCGTAATAATGACCACTAAAACAATGCTCCAAAATAAATTAATTTTAATCGAAAATTCTGAAATTAATTTATCAACCATTGATGAATGATCTGTCATTAATCCGCCAATGATTGCTGCTAACCAAAGATAATCATGAGCTTTTTCTAGGTTAGCTTTGTCATTAACCTTATAGGCCTTCAAAGGTAAAATCCAAAGTAAAAAAGGAAATAAAATAAATTTTAAATTTTGACCAACATCTAGCAAAAGGACTTGATGATCTTCAGTTCTTAATTCAATAAATTGATTATTCTTTAACGGTTCACCGTCCGCTTCGATGGCTTTCATATATTTTCATCCAATCTTATTTCAATAATCCTTTTTCGAAAAGCACACTAAAAGTTTTTTATTTGTTAATTTCCAATATCGTTATACTTATCAATCTGCTTTTCCGTCCAATTAACTTCTGTCTTTTTGACCTGCTTCAATGATTGCCGCGCTGGTTTGCCATGTTTCCGCATCGTTAACCCGTACTTCGCAGCCAAGGCTTGCCGTTTGCTGAATGGTTCATTTTCATCTTCTTGACCAATCAAATAATTGTAATCATGATTCGAAATTGGTTTCCCGTTAACTTCAATTAAAGCCACATTATCTTGAAGATCAGAATCCGTTCCGCATACGTCCGTTGAAGCCAATGTGATTTTGGAAGTTGGAACGACCGCAAACTTTGCCGTTTTAATTCCGACCACATCGGAACTTAAATCTGATAATTGCTTGTCTTCAGTTGCTTCACAATTTTTGACGTACTGGGTTTTCATCATTACTAACGTTGAATGCCGTTGAACAAGGGTCAGCACTCCAACCCCGCCAATCAGTCCACAACTCACGATTGCTGTTATCAATAACACAATTTTATTCTTTCTCAAAGACCATTTTGCGTGGTTGATCAAAATCAACAGGGCAATCCCAAGCGCAATACTAATAATCAGGCAGCTTAATGCGCTTAATGCGATAAAGCGCCAATTGAAAGCGTAGTGGTACTCTACTCCAGCTTCATCGACATAAACAAGTGGACGTTTTAATAATCCGCCGAAAATAAGTAAATAAATAATATTAACAACTACGGAAGCAACTATAACTTCTTTGTTCTTATTTTTTAACGCAATTCCCATTAAAATCTCTGGAACAATAAAAATTACACATACTGTTCCCATAGTAAAAATCAATATCCAAGGACCCGCACCGGTCAAAACATCACGGGCACACCACGTTGAACCAACCAATCCGGTCAAAATATATCCAACTGCTAACCAAACAAATAAATTCTTAAACAGCGGTGAGCGGCCTTTAAAAACTCCGCGTTCATGCTTTTCGTTAATCATTGTTACCAATCCGCGTCAACGTAGCATCCTGAAGGTCAACATACAAATGGTCGCCGTCTTTGAGTTGGACGCGATGTTGCCGGTGTTCATCACTTTGAAGCTTCTTCAAACCTGAAAGATTAACGGCACCCCGGCCAATGAATGAGCTGTTGACTGCATATTCGCCGGCACACTTTCCGGGTTTGATAACATACATTCCCGGTTGAATATCGGCCCCGGCATCGTTGCCGACCCGGTATTCACCATAGGTAACTTTTCCCTGTTGGGTAATTTTCGGTGAATTGTCCGGTTGGAAGTTGGCATCAAAGTCATTCACGATGATCTGTTGTTCTGCCTGAACATTTAAGTGTTCTGACTTATGAATGCCATTGACCTTGCGTTTGCCGTTTGTAAGAACAAAGTCAAAGTCGTAAGTTGAATTGTAAAGATCACCCGTTCCGTTCTTGGAAGTGACGGTATACTTTCCGGGATTTAAATCTTTTCCGACCTGATATGTACGGTATTGATCAGCGCTGACTTGACCAGAAATCAAGCCAACGCCCAAAAGAAGTGTTAAACAACTTAATCCAATTTTTTGAATCCTTTTCACGATGTGATCCCCCTATCTGAATGTTACAAAATCTTTGTCAGGTGTAGCGTAAAAGACTTGGTCCTTTTGCGTATCAAGGTAAACGTTGAACCGGTCGTGATCATAACTTAATTCTTCAACGTGGGCGCCTTGACCTTTATCGTTGCCAAAGTCTTCACCCATTGAACAGTCAGCAATTTGGTCGCCAAAAGCCCATCCTTCGTTCGTGGTGATTTTGCCATCATGCGCAAGAATTTCATTTAAGGCAAACTCATGATTAAGCAATGAATTATAAACAATTTGCCCGTTCTTTTCATCGCGTTCCGGTTGACCATACATCCGGATAACATCGGCCCGGTTATACTTCGACCAGTCTGGAACCGTGGCGTCAACGTCTCCCGGCTTCGTCTTCTTGCGTTCAACCTTGTCCTTCAAGTCCGTCATTTTATGCTGCGGACCGGCCGCCATGACCGAACTTCCTGACAAGAAAAGCATTAAAAATGCCATTAATCCTAAAAACTTCCTTTTCATTTACACTAACTCCTTTAAATCAAATAAGTAAATTTTATCAATTTCAAAGTATTTTGTAAATTAATCTTTGGATTTTAAAAGAAAATCATAAAGTTTAATTTATCAAAAAGAGGCTGCGACTTATGTCACAGCCTCTAACTAAATCATTCCTTTTTCACCGGAACGCCGATCCGCTTGAAGAACTTCACAACCGTTCCTTGGTATTTGTCCCAATCAACCAATAAGCTGATATCATGCGGTCCCTTTGGAATCGTCAATAACATTTTGATCGGTGATTTGCATGCTGCGTAGTTTTGATGGGCCATTGAACACGGGACATAGCGGTCATCTTCGCCATGAATGATCAAAACCGGTAACTTGGTTTTCCGAACCGCCTGAATCGGCGATGATGCCTCCAAGTTAAAATGCCCGAAAAGTTTGGCACTCAACTTCACGAACGGATACATGATCGTTGGCGAAAGGTTCATTCGCTGAATGACCTTTTTAATGATGGCTTTTGGCGAAGTGTATGCACTGTCAGCCACCACCCCGACAACGTTGACCGGTAACTTCAATTCCGAAGCCATTAAAACGGTCGCTGCGCCTAACGACCCGCCAACCAGAACAATTTTCATCTGCGGGTAATGGTGCGCAATATACTCTGCCCAGGCAACAACATCGTACCGTTCGTTGATCCCGAATGAGATGACATTGCCGTCGCTATCCCCGGTTGCCCGTTGATCAACGACCAGCATGTTATGCCCTAACCGCCGGGCAATCTGAAATACACCGCCGCAATCATGGATTCCATCGGTTCGATAGCCGTTAAATGCCAGTTCGATCGGTGCATGTTCATCATAAATATATAACCTGCCGCGCAACGTCAATCCATCAAACGATTTGATTGAAACCGCCTCATACGGTTCGTTATTCAACGCATCAACCAGGTGGACCATCGCATGATAGTATGGCTGATATTGTTCGTTTTGCGGTAAATTATACGGATCTTCATGATGGCCCGGCTTAACATAAAATGCCGTCCGGTAACAATACATCAAGATCATCATGATGATCATTAATAATAAAAGCATCTTACTCACCCTCATATGAAATGTTTTCAACTTTAATATACATCAAATTAAATGAATGCTGTAATTAAAAAGAAAGCCATGACAAATGTCATAGCTTTTCCTCTCAGTATCTCAGTATTTACTCTAATCTTAATTAAGCATTGAATGCTGCTTCCAGTGGAGGAACGATTTGCTTCTTCCGTGAAACAACGCCCGGCAAGTCCATCTTGTTATCTTCAAGCTTCTTACCGAATGCTTGTTCAACAACTGATTGCGGTTCACCAACAACCAATAACCGTGTATCTGAGTTAAGGATGTTTGTAACCATCAATAAGAACAAGTCATAGCCGTTTTCTTTGTTTTGCTTTTCAATAGCAGCACGCAAGCCATCTTCACGATCAAAGACTTCATTCAAGTCAACGGTGTTGATTTGGTCAACGCGAACTTGAGTACCGTTCATATCAAATGACTTTGCATCTTGTGAAATCAATGTTTCGTCTGACTTGCTTGCAAGATTTGTCCCGGCCTTTAACATATCCAAACCGTACTTTTCATAATCAACGCCAGCAATCTTTGCTAATTCCTTCACGGCAGCAACATCTTCGTCAGTTGTTGTTGGTGATTTCAATAATAATGTATCTGAAATAATTGCTGATAACATCATGCCGGCAATGTTAGCAGGAACTTCAACGCCGTGTTGCTTGAATTCCTTCAAGATAATCGTACTGCTGCATCCAAGCGGTTCAGCATGGTAGTATAATGGAGCTGAAGTTTCAAAGTTCGCGATCCGGTGGTGGTCCACAACATGCGTTACTTGAACGTCTTTAATGTCGGCAACACTTTGTTGAGCTTCGTTGTGGTCGATCAACATTACAGCGTCAACTTCGTTTGAAGCTGTCTTGATTACCCGTGGTGCTGGTTCATTGAAGTAATCCAAAACGAATTGCGTTTCTTCGTTTGGTTCGCCTAAAGCAACGGCTTCAGTGTCAGCACCTAATTTATTTTGTAAGTATGAGTATGCCTTTGCGGCAACGATTGCATCTGTATCTGGATTCTTGTGTCCAAAAACTAATTCTTTCATCGAAATGCTCCTTTAACTCAATAATAAAATCACTTTAAGATTATTCCATTTTATTAAGCTCTGTCAAGCGAGAAATGTAGTCTTTTTGGACTAAATATTCATCAAATTCGTCAAGCAAGTTTGAGATCCGCGGAATCCGTTCTTTCCCCTTTCGAAAGACAAATGAAAGCTCAAATTCGATCTTCGGATTAAAGAACGCACTTGCCATCCGATCAATGCCATAGTTATATGCATTCGCACATGACGCCGGCAAAACGGTGCTGACCTTTGCTTCCTTGGCAAAGTGATACAATGCCCGTGATTGGGTAAAGTGCGCAACGCTTTTCGGGGTATTCAACATTGCTTTACGGAATTGTTCATTAATAATATTGCTTAAATAGTAGTTTTGCGGATAATCAACCCATGGCTGATCAACCACGTCTTTCAAATCGATTCGGGTCTTATGAGCAATCTGTTCGTCATGCCCTAAGTAGATCAATTCATCCCGAATAATCGTCTTTTTAACGTAAGGTTTCCAATTTTTAATACTTGAATCTGGAAGGTACATAATTCCAATATCGATCCGGTTATCTTCAAGCTGCTTCCACAACTCGTGCCGGGTCAGTGTGTGGAATGAAACTTCAACATCAGGATGAGACTTGTAATATGAAATTGCAAAGTCAGTAAAGACATCATTTTCAATTGAAGCTAAAATTCCAATGTTCACACGTCCCTGATTAATTTCAGTTGAACGTTGAATTTGGTCTGTCGCCTGACTAACAGTTTCATAAATTTGATGAATTGCATCTAACATCGTGTAGCCAGCATCAGATAAGTGAAGCTTCTTCCCTACACTATAAAAAAGCGGTGCCCCAATGCTTTTCTCTAACTTCTTGATCTGTTGGGTCAATGCAGGTTGCGAAATCCCTAAAATTTGTGCAGCTTGGGTATAATTCATCGTTTCAGTCAATTGCAGAAAATAATCAAGCGATCTTGATGGCAAAAAGCTGCCCCGCGTGTCTTTCATATCCAAAATTCCTTTCACTCAGCCTAATCTCGTTAACTTTCGGCAGTCAGCGAACGATAATATCAATTAAATATCACCCGGTCTTTTATAGTACCATAAATTCAATAAAAAAAATAGGAAAATTTTTCATTCTATTAAAAATAGCATTTAAATAATGTTTCTTCTGCTAATATTTATTCAAATTGATAATAAAAAATTCACTTATGCTTGTTTTTTAACTAAATTTTATTCAAAATCTAATTGAATGATAACTGAACAATAAAGAATGAATTAAATTATTTGTTAGGCTCATTTCTAGTCATTGTTCCACTTTTCGGGTGCTTTGCGCCATTTTTCCAACGTTTCTAATTGGTCTGCGGCAATGTAATTTTCTTCAGTTGCCGCTTCAAGCAATTCAGAGTAATTGGTCAGCGTTGTAAATGAAAGGCCGGCGTGTTTAAAGTTCGCTGATACTGCTGGTAATTGATAACTGAAAATTGCGCCGACGCCGATCACATCGGCGCCTTCATTTTGAGCTGCTTGAACAGCTTTTAACACACTGCCGCCCGTTGAAAGCAGATCATCGATCAGAACTGTTTTCGCATGGGCTGGTAAAACTCCTTCAATTTGTTTTCCGCGTCCATGATCTTTGGGTTTTGACCGCACATAGATCAACGGTAATCCTAATTCATCCGCAACCCATGCAGCATGCGGAATGCCGGCCGTTGCAACTCCGCCGATCACTTCGACATCGGGGAATTCAGCTTTGATTTGCGCTGCTAATCCTTGAGCAATCTGTTTGCGAATTTCAGGGTAACTGATTGTCAACCGGTTATCACAATAAATGGGGCTTTTGATTCCGCTGGCCCATGTAAACGGTTTGTTCGGTGATAATTTCACTGCTTTAATTTTTAATAAGTCTTTTGCAATTTCTTTCATCTTAATTCTCCTTCAACCATTCATTTTTGACCCGTTGATATGCGGCTTGAACGTCGGCTGCTTGGGTGATCGACCGGCCAACAACCAGTCCGTTTGAGTGTTGTTGAGCTGCCTTGCCAGGAGTCATGACCCGCTTTTGGTCGTCAGCACTTTCCCCGGCTAACCGAATTCCAGGGGTGATCTTCAAAAAGTCTTCGCCGCATGTTTGATACAGCATCTGCGCTTCATTGGCGGAACACACAACCCCATCCGCGCCGTTTTGCTGGGCAACCTGCGCATAGTGCTTGACACTGTCTTCAAGCGGCACCGTGATCAACTGTTCATCCGCAAGCATTTGCGGGGTGATCGACGTTAACTGGGTGATTGCCAAGATCTTAGCTGGCGCGTGCTGGTTACTGCCGGCAAGCATTCCTTCCTTGGCAGCTTGGATCATTGCAGAGCCGCCTGCAGCGTGGATCGTGGTTAAATCAACGTGTAACTTTCCAATGACCTTCATTGCCCGCTCAACCGTATGCGGAATGTCATGGCACTTCAAATCAAGAAAAATTGAGTAGCCACGATCTTTGAGTTCCTTGATCAGTTCCTGCCCTTCACTGTAATACAGTTCCATTCCGACCTTCACAAACAAGTGTTGGTCCCGCGGAAATTGATCAAGAAAATTGATCGTCGTTTGTTTATCCGGAAAATCTAACGCAATAATCGGTTCACTAATCTTCATTTCGAAATTCATTCCTTACTTCTTTTCGTAATTCTTCAAGTGATTCAATGTTCAGTTCATCCATTCGCTGTTCAAGCTGGGCGGCAAGGTGCGGGATCACTTCCATATCATCAAAGTGAGCCGCGCCGACCCCAACGGCGGAAGCGCCTGCCAAAAACATCTCAAGCACATCGTCAACCGTTTCGACCCCGCCGATTCCAATAATCGGTAAATCAGTTACGTGCGCAACTTGGTAGATCATCCGCACGGCAAGCGGTTTGAGAATGGCGCCCGACAAGCCGCCCATTCCGTTGCCAATCACTGATTCCCGGGTTTCAACATCAATATGCAATCCCAGCAAAGTATTGATCATCGTTAAGCCGTCTGCTCCGCCGCGTTCAGCCGCCTTGGCAATCGCCGTAATGTCCGTTACGTTGGGTGAAAGTTTGACGTAAACCGGAATCGATCCGGTTACTTCCTTCACCTTGCGGGTTACTTCTTCCACGGTTTGCGGGTTCGTTCCAAATGCCATTCCGCCTTCTTGAACATTAGGGCATGAAATGTTGAGTTCCAATGCGTTTAACATGTTGGAATCCGCTAATTTTTGTGCAACGCCCCGGTAATCAGCAACACTTGAACCGCCAATACTGCCCACGATTGGAAGGTCCGGATACTTTTGCCGTAAATACGGTAATTTTTCATTTACAACCGCATCAACCCCAGGATTCGTTAACCCCACCGAGTTGATCACGCCATTTTTCAACATTGCGATCTGCGGATGCGGGTTACCTTTCCGCGCATGCGGCGTCGTTGTTTTGATCACCAATGCTCCTAACCCGTTAAGGTCCATTTTTTCAGCAGCGGGGGTGTCCCCAAAGCCAAACGTTCCGCTTCCAGGCATCAACGGATTTTTCATCGTTAATCCTGGAAGCTTGACTGTTAATCGTGAATTCATCTCATCTTCCCCCTTACAGTGCATTGGTCATAAATGTCCGGTTTTCCATGGCTTTCAATAACGCATCCGCTGTCCGTAAAGCAGTTAACAACGGAATGTTGTGTTGAATTGCGGCTTGCCGGATGATAAAGCCGTCCGAATTGTGGGCTTGATCATGACCCATTGTATTGATTACCAAATCAAGTTTCCGGTCTTTGATCTCATTTAATAAGTTAGGTTGCAAATCGTGGATCTTACCAACCACCTTAGCGTGTAAGCCATTGTCCTGTAAGAACTTCGCCGTTCCTTTAGTAGCTGCGATCCGGTAACCCATCTTTTCAAAGCGCCGGGCAATTTGAAGGGCTTCTTGTTTATTGTGGTCATCGATCGTCAACAAGACCGTTCCGGTTTCTGGTAACTGCATTCCAGCCCCTTCAAAAGCCTTGTACAATGCCTTTTCAAATTCACGGTCGGTTCCCATGACTTCCCCAGTCGACTTCATTTCCGGTCCTAAGTAGCTGTCAACATCGGCTAATTTATTGAATGAGAAGACTGGTGCCTTAACCGAAACGTTTTGGCTTTCGGGAGCCAATCCAAGCTTGTATCCTTGTTGAACAAGGGATTCGCCCATAATTGCCCGGGTTGCAACTTGTGCCATTGGAATTCCGGTGATCTTACTTAAGAACGGCACTGTCCGACTTGCCCGCGGGTTAACTTCGAGAACGTAAACTTCGCCTTGGTGAACGATGAATTGAATGTTCATAATCCCGACGCATTTCAGTTCGACCGCCAATTTAGCCGTAATTTCAACGATTTGTTCCTTGATCTTTTGACTGAATGATTGCGGTGGGTAAACGGCCATTGAATCCCCAGAGTGAATTCCGGCTTGTTCAATATGTTCCATGATTCCTGGAATCAAAACATTTTCACCGTCACAGATGGCATCAACTTCACATTCTTTGCCTTCAAGATAGGCATCGACCAAAATTGGGTGGTCGCCGTTGGCCGGGGCGTGCTGACTCAAGTATTCATCAAGTTCATCGTCTGAATAAATAATTTCCATTGCCCGGCCGCCGAGAACATAACTTGGTCGTACAAGAACGGGATAACCTAACCGATGAGCGATTTCCTTAACCTGTTCCGGAGTCGTTGCCGTATCGCCTTGCGGTTGCTTCAATCCAAGTTTCTTGATTGCTTGGTCAAACAATTCACGGTCTTCGGCCCGGTCAAGATCCTTCACGGTTGTTCCTAATACCCGAACACCGTGTGCATCCAATCCGGCCGCCAGGTTGATTGCGGTTTGACCGCCAAATTGAAGAATGACGCCTTCCGGTTGTTCAAGGGCGATCACATTCAAGACATCTTCAAGGGTCAATGGTTCGAAGTACAACTTATCGGATACCGAAAAATCCGTTGAAACCGTCTCAGGATTCGAATTCATAACAATTGCTTCATACCCAAGCTTTTGCAATGCCTTAACGCAGTGAACCGTTGCGTAATCAAATTCAACCCCTTGACCGATTCGGATCGGGCCTGAACCAATAACCAGCACTGATTTTTGATCTGACTTGCGGCTTTCGTTTTCTTCATCATATGTACTGTAAAAATATGGCGTTTCAGAAGCAAATTCAGCGGCGCAGGTATCAACCATCTTATAGACCGGAATCACGTGATTACTCAACCGGAATTGCCGCACGTCATCCGGCGTTGTCTTCCATAACTTCGCAATCGTTAAATCACTAAAGCCATAACGTTTAGCCTTTTTCAGGGTTGCAAGGTCATTGACATTTTCCGCAAGTTCCTTTTCAATTTCCACAATGTGCATCAAAATATCGAGGAAGTAACGGTCAATTTTGGTTAATTCATGCACTTCTTCTAAGGTATAACCGCGCCGGAAAGCTTCTACCAGATAAAAGATCCGGTCATCTTGGGCGTTGACTAACCGATTTTCAACTTCTTCATCTGAAGCTTGGCGGCATGTTTCAGAAATCAAATCATCTTCATCAATTTCCAATGACCGAACCGCCTTTTGAAGGGATTCTTCAAGGTTGCGTCCCAAAGCCATGACTTCCCCAGTAGCCTTCATTTGACTGCCTAACCGCCGATCAGCATCGCGGAACTTATCAAATGGCCAGCGCGGAATCTTCGTAACAACGTAGTCCAATGCCGGTTCAAATTCCGCAAAGGTCGTTTCGGTAACGGGGTTCTTAATTTCATCAAGGGTCAAGCCGACCGCGATCTTCGCTGCCAGCTTGGCAATCGGGTAACCGGTAGCCTTTGAGGCTAACGCTGATGACCGTGAAACCCGCGGGTTAACTTCGATAATGTAATATTGGTAACTCTTTGGATCCAACGCAAGCTGAACATTGCAGCCGCCTTCGATCTTCAACGCGCGAATCAATTTCAATGAGCAATCCCGCAGCATTTCGTAATCACGATCCGATAACGTTTGGGTTGGTGCAACCACGATCGAATCGCCGGTATGCGTTCCGACCGGATCAACGTTTTCCATCGAGCAGACGACCATTGCGTTGTCCGCAGCATCGCGCATTACTTCAAATTCAATTTCCTTAAACCCGGCAATTGATTTTTCAATCAAGCATTGGGTTGCGGGTGAAAGATCAAGCCCGTTTGCGGCGATCCGTTCAAGTTCTTCGCGGTTCTTGCACATGCCGCCGCCAGTTCCGCCCATCGTGAAGGCTGGCCGCACAATTACCGGATAGCCGATTTCTTCAGCATAGTCCGTTGCTTCCTTGACCGTATTGACACTGCGTGAAGGCGGAACCGGTTCATTCAATTGTTTCATCAATGCCTTGAATTTTTCCCGGTCTTCAGCTTCATCAATAGCTTGAAGGTTCGTTCCCAGCAATTCAATGTTGAATTCATCTAAAATTCCGGTTTTGTCTAATTCAATGGCCAAATTCAATCCGATTTGACCGCCTAAAGTTGGTAAAATCGCATCCGGATATTCTTGCCGAATAATCCGTTCAACCGATTCAACCGTTAACGGTTCAAGGTAAACATGATCGGCAATTTCGTTATCAGTCATGATCGTTGCGGGGTTGGAGTTGACTAACACAACTTCATACCCTTCTTCTTTCAACGCCAAACATGCTTGCGTTCCGGAATAATCAAATTCAGCCGCCTGGCCAATGATGATTGGTCCAGATCCAAGTACCATAATCTTGTGAATATCAGTTCTCTTAGTCACCTTGTTCGCCCCTTCTCTTGTCGATCATTTGCATAAAGTCATCGTACAAACTAACTGCATCGTGCGGCCCCGGAGCTGCATCCGGGTGGAATTGAGTTGAAAATGCCGGATACTTGCGGTGCCGAACGCCTTCGATCGTTCCGTCGTTGATTTCAATGTGGGTCGGCATTAAGTCGGTTCCCTTTAATGATTCCGGATCAACGGCATATCCGTGGTTTTGGGAAGTAAATGCAATTTCACCCGTCGCAATTTCCCGAACCGGGTGGTTGAATCCGCGGTGGCCGAATTTCATCTTGAACGTGTCCGCCCCGTTTGCAAGGCACATTAACTGATGACCTAAGCAAACACCCATGATCGGGACTTTTCCCATAATGCCTTGGATCATCTGGATGGCTTGCGGCAGGCTCTTCGGGTCACCAGGGCCGTTTGAAAGCAAAACGCCATCCGGATGAAGTTGCAAAATTTCTTCCGCCGTTACGGTATACGGCATCACGATCGTATTGCAATTACGTTTAGCTAATTCCCGCAAAATACTGTGCTTGGCGCCAAAGTCAACGACAATCACATTCCGTTCCGTCCCTGGATTTGGATACGGTTGTTTGGTTGAAACCATGTCAACCAGCTGGTCGGTCAAAACCGTTGCCCGTAATTGTTCGATCGTGTGTTCCTTATCTTCGATCGAATTTACAAGGCACCCCTTCATCGTCCCGTGTTCGCGAATGATTTTTGTTAACCGCCGGGTATCGATTCCGCTGATTCCCGGAATGTGATTCTGTTTCAAAAAGTGATCAAGGGTGTCCTGCTTGCGCCAGTTGCTTGCATACCGGGCCAATTCGCGGCAAACGACCCCGCGGCACTTCGGTTGCAACGATTCATAATCATCAAGGTTGACCCCATAATTTCCAATCAGCGGGTTTGTAAATACTAAAATCTGATCAGCATATGATTGGTCGGTGATTGCTTCTTGGTAACCCGTCATTCCGGTTGAAAAAACAATTTCACCAGTCGTAATGTGACTTGAACCAAATGCTTCGCCTTCAAACACATTTCCGTCTTCCAAAACCAAGTATCGTTTCATCTTAAAGCTCCTTCTCTCGTTGGTATTTAATTTCGCCATCAACAATTGTCATTACCGTTTGCCCGTACAATTCACGTCCCGTAAACGGTGTATTTCTTCCTTTTGATAAATAGTCTGCTTCACTGAATTTGAATGGATGATCTAAATCAAACACCGCAATGTCAGCGGCATCGCCGATCCGCAGCATTCCAGCCCGCGTTAAGTTGAATAATTTTGCGGGTTGCACGGTCAGCCAATCAATCAACTGTTCAAGCGAACACTTACCCGGCTTTACCAAGTGCGTGTACAAACTTGAAAAGGCCGTTTCACTGCCAGTGATTCCGAATGCCGCACCAACCATTCCATGCAGCTTTTCATCATCTGCATGCGGTGCGTGATCAGTGGCAATCATGTCGATCGTTCCGTCAAGCAATCCTTCAATCAGGGCTTCCTGGTCTTCAGCAGTCCGCAACGGCGGATTCATTTTGTAATACGCATCATCCGTCGTGATCATCCCGTCATTTAATAACAAATGATGCGGCGCTGCTTCACAGGTTACGTTGATTCCCATTGACTTGGCGATGCGAATCATCTCCACGCTTTCCTTCGTTGAAACATGGCAGACATGATAATGCACGCCCGTTTTTGCTGCTAAAACCAAATCCCGTGCTAATTGTGAAGATTCACATTCCCCTGGGATTCCGGCTAATCCTAATTTCTCCGCGTTTGCGCCTTCGTTCATCACCCCGTTGAATTTCAGTGAATCATCTTCAACATGTTCCGCCAATGGCAAGTTGACTGCTTGAATCCCCTGCATTGCCTTGTACATTGTGCCGCCATGCTGAACGCCGTGCCCATCATTACTGAAGCCACAAACTCCAAGTTGTTGCATTGCTTGATAGTCGATCAATTGATCTGAAGTTAGATCAGCGGTGATCGGAGCATACTGGTAAACATGCACAACCCCGATTTGCCGGTTATGCGCCATCATCTGGTGAATTAATTCTGGCGTATTCGGAACCGGATCAACGTTTGCCATCGCACAGGTGGTAGTAAAGCCGCCATGCGCCGCTGCCATTGTCCCGGTATGAACATCTTCTTTGTATGTTAGACCCGGATCACGGTAATGAACGTGAACGTCAACCAGTCCGGGAACAACGATCTTACCGGTAACATCGATTTCCTGATCGGCGCTATAATTTAACTTGCCAATGGCCTTGATTTTCTGATCTTCAATCAAAACATCCGCTTTGATAAAGCTATTATTTTGATAAACCTGACCGTTTTTTAACAATAATTGCATTATTGAAGCCCTCCAAGATGATTGCCGCGCAAAACGGCTTCGATCATTGCCATCCGCATGAAGACGCCATTTTGCATTTGCCGGAAGAACCGTGATTTTTCAGCTTCAACCAAGTTTGATGAAAATTCGACATCGCGGTTGATCGGACCCGGATGCATGATAATGGCTTTCTTCTTCATTTGCTGATACCGCTTATTTGTTAACCCGTATTTTTCATGGTAGCTGGTTGCTGAGAATTGGTCTTCATTTTCATCGCCGGCGTGGCGTTCGTGCTGGACCCGTAAAAGCATTGCAACGTTGATTTGATCGATCACATCATCAAGGTCAACGTGTTTGCCATATTTATCAAATTGGGGATCATACCAGTAATCCGGACCAGCAAAGTACAATTCAGCGCCTAAATGGTGAAGAGCTTGCATGTTACTGCGGGCGACCCGAGAACTTGTAATATCCCCGACAATCGCAATCTTTAACCCGTCAAAATGACCGAATTCTTCATAAATCGTCATTAAATCAAGCATGCTTTGGGATGGATGCTGGCCGCTGCCGTCGCCACCATTCATAATTGCCATGTGAAGGTGTTGATCATCATTTAAATTGATCAATGATTCGTAGTAATTATTCGTTGAGTGCCGAATCACACTTAATTGAACCCCTAAAGCTTCCAACGTTAATAACGTGTCATATAATGTTTCCCCTTTATTGACCGATGAGTGGCTCGGATCAAACGGAATAACTTGGATTCCTAATTTCCGTTCTGCCATATCAAAACTGGTGTGTGTCCGGGTTGAATTTTCGAAAAAGAGGTTGGCCGCATATACCGGTTCGGTTAAGCTCACTTTCCGGGTTTGATTCTTAAATCCTTCTGCATTGTGGATCAATGTTAAAATTTGATCATTTGTTAAATTTTCAACTGAAACAAAATGGTTAAATGCAATTTCATTTTCCATGATGATTTCTCTCCTTTATTTTGCGTATCAAAAAACGCCTACCTGAATTTGACTTCAGATAGGCGTTACCCTTTTTATGGTTCTGATTTTGGAATACAGTTATCGATTACAATTATATTTCAGAACAGAATACCAACCGTTTTGCCCTCTCTGGAGTCAATTAAATGGTTAATATAAATGTTTAGTTTTTAATTAAATCAATTCCATCTTTACCGTCAATTTCTTTTACGTAAACGGCAACCTGTTCGTCCATCGCTGTTGGAATGTTCTTTCCAATAAAGTCTGGCCGAATTGGAAGTTCACGGTGCCCCCGGTCAACCAATACGGCAAGGTTGATTCGATCTGGCCGGCCTTGATCCATCAAGGCATCCAATGCAGCCCGAATCGTCCGGCCGGTAAAAAGCACATCATCAACTAAGATCACGTGTTTGCCGGTAATGTCGAATTGCAATTGCGAATCCTTTACGACCGGATCATCAGTATGCTTCCGGTCATCCCGGTACATTGAAATGTCAAGTTCGCCAACGGGAACACTTGCACCTTCAAGTTGTTCCAAGCGCTTAGCGATCCGTTGAGCAAGGTATGCTCCGCGGGTCTTAATTCCAACAATCACCAGGTTGTCAATTCCTTTGTTGCGTTCGATGATTTCGTAAGTCATCCGGGTAAGCGCCCGTTTGACCGCCATTTCATCATAAATTTCCTTTGCCATATTGATTCCTCCTCAAAAACAAAAGGGCTCAGCCTCTACAAAACTAATTTCGTATCGACTAAGCCAGCTTGCTAACGAACGTTTGCGAACCTTTTTAGCCTCACGGGACTAGTTTCAAGGTCTTTTATCAATTTAAATTTAACCTTTGTGCTGTTGCTTGTCAAGCTTATCCAGCATTTTTTGAAAATTTTCTGGAAGCGGGGCTTCGAAGACCATTTCCTTGCCCGTCCGCGGGTGCTTAAACCCTAATAATGCAGCATGTAAAAACTGCCCATTCTTCCCGATCATCTTGCGCGGACCGTATAACGGATCGCCGACAAGCGGATGCCCAATGTACTTCATGTGAACCCGAATTTGATGTGTCCGACCGGTTTCAAGAATACATTTTACAAGCGTAAAGTTATCATACCGTTTGATTACCTTAAAGTGGGTCACGGCATAGCGGCCGCCCTTCACGACCGCTTGCTTCTTGCGATCTTGCGGATTTCGGCCAAGCGGCGCATCGATCGTGCCCTCATCTTCTTTGATCTGACCGTACACCAAGGCGAGATACTCCCGCTTATTAGTTTTGTTACGTAACTGCTCAGCTAAACTTTGATGCGCTAAGTCATTTTTCGCAACCATCAATAAGCCAGACGTATCCTTATCGATCCGGTGAACGATTCCCGGGCGGAAGGTTCCGTTGATCGTTGATAACGGCGAATGGTATAACAGCGCATTGACCAGCGTGTGATCCGGATGCCCGGGAGCAGGATGAACCACCATTCCTTGCGGTTTATTGACGACAATCACGTCATCGTCTTCATAAACAATATCAAGCGGAATATTTTCAGGCGTTAATTCTAACGATTGCGGTTCAGGTTTGACCAGTGAAATTTTATCGCCAGCGTGCACCTTATATTTTGGTTTCACCGCCTGCCCGTTGACCGTCACATGCCCGTCATTGATCAAATTCTTCAACTGCGAGCGGGTAATTCCCGGTTCAAGGGCCGTTAACACTTTGTCAATTCTTCCTGTTTGATCAGTAATTACATAATCACTCATTGTCATCACCTGTAAATAACGCAATTATCAGTAAAATCACCCCGACCGTCAACGCACAATCAGCAACGTTAAAAATCGGAAAGTTCATAAAATCAAAGGTAAACATATCAACCACGTACCCTAACCGCAACCGGTCAAGAAAGTTACCCAATGTCCCCCCGATCATCAGGGTCAATGCCCAGACAAACAACCGATCATTCCGATTTTTCTTCAGCAAAACAAGCATAACCACTAACGCTGCAATCGTAATCACAAACAGCAATAACTGCTGCCCTTGAAGGATACTCCATGCTGCGCCATCATTGCGTACATTACTCAACGAGAGAACATGCGGAATAAAGCTGATCGTCGTATCAAGTTTAATATGCGTTACGACCAGATATTTCACTAACTGGTCAAGTCCGAAAATCATCAGACTGACCGCTAGATAACCAATTAAAGGCATCTTCCTACCTCCGTTTTTAAACTTCGATATTTAGTTTACCTTTTTTTGAGTGATTTGTATAATTCCAAAATTAGTACAAGCCGCTGATCTTGCCGTTTTCATCAACATGCATTCCGTTGGCGGCTGGAACCTTTGGTAAACCAGGCATGGTTAATACATTTCCGGTCAACGCAACGATAAATTGAGCCCCTAATTTTGGAACAAATTCCCGGATGTGAACGGTAAAGCCGGTTGGAGCGCCAAGCAACTTCGCATTATCTGAGAATGAATATTGGGTCTTGGCCATGCAGACCGGCATTTTATCCCAGCCAAGTTTGGCGAATTGTTTGATTTGGCGTTTAGCCTTTGGACTGTATTCAACCTTTGCGCCACCATAGAACTTCGTAACCAAGGTTTCAATCTTTTGTTCAATTGAATCTTCTGGTTGATAAAGCGGCTTGAAGTCTGATTCTTGGTCACAAGCATCGACAACTGCGTGGGCTAAATCGATTACGCCTTTTGAACCTTTTGCCCAACCATCTGAAATGTACGCATCCGCATTATCAGCCTTGCAAAGGTCAATCACCTGATTTAATTCAGCATCGGTATCCGTGGCAAATTTATTAACCGCAACTACAACCGGAATGCCATAGCGCTTCATGTTACGGATGTGCCGTTGTAAGTTGACATATCCCTTTTGAACAGCTTCAACGTTTTCTTCATTTAAATTGTCCTTGGCAACGCCGCCGTTCATCTTCAATGCGCGAACAGTAGCAACGATCACGATTGCATCCGGTGTTTTGCCTAACCGGGGACATACAATGTCTAAGAATTTTTCAGCCCCTAAGTCAGCTCCAAAACCGGCTTCCGTCAACGTGTAATCAGCTAATTCCATACTTGTCCGGGTTGCAATAATACTGTTGCAGCCATGAGCAATGTTTGCAAACGGGCCGCCATGAACTAAAGCGGGAGTATGTTCGAGGGTTTGAACCAGGTTTGGCTTGATGGCATCCTTCAAAAGCAATGTGATCGCATCAGTTACGCCTAATTGATCAACCGTTACTGGTTCGCGGTCAAAGTTATAGCCGATTACGATTTGACCGATCCGCTTTTTCAAATCATTCAGATCCGTTGCCAAACATAAAACAGCCATCAATTCAGAAGCAACCGTAATATCAAAACCGTCTTCCCGCGGAACCCCTTGAGTTGGACCGCCCAAACCGATCACTGTATGGCGCAATGCCCGGTCATTGATATCCAAAACGCGTTTCCAAATCACCCGCCGTTGATCGATTCCAAGTTCGTTGCCTTGGTAAATATGATTATCGATCAAAGCAGCTAAAGTATTGTTAGCGGCAGTTAAGGCATGCATATCACCGGTAAAGTGCAAGTTGATGTCTTCCATTGGGACAACTTGTGAATAACCACCACCGGTTGCACCGCCTTTAACGCCCATAACCGGTCCTAAAGAAGGTTCACGCAAAGCAACCATTGTCTTTTTACCGATTGCACTCATTGCATCGGCTAACCCGATCGTTACGGTTGATTTTCCTTCACCCGCAGGTGTTGGGTTGATCGCCGTTACCAGGATCATCTTCCCTTTGGTTTGCGTTTTCTTCTTCAATGGTAGTGAAACCTTGGCCTTGTATTTCCCGTATAATTCAAGGTCGTCTTCAGTTAAACCAACTTTGTGAGCAACATCAACAATTGGTTCCATTTCTGTTTGTTGAGCAATTTCAATATCATTCATTGCGTAAACCTCCTATGTAAATTAAGTAATTTTTATTATATCTTATTTAAGCCAAAAACTCATTTCTGAACTGCGCGATTTGCAATATCATGCCGGTAATATGTTTGGCTGACTGGATGATTGCTTAGGATTTCGTAGGCATTCGCTTGGGCTTCTCTGATCGAATCGCCAATCCCGATTACGGATAAAATCCGACCGCCGTTTCCGATCAATCGTTCTTGGTCATCAACAGCAACGTTGGCGTAATCGATCATCCCCCGGCTTTGAATTTCAAAATTCGGTAATAATTGACCCTTAACATAGTTTTGCGGGTATCCCTTGGCTGCAAGGACAACGTTGACGTAGGCTTGCGGATCGACTTCAATCGGATCAAGGACTTCCTGATCAACGCATTCAGTCAGCAATTTTCCAAAATCATTTTTAATCCGCGGCAAAACGACCTGGGTTTCAGGATCACCCAACCGGACATTATATTCGATCACTTTCGGACCATTGGCCGTCATCATGATTCCAATATAAATAATTCCGGTATAATTGAAACCCATGGTGTGAATTCCGTTGATCGTTGGTTCAACGATTTCTTTGACTGTCCGGTCAAACGCCGCCTGATCAAATTGCGGAACGGGACTGTAAGCCCCCATGCCGCCCGTGTTTGGTCCGCGATCATGATCAAAGATTTTTTTGTGATCCTGTGCCACCGGTAAAATTTGAAATGACTTTTGGTTCAGCAAAACAAAAATCGAATATTCCGGACCATCAAGATATTCTTCAAAAATCACTGGGGTTTGCGGCGAAACTTTCAGGGTTGCAAGAACCTTCAGGGCTTCCTTTTGATTTTCAACGATAAAGACGCCCTTCCCACCAGCAAGACCATCTTCCTTAATGACCGTTGGGTATGAAGTTTGGGCAAGCACCGCATCAACCTCTTCCATTGAAGTGCATGTTTGATGTTGCGCAGTTGGAATATGGAATTTTTGCATAAAGTTCAACGCAAAATCCTTTGAACTTTCCAATTGGGCCGCTTGTTTATCCGGCCCGATGATTTTCAAACCATTGCTCGTAAAGTAATCCACGATTCCATCTGCTAATGCATCTTCCGGCCCCACCATTGTCCACGTAATGGCATATTGGCTTGCAAATGCCGCCAATGCTTCAAAGTTATTTTCTTGAATTCCGACTGAATGAACACCGATCCGTTCCATTCCAGGATTGCCCGGCGCGCAGTAAACTTCATCGATCAGGGCACTCGCCTTCAATTTTCGGCAAATCGCAAATTCGCGGCCGCCGCTTCCAATTACTAATACCTTCATCTTATTCACCGTTTCTTTTTAGTGCCGGAAGTGCCGGTGACCGGTCATCACCATTACAATTCCATACTTATCAGCCATCTTGATCGAATCTTCGTCCCGAATCGAGCCACCCGGTTGAACGATCAGCTTAATTCCGTGCTGAGCAGCATATTCAACGGAATCATCCATTGGGAAGAAGGCATCACTGGCAAGCACAGATTGATCATTCAACTTATCCTTTGCATGGTCAATTGCAATTTTGACCGCATCGATTCGGTTCGGTTGGCCAGCGCCAACGCCAATCGTTTGATTGGGGTTAGCAACTAAGATTGCATTTGACTTAACAAACTTAACGGCCTTCCATGCAAATGCCATTGTCTTCAATTCGTCAGCGGTTGGTTTCTTTTGGGTAACGATCTTCCATTGAGTTGGATCTTCTTCTAAGTCATCCTGTTCTTGCATCAACATGCCGCCCATTACCGAGACGGTCTCAAGCCGCGGTTGTTCACTGCGGTGATCAAAGTCCAGCGTTAACAACCGCACATTTTTCTTCTTGGCAAGAATATCATATGCATCATCGTCAAATGCCGGAGCAATAATGATTTCCAAGAACAACTTGTGTAATTTTTGAGCCGTAGCCAAATCAACTTTCCGGTTCAAGGCAACGATTCCGCCGAAAATTGAAACCGGATCAGCTTCATAAGCACGGTCCCATGCTTCTTCAATGGTCTTTCCGCAACCGATTCCGCATGGATTCATGTGTTTCAAGCCAACCGCTGTTGGTTCATCAAATTCGCGGATGATCCGTAATGCCGCATCCGCATCCTTGATGTTATTGTATGAAAGTTGCTTACCATGAAGTTGTTTAGCTTGGCTGATTGAAAAACTCTTCGGGATAACGTCTTCGTAGAACCATGCTTTTTGGTGGCTGTTTTCACCGTACCGCATCGTTTGCTTCAATTGATATGGCAAAGTCAATGTTTGCGGTGCTGGATCGTCAGTTTGGTAATCGAAGTATTGGGCGATCAAGGCGTCATAGGCGGCTGTTTCGCGAAAGACTTTTGCTGCCAACTCTTTCCGGGTTGCCAAACTCGTTTCCCCATTGGCTTGAATTTCATCGATCACCTTTTGATAATCGTTGATGTCCGTAACAACAGTTACATCCTTGAAGTTCTTGGCCGCTGCCCGCAACATACTTGGACCACCGATATCGATCTGTTCAATTGCCCCTTCAAAATCATCTTGATCCTTTAAAATGGTTTCTTTAAATGGATACAAGTTAACGCATACCAAATCAATCGGATCAATTCCGTGGTCGGCTAAGGTTTGCATATGATCGGCATGATCACGTTTAGCAAGCAAACCAGCATGGACATTCGGATGAAGGGTTTTAACCCGGCCATCTAAAATTTCTGGGAAATGAGTTACTTCTTGAATGTCAATCGTTTGAACGCCGACTTGTTTTAAGAAATTCCGGGTGCCCCCCGTTGAAATAATTTCATAGCCGTTTTCAATTAATGCTTGGGCAAAAGGAACAAGATTCGTTTTATCTGAAACACTGATTAATGCTTTTTTCATTCTTTTTCTCCTTTACTGATTTGACAAATGATTTCATTTAATACTTGAGGATAAAGCCGGTGTTCGGTTTGATGGATCCGCGTTTCAAGTTCATCCAACGTATCATTCGGCTTGATTGGAACATGCTCTTGGCGAATTACCGGACCAGTATCCAATCCTTCATCAATGTAATGCAGCGTTACCCCGGTTTGTGTCCGGCCATTTTGCAGGTGATCATCAAACGCGCGTTCAATTGCATGCAATCCTTGAAATTCAGGCAAGTATGCCGGATGAAGGTTAATGATTCGTTTTGGATAATGACTCAAAATCGTCGGTCCAATCACCCGCATATAACCGGCAAGGGCAATCAAATCAACTTGATATTCCTGAAGCTTGGTTAAAATTGCCTGTTCATATTCTGCTTTCGAAGCAAACTGTTTCAACGGAAAGGTTTCGTACGGAATCTGCAACCGCTTTGCCCGCTGGATCACCGGGGCATTCGGATGGTCACAGAAAAGTAAAACCACCTTGCCATGCTGAATTTCATGCCGGTTGAATGCCTGGACTAACGTTTCAAAATTTGTTCCGTTGCCCGACGCAAAAATTGCAACTCTCATTCGATCTCACCCCCATCGACCAAAATTTTGATTGAGGCTTGATTGGCTTGCCGCCTTGATAATTTGCCGATCATCCACGCCGTTTCACCTTGCGCCCGCAATTGATTCAAAACTGTATCCGCATTTTGCGGGGCAACGGCTAACACGAGGCCAATTCCCATGTTGAACGTCAGGAAACAATCATGCCAATCTAAATTTTCTTGCTTTTGCAAAAGGTTAAAGATTGCTGGAATCGACCAGTTAACCGTGACTTCAGCTTTTAAATTCGACGCAAACATCCGCGGAACGTTTTCAAGCAACCCGCCACCGGTAATATGCGCAATGCCGTGAATCTGTCCTGCTTTGACTAACGGCAAAACTGATTGAACGTAGATTTTTGTCGGTGTAAGCAATGCTTCGCCTAAGGTTTGCCCGTCAAGCTCATCAAGTTGATCCGTAACCTTGAACCCCGCTTCATTGAATAAGATTTGCCGAACAAGGGAAAAGCCGTTTGAATGCAAGCCAGATGATGCAATGCCAATCAAGACATCGTCAGCTTGCGGATCATCAGTGGTCAATAACCGATCACGTTCAGCAATTCCCGTTCCAAAGCCAGCAATGTCATACTCGTTAGCCGGATACATTCCAGGCATTTCCGCCGTTTCACCGCCAATGATTGCCATTCCAGCCTGGCGACAACCGGCCGCAACGCCCTTAACGACTTCAGCAAGTTTATCCGGATCATTTTTCCCCGTCGCAATGTAGTCAAGGAAAAACAATGGTTCTGCTCCCTGGGCTAAAATGTCATTGGCACACATTGCAACACAGTCAATTCCAATCGTTGAGTGGCGATCCATCATTTGGGCAATCATTAACTTGGTTCCTACGCCATCGGTTCCGGAAACAAGCACCGGCTGCCGATAATGACCAAGCGCACTCAAGTCAAACATTCCACCAAACTCGCCGATTTTTCCGTCAGCGCCAATCCGTTGCGTTGATTGGACATCCTTTTTGATTTGATCAACCAATTGATTCCCGGCTTCAATATCCACGCCTGCTTTTTGATATCGATTAGTCTTCATCAAACATTCCCCTTTGCTGTTTTAATGACTTTAAATATCCCGCTTCATAGTCGTACAATGGTGTTGGATACTTGCCGGTAAAATAAGCAACGGTCATCCCTCCGTTGGGTGCATCGCCCGCATCCGGAACGGCAATTGAATCGATCAATCCCTGAACACTTAAAAATCCAAGGCTATCAACATCGATCAACCGTTGCATTTCCGCAATACTATGGTTAGCAGCCATTAACTCCGCCCGGGTCGAAACGTCAATTCCGTAAAAACACGGGAACCGGAATGGCGGTGAAGCGATTCGGAGATGGACTTCGCGAGCACCGGCATTGCGTAACAGTTTAACTAACTGAATCGAAGTGGTGCCGCGAACGATCGAATCATCAACAACAACGATCCGCTTATCTTTAACGACCCCGCTGACCGCTGACAACTTCATCCGGACGCTTTGTTCCCGCAGTTCTTGGGTCGGTTCAATAAACGTCCGTGCAACGTATTGATTTTTGATCAATCCCATTTCATACGGAAGATGGGCGGCTTCAGCATACCCGGATGCTGCTGATAATGACGAATTGGGAACACCGATCACCATATCGGCATCCGCCGGTTGTTCTTTTGCAAGCCGCATTCCCATCCGCTTCCGTGCCCGGTGAACGTTCACCCCGTGAATATTCGAATCGGGTCGAGCAAAATAAATATATTCCATCGAACAAATTGCCAGTTGCGTTTCGGTCGTGTAATGATCGATGTGCATGCCGTCGCGGTCAATGATGATCAATTCACCCGGCTGAACATCGCGGACAAACGTTGCCCCTACAGCGTCAAGCGCACACGTTTCGCTGGCAACAACATATGCCCCGTTTGATAATTGACCCACACATAATGGCCGGATTCCGTTCGGGTCCAACGCGGCAATCAAGGCATCCTGCTTTAAAATCAAGAATGCAAAGCCGCCGTGAATCTCATTCAGACTTTGCTTCAATGCATCCATAAACGGCATTGAATGTTTTTGCCGAATCAAGTGAATCAGCACTTCTGAATCTGAGTTCGATTGGAAAACCGCTCCTTTATTTTCCAATTGAACCTTTAATGACCGGGCATTTGTCAAATTACCGTTGTGGGCTAATGCGAGATCACCATCGTTAAATTTAAAGAGAAACGGTTGGACATTCGCAATCGAATTATTACCGCTTGTTCCATAACGCACATGACCGATCGCGGTTTGGCCCTCTAACCGATGAAGGTCATTTGAATCCTTAAAGACTTCACTCAACAATCCGCGATCACGGTGTTGATAAAAATGATGATCGTCATCGACCGTTACGATCCCTGCTCCTTCTTGACCACGGTGTTGCAAAGCATGCAGTCCAATATACGTTAACTGATTGGCATGCGGTGAGTTAAAGACCCCGAAAATGCCGCATTCCTCATTTAATCCTTTGATTTCATTAAGCATGGAATTGCATCCTCCCATTGACGTTGAAGCTGCGTTCCGTTCAACTTGAATTCCGCATCGGTTGTCTTGACTTTTAATTCATGGGTCGCCGTTGTCTTCCCGATCAACATTGCGGCGCTTCCAAGAACCTTTTCAAAGGCAGCTTGGTCCGCCGGTTTAACCGTTAAGACGATTCGTCCCGGAGTTTCACTAAACAACCGGTTGGCCTGATCGTTCATTTCAACGTCCATTCCAAGTGATGTGTCAAAAATCATTTCAGCAAGGGTTACCCCAAGGCCACCTTCGCTGACATCATGCGCAGCGGTTACCAGTTGGTCTTGCATGGCCGTAAGTGCTTTTTGCAAAGCTGATGCAGCTTGATGATAATCAAATTCATTGACCTTCCCATCAATCTTGCCGGTCAGCATTTTTTGAAGTTCTGAACCACTGAAATCATCTTTCGTTTGGCCGACAACATAAACTAGGTTTTCATCCTGAATGATATGATTTGAAACTGCATGATCGACATTTGAAATCAGTCCGACCATTCCAACCATTGGTGTCGGATAAATTGCTTGACCATTATTTTCGTTATAAAGGGAAACATTTCCTGAAATGACTGGGGTATTAAGTTCCCGGCAAAGTTCTGCCATTCCGGCGATTGATTGGTGAAACTCCCAGTATACTTCAGGGTCATTTGGGTCACCAAAGTTTAGACAGTCAGTAATCGCAAGCGGTTGAGCCCCCTTCGCGATCACATTGGCTGCGGCTTCAAGAACCGCAATTTGACCGCCGACCCGCGGATTCAAATATCCAAACCGACCGTTTCCGTCCGTGGTCATCGCCAATCCTTTTTGCGTTCCGCGAACCCGAATCACGCCGGCATCGTTGGTTGCATTCGGGCCGGCAACGGTTGAAGCCCGGACTTGCGAGTCATACGTTTGCGTTAAAACTTTCTTTGATGCAACGGTTGGTTGTTGTAATAAGCCAACTAACGTTTGTGCAGGATCATCAATTTTTGGAAGAGAATTTGCTTTAAGATGGGTTAATCGTTCCGGTTGCCGTTCAGGGCACTTTTCTTGCAAAACATCGTCGGTTAATGACGATACCGGAATATCGGTTACGATTTGATCATGATGTGTTAATACATATTGATGGTCAGAAGTTACTTCCCCAATAACGACAACATCAAGGTTATACTTTTCAAAGAGTTGCCGCACATCTTCTTGATTTCCTTTTTTTACACATAAAAGCATTCGTTCTTGTGATTCACTCAGCATGATTTCATATGCTGACATCCCGTTTTCCCGTTGCGGAACCAAATCGAGGTTCATCTTGACCCCGCTGTTTGCCTTAGAGGCCATTTCACAACTTGATGAAACTAAACCAGCAGCTCCCATATCTTGAATTCCAACTAACCAGTCAGCATGCTTTTGAATCAATTCAAGGCAGGCTTCCATTAACAGTTTTTCCATAAACGGATCACCAACTTGAACCGCTGACCGTTGGGTTTCATGTTCACTGTCAAAGTCGGTTGATGCGAAGGTGGCACCGTGAATACCATCCCGGCCGGTTTTGGCACCGACATACATGATCAGATTTCCTTCGCCTGAAGCGCGACCTTTTTGGATATCCTTTTTATTCATCAACCCCACACTCATAGCATTCACTAACGGGTTGCCTTCATAGCATTCATCAAACGTCGTTTCTCCCGCAACGGTTGGGATTCCCATGCAGTTACCATAACCACCGATTCCCGCAACGACTTCGTTGATCAAATAACGAGTATGCGCATTATTGATTTCCCCAAAATGCAATGAATCAAGCGATGCGATCGGCCGGGCACCCATACTAAAGATATCGCGTAAAATTCCACCGACTCCGGTTGCTGCCCCTTCGTAAGGTTCAACGGCTGATGGGTGGTTGTGACTTTCAGCTTTGAAAACAACGGCTTGATCATCACCGATATCAACGATGCCGGCCCCTTCCCCTGGTCCTTGTAAAACGCGTTCGTTTTTATTCGGGAAAAGTTTCAACAACGGCTTGGATTTTTTATACGAACAGTGTTCACTCCACATTACCGCAAATAATCCCGTTTCGGTGTAATTTGGTAACCGGTGAATCAGATGATCGCAAATGTAATCATATTCTTTTTCAGTTAGTCCCCATTCAAGATATGGCTTTTGGGCTTTGATTTCCTGGGGTGTCATTTCTTGATCAATCATAAATTAACCTCCATTTTTAGTGCTTAAGCGTAAGCAACGATTGGAAAACTTTGAAGCCGTCATCATTGCCGACAATTTTTTCGGACGCTCTTTCCGGATGAGGCATCATTCCAACAACGTTACCGCGCCGATTACAAATTCCCGCAATATCGTTCACACTTCCATTCGGATTTTGATCAACATAACGGAAAACGATTTGATGATTTTGTTCTAACTCATCAATCGTTGCCGGGTCGGCGTAGAAGTTGCCATCTGAATGGGCAATCGGCAAATGAATTTTTTCATCCTTAACGTACTTCGTTGTAAAAGGCGTGGCATTATTTTCAACCTGCAACGCAACTGGCCGGCAGATAAACTTCAGATTATCATTTTTCTTCAAAACCCCTGGTAACAAATGGGCTTCCGTCAAAATTTGAAATCCATTACAGATTCCAATCACGGGCTTGCCTGAATCGGCAAATTGACGAACTGCTCCCATAATCGGTGTTAAAGCAGCAATGGCGCCGCACCGCAAATAGTCCCCGTATGAAAATCCACCAGGAAGCATGACCGCATCGAATCCATCTAAACTCGTTGCCGTTGACGGAACGTATTCAGCGCTGACATGGCACAGGTTTTCTAAAACGTAATGCAAATCGCTATCGCAATTTGATCCTGGAAAAACAATGATTGCAACTTTCATTTAATCTTCCCCCAATTGTTCATAACGATAAACTTCGAGATTAAAGTTTACGAGCAACTTTTCAGCTAATTCTTCAACCGTTTGAGCAGCCGTTCCCTCTGAGTCATCGACTTCGATATCAAAGAATTTTCCAACATGAATTGCCTGAATAGTTTGATATCCTAAATCTTTTGCTGCGTCAGTGATCGTATCACCTTGGGGATCAAAAACGGATGGTTTATACGTTACATATACCCGAAACTTTTTCATTGTGCTCCTCCTTTTAAAGTAAAATTACCTTTTCTAACCGTTGAAGAACTTCTTGGTAAACCGGGGTCAACTCGCCTAAGTCTTTCCGGTAAACATCCTTATCTAAGTGATGATGGGTTTTCGTATCCCATAACCGGCAATTGTCTGGTGAAAATTCATCAGCAAGAATCACTTTTCCGTTTGGTAAAGTTCCAAATTCCAGCTTAAAATCGATCAGTTGCATGCCTGCTTTTTCAAATAACGGGGTTAATAATTGATCAACTTTCCGTGAAATTACCCACATCGTATCTAATTGCGATTGGGTAACAATTCCGAGGGCGATTGCTTGAGAAGCATTAATTGCAGGATCATCAAGTTCATCGCTTTTAAGGCACATCTCTTCAACTGGAGTTTCAAATTTTTTGCCTTCTTCAACGCCGTAACGGCTTGCAAAGTGGCCAGCAGAATAATTGCGGGTGATCATTTCAAGCGGAATGATTTTGACTTTTTTGACAAGTTCTTCGGTATCCGAAATCCTTTTAATAAAGTGGGTTTCAATTCCGTTTGCTTCAAAATATTTGAAAATCAACGTCGAAATTGCATTGTTCGTTTTCCCCTTATCATCGATATGGTCTTTCTTCTTGCCGTTTAAGGCTGTCGCCTGGTCTAAATAAACGACCCGCAAAACATTTTCATCTTCCGTTGTCCACATTTCCTTTGCTTTCCCAGCATAAATTTGATGTACCATCAATCATAATCTCCTTTATATTGTTCACTATTATGCGAACATTTTTGAATAATCAATTATTATACATTCAGAATATTCCAAGAATAACCGAATGTCAACAAAATATTCAAACAATTTTATCATTTATCGTTTTTATTGTTCATGATTATATAATTTTATTTTATAAATTATCAATTATAATTGTTTATTCAGCATTTATTCGAATAAAACAAAAAGGCATCTTTTTTCAAAGATGCCTTTTAACGGTTTAAACACATAAATTTTATATTTTCAATTATTAAAAATGTTCGTTTTTTATTGTCCCCAAATTCCAGTTTGATTAATTTCCTTCAACGTCTGATCAAGCTGATTCGTTAAAATTGTAATATGACCCATTTTCCGATTCAGCCGAACTGCACTTTTTCCATAATCATGAAAATGCCAGTTAGGTTTCTCAAAAATTAAATTCCGCACCCCAGAAACATGCTGGCCTAAAACGTTAACCATCACAACGGGTTGCAGAAGCTTAATTTGCGGCATTGGCCAGTTGCAAATTGCCCGGTTATGAATGTCAAATTGCGAAAAATTACATGCTTCAATTGAATAGTGACCTGAATTATGCGGCCGCGGTGCCAATTCGTTAATGTAAACTTGATCATCAGTTCCGATAAACATTTCAATCCCTAAAATGCCGCAAAGGTCGAGGGCCTGGGCAATGGCCACGGCCGTTTCTTCTGCCCGCGCCGCAACTTCACTTGGGATTCTTGCCGGAACGATGCTTTCGTGGAGGATCTGATTACGATGAATGTTTTCACTGACTGGAAAAACACTTGAATCGCCGTCAACATTCCGTCCGACCATCACGGAACATTCGCACTTAAAATCAACGGCCTTTTCCAAAATACATGGACAATGCCGCAAAATTTCTGTAGTTTGTCCTAGATCTTCCTCACTATTAAGCCGGACCTGGCCTTTTCCATCATAGCCGCCTTCACAAGTTTTTAAATAACATGGAAAACCGATTCGTTTTAATTCATCTTCAAAATCTTGCGCGCTGTTAATTGCAGCAAACTTGGCGGTTTGAAAGCCGTGTTCTTTCAAAAATGTTTTTTCACGAATCCGATCCTTGGTGATCCGCAACAATTCTGTTCCTTGAGGAATTGAAACAACATCTTTAACCGCATCTAACGCGTCCAAATCAACATTTTCAAATTCATACGTTAACACGTCGGCTTCGTCAGCTAACTGCTGAATTGCATTCACATCATCATACGGCGCAACAATTTGGCGATCACAAACCTGGCCGGTTGGACAAGTTGGATCCGGATCAAGAACAATGACCTTCATTCCCGCTGCTTTAGCTGAAAATGCCAGCATTTGGCCTAATTGACCGCCGCCAATAATTCCGATCGTATCGCCCTGTTCAATTTGCTTATTCAAGATGCGCACTGCTTTCTACGGCAGCATCATGCTGCTGTCTCCGGTAATCGACTAAGCGGTCTGCAAGTGCATCATCATTTAAAGCCAACATTTCGCATGCCATCAAAGCCGCATTCCGGGCTCCCGCTGCTCCAATCGCCATGGTAGCAACCGGAACGCCAGCTGGCATTTGACCGATTGAGAGTAATGAATCCATTCCTCCAAGTGCATGGGTTTGAATTGGAACCCCAATGACTGGAATGATCGTATTGGCCGCCAGCATTCCTGGAAGATGGGCTGCCCCGCCAGCCCCTGCAATAATTACTTTAATTCCCCGTTCACGGGCCGTTTGACCAAATTTCATCAATTCAGTCGGCATCCGGTGAGCGGAGACCACCTGCTTTTCATACGGAACATTCAATTTATCCAAAATCTCACCCGTCAACTTCATGGTTGACCAGTCTGAGATGCTTCCCATAACTACACTAACTTGAGCATTCATGAATATCTTCCTCCTTCATTAAGGTTAGCTTACCAAATAAATTGAACGTTGTAAACATTATTTATTTTTATTGTTCGTTTATTGTGTAATAATATTAATAACAGAATTAAATTAAGAGTTATCAAAGCTAAAATCGAACAAAAAAGAGACCGCAGTTTTCAGTTACGGTCTCCTTTGGACTTTCATTCCAAATTCTCTTATTTAATTAATTCAGCAACATCCGTTGCCAACCGGGCAGCCGTCTTCGGCATCATCAAAAAGCTGTAGGTCGCTTTTTCCGTTACGAACCGGACAACACCCCACCGGTTATGTTTCACTTCTTTAATATCGCTTAACTTGATGCTTTGACCATTAAAAACGATCAATGCATGGTAATTGATTTTTCCGTCTTCAATTTGAAGATACCGCCCCCGAAGTTCGACCAAGGCCACGATCAAAAATAAAATCAAAGTCATCAAAGTCCAAACTTGAAAGACCGTAATTTCCAGCCATAAAAGCATGCTGAAAAGAAAAATCATCCATGTGAATGACCAGCAAACAATCGAGGTTGGAACATCTGGTTGACTGTAATATCTCTTTTGTTTCATTTCTTCACCTTCAATTAACGTTTCTTCTTTCCCCAATATTGAAAGAGGTCCGTTCGCAGCGAACCATTATATAGTTTACGTCTTTTTGTCGCCTGTTCGCCATAATATTTTTCAAAATTTAAATCACTTGTAAGAATGTACTTACTCCACGTAGTCATTGGACGATAGATTTTTCCCATTTGTTCATATAAAACATGAACGCTGTCCCGGTCGCTTAACCGTTGTCCGTATGGCGGATTAGCAACAATCACGCCATTTTCCTTATCAGTCTTAAAATCTTTAACCGCTAACTGTTTAAAATGAATATCATGTAAAACGCCAGCCGCCTTCGCATTGACCTTTGAAATGTTGATCATTCGTCCGTCAATATCGTAACCGGCAATGTCGAGGTCAATGTCATGGTTTTCAACTGCACGGGCCTCTTCGCGAAGTTTGGTAACCATTGCTTCATCGACTTGCTGCCACTGTTCACAAACAAAATGGCGGTTGATTCCCGGTGCGATGTTGCGTCCAAGAAGAGCAGCTTCAATCGGAAGCGTTCCTGAACCGCATACCGGATCCATAAACGGATCTTCTGGGTACCAATGCGATAATAAAACAAGAGCGGCAGCCATGTTTTCCTTCATCGGCGCGCCCCCTTTATCCAACCGATATCCGCGCTTAAATAAACTTGATCCCGTTGTATCAAGGGTAATCATTGCTTTGTTTTTATTGATTGAAACTTGAACCGGATATTCAGCCCCCGTTTCCGGAAACTTTGTCCGCCGGTGATAAGTTTGATTCATCCGTTCGACAATTGCTTTTTTGGTAATTGCCTGAACACTTGGAACATTATGCAATTGCGACTTTTGCGATTTACCGCTTACCGGGAAAGCCGCATCGAGTGCCAGCCAATCTTCCCACGGAATTTGTTTTACATTTTCAAACAAATCATCAAAGGTTTTCGCCATAAACTTTGCCAAAACAATTTTTACCCGATCAGCAGTCCGAAGCCACAAATTTAAGCGAATAATATCCTGAAAGTCACCTTCAAGGCGTACCCGCCCATTTTCAACGTTGGCATGATAACCAAGATGTTTCAGTTCATTTCCAAGAATTCCTTCAATTCCAGCTGCGCACGTTGCGATTATTTCCATTTCCCTCATCCTTAATTAAAAATAGGAGGTTGCAACAATGTCGCAACCTCCTCCTGTCATATGTAGTGCTCTATAAGCCACGTTCCGTACGTCATCCAGCCAGGACTGGAATCGGTGGTAATCATCTATCTCCGAGTTAAAAACTCGCCCCCATGATTAGTTCATTTCCGTCATGAAGCGCCCCTACCAAAATTTGGGTTACCTGCTCGAGGGGTTTACCGCGTTCCACTAGTACCGTTTCCAATACTACTTCGTCACTGTGGCACTTTTCAAGACTACTCAGGCATGACCGAAGTTTTAGCCTTTTTATCTGCCGTTACCTACAATGTAGGTACCTTGCCTTATTTTTTCAGCAAGCACGATCACTACAGGCATCGCAGCCTGTGCAAGCTTGGACTTTCCTCAGACTGCATATGCAGCCCGCGATTACCCGAACACTACACGCTAATTAACATATTTAATTATTAAAAACGACTATTTTGGTCATTATCATCATTAAGTTGAGCACCAAAAACGCGCCGTTCCAAATTAGAAAGCCGCTTCAAAATGTCCATGTTATTGACATTTGAAGTTGGTCTTGCAGCTTGACCAGACTTACCAACAGCAACTTGCTTTGTAAGTTCGTCAACTTTGCTTACAAGCCGATCATTTTCCATTTGTAACCGTTGATTTTCTTTAGTGAAAGTCTCGTAGTCTTGGATAACTTTATCTAAAAATTCATCAACATCCGCTGGATCATAACCGCGCATTTTAGGTTTAAAATGCTTGTTTACGATTTCTTTAGGCGTAAGATTGACATTTTCCATAAATTACACCTCGTCTCCGATAGGTACTTAACTCATAACAGTAGTATTATAGCAGAATTGTTTTTAGTTGCCAAGATTTTCTTGAAATTCATTTGCAGCGTCTTGCAAATTATCCATGTCAAACATCGTAACCGGGTAATCATGATTTTCTGCGTATTGTTGAACGGCTTGATAATCATACTTCGGTTTTCCAGGATATTCCGAATCATAGATCAGCGTTGCCTCGTCCGTATGGTCCAGCATAAACTTTTGAAAATTTTTCAATTGTGCCGGCGATTGATATGGTTGTTTACTGATACTTGCACAAAAATCAACCTTGGATTCCAAATCGCTTAACAGCATCCGATTCTGTTCGTTCCATTGACTGCCAAACTCACTGAACGGGTACATCAGTGAAACTTTCAATTCTGGATACTCTTCCTTCAATTCTATTGCCGCTTCCGCAGCCCATTGTTCAACCCCGAGTTGGCCGCCGGTAATCACCCACTCAAGCCCATCATTAAATTTCTGTTCAAAATGTTTTTTTAGTAAATACTTAATCACTTTGACTTTCGGATCATTATTTGCAAAAACTCCGAGTTCATAACTTCGATAACCAGTTACCCATAACCGCAACTGCTTCACCTGCCCTTCACGATTTTGCCTAAAATCTTGATAAATGGTAAAATACCGGGATAGGAGTGTGATTTTGATGACACTTAACTATCCGAATGGTCAGCACTACTCTCAAAAGCAGAGTACCACATTCAAGGCGAAACATAAATCGCCAAGTCGAATTGTTTATGGCAATCGCGGAATGACGCTTGAACAGGAAATCAATGATAGTAATCAATACTACCTTGAACGCGAGATCGCCGTCATCCACAAGAAACCCATTCCAATTCAAATTGTTGACGTTGATTACCCGAAGCGAAGTGCAGCGGTAATTAAAAAAGCGTATTTCAAAACGCCGTCAACGACTGACTACAACGGAATTTATCGGGGTTACTACCTTGATTTTGAAGCAAAAGAAACCAAAAATAAGACCGCCTTCCCGTTAAGCAACTTTCATGATCACCAAATCAAACATATGAAAGCTTGTGAAAAACAACACGGAATCTGTTTTACAATCGTTCGTTTTGTTTCGCAAGATGAACTGTATTTAATGCCGACATCCCTTCTATTTAATTATTGGGACAATCAAGCTCATGGACGCAAGTCGATCCCGAAAAAGGAAATCGAAGACGTGAGCTTTAAAATTGAATATAGTTTGCAACCTCGAATTCCATACCTTAAAGCGGTGGATTTACTAATTAACCAAATCGAAGGAGATAATAATGAGTAATCAAGATCCAGAATATTCAAGAGTTAATCGGCGAGAAGCTGAAGAAGCGGTTCGCGCAAAGGGCCCTTGGCATATTATCAAGCGCGTTTTGCTAGTTATTTTGATTATCTTTGTCCTTGGAGTTGCGGCTGGTTCAGCCCTCTTCTTCTACTATGCAAAAAGTGCACCTGAACTTTCAACAAGCAAATTATCAAGTCCAGGTTCGACGATCATTTATGACGCGAACAATAAAAAGATTACTTCACTGGGGTCTGACAATCGGACTTTGATTGCTGAAGATAAGGTTCCGCAACAGTTAAAAGATGCGATTGTTTCAATTGAAGACCGGCAATTCTATCAACAAAAAGGAATTGACCCGAAACGAATTTTGGGGGCGTTTTTAAACAACCTTAATCCAGGTTCAGGCCTTCAAGGGGGAAGTACGATCGATCAGCAATTGATTAAATTGTCATACTTCTCAACTTCCAAATCTGACCAAACACTTAAACGGAAAGCGCAAGAAGCTTGGTTGGCTCTGCAGCTTGATAAGCATTACTCAAAAGATCAAATTTTAACATTCTACATTAATAAGGTCTTTATGGGATATGGTAACTATGGAATGGAAACGGCTGCCAAATTCTATTACGGTAAATCATTAAGTCAGCTTGACTTAGCCCAAACTGCATTGATCGCTGGAATTCCGAATGCGCCATCTTCATATAACCCGTATTCGAATCCAAAATTGGCCTTAGAACGGCGGAATGAAGTTCTTCAGGCAATGTATGAAAATCACAAGATTTCAAAGAGTCAAGAACAGCAAGCGCAAGCCGAAGATATCAATAACGGACTTCTTCCAGTCCACCAAAACAACGTGGAAGACAGCGAAAAAGCTAAAATCGCTGATCCTTACTTGAAGGAAGTTATTCAAGACGTTGAAGCCAAAGGATACGATCCATTTGCTCAATGTCTCAAAATCTACACTAACCTTGATATGAATATTCAAGAAAAGTTGTACGAAATTGCCAATACTAACAATTACGTCTACTTCCCGAATAACAAGATCCAGGTTGCCTCAACAATCATTAACCCGCACAACGGAAAGGTTGTCGCAATGATTGGAGGACGGAAATTAGGAAACGTTACTTTCGGCCTGAACCGTGCCGTTCAGACTGATCGGACTGACGGTTCAACTGCTAAACCGTTAATGGATTATGGTCCAGCAATCGAGTACAAGCAATGGGCAACGTACCATATGTTGAAAGATGAACCATATAACTATCCAGGTTCAAACACTGCCCTTTATGACCTTGACCATAAATATGAAGGTAACATGACAATGCGGGAAGCCTTGATTGAATCCCGGAACATCCCTGCAATTCAAACATTAGCCAGTGTTGGTCTTCCAAAAGCAACGAAGTTCCTTCAAGGACTTGGCTTTAACTATAGGTCTGGATTGCACTATTCAAACGGGATCGGACTTCCATCATCAACGTTACAAAACGCAGCGGCCTACGCAGCATTTGCTAATGGCGGAATTTACTATAAGCCACAATATGTCAATGCGATCGAAACGCCTGATGGAACGGTTAAACAGTACTCTAACGAAGGAAAACGGGCAATGCAACCGTCAACGGCATACATGATCACTGACATGTTGAAACAGGTTATTACTTCACCAAAGGGAACTGGGACGGAAGCGAATATTCCTGGCCTTTACCAAGCCGGAAAGACCGGAACAAACGCTTATCCATCAGATGTTGCGAATGAATTTCCATCCAACGCGATCATGGATTCATGGTTCAATGGTTATACGAAGAACTACTCGGTATCCGTATGGCTTGGATATGATCACCAGTATCAACCAGGAAATTACATGACGCAACCGACGGCGAACCTCGCTTCGCAATTCTATAAGCAAATTATGGAATACATGTCCGAAGATGTATCAAACACTGACTGGGTAAAGCCAAGCAACGTTTACGTTAAGTACATCAACGGTGTCCGGCAACTTTACTTAGCTGGTTCCCAACCGCCTTCAAGTGAGATCTTCTCAAAGAAGAGCAGCATGGCGAAATTCCAAAGCGTCTTTTCAAAGATCGATGATTCACAAAAGAGTCAAAATAGTAACTCGCAGGCAAATTCAAATTCAGACCAGCAAAGCAAGGTTCAGGCAAATAGCCAATCACAACAGCAAAGCGATAACAATAATAACCAGAACAACAATAATCAAAATAATAATCAGCAGAATAATAACAACAATAATAATCAAAACAATAACAATGATCATCATTAATGTTATTTAGCTGCTAAAAAGAGGTTGTGATATAACAAATCGCAACCTCTTTTGTTGTATCTATCCCTATAATTGGGCTCCAAAACAAACGAGCTAAGC
>NZ_AYZA01000019.1:771-24178 GCF_001436315.1 Ligilactobacillus aviarius subsp. aviarius DSM 20655 | reverse complement strand
TTCGCTTTTCTGCTTCCATCACGCTCGTTTTTACTGTTTTGTCACACCTTCTTTTTCCAAGCATATTGATAACCTTTTCATTCCAATCAATATATAATAAAAATGTAAAGGTTAAAGGAGGTTTTGATTATGTCATTAAAACATGATTTGAAAAATATTGTAGTTAATGAAGAAGTTTCAGGACCATTTATTTCATTGTTTTTACCACTTTATCCTAGCAAAGACAATTTTAAATTTGATGACACCGAATTTAACAGTCTTCTTTCAAAAGCCAAAAAGCAATTTATTGCAAAATATGGCGAAAAGAACTGGTCAAAGTACGAAAAGAAAATTAAAGCAACACAAAACGATATTATCTTTGATTATGCTCAATCAAAGTCACTTGCGATCATTATTAGCAATGAAACAGCTTACCACTACTACCTTCCACGGAAAGTTGATCTCCAAGTTCGGGTAGCCGATAAACCATATATTTTACCAATTATTCGCGGATACGAATATATGCCAAGTTATAATATTGCAAAGATCACCCGTTCTTCATTTGAAATGTTTACCGTTAAAAATGGATTAGTTTCCCAAATAAATTTGAGTGATGACGCCCCGGTTTCAGCTGAACAAGCATTAAACATTGATACGCCTGATCAAAAGATTCGAATGGAGCAACGCGGCGGCGGTTCATATGACCAATTCAGAGGAACCGATGTTAAAGCAGAAGCTGAACAAGCAAACATGGATCAATACTTCAGAATGGTCGATGAATACATTACTAAACACATCAGCTTAAAGGACCACCTAAAAGTTGTTTTAATGGCAACTGAAGATGATGCGGGCGAATTCAAGAAGTTATCCCACAACCACTTCTTGGACAAGGAAGATACGTTGACAATTCCAGCAGTGATCAATCATGAAACGCTTGAAAAGGCAACGGCCAAAATTACCAAACGGTTCATTGATGAAAGCCGGGAAAAGATTGAAGATGCAATTGACCTTGCCCACTCAAAGAAGAGATACCTTGAAGGAATGAAGGACGTTCAAGCGGCAGCCGAAGAAGGCCGGCTTGATACGACCGTGATTGCACACGAACTTGCCGTTAACGAAACCGAAACCAACGAACAAGTTCAAGCAAATGAAATTGCAATCGACACGTTGGTATATGGCGGTCAAGTTGGCTTAGTTGATCCAGCTGTTATCAACGATCAGTCAATTGTGGGAATTCTTCGGGGAATTTAATTTAAAATCACGATAGTTAAAAAGAGGATGTGATCAAAATCACATCCTCTTTGTTATATCCGCATAATCGGGTTCCAAAACAAACGAGCTATGTGGAAGTTCGAAAAGTTCCGAATCTATGCTCCGCGATTCGTTCGCTTTTCTGCTTTCACCACGCTCGTTTTTAACGTTTTGTCACACCTTTCTACTCCGACCACTTATTCAGCGGAATCTTCGGTTTCACCCGGTTTCCTTGTTTTCGTTGGCTTTGACCCTGATGTCTGAACTTGGCCCGTTGACGCTGGACATCAACCGCTGTTTTGATACCCTTCTTTTCCCATGCAAGCAAAATTTTATCCATGTACTTTAAATTATAAACGCCGCTTAAAACGGCCTCTTTTAAGGCTAAAATGATAATCTCAGGTGAGTAATGATCCTCATTAAGCCAACTATCGATCATTTCCATATCAAATGAAGACAAGGGATGGCCAAATTCCTGCTCAATTCGAGCAAAGACATCATTGCGTGTTTGCTGATGAGCTTGAATTTGGTGTTCCTGGGTCTGATCGCGTAAAAGTTTAAGTGTCTTTTTATACAGTGGATCTAAGCTATATTGGTCTGAATTCCGTCCCTGATCGTCCACCACTGATGTCAAGCTGATAATTTCCTTTTCGATCAATCCGTGAAGCAATTGATAAATCTGAGCTTCATCCTTGCTCATGATTTGAGCAATCGTTTGAAGATCAAAGGCTTGGTTTCCATCCTTCAATGCAGCTTTAAGTTCAAGTAAAAAGACAAATTCTTCCGCGGTCATTCCGAGCTTGACGTAATTTTTCAAAATCAAATTTGGAATCATCGTACTTTCTGTCTGCAATAACTTCAATGCAATTGCGTCATCCATTCAAAATCCCTCCTCAATCATTCAGATAAGAAAAGAGGCTGAACATATCCAGCCTCTTTTTCAAGTCCCAATTTTACGGGTAAATCCGGTTTAACAAACGTGGGAATGGAATTGCTTCCCGAATGTGGTCTTCGCCTGTGATCCAAGTAACGGCCCGTTCAAGCCCAAGACCAAATCCTGAATGCGGAACACTTCCATAACGCCGTAAATCAAGATACCATTCGTAATCTTTCATGTTCAAACCGGCCTTTTCGATTTGTTCCTTCAAGTAATCCGTATCAGTTGCCCGTTCTGAACCTCCGATAATTTCACCATAGCCTTCAGGTGCTAATAAGTCTGCGCAAATAACAACATCATCCCGGGTTGGGTGTGGCTTCATGTAGAATGGCTTGATGGCCTTCGGATAGTTCATTACAAACACTGGCTTACTAAATTGTTCAGCCAAATATGTTTCTTCCGGTGAACCAAAGTCTGCTCCCCATTCAACATCTGGGAATTCACCTGAATCTTGCAACATCTTGATTGCTTCATCATATGAGATTCGTGGATATGGTAATTCGGTATACCGCTTCAAAACATCCTTATCACGGCCTAAAATATTCAATTCGTAATCACAGTGATCCAGGACATTTTGAACAAGGTATGCAATGTACCGTTCTTGAAGTTCAAGACTTTCTTCTTGGTGAGTAAATGCCATTTCAGGTTCGATCATCCAAAATTCGATCAAGTGTCGCCGGGTCTTTGACTTTTCAGCCCGGAATGTTGGTCCAAATGAGAAGACCTTGCCGTAAGCCATTGCGCCGGCTTCTTCATAAAGCTGACCAGATTGTGAAAGGTATGCATCCCGGTCAAAGTACTTCGTGTGGAATAATTCAGTTGTCCCTTCTGGTGCACTTCCGGTCAAGATTGGCGCATCAACCTTCATAAACCCTTCCTTGTTGAAGAATTCATATGTTGCCCGAATCATTTCGTTCCGGATCTTCATAATTGCGAATTGCCGACTTGAACGTAACCATAAGTGCCGGTGATCCATTAAGAAATCTGTTCCGTGTTCCTTTGGTGTGATTGGATAATCTTCACTTTCACCAACAATTTCAATATCTTCAACTTCAATTTCGTAACCAAAGTGTGACCGTGAGTCCTCATGGATCGTTCCGGTTACGTACATACTTGTTTCTTGCTTAACTTCCTTAGCAATCTTAAAAACTTCTTCAGAAACGTTGTTCTTTACAACTACTCCTTGGAAATATGCTGATCCATCTCGCAATTGTAAGAAAGCAATTTTCCCGCTTGAACGCTTATTTGTAAGCCAAACTCCGATTTTGACTTTTTCGTTTACGTGGTTCTTTGAATCAATAATACTGATCGTTTCCACAAGCCGTTCCTCCTCTAATCTTAATTGATAATCTCAAAAAAAGATTTACTTTTTTTAATTATAAACTATCTTCCGAAATGTGTCATTATCATTCGCTACATATTCGTGATATTTTGTAAGACTTGCCCGTCTTTAAATGCAACCTGGGCATAGCACAAATTACCTTGTTGATTTTCATAGGCCACTTCCCATAATGGTGTGCCTCCGTTTTTCATTCCAAAAACGGTTTTCACAATCTTTTGCGGTTGATACTTTTGATTAACGATTTTTTCAGCCGCTTTCTTTGTAATTCCCTTGTTTTTCTCGTAAATATTTACGCGATTGCCCTTCTTGGGAATTACAACGTACACATCTTGGTTATCATTGTTTTCGCCTTCAATTGTGTAATATGTACTGTTCCGGTTATAAATATAAAAGTTTTTAACACTATCAACCTTTGCATATTTCGCCGCCATCTGAAACGCTTCACTCTTCGCTTCACGGTACGGCAATTGGGCAACCATATAAAATCCCCAAATAATAATCAAAATCAAAGCAATGATTCCAATGATGATCATCCGTTTGATGCGCTTCGTTTTGCGTTGAACCCGTCCCATTCTGAGCCTCTTCTCTATTACATGTTATCAACTATTATAACAAAAAAATAACCTAACGTTTGGAATTAAAGAAATTTGTAATTTCAGCTGTCAGTTGTTCGCTCTCAATTACCTTGACCGGCATTCCCTGCGGAAAAGTATTCACAAACTGCTTTCCATAACTGCGGTTAACGATTCGCGAATCAAGCGTGATCACTAAGCCCCGGTCATGTTGTGTTCGAATCAAGCGGCCAACTCCCTGGGCAAACCGCATAACCGCTTCAGGAAGCGCAATGTCGTTGAACGCATTGCCACCGGCCCGTTCATCCCGCTGATACCGAATTTGGTTATACGGACTTTGAATCGCTTGAAATGGCAGTTTAGCAATCACAAGGGTTTCAAGCTGGTCAGCCGGTAAGTCGACCCCTTCCCAAAATGTCCCCGTTGCAAGCAACAATTGCGGTACATTTTGGACTGACTGAAACTTTTTCTTTAAACGTTCAGCGGTGCCCGTAACGTTTTGCGCCAAAATCTGCCATGGCTGCATCCGTTCATCATCGCGCAATTGGTCGTAAACTTTTTCAACCATTTCGTTTGAATTAAACAGAACCATTGTCTGCCGGTGTTGTGCTTGGCAAATCTGAATAATCTGATCACTTAAATAGTTTGCATATTCGTCAGCCGGAACTTGATTGACATCCGGGGCATCCTTAACCAGTAAGGCCTTCGCCTGATGCTCATAATCAAAAGCCGACTGATATTTGAAATGTTTGCTTTCAACCGCGCCAAGCTGATCAACGAAATACTGATACGTTTGCGAAGTAAAGTAGCTTCCACTAAAGAACAGTACCTGATTGAAAAACGAATAGACGTTAGTTTGCAAGAAATCTTGGGACTCCATCAACCCAAAGTGAAGCCTTAAGTGGGCGCCATCCTGGGCTTGCGGATAACTGAGCCACATCAGTAAACTGTCCGCCGTCTTTTCAAGGTTTTCCAACGCAAGCCGATCCCAGTTTTTTAACTTTGCAAGCAATTCATTACTGAGTTTAAAGTACGCTTTAAACAGATTAAATGACTGACTATCAAGGCGCTGTTGGTCAAGCAATTCAATAAAATGCCGGTAAAGTTTTGGATTTTTATTTTCCAAGAACCGAATTGCATTTTGCACCTTACGATATTGATTGACATGTTCCTTAACAAAGCCAAAAATCTTTTTAAACTGAATCGGAGTTTCCGTAATTTTGGCGATTCGTTGCAACTTCATGAACCGCTGCAGCATTGCATCGCGAAATTCAGGAATCGTATGGTCGATGACTTGAATTTTTTGGAGAATCTTCCGGTACTCAGCCTTAGTCAGCAGCCGCTGTTCGATCAAATTTGCAAATGAATATGAAACCTGCGACTCCATTTTGACAAGCAACGTATCAGCGAGAATTTTGACCGCATCAAGATCCATTACCTGGTTATTATTTTGCAACGTTGTCGTTACTAGCTGTTGGGCTTCATCGACGATCAAAGTTCGATGCTGATCTGCAAATTCCGCCGCATGCTTGATCAAATAAGCGTGATTCGTAATCACAAAATCCGCATTTTGCATCTCATCAGTTCGCCGCCGCATGAAATCATATTGGTAATACGGACTTTCCTGATTTAATCCCTGAACTCCATGATGAGTAATTTCATCAAATAACGGCAATTGCTGAACCGTAAAGTTCAATTCATCCAGATCACCCGTTTCAGTCTGAGTCAGCCACACTAATAACCGCATCTGAATCAATCGGGTATAATCATTCTGCGGCTGATCAAGCGTATGCGCAAACTTATCTAAGTCAATATAATGCTGACTACCCTTTAACGAAACGACGTTAACCTTAAATGGTAAAAACTGATCAAGCTGATTGATTTCCTGATCGATCAGCTGATTTTGAAGGGCATTCGTCGTTGTACTGATCAAAAAGCGATGGCCATACTGAAGCTCATGGGCTGCCGGCAACAAATATCCCAGCGTTTTCCCTGTTCCGGTCGGGGCTTCAAAAAAGGCTTGCGGCTGACCATGCCGCATCTGGGAAGCAACATCTTCCATCAATTTTAGCTGCTGCGGCCGCTTTTCATAGCTTGACGGCCACGCTTCAAGCAATGGTTGCTTCGATCGTCCCTGTAAATGATCGCTAAATTTGCGGGGGCGCCGGAAAGTAATTTTTCCGACTTGAATCAAATCAGCGTCATACTTCTTTGGCGCATTCCGGTTTCGCAGTTCATTTGAAAACAGCATTCCAGTTTCAAATAATAATGCATTCCCCATTGATTCAAGCTGTCGTAATAACGAATCCGGGAGTTGATGAATCTGATCCATTAGTTTGATCAACAACTCGGCCGTCACGACCGCATCACTATCCGCCTGATGGGGCCGTTCATGACTAATTTTCAAGGCTGCACTTAAATCCTGGAGCCGATACGATACCAGACACGGATATAAAATTTGACTAAGCTGAACGGTATCAACGCCCTTTAAGTCCAGTTCCGGATACCCGACCCGTTCAAGTTCGGCATTTAAAAAACGATAATCAAACTGAATGTTATGCGCTACAAAAACGGTATCCTGCAATAACGCATAGATCGTTCCCGCAACGTCATCAAAGAGCGGGGCGTGCCGCACATCCTTTTCATGAATTCCCGTTAGATTTTGAACATCTGCCGGAATGGCCATTAACGGATTAATTAATGTATTAAAAGTATTTACAATTTTGCGATTTTGAACGAGAACGCAGCTGAATTGAATGATTCGGTTCGTTCCGTCCATCTTCGTTCCGGTCGTTTCAAGATCAACAACCGCGAATGTTTGATTCTTTGCCATTCTTCCGTCATTCCTTTAATTTCTAACTTTGATTTTACAATAAACTACCGTTTAAACTCAAAATAAATTCCCGAATAGTTAAAATAACAAATTATTACTCATTGAGAGATCCTTTAATTAAAATTTCATTGGTCTATTCCCAATTAATACGGTATAATGAGCGTTGAATTAATATGTGTTTATACTGACAATTTCAAAAAGGTAATATGTTCTTTTTGAACTTCTCAAATCCATTTTGAAAGGATCTTTACCTTGGTAAGTAGTAATCCAGCTCATGGAAAGAGCAACGCAAAAATTATTCTGATTGGCGAACATGCCGTTGTTTATGGTCAACCGGCAATTGCCCTTCCACTTACAACCGTCAATGTTAAAGTAACGGTTGAAGACGCCGAAACCGAAAGTACGATCAACAGCAGTTACTTCACGGGAAAGTTAGCTGATTTTCCGGTTTCAGGAATCAAACATTTAATTAACTATTTAATCGATAAAAATGAAATTGAAAATCCATTAAGTATTACGATCAAAAGCGATCTCCCTGCTGAACGCGGAATGGGTTCATCAGCAGCGGTTGCGGTTGCTTTGATCCGGGCATTTTACACATATTTAGGCAAGCCATTAACCAAGACCCGGTTACTGAACCTTGCAAATATTTCAGAAAAAGATACCCACAAAAATCCAAGCGGGTTAGATGCCGCAACCTGTGCAAGCGAACAACCGATTTGGATGGTTCGCAACCAGGAATTAAAGACTTTTCCAATTAAGACACATGGGTACCTTGTAATTGCCGACAGCGGAATTAAAGGCAAAACAAGTCAAGCAATTGCCGTTGTTAAGGAACGGTTAATGCATAACCCGGATGAAACCCAGAAATTGATCTCTGATTTAGGGCAACTTGCTTTTAATGCAAAAGACGCCCTTGCATCAGATGATATTGAAAAACTCGGCGAGATCTTTAATGCTGCGCAGACCATTTTGCGCCAGTTAGGCGTCAGTTGCGCGCAACTTGATGATTTGATCGCTCTCAGCTTAAAGAACGGTTCGCTCGGCAGTAAATTAACCGGTGGCGGTAAAGGCGGATGCTTCATTTGCCTTACGAAATCAATTGGCGATGCCAGCGGCCTTTCGCAAGCCCTTTTAAACGCTGGCGCAACCCAAACGTGGATCGAACCTTTACTTAAGGAGGGCGTTCATGAATAATTCACCAATTACTGCCCGTGCACATACCAATATTGCATTGATCAAGTATTGGGGAAAAAAGGATGTTGATTTGATCATCCCGCAAAACAGTTCGCTCTCACTTACCCTTGACCACTTTTATACCGATACAACGGTCAAGTTTGATGAAGGATTAGCGCAAGATGTTTTTACCCTTAACGGCGAACCTGCTGAAAATCCAAAGGTCAACCATTTTATGGACCTTGTTCGCAAACTTGCAGGAATTCAAACTTTTGCGCGAATCGATTCGATCAATCATGTTCCTTCAGCTGCGGGACTTGCATCTTCGGCATCGGCCTTTGCTGCCCTTGCCGCTGCTGCCAGTAAGGCTGCAGGATTGGATTTGAGCAGAAAAGATCTTTCGCGCCTTGCACGTCGCGGATCAGGCTCTGCCAGCCGGTCGATCTATGGCGGATTTGTCGAATGGCAACAAGGCCAAGATGATCAAACATCCTATGCCGTCCCAGTTGAAGAACACCTTGATTGGTCGATTGGGATGTTGGTTGGCATCGTCAACTCCGGGCAAAAGAAAATCTCTTCCCGGGCCGGAATGCAGACCGTCGTTGAGACTTCCCCGTATTATCAGGGATGGATCCAATCAACAACCGAAGATTTAAAATCGATTAAAAAGGCAATTCAAAACCGTGATTTTCAAAAAGTTGGTGAAATCACTGAAAGCAACGCGCTTAAAATGCATGCATTAAATTTAAGTGCCCAACCGCACTTTAACTACTTTGAACCAATGAGCTTAGCAATCATGCAAGAAGTCGAACGGATTCGTGAAGAAGAACACATTCCGTGTTACTACACCCTTGATGCGGGTCCAAACGTTAAAATTTTATGTATGCAAACGGATGCCCCTGCTATTCAGCGGATTTTAGCTTCAAAATTTGACCAAATCACGTTTGAATTTGCTAAACCAGGAGAAGGAGCTCGCTTTATCGAAGCATAAGGAGGTAACTAAGTGGTTAACGTCAAAGTTCCCGGAAAACTTTATCTTGCTGGTGAATATGCCGTCGTTGAACCTGGAACCCCAGCCGTGATCGTTGCAGTGGATCGGTTTGTCCACCTCAAAATTACATCGGCAACCGCGACCGGGACCATTTACTCGCATCAGTATCAAACCGTGCCGGTTAAATGGCACCGAACAGCCCACCACCAAATTCAACTTGAAGACGAAGTTCAACTTGAATTTGTGCTTGAAGCAATTCGCTTAACTGAACGGTATGCTACTGAATGCGGCCATCAACTTCAATTTTTCAACCTTGAAATCGATAGCGAGCTTGATAGTCCTGATGGCAAAAAATTTGGTCTTGGCTCATCGGCGGCTGTAACCGTTGGCGTTGTGAAGGCGATTGCTGCTTTCTATCACCTTCACCTGACAGCTATGGAAATATATAAACTTGCCGCCCTTGCGCACTATAATGTTCAAGGCAATGGCTCCCTGGGAGATATTGCGGCCAGTGCATTTACTGGATGGATTGCCTATTATTCGCCTGACCGGAATTGGTTACTTGATCAGCCACAAACGCCACTCAAGCCGTTAATTGCAGCTGATTGGCCGGAGTTAAAAATTCAGCCGCTTACTCCCCCAACGACCGCCGATTTGATTGTCGGATGGACGGGCGCTCCCGCCTCAACCAAACACCTTGTTGCTGAAGTTAAACGGCGCAGTCATTTGAAGTATGATACGTTTGTTGTTCAAAGTGCGCAATGCGTTGAAAAGTTAATTCAGGCAATCAAAAATGACAATTTTGAGGAAATGACCGCTGCGATTACCCGCAACCAGAAACTTTTAAATGAATTAAGTGAAATTAGCCACGTCGAATTGGAAACTCCCCGGCTCAAAGAATTGATCGAGCTTGTTGTTCGCTTTGGCGGAAGCGGCAAAATGTCCGGGGCTGGCGGTGGCGATTGTGGAATTGGATTCGTTAAACATGGATCAAATTACCAGCAGATTTTTGAACAATGGCGGCAGGCCCAAATCTTGCCGTTACAGTTATCGACGTACACAAATAATGAGGAATAATAATGGATATTCAAGCACATCGCAAAGACGAGCATGTTTTTATTGCTGAAAAACTTTATCAGTCGGAAAATCGAAATCGTTTAGATGAAGTCCGATTGTTATTTAAAAATATTCCTGAAATTTCGAAAAACGAAATTTCATTAACAACAACCATCATGGGATATCAAGTTGATAGTCCCTTTTTTATTAATGCAATTACCGGCGGCAGTTCGCAAACTGACAAGCTTAATTTTCAGCTTGCCCAAGTGGCTAACCAATGCCACGTCCCCTTTGTGACCGGTTCGGTGAGCGTTGCCTTAAAGGATCCGGCAAATGCTGACGGTTTCAAGCAGTTGCACCAATTAACGCAAGATACCCTGCTTTTCACCAATTTGGGAGCTGGGAATGATCTTGCAACGGCAAAACAAGCGCTTGAACTGACTCAAGCAGATGGACTGCAGATCCACCTTAACGTTGCTCAAGAATTAGTAATGCCTGAAGGCGACCGAATTTTTTACTGGAAAGACCAGCTTCAAAATATCAGCGATCATCTTGAAAAACCACTAATGGTCAAAGGCGTTGGTCAAGGACTTACTCCTGAAACCGTCAAAATGCTTGCTGAAATGGGGATTCAAAACGTTGATCTTGCTGGCAAAGGCGGAACGAACTTTGTCGCAATTGAAAATGAACGCCGGCATGACGCTGATTATTCATTTCTAAATGACATTGGTCTTAGTCTGGCTGAATGTCTTCTTGGTGCGCAGCCGCTTCGCGATCAAATTTCAATTACTGCATCCGGTGGCATCCGAAATGCCCTCGAAATCGTAAAAAGTCTTGTTCTTGGAGCGGACTCAGTTGGCATTTCCGGAATGTTCCTTCACACCTTGATCAAAAACGGCCCTGAAGGATTAGTTGACCTAATTACCACGTTGCAAAGTCAGATCAAAGACTTAATGGTGATGCTCGGTTGCCGCACGATTCCAGAACTGCATCAGGTTCGTTACCTGCTAAGTCCTGCATTGATTAGTGATCAAAAACAATTAAATGAGTAAAAAAACAGGTTGAGCCAAGCCCAACCTGTTTTCTTATTCTCACATTATCAGATTGCTAATTCAAAAACCGTAATCCCTTTGGAATAAAGTTTTTAACCGTTGTCCCCACAACTTTTCCAAAGGCAAAGCCAACTCCTTCACATGTTAAAAGCGTCCATCCGTTTGAAGCAGAATTCGAAAGCGTCACGGTTTCGCCATGCATGTATTTTTCCCACTGATCCAGTGAAAGTTCAACTTTCGCCGTTCCTTCATCCGGATTTAAAGTCAACGCTAAATTATAGCTGGGTTCAAACCGTTTCTTTTTGAATTCTCCAAGATACAATCCTGGCCGCATGTATTTCATTGCAAAAATATCCGGCCAATCACGATCAAAGTAGTACAAATGATTATTAAACACCTTAAAGTTTGACCGCTTAACATCTGCCCATTCATCCGTAATATGATTGATTGTTTGCTGCCAAAGCGCGAATTGATCAGATGTTAATTGCGATTGATTTTGCTTCTTATTCTTCTTTTTAGTTTTAACTTTTCCTGGTTTACCATTGAGGTGTAATTTCGCAACGAACTGGCCTTCACCCTTAAAATGATGTGGCATCAGCCGAACCGTTTTTGTAAGTTCTGGGTTACCATCCGCAAAGTCTGGCCACCCAGCATCCATTCCCTCAAATTTCGGAATTTCAACCAATTCAAGGTCCGGATAAGTGGTCAACAACCAACTGACGATCTGTTCATCTTCTTCGGGTGAAAATGTACAGGTCGAATAAATCAACTCCCCACCCGGTTTAAGGGTTTGAATCGCATCGGCCAAAATCTTGCGTTGCCGCGCAGCACATTCTGTCGGGTAATCGCGGTGCCAGTATTTGATTGCGCTATGGTCTTTGCGGAACATCCCTTCCCCAGAACACGGCGCGTCGACGACCACCTTATCAAACCGCTGCTTAAGATTCTGTGCAAGGTGGGATGGATCTTCATTCAAAATAATAACGTTTTTAGCCCCAAAACGTTCAAGGTTTTCCACTAAAATCGAAGCGCGCTTATGGTTGATCTCATTACTTACCAACAAACCTTGATTATTTAGTTGTTGAGCAATGTGGGTCGACTTTCCCCCAGGAGCGGCACAAAGATCTAACACCGTTTCGCCAGGTTGTACATCCACGACCTGTCCGACGTACATTGCACTAATATCCTGACTGTACACGTATCCTGCTTGATGGGCCAACGAACGGCCACTGACCGTGCCATAATATCCATCCTTAATGAACGGAATGGGATGCGAAGTATCAATTTGAAGGTGATCAGCATGCGGTTTAAGCGAATTGATGCGAAAACCTTTTTGGACATCTTCATCAAGGCTTTTGAAAAATGCTTCGGCTTCATCGCCAAGTAACGTTTGATATTTTTCAATAAAATCTTGCGGTAACTTTAACATAAAAATAGGGACGGATAACTTCGTCCCTGCTCCTTTCTAAAAATTAAAGGTTAATCTTCAATTTCTTAACATCATGTTTGATTACAAAGTAGAACAACAGAATTGCTACAATGTACAAGATGACAATAAACGGAATCAATTGAGCATAGGTACTCAACGTAAAGACGACCGTCCCAATCAATGTGCCGACGATCATTCCAACCCCGTTATAAATGGTAAATGAACGCCATTCTTGGAAAACAACGCGCCGTTTATCATTTGAAGCAAATAATTCGGCTTGGAAATCTTTCCGGGTTGCAATTGACCATAAGAATGCCCCACCAAGGGTCCCAATTACAATCGCAATCAAGCCCATCAAGTGAGCAAAGTGATTGGAGATCCAAGAACCGCTTTGGGCAAGGGTATTTTGATGAACAACCCGCTTTACGCTGGCTGCATTAAAGGTCTTTTTCAATAAACTAGTCGAAAATGATTTGCGCCCATCGATCTTAATAATGAAATCATTTGAGTTCAAATTCTCCATGATGTCACGTCCACCAGCAATGAAAATTTGATTATCAAGCTTTGAATGGGCCCGATTTTCGCCCATGATCCCTAATACCGGAATATAGTGATTTCCATAATGCAGGTAGGCTTGATCTTTTGGCTTATAAAGTTTCTTCTTTAAATTTTGACCAACGACCGCAACGTTGACGATCGAGTCAAAGTCGTTTTTAGAAAAGAATTCGCCTGAAACCATTGGTGGAACTGGGAAGTTTCCCTTTCCATAGAAGTATGTAATGTTCTTATCTTTCTTTGATTGAAAGTGGACCTGAACATTATCGATTTCGGAACTATCATCCAGTTCCTTGGTAAACTTACTTAACTTTTCATTTTGCCGCAGGTTGATTTGGTACGCTTCCGCTGTTAAATTACGATTATCCAATTGCAAAATCAAATCCCGCTGGTTGATCTTTGAAAAAATAAACACACAGAGAAATGAAAGCAATGCGGTGTACAAAATTGTTAAAAAATTCTTTTTTGCCACTAAATGTCATTCCTAACTAATTCAAATTAAAATTTACTTTGCAAAATATTCAGCAAATTTATCGGCCATTTCAACGGTCGTTTCATATGATACTTTATGCCCTGCTCCAGGGGTCGTAGTCATTGTAACATTTTTCGCAAAGTCTTTTCCTTGAATTTCATCAAAGAATTTCTTCGTTAAGCTGTATGGCACCATGTCATCAGCTGTCCCGTGCCAGAAATGCAATGGCCGGCCCGCAATCTTTTCACGATTCAATGACATATCAATTTGATTTAATCCGGCTAACTGTTCGTGAATGTATTCTTGCGGAACATCTTCAATTCCCGGTAAATTGTCAACTAAAATTTTCGCAAACGCAACCGGGTTCGGGGTGCCTTCGAGGCAAACCGCATTCTTGATCCACGGATAAACCGTAAATAAGGCACAAACGGTAATCCCACCCATTGAAAGACCGCCGACCGCAACGTTATCGCCGTCAATTAATCCTTGATCAGCGTATAACTTGACGAATTTTGGAAATTCTTCAATTGACTTTTCGATAATTTGCCAAAATTGCAACTGGTGATTTTCAGCGGGACCATCTGCTCGTTCACCGTGGAACAAGGCATCCGGCATTACGACCCGAAAGCCCTTCTTCGCAATTTCATATCCTTGGGTAAGGTTATTTTCTTTTCGTCCTGTCCATCCATGATAAAAAACAATCAACGGAAGTGATTGGTCTTTTTTATCTTCCTCAATTAACTCCAAATAAGGCAATCCTTGACACTCTTTATGAATAATTGAAATCATAATCATGCTCCTTCCATATTGATCGTATAAGTAAGATTATAACGCTAAATCATGATGAAAACCTAGTAATTATATTGACTTTGTGGTAGTTTTAAATTAATTCGACTTTTAATTACTTTAAGGAGGGAAATTTTTAATGGATCAGAAATTAATTGCCTTAGATCTTGACGGAACGACCTTGAATTCCGAATCACAATTAAGTTCCAAAACAAAGGAAGTTCTTCAAAAGGCTCAAGATGCTGGGCATATCGTTGCGTTAGTTACCGGTCGGCCCAACCGCAATTCCGTTAACTACTATGATGAATTAGGATTAAAAACACCAATGATCAATTTCAACGGTTCACTGGGGCATATTCCACATCACCACTGGGATAAAGAATATGAACTAACCTTTAACCGTAAAATTGCATTTGACATTTTACATGAAAAAGAGAATCTCGGAATTAAAATTATTGCTGCTGAAGGAAAGGACCTTGCGCTTGCAGACGTTCCCAATAACGTCCTTGATGGTTATTTCCCAACTGCATTAAAATCAACCGAAGTTTTAAATCAAATGAACTTACAACGTGATCCAACATCAATGATGTTACTGGTTGATCCTAATAAAAAGGACAACATCGTTCATCAACTTGAATCCAGCTTCGGTGATCGAATCACGGTCGGCGTTTGGGGCGGCCCGAATCCAATCCTTGAATTATCACCGCGCGGAATCAACAAGACTTACGGAGTACGTTACTTAGCAAACTACTTTAACATTGATCGGCAAAACGTGATTGCATTCGGTGATGAACACAACGACGCCGAAATGTTAACGTATGCCGGTTGGGGCGTCGCCATGAAGAATGGAACGGACAAGATCCGCAGCCTTGCAAATGACGTTACGCCGCTTGATAACGTGCACGACGGTATGGCCTACTACCTTGAAGATTATTTGAATTTAGCTTAATAAAAATGGATGACTGAGATTGCAGTCATCCATTTCTTATTATTATTTTTCGTCACTCTTCAAAACGCCCGCAACTGCATAACGGTCTTTGCGCATTTCATCTAAAATAACGTGAACGTGTTCTGCCGGTGCCCCGGTATTCTTAGTAACAGCATCAGTAATATCAGCTACAAGCTGCTTAAGTTGTTCTTGTGAACGTCCTTCGATCAATTCAACGTGAACTAATGGCATGCCAACCTCTCCTTTCGCCTTTTAATCATCATTCATCGTAACTAATCAAATCTCAAAAGTCAATTTGAGATTTGTGCTATAATTAGCTTGACTAACAAAAAGTAAGCTGATATATTATTGATAACATCATTTTATGGACAAATAACTTATAATTATGATGATTATTGCAGAAAGGAATTGATTCACATGACAAAGAAACCAATTATTGGAATTTCAGGAAGCATTATCGTTGATTCGGGAGCTCCGTTTCCAGGCTATCACCGGTCATATGTAAATGACGACTACATTGATTCGGTGATTCAAGCCGGCGGAATTCCGTTTATCATTCCTTTTAATACTGACAAGGAAGTTATTAAGGACGAAATTGCGCACCTCGATGGAATCATTTTGAGCGGCGGTCACGATGTTGATCCGTTGAACTATCACCAAGAACCGCGTCAAAAACTGGGAACAACATTTCCTGAACGCGACGTTTTTGACTTTTCATTAATCAAATATGCCGAGGAAAAAAAGATTCCGGTATTGGGAATTTGTCGGGGATTTCAAGTCCTGAATGCATATTATGGCGGAACAATCCTTCAAGATTTAAGCTACGCTGATCATGAATTGCTGCGGCATGCTCAACCGGCTGATCCAACGACCCGGACCCATTCATTAAAGGTTAACGAAAACACGCTTTTCGCTCAACTATTTAACGATTCTCAAATTCGGGTAAACTCATTCCACCATCAAGTCATCGACCAGGTTGCAGATGACTTTGAGGTCGGGCTGGTTGCTCCTGATGGCGTTGTTGAGGGATTTCAAAATATGAAGTCGCCGAACTTTGAATTCGGAGTTCAATTTCACCCTGAAATGCTTCACCGCTTTGATCCAAATGCACAAATAATTTTTAAGACCCTGATTGACCACGCAAAGAGAGTTGATTAATTATATGAAAACTAAAAATAAAATGGGACTTTTAAGCATCATCCTGCTTGGAGTAAATGCCATTATCGGTTCCGGAATCTTTTTACTTCCCAACAAGGCATATTCCCTTGTTGGAACGTCCAGTTTATTCGTTTTTCTTTTTGATGCCGTCCTTGTGATCACGATTGCCCTTTGCTTTGCCGAAGCTGCCGGACTATTTAAAGAAAATGGCGGTCCGTACGTTTACGCCAAAGAAGCCTTTGGTGACTTTGTCGGTTTTGAAGTCGGCTTTATCAAATGGATCATTAGTATGATTGCTTGGGCGACAATGGCAAATGGTTTTGCAACAGCTTTAGGCCAAATTTTTCCAGCATTGAATCATCGGCCAGCTCAGGTTGCCGTCATGACCGTAATCATCGTCGGGCTTTCGGTCATTAACCTTTTAGGAGTCAAATGGTCAAAGGTTGTTAATAATTTTGCAACAATTGGCAAATTGATTCCGCTGATTATTTTCATCATTGCTGGAGTCTTCTTTATTAAAGGGGAAAACTTCCATCCAGTTGTTTCACCAAAATTATCATCCACCTCATTCGGGGCGGCTGCCTTATTGATTTTCTATGCTTTTACCGGCTTTGAATCAATTGCCGTTGCTGCGGAAGATATGGATAATCCGCAAAAGAAATTGCCACGAGCCATTCTCCTTGTAATGACCATCGTTTCAATCTTTTACATTTTGATTCAGGTCGTTTCAATCGGTGTTTTAGGTTCGCATCTTGCTGCCGCAACTACCCCTGTTCAAGCAGCAATGACTGAATTTATGGGAAATGGCGGATTGATCATTGTTGCTGCCGGCGAATTGATCTCAATTGGCGGAATCAACATTGCTTCGTCATTTATCACCCCACGCTCGGCAGTTGCCTTAGCGGACGACGGCTTGTTACCGCAATTCATGAAAAAACGGGCCCAAAATAATGCACCGGTTTGGGCAATTATTATTACAGGATTAATCACATTGCCGATCGCCCTTTCAGGTTCATTTACAACGTTGGCCGCGATCAGCGTTGTTTCCCGGTTTGCCCAATACTTGCCAACTTGCTTATCAATTTTGATTTTCCGGAAAACGAAAAAAGACGTTGACCGGCCATTCAAAATTCCGTTTGGTCCTGTTATCCCAATCATCGCAATTTTAGTAAGTCTTTGGTTACTTTCAAAGGCGACCTTGCAGAATCTGATCTGGGGATTCGGCGGCCTGATCATCGCCGTTCCGTTTTATTTCATTATGCGCAAGTTAAATACACGGAAAACACGTTAGAATTTGAAGAAGGATGTGCCATTGTCACACCTTCTTTTTTATTAAAAGCAAATTTTAAATTTAATTAAAAGCTTGATATAATTAGAGTAAGAATATTAACTGAAATGAGGCCTTAAGATGTTTAGTAATCGCCAAACTCTCTCTGCATGTACAAGTATTTTAGTTGGGAAAAAGGCAACCGCAGACGGCTCAACCATGATTGGGCGAAACGAAGATTGCCGTAGTGCATGGCCAAAGCATATGACCGTTCACCCTCACCAAGAAGGAATTGAAAATAATCATTATTCATCTCCTGACAAAGATAATGATTTTGAAATCGACCTTCCATCAACTAGTTTCAAATACACCGCTACGCCTGAATGGACTGATGAATTTGGAACCTTTGAAGAAGATGGAATCAATGAATTCAACGTTGCAATGAGCGCGACCGAAAGTGCATACGCTAATCGCCGGGTTCTTGGATACGATCCGCTCCTTAAAAGTGGAATTGCTGAAGAAGCAATGATCAACGTTGTCCTCCCATTTATTAAATCTGCTCGCGAAGGGGTTGAACGGCTCGGTCAAATCGTTTCTGAACATGGTGCCGCTGAAGCAAATGGCGTCCTCTTCTCGGATGAAAATGAAGTTTGGTACTTTGAAATCGGATCAGGCCACTATTGGGTTGCCCAACAAATTCCGGCCGACTCTTATGCAGTTGTTGCTAATCAACTTGCAATTCAAGAAGTTGATTTCAGTGATCATGAGAATTTCATTACGGCACCTGGAATTCGGGACTTTGTTCAAGAACATCATTTAAACCCGGCTAAAACCGGCTTTAACTTCCGCAACATTTTTGGAACGCATTCACTTTCAGATGAGATTTATAACACGCCGCGGGTTTGGGATGGTCAACGGTTATTGAATCCTGAAATTCACCAAGAACCAATGGATGAAAACCTGCCATTTATCCGCAAAGCCAACCGGTTGCTTCACCGCGACGACGTTGAAGCGGTTCTTGCTTCGCACTTTAAGGGAACTGAATATGATCCAATCGGAAACGGTCCGGAAGAATCAAAGAAGAAATTCAGACCAATTAGTTTGGCTAAAACCCAAGAATCACACATTCTTCAAATTCGGTCAAACGTTCCTGAAACGCTCAAGGGAATCCACTGGCTTGCATTGGGAGTAACTGCTCAAAGTTCATTCGTTCCGTTCTACGCCAGCGCAACGGATGTTCACCCAGCATACAAGGTTGGAACAAAGGATTACTCCCCTGACTCAGCTTACTGGATCTATAAGATTGTAAGTGTTCTCGTTGATCCGCACTATCTTGAATTTGGCAAAATGCTTGCTGATACCCAAGATGATTTATATGCTCAATTTACTCATTTGATTGAAGAAACTGACCACTATGCTACCGAATTATCAGGTGATGCTCAAATTGACTATCTCACAAAGCAAAGCATTCACTTCCAACAAGTTGGAATTGATCGCATGCAAGCTTTAACAAGCAAATTAGTCACCGCCGCAACTGATATGTCACCATTGAACTTCAAGACTGACATGAATCTTTAAAAAGGAGAGTAAAACTTCAAATGAAAATTACTCAAATCAGCAATAACCGCGGGATCATCATCAAATCCTCAATCAAAAAGGTCATTATTGATGGTGATGTGGAAAATGCCAGTGCGTTTAAAGATGTTGTAATTACCCATCTTTCAGCGAACACTTTAAATATTATTGAAAGTAACTCTTCGCCCTACCGAAGAATCAACGTTAGCTTTGATCTGATGCAGTTGCTGCAAAAACTCTGGCGGAATGGTCTGTTAAAGCGTCCCGAAGTAATGCCCAAGTTTCGCATTTTACCAACAAATTATCCGTCAGTTCTTGGACTCGAATTTCGCATCACCCCGTTTGATAACGATGATGGATTAACCGGTTCATTTGCAATCTTGATTGAAGACATGAATACTGGTGAAAAATTGGGATACGTCCCGAACTTCATTACTCAGGGGCAGCATCGCAACCGAATTAAAAAATGGAAAAAGCATTTGCGCGACAGTAAATTAAATCAATTAATCATGTTTAACACGAACGTTGATCCGGACGGAAAACAAGTCAGTTATTCAGAAAAAGAATTTAAAAAACAGTTAACTGAAAAAATCAAAAAACATGATAATGATTGGCTTCAAAATCAATTAATGCCGTTTAATCCGGCGCGGCTACTGACGATCAACCAGCTGGCAGCCGAAAATAATAATCCAATCATCTGGTTGCCGGCGTATGCTCGTCTTCTTCACTATTACTACCCTGATGAAGATTGGTTATATCAGTCAGACCAGTTAACCGATGATTTGAAAGAGTTCTTTGAAAACGCCCATCACATTGTCGCTACTAACCAACAAGATTCAGATGGCATTCTTCAATCAAAGTCAATCATTCCACTTAATCAGCGTTTAAGCGAATATGCTGCGCAATTTAAACATACCCTTCCGCAAAATGATTTAACGGAAATTATGCAAATTATCGGTGCTCAAGAAACATATTTAATTTAAAAATAAGAAGGTGTGACAAAACGTTAAAAACGAGCGTGGTGGAAGCAGAAAAACGAACGAATCGCGCAGCAAAGATTCGGAGATTTTCGAATTAGCTTCGCGTTACCACACAGCTCGTTTGTTTTAGAACCCGATTATGCAGTATAGCAACGAGGTTGCGGCTTGTGTCACAACCTCGTTTTTGAATATAAAAAAAGAGGTTGGAAGATCCAACCTCTCAAGGTAAGTGTAAAATTGAAAAAAAGCTACTGCAAAACTTTTCTTCATTAAAAGCATACCAAAGCAAATTATTAAATCAATTAAATTATTTTTAGGCTTTATCTGAATATAATTCGATATTTAACTTAATTGTTCCGTTAAAATCGGATTAATATTACCTTCCAATGAGAATCTTTAATAAATAATCGAATAAATATTAAAATTATAAAATGATTATTTTAACGTTGACTAACAATTAAAATTTGTTTAATATTGTATCAAACAATGCTATTCATTTGTTTTACGTCCCAAACTTGATGACGTTAAAAGCAAGAAATCAGGGGAGGTTTGATTCATGCCAAAAAACATTTTAAAAAAAGTTATCGGTTCAATTTCGATTTGCATCGTTATCATGGCCGTTAATCGGTGGTGTAATGATTAACTTCAATTAAGAAAGACGCGGACTGGATTTTTACCAAGTTCGCGTTTTTCTATAATTAGAGTTTCTAACGTTGCTTTCATGCAAAGCAAAAAAGCCCTATCCCCTTCAAATCAAGGGATAGGACTTGCAAATTAAACTAATTATTTGATTTGACTCATTATCTATATTCGATTTTCAATATCATTCAACAACCTCTCAGAACGTTGTCATTTAAGCAATTCTGGCGATTATTTTTCATGTTAATGTCAATATATTATCATTAAAAAGCCATTAAATTTTATCGCTTGGCACACTTTTGGCACACTAAATTACAAAATAAAACCCACTGGCTTTTTAGGGGTCACCAGTGGGAACTTGGGTAAGTCAACGGCCAAATACTTCAAGGGTGTAAGTTAGTTGGCCGTAAAGTGTAAGGATTGAAAGCAAAAAAGACTTCGCTTTCGCTAAGCAGTATATATATATATATATATGTCAATGATTTTTTTATTAAATTTTTAATAGATAATATTCGTATAACAAAAAAAGCTCCCACCGCTAATGCAGTGAGAGCTTATTCATTAATTCGATATTCTTCTAATATGATAACGTTTCTCCAACGAAAATCAAATTGGCGTTGTTAATTCCGTTCTTATTGACCAAGTACGAAACCGAAACACCTAACTTACGAGCAATGCCGATCAATGTATCGCCTGAATGTACGGTGTAAGTCCGACTTGAATATGTCCGGCGTGTTCCGTATTCTTCTCCACCCATGCGACCCATGGCAATATAGTGATATTGGCCTGAATAGCTCATATAGCGAGCCCAAGCATAACCGCCACGAATATAAACGTGGTCATAAATTAAACTTTCGCCCGGTGCGTATGAGCCGACAACAGCAGCCGAAGTGCTTGGAGCTGTCCGAATGTTTAGCGTGGTATTCGTTGTGAACGTGCCACGTTGTGCATAATCTTCATTCGATGAACCGCCGTCAGCCGTCATGTTGCTGTTGCTTGCTGGCTTGTTTGTTGCATGTTGCGTGTCAACGTGGTGTGTGTCAGCATTGCTAATAACAGCATTCTTATTCAAGCCACCGGTATAGTAGTTATCGTAAAGCTGACTAGCGTCAAAATTGCCATAGCTATCTTTGAAATGTTGCTTGTCCGTGAATTGCCAAGCATGACCTTTCGTATACCGGTCAACTGTTAAGTTGTAAGGATAGTTTGCTATCCAACCGATATATTTCCACGGAATAACACTATCGCCCCATGAACTCATGCTATAAACGTCAAAGCGATAGCCGCCAGCTTCAACAATCTGCTTCATGGCTTCAATTGCTAAGCTGTTGATGTACGTTCCTAAGCCACGCTGCTGACTTGCTTCAATGTCGGCACATAATACGGCATTGGTTGGCAAACCGTCATTTCGTGCAACTTGTACCGCATATTCCGCTTCTGCTTTGGCTTGTGCTACATTCGTATAGCGGCAAAAATAATATCCGTTGATATATAAGCCTGCTTGCTGTGCTGTGCGAATGTTCCCGGCTGCGTAAGGGTCTGCGTAATAGTTGCCCTCACTGATTTTGGTCGTGATTGCTTTCACGCCGTAATCGTTCCGCATGCTCAAGAATTCGCCTAAGCTAAAGCTCCCATTGTGGTTTGATAAGTCAACCATATCCGTTCGTGCGGCTTCTACTTTCTGTTGGCTAACTGTTGCCACCATTCCACCGATTGTCAGTCCTACCATTAAGGCAGCACCGGCAATCAATTTACTTTTCTTCATTGGCGTTATCCCCTTTCTCTGTTGCTTGACCTGTTCCATGGTCGTAATCGTCTTGCAACTTAGCAAGATGATTTTTTAAAAAAGACGGAATGGGAACGCCCATTTCGCCTAAGTTTTCAACGATTGAAACGCAATAGATAACAACATAGAACGCAATCAAACAAATCATTTGGTCGTGAAAGCCCATTGCACTTGCAATCGGAAAGAGCGTCAAAACAATCAGAATGACGCACCCGTGAGTGATTAAGCCTTTCAACCCTTTGCTTGAAATTGTCATGTTGTTGGTTTTCTTAGCAACCAGCGATTTCGCGATTCCGGTAACAATATCCGCCACGACAGCCCAAGTGAATATCACGATAACCGGTTCGTCAATCATGTGATCGAGATAGCTAAGAACAAGATAGTGGAAATGCTCCACTACTTAGCAGTTCCTGTCGTGTTGCTGCCTTGTGTTGGTGTAGCCGTTGTTAAAGCTGTGTACTTAGCCAGCTTTTCACGCCCTAATTCTTGAACTTGCTTCCGGTTCAAGTCGTCTAAGGTGTCAACACCTTGTGGTAAGTCGTCAGGAGTTACAACCATGGTTGCACTGATAAAGTTTGAGCCTTCATTTCCTGAAAATGAGATGTTGATTGATGATGTGTTG
>NZ_AYZA01000019.1:0-679 GCF_001436315.1 Ligilactobacillus aviarius subsp. aviarius DSM 20655 | reverse complement strand
CCGTCGTATTCGTCAAGTGCTTGGTACATTGCCTTGATTTGTTGTTCGTATTCGTCCAATAAAATAACGGCGTTCTCGTTGGTTAGTTTATCTGCTTCCGCTTGAGCTTCGCCAACGCTTACGCCGTCTTTAACAACTAACGTTCCGTTTTCTTGAACAAAGTTTCCTTTGTCATCTTTCTTAAAGTATTCATCACGTAAACTTGCAATGTCCGCATTGTATTCGTCAATCTTCTTTTGAAGTAATTTAATGAGTTTAGTACGTCCACGGCTTGCCCGTGATTTCAAGTTCAACTTTTGCAAAAATTTTACATAGGCGGTAATCTCGCCATTCTTAATTTCCATTTTCAAATTATCATCTCCTAGTAGTTAATATTTGTCCAACTCTGCGCCACTCCGTTGCTACCAACTTCGTTGATAAGCGGTTTGCCCCGCATATCGTATAGATGTCCTCCAGCAGCAAAGCCAAAGCCACCGTCGCTTCCCCAGAAGAAACCACCACCTGAACCATTTGTCAGGGTCAATGCTGAATAACCATTACTCCCGCCGATTAGTCCAAATTTAATATCCCAGTTTCCATAATGGAAAGAGTTAACAGCTAATTTATTCATCCAAACGTCATCACAGAAATTCCAGCCGGGTTGATACCCATAGGTATTGATACCTTGTCTCATCCATAG
>NZ_AYZA01000004.1 GCF_001436315.1 Ligilactobacillus aviarius subsp. aviarius DSM 20655 | reverse complement strand
CATGAATTGTCCTGCACATTTGTGTGTCGAAACATTGTTCAGTTTTCAAAGATCTATCAAATGATAAAATAGCAAACTTATTTTATCATCTTATTTAATTCGTGTCAACAAGAAATTTTACAACTTCAAACGACGTTTTATATCTTAACAAGTAATGAAATAATTGTCAAGACCTTTTATATCAACAGTGAGAACGCTTTGTCTCACTGACAACAGTTAATATATTATCAACATTTTTTATTAACGTCAACTACTTTTTTTCAAAAAATGAATTTATTTTTTGCTTACAATATATCACATGAAATTCTTCCCCCAATAACAAAAAAGGAACCCTTCTTCAGGATTCCTTTCAAACATTAATGTGCCGTTTGATAATACTTATAAAGTTGTTTATTTGTCACTCCCTTAAGTTCCGGAGCATCCGTACTAAAGTCATTTACCGTCGTCTTCCCATGATTCTGGTCTAATAAACTTGTCGGATGTTTCTTCTGAGCTTCTTGGAGTTGTTTCATTCCGGCCTTGTAATTATAGTTGTAATCCGATTTATCAACCCGCTTAAAGCCCTTTGGATGGTAGAATCGCAGCAAATCTCCCGTAATAATCTGGTCAGAGATTTCGAGCTGCTTGTCAACATAATTTTGCTGACCCTTAACCCATTGTTTTTCTTCAGGAGTCAATCGATCGTTTACAACTTCACCTTTATTATTATAAATCTTACTTCCAATCTTTGAGTAAGTTGGTGAGACAAAATTTCCATCCCGGAATGCAACTGTTTGGCTATGATTTGGATTCAACAAATCTTGACCAAGCATCAGATATTGTTTATCCGGAATTCCTAACAAATCAAGCAATGTTGGCATAACATCAATTTCGCCACCATAGGTATGATTAATTCCACCCTTTAATCCAGGAGCGTGAATCATAAATGGTACCTTTTGGAACATTGCCAAATCATAACTTGAAACAGACTTCTTTCCAAGCAGTTGTGCAATTGCCTTCGGGTGGTTATTTGATATTCCGTAATGGTCACCATATACAACAATCATTGAGTTGTTGTATAACCCTGTTTTCTTCAAATAGTTAATAAATTCACCAAAGGCCTGATCCAAATAACGGGCCGTTTGAACATAACCGTCAACGGTATCATCACCCGTATCAGTCTTCGGAATCGATTGATTTTGCTTATCCAATTCATATGGATAATGGTTAGTTAACGTAATGATTTTTGCATAAAACGGTTGTGGCAGTTGTTGCAAGTAGTTAACTGCCTGCTTCAAGAAAATCTTATCCTTCAAACCATAACCGACATTATAGTTTTCTTTACTTGTGTAATAGTCCTTATCAAAGAAGTATTGATAACCCCATGCTTTATACGTGTTGATCCGGTTCCAGAAACTCCCAACATCCCCATGGAATGAAGCGGTTGAGTAACCGTGCTGGTCCATAATTGCCGGCATTGCATCAAACGTATTCGAACCACCGTATTCGGTCATCGCAGAACCTGATGGCAACCCATATAATGAGTTTTCAAGCATGGTTTCTGCATCAGAAGTCTTTCCTTGACCAACTTGATTAAAGAAATTATCAAATGACATTGTATTTTGATCATGATAGAACGCATCAATATTCGGCGTTACTTCTTGACCATCCCACTTATAATCGATCAAAAATTGTTGGAAACTTTCAAGGTGAATGATGAAAACATTCTTTCCTTTTTCTTTTCCGTAATATTGAACATTCGGCGGAAGGTAATTTTGCCGTGCAAATTTCAGTGCTTTATTTAGATCTTCCTTCTTGGCGTCTTTCCGCGTTTGCGTTTGCTTATAATTTTGGTATGCATTGTACCCCGCATAGAAGTTCATCCCAAGATACTTAACAATGTAGTTATTATCAAATGTCCGCGTTAATAATTGCGGCCGATCTTGGTTAGCAGCCCCAAGATTGATTCCAAACAAGACAATTCCAGCAACCACCGAAATAATCCCTTGACGGAACCGAACTGGTCGCTTATCGACTTTAATAACCTTAGTAATCAAAAGAAGGGTCAATACAACAACATCAATAAATACAAAAAAGTCAGTTGGCCGAATAATCTTACTAATACTCAATCCAAGATTATTTGAAACTGAACCAGTCGATTTAATAACCCCTAAAGTCAAGAAATCTGAAAATTCCCGATAATAAAGGATATTTGCAAATAACCAAATCGATTCGATCCAGTCAATTACCATCATAATCCAATATGAAACCTTTCCCCTAAAGAACAAGGCAATTCCAAACAGGATCAATGCAAATGGAATTGGGTTGACGATTAATAAGATATTTTGAACCGTCCCAGAAACACCCAACGTAAACTCTGTTTGGTAAGCAATATACGTTTTAATCCAGAACAGTATAATTACCAACGCAAAAAATACAAGTTTCTTGCTAAAGAAATCTTGCACCTTCTTCAATGCTTTTCGCATCTCTTTATGCCTCCAAAAATAGATTATTAAAAAAGCGATGACCAAACATTCGTAAAGCCACACTTTTTTAACTTAAATATTCTTTAATCATCTAATAAATCAAAGATTTCCATTGCAGCTAAATCAATGTTATCAAATTCAAACTTTTGCTTAGTTGCAACTTCTTCTAAAGTGAATGTCTTGCTTACTGGATTGTAAGTAACAACTCCACGTTCATCACCGTCTTTTTCAAAACGACGAGATTGCGTTTCACTCTCGCCGGCTTTCATCATCGCATCAAGTCGTGAAATAATTGCCACGAGTTGAGAATTTTCCATCGCCATGTCCTCTTTCTTTATTAAATTCGTTCATAAAAAATAATGAACCATAGACATTTTAGCAAATTTTACAAAATAACAATAGATACATTATCGAAATTCATAACTTTTTAACAAAAAAAACATTAAGTAACCACAATTCAATAAAAAAGACTGCAGTTATTCCTGCAGTCCCAAACTATTCTTCCACTGAGTCTACCCGTTGAACTTTCTTCGGTTTTTGAACCAGTGCAACCATTCCTAAGAACATTCCGAAGTAATATGTAACGATTCGCCAAAGAATCATTGCAAGCACCAATTTCGTTCCTGAATGAATATATAATGAAAAAATCACATCAAAGCTGAATTCTGCACCACCGGCACCGCCAGGAACCGGGAATAATGAGATTACCATTACGATCAAAACATGCAACGTTGTAACCTCAATAATGTTTACATGGTGAACCCCCAGTGCCAGAATAATGAAATATGGAATAATATAGTACAAAATCAATTGACCTAACGTAATAATTGCAATTTTAAAAATTGCTTTTTTATCGCGTTTAAGCCGCAAACTTTCTTGATAGAAGGTGTCGATCTTTTCATCAAGTTTCATCTTCCACTTTGGATATAAATCTTTGTTCTTAAACCATTTAAGCGGAGTAAGACAAATATTCACCAATTTTCGCGTGAATCGATTCCAATACATCACCATTAGTAATCCGACAATAACTGAAAAATGAATCAGGAATCCAAACGCAATTAAGATTGACATTACATGCATCTTCGCCGCAATCAGATGAAATCCGAAAATCATACAGATCACAAAGTTCACAACGATCATTGCCTGATAAACAATAAACTTCATTAACAAAATCGAGGTCGCTTGACCAGCTTCAACCCCTGTTTGGGCCAACGCTAAAATCTGAGCTGGCTGACCACCTGATGAAAACGGCGTAATCCCATTAAAAAGCTGTTCAACCATTGGAATCCGCATCACATCACGCCACCGCATATCAGGATAATGCTTCTTCAGCAGGAAGCGAACAATCAGGGCTTCACATGCTAACGACAATAACATCAATCCAAAAGCGACCAGCAACCACCACCATTTAAGGTCTTTTAAATTCATTAAAACACTGTGTAACGGAACATCACGGAGCGAATATCCAAAAATACAGCATCCAATGGCAATCATGATTGCCAATACAATTTTATTTTTACGTGACATTATCTTCAATCCTTTACTAATCGAGTATAATAATCAAGCCAAATTTTAGCTAACCGCTCTTCCGAATAGTATTCGGCCCCAGCATATGCCTGTTCTTTTAACTGAGAAATTTTCGCTTGGTCATGTTGCAGCAAAGTTAATTGTTCATCCATCTCATCAACATCCTTTGTCCCCAAATAGTATCCGTTAATAATTGAATGGTACAGATCCAAGTCACGAACCATTACGGGCAAGCCAACACTAAATGCTTCAAGAATACTCATTGGAAAGAGTTCATTAAACGAAGGTAACAGGAATAGATCGGCAACATTATAATAGTCATTCATTTCGTTACGGTCTAAAATTCCCGGAAACATTAAATTAGCAGGTGGCTGATCAACAACCCGTTTTAATTCATTATATCCATCGGTCATCTTTCCAAACGAAAAACCACCAACCCAGATAAACTGAATCTCCGGATGACGTTTTGCCAATTCAATAAAATCCGGGACGCCCTTCCGCTCTTGAACCTGACCAACCCCGATCACCGTGAATTTATCGGCTGGAATTCCGAGTTTCCATCGCATCTTTTCTTTTTTATCTTGGGTTTCGGGATAAAACTCTTTTTTAGAAACGAAGTTCGGAATATATGTGATCTTATCCGCATCAATTCCGTAATTTTCTAATTTCTTTCCAAAAACCGGATTTACAACCACGATCTGATCCATTCGTTTATAGAAGCTAATCATATACTTATAAAAAATCTTCTTCGCAAATGAAGGTAAATTAAGACTTCCTTCGATCGTTTCCGGGAGAAAGTGAACATACCCGACTTTAACCCCTCTTCCAGGTAAAAACGTCTCTAAATAAAAAAGCGGGTCAATCGTATGATAATGACTTATATCCGCTTTCCCTAACTTATTAATGACAATTTTAATTTTATCTGGAAAATATTCTTTCAAAAGATTAATTAACTCTGAATACGCACTTCCGACCCCTTGGCCTTTAACGCTTAAGGCGGAAGAATACATATGAATATTTAACATAAAATCTCCTCATTAAGAATGTTGGTACTCGTCAATACAATGCTCATAAAAATGGATAACTCTTTTTCCAAAATTCTCAGCAGAAATTGACTTTAATTTTTGTGCTAAAACCTTTTCGTTACGATATTTTTCCGGATGTTTTAAATACTCGACCACATCACTTACAAATTCATCAACAGTTGAATATGTCTTTCCCAAACAAACTTGATCCAACAACTCATCTGTATATGGACTATGGGTTGTAACAACTTTAAGTCCTGAAGCAAGGGCCTCATTGTATGTTAACCCCTGCGATTCAGAAACAGACGTTGAAACAAACAAATTGGCCATGTGATAGTAATGTGGAACCTGATCATTACTGATTTCGCCGGTAAAAATCACACTTCCCGTCAAGTGAAGCCGTTTAACTTGGTTTTCGAGATCTTCACGGGCAGGACCGTCACCGCAAATCATTAATTTAGCTGCTGGAAGTTGTTCTTTGATTCTGACAAACGCATCGATCAGCCGATCAATATTCTTTTCATACGCTAAACGACTTAACGTTAGTAACAATGGCGTATCTGCCGCAATTGCATATTTTTTACGATAATCAACTTGATCTGCCTTGCTGAATTTGGCTAAATCGACTCCCGTCGGAATCACCGTAATTGGTTCAGTGACCCCATAACCACGCAGCGTCGTTAATACCCGGTCACTTGGAGCAATAATTCCATTCATATTTTGTAAAAATGAACGGGAAATTTGTTTAACATGAACCGGCTTCAGCAGCTTTCCATTCGCAATATAATGTAAATAATCTTCATACATTGTGTGGTACGTATGCACACATGGAATATTCATTTTACGAGCAACGTATTTCCCCATTACTCCCAATGAAAATTCGGTTTGGGTATGAATGATATCAAGCTTCACGGCTTGGGCAACATGTAACGCTCGATGAGCACCCCGAATTGCAATTCTTCGATCTGTAAATGAAACAAACGGAATACTTGTAAATCGAAATACGTTACGTTCATAGATATTTTTATCAACTCCCGGGTCAGTTGTCGTAAAGATATATACATTATGCCCTTGACGTTCCAACTGTTCCCGTAACGTTTTAATTGAAGTTGCGACACCGCTAACTTGAGGATAGTATGTATCCGTAAATATTCCAATATTCACGAGCATCCCTCGCATTTCAATTAGTCAGTGTTTATTATATTATTTTCACCCATGTTTTTCAACGCAAGTTTTGTTAAAAATATGCCACTGATTCGCGATTTTGGTGCCATTTTAATGAAATTTTTTTGAACAAAAAAGGGTTGCGAATAACACAACCCTTTAACTAAATTTAATAACTATTTTGTATATTCCTTAACCAAGGCTTGAACTTCAGCTTCAGTTTCACAATCTAATGCCTTATCAGCCAATTCTTTCATCTTTTCAGTTGAAAGCTTCTTGATAAAGCTCCGTGTCTTCAAAATTGAAGTTGCACTCATTGAGTATTCATCTAAGCCAAGGCCGAGTAACAATGGAACCGCTGTTTGATCGCCAGCCATTTCACCGCACATTCCAGTCCATTTACCTTCTTTGTGTGATGCATCAATGATATTCTTAACAAGCCGTAAGATTGATGGATTGGTTGGTTGGTAAAGATATGAAACACGTTCATTTCCACGGTCAGCAGCCATTGAATATTGAATCAAATCATTCGTTCCAATACTGAAGAAATCAGCATATTTTGCCAACTTATCAGCAATCATTGCAGCTGCTGGAATTTCCATCATCATTCCGACTTGAATATCATCAGCAACTTCAACGCCCTTTTCAACTAATGCAGCCTTTTCTTCTTCAAAGATTGCCTTAGCATCTTTAAATTCTTGCACAGTTGCAATCATTGGGAACATGATTGCTAACTTACCATACTTCGATGCCCGTAATAAAGCCCGAAGTTGAGTTCTAAAGATTTCTTGTTGGTCTAAGCATAACCGAATTGCCCGGTAACCCAAAAATGGGTTTTGTTCATCAGGTAATGGAAGGTAAGGTAACTTCTTGTCCCCACCGATATCCATTGTCCGAACAACAACTTGCTTACCGTTCATTCCTTCAAGAGCTTCCTTGTAAGCTTCAAATTGATCGTCTTCACTTGGAAGTTCTGAAGCATCCATATATAAGAATTCTGAACGGAACAAGCCAACTGCTTCAGCACCGTTATCATTTGCCCCTTCAACATCTTGAGGAGTTCCGATATTGGCAGCTAAGATTACTTCTTTACCATCAGCAGTAACTGACTTTTCATTCTTTAATTGTTCCCATTCAGCCTTTTGAACAGCAAAATCCTTTGCTTTTTGTTCATATTCCCGAACTTCATCAGCAGAAGGCTTTACAATTGCTTCACCATGAATACCATCAATAATTACTTGGTCGCCTTCATGAATATCTTCAGTTGCTGATTCAGAACCAACAACGGCTGGGATTTCCAATGTCCGTGACATGATGGCTGAGTGTGATGTCCGGCCACCAATGTCAGTTACAAATCCCTTAACATAACGCCGATCAAGTTGAGCCGTATCTGATGGAGTCAAATCGTGCGCAACGATAATAACTTCTTTATCGATCAATGCTGGGCTTGGAAGAGTTACCCCTAATAAGTGGCTTAACACCCGCTTCGTTACGTCACGAATATCGCCAGCCCGTTCTTGCATGTATGCATTATCTGTCATTGCTTCAAACATTGAAATAAATGTATCCGTTACATCCTTCAATGCTGATTCGGCATTAACCTTTTCATCATTGATCTTTGTTTCAATTTGGCCGATCATTTCAGGATCAGACAAAATTGTCAGGTGAGCTTCGAAAACTTCTGCTTCTTCTTCACCTAAATTTTCTTTTGCTTTTTCTTTGATTGTTTCAAGTTCTTTTTTAGAAGCATCAATTGCTGAGTGTAACCGTTGAATTTCTTCATCGGGATTTTCAATTGTCTTCTTATCAAAAGATAAATCCGGTTCTACAAGCATGTAAGCTTCAGCGGTTGCAATCCCGTCACTTGCAGCAATCCCCTTAAGTACCTTTGACATTATTCAGCTAAGCCTTCCTTTTTCATTGTTTCGTCAATTGCAGCGATTGCGTCTGCTTCGTCAGCGCCATCTGCTGAGATTGTTACGTCAGCGTTTTGACCAACACCTAATGACATAACACCCATGATTGACTTCAAGTTAACTGACTTGTCGTTGTAAGTTAATGTAATGTCTGAACTAAATTTGCTAGCTGTTTGTACCAATAATGTAGCTGGGCGTGCGTGAATTCCTGTTTCTGCAATTACGTGAAAATCTTTCTTTTCCATGATAAATCATGCTCCTTTAAAACAAATTATTTACTTAGTAAAATGCCTTTTCATTTCTACGAACACGTTTTCATAAAGCCGTAATAAAAAAAGGCGTTCCGCATGGATAAATATTAACATGTAATAATTTAAATAGCAAGCGCTTTTTTCAATTATTGGAATGGCTTCCATCATCGAAATGATAGACTGCGCCGCCACCGCGTTTCGCTTCACCAACGATACTCTTTTTATATTGATAATTCATTAATACATGTTGAAATTCCATAAAATGGTCCATTTCAACATCATATTCTTTTAACTTACCGGTCCGTAAATCATCGAGAATTTTCTGATAATCTTCTGCCATTCTTTTCCCTCCAAATTTAACTTTGTTTTAAGTATAGCATGCATTTTTAAGCTTGGGCTTGCACTTTTGATTAAACTTTGTATAATAAAAGTTAATAAAGGTCAAAGTTGGTCAAATAAACTTTGACGAATTAGAAAGGACGTGAGTCAATGCTCTGTCAAAATTGTCATCAAAATCCAGCGACGATCCATTTAACAACTAATATTAATGGACGTCAAACATCGCTTGATCTTTGCCAAAATTGCTATCGGGCCTTAAAGAATCAGGTCAGCGAAAGCGGCAATGGGATGGGCGATCCATTTGGGGTTGATTTTAATAATTTCTTTAGCTCAATGGCTGGAGCTGCTCCAAACGGGCAACGCCGGCGAGAACAGGTTCCGCCTACCCAAGGAGAACGCGGCGGTCAAAATAATAACGGCTCGATCCTTGACCAATATGGAATCGATCTTACCGCTGAAGCCCGTGCTGGTCGAATCGACCCGGTTATCGGACGGGATAAAGAAATTAAACGGGTAATTGAAATTTTAAACCGGCGGACAAAAAACAACCCTGTCTTAATTGGTGAAGCTGGGGTTGGTAAAACTGCTGTTGTTGAAGGCCTTGCTCAAAAAATCGTTGACGGTGACGTACCGCAAAAACTGCTTAATAAAAAGGTCATTCGGCTTGATGTTGTTTCCCTTGTTCAAGGAACCGGTATTCGCGGTCAATTTGAACAACGGATGCAACAATTAATGCAAGAGCTGAAAAAGGATGAAAATATCATCCTGTTCATCGATGAAATTCATGAAATCGTCGGTGCTGGAAACGCTGAAGGCGGAATGGATGCCGGAAACGTCTTAAAACCTGCCCTTGCACGGGGTGAACTTCAATTAGTTGGTGCAACGACTTTAAATGAATACCGTTCAATTGAAAAGGATGCTGCCCTTGCACGGAGGTTACAACCTGTTCAAGTTAATGAACCAAGTATTAAAGAAGCGTTGGAAATCCTTAAGGGAATCCAATCAAAGTATGAAAGTTATCACCATGTAAAATATACTCCTCAAGCATTAAAAGCAGCCGTTACGTTATCAGACCGTTACATTCAAGATCGGTACCTGCCAGACAAAGCAATCGATCTATTGGATGAAGCCGGATCACGGAAAAACTTGACGCTTGAATCGGTCGATCCAAAATTATTGGAAGAACGAATCAAAAATGCCGAGGAACAAAAACAAGCCGCTTTGAAAGAAGAAGACTACGAAAAGGCAGCTTATTACCGCGATCAGGTTAGTCGCTTCGAAAAAATGCAACAGGAAAGTGTTGATGATTCAAACGTTCCAACCGTAACTGAAAAGGATATGGAAAAAATCGTCGAAGAAAAAACCAATATCCCGGTTGGCGAATTGAAGGCCAAGGAAAAAGAACAGCTTAAAAACCTTGCCCAATCCCTTGAAAGTCATGTCATCGGACAAGATGAAGCCGTTGATAAGGTTGCCCGTGCAATTCGGCGGAATCGAATCGGCTTCAATAAATCTGGACGCCCAATCGGTTCATTCTTGTTTGTTGGACCAACCGGTGTCGGAAAGACCGAAACTGCCAAGCAACTTGCCCGCGAGCTTTTTGGAACCGAGGATGCAATGATCCGGTTTGATATGAGTGAATACATGGAAAAGCACTCCGTTTCAAAATTGATTGGTTCTCCTCCTGGATACGTTGGTTATGAGGAAGCTGGTCAGCTTACTGAACAAGTTCGACGTCATCCATACAGCTTGATTCTTCTTGACGAAGTTGAAAAGGCTCACCCGGATGTCATGCATATGTTCTTGCAAATTCTTGATGACGGGCGATTGACCGATTCACAAGGTCGGACCGTTTCATTTAAAGATACGATCATTATCATGACTTCAAATGCCGGAAGCGGCGACTCAGTTGTCAACGTTGGCTTCGGTGCAGATAGTGCTGGAAAATCAAATTCGATCATGAATCGATTAACCAACTACTTTAAACCAGAATTTTTGAACCGGTTCGACGATATTGTCGAATTTAATGCCCTTTCAAAAGATGATTTAATGAAGATCGTTAACTTGATGCTCGATGATGTTAACCAAATGCTTGCTCAACAAGGATTAACGATCCATGTAACTGCTCCGGTCGCCAATAAATTAGTTGAACTTGGGTATGATCCAAAGATGGGTGCTCGGCCGCTTCGGCGAGTCATTCAAGAACAAATTGAAGACCGAATCGCAGACTACTATCTCGATCATCCGGATGTAAAGCACTTTACTGCCAAACTGGAAAATGACGAGATTCACATTACTAAAGCTGAAAACAAAGAAGCATAGTTATTAAAGCGCGAATAACTCGCGCTTTTTTTATGTTCGTAATCATTCATTTTGCATGTCATTTAAAAGCTTTTAAGCTATAATTAAAGAAGAAAGAAATTAGGGAGGGTTTAACATGCAACTTATTGATGTAACCAACAGCTATGCCCGAACAATTCGGCAACAGTTGCTTAAAACATCTGCGCACTTTATTAAAGTTTTTACCCTTGGAAATTCAAAGGTTGTTTACCGTAAAAAGCGCGACGTTGCTGAAATTGTAATCTCAAACAAGATTCGGCCGGTTACTGATAAAGAAATCAGTTACGTTGAAGATGAGCTTCTTGGACAAGATTCATCAAAGGCAACCGTTACAAACGAAGGTAAGATCGTTGAAATTAGTCTTAACAACTAATTGTTAAGATAAGAGGTTGTGACTTGTGTCACAACCTCTTTGCTATATCCGCATAATCGGGTTCCAAAACAAACGAGCTAAGTGGAAGTTCGAAAAACTCCGAATCTTTGCTGCGCGATTCGTTCGTTTTTCTGCTTCCACCACGCTCTTTTTTAACGTTTTGTCACACCTTCTTTTTTATCCTAATTTCCAATAAAATTTTATTAATTAAATGGTTAAAAAAATGAATGATATACGTTATAATTAATAAGGATAACTATTTTTAGGAGGTGAAATTATGGCATTTAAATTTATGAATAAGATTCGGCGTTCCTTTAATTCACGGCGGAATGCCCGCAAACAAATGCGTAAACCTTCTTTTGAAAGAAAGACATCAGTTTCACCTGAAAATCATTCAAATTTAAATGATGAAATTAACATTGAATCTTCCATTGAACCTGCTGAAGAGAAGCAAACCGTTGAAGCTTCATCAACAAGTTCAAATGAAACTCAAAGCCAGCAAGAAGCGGTTAAATCATCCGATGAACGTGAAAACGAACCGGCTGACACAACTAATCAACTTCCTGAAGAATCCAAGCATGATTTGGGGACCTCAGCTGAAGATGAAGAGAAATCAAAAGAGAAAAAGTCCGAGTTAGATTCTCACCATGCGGAAGTTAAAAAGGCTTCAACGCGTCCAGATTCAACCATTATTATTATTTATCAAGATGAGAACCGGCGTAGTTTAAGTTCACCCCAAATCATTTCGGGGAAGCGCGGCGAAGCGATCAACTTCAAGTTCAAAGAATTTGAACATTTTGACTTGATTCACATTGACGGGTTCACATCCGTTTTCGTTGAACCATACGGATCAATGACATTAACGTACCGGCGGCAAAGCGGTGCCAATATTTGGCTTTTTAGTCAAGATATTGATGACTTGCATATGCTGGGCAAACCGCGGTTTGTTTCTGGAAAGGTTGACGAAAAGTATTCATTGACCCCACCAAACTTTATCGGCTATAACCTGCTTCGGGCAGAGGGACCTGTAAATGGTAATTTCAATGAACAACAGCAGGTTGTTACTTACTATTACCGGGATGCTTCATGGAAGGAAGTCGACTTTAACGTTAAATACCTGAAAATGCGGGTTTCACAACCTGGTTATGATGCTCCACATGGAAATGATACTTACATTACCCTTGCAAAAGATACCGTTTGGCAAGTTTTCGAAACGGTTCAATTAACAAGTGGTGAACGGTGGCATTGTTTAGGCGGAAATCTTTGGATTCAAGAAGATTACGATAAAGTCCGCTTCGTTGATTCTCTTCCTCAATACCAAATTGAAGATAATTCAACCAAGCCGTTTACCATTGACTTGAACTTCCAAGCAATCATTGACTTCGTTCCAAACAAGAAATTAACCTTATACAACCGTCCATTTGGTGAACCCGTTGATTCGATTGAAGACGGTTCGATTGTTACGATCACCGAACGTGAAGGTGGTCGCGAAATGCAATGGTTTAAGGTTGATGATCGTGGATGGACAATTCGGCAATATCTTGATTTCGATATTGAGCATAAAGTTTCACAAGAAAAAGAACGTTTATCTGAATAATTTTGAATTGAAGCGGAACATTTTTATGGTTCGCTTTTTATAAAAATACCAATGAGCTAAAAACTCATTGGTATTTTTTCTATAATTTAGCTGTTAATTTAACATCTGGATACTTATCTTCAAACCACCGTTCTGCAAACTCATTTTCAAACAAGAATAACGGTTGGTCTTGCCGGTCCTTAACTAACAAGTTTCGTGAACTCGACATCTTTTCATCCAGCTGTTCCGGATCGATCCACCGCGCAATCTTATGGCCCATTGGTGTCATGACAACTTCAGAATTGTATTCATTCTTCATTCGGAATTGGAAAACTTCAAATTGCAACTGACCAACTGCACCTAAAATATAATCATTGGTCGTATAACTCCGGTAAAGCTGAACGGCCCCTTCTTGAACCAATTGCTGAATTCCCTTATGGTATGATTTCTGTTTCATCACGTTTTTCGGCGAAACCTTCACAAACAATTCAGGTGTGAATTGAGGCAACTTTTCAAATTGAACTGCCTTTTTCCCGGTATAGATCGTATCCCCGATCTGGAAGTTTCCGGTATCATATAATCCAATGATATCCCCGGCAACCGCATTTTCAACCGTTTCACGACTGTCAGCCATAAATTGCGTTGAATTTGATAACCGGATCTTTTTTCCTGTTCGTTGAAGGAAAACATCCATTCCCCGATCGAACTCGCCTGAACAAATTCGAACGAACGCAATTCGGTCACGGTGATTTGGATTCATATTTGCTTGAATCTTAAAAATAAATCCACTAAATTGTTTCTGGACTGGTTCAATTTCGGTTCCATTAACTGTTTTGTGCGCTGACGGTGCGGGTGCATATTTCAAATAGGCATCCAAGAACGTCTTAACCCCAAAATTCGTTAAGGCTGATCCAAAGAAGACGGGCGTTAAATCCCCCCTTGCAATCTTTGCTTCATCAAATTCATTGCCGGCATTCTTTACCAAATCAACTTCTTCTAAGACCTGTTGATAAATACTTTCCTCTTTCAAAGGATGGTCGCCCTTAATCTCGCCGTTTTCATCTAATTCAAGGAAGTTTTCGCCTTGATCTTCGCGTTGATACAACTCGATCCGGTTATTATAAATATCATATAGTCCTTTAAGGCCCTTGCCCATTCCAATCGGCCAGTTCATCGGATAAGCTTCGATTCCAAGCGTATCTTCCAATTCACCGATCAAATCAAGCGGTTCGCGCCCATCACGGTCAAGCTTGTTCATAAAAGTAAAAATCGGGATCCCACGCATTTTACAAATTTGGAAAAGTTTTTTTGTTTGCGGTTCGATCCCTTTTGCAGAGTCAATTACCATGACCGCCGAATCAACGGCCATCAATGTCCGGTATGTATCTTCAGAAAAGTCTTCGTGCCCTGGCGTATCCAAAATATTGATTCGCTTTCCAGCATAATCAAATTGCATTACAGAACTCGTAACGGAAATTCCACGTTTCTTTTCAATTTCCATCCAGTCAGACTTAGCAAAATTACCAGTCTTCTTTCCTTTGACTGTTCCGGCTTGGCGAACAACGCCCCCAAATAAAAGAAGTTGTTCCGTAATTGTTGTTTTCCCGGCATCTGGGTGAGAAATGATCGCAAATGTCCGGCGTTTTTCAATTTCTTCCTTGAGTTTCTTTTCATCCATCATTTAATTTCCACCTTAAATTTTTCGATTTATGATTTGGCTGTGATCACAAGCATTCTTGGTTGGGAGAACATATTCAACCGCTGCTTGTTTATTCGGTTTCCGAACGTGCCGTTTATTGGTTGCTAAGAAATAGCCTGCCCCAAGCAGTAACGCAACCAGCAAGATTAACATTAAAACTACCTTCGGCCATTTCCGCTTAGTCTTTTTCTGGGTTTGTCCCTTATTTACCTGATCTTGATAAACCGGATCAATTCCCTTTTCAACGAAAAATGCCTTCCGCATCCGGGGTTCATCTTTTCGCGTGTAACCATGCCGGAACTGCTCGATCTTAAATTCTTCATAAACACTGTCAATGTTAAAGTCCATTTGCTCTTGCTGTTTTTTAGCAATAAAATCATTTTTCTCTGGGCGGGACAGTGCATTATACCAATCCAAAGAATAGTTATATTGTTGAACAACTGATTGCGTTGGTCCAAAATCTTGAACTTCTCCGTATTGAAGCCATAAAGCCCGTTCACAGAAGCCTTCGATCACAATACTCTTTGAATCCGCAATGATAAAGGAAACCCCTTTGTCTTTAAGTTCCTGAACCTTATTTGAGGCCTTCAAATAAAATGGTTGATCCAAAATTCCAAAAACATTATCGAGAAGAACTAAATCTGGTTCCAGGTGCATTGCAATTCCCATTGATAACCGGGCATACTGTGCCGTTGAATATGCTTTTACGGGACAATACAACCATTCGCCAAGTTCGGTAAAGTTTAAAATGGCGTTGGTAATGTGATCACCCTTAAAGTCGTCAATTTCTGATTTGGCAATTGCTTTGCGAATATTTTCCAATCCGGTCAATTCCGGATCAAGAATTCCGTTCGTACCCGCATAGGTGATCCGTGAGTGAGTTGTAATAAAGCCGGTCGTTTGTTCATCCAATCCGGCAATGATCCGCATCAACGTTGACTTTCCCGAACCGTTTGCCCCAACGATCCCAACCGCTTCGCCATCATTAATGTCTAAATTAACTCCGCGCAAAAGCCAAAGATGCCGATCATCATTCTTTTTATTTTTAGCTTTCTTATCTTTTGCCTTCTTATCAGTAATAAGCGGCATTTCCTTTGTAATATATTTAATTTGTAATTTTCCCATATTTTCACCTAATTATCGCTATTTATCCAAGAATAATACTACAAAATTCTAGTTTTACCGTCAAATTTTGCCAGCGAAATGAATACTAAAAAAGAGACCGCAACTAATGTCGCAATCTCTCCCATTCATTCAACGACTTCATCTAGCGTTCGTCGTATTTTTCCATCTCACTCTTCCCTGGACGAGTCATTAACTTTTCAATTTCTTCCGGAATATTAGCATCATTGTAAAGGACATCGTACATTGCATGGCAAATTGGAAGGGTCAAATTCAATTGATTTCCAAGTTCATAAGCCGCCTTGCATGTATTGATTCCTTCAATGACCATTCCCATGTTTTGAATAATATCATCGAGCTTCTTGCCTTCACCTAATTGGTTACCGCACCGCCAATTACGAGAATGAACGCTTGTACATGTAACGATCAGGTCACCGACCCCGCTTAAGCCCATAAATGTACTTGGATCTGCTCCTAACGCAACTCCTAACCGGCTGATTTCAGCTAATCCCCGGGTCATCAAAGCAGCCTTAGCATCGTCACCGTATTTCAAACCGTGCAAAATTCCAGCTCCAATTGCAATGATGTTCTTGAATGCGCCGCCAACTTCAACCCCAATCACATCAGTATTGGTGTAGATCCGCAAGTACTTGTTCATGAAAATCTTTTGAACTGCATGCGCGTTATCAAGATTTTCACTTGCAGCTGTAATTAATGTAATGTCCTTATTAGCAACTTCTTCAGCATGACTTGGGCCAGAGAAGACAACCATTCCTGAACGATATTCTTCAGGGATTTCTTCAGTAATAACCTGTGACAAACGTTTGTGAGTTCCAAGTTCCAACCCTTTACTTGCATGAATCAAAATCGGCTTGATTGAGAGTTCTTTTAAGACTTCAAGCAATTGTTGGGCTACCGGACGAATCACTTTCGTTGGGATTGCAAACAATACAAAGTCTGCTCCTGTAACAGCTTCTTTCAAATCAAGGGTCGTAATTAATTCTTTTGGATATGTATAGTCATGAATATAATGTTCGTTAGTGTGCTTTTCGTTCAATTCCTTTGCTTGTTCTTCGGAATTCGTCCAAAGCATAACTTGATTTCCGTTTTCAACAAGGACGCTGGCTAAAATACTTCCCCATGAACCTGCGCCAAGAACTGCAATTTTTTTTGTCATTTTTTCATCCCATCTTTTTCTATATTAAAATCTAACCTATGCTTAAAGTTATCACAAAACTTCGGAATCAGCAATTAATACAGACTGCCTATTCTTTTGATTGTTCTTTTTCTGGCGTCGTTCTAATTTGAGCAATATCGTAAACAAACTTAACGACGACCTTGGTAACGGCATATAACGGAACCCCAAGGATCATCCCTAAAAGGCCCGCAATGTTCCCGGCAACCAACAAAATAATAATGATCGTTAACGGGTGTAAATGAAGCGACTTTCCAATTACGTTTGGATATACCAAATTACCATCCAGCTGTTGAACTACAATGCAAACAACGATTACCCAGAAAACCGTTGGCAGTGATTTTGAAAATGCCAGGAATAACGCTGGCATTAATCCAATATATGGTCCAAGGTATGGAATAATATTTGTAATCCCTGCAAACAATCCGACCAATAATGCATACGGGATTCCCGTCATGCTGTAACCAATTGCTGAAAAGGTTCCAACAAAGAGGCATTCAATCATTTGTCCTGAAATATAACGCGATAACGTTGCGCTCATTTCATGCAAAAGCCGCGCAACCTTGCTTCGATTGTGTTCCGGGAAGAATTTTTCAACCGTTGGAATCAGTTTTTCGCCATCCTTCAACATATAGAACAAAATAAACGGCACCGTTACCAATGTAACCGTAACACTTGTAATCGTCCCAATTACCGATCCTAAACTAGTTGTTAATGACAAAATAAACTTCTTCAAAATCGAAGTTAACGAGCCTTCAAACTTATTCATATAAGAATGCAGATCGACTTTTTGGAGCCAATCAATATGGCTGTTATTAAATAGGTTCGTCAGAAAGCGTTGCAGCTCGCTTAAATATCCTGGAAGTCCGATCACCAACGATTTGATCTGTTCGATCAACCGGGGAATAAAGAATGAAATCACTAATCCCAGGACCGAAATCAAAAGCAAGAAGACAACGGCAATTGCCAATGGACGCTTAACCTTAAATTTTTTAATCCTGATTTTCATCAGGATTTTAACCAACGGATTCAGTAAATAAAACAAAAATCCGGCAATTAAAAATGGTGCAAAAAGTGTTTGGAAAAAGGTAAACACCGGGCTAAAAACAAACCGAATTTTGGTAAAAACAAAAATTAAGGATGCGAGCAACAACAGTTCAGCTGACCAAAACATCAGCTTCTTTTTCCGTTTTTCGTTTAAAAACATTCAGAACTCCTTTCACATTATCAAAAAAGCCGCGCACCCTTTCCACGCAGCTCAAGTTATAAACGGTATCTACTCTTCTACTGTCGGCGTGATAACTGAAGATAGCGATTATACCAAATCTCAACATATTCCTTTGAAAATGGACCCTTACCGTGATTGATCCAATCAACCAAAGTTAACACATTATGTTTGAGAATTTTGTCGATTTCCGGAGAGTAATTCCACTTTTTACTATGATCTTCATATTCATCTACATCGAGCAACCGCTTCTCACCGTTCGGAAAAACCTTAACGTCCAAATCATAATCGATGTACTTTAAGGCTTCACGGTCCATTACAGAAGGCGATGCCAGGTTGCAGTAATATGAAACTCCATTATCGCGAATCATGGTTACAATGTTAAACCAGTAATGCTTGTGAAAGTAAATCAACGCCGGTTCCCGGGTGACCCATCGCCGACCGTCTGCTTCGGTCACAAGCGTATGGTCATTGCATCCGATAATTGCATTATCACTTGTCTTTAATACCATCGTATCGCGCCATGTTCGATGTAAACTACCGTCGTGCTTATAACTTTTTATCGTAATAAACTCGCCCTCTTTAGGGCCTCGTGAGTGACGCATACTTAGCCTGCTTTCTATAAACACAGGTGTTGATTACACCGATCATCATGAGTATTATACCAAAGTTTAATCAAAATTCCTAAAAAATTTGGGGATCATCAATTAATTGCTTGTAAATCGGGATGTCCAATGAATAATTGTTATTCGCTCCATAGTTCGCAGCGTTTGATGTAAAAATCACCGCATCTGCCCCGTTTTTCGAAATATCACCGATCGTATCAAACCCAAATTCCGTTCCATGAAAGTGATATCCGGCATACTGTTGTCCAAGTAATTGCGGAACCGTTTGCCGGATCGAATAAACTCCTGACAAATACGTTGACCGCGTCTTTCCTGGTGAATACAGGGCTGCCGTCTGCCGGGGGGTAAGAATGCTGGAAGTCATAAATGCCCGTAATGTCTGATAAAGATCGCCATTTGACATGTACAAGTTTCCTGTCCCCAGTTGTTCATCATACCCGGCCCGTTTTTCCTTAAACGGAACATATGCAGTCGGCTTTTGCGGATTAAAATGATACCCCTGGGCTTGAACAGTCCGGTATTTATTCATATTCTGATAAAAATATGAATACCGGAGACCAAGCGGCTTGATAATATTTTTTTCAAAGTATTTATAATAGCTCATCTGATTTTCGCGTTGAATGATCCCAGCTAATAAAACAAAGTTAACGGGCTGATAATGCAGCTGACCAATCATTTGCGGATTAACTTTGACTTTATTAACCGTGTATTGGAGAAACTGCTTATCATTTGCCGGTTTCTTGATTGGCTGCTGGTCCGCAATTCCAGAAGTCATCGTTAATAAATTTCGTAAGGTGATTAAATTGGCCCCTTGAATTTGCGGATAAAACTTGCTGACCGGTGTATCAAGTGAAAAATGTTTTTCAGCTGCCGTTTTCATTAACAGGACCGCCGTCATACTTTTTTGGATCGAGGCAATTTGGTACGTAACCTTTCCCGAATTCATTAACCCCTGGGCCTGGTTAGCATAGCCAAATCCTTGTTGATATACCAAATGATTATTTTTAACCAACGTCACCGTTCCGATAAAGTGCCGGTTCTTCATCAATTGGGTCAATTCCTTCTCGGTTTTCGTTCCTTGAATGTAATTCACATTTTGGTCAAACGATTCAAGCGGCGGCTGGTAAATATTCATTGCCCGCCCTGAAGAAGTTGCAAGCTGAATTCCACTGATCAGCGCAATTAAAATAATTAACGCCCTAATCAAATTCCGTTTACTTTCTCTTGAACTTAACAATTGCTTCACACCTTGCTGTCTGTGGAAACATATCAATTGATTGAATGTATTCCACATGATAATCATTCGTTAATTTTACTAAGTCGCGTGCCAATGTTGACGGATTGCACGAAACGTAGACAAACTTTTGCGGTTTGAATTGATGGATCGTTTGAATAAGCCGCTCATCAAGTCCCGTTCGCGGGGGATCCACGACTAACGCATCCGGAACAAAGCCTTCCTTTGTCCATTTTGCAAACCATTTATCCGCCGTTCCGACTTCATACGTCGCATTCGAAATCCCGGAAAGCCGGGCATTCATTCGTGCATCTTGAATTGCCTCTGGAATAATATCCATTCCACGAATTTCCTTTGCATTTTGGCCAACGGATAATCCAATCGTTCCGACCCCACAATAGGCATCAACTAAAGTTTCATGCGGCTGAAGATCGAGTGCTTGCGCAACCTGATCATATAATCGAATCGTCTGCTGCGGGTTCAATTGGAAAAATGCCCGGGCTGATAATTTAAAATGAACGTTTCCAAGCTGCTCGTCAAGATAATCGGTTCCTGCCAAATTAAACGTCTCATCACCCCAGATCTGGGACCCGCGGCTTCGGTTTACATTTTGCATTATTGAAATGATCTCTGGAAATTGCTGCTGAAGATCATTGATCAATTGATTTTTTTGAGGGAACCGATCGCTCGTTGTAATAAAAATGACTTGAATCTGATTAAATGCCTCAGATTCCCGAATCACAACCGTCTTTAATAACCCGCGATGCTGCCGCTCGTCGTATACCGAAATATTCCATTTTTTGATTAGAGCAACAACTGTGCGCATGACCTTCATCGTTAACGGCTTTTGCGTACTAAAAGTCGGAAGATCTACAAGAAAATGCGAATTAGGACGATATAATCCCGCAAGAATCTTCCCGCTCTTTGACTTTCGAATCTGAAATTGCGCTTTATTCCGATAATGATATGGTTCATCCATTCCAATCGTTGGACGAATTTCCATTTGACGATATCCCTGCGGCTTAAACTTCGCTAATGATTGCCGAATAATATCTTCTTTAAATTTTAATTGAGCTGAATATTGAAGATGTTCAAGTTCAATTCCACCAACGTCATACTTATCCCGGGGTTGAGTTCGAACCGGACTCTTTTTTAAAATTTTAACAAGTTCGGCACTGATATACTTGGCCTGCTCCTTTTCAATTCGGGCCAAAACGTATTCTTCCGGCAATGCTTGCGGAACAAAAACGATTTTGCGCTGAAAATAACCAATGCCTTCACCGTTAATTCCCATTTTTTTGATTTTTAATTTAATAATTCTCTTTTTTTCCATAAAGAACCCCTCTCAGAATATTTCAATTATAGCATTAAACAATTTCAACGTTTATAATGGCAGTAAGAATTGGAGGTTGATAACGTGAAAATTACAGCAATTCAAGCTCAAAAACGAAAAGGCCGGTACAATATTTTTATTGACGGCCAATACCGATTTCCTGTCAGCGAAGAAGTTTTGATCCAATTTCGCCTGCATAAAGATCAGGAGATCACAAATGACCAGATCCAGGCCATCACGGATGCTGATTCAATTTCAAAAGCTTACAATAAAGCCCTTGATTACCTTTCTTACCAGTTAAGAACTGAAAAGGAAATCATTCAATACCTTCAACAACACGATTTTACTGATTCTCAGATTGAACCCGTTCTTCAACGTTTACGCAATCAAGGCTATATTAATGATCTTGAGTACGCTAAAAGCTATGTCCGAACAATTGCCAAAACCTCAGATAAAGGACCGAAAGTCATTACCCAAAAATTACGCCAAAAAGGCGTCCTTGAAAATGATATTGAAACCGCCCTTGAAGAATTTTCCTTTGAAGATCAACTTCAAAATTCAATCAAAATTACTCAAAAACTTGCCCGTAAATATCATCGGGAAGCCTTCAAAGTTAAAATTCAGAAAATTAAAAACGGCCTTTTCACTAAAGGCTTCAGTTCCGAGATTGCAACCGAAGCAATCAATCGGCTTGGCCTTGAAAAAGATACAGATCAAGAAAGAGAACAGCTCCGACTTCAAGGTGCCAAAATCATGCGCCGGTATCAAAGGCTGCCTCTTTCTCAACGCAATCAAAAAGTTAAAATGGCCTTATACCGGAAAGGCTTTTCAATGGATGAAATCAACCAGTTTATTGATGAACAAAACTAAAGGATCGGGATTTTTCCCGATCCTTTAGTTTTGTTTTTGGCGGCGTTCATGAATTTTTCGCTGAACTTTCTTTCCAAAACGATGTTCCTTGGGGACAACTCTTCCATAAATTTTCTCTTCCAAAAATGCATTAACAATTGCCCCAAAGAGAATAATTAAATTTGTAAAATTCATCCAGAAAAGTAATACCAGAAACGTTCCAATCGTTCCGTAACTTAAAATTCGATATGCAAAATACTTCACGTAAATTGTAAAGATGCCGGTTAACGCCATCCATCCCAATGCCGCAACTAAAGCCCCTGGCCAAACTGATAACCAGTGAACTTTAACATTGGGCAATACAATATAAATCAAACACAAAATTGAAAAGATAATGACAAATGTTACCGACCAGCGATACCGTAAGAAGATCTCCAAATACGATAACGGGAGTTTAAAAATCGGTGTTAAATATTCAAGAACAATTTGACCAAAACTATAGATCACAAACGTCGTCACTAACAACGCTCCGAAACTCAGCGTGATCAAAATCGATAATACAGTTGTCACAATAAAATCTTGTGAATCTCCCACTCCAAATATTTGATTCATCGACCTTTTTAACGCATTAATGCCGCGACTGCCGGCCCATAAGGTGAAGATCATTGAGAATGAAGCAATCCCACCTGAACCATGCGTCAAAAACTTCCGGACGATCGGACCTAAGAAATTATATACCGGTTCCGGAAGGGCAACGTTTAAATACGGCATGATCCGGGTCGCATTTAAATGCATGATCGGCAAAATATTTCCAATAAAAATCACGATTGGCACAATTGTAAGCAAAACATAGTACGTTGCCACAATCGCCATATTGAAGATATCGCCCTGAATCGTCTTTTTCAATGCAGTCTTGGCAAACCCCTTTAAGTTCGCACCAAACTTTTTCATTTTGTAATTCCTTTGCTTATTTCAATTAATAAAACGCACATACCCTTATTAAACCACTTTAAATAAGGATTTCCCGTTAAATTATGATTACAAAAAATAAAAAGGTCGGACTCTCGTCACGACCTTCCATAATTAATGTCATGAATTACTTAAGTGTTTTTGCTAATTCCTTGATGTATGCCTTTAAGTCAGCACTTACTTCTGGGTGTTTCAATCCAAATTGAATTGAAGTCTTCAAATAGCCAAACTTGTAACCCACATCATAACGGTTACCCTTAAATTCATGAGCAAATACGCGTTGAATTTGGTTCAACCGGTCAATTGCATCCGTTAATTGGATTTCATTACCAGCACCTGGCTTTTGAGTTTCAAGCATATCAAAAATTTCAGGTGTTAATAAGTAACGACCGATGATTGCTAAGTCAGATGGTGCCTTATCAACATCTGGCTTTTCAACAAATTTATTAACGTCAAATAAACCTGGTTTAGTTTCAGTAACCGGGTCAATTACACCGTACTTGTTAACTTCTTCATGCGGAACCTTCATCACAGCTAATGTTGAAGCATGTGTTTCTTCATAGCGGTCAATCAATTGTTTCGTCAACGGAACCTTGTCGTCCATAATATCGTCACCTAACATGACAACAAATGGTTCGTTCCCAACAAAGTCCTTGGCCATCAAAACCGCATCCCCTAAACCACGTGGATGTGATTGACGGATAAAGTACAAGTTAATGTCCGTTGTTTGTTGAACAAGTTCGAGTAAGTCGTTCTTGCCCTTTGCTTTCAAGTTTTGTTCAAGTTCAGGAACTGAGTCGAAGTGGTCTTCGATTGGCCGCTTACCCTTTCCTGTAACAACTAAAATGTCTTCGATTCCTGACTTACGTGCTTCTTCAACGATGTATTGAATTGTAGGTTTGTCAATAATTGGGAACATTTCCTTTGCCAAAGCCTTTGTGGCTGGAAGGAACCGTGTCCCTAATCCGGCTGCAGGAATAACAGCTTTTCTAACTTTCATTGTTATACCCCTATCTAAATTTATTGGTGTATTTATCTAAAAAGATAATCAAATATCTAGTGTAATTATACCAATAAATAATTCTTTGACAAGTAAATTATCGATTTTTGGTAAGGATTTACTTACTTATCTGAGAAAAGTTTAATTTACACAAAGATTAAATTATTGGACATTTATGATTAAATCAACGTTTTGGCTATTTTGATTTTAAAAGCAAATCCTTATCTTAATGATTATTAGGATTTACTTAAATTTATACAGGTATTTTTCGTCCATTGCTGGATCTTGTGATGTTAAAATCTTGGGGCCGTCTTTGGTAATTACAATTGTATGTTCATATTGGCATGAAAGACCGCCGTCTGCTGTCCGGGCTGTCCAGCCGTTCGGATCATCCATCACTGCCCGCCATGTCCCGGTATTGATCATTGGTTCAATGGTAATTGTCATTCCTTCACGAAGGCGCATTCCCTTTCCGGCTTCACCATAGTGCGGAACATTCGGTGATTCGTGCATCGTTGGTCCAATTCCATGGCCGATGAATTCCCGGACATCGCCATAGCCGTTTTCATCTTCCGTATAATGTTGAATTGCAGCCCCGATATCACCGATTCGGTTGCCAACTTGAGCTTGATCAATTCCAAGGTACAAAGCTTTCTTTGTAACTTCCATTAAGCGTTCAACTTCTGGACTTGGTTTCCCAACAACATAACTCCAGCATGAATCGCTCATTGCTCCATGATAGTTAACAACCGTATCAATTTTAACCAGATCGCCTTCCTTAAAAATCAAATTTTTCCGTGGAAAGGCATGACAGATTTCATCATTAACACTGACACATGTTGCATACTTGTATCCTTCAAATCCAATTTGTTCAGGAATTGCATCATGTTCTTTGAAGTACTTGCGGGCAAATTTTTCAACTTCCCAACTTGATACCCCAGGTTTAACAATGTCACGCAATCCAACGTGCATCCCAGCTAAAATTGCGCCTGAAACTGCCATTTCTTTAATTTCGCGTGGCGACTTTAATGTAATCATTTAATTATCCTCCATTCCGAATCAAATTATTATTCTTTTTCATTATACCTTAACTTATTACTATTCGGTAAATTCTAATAAACAATTCTCACGTTTACCGCTGATTTTTGATATAATTTGGTATAATGAAAAAATATGGGTTTACGGAAAGGAGGCATTCCATTGGCCAAAGCAGAGATCGTTTTCGCAACAATTACCGGAAATAACGAAGACATTGCTGATATCATTGCTGAAAATCTTGAAGATCAGGGGCTTGATGTTCAAGTTGATGAAATTTCACAAGCCGATGTCAGCGATTTTGAAGATGCTGACCTGTGCATCGTATGTCCTTATACCTACGATGAAGGAAATTTGCCAGATGAAGGGATGGATTTCTTCGACGATCTACAAGAAACTGATTTGTCAGGCAAAATATATGGAGTTGCTGGATCAGGTGATACATTCTATGGCGAATATTATTGCACCGCAGTTGATGAGTTTAGTCGTGTATTAAAAGAAGCCGGCGCAATTCAAGGGGCGCCGGACGTTAAAATCAATCTTTCACCTGACACTGACGAAGACCTTGATACCCTTGATCAATTTACAGATCAATTAGTAGCTAAATTAGAGGAGTAACATAACAATCATGACAAAAAAACTTTCAATCATTGTACCTTGCTATTGCGAGGAAGAATCAATTCCGTTATTCTATGACGCCGTTGAAAAGGTTGCCCCGCAATTACCAAATATTGAACTCGAATACTGGTTTATTGATGATGGCTCATCAGACAATACCCTTGGTGAATTACGGAAACTTCAACAAAAAGATCCGGAACATGTTCACTATGCCTCATTTTCACGGAATTTTGGAAAAGAAGCCGGCCTCTACTGCGGATTACAACAAGCAACGGGGGATTATGTTGCGGTAATGGACGTCGATCTTCAAGATCCGCCTGAATTATTACCAAAAATGCTTGGTTATCTTGAATCTGGCGAATACGACTGTGTTGGAACACGGCGAGTCGATCGCAAGGGTGAACCACCGATCCGGTCATTCTTTGCCCACATGTTTTACAAGTTGATCAACAAAATTTCCGACACTGAAATCGTTGATGGTGCCCGTGATTACCGTTTAATGACCCGGCAAATGGTCGATGCAATTCTTTCAATGTCTGAATACAACCGGTTCTCAAAAGGAATTTTCAGTTGGGTCGGATTTAAGACGAAATACCTGGAATACCAAAACAAAGAACGGGTTGCTGGTAAAACAAGCTGGAACTTTTGGAGTTTATTGAAATACTCAATTGATGGAATTGTTTCCTTCTCCCAAACGCCGTTAAACATTGCGTCATACGTTGGATTACTTTCATCAGTTGCATCCGTTATCGGGATTATTTTCGTAATTGCAAGAAAACTTCTATACGGCGGTTCAGCATTTGGATGGGCATCCATGGTATGCATTTTCCTTTTTATTGGAGGAATTCAACTCCTTTGTCTCGGAATCGTCGGTAAATATATCGGCAAGATTTTCATGGAAGTCAAGAATCGTCCAGTATACATTTTGAAAGAGAAAAAATAACTTTGAAGCATTAAATAACCGTGAGTTCGCTCACGGTTATTTTTTAATATGCCCGATTCTTTGATTCTTAAAGCTTTTTCGCCCTCTTCTCTTTTTAGATTTCATGCTTTAAAATAAAGAGAGAATAATGTAAGGAGGGCCTTTTGGTGGAATTTTCGTTTGATCGTCAAAGCCATAAATTCGGATATTTAAAATACACCGCAACATTTTTAATCGTTGCTTTATTTGTGTACGGAACTTACTTGGTCACCGGACATTCGTTAATTTGGCGACTCGATGGTGCTAATCAGCATTTGCCGCTTTTAATCGAATTTCGCAAATGCTTACTAAACTTTATCCACCATCCATCCCTTGCGGCCCTCCCCGGTTGGTCGTGGCATATGGGACTTGGCGGCGATGCTTTCCAAGTTGATGCTTACTATTTATTTGGTGACATTTTTGCATACCTTGTTTTGCTTTTCCCAGCAAGTAAAATGATTTTCGCATATCAATTACTAATCGTTTTGCGGCTATACTGTGCCGGTTTAGCATTTTGCTGGTGTGCATTCCATTTAAAATTAAAAGATTCGTCGGTTGTTATCGGCGCGCTTGTCTACCTTTTTAATGCTTTTCTGCTTTACTCAAACGTTGCCCAACCGTTCTTTACCCTGCCGTTTATTATCTTTCCAATTTTGATCGTCAATCTTGAACGGGTCATTCAAGGAAGATCTGTCTGGCCGTTACTGTTCACATTTACGTGGATGCTGATTAATAACTTTTACTTTGCCTATATCCTTGGTTTAGGAGCCATTGTATATTTAGGCTTGCGCCTATTATGGGATCTTAAAACCAAGAAAAACTACCTAAAATTGTTTGCTAAGCTGGCGGGCGCAACGGTTTTAAGCATTATCAACGCGGCCGTTCTCTTACTTCCGGAAATTATTGCCGTTCATAATTCAACCCGGACTTCAAGCACCTTTGCCAACGGATTAAAAGTATATCCGGCATATTACTATTTAAGCTTGCCGGGACAACTGATCAATGGCGGCAACCGCGACTTTTACTTTTGGAGTGCCCTTGGCTTTGCCAGCATCGCATTTTTTGCCATTTTATACACTTTCAAAGTATTTAAACAATATCGAATCATTAACTCAGTTTTGATCATTAGTTTCATTATTTTGCTTATTCCTGCGTGTGCTTCCGTTTTCAACGGCTTTTTGGCTCCTTCTAACCGGTGGACGTTAATGTTATGCCTTCCAGTTGCTTTAGCATGCGCGGCCCTTGCTGATAACCTTGAAACTTTATCTGTAAAAACCATCAAAGGGTTTACGATTGGAGCCATTCTTTACATCGCTTATGTTTGCGCGGACTACTTCTTCCAAAATAATGAAAAGATATTTATTCCCGTTGTCTTTCTTTTCGTTACCCTTGGCGCGTTGCTTTTGATTCACCATTATCAACCGCACCATGCGCGGCAAATTCTTCTTGGCGTCGTCTTATTAAACGTGATTTGTAATGCTGTTTACTTTGAGGCTCCTTTTAATGAAAGATATTCAAACGAAATGCTGCCGCGGAAAAGTTACTCGCGCCTTGCTGATATTCAATACGGAAAGCTTGCCCAACAACTAACTGATCAAACCGGTTATCGAATCTCAACGATCAGTCAAAATGCAGATTTCGGTGCTGGGTATCATATGTACAATAACCAACAAGCAAACGTTAATTCCATCAACTCGTACTATTCATTACAGAATAAATTAATTGGCGACTTTGCTCAAAATCTGCAAAACACTCAATTTGAGGCTAACATTCCGCTTGCCCAGTTTGATGATCGGACAGTTGCAAATAACTTTTTCGGGGTTAAATACCTCTTTGTTCACCACCAACAACCAAATAGTGCTAAGATTCCGGCTGGCTATACGCTCGATGCCAGTCAAATGCTGAATACGTATACAAACGACCGGATCCTACGGTATCGTACCCAACAGAATTTTCCACTAATGTACTGGCAATCAAAGGTCTTTACCCCTGACCAGTACGCAGCCTACGGTCCGACTCAAAAAGAGCGGGCCCTTGCTGATGGTGTTTTAGTCAACCAACCGACCGGTCTGCCGCAAGCGTCTGTTAAGGGACAGGTTATCAACCTTCCGTTTAAATTGATTTCAAGCAATGGAAACCTGATTGATCCGCAACACCTCGAGCATCTTGATTCAAATGAAAGTTACAAAGTTGTTCTCGATCTTCAAAATTTGACCCCCGAACAGCAAAAAGCATTGAAGAATTCTGAACTGCACCTTGAATTTGAAAACTTGCATTATCAACCATTAACGTTGAAACAACAAATTACAATGCAGCAAACCAATGCCGACTATCATTTGAGCGATGGAAAGTTGACCCAAAACTCGAAATTAAGTGCTTATCAGGCATTCCGAAACAACATTATTAGCGGTCTGCCTGATCAAAGCTTTAAAATTCAGGCAACTACTCCACTTGGAAAAGAAGTTATCAAACAACCGAAAGCTCAAATTTTGTCATTCTATAAACAAGTCAAAAACGGAACGATGAATTTAGGATTTTACCCTCAAATTCCGCAAACAATTGCGTTAAACTTTAACCATTTAGGGACTTACTCGTTTAATTTGAAACTGGTTGCCGAACCCCTTGGAAGCCAATATGCTCACCAAGTCCAAACCATTCAAAAGAATCGGTTGCGGCAGCTGAAATTATCGTCAAACCATCTTCAAGGAACGATCAAGACCACGCGTCCGGGAATCTTGACCTCTTCGATTCCGTACTCCGATGGGTGGCAAGCCACGGTCAACGGGAAAAAGGTCCCGCTCCTGCGCACGAACACCGCATTTATTGGAATCAAGCTTCCTGCCGGCGTTCATCACGTTGAATTGAACTACCATACTCCAGGATTAAAACTTGGAATCCTCATTTCAGCGATTGGAATAACCATTACGTTAGTTAGCGGTGGAATCACGCTCGTTCGTAAGAAAAAAGAATAGATAAAAAAAGCGCGACAATTAATGTCGCTTTTTTTTCTACTTAAATTCTTCCGGCCGTTCTTTAAGCTGACCAAAATGATACTGGATTGCTTCAACGATTCGTTGAGCGGCATGGCCATCACCGTATGGATTTTTAGCATTTGCCATTGCTTCATATTCTTTTTGATCATCCAGCAGCGTTTCCATTTCGGTCTTAACCGTTTGATAATCCGTTCCGACGAGTTTTAATGTTCCCGCCTTAATTCCTTCTGGACGCTCGGTTGTATCCCGCAGCACAAGGACTGGTTTCCCAAGTGCTGGAGCTTCTTCTTGAACACCGCCAGAATCTGACATGATGAAGAAACTGCGAGCAGCGAGATTGTGAAAATCAACCACATCAAGCGGATCAATCAAATGAACGCGGTCAACATGATCAAAGATCTCATGGGCTGCCTTTTGAACCGCCGGGCTTAAATGAACCGGATAAATCACTTCAATCCCCGGATGAGTTTCAACAACATCGCGAATGGCCTTAAAGACCCGTTTCATTGGTTCACCTTGATTTTCCCGCCGGTGCATCGTTACTAAAATCAATTTCTTTTGGGGATCAACAAGCTCTAAAATATCATGGTGATAATTGTCTTGTACGGTTTCATGCAACGCATCAATTGCTGTATTACCGGTAATAAAAATCTTTGCGGCTGCATGATTTTCCTTCAACAGATTATCCTTACTTTGCTGCGTTGGCGCAAAATATAAATCGGCAAGATCATCCGTCATTTGCCGGTTCATTTCTTCCGGATATGGTGAATACTTATTCCAGGTCCGCAAACCAGCTTCAACGTGGCCAACTGCAACTTGTTGATAAAAAGCCGCTAAACTTGCTGCAAATGTCGTCGTTGTATCACCATGAACCAATACAATGTCTGGCTTTTCCGTTTCAATGACCCCTTTTAATTTATTTAAAACATCAACCGTTATGTCATTCAAGCTCTGCCCCTGGTGCATAATGTTTAAATCATAATCCGGTTTGATCTTAAAAATTTCAAGCACCTGATCCAACATTTCCCGGTGCTGAGCCGTAACGGTCGTCACCGCTTCAATTTGATCAGCATGCTTGTTCAATTCTAATACAAGCGGGGCCATTTTAATTGCTTCTGGCCGCGTCCCAAAAACGGTCATTACTTTGATTTTTTCCATATAGATCCTCCTCTTGCCCTATATAATCAATTTCACTTACATTTCTATGCTATCATATATATTAAGATGAATGGAGGTTCCTTACTATGACAATTGCAAATTTTGAAGAAAAGTTACAAAAATATGCTGAATTAATCGTTAAGGTCGGAGTCAATGTCCAACCCGGACAAGAAGTTGTTCTCTATATTAATGTTGATCAACAACACCTCGCCCACTTAATCGTTAAAGAAGCTTACAAGGCCGGTGCTGGAAAGGTAATGATCAAATGGAGCGATACCTTTGCCCAACGTGAATTTCTTGAACATGCAAGCGATGAATTTCTTGAAAATGTTCCGGAATTTGCCAAGGAAGAAGCCCAATACATTGCTGATCACCGTTGCTGCCGGATCTCAGTGATGTCAGAAGATCCCGGTGCATTTGGCGGAATTGACCAAAAACGGGTTGCCGCATACCAAAGCGCGAACGGAAAAGCCTTAATGCCTGTTCGGCAAGCAACTCAAAACAATGATTTAAGTTGGACAGTTGTTGCCGCTGCCAGTCCAGCGTGGGCTGAACGCGTCTTTCCTGATTTAAAGGGTGAAGCCGCCGTTGACCGTCTGTGGGAAGAAATTTTCAAAACAACCCGGATCGACCGTGAAGATCCAATTCAAGCTTGGAAAGATCACGATGCTAAGTTGCACGAAAAAGAAGACTGGTTAAATAAGGAACAATTCAGTGCATTACACTACACTTCACCGCGAACTGATTTAACGATCGGTCTTCCTGAAAATCACGTTTGGGAAGGCGGCGGAAGCAAAAACGCTGCCGGAATCGAATTCATGGCTAACATGCCAACCGAAGAATGTTTCACTGCGCCTGATAATCGCCGAATCGACGGTTACGTAACCTCAACCAAACCGTTAAGTTATGCCGGCAACATTCTTGAAAATATGAAATTTACATTTAAAGACGGGAAAGTTGTCGAAGCAACGGCTGAAAAAGGCCAAGCTGTTCTTGATCACCTTCTTGAAACTGATGAAGGTGTTCGTTCACTTGGTGAAGTTTCCCTTGTTCCGGATCCATCACCGATTTCACAATCAGGAATTACATTCTTTAATACCCTCTTTGATGAAAACGCAAGCGATCACCTTGCTTTAGGGGCTGCTTATCCATTTAACGTTCAGGGCGGAACCAAAATGAGCAAAGATCAACTTAAAGCTAAAGGAATCAACTTTAGTCAAGCCCATGTTGATTTCATGGTCGGGTCAGCTGATATGAACATTGATGGAATTAAAAAGGACGGGACGATCGTTCCTGTATTCCGAAACGGTGATTGGGCTTAAATAAAAAAGGCTGCGATATAAATCGCAGCTTTTTTTATGCGCTTGATCGGAATTGAACCGATGACCTACCGCTTAGGAGGCGGTTGCTCTATCCTGCTGAGCTACAAGCGCAACTGATTAAAACAATAGTTTAAGTATAATTAATCTTTGAAAGGCACGCAAGTATCTCCATTTTTTAAAATTTAATAATAATTATTGGATAAGTCTCTTTTATTTTTAAATATTTTCTAATAATTTGGTTTTATGTTACATTTTTTATCATAAACCGTGTATAATTATTTTACGAAACATATTTTGTTTAAAAATATTCTAAGGAGAATTATTAGATGAGCGAAAACAACAATGCAAAGAAAATCACAACTGGTGCATTAGTCCTGATGATCTTCTCAACGATCTTCGGGTTTGCCAATACACCGGTTGCCTTTATGCAAATGGGATACGGTGCGATCCTATGGTACATTTTAGGTGCATTGCTCTACTTCCTTCCAAGTAGTTTGATGTACGCTGAATACGGTTCTGCTTTAAAAGAAAGCAAGGGTGGAATTTATTCATGGCTTGATGCCTCAATCAGTGAAAAATGGTCATTTATTGCCACCTTTATTTGGTTATCCGCTTGGGTAATTTGGCAAGTAATGGTTTCTCAAAAAATCTGTATTACGATTTCAACCATTATCTTTGGCCATGATACAACAAACACATGGCATCTGTTCGGACTAAATTCAACTTTGACGGTCGCATTGATTTCGATCATCGGGGTAATTGCAATTACATGGCTTGTTAACCACGGGATTGATACAATTGCCAAGATTTCATCAATTGGTGGGTTAGCCGTTATGTTGCTTAACGTGACATTGATTCTTTCAAGTGTCTTCATCTTATTTAAGAATCACTTCCAATTGGCACAACCAATTCAACACGTTTCACAATTTGCAACATCTGTTAACCCGCAATTCCAATCACCAATTGCAATGATTAGCTTCATGATTTACGCAATCTTCGCATATGGTGGTCTTGAATCAATGGGTGGTGTCACTGATTCATTGGATAAACCGGAAAAAACTTTCCCACGTGCAATCATGATTAGTACCGTTGTTATCGGAATCGGTTACGCTTTGAACATTTTCCTGTGGGGAATTACAACCAACTGGAATCATGTCATTAATCATCCTGACGTAAACTTAGGTAACATTACATACGTCTTGATGCAAAATCTTGGATTAGAATTAGGAAAAGCCTTCCACTTATCGACCCACGCTGCATTGACAATGGGAACGGTCTTCTCACGGTTATCAGCAATCGGAATGTTATGTGCTTACTTAGGTTCATTCTTCGTTTTGATCTACTCACCATTGAAGTCATTCATTATGGGTTCACCAAAAGAACTTTGGCCAGAAAAAGTTACAAAGTTAAACAAGAAAGGCATGCCTTCATTTGCGCTTTGGGTTCAAACCGCAATCGTATGTGTCATCATTGGTGGGGTTGCAATCGCATCAACTTTGATTCACCAAGATTCAAAGTTCTTGTTCAACCTCTTAACTTCAATGAGTAACGTTGCATCAACATTGCCATACCTCTTCTTGGTTGCAGCCTTTCCGTTCTTTAAGAAACGGCAAGACCTCGACCGGCCGTTTGAAGCTTTCCATAGTCGGAAAACAATGCTCGTGATCGTAACAATTACATTGATCACCCTTGCAATTGCAAACGGCTTTACAATTATCCAACCATTTATTGAAAAAGACTGGGTTGGCGCCGCAGCAACCGTTGCTGGTCCGTTAGTCTTTGGAATCTTTGCATGGGCGCTTTACACAACCCGTTCAAAGCGAATCAAAAACAATGATTAATAATTGAATATTAAATAACCGTGGTCGCGTTTAACGATCACGGTTATTTTTTATCTTTTCTTATGAGCAGATGGCTTTCCTTTGTTCTTTCGGTTCCGTTTCCGATTCTTCTTTTTCTTTTTTGGTTGTTCCTCATTTTTAACAACTGGCTTCCGGTGCTGGCGCCGTTTCTTCAAATCAAGATCAGCCATTGCCTCTTCGCCGTAAAGCATTCCTTGATAGAGAATTCCGTTCTGAATATCAAGTTTACTTTGATCCATGAGCTGTTTAAAGTTGCGTAATTCATGTTCATTCCCTAAATTTAAGACTGCTCCCGGCGCACCCATCCGACCAGTCCGCCCTGCCCGGTGAATATACGTTGTTTGATCTTTTGGAATGTCATAATTAATCACAGCTGGCAATCCCGGAATATCAATTCCCCGGGCTGCAATATCAGTGGTTAAAATAAAGGTCAGTTTACCCTTTTTCAACGCCGCTAATGCCTGTTGCCGATCCGTTTGCCGGCCATTACTGCTTAACATTGCAACCGGAATATGGTGATGCTGTAATTTTTGATAAACTTCTTCAAGGGTTGCCGTTTGTTTGAAGAAAACCAATGCATGCATTTCAGGTAAATTGGCGGTTTTTCGCAACATATCAACCCGCTTACGGGTCGGAGTCTCCATCAAATAATGGGTAACCTGCCCCCCAGTAATATCTTGATCAGAAACATCGATGACTTGCGGTTCGATTCCAAACCATTGATGAAATTCATTAAAGACCGGCGTTTTCGTTGCGGAGAAGAAAACTAACTGAATTTCTGATGGCGCATGACTCAAAATATCACGAATCGTATCCATTGACTCTTTTTCCTGAAGCATTTCATCCGCTTCATCGATTACGGCTGCGATTACCTTATGCAATCGCAATTTCCGTTGTTCGATCAACTGCAGCATCCGACCCGGCGTTCCAACGACAATTTCCGGATGTTTTTTTAACCGTTCAATTTGCCGTTTAATGTTAGCCCCGCCAATTAAGGAAATTGTATTTAACCCAATCAGTTTCCCCCATTCACGGATAACATCCGTAATTTGGGCAGCTAGTTCCTGTGAAGGCGCCATAACAACTAATTGAGTCCCATCACCAGGCATCACTTTTTCAAGCAATGGCCACGCATATGCTAAAGTTTTTCCTGATCCGGTCGGCGCAATTCCCAGAACATTTTCGCCCGCTTGCAATGCTTCTTGCGTTGCCTGCTGGATCGGCGTTAATTCAGCAAATCCTTGTTCTTTAAAATAGTGTTTAAATTTTTCGTTCATAGTTATAATTCCTCATTTATTTAATGCCTTTTTATTGTAGCACGCTTCATCAGTTTCGTGAGGCTAAAAGCCAATCAATTAAGTTCATTTTTTGAATTCCGTTATAATTTGCCGTTCGATTAATTTGATCTAATGTGATCAAATATTTTGGATACTGATCATTAATTGCCTGCAGTGATCGCAATTCACGTTGAAGAGTTTTTTCATCTAAAGTCGTTAATGAAACTTGATAATATTCAACATTTTGCTTGGCATCCACTGCTACAAAATCCACCTCATATTTGCCTGTATTTCCAACATAAACTTCATATCCACGACGTTTTAATTCCAAAAAAACGATATTTTCAATAATATGCCCAAAATCCTGTTGATGATCTGCCAACAGTAATCGTCGAAGCCCAACATCAACAGCATAATATTTTTTCTGAGTTCCTAATAACCGGCGCCCATGAATATCATACTGACTCACCGGATACATAATTAAACTGTCCGTAATTCCTGTTAGGTAGTTGCTGATTGAAGGATTAGAGGCCTTATATCCTGAGCTCACTAAAGTATTTTTAATTTTATTTACGTTTACCAGACTTCCAACATCACTAAATAATGTTCGAATAATTCGTTCAAGGACTTCAACATCGCGAACTGAAAGTCGAGCGACGATATCCTTTAAAACCACCGTTGAATAAATTCCTTGCAAATATTCGAGTTTTTCCTTTTCAGAATCAACAAACAACGTATATGGGAATGAACTTTCCAAGTACTGATTAAATAATTCTTCATTTTTCTTAACAACATTGTTTTGCCGATTCCATTCCACATATTCTTTAAACGATAACGGCAGCATTTTTAATTCAACATAACGGCCACTTAAAACCGTTGCAATATCACTACTTAAAAAATATGCGTTCGAACCCGTCAAATATAAATCAACGTTGTCTTTCAAAAATAACGAATTAACTGCTTTTTCAAAATGATCAACATTTTGAATCTCATCTAAAAAGACATAATTCATTTTATTCGGAATCAACAGTTTTGAAATATGGTGATATAGCTTATCTGCTTGAAGATACGGCTCATTATCCATATCTTCGAAATTCATCGTAATTAATTGATCAGGTTGAATTCCTTCAGCACGCAGTTCATCCTTAAACAACTCAAAGAGGGTTGATTTTCCTGAACGGCGAACCCCCGAAACAATCTTAATGATTTTCTTATCGCGATGACGATTCAAAAAATCAAGATATTCTTTCCGTTTAACAAACTTCAATTTAATTTCATCCCCAATCTTTTAAAGTACACTTTAACTTAATCAACATTATAGCATATTTTTGAAGTATACTTTAAAAATTCATGGATAATCACCAATATTTAAAGTACGTTTTAAATCAATTTGAAATTTTTCATCCATTTGCTCTTAAAAAGTGTATAATCGTTCTTTGAAAAATAAATGATGCCCGTGAGCATCAATTTTGGAGGGACTTAAATTGAATAGTAAAAATGATTGCACAGCTGGAAAAATGACCAGGAATCAAAAGTGGACGATTGCTTCAACGGCAGCCGGATTCTCGCTTGAAAACATGGATATCATGTTTTTGTCATTTGCATTAACCCCGATTATTGCCAGCCTCCATATTTCACAGGGAGCGGCTGGTTTGATTGGAACGATGACTAACCTGGGAATGTTATTCGGCGGTGCAATTTTTGGTTTATTAGGTGATAAAATTGGGCGAATCAAAACATTCAGTTACACCATTTTTATCTTCGCATTCGCAACCGGCGCAATGTTCTTTGCCCACTCGCTGCCCGTAATCTATGTTTTACGGTTCTTAGCCGGAATTGGGGCTGGTGGTGAATACGGCGTCGGAATGGCCCTGATTGCCGAAAACTTTGAAACCAAACAGGTTGGCCGCATGACTTCGGTTGCCGCAATTGGCGGTCAGGTTGGGGCGATTTTCGCTGCCCTTGCCGCTTCATTTATCATTCCGCACTTTGGCTGGAATGCCCTTTTCCTTCTCGGAATCATTCCGGTGATCTTAACCTACTTTGTCCGGCGGCACTTAACCGAAAGCCAGGAGTTCTTAACCGCGAAGGAAGATGCCCAAAAGAACCATCGTAAAATTTCATTTACCCGCTTATTTGCAACTCCACGATTAACATTCCAAACATTGGGATTAATGGTAATGACGATTGTCCAAATTGCCGGCTACTTCGGCTTAATGAACTGGTTACCATCAATCGTTCAAAAACAACAGGGGCTTTCCGTTTCCAAGTCTTCAATTTGGATGATTGCCACGATTATTGGAATGAGCCTTGGAATGGTCGTCTTCGGCTATATTATGGACAAATTTAGTGCGAAGGCTGCATTCAATATTTTCTTAATTGGATCAGCCTGCGTCCTCTTCATTATCCTTGCGGCTCACACCGCCCTGACAATGATTCTTGCGGGAATGCTGATCGGTTTCTTCTCAAATGGAATGTTTGGCGGATATGGCGCAGTGATCAGTCGCCTTTATCCAACTGAAATCCGTTCGACTGCCAATAACCTGATCATGAATGTCGGCCGGGCAATCGGCGGATTCTCATCATTCATCATTGGGTTATTGATGCAATACTTTAACTTAAAGGTTACCATGATGTTCTTATCAGGGCTTTATTTGATCAGTTTCATTGTCATGCAACTGTTACCGGGATTCCGGCAACTCAAAAATGTCCCGGCTCCGGACGTTGAACCTGAATAAAGATATTTCACATGAAACAAAAAGGATTGTTACCAATGAGGTAACAATCCTTTTTAACTACAATTTAATTTTTAATTCGACCGGACAATGATCTGATCCCATTACATCGCTTAAAATTGCGGCTTCTTGCAACTGATCTTTGAGATCATCAGAAACAATAAAGTAATCAATGCGCCAACCAGCATTTCGCTTCCGAGCGCCAAACCGATAACTCCACCATGAGTATGCCCCAGTTTGATCCGGATTGAAATACCGGTAAGTGTCAATGAAGCCACTATCTAATAGTTTCGTCATGTCTTGGCGTTCTTCATTTGAAAAGCCGCCATGGTGGTGATTACTTGAAGGATTTTTCAGGTCGATCTCTTCATGCGCAACGTTAAGGTCGCCACATAAAATAACTGATTTTTGAGCTTTTAATTTAAGCAAATACTTCCGAAAGGCATCATCCCATTTGACCCGGTAATCCAGCCGTTCCAATTTTGGTTTGGCATTCGGTGTATAACACGCCACCACGTAGAAATTATCAAATTCCAACGTGATCACCCGGCCTTCATCATCAAACTCATCGATTCCAATTCCATTTTGAACACTTAACGGCTTCTTTTTTGTAAAGACGGCCGTTCCCGAATAGCCCTTCCGTTCGGCATAATTCCAATAAGACTCGTATCCCGGAAAGTTCAAATCTAATTGACCCGCGCTCAACTTCGTTTCATTAATGCAAAAGATATCGGCATCTAATTCCTTAAAGACATCTTTAAATCCATGCTTAATGGCTGCCCGAATTCCGTTCACATTCCAACTAACCAGTTTCATTTGAATTGCTCCTTTAAGTTCTAATTCTATTTTCAGGGTAACGCAAATGGAGAATAGATTGAAATGTTAACTATCAAAAAAGGAATGGAAATGTTAAAATCCACTTCCATTCCTTTATCCCAATCTATTTATTACTTAAAATTTCACCTAACCGTTTCTCAAAGACCGGCAACCAAATTTTCAAGTATCCTTCTTGCGTTGGATGAATGTTATCAAACATTGCATTCTTGCGAATCTTAATTGTTGCTAAGACACCACGATCATTGTACAGATCAATAATTGAAAAATTCCATTTCTGTGATAGCTGATACAAAATCTGAACCAATTTCGCATAGTTAGGATCCATTAACGTATCAACACATGTATAGAATACAATTGGACAATTAAATTTCGTTTGAACCTCATGACACAAAAACTCGATTGCTCCAATGGTCGTATTCAAATCAAAGTCATTCGTTTTGGAAATTTCACCTAATTTCTTTCCTTGACGGCCATCGTTCGTTGAAAGTTGGCAAACAATTAAATCGTAACTATCATCAGGATCGAAATCATGATTAAACCGCGTTAAATATGCATCCGCATCATTTCCAGCTAACGTCGTCCCTGACACGGCAGATTTAACCGCATCAACCCCATCGCAAGCCTGTAAGTAATCAACAAATGAGATTCCGTGCGAAAACGCACCGTAGGTAATCGACGATCCTAAAAAGCCGATTTTCCTTCCTTGCAATGGTGAATCAGCATTATACGTTTGCTTTTCAATCCCAAATTCAGCTAAATTTCCGAATTGATATGGTTGCGAATTTTGCAAACCATCAACAAACGCTTGCATTTGAGCACCATTTTCAATTTTTTCCATTCCACTCAACTTCTTCCTGCTTCAGCAATGTTTTCCCTGAATTAAATCACTCCAAGGACAATTTGAAATAAACGGTCCGGTGCCAGATTTCATCAAAACCTGCTTGCCGTTCTGTTGAACAAACTCTTCTAATGAAAATCCGCGATCATCATTAACCAACTGAACATCAGCATGCACCGAAAATTGATTCAAATTTTCCCATAACTTTTTCAATTTATCAAATGGAATTCGGTGATTAACTTTTAAAATTAAATCAAGATCGCTTGTTTCCTTTACCATCATATCACCAGTTACAATTTCATAACCAGCACTTCCAGTAATTCCAAAATTAGAAGATAAAAGCTGCTTATCCTGAGTGTTTCGCAAAGCTTGAAAGACAGGAAAATCTTTTCGTGATTCAGGTAGTTGATTAAATCTAAAGTGCTCCAATGCTTCATAGGGGGTCACTCGCTTCTGAATCATTTGTTTATTGATTTCAAAGGCAAACCGCTGATTGCGCTGGTTTCCCCGCACTCCGACAACAACCCCATTTTTAGAAAGCGGCTTTTGCCGGGTTACGATCACCGTTTGAAATTCAGTTAGCTTCAATTGGGCCCATTTCGGAAAAGCCGATAACTCATCTTTTTCAAAGGAAATTTTTAACAAATCATGCGGATAAACTAGTTGTTCCATTGATTTTCAACGGCTTTCCGCATCTTCAGCGTTGCAACGCGTCCTTCTTTGACCGCAATTTCATTCGTATAACGATAACTCAAATCTGTTGGTTGACCTTTTGTACTATCGATTGCAGCATCAATTTCTTTTTGAATACGAGCAACATTTTTATCTGAAGCGTCCCATGACTTAATGCTATCAATTCGCTTATACAATGCTCCTAATTTAGTATAGTTGAAAACATCATATGCCATTGCAGGTACATGCTTAGTTGCTTCTTCAAGCTCTTCAATTGTCCGCAATGTAATCCGAGCAGCACTCGCTTTTGACATTGCTTGAATTGTAATGGAATCATCCCCCAAAGCAATCATCCGGTTAGACTGTAACCCATGAGCTAGGAAACCACCTGAAACCGCATCACCTGGAATAAAATCAACTACTGGGTGACCTGCTTGACGTGCCTTAGCATATGCTGCGGCACTTGAAGCCAACGCAACGTTGATTCCAATCAATTCTTCCTTATATCCGTATGCTTGGCTTGGAACATCAACAATACAAATAATTGGACGCTTTTGTTCTTTACCTTGGTCTTCTTCGATTACTTGGTTAACAATTTTTGCAACCGTGAATCCTTCCATTAATCCTACTTCACCATTCCGAACCCGTGGAAACCGCTTATTTTGAGTATCAGGAACAATTGCAATAAACTCTTTACCATCAACTGTTGCATGCAAAACGGTTGAAACTTCACTTTCAGCATTTTCAATTCCCGTTAATTTTTCAAACCAAAGGCGTCCCCGGCTCTTATCTTTCGGAGTTGCCGATTTTTGGGCTTCAGCAATATGATGGTTACCCGCTTTAACTGTCGGGAAAAGTTTTCGATATTCTTCAGTATCCATTGGTTGGTTAAAATCAATATCCTTTAACAAGTTCAAATAAAAATCAACATTTTCTGTTCGGTGACTATCCTTTTTTGCCTGAATTGCAGCCACAATCGAGTTTTTGATCAAATCAACGTCATCATCAACGATTTCGTCAACTAAGCCCGTTGCTGCCCGTTGCTTGGTTCCTAAAGTATTCCAAATCAAGTTCTTATCTGATGAATCAAATTCACGAACTCCGGCTTCTTGTTCAATAACTTCTGGTCCGTTCAATGCAACCCGTGCCTCATCCGTTGCAATCAAATATGACATCATTGCACTTGTGATCGACATTCCGCCAAACGCGCCGACTCGTCCTGGAACAACCCCAATTACCGGAACATACTTCTTCAACGCAATAATCATGTTTTGAATTTCAGAAATCGATAATAAACCATAATTTGCTTCTTGCAGCCGGACACCACCAGTATCAAACACAATAATTGGATATTCTTTGTGGCCGTTTTGATTATCCTTTAAGGTTTGTTCCAATGCTGCAACAATTTTGGCACCGCCAACTTCACCAATTCCGCCGCCTTGGAAAGCTCCTTCCATTGAGATGACAACTGAATCTAAGCCTTTGATTTGACCCTTCATCAAAATAATTCCATCATCACTTTCCGGAACGATTCCTTGAGGCATCAAATGCGGTGAGTATAAATTATCTAACGGCCCCACAAGTTCGCGGGCTGTCCCATGATCGAATAATACTTTTGCACGATCACGTCCATTTAATTCAACAAAACTATTCTCCATGCTTAATCTCCTCCATTGCTTGTGCCAGTCGTAAGTTTACTACGCCTGGGGTAGCGCCAAAATCATTAATCTTAAAATCTGCATGTAATGGGTAACGAGCAAAGAAACGGTCTAAAACGTTTTTCCAAACTTCGCCAAAGCCATCGCTTCCGGTTACAATTTCAACCGTTGTTTGCGGATCAGTCGTTGGATAGACCAGGACTTCAAGGTCGCCTGATGCAACGACTCCAACATGAACCGGCTCCTTCACTTCTTCTTGAGTGTCGAATTTATAATTTAATTTTTCCATGATTGATTCCTCCTATGACCAGCTTCTGAATTTTGCAGGCGGATTATAAAGCCCATCTGACCATTTAACTAAGTCACTCATATTTTGAGCTGCAAGCAACGAACGTTTTGCTTCGCCGCGGTGAACTCCCAAGTCTTCAGGTAATGCAACGATCCCGCGATTCCGTAAATCTTGAAGCTGGCTTGCATTGCTCCGTAATCCGACCGGGGTTACTCCTGCAATGGCTTCGATTGCAGCTTGCCGCTCTGCCATACTATCAGTCTTATACAAGTATGCAATTCCTTCTTCAGTTACAATGTGCGTTGTGTCTTCGCTGTAAATCATGATTGGCGCATTTTCCATATTGATTTCTTTTTGAACATCAACTGCATCCAGCTTATCAACAAAGACCGGTTGTTTGTTTGCACCAAACGTTTCAACCATTTGCACAACCAATTTTTGTCCCTTGTCTAACGGATTATCCGTCGTCTTCATTGCTTGCCAAGCTGGGGTTGAGTGGCGCCGTCCTGTTGGATTGCTTCCCATATTCGGTGCCCCACCAAAACCAGGAACCCGACCAGCAGTAACCGTTGATGAATTTCCATACTTGTCAATCTGTAATGTCGATCCAATAAACATGTCAATGGCATATTGGCCTGCAACTTGTCCTAAGGCGCGGTTGGAACGCATTGAACCATCTTTTCCAACAAAGAAAATATCCGGCCGAGCGGCAATGTATTTTTCCATTCCAACTTCACCACCAAAGCTGTGAATCGATTCAACCCAGCCGCTTTCAATTGCCGGGATCAACGTTGGAGTCGGGTTAAGTTCCCAGTTTCGACAAATTTTTCCTTTTAAACCTAATTTTTCACCATAGGTTGGTAATAATAATTCAATTGCACTGGTGTTAAAGCCAACTCCGTGATTTAATGATTGAACATTGTGCTTTTCATAAATTCCACGAATAGCCATCATTGCCATCAAAATTTGAATTTCAGTAATGTTTTGTGGATCACGAGTGAACAACGGTTCCAATTCATACGGCTTATCAGCAGGGATAATCACATCAATTTGGTCACCGGGAATATCAACCCGCGGAACTTGGTCAACAATTTCATTGGCTTGAACAATTACAATTCCATTCTTGAAAGCTGCGGATTCAACGATCGTTGGCGTTTCTTCGGTATTAAATCCAGTATAAAGATTACCGTTGCGGTCTGCTTTTTCAGCCGCAACCAGAACCACATTCGGAATTAAATCAATAAACAATCGCCCAAATAATTCCAAGTATGTATGAATTGCGCCGACCTTCATTCGCCCGGATGAAATCATTTGTGAAACTCGGGTACTTTGAGCACCAGAATATGCAAAATCAATTTTCGATGCAATTCCCTTATCAAAAATATCAAGATGTTCTGGACGTGAAATACTTGAAATAATCATGTGCAAATCGTGGACCCGTTCAGGATCAACATTTGCTAAAGTCCGTGAAAGAAAATCAGCCTGTTTTTGATTATCGCCTTCAATTACGACCTTATCGTTGGGTTCAATCAATCGTTCTAAAATTTCTTTGGCATCTTCTGTCTTGGCAAATTTACCATTCAACAAACTGCTGACTTTTTCCATCCGCGCATTTTTAGCATCGCGCTGCTGTGTCCAACTTCTTTTAACTTTCATCTTTATCCTCTTTTCCATTTTTCAAGTAGAAACAAACTATCTTCTATTCCATAATCATCAATTGCGAAGGTTCGAATATCAGATTTCGTTTTAATCAGTTTTGAAAATGCATGACCAGGCGAGAATTCAACAATCAAATCTGGCGAAAACTCAAGGGCCACATCCGTCATTTGTTCCCAATATACCGGGTGAACAAGATTATTTCCGAGATCATATCGAATATCATCTACAGATTGAGTCACCATTCCTGAATAGTTTGTTAAATAACGAATTTGGCTTGGAACAATTTGAATCTTTTGCAAATCCGCACTTAATATTTGAGCAACGTTCTTCATTAACAGTGAGTGCGACGGAACCGGAACCTTAATTAACTTTGCCGTTTGCGCGCCGTTTTTTTTAGCCAATTCAATTACCTTTTGAATTGCCGTTAACTTTCCTGAAAGCGCAATTTGAACGGCAGAATTTTGATTTGATGCAAAAACTGGTTCGGTCGGCGAATCAACTTGGGCTACAAGCTGCTCAACCTGCGTCCGGGAAAGGCCAACCACAACTCCCATCCCATAGCCATCATGGTATGCATTTTGCATTAACTTCGCCCGTTGATAAACGATCCGGATTGCATCTTCACATCGAAGATTTTCAGCTGCATAAGCCGCACCGAAAACTCCAAGTGAATGGCCACCAACGATTTGCGGATTAATTCCTGCTTTTTTAAGCCGGTTAACCTGATAAATTTGCAAAGTCAAAATTCCGAGTTGAATCTGAATTGAATCCTGATATGCTTCATCTGTATCCGTTAATTCAATTCCTGTTAGGTCGTATACCTTATCAATTAAGTTACGTGGAACATTTTGCAACATTCCGGCATGCTGATATCCCTGCCCCGGAAACATCCAAAATTCACCCATTTTGATTACCTCTTATCATTTTCTATCCTGATTACAATTTTATTGTAATCTCTTACATAGCCTGCGTATAATATATATTAGGTATAACTATTAACCATTTAGTTAAGGATGATCCCAATGAATTTAAATCAATTAACATACTTTTTAATGGTCGTTGACAACGGAAGCGTGACCCAAGCCGCTAAGAAAGCATTTGTCAGTCAGGCAGCCGTTAGTAAAATGATTCATCAGCTTGAAAACGAACTTGGAACTGAGCTTTTCATTCATGAAGGACGCTCGCTAAAATTAAGTCGTGAAGGAAAGCTCTTTTATAGCTACGTTTCAGACAGTTTGCATCTTTTAAATCGCGGTGTTCAATCACTAAACCAAATCGATACTGACTACTATCCCGTATCGATTCTTTTTAAAGTTGCATCTCCGCTGATCGTCAAAATTGTGATGCAAATCAAACAAGAATTACCAAATGTTAAGTTAAATATTACCCAACATATCAATGGTGATACCGACCTTGAACAGTTTGACTTTATTGTTAACGATGAACCGCAGCTGCATTTTAAAAGTGAACCCGTCATCACCGAAGATATTTTGATTGGATGGAATTTCTCATCCGGATCAAAAAAATACGTTACCCTTGATGAACTGCAACAAACACCGTGTATTGCAATGAGTCCGGGGCACTCTTTACGCGGAATTTTAGATACTTTTAACGCCGATTTCCATTTAAAAATCGTTCCCCAATATGAAACTGACGATCCGTCAACGATTCGACATTTAATTGAAAATCAAATTGGCTGGAGTTTTGTGCCGACAAAATCATGGAGCGGAATTAAAGAAAACTTTAATCTTGTTCAACTGCAAAAGAATCTTCCACACCGGACAATCTACTTAAATACCAAGCATCAACTGCTTTCGCGTCCTTTGCAAGAAGTTCGCAACGAAATTTTTAATGTATTTAACTCATAATCCTATTGAATTTTGAAAAAAGATTTTGTAGAATGCTTAAAGATTACTTCACTTTCTATCCTGAAATCTATATAGGAAGTGGTCCATATGAATTCAAATCAAAAAGATGAGTATATTGCAGATATTGGTGACTACCTAAAAGTTTTCGCTTGTACTGCAGTGATGCTTCAACCAATTCTCGGATTAGTTTTAAAACTCCATCCATCAGTTGAAATTCAATCTCTCGTAGGAGTTCTTTATAACCTTGTAAAATACACTGCTCCAGCCTTTATCTTTGGAATTTTATACACAACTTTGCGAACCAATCCCACCTCAAGCTGGCAGGATTACGGTTCATACCTCGGCAAGCAGTGGCATGCTCTGCTTGTGCCAACAATTTGGTGGACTTTAATTTACTTGATCGGAATGCCATGGGTTCAACAACATGAGCATTTTCACAATTTCAAATCCTTCTTATGGCAATTTGTGAATGGGAATGCGGCACCGCACTTGTGGTATAACACCATGATGCTTCAATTTATTATTCTAATGCCGCTATTTTGGCAATTAGGCCGGTTTGTGAATAATAATCCTCGGCGGGGGAAAACCATTGCGTTAGTTACAAGTCTTCTTTATTTAGGATGGCTTATATTTTACGATATTGAAGTTTTTCACGGTCCTCATCAAAATAATTGGTATTTGCTTGATCGCGTTTTTATCAGTTTCATCATTTACGGTGTTTTTGGTGTTTTAGCATGGAAATTTGCACCTCAGGTCAATCAGTGGCTCCGTAAGCATTGGAAATTGATGGTTGCCTTTGTAATCCTAATGTTTTGCTGGACCAACCTTGAGCTTTTCCATTTCGGATTTCCAGTTTCATTAGCGAATGCGCCATACTATAAGGTTTCAATGACCTTGTATTCATTGGGAATTATTGCCCTCGTCGCCACCCTTTGCATTTGGCATATGGAAGTTAAAAAAGACCGTCTTTTAAAAATTTTCCATTTTCTGGCAACTTATGCATACCGGGCATATTTATCGAACATTTTTTGGACCCAGATCATTTGGCGGATCACCCCCGCTCAAATTCATACTGCCCATCCAATTCTTTCATTTTTTGTAAATTGGATTATTACGTGGATTCTTTCGTTTGCGTCTGCAATCGGCCTTCACGTTGGATGGTCAAAATTAAAATCATTAGTAGGAGTTAAATAAAAATGAATTCATTGACTCAAAATGCGTTGCGGGCACTTTTATACGAAGTTGCTACCCTCCCCAAACCAGGACTGGTCGATCCGATTGGCCATTCAACGCATCCGGATATGGATGTCTATACCTTTATTGATAGTTCGGCTTCGCTTATCCCGTATTTTGAAAACTGTATTGCAGCGGTTCAAACCGCTGATGATGATCTTCTCAACCTCTTTGAAAAGATTCGGGTTCTTGGAATTGAAGCCGAAGAAAGGATGTTTACGGCAACTAATGGTATTAATACTCACAAAGGAGCAATTTTTTCGCTTGGAATCATTTTAACGGCCTTTGCATATGCTCAAAAAAATTATGCAAATTATACTTTGAATGATATCCAAGCGATTATTCAACAAATGACATGCAACATTTTAGATGATTTCCATCATCACCAAGATACGGCCGGTGAAAAACAATTTGCAAAGTATCATTTGACGGGTGCTCGCGGCGAAGCGTATCGTGGTTTTCCAACCGTTTTTAAAATTGGGGTTCCCTATTTGACCCAAGCCAATGGAACAACGCAAGAAAAATTAATAAATACTCTTTTGTTTCTTGCCGCAAACGTTGAGGATAGTAATCTCCTCAAACGCTCAGATGACCCGCAAATTTTTGAATGGGTTAAATCACAAATTGAAATTTTTTTCAAACGTGGCGGATACCATACCAATGCAGGAAAGCAATTCCTCAATCGGTTAAACCATGAATTTACCAAACAAAATCTCAGCTTAGGCGGAACAGCTGACATGTTGATTGCAACGATTTTCGTTTGTTTAGTTCAAGGAATTCAAATTTGAAATACTCATTCTCCTAACGGCTTCAGTTGAATAATGGGGCCGTTTTCGATTGTTAAAATAAAGAAACAAGACCTGTAAAAATCTACAAGTCTTGTTGTAATCGATGGATTAAATTACTTTTGCTCTTTTTCAGCTGAAACTTTTAACGCTGAACCTAAAGTGGTTAAATCTTGCAACTCGCTTGGAACGATCAGCTTCGTGGCATTCCCGTTGGCAACATCTTTCAATGCTTCAAAGGCCTTCAACTTCAAAGCCGCATCACTGATATTGGCATTACTGATCATTGTCAAACTATCAGCATATGCTTGTTGGACTTCACGAATTGCTTGGGCTTTCCCTTTAGCTTCTTCAATTTCAGCATTTGCCCGTCCCTTAGCTTCCGTTTCGGCGGCTTCAGCTTCGGCTTGGGCTTGCAAAATTTGGGATTCCTTATTTCCCTTAGCTTCGGTAACCTGAGCCCGTCGTTCACGTTCAGCCTTCATTTGCCGTTCCATGGCATTTTGAATTTCCTTCGGTGGCACAATATTCTTCAATTCAACCCGGTTAACCTTAACGCCCCATTTTCCAGTAACTTCATCCATGTAATTCTGCATTTTAGCATTAATTGAATCACGTTCTGATAAGGTTTGGTCTAATTCGAGTTCACCAACAACGTTTCGCAACGCCGTTCCAACTGATTTTTCCAACGCATTTTCTAAATTATCGATCCCGTAAGTTGCCAATTTAGGGTCCGTAATTTCAATGGCCATCACCGTATCGATGTTCATTGAAACGTTATCTTTTGTAATTACGCTTTGAGCCGGTAAATCCATCACGTGTTCTTTCAACGAGATCTTGTTTACAATATTATCAATGAATGGAACTTTAAAATGGATTCCATTATTCCAAGTTTGAAAATAACTTCCCATGCGTTCAATGACATAGGCCTCAGATTGCTGAACGACCTTCACACACCGAACAGCTAAAATAACAATAATGATTAATAAAATTAAAAACAACATTCCTATTCCTCTCTACCCTTAATTTTTTGGACTTGTAACGTGACCCCATTCAGTGCCACGACTTTAACCGAATCACCAGTATTCAACTTTTCAACTGCCGCATACTTCCATAACTGGCCATCGACCTTCACGCGTTGATCATTCAAAACGGTCCCGGTTTTTCCGATGATTCCATCCGCAGCGTTCATTGGATGAAATTTCGGCTGCAATTTTTTCGCAAGTGGTCTGAAAATCAATAGCAGGGTCACACCCGTTACAATAAACTGAATTAACTGCCATTTAAGACCAATATGCATTGAAACCAAAAATAAATTAATCAGTGCACTGACTGCAAACCAGATCGAAATTAATTGAGTTGTGAAAATCTCAACTCCGAATCCCAAAATTGCGATCATAATCCAAATACCAAATGAATTCGTTCCAATCCCTCTTTTCTTTCGTAAATTAGTTTTATCTGTTAACTTGATTTAAAATTTACCCTATTAAATTGATTTTTGCAAGCAGATTTTAAAATAAAAAACTCGCAACAACTTAAAGTCGTTACGAGTTTACTTTCAATTAATTTCACGCACCCTCGCGCCCTTTTTCAAACGCCAAACTTTCCGCACTTGATCAATTTTTAATTGCCAAAAGCATCCCTGAACTATTTCACCATTCATAGTCCATTCATCCTGACGGCGAATCGTAATATCAAAAATTTGCTGCCATGACTTTTCCTTGACACGTTGTTGCTTCTTAGGCGTTAAACTCTCAAACCAGTTATTTAATCGTTGATATTCTTCATGGCTTGTTGCTGGAGCAAGATAGCTGTTACTTAATACAAAATGCCATTCTTCAAATTCACTTAAGAGAACCTGTTCTTCGGGAATGTCAATTTCCATACAGACCTCATCTTCATAATCTTGAGCCCAGCGAAAATCGAGCCGGCAATGCTGATAATTTTTGCTGCGATACCATGCCCAAATCGGAGCCTTAACGTTTTTCGGCGGATCACCGATTTTACTTTTCATTTGGTTGATCATCCACCGGTATGCGTTTTGGAAATTCGTTTCTTTTAAAAGAATGGATTTATGCGGATCACAATTGAAAATTCCGTCTCGCCTTAATTGTTGGTAAACGCAGTAAGGTTGATTCGTCCACATAATCAATTGCAACATCCCCTTATTTTTATACCTTGGATAAATTATAGCATCCCCCAAATTACACTTTTGACTAATAAAATATAGATTGTTATAATCAAAGTAGCAAAAAACAGTTACGTTCTGTAATGCTTGTTTTGTTGTCCAACAAAAAAGGCCTCACGTAGGTGTCTCCTACGATTGAGGCCTTTTTTATGCTAAATTTCATCAAATTTTTCTTCGAACTTTAAGCTATATGCTAGAAATAATTTTCTACAATTCGTCTCACCTATAAAATTATCGTCCTCATTGATTAAAATATACTTAATCATATTCATTATTACTTCCTGACTATAATCATTAATATGCTTAATAAAATACATAATTTTTAATCGATGCATAAGGTCATTATTTTCAAAAGTCTTTTCAGGTTGAGTAAAATCCAACTTTTTTAGTCTATCAATATATTTATTTCCAGGTTTACTAACATTTAACGAAGAAAGAGATTCAAATCTTCTTAAACGATTATTTATTTTATTCTTATCTCTTTCCGTTAGAGTTATACCTCCATTATTTTTTAACTTTAATAAATACTTTGAAATTGGTAATGCAGATTGTGGCGATAAATTTGTTATAAATTTTATTGCTATTTCTAATGGCATATCATCCTTTTCAAGAAAGTAGCTTTTAACATAATCCGCATAACTTGGATATTTATATAAATATCTATTATCTCCAAAAGCAACAACTAGATTTCGCTTCTTTAATTCATCTGGTAACTTGTCCAGATTAACAAAAGAAGTAAGAACATTCTTTAATTCACCTTTTTTACCTTTTATATCGATAATTTTTCTAAACGCTGCTTGATACTTAGCAATTTCACTTGGTGATACGCCTTGATCTATTTCAGCAACTTTTTCATATATTTCAGAATAATTATCAGTTGAAAGTTGCGTATAGTGAACTCCAAATGAGTCACGAATTATTTCATTAACCTTTGACTGACCCCTTTTATAATCAACAACTCCAATTCTCCTAGCTGCGTCTTCAATTGAAAACGGCATATTATCTGCTAAATCTTTTAATAAACAGCGAATATTTTCATCTGTAAGCGAATAACCTAAAAATAGAATTGGAGATTCAGTTAACTTACTTAAAATCTTTGCATTCACTATTGCAGAAGTTCTTTTAAGATTCTTATAGTCACTTGCAGTAATAACAATACTATTCGGATCATCTATTGAACCATGAATTTTATATAATTCATTTATATCAGCAGTATTTTCAAATAATCCTTTGTTTCCTATACGAACCTTAATTCGATTATCAAACTGATTTTCTATAAAGCCGTCATAGTTTGTAGTTACAATTAGCCTCGCTTTTTGAAGCATTTGTTGAAATAAAGTTAATTCTTCTTCAATGCCATCTTTTAGTTGAAGATTAGAGTATATCTCTGCTATTCGGCATCTGAATGGTGATATTTTTCCCTTATGCGCCTGTTCAGGCGAAAAATTTTTCAATGTTATTTTTCCATTATAAAATTCTGAATCGAACTTTTCTTCTATTTCCTCTGCTAGCTTAGTATACACATTGAATTCTGTATTTTCTGTTTTTTTCAATTCATCAAATCTTGCAAAATAAGTAGTATCGATGCTTGATTCCTGCCATAATTTTTGAAGTAATTCGTCCCAAGTAGGTGCATCCTTAAAATATCGCTGAGTTATTCCTGAACCAATAAAGATTATTGGAAATTCATTGTTGCTTTTTAAATGCTCTAAAAATTCCATACTTTTCCCCTTAATTTTTGTCTATTAATTTAAGTAGTATAATTATAGCATTTTAGAAAAATCCATTTCTAAAAAAATATAGTCAATCCGTAAGATTGACTAATACTAACCGTAATTATTGTACTCTATTTTTCTTTTCTTAGTGAATTATAAATTTCTGAGGCAAAGGTTCCTAAAACTTTCTTTTTTAAATCATCATTGTCAAGTAATAAAGTAAAAAATTCTTTATTATGCTCTAAGCCTTCAATAAGCATATCATCAATTCGATCAAAATATGAAAGTTCAAAATCGTGTTCACTATTATTTTGGGCACTACTCCGTAAATCATTTGACTTCATCATTAAATCACGTATTTGTAACATTGATTTAACAGCAATATCATTATCAAAATTAGATCCTGTTACTTGATTGACCTCTTCAATGATTTTTGATAACTTTTCCTTCTTATTCTCACCTAATTCAATATCACCCGCTACTGGTAATTTAACCTCTGGGTTAGATCTATTAGTCCCTTTTGTATAACTTCCAGTTTGTTTTTGGGCAAAATTACTAGCCTTAATCTTTCCAGTTAAGTCGTAGCCTTGACCTGGTCTACTTATATCAACATACTTAAGTAAATATGAAACATAATTGTATAATTTTTGCAACTCTATATCGTCCAAATTTGAAACCTGTAATAAAAACTCATAACAACGAACAAAGTGGCGTAAAGTGATAATAATTTCCCGTTGAAGCGATTCATCTAATTCCTTAATTTTCTTTTCAGTTGCCACAAAATAAAAGTTTAATTTCTTTTTATCTCTACTTTCAATACGTGTTTTATGTAATATCAAGTTAGCCCCTTCTACATTCATAGGATCAATTACATAAAAACCTTCAATTTTTTCAACTAAGTTATAGACAGATTGCTTATTAACAGTGTCAGCCATTAAAGTGGTTGTATAATAAGGTGCAAAGGCCTTTTCAATATCCTCGTAACTATTTGAAAAATCAAGTACAAATGGAGTTTTTTCGTACGGTGGACATATGCGATTAAGGCGTGATAACGTTTGTACTGCATTTACACCTGCAATCTTTTTCATTATATACATTGCCGTTAATTTTGGTTGATCGAAGCCCACTTGATACTTATTTGCTACTAATAAAAATCTATAATTCTCACTATTAAATTCATAAGCTGTTTTTTCTTCACTTATTCCATTAATCGAAGATTCTGTATATTCTTGATCATCATCTAAATTTACTTTACCAGAAAAAGCAACTAATACTCCCATATCATCATAATGATGATCTTCTATATATTTCTGAAAGGCTTGCTGATACTTCATTGCAGCTTTTCTTGAAGGCATTACCACCATAGCCTTAGCCTGATTTCCTAATTCAGACATTACATGTTTTCGAAAATGCTCTATGATAATTTCAGTACGCTGAGCAATATTGGTATCATCTAAATCAATTTGCTGAGCGATTTGACGCTTTGCATCCGAAGTTTTCAATTCCGGATCATCTGTTGTTTCCTTATTCAATTCGTAATAAGTTTCATAGGTTGTATAATTAGCTAAAACGTCAAGAATAAAATTCTCTTCAATCGCCTGTTTCATGCTATATAAATGAAAAGCCCGGTAATTTCCTTGTCTATCTTGCCGGCCAAATAACCGTAATGTTGTTGACTTAGGCGTTGCTGTAAACGCAAACATACTTACGTTCTTTTGTTTACCCGTACTTTTAATTTCTTGAACTAATTGATCCTGCACATCTTGTTCATAAAATGAATCAGTAGATGATAATGCACTTGTTACAGCCATCATATTTTTACCAGCGGTTGATGAATGTGCTTCATCAATAATAACCGCAAATTTTTTATTACTTAATACCTCTTTTGATTGATTCTCATCATCTTTAAGTAAGTCTACAACATACGGAAATTTTTGAATAGTCGTAACAACAATCTTTGTATTACTTTCTAATGCTGATTTTAAATCAGCAGAGTTGCATCTATCATCCATAACTCTAATTAATCCTGCTTTATGCTCAATCCCCATAATTGCTTTTTGAAGTTGCCGATCAACTACTACTCTGTCAGTCATAATAACTATATTATTAAAGATAATTTTATCATCTTCATCATGTAAACTCGCCAGACGATGTGCTAACCATGCAATTGAGTTAGTTTTACCGGATCCAGCTGAATGTTGAATAAGATAGTTTTGACTTGTTTTATTAACTTTCAAATCTGCCAAAATTTTTCGAATAACATCTAATTGGTGATAACGAGGAAAAATAATTCTTTCCTTAGTTTTCGTCCTACCTGTAACTTGATCCTTAACCTCTTTGGATTCAATAAAAATAAATTTAGTAATTAATTCAATTAAAGTATCTTTCGTGAGAATGTCCTCCCACATATAAGAAACACTATACCTATCTTCAAAAATAGGATTTCCTGCACCTGAGTTTACTCCTTCTCCTTTTCCCATATTAAAAGGTAAAAAGAAAGTCTTTTCTTTATCTAGTTGCGTTGTCATATATACTTCTTCAGTATCCATGGCAAAATTAACTAAACATCCCGCCTTAAAACGAAAAAGACGATCTTTTGGATTACGCTTTGTCCGGTACTGTCGAATTGCATCTTCATAATTTTGACCTTGACTGTTACTTTTAATTTCAAAACTAATAACCGCAAAACCGTTAATAAAAATTACTAAATCAACACGTTCTTTGTTAGCTTTGTCGGGATAAACCTCCTCCATTACGGAAAAAATATTTTTATCATATAACTCAGATAGCTCAGGATTAAAACTAGTTGCAGGTTTACCATATAAAAGCGTTAGATGTTTATTATTGATATCAACACCATGTTTCAAAACACTTAATAAACTTCCCTTTTTACTAACCACAAAGTTATTAATTGTATTAATAATGGTTTCTTCTAAATCATCACCAAAAATTTTTGATAATTCTTCTAAAATATCAGGTTGAGTATCTTTTAAAAACTCAAACAGCAATTCTCGATCTAGAGCATAATTTTTATCAAAATTGCGATGATTTCTTTCAACATAACCATTCTCATTAACTAAATGATTAATAATTTCTCGTTGATATTCATATCTTTCGTCAATTTGACCGCGCATTTTAATTCGCCTCTTTTACTTGTTTTTTACCCGTTACGTATTCAAAAATAAGAGAGTTCTTGTATTCTGTTAGCTGAGTGATCTGTTGCTGTTTTTGGTTAATATTTTTATCTATTTTTGAAGTTAATTCATCCAAATAATCGCATATTCGTGCCTGCTCTTGCATAGATTCTGGTATCGAAATATAAATATTCTTAACTTTTTCCCAACTACGAAAATCACTTGTATTGCCTCGAACACCATTAGATATTAACTTATATACTCCTTGAAAAGCCAAGTGTTGCAGATAATAAACAATAAACCTATTGTCTTCTATACTTTCACATACGTGAACTACACGAGTAATTTTTCCATTTTTATTTGATAATGCAATCGCACCGTGCCATGTATCCATTCCATGAATAGCTATGTCACCATTTTTTATTCCTTGCATCGCATTATCACCACTAACCATAATGCCTGAAGCACTATCAGGTCTTTCTATAACTTTCCCTTGATTAGAACAAATTAATGCAGTATCTGTAGAGTTAAATGGACGCATTAATTTATTACATATATAACCTAATTTTGTAATTCTCCAATTTGAATTCAAAATGGGAATGTAATCAACATTACTAGTTTTCAATTTTGAATTTGAATCTATACCTATTGTCACCGCATTAGAAATTGCAGCGTGTTTGTATCTTTCCAGAAGATCAATTTCAGCATTAATCTTGTCAATCAGTCCATCAATTTCAGTCGTTTTGTGATCAAGAAAATTAGCTATTTGTTGCTGGATACTTGGTGACGGATAAGGAACACTCAAATTATTTATTTTTTCGATCGGTATCCTCATTCGGATTGTATTGAAATTACCATTATCCGATTGTTTTATAAGTATTCCGTTTCCTAATCCCAATAAACTACTTTGAAAGATTTTATTTGCAAAAACATAGTAGAAAAACCTTACATCATCCGTATTATTCTTAGGTTTTAAGGCATAGTAAACAGGACTAATACATCCCATATATTTGGATAAACCCACTGCTCCGGACAAAATATTCATACTATTTATTACAATATCACCAGGATAGGTTAATTTATATGCAGAAAAATCTTGTTTAGGCTTATTACCACCACCTTCTTTTTCAGAATATGGAATAACACCTTGTTTAGCAGTTAGGGATAAAATCTCTGTACTTTTTATAGGAACATTATTTTCATTTCTCTGTGATAATACAAACTTTATCTTTTTCGTTTCCCATGAATCAGGTATTTTCCCCATCCAATACTGATTTTTTACATCTAGTTCCATCTACTTCCACCTTCCTACTTAAATAACTCCTGCATTTCTGCATTAATTTCACTCTCTAAACTCTTAATTTCATCAGCTAACTTCTCAACTGACTCCGGATTTTGATATTGGTAGAAGTAACGAGTAAATGGAATCTCTGCCCCAGTCTTAATAACCGGTTTCTTCTTTCCTAAATCTTCATTAAAGAATGCTTTAGCGTCAGGTACAAACGGTAATACTTCCTTGGCCATGTAATCGTCAATTGAAGTATTGATATTAACGATTTCTGTATCTTCTGTATCCTTATCGTAAAGAATATTGCCTTTTTTATCTGTCTGAATTTCGGCCGTTTTATCCATCTTAGACAAACCATCAATTACCTTTTTGATTACCTTTTTATCAACAATCTCACTTAATAGTTCTGTAATCACTGGTTCAAACTCACCCAATGATTTATAAACTTTTTCTGACTTATTAGCCTCCAAAGTTGCTAGTAATTGGTCGTAAGCTGGCTTATTCTTTTGTAATTTAGCAAGTTGCTTCTGATCCTTGGCTGATAGTTCTTCTTCATTATTGTTTAAATTATCAAATTTTACCTGATCAAAAAAACTACTTAAACTAGCAATCATAGTTTCAATTCGCTCATCATTAATGGCATAGCTTCGTTGTAATGGTTGCATAACTGAGTACTCGCGATAAATAAACTCTGAATTATCATGAATTTGGGAAAGCTTATTTTCTTGATAATCAGTATATAATTTCGTAATTTTTTCACGGTTAGCTGGTGAAAATTCACGTTTCTTATTTCCAAGTGGTTTCCGTAAGGTTTCGTAGATATTGGTAGCATCTATAAATTGCACTTTTCCTTTGCGCTTTTGTGACTTATCCTTAGTTAAAATCCAAATGTAGGTTGCTAAACTCGTGTTATAAAAAAGATCAGTTGGTAAAGCAACAATTGCATCTAAATAATCATTCTCTAATAACCATCTACGAACTTGTGATTCACCCGATGCAGTTCCACCGGTAAAAAGTGGAGAACCATTCTCGATAATAGCAGCCCGTCCATTTTTATCAAGCTTATTTATGGCAGATTGGACAAAAAGAAGTTGTGAATCGCTAGTCTTAGGTAATCCTGCTCCCCAACGACTATTTTCACCCCTAAGATACTCCTCTTTAACAGCTTCTTCTTGACCTTGTTTAGCATCTTTGCCACCCCATGGCGTTCCAAATGGTGGATTTTCTAAAACATAACGCATTTTTTGATTTGGAAAACAATCGTCTTTTAACGTATCAGCATGACGAAAATTATCAATGTTTTGGTTTTTAATCAACATTTCTGCTAATCCAACCGCATACGATTGCCCCATTAATTCTTGACCAAATAAATGAATATTGGCTGTAGGATTAATATGTTTGATATAGTCATAAGCCGTTGAAAGCATTCCACCTGTTCCACATGCTTGATCCAAAATAGTAACAACTTTATTTTCTTCAGAAATATCATCGCTATCTTCAGCAAGTAATAATGAGACACAAAGTTGAATAATATCTCGACCGGTATAAAATTGCCCTGCCTCCACATTTTGATAAAAACGAGCAATTAGATTTTCAAAAATATAACCCATTTTAATGCTATCAAATTTTTCAACGCTAAGTTCTAATTCAGAGAAAGCTTTAACTACTGAATAAAGACACCCGCCTTCATCCATCTTATCAATATGATTCTCAATATCTAAATTTTGTAAAATTTCTTGTACATCTGTTGAAAAACCACTTAAATACGCCTTAAAATTGGCTGCAATATTATCTGGATCATTACATAATTCAGCTAAATCAAACTTACTAGTATTATAAAATTGATAACCACTAATTTTATACATTGCCCGTGCTGGATAAGCAGGCATTTCCTCAAATTTGGCTAAAACCGCAGCTTTTGTTGGTTCTAAAACACTTTCAAATCGCCGAATAATTGTCATTGGAATAATGACATCCCCATACTTATCTGGTAGATATGTTCCACGTAATTTATTAGCAATACCCCAAATAAAATTCGCTTCACTTGTAATATCAATTGGCTGTTCATCCATGTAATAATTACTTTCTTTTTTCACTTTTATATCCTCTCTCAAATACAATAAATTTCACTCTCTCGCAGCTCGTGTCCACGAATCGTTTCGTCACTTCGTTCCTTACTCTTCGGACACTATCGCGTGGAGCGTTTCTAAGCTTTCTCGCTCCTTTTAGTCACGTTCAAGCAAAGTTTCTTGCTCTCCACGGTTCGCCACTTTCCAATCACTCGTCGCTTTGCTCCTCTTTCTTGGGTAGCTATCGCGCGAAGGATCACTAGCAATGCCTGCGTCGCCTAGCTCCTTACTGTGTTTTGCTCTCTCGCGGTTCGTGTCCTCGAATCGTTTCGTCTCTTCGTTCCTTACTCTTCGGACACTATCGCGTGGAGCGTTTCTAAGCTTTCTCGCTCCTTTTAGTCGCGCTCAAGCAAAGTACCTTGCTCTCCGCGGTTCGCCACTTCCCAATCACTCGTCGCTCTGCTCCTCTTTCTTGGGTGACTATCGTGCGGAGGATCACTAGCAATGTCTGCGTCGCTTAGCTCCTTGTCATTACTGTGATACTCTCGACATGCTGCGTCATCGGGAATTGATCCACAGGTTGGATCGGCTGGGATACATGATACCCTTCATCCATAAATTGCTGAATATCACGAACCAGAGTTGCAGGATTACAACTCACATAGACAATCTTCTTCGGATTCATAGCAGCGGCACTGTGGATCAAACTGTTTGTAAGTCCTTTCCGTGGTGGATCAACCATGATCACGTCAGGATTGATTCCCTGACTTTCCCATTTGGCCATCCACTCTTCAGCATTCCCAACTTCAAAATCCACATTATCGATGTGATTAAGTTGGGCATTTTCCTTCGCATCCGCAATTGCTTCCGGCACGATTTCCACCCCGTACACCTTACGGGCATGCTCAGCAAGACTTAATGAAATTGTCCCAATTCCGCAGTAAGCGTCAATCACGGTTTCATTTCCTGTTAATCCCGCCTGCTTAATCGCTTCATTGTACAAAACCTCTGTCTGTTGCGGGTTAACCTGATAAAATGAATGGGCCGAAATTTTAAACCTCAAACCATTCAACGTATCGGTAATCGTTGAAGCGCCAGCAAGAACAATGTCTTGGTTTCCAAGAATCACATTGGTGTTGCGGTTATTCACATTTTGAATCACACTTTTCACATCAGGCATTGATTCGATGATTTCATTAGCAATCTTATCCCCATGTGGAAAACTTTTTCCGTTTGTTACGATCACCACCATTGCTTCATGCGAGTAATAACCGCGCCGAACCATTAAATGCCGAATCAATCCCCTTTGCGTTTGTTCGTCATAGGCTGATAAATCATATTTATTCAAAATCACCAATGTGGACTGCAAAATCTCATCAATTCGCTGATCCTGAATCGTAAAGTCTTTCATCGGAACAAAGTGATGGCTTCCTTTGCGATAAAAACCAACTTCCAGTTGGCCATTGATTTTGCGCACTGGAACCTGGGCTTTATTCCGGTAATGAATTGGATTTTTCATCCCCAATGTGGATAAGACTTTGATTTGCTCATCAAGATGGGCCTTTTTCAACAATTGTTGAATCTGATTCTGTTTAAATTTCAACTGGGCGGCATACTTTAAGTGTCCTAACGGCGTCACGCCATCTTGTTGCGCGTCATCTTCCACCCGGTCCGGACTCTTTGAAAACCATTTAAGTGCCCGCGCAAAAGCAAAATTTTTGCGTGCTTTGACCACAATCGCTTCAATTTCTTCACCCGGAAGAGCCCCTGCAATAAACAACGGATAGTCATCAACCTTCGCAACGCCCATTCCTTCGTAGGTCAAGTCTTCCACAGTGACTGTTAATTTCTCATTTTTTGATACTGGTGTTTTCATTTCCTACCTCATTTACTGAAAAGGAGAGAAGACTTATCCACAGCTTCTCTCCTGATTAATTATTTATCCTCTAATTGGTGATCAGCATCATTCATTTCAAGTTCTTCGTGGGATAAGTTTTCCACGCCTTGAATCAAATGCTCGCGGGCGTCCTCAGCCTGCTCATCTTCTTCTTGCTGCCGAATTGCATCGTCGGGGATATCTTTGACGTTTGCAAAAATCTCAATGTGTTGCTTCAGATTCTTAAACGTCATTGGCGCATCGCCACCGTATTCGCCGTCAATGTTGATCATCATCTTTTCGTTTACTGGTTTGGCTACAACCTTTGAAGTTTTAACATACAAAATCCGCGGATCATCAATGTGTTTTCCCCCATTTAAAATCTTGGTGAATAACTGGAGAATTTCCATTAAATTGCTGGTTTTAACCACAATTAACGTGAATTTTCCATCATCTAATGATGCGTCTGGAACAAGCTGTTCAAACCCGCCGACTGAATTGGTCAACGCAAGGAAAAACATTGAGGCTTTTCCATCGTATACGCCGTCATCATATTCCAGGTGCATGTCGATCGGCTTCATGCGCGGAAGCATTTCAGCCCCCTTAACAAAGTATGCAAGGTAGCCGAACAGCGATTTAACCTCTGACGGAACAACATAGGTCAATTCTGTTAATAAGCCGCCCCCGGCAATATTAACAAAGTACTTTTCCCCAGCCATTCCAATATCGATTTTGATCGTTTCACCGCGCGCAATTACCTTCGCTGCTTCAACCGGACTTTCACGCGGAATCTTTAATGCCCGCGCATAGTCATTCGTTGTTCCCGCGGGAATGATTCCCAACTTTGGCCGGTGCTTCAATCCGGCAATTCCGTTTACGACTTCATTGATCGTTCCATCACCGCCGGCAGCCACAATTAAATTGAAGCCAGCGCGCGCAGCCCGTTCAGCTTCATTGCGTGCCGAATTTTCTTCGGGGGTCGTCGCAAAAGCGCTGGTTTCATAACCTGCACGTTCCAAAATATTCAAGATTTCAACAAGGTCGCTTTTGATTGCCTCGCGTCCAGATGTCGGATTATAAATAATACGACAACGTTTTTGCATTGTTAATCCCTCTTTCGCCAGCAAATTTTATCTACTCTTTAAGCTTTCCGTTAATAATTTATTAACGACTTTCGGGTTTGCCTTGCCCCGTGTTTGCTTCATAATGTTTCCAACTAAAAAGCCAAATGCCCGGTCTTTACCGTTCTTAAAGTCTTCAATTGATTGTTGGTTATTATCAAGTACTTCGTCAATGATCGGTTGCAATTTTGCAGGATCTGACAATTGAACCATGCCTTTTTCTTCAACCCATGCCTTTGGTTCAGTGTCATTCGTAATAATTTCCTTAAAGACCTTCTTCGCGATCTTTGATGAAATCGTTCCGTCCTTGATCAATTGGATCATGGTCGCTAAGTGTTCAGGCGTCAATGCCGTGTCGCCAAGTTCAATTTGCTTGTCGTTTAAGTAAGCATTCACTTCACCCATCAACCAGTTTGAAGCCAATTTCGGATCGCCGCCATGGGCAACCGTTGCTTCATAAAAGTCTGACATTTCCTTTGTTTGGGTCAAAACTTTGGCATCATAAGCTGGAATACCCCATTCATTAATGTAGCGTTCCCGCCGCTTATCTGGCATTTCAGGAATTGATTTGCGAACTTCTTCGATCCATTCGTTTGAAATGTGATATGTCGGCAAATCTGGTTCTGGGAAGTAACGATAATCGTTGGCTTCTTCCTTTGACCGCATTAAAACGGTCGTTCCGGTTGGTTCATCGAACCGGCGAGTTTCCTGTTCGATTTCGCCACCCTTAAGTAAAATGCCACGTTGCCGCTTTTCTTCGTATTCAATCCCTTTCCGAACATGATCAAGTGAGTTCAAGTTCTTCATTTCGGTCCGAACACCTGGTTTATCAGAACCGATTGGCCGCACAGAAACGTTTACGTCGGCCCGCATTGAACCTTGTTCCATCTTTACATCTGAAATTCCGGTAAACTTGATGATTTGACGAAGCCGTGACAAGTATGCGTAGGCTTCATCTGCTGAATGAAGGTCCGGTTTTGAAACGATTTCGATCAACGGAGTTCCCTGACGATTCAAATCAACGTATGAATAGCCGTTTGGATTGTGGGTATTCTTCCCCGCATCTTCTTCGACGTGCATTTCTTCGATTCCGATTTTCTTCTTCGTTCCGTCTTCAAGTTCGATTTCCAACCAGCCATCATGGGCAATTGGAGTATCTTTTTGGGTAATCTGGTATGCTTTCGGGTTATCCGGATAGAAGTAGTTCTTCCGGTCAAAATGCAAGTCCTGTTCAATTTCACAGTTCAAAGCCATTGCAGCCCGCATTCCGTATTCCAAAACACCCTTGTTAACTTCTGGCAAAACCCCTGGATATGCCCAGTCAATTACATTGGTATTTGTGTTCGGTTCAGCCCCGTAAACAACCGGTGCCGGCGAGTAAGCCTTTGACTTTGTTTGCATTTCAATATGGACTTCAAGTCCAATCGTTGTTTCAAAGTTCATTAATTTTGACCTCCAATCGTTGGGATTTGATTATGAAAATCAGTTGCTTGTTCAAATGCATAACCTGCTTGGTACAGCGTTTCTTCATCAAACCGCGGTGCAACCAGGTGGATTCCAACTGGTAATCCGTCCTTCGTGAAACCGCCAGGAATTGACATTGCAGGAACGCCGGCCAGGTTCATTGGAATTGTCAATAAATCGTTCATGTACATGGCAATCGGATCATCGGTCTTTTCACCAAAACCAAATGCTGCCGTTGTCGTTGTTGGTCCTAAGATCAAATCATAATCCTTAAAGACATTGTCAAATTCGTTGCAGATCAATGTCCGAACCTTGGTTGCTTTGCCAAAGAATTCATCATACAAGCCTGATGAAAGTGAGAATGTCCCCAGCATGATCCGCCGTTTAACTTCATCACCAAAGCCTTCTGAACGTGAACGAACATAAACATCTTCAAGGTTCTTCACGTCTTTTGCCCGGAAACCATAACGAATTCCGTCATACCGTTGCAAGTTTGATGAAGCTTCAGAAGTTGCAACAATGTAGTAAACTTGAATTCCGTTAAGTGAGTGCGGCAATGAAATTTCATCAACCGTTGCTCCTAAGCTTTCAAATGTCTTAATGGCATTTTGAACAACTTCCCGGACTTCGGGTTGTAAATCAACATCCATGAATTCTTTTGGAACCCCGATGTGCATGCCTTTGATATCCTTCCCGATTTTTGATGTAAAGTCAGGAACTTCCCGTGGAGAAGTTGTAAAGTCATGCTTATCTTGACCAGCAATTGCATTTAACATCAACGCATTATCCTTAACGTTCCGGGTCATTGGGCCGATTTGGTCAAGGCTTGATGAAAAGGCAATTAAGCCGTACCGTGATACCCGACCATACGTTGGTTTAAAACCGACAACGCCGTTAAATGCAGCTGGTTGCCGGATTGAACCACCCGTATCAGAACCTAAAGCAGCAATCAATTCACCTGAAGCAACGGCTGCTGCTGGACCACCTGAAGAACCGCCAGGAACCTTCGTTTGATCCCACGCATTTTTCGTTTTCTTAAAAGCTGAAGTTTCCGTTGAACTTCCCATCGCAAATTCATCAAGGTTCAACTTTCCGGCAACGACCATTCCGGCATTTTCAAGCCGTTCAACCGCCGTTGCAGTGTAAATCGGGTTAAAGTTTTCCAGCATCTTGCTGGCTGCGGTCGTTGTTAATCCCTTTGTTACCATGTTATCCTTGATTCCAACTGGGATTCCATCTAAAACATTGTCCGCGTCGATTCCCCGTTGATCAATTGCGGCCGCTTGCTTTAATGCTTCATCCTTGTTCATTGCAAGAAATGCATCGATTTGCGGTTCGCGCTTCGCAATCCCATCAAATGTTGCTTGCATTAATTCGCTTGCACTCAATTCCTTGTTAACTAACATTTGGTGCAAACTTGTTAAATCATTCTTCAAGTAGTCCATTATTCGTTATCCTCCCCTTCATCAATAATTGCGGGAACTTTGATAAACCCGTCTTCGTGTTCAGGGACATTCTTCATTAATTCACTCCGGTCAACACCTTTTTCAGCAACATCTTCACGCATAATGTTGACTGCATCCGTAACATTGATTGTTGGCTTAACACCATCTGTATTGATCTTACTTAACTGGTGTGACATGTTCATGATGTCTTCTAATTGCTTGGTAAACTTTTCAAGTTCTTGATCAGTAAATTCAAGCTTTGATAAGGAAGCAATTTTTTTAACGTCATCCTTTGTGATTTCCATCATTTTTCCTTCTTTCTAACCTTAAATCATTACTTTTATTTTAGCATATGAAAAAATCTAAATTAGTTTCCGGTGAGAATGTGGCTTTCAAATTTTCCTTCGCCTGCGTTCCGTGAAAGGAATGCTTGGGTCTTACCATCAGATCCTAAGATTTGAATATCGATTGGAATCTTGTTTGGCAAGTAACTTTGGGCAGCCTGAGCAACGTATTGTGTAAAGCTGATAATTTCAGTTTCACTATAGAACTGGGTTGTAATATTCACGTTCATTCCCTTAAGGGTGTTGCCGTCATATTGAGCTTGGGCCGTTACCCCTGCAAGGTTCGGGAAGAAGTTTTGAATCTTATCCTTAAAGTTTTCAAAACTGTGTTCATCGTTGCTGTTTGGAACTGAATTAGTTGATGTTGCCGGGAAGACCACGTTCTTAATATCAAGGTTCTTCCAGTCGCCAAGTTGCGTTCCGCTGTTGCTTACTGCATATGCATAAAACGATCCGCCGACCAAACTATCATTCGGGGCCTGTTCAAACATTGCGATCACGATTGGAATGTTATTTGGAACCCCGTCAATTTTCCGGACCCGTTCCAAAACCTTTTGGGCGTCTGCCTTTCCTTGCGCAACCATCTTATCGTGCGGAATTGATTGCGTAAAGGTTGGTCCATACTGTTGTTTTTGGTAATAATCCTTTTGATTCATTCCGATTCCGATCGTCATTCCGGCCAATGTCAACTTACCATTGTTGTTCTTCATGTAATCTTGTTCGCCGATTTGTTGAACATACATTGGATTCCGGTTCGAACCGTTGCCATTATCAACCGGGTTCAAGCCATCCGGATTATCTTTCGACTGCCGGCCTAACCATTTTTCAACCGTTGACGTGGATAAGTATTGCCCTTCTTGGAAAATATAACTTTGGGTTGAAAAGAACTTCTTTGAAATATCCGTCATCCCAATATCAAAGTTTTTCAAGTTCAGCATGTTGTTGGCATCCTGCTGCACGCCGACTCCGCGTGATTTGCTTATCCGATACCGGCCGTTTTCAATTACGCCGCGATACTGGTCGCTATCCGCATCACCGGTAATTTGAAATTTATCTGTCTTCTTTGTCGTTGTCGTATCATTGCTGCCCGAAGACGAGCTGTTATTTGATTTGCCGCATCCTACAAGGAGTAAAGCAGCTAAGCAAATTCCGACAAAGGCTCCTGCTTTTCGTTTCAATCTTCTGCCTCCATTTGTTCCATAAAGGTTGCTTCATTGATAATTTTAACATTTAATTGCTGTGCTTTGGCAAGTTTGCTTCCGGCATCGTGTCCCGCAATCAGTAAATCTGTTTTCCCAGAAACACTGCCGGTCACTTTCGCTCCATGCGCTTCAAGCCATTTCTTCGCATCTGCCCGTTTCAAATGGTCTAGCGTTCCCGTCAAAACGACCCGAAGTCCATTAAACGGACTTTCTGCGGCCGCCGCAGCCTGTTCTTCTTCAGATTGACCCAGAAAATCCATGTTGACTCCCGCTTGAACAAGTTCTTCAAGCAACTCATTAACTTGCGGGTTTTGGAAATATGTAACCACGCTTTCCGCAATCGTCTGCCCCACCGTTTTGATTGCTGCGATTTCATCGATCGTTGCCTTTTTAATCGCATCCATCGTCTTAAAATGCTGGGCAATCAGGCGGGCCGCCTTTGCTCCAACGTGCCGAATCCCTAAACCGAATAACAACCGTTCCAACGAATTATGCCGGCTATTATCGATGGCCGTCAGTAAATTATTGGCTGACTTATCCTTAAATTTATCAAGTTGCAGCAATTCTTCAAAGTTAAGTTGATATAGATCGGCCACATCCTGAACCATTTTTCGTTCATACAACTGGGCAATGATTTTGGTTCCCAGTCCTTGAATATCCATTGCGTTTCGGGAAGCAAAGTGGGTCAAGCTTTCCTTCACCAACGCTGGACACTTCGGATTAATACACCGTAATGCCACTTCATCATCGAGATGAACAAGTGGTGCATGACATTCCGGACATTCGGTTGGAATCGAATATGGTTGCGAATCTGCCGGCCGTTTTTTCAAAACAACGGTTGCCACTTCTGGAATAATATCTCCGGCTTTAAACAACTTCACGGTATCGCCGATGCGAATATCCTTTTCTTTAATGTAATCAGGATTATGAAGGGAAGCCCGACTGACCGTTGTTCCGGCTAATTGAACCGGATCCATCACGGCCGTTGGGGTAACAACTCCCGTTCGGCCGACCGTCCATTCGATCTGGTGAACGACGGTTTCCTGCTCATCCGGTGGGAATTTATACGCGATTGCCCACCGTGGAACCTTCACAGTATTGCCCACTTCTTCATGCACCTTAAACGGATTTGCTTTAATTACGATGCCGTCAATATCATACGGCAACGATGCCCGCTTTTGCTGATACTCATCAATGTAGGCCCGAATCTCATCCATATTATGCGCAACTTGATAGTCAGGGTTCACCTTAAAGCCCCACGAGCGCATCTTTTCAAGTGCTTCGCTTTGCGTCGTAACGCCAAATTTTTCTGGTTCCATCAAATAATAAATAAACGTGCTTAATTTTCGCTCAGCGGTAATCCGGCTATCAAGCTGCCGTAATGATCCGGCGGCCGCATTCCGGGCATTGGCGAAAATCTGTTTTCCCTGTTCTTCTTGCCGCTGATTAAGTTCAACAAATGATGCTTTCGGCATGTAACATTCGCCCCGAACTTCAACGTCAACGGGCTCGGACAATTCAAGCGGGATTGCATTGATTGTCTTCAAATTTTGAGTAATGTCTTCGCCGATTTGCCCATTTCCCCGGGTCGATCCTTGAACAAATTTACCATTCCGGTAGACAAGGGAGATCGCTAACCCATCGATCTTTAATTCACAATTGTAATCAATTTGCTGATGAACCGTTTGATCAAGGTTAACAACAAAATCCGCGAGTTCTTCCTTTGAAAAAACATCGCCTAACGAAAGCATCGGAATTTCATGTCCAATCTTTTCAAATCCTGTTAAAACTTGGCCTCCGACCCGTTGCGTTGGCGAATCCGGCGTGACCATTTCCGGATGGGCCTTTTCCAATTTCACTAATTCCTGGTATTTCTGATCGTAAACATCATCCGGAACACTCGGCTTATCAAGTGAATAATATTCACGGGACCACGTATTCAATTGTGACCGCAACTCATCAAATTGCTGCTGAAGTTTTTCGTTTGCCACCAACTTCACCCTCTTTATTTCTTCGTAATCGGTGCAAAGGCTGCCAATAAGCGCTTAATTCCTTGATCCTTGAATGCGATATCAAGTTCCATATCTTCACCGCTGCCGGTCACCTTTACAACCGTCCCTTCACCCCAGGCCTTATGTTGAACCTTATCACCAACTTTCCAGCTCTTCTTATCTGCGCCGGTTCCTTGAGGCCGATCAACCGTTCCTGCTGGTTTCCGGTAAACCGGTGTTTTCCGGGCAAACGGTGCATTCGTCCGTCGCACTGCTGAGTTTCCGGAACTAATATAATTTGCCCCTTCATTTTCAGAATGCAATAAATTATCGCCAATTTCGGTAATAAAGCGTGAAGCAGCATTAATTTGCCGTTTTCCGTATAACATTCGTGACAAGGCATTCGTGATGTATAACTCCTGCTGAGCCCGCGTAATTCCAACGTACGCAAGCCGGCGCTCTTCTTCTAATTCATCTTCATCCATTTGGGCCCGTGAAAGCGGAAAGATTCCTTCTTCCATTCCCATTAAAAAAACAACTGGGAATTCAAGTCCCTTGGCTGCATGCAACGTCATTAACGTCACTTCGTTTGAATCATCAACATCATCCTGATCAGATACCAAGGCTAAATCGGCAAGGAAATCTGCAAACGGATCACTTTCCTCGTCTTCAGGTTGCCACTGAGCATCAAACTGTTTCGTAACCGTTAAGAATTCATCCAAGTTTTCAAGCCGGCTTTGATTTTCAAGCGACTTGGTCTTCTCTAATTCTGCCCTGTAACCGGTCATTTCAAGAATATCTTCCGTCAGTTCCGTAACGTTTTCTTTTTCTTCAAGATCATGCAATTTGCGAATAAGGTGGGCGAACTTTTGGAGTTCATTCACCGCTTTACCCTTAATTTCAGTCAACGCCACGTTTTCGGCAGCTTCTTCAAGTGAAATTCCGTGAAAATCAGCAAAATCTTGAAGTTTTTGCATGCTGGTTGCCCCAATTCCCCGTTTCGGCGAATTAACGACCCGTTCAAAACTCAATGAGTCTTGTGGATTCGTTGCCAGCCGTAAATATGCTAAAACATCAAGAATTTCTTTCCGTTCGTAGAATTTATGGGCACCAACTAACTTGTAAGGAATGTTAGCTTTCACAAATGTTTCTTCGATTTTCCGTGATTGCGCGTTTGTCCGGTATAAAATCGCAAAATCACGGTATTGCCGCCCTTTTTGCTGCATTTGTTCTTTAATTGCCTTAACCACAAAATAGGCTTCATCGCTATCGGTATTGCCCCGGTAATAATGAATCTTTTCGCCCTGAGCATTTTCTGTCCACAATGTCTTGGCTTTCCGGTTAACGTTATTTTCAATTACCTTATTTGCCGCTTCCAAAATGGTTTTCGTTGACCGGTAATTTTGTTCCAGCTTAATAACCGTTGCGTCCGGGTAATCCTTTTCAAAGTTCAAAATGTTTTCCATGTTGGCACCGCGCCAACCGTAAATACTCTGGTCGGCATCCCCAACAACGCATAGATTACGGTTAGCCTTAGCTAACATGTTAACTAATTCATACTGGGCTTCATTTGTATCCTGATATTCATCAACGTGAATGTACTTGAATTTCCGTTGATAAAATTCAAGAACCGCTGGGGCTTCCTTAAACAGGTCGATCGTCTTCATAATCAAATCATCAAAGTCCATTGCTTGATCCTGTTGCAACCGGTCTTGGTATTCAACATATGCCTTTGCCACAAGGTCTTCGAACATTCCGCTTGCTTGTTCTTGGTACTGTTCTGGAGTCAATAAATCGTTTTTGGCGTTTGAAATGGCGCTTAAAATTGCCCGCGGATTATACTTTTTCGGATCAATGTTTAAATCTGCCATAATATGCTTCATCAGCGTCCGTTGCTCGCTTGAGCTGGCAATCGTGAAGCCGCGATTATAACCGATTTTTTCACCATCGCGCCGTAAAATCCGAACACAAAGGGCATGGAACGTTGATACCCAAATTTCTTCCGCACCTTCACCAATCAATTTATCGATTCGTTCCCGCATTTCACGGGCCGCTTTATTAGTAAAGGTAATCGCAAGGATGTTCCAGGGGTTAATGCCCTTTTCTTCGATCAAGTAGGCCACCCGGTGAGTCAATACCCGGGTCTTCCCGCTTCCTGCACCGGCCATTACCAGCAACGGTCCTTCCGTTGTTTGAACGGCTTCTGCTTGTTTATCGTTCATCTTTGCTAATAAATCCATCACAGCCAATTCATTTCCTCCTATGCAAGCTACAATCAAGTTTTATTATATCAAAATCAGGCTTACTTTTTAAGGTAAAAAAGACAAAGAGACTGGCGTCTAAAGCAATCGGTTTCGCCAATTTACTTTAGATGTTCAGCCTCTTTAATTTACTTAAAATCCTAAATTTTGTTATCCCAAATTCCAGTTGATTCAACCTGTTCGCGCACAGTTTCAATCGTTGGTCCTAATGCCAGCAAATACCCTTCCGTATCATGCACCCGCATTGAAAGGGGATAACGGAAGAAATTGTAATACCAGTTATCCTTAAGAACCCACTGTGTCCGTAAGTCATCTTGATCATGACTCTCGATCGTAATTGCGACGGTCGGTTCCATCAGCTCGGTCTTTACAAGCGGCATTTGGGCTAAGGCCCGCAAATGCTGTTCAAACATCGTAACGTTCGTTGCCTTGTCAAACACATAACCGCTCGCATGCAATCCCGGAACGACCCGTTTAACGTAAATTGCACCACTTTCAGTCAGGAAGAAGGCAATTTCCATCGTGCCGACATAGTTTAAGTTTTTCGCAATCTTATCAGCCAACCGACGGACCTCTGCTTCAACGTCATTACTGATCATTGCTGGGACCAGTGATTCATGAAGAACATGATCATGATAGATGTTTTCAATTACCGGGAAGAAATTGACCGTTCCCTTCGCATCCTTTGTCAAAACCACTGATAATTCCTTGGTATATGGAATCCACGATTCAAGGATGTACGTTCCCATGTCGATAATATCCGCACACTTGGCAATATCCGATTGTTTGCGAATAATTTGTTGATGAGCCTTTCCAAGCCCCTTTTGAATTGGCTTCAAGACACATGGATAACCAATTGACGTTACAGCTTGGTAAACATCATCAAGGTTAACGATCGTTGCATACGGGGCAATATTAACGTTCAATTGTTCAAAAAATGCCCGTTCAAGCAGCCGGTCTTGCATGTATTCCAATGCATCGGTCCCCTGCGGAACTGATGTATATTGGGCAATGTACTTAATCACTTCTGAATTGACATGTTCTGATTCATACGTCACAACATCGCACCGTTGAGCAAAACTTTGAAGCTTTAATTTATCGTTCATTTTGCCAACGATTCGAACATCGGCTTCTGCCAAAGTCGGACTTTCTTCATATCGGCTGTATGCCACAACCTTATATCCCATTTTTTTGGCAGCCCGCGCTAACATAATTCCGTTTGGACTATCGCCAATGATTCCCAATGTACTTCCAGGAAAAAGCGTTTTTGTCATTTTCCTCACTACTCTCCATTCAAACCTATATAATTTCGATTTCCAATTATTAGTTTATCAATAACTAATCATATCATTTTTAATGATACCATAATTGCAACTTTGAATATTATAAATTTCCTTTAGATTTTAACCATTATCGTACTGATATAACTTATATTTTTGAATAATTGCGATCAGCTTTTGGGCATAGTTGGGGTCAGTTGCATACCCGTTCGCCTGCAAAGCTTCCGCGGCACTTTCGTAATTCGGTGCATTCACGACTTGCTCATAGTGATTTTGATCACCTTCAAGCCCACCAACCAGCAACTTAGTATGTGCCGCAATCGAAGCCGCCCACGATGGATAAACCGCAAAGCTGGCTTTGACCGTGATCCATTGGCCATTTACATACTCTTTAGTCGTCATCATCGCGCTGTTCGTCCCGGTTCCTTTGACCCCAAAAAGATTATTATACTTTTGCGAAAGTTCGCTTTGACCCCAATCTGATTCTAATGCGGCTTGCGCAATCGTAATGCTTGCAAGCACATGACTTTGGCGTTGTTCGCTTTCCGCAATTGGCGCAACCTTTTGAATAAAGTTCAGTTTGACCTGTTCGCTTTGGGGAATTGCTGCCTGACTTTGCCGAATTTCGCGTCCGCCCCACCGAATAGCTTGAATTGACATCATCAATCCAAGGATAACGATCAAAACGACGTCGGTGATTTTTAAATGCCGTTGTCTTAAAAAACGGTTTAATTTTCTCTTCATTTTTTCAACCCTCAAGCATGCTTCTTCAAAACCTTTAATAACGCGGTGGCAATTAACGGAACTGTTACCGCTGCTAACAGCATTTCCGGAATTCCGTTCGTTCCCACTACCCCCAACAAATACGGAAGAAGCTGACGAACATCGACCGCATACAATCGCGGTGCTTGATTATGATAAAAAAGATAAATTTGGCCAAGGACCAGTAAGGTATTGGTCATACTTCCCGCCATTGCCGCCACCACCATTGATTTTCGGATTGAAAAATGCCTTTTCAACCATAAAAAGCCATATCCCGCAACCGTTCCAACTAAAATTCGGGGAAGGACGGAAATCAACGGATTCGTAAAGCAAATAACTGCCAGCGGACTTGTCGGCCAAATAAACGCCCGGATAAAGGTGATCATTCCCCAAATTCCGCCAACGGTCATTCCTTGAACGGGGCCTAAAACAATTGCTGCAACAATTACCGTAATATGGATCAGCGTAATACTTAACGGTCCGATTGGAATGTTCCCCAAAACTGGAACCAAATTTTGGACGATCACGATCGTTCCAAAAAGCGCTAATAATGTATTTCGCCGTAATTTTTGACGCGGATCAAGCACGCGATCACTCCCTGATAATTATTACCGCTGATTATAACTTAAAAGAAAAAGCCGTGCAATTGCACAGCCTTTTCAAACTCTTTCTCATCTTAAACCCGTAATAAACTAGATAAATTGTAAGATTCCCATCAATACTGGAACAACCACAATGAATAATACCGTACTCATAACAACGACGTTTGTTGCGTATTCAACATCGCCGTGGGCTTCGCCAGCCAATACCGGCAATACGGCTAACATTGGTGTTGCTGATTGAACGATCAATGTTTGTTGCATCAAGCGTGGTAAATCAAAGTGAAGAATTGGTGCTCCGAACTTGATCAAAAGAATCAATACAAGTGGTGATAATACGAACCGGCCAAGTAAGGCAATGATCGAATCACGGTCAAACTTGAAGTTCTTTAAACCGGCATCGCATAAAACAACCCCGATGTAAATCAATGATAATGGGGTTACCAAGTTACCTACATAACCAAGTGTTTGGAACAAGAAGTCCGGCTTGCTGCTTGGTAAACCAAGGAGTAACCAGATAATAGCAACAACGAATCCAACAAGCGGCATTGGTAACAGTTTTTGCAAACTGATCTTGTGCTTCTTCTTGCTGTCTTTATCAGCCGTTGGATCATCATTGTAGATCAAGAAGACCCCAAAGGCCCATGTTGAAACCGTATTGATTACGTAGTAGATCAAGAAGTCAGCCATTGACTTTGTTCCGAATAAAGCCATGTTTAATGGCATTCCGATAAAGATCGTGTTGGCGTTGACGATCGCGTTCATCATGATTCCGCGCCGGCCTGGACGAACCTTTAAGACCTTAACAACGAGCCATGCGATTAAGTATCCAATAATTACACCTAAAGCTGGGAAAATCAATCCCTTTCCCAAGCCTACTAAACTTGACCGCGTCAAGTGTTTTTGAACAGATACGAAAATTGAAGCTGGCAAAGCGATCTTCGTAATTAAACCTGAAATACTCTTTGCGAAATCATCGCCAAACCATCTAAATTTCCGAAGTAAAAATCCAAGTGCCATAATCAAAACGATTACGACAATACTTGATACTGAAGTTAAAAATACAGACATCCCTCTTACGCTCCTCTATAAATTCGCTTACTTATCTTTTTATTAATATTTCGGTTCCCACTTCATATCAGCAACTGCTTTGTGAGCATCTGATACACCAGCGATGCCTTGATCAATTGCACTTTGAGCAACTGTTTCAGCAACTGTTTGGGTAAATTCAGTCAACTTAGCAACTGGTGGTAATACTGGGGCACCTGGTTGGCTTGCGTCAACAATTCCGCCTAATGCGTGGGCAGCAGCGGCAAGCATCTTTTCGTTCACAATCTTTGCCTTAGCAGCGATTGAACCGAAACCAACTCCTGGGTATACCAAAGCGTTGTTTGCTTGACCGATCGTGTATGTGACACCGTCGTATTCAACAGGATCTGAAGGAATTCCGGTTGCAACTAATGCCCGGCCGTCTGTCCACTTGATCAAGTCTTCAGCCTTAGCTTCCAATAACTTCGTTGGGTTTGAAATTGGGAAGATGATTGGCCGTTCTGTGTGGGCAGCCATTTCTTTAACAATTGATTCTGTAAAGGCACCTGGTTGCTTTGAAGTTCCGATCATAACGGTTGGGTGAACAGCCTTCACGATGGCTTCAAGGCTAGTTAATTCGTCGGCATTATCAAATTCACTGCGTTGACGAACAAATGGCTTTTGAGCTTGTGTCAAGCCTTCTGTGTCTTCAAACAATAATCCTTGCTTGTCAACCAAGTAGAAGTGTTTCTTTGCTTCCTCTTCGCTCATTCCGTTACGAACTAATTCGTCGCACATCATTTGAGCAATTCCGCATCCGGCAGTTCCGGCACCAAATGTCAAGAAGATTTGATCTTCAAGTTTTTCCTTTGAAATGTTCAAAGCTCCAAGAACACCTGCTAAGCAGATAATTCCGGTTCCTTGAATATCATCGTTAAATACCGGAATTTCATTTTGATACTTTTGTAAGATAACATCGGCGTTTGAACGACCAAAGTCTTCGAAGTGGATCAAAACGTCTGGGAATAACTTCCGAGCTGATTCAACGAACTTATCAACCATTTCATAGTACTTGTCACCGTAGATCCGCTTGTGGTGGTTACCTAAGTACAATGGATCGTTTAATAATTCTTCATTATCTGTTCCGGCATCCAATGAAACTGGCAATACGTTGCGGGGATCAATTCCAGAAGCAGCTGTGTAAACCATTAATTTACCAATTGAAATATCTGCGCCTTGAGTACCCCAGTCGCCGATTCCAAGAATTGCTTCAGCATCTGAAACAACGATCAACTTGATGTCGCGGCCTTCTGCAGCGTTCTTCAATGTGTCTTCAATATCATCTTGAGCATCGATTGAAATAAATGCAGCGTCTTGTGGTTGAACAAAGACGTGGCTGTAATTTTCAATTGAGTCTGCGATTACCGGATCATAAACGATTGGCATGAATTCAACCAAGTGCTTGCTCATCAAGTAGTAGAACAATGTCCGGTTTGTGTTGAAGATTTCCATTAAGAACTTCCGCTTTTCAAAGTTGTTTGGCTTTGATTGGTAGTGTTCGTATGTTTGCTTTGCTTGGTCTTCAATTGATTGAACACCGATTGGCAACATTCCGACCAAACCATATTCTTTCCGTTCTTCGTTTGTAAATGCAGTTCCTTTATTTAAGAAAGGATCTCTTAAAACGTCAATTCCACGTTTCATATCTTAACGCCTCTTCTTTTCCTTTAATGTTTACTCCTGCATTTTAGTTTTTCTTAATATTCATAGTCAAATTCATGTGCTATTATAAATAGTATTTATATGAAAAATTAAATCATTGATAAATCAGGTGATTAGCATGAACATCAAAGATATTGAATATTTTAATGAATTGATGACGACTAAAAATTTTTCAATTGTTGCCCAAAATTTTAATGTCAGTCAGCCAACGATTACGATGGCCATCAAACGCTTAGAAGAAGAATTCAACACAAAGTTCTTTATCCGCAACAAATCGCATAAGGAATTGATCGTAACTGATTCCGGAAAACAATTCTATGAACATAGTAAACACATTATGCAAGAGCTGAAAGTCGCTTCCAAAGAAATTCGCGACGCTGACGAACAAAAAATCATTTTCGGCCTTCCGCCAATTATCGGAACATATTATTTTCCGCCGATTACGCCTGAGCTGCTTCGCAACGGTCTGCTTGATGACCTTACGATCGTCAGTCGCGGATCAAGTTTCTGCCGAAAAATGCTTTTAAACGGTGACCTTGATATTGCGCTGCTTGGATCAAACTATTCGTTAAAGGAACCGAATTTAATTACCGAAACCTTCGCCCGTTCCCCATATAAAATCATCGTTGGGGACGACCACCCATGGGCCAACCGGCAATCCGTCAGCATTGAAGAACTTCGTGGTCAACGCTTTATTTCGCAAAATGAAAGTTTCGTCCAGCACCGGGCATTAAAAAAAATGGCCCGGCTTGGCCATTTTCGATTAAACATTGTTTGTCAAACAGATAACGTTAACATTTTAAAAGCCCTTGTTGCCGAAAATATCGGCATTAGTCTCCAAACGGCCATTTCCATTAATCCCGATGATCATTTGCATGCGATCGATATTGAGGCTGAAGATTTCCCAATCTTTAACATGTCAATCGCCTACCATGCGCGGCACTACTTAACCGATAAACAGCAACAGCTTTTAGACATTTTGCGAAAATCAATTTAATCCTTACTTGATTGAATTCCTGCTTGGCGGCCAAAAACAATTGTTTCAGCAATCGAATTCCCGCCGACCCGGTTGTTTCCATGCAATCCGCCGGCAACTTCGCCAGCTGCAAATAATCCGGGAATAACATTGCCGTTTTCATCTAAAACGCGGGTTTCCTTATCAATATGGATTCCACCCATTGTATAATGAACGGCCGGAGCAACATGAATTGCATAAAACGGGGCCGCATCAAGCGTGCGCATTCCTGTATGACGTCCAAACTGGGCGTCTTTTTGATTTTCAACCGCAGCATTCCATTCAGTGACCGTTTCATCAAATTGATGCGGATCAACGTTGATTTGATCAGCCAGTTCAGCTAACGTATCGGCTTGTTCAACCAATCCGACACTTTGATAGAACCCGAGGGCTTTGACCCGTTGAAAAACCTTTTGATCTAAAATCAGGTACGCATGTCCGGTTGGTTGAGCAATAATTGCGTTTGAAACCTTTTTCCGGGTATCAAGTTCATTAACAAACCGCTTGCCGGCATTGTTTACTAAAATTGCGCCTTCACCGCGGACCGTTTCCCCAATCAAGTACGTGTGCGGGTTATCTTGCTGAACGGTTGGATGAATCTGAACTAAATTAAGCTGAACCAACTGCGCTCCAAGGTTCTGGGCTAATTTTAAGCCGTCTCCCGTTGCCCCATCTTGATTCGTTGTCTTAAAGTTAGCGTATTGCGGCGCATACCGCTTGATCAATTCTTTGGAAGCCCCGAATCCCCCGGTGGCGAGAATCACTTTGCGGCATTCAAGGTGAATTTGAGCTCCATTTTGAATAACCGTTAATTGAAATCCCGTTGCGGTTCGTTGTAAATCCGTAACCTTACAATCCGTCCGAATTTCGATTCCAGCATTTTCAACCGCAGCGGCGAGTTTCTTTACAAGATAAGCCCCAATCGGTGAAGTATCCGTTGGCCGGTGAGTTCGGGCTAAACTCATTCCCCCAAGCGTTGTCAGGTCTCCCAGATCGACATCATACTGTTTAAGCCATTCGATCGCCCCATTCGTATGGGTTGTAAAGTATTGCAACAATTGAGGGTCATTCATTTTACCGCCCGCCTGGAACGTTTCATTATAGAACTGTTCTGAACTATCAATGATCCCATTTTTAAGTTGTAAATCAGTTTCGGCGGCATTCATTCCCGAAGATGCGCGCATTGAATTGCCGCCAATTCGCGGCATTTTTTCTAAAATCATTACTTCTTTACCAATTTCGTGAGCTTGCAATGCCGCGGTCAATCCGGCACACCCAGCACCAATCACGATCGTTTCAACCTGATTTTTCATTTCAATTCCTCCTTAAAATACAACAAAACGGCAATAGAACTGACGTCGCCGCCAGCTCCATTGCCGTTATTTTAATTTTCATTATTTTCGTCGATCACATCAAGTGCCCGTTCAAGCACCCGTTTGAAAATTGCCAAGTCTGAAGGTGAAACCTTCTTTTCAAGGCCATCTTGCAGCCGTTGCCAAAATTCAGTATTATTATCCATCATTTCGACGTACTTCTTTGTAACTGTAAGGTGATATACCCGCCGATCTTGCTGATCAACTTTCTTTTCAATCAAACCAAGCCGCATTAACTTCTTAATGTGGTAATTTGTATTGGGAGTTGATTGATTTAACATCTTTGAAACCGCGCCAATCGTTGTGTTATTGGCTTGATTGATGGCTTCAAGGTAGTACATATCAATTGCGCCCAACTTTTCAAACTCTTTGTATTGGTTTAAGTGATTGTGAAGTTGAACCTTTTGCAACAGATCGATCATTGTCTTTTGCATTGATAACATAATTTAACACTTCCCACCTATTCTTATTCTCTCTTAAGTAACCATTATACGTCGGGGCCTAACCCTTTGTAAATAAACAAAATGATTGCCGAGACTGGACAGCCACTTAAAAAATCTTTGAAACGTTTTAACAAAAAATCTGGTAACGATCAGTTTCAGGAACCGCTAACCCTAACCCTTAACGGTTGCATCTGCTTATCGTTAAATAATATTTCGCTTCCTTTCACTTATTCCTTCCACTGGGAACATGATAAACAATTACACTCCAATTTAGTTGGTGCATTCCTTAACTTCATTCTTAGTGTTTCCTGCAAACGCAAAATATCATCCTGCGTCAGCGGAACCTCCTTAATCACTTCATCAAGGGTCCTACCCACGTGCATCTGACAGATTTTCCCCACAGAATCCATCAATTGATGTTCGATTGTCTCCTGCTCAGGGACATTCGGATAATACGTGAATGCTCGTCCATTCTTTTCAATCCGGACAATCTTTTTATCTGCAAGCCGGCGCAGCAAAGTTTTAACGGTTGCTGGTTTCCACTGAAACTTCGCAGAAAGCAATTCGGTCAACTGACGACTGGTTGCACTTTTCAGCGTCCATAACAGCCGCATAATTTCCCATTCAGCATTACTAATTTCAACTTTTGCTGGCATGCTTAACTACCCTTCTTTGTCCTAGCTTTTTTACCTTAAATTTTACAATATAAGTCAATAGTTTGTAAACGATAACGTTTGCCAATTTTAAAGAGTCTTAAGGTTTAAAATCAACCAAAATTGATCTAACATAGTATAATATAAATGTAATCGTTAACAACATTTTTGGGAGGGATTAATATGATCAAAAGCAAAGCTGTAATGATCGGTGCTGGAATTGCCAACATGGCTGCAGCAGTCTACTTAATTCAAGAAGGCCACTGGAACCCAGAAAACATTACGTTCTACGCACTCGATAAACACGGTTCAAATGACGGCTCAACTGCATCAGAAGCCGCAACTGAATATTGGAATAAAAACCATCCAATGGAAAACACGAAAGGATTTATTGCGCGGGGCGGCCGGATGTTAAACTACCGGACATACGTCGACTTGATGGATCTGCTTGACCGGATTCCATCAGTTACAGAACCCGGGATGACTGCTGCTGAAGATACCCGTGATTTTGATGCCAAACACCGGACATACGATGTTGCCCGGCTTCTTCAAGGCGGAAAAGGGATTGTCGATGGTCACAAACTAGGCTTAAACAACACTGACCGGTTATTATTAACCAAATTGATCTTAATGCGCGACGATGAAGAAACAAAACTCGATAACGTTTCAATTGCGGAATACTTCAAGGATGATCCGCATATGTTCCAAACGAATTTCTGGTACATGTGGGAAACAACCTTTGCATTCCGCACCCAATCATCTGCTCAAGAATTACGGCGCTATATGCACCAAATGATCTACGAATTTACTCAAATCGAACACTTAGTCGGGGTCAACCGGACACGTTACAACCAATTTGAAAGTATCATGCTTCCATTGATCAAATACCTTGAAGGTGCAGGATGCAAATTCGTAATGAACCGGCGGGTAACTGCCTTTGAATTTAAAGACACGAAGATGCAAGATGAAATCACGGTTACCGGATTAAAGATGTTAAATACTGACAGCGGCCTTGAAGAACACGTTGCCATTGATGATGAAACGGCCGTCTTCTTTACCAACGGTTCAATTACTGATTCCGCAACGTTGGGCGACTACAATACGCCTGCCCCTGAAAACCCAGACTATGGTGCCGCTTCATCGCTTTGGAAACAAGCAACGGAACACTTCTATAACCTTGGTAATCCAGATAAATTCTTTGCTGACCGGGATGCATCCGAATGGGTAAGCTTCACGTTAACAACTAAAGACCACACGTTGATCAATGAAATTACCCGGATCACGAACCAGGTTCCTGGAAATGCGCTGAATTCATTTATTTCAACCGAACCGATCACTCCGTTAGGTCAAAAAGACGTTAACATGTCGATTGTTGTTCACCACCAACCGCACTTCACGACGCAAAAGCCAAACGAAACGGTTATTTGGGGTTACTTCTTATACCCACGGCGCGAAGGTGAATTTGTTCACAAGCAATACATCAAGATGACCGGGAAAGAAATGCTTGAAGAATTGCTTGGTCAACTTTCAAAGGTTGATCCTGGTCCAACAAACATTATGAAGAAGAAGGATCAAATTCTTGAAAGCGTCATTAATTGTATCCCGGTATACATGCCATACGCTTCTGCCCTCTTTAACAACCGGGCAAAAGCTGACCGACCAAAGGTAATTCCGGACTTTTCAACAAACTTGGCATTCACCGGTGAATTTGTTGAACAACCATATCAAATGATCTTCACTGAAGAAAGTGCCGTTCGGTCTGGTGAAATTGCCGCCTTCCACTTTGCTGGTGTTCCAGACTCGAAACTGGTTAAGACTCCGCGGTATGACCATGATCCGGTAACCTTGATGAAGGCTGCAAAGCGAATGTTTGATTAATTGAGAAGGTGTGACAAAACGCTAAAAACGAGCGTGGTGGAAGCAGAAAAGCGAACGAATCGCGCGGAGGTTTGCGCCCTTCACTAGCTTCGCGTCGCAGCTCGTTTGTTTTGGAACCCGATTATACAAATCTTGTAAATAGGCTGTGGCTCACAGGTCACAGCCTATTTTTTACTTTTTTATTAAGTCCAATCATTCCCCTCGCTTTTTACTGTCAATTCAGGTAAACTGTCATTACTTAAAGTGCGAAAGGATCTTTATGAACACAACAATTATTGATTTCATTAGTAATTACGGCTATTTGGCCGTCGCAATTTTAATTGCCGTTGAAAATATTTTTCCGCCGATTCCATCTGAAATTATTCTAACTTTCAGTGGGTTCTTATCAATTTCAGCCCATTTAAATCTTGGCGGCCTGATCATTGCATCAACAATCGGAGCGTTAGTAGGCGCAATCGTCCTTTACCTTTTAGGCAAGCTGATCTCGTTTGAAAAACTCGAACGGTTGATCACCGGTAAATGGGGGAAAATTCTTCATTTTAAAATGGAACACCTTGAGAAAGCCCAACGGTTCTTCGAACGTCATGGCAGTTCCACTGCTTTTTGGGGCAGATTTTTGCCCGTTGTTCGCAGCTTGATCTCTGTTCCCGCTGGAATGGCTGAATTTCCAATTAAACGCTTTTTAATTTTTACCGCCGGCGGTTCGTTGATCTGGAACGCCGTTTTGATTGTCGTCGGTCGATTGGCCGGGACGTCCTGGGAACGTTTCTCCGTTTTAATTGAAAAATACAGTTTTGTCCTTCTCGCCGTTGTAGTTCTGATCGGCGGAAGCGGATATTTGATCTATCGCATAAAAATGAAAAGGAGCACGAAATGACAACATACGCAAAGAAAACCTGCTGGTTAATTGGAGCCATTTTCTTCTTTATTCTGGGAGTTATTGGAATCATCCTACCAGTTATTCCGCAAATTCCATTTTTGATCATCGCCTTTTTCTGTCTATCAAAAGGCGCGCCGAAAGTTCATCACTGGATTCGGACCCGGAATTTTTATCGGAAATACGTTTTAAAGTTTGAACGTAAATGCACCCAAATAGCGGCGCAGCATCCTTTTTTACAACGAATTGCGCGCCATTTTCATCATTAATCACTTTAACTTCAACTAAGATTGTGACATCAGTCGCAATCTTTTTGCATTATTTGACCATGATTAATTTGCGAATTATTTTTTACATTACAAGAAAATGACAATTCGTAAAAAACACCGAAATAGTTTTCAAAAATGGTATTATATTCGTTATAATACCTTTTGTTTAATTAATTTAAATATAAGTAATTAATGCAATTATTCTTTTATCCATAAGGAGGAAAACAACTTTGTTAAAGAAATATGGCAAAGAATACTTCTTAGGAGCAATTATTACCTTAGGGATCGTTTATGGCGATATCGGGACATCCCCGTTATATGTTATGAACGCCTTGATTGGTGATCAGGGCGGTGTTTCCCGGGTAACTCCTAACTATATTATTGGCTGTTTGTCATTAATTTTTTGGACATTAATGATCATCACGACGATCAAATACGTTGTGATTGCCATGCGCGCCGATAACCACGGTGAAGGTGGAATTTTTGCCCTTTATGCATTGGTCAAAAAGCGGGCAAAATGGCTGATCATCCCGGCGTTGATCGGTGGGGCGGCAATTCTGGCAGACGGAACATTGACCCCCGCTGTTACGGTCACAACGGCGATCGAAGGGTTAAAAGGATTCAAGTTTGGAAATCTCATTCCGGTCTCGAACCAAAATGACGTTGTCTTCATCACGATTGCCATCTTGCTGGTCCTGTTCCTTGTCCAGCGACTAGGGACCAGCTCGATCGGAAAAACTTTCGGGGTCGTCATGGTCTTTTGGTTCGGCTTTCTGGCCGTTTTCGGGTTTGCCAATATGTGCAAGGACTTAACCGTTTTACGCGCATTGAACCCAATTTACGGCTTGCAAGTCCTTTTCAGTCCGCATAACAAAATGGGAATCTTCATTTTAGGAAGTATTTTCCTGGCAACGACTGGGGCTGAAGCCTTGTATTCTGACATGGGACACGTTGGCCGGCGAAACATCTACATTACCTGGCCATTCGTTTACCTATCATTGATTTTGAACTACTTCGGTCAAGGGGCTTGGATCATTCACCAAATCAAACACCAAACCGTAACGTCAAACATCAATCCGTTTTACGATATGCTTCCGCACTCGGTTTACCTTGTCGGGGTTATCATTGCAACTTTGGCCGCGATTATCGCTTCTCAAGCTTTGATCACCGGGTCATACACCCTAGTTGAAGAAGCAATCGGATTGAAGATCTTACCACGATTAAAGGTTTACCATCCAAACGTGTTGAAGGGTCAGATCTACATCGGAGTTGTTAACTGGATTCTGTGTGTGATCACTTTAAGTGTTGTCTTCTTCTTCAGAACATCTGAACACATGGAAGCCGCTTATGGATTGGCAATCACGTTGACAATGCTGATGACGACGTTCCTGTTATTCGAATACATTCGCGGCCGGTGGTCAACGCCGCTTGCGCTAACGTGTCTGCTGTTCTTTGGCACGATTGAAACGATCTTCTTCATTTCAAGTTTAGTCAAGTTCGTTCATGGTGGTTACGTTACAGCATTAATTACCGCTGTTTTGATCTTCATTATGGTAATTTGGTACTACGGTAATCGTGTTCGGGACGATTTAATGGACGCTACCGAAGAAGTTTGCCTGGACGATTACGTTGATCAATTAGTTGCCCTTTCACAAGACGAAAGTATTCCATTGTACATGAGCAACTTAGTCATGTTAGCCAAGGTTAAACCTAACCACAAAGTTAAACGGGAAATTTTATATTCAATTTTGGATAAACAACCTAAACGGGCAAAGGTTTACTGGTTCGTAACTGTCAACACGACCAACGAACCGTATACAAACTACTACACCGTTGATATGATGGGAACCCGGAACGTTGTTAACTTGCAGCTTTACCTTGGATTCAAGTCAAATCACAGTTTGAACCTTTACTTACGGCAAATCGTTAATGACTTGATGGATCAAGGAGTTATCGACGAACAGCCGCAAGAATACACCACTACACCTGGACGGAAGGTCGGCGACTTTGTCTTTGTCTTGATTCGGGAATTACTTTCACCGAACACCAATCTTTCACCCTGGAAACGGTTCTTGATTTCGTCGCGGATCTGGTTACAGAACCATTCAACTAGTCCGGTTCAATGGTTTGGGCTTGAATTTAGTGACGTGAAGGTCGAACGGGTCCCGCTTTACTTAAAGAAGCGCCAGATGCCGTTTGTTAACCAGCAAAAGATCATTAACGCTGAACTTCCAGATGAATCTGAAGAATAATTGTTTAAATGAATAATAAAAAAGCTTGCCAGATGGCAAGCTTTTTTTTGATTGCTAAAATTACGGTTCCTGATAGTTTTGCGCAATTGTATTCCAATTGTCGCTTCCAGGAGCTCCCTGTTGCAAGTACCCTTGAGCGTTGATTCGATACCATCCAATTGTCGGCGTGGATTCCGGATCAGCATGAATACTCTTCATAAATGCACTTTGGTGATTTTCTTGAACCTGAATCTCAACGCATCCATGGTCATCTGTACTTTGACCAAAAATAAATGCATCCTGATCAGCCGGCGTCAATGGCGGTTCATCCGTGTTATTCTTATTCCAATCTGCCATGATATTAGCATAGACCCACTTATTAACTTGTTGGGTCGTCAGGTTCTTTGTATTAACATCCGGCATGGTTTGAATTGCCGTTTGTCTCCCTGAATTGGCACTTGCAGCTGTCGAAGAAGCAGCCGTTGTTGGGGATTTTTTAGCAACTGAAGAAGCCTTTTTCTCCGTCTTAGGCGAAGTTGAAGCCGGCGACTTAGATGAATGCTTCCCCGTCGCCTGCGCAATTCCAAAAAGCACAAGAATTAAAATTAGAATAATTGCAATTACAAGGTAAATCACTTTGCGCTTTCGCTTGCTGCTCTTCTCCTTTGCGGCTTCCCGTGTCATCGGCTGATCTTCATCAGCTGTTAACTTTGCCCCGCATTGTTTGCAAAACTGATTATGCGGTTGATTTTCAAATCCACACTGCGGACATTTTTTCATTGATCCATCCTTCTTTATTTTTTATCTTGAGGTCCAACCCATCCGGCGATATCTTCCGGATGAAAATCATACGTCAATTTCTTTCCGTATGCTGCTTCATACGCTGCTTTCTTTTGCTCGTAGTCCTTTTCCATCATCCAGATACTGTTCTCCCGGGCTGATTTATGCGGATCAGGGGAAATTATCGGCAAAATGTGTAACGTCGCTTTGACGCGGTGAATTTGCCCCTTCGCGTTGGGCTCAAAACTTTCAAGATCATGCAGCTCAACAAAGCATGAAATAATCGGCGCTCCGGCTTGGGCCGCATAATAATATGTTCCCCGCTTAAACGGTCGCGGTTTCCGGTAATTAAACCACATTTCTTCTTCAGGATAGATCAAAATGTAGTTTCCAGCATCAATCGTTTGTTTGATCAATTTCGGAAAAGTTCGGCCTAAATATTCAATACTGGTATTTAACGGAATGATATCAACGTTGTTTAAAAGAAATCCGACAAGTCCCTTCATTCCAAAATTAGTATCCTGACTAACAATGTACAACCGCTTATGAAGCTTTTCCGTCATTTTACGGATAATTGTATTCTCCAACGGATTAAAGTGATTGCTGGTAATCACCGCGCCCTTATGCGGATCGAGACCCTTAAGGTTTTCCCAGCCGACAATTTCCGTTTTCGTGTTTTCTGCCCAGGTAACTGCCCGGTAAATTGTTCGCGCAACAACATTTTCTGCTTTTCCAAATAAAGTCTTGCGGCGGTCAAAGTACTGGCTGATCAGCTCCAACCGCTCCTTATTCGATAACTGCGGATCGTCAACTTCAACCTTTTTATTGAAGTTTCCGTCCTTAATATTCTGCTTAATATTCGCGATCACTTGATCCCGATTCGGAAAAATTAACATAACTTAATTCGTTCTCCTTGTGCAATAACCTTTCTAAATGTCCCTTCCGTTGCTGGCAATGCCGCTGCCCGTTCCATCAGCTTATCAAGTTTTTCAACTTCGCCGCGGCGTTGTTCGTCCGTAAAGTTGTCCTTTTCAGCATGGATCTCTTGGGCGTAAGGCGTTGCATCCGCATATTTCCAGAAATAATTTTCATACATTACATTATCAAAGTGCCATGGTTTATAAAACAAATTATAGTGGACCAATTGGGGAGCTGTCAGTTTTTCAGCATCATACTGATGATCTTTGGGCATTGCATTCCACGTTTCATCAAGATATAAAATGCGGTCGCGACACATCATATTCAAATAATCCTGATCAGGTGCAATGCAGGCAAAGTAGTGCTTATTCATTACATTGAGAAAGTGTTCCGTAAAATGTTCTTCGCGAAAGGCTTTCATATTGATCAGCAGCACTCCTGAATTAATATACGTCTTATATGGAATTCCAAGGGCGCCTTCAATGTATTTGATCATTCCCGGAACATGCCAAATTGAATGATCCGGCGCAGCCCCAATCAGGTTATTTCCAAGGTCGATCCGATATAAATCAGCCAAATTACCGGGAACGACCGCATCACAGTCAAGGTAAATTGCCTTATCATATTCCGGAAATTCATCGGCTAAGAACAGACGATAAAAAATCGATAATGTAAAGAAATCAAGCCGTAAATAATTTTCTTCCCGGTTAGCAATGCGACTCAGATCAGCCTTTAAGAAATGTGTTTCAACCTCAACATTGGCGGTCGCCATTCCTTCAAGTTTTTGCCGGTTCGCGTCACTTAAACCGCGATGGATGATCCAAATTTTGTAATGGTCTTGGGGCGCTGCATTTTCAATGATCGACCGGATCATTACACTTGTATACTTTGCAAAACCGTCATCAATGGTTAAAAATACTGGAATAACTTCATTTTTCATTTTTATTCGCCTTCTTATTTTGCCAAATTCGGGACTAACTGTTGATATTCATTTAAAATATCATCATATTCATGAATTCCAAGAACATCGTGAACTTGCTGAACTTCCCACGGTTTGATCGTTTGGATCTTGAATAGCGGGAAAAACTTAAAACTCGTTGTAAAATGCTGAAAAACGGTATCGGCATGCAACTGGTGCTGTTCGTTATACTTCCGCGGGGCGATCCGTTTCGCCTGAGCCAACTTATTGAGCGCTGACTGATCCGGCATAAACATCCAGCGCTTCACACACCTTTCCCGCGCCCGTTCAAACAATTTGGTTTGGTTGATTTTTTCCATATTTAACAAGAGCACCCCGGAATTAATGTAATCCAAGTGCGTTAAACTATGATGGAAAAACCAGCGGCCATAATAGTCCAGCACCCCGACAAATTCAACATCGGTAATATCTTGGTGATAAAATTCACGCGGATCTTTCCGACAAACAACATCACTATCAAGATAAAGCAATCTCGCTGGCAGGTCAGGAAGCTGGTCGGCAAAGAGCCGTAACATTGCATACGGGGTAAAACGCGTCCCCATATTCTTTCGCGGAATTTGCCGTTCAAACAAGGCCGTGCAGTCATACTTCTTAACAAAACTATGCCGATTGGTCCGTTGCACTAACTGATTCAAAAATGAAATCGTCCGATCAGGAATTGCATGGTAATCCTTTTCTGCGGTATGAAGCTCCATTGTCATAATGTAAATATGAAGTTCATCTGGTTCATGTTTCAGCAGTGACAAAATCGAAATCAATAATCCGTCTTGAATATTTTGATCACCGCAATATAGAAGATTCATGCCGTTAATTTCACTTTTCCTTTCGTTTGACATACTTAACATATTCAACGTCGCTTAACGCCGCCCGCTTTTCCATTTGCTGCTTAACGTCCTGCATTAATTTCCGCTGCCGCTCTTTCCGCGGAAGGGTCGAATCAGGATAAATTGGGCCATCAAAATACGTAATCATTTGCGGTCGATTTTCTCGCCGCGCTTTTTGATAAGTGTTGGTCATTACAAACGATGGCGCGTTCGTTGTGATTGGAAAATGGAAAGCAGCTTCTGAAAACGGCCGAACTCCCGTGTAATACGGCCACACATGGGCTTCGGGATACACCGTTACAAAATCACCCTGTTTGATATGATAATCAACTGCCTTAATTAAAGAAGGAAGTTGATGAATATCTGACGGAATCGGCATTGCCCCGCCATAAGGAAGCAACGGTCCGATGATCGGCATTCCTAAGTTAGCTTGGGCACAAATTACATAGTACTTACGGGCCCCTCCTGCAAGCATTGGCAAAAAAACATCACCCACCGGCTGCGTGTGATTGGCATAAATAAAATATCCCTGGCCGCGATATGGCTTGAGGACGTCTAAGTTCGCAAACCGCTGCCTTAAGACCAGCTTGTTAAAGCCGTATCCAAAGGCTTTGGCCCCAGCTGATATCACGGTCGCTAAAAAATTAAATTGCCAATCAGTTCGAATCCACTTAAAGTTGTCTTTAAGCTGATAGTTCTGGTCGGCAGTTTCAACCAGGTCTTCATCAAACCCAGTAAAATATTGAATCTTGTTTTTTGCCAAAATCCGATCCCGTCCTTAATTTCAGACTATTCTCCTTTTAAGTATGATACCCAAATTAGCAATCATCGTCAAACTGACGGGCTTTGATATGCTATAATTAGCATGATTTTAGATTCAGAAAATTAGAAATATGAGGAACAAGATTGAAAAAACAACAGTACATTAAATTAATTTCACACAACGACTTAGACGGTTTTGGCGCTCCCCTTCTTTTGGAGGCCTTACAACCTGAGTTATTCAGTAACGTGACGTTTGATTTAACAACGTGTTCGGCTGGCCGGCTTGACCAGGAACTTGAACGGTTCTTCCGCCAACCCGATGTTCAAAAGTACAGCGATATTTACATTATGGATATGACGCCTGACAGCGATTATTCATTCCAACAGCTTGAACAGCATTTTGCAAACCACTGGCTGATTTTTGATCACCATGAAAGCGAAGAAGAACTGCGTCAAAAGTATGCTGCCAACTGTATTTCACCCGCTAATCCGGCAATCAATCCCAGTGCCGTGAGTCTTGTATGGGACTGGGTCAGCAAACAGGTCAACTTTGCCAACGTTCCGACTGCGCGCCAACAGGAATTGCAAGAAATCGTCGAACTGATTCGGGCATATGATACCTGGGATTGGCAAAATGATCCGAACATGAGCAACGAAGAACGGAAAGCAGCCGATGAATTAAACCAGCTTTTCTGGTTTTATCCGTTAAGCCAGTCTCAGTCATTTGTAACGAAGGTTTATCAAACAGGCTGGAAACAGTATCATGACCAAAATACGTTATTGATCAATACGTTAAACGGCCGGCGGCAACGCTACCTTGACAAGCACCTTAAAAATGTTGTTGAGTTCACCGTTGACGGTCACTCATTCGGCGTTGTCTATGCCAGCGACTTCAAATCAGAAATTGCCCATGCCCTGCTTCAACGGCACGATGTCGAAGCTGCATTGGTAATCGACGCCCATAGCGTTTCGCTTCGGAGCAATGGTCAGTTAGATGTTGCTGAATTTGCTGCTAAGTATTTCAACGGCGGCGGTCATGCGGATTCAGCCGGCGGCGTTTTACCGCTTAACCCGATCGAAGAAGCCGAAAAGAAAATCGTCGAAGCCGTCAAACAACAAGCACAAGTCAATGCTGAAACGCAAACTCAGGCTGACGAAAATCTCGGCAACCTCGCCGATTCAATTTCCAAAGAAGCGGCCGCTAAACTTGCTGCCCTTTTCAAAGATAAATAAGAGGAAAATAGCATGATCAAAGAAATTATCCATGACGTTCATTTTTTATCACAAAAATCAACGCCGGCAACTTCAGCTGACATCCAAGCAGTTCGAGACTTAAAAGCAACGTTTATTGCCAATTCTGACCGGGCTGCCGGATTAGCTGCCAACATGATCGGCATTCATAAGCGAATCATCGTGTTCGGTCTTGGAAAATTGCCTGTAATGATGATCAATCCGGAAATCATTGCGCAGGACACCCCTTACCAGACAACGGAAGGCTGCTTATCGCTTGATGGGGTTCGGCCAACGCAACGCTTCAAGCACATCACGGTTAAATTTCAAAACGAACAATTCCAGTGGCAAACCCAAGATTTCACCGATTTGATTGCTGAAGTCATTCAACATGAGATCGATCATTGTAATGGAATTTTGATTTAAGAAATAGGCTGCAGCCCTTCAAGGACCGCAGCCTATTTCTTATCTTAAATTAATCTTCTGTTTTTTCTTTTGCTTTTTGCTGTTTTTCAAGCCGGTGAGCCATCAAAAACGTGGTGATCATGATGACGCAAATGACCGCAACGGCTGAATACAGCACCAGCATACATTCAGAAACAAAAATCTTCGCGTTGATACAATATCCAATTCCGGCATGGACCTTCGCCAGCAGAACAAATAACGCCAGGTCACTCCCAAACATTCCGAAGAACAACGTGTTAAAGGTCATTCCCATAATTTGCGAGCCGATGTTGCTTCCGCTTTGATAAAGTTTTTTCTTGGTAATGTCAGGGTTTTGATCGATAATTTCTTGCAACCCGCTTGAAATGGCGATCGCGGCTTCTGAAATTGCTCCCAGCGTACTTAAAATCGCCGTTGAGATTGCTAACTTTTCAAAGTTGATCCCAATCAAAAGGTTGAATGCTTCGATTTCATCCGACTGTTCCGTTGAAAAGCCTTTGATCTGAGCCCAGTGATCCATTGGAACGATCATGATGATCATGACGACCAGGACAATGATCGTTGCTTCAAACGCAATGTTGGTTGAGCGATCATCGCTGTTTCCCATATAAATGGTCGTCGCCAAAATACAGATCCCAGCAAACAACGAAACCAGCAGCGGGGGAAAGCCGCTTGAAATTAAAATAACGGTTACGAATAAAATTCCGAAGTTCAGCAAAACGCTAAAGAACGATGACGTTCCCTGCTTTCCGCCAAAAACCATCATTAAAACAGCTAATACGATCGTTAATGCTAAAATTGACGGCATTAGTCAGCCCTCCTTCTGCTTAAGAAACGCGAACAGAGGAAACTTGCAGTTGGAATCACTAATGTAATTCCAATCCCACTGATCAATGCTTGGGCCACCCCCAGGCCCATTGCCCATGCAAAGGTATATCCGTAAGTATTTCCTGTTCTGAAGTAAAGAACGGCAATTGCAAATGTTTCAGCAAAGAAGATCATTAACAAGACATTAATCAGTGGTCCCATGATTGCATGCCCAACACCTTGGCCTGATTTGAACAACTGCTTTGCCGAAATATCCGGCTGGGTTCGTTTAAGTTCAAACAATGTTGAAACAATATCGGTCGATGCATCCAAAACTGCCCCTAACAGTCCAATAATCGTCGCCGACAAGAAAAGCTGTTCTGGTTGCTGGGTCGCGTAATCAAGCGCTTCATAATGGATTCCATTATTCCCTGTCAAATTCAGAATTCCGATTCCGATTGCCATCGCCATTGTCGTTCCAATTACAATTGACAGGAATGAAACCAGCGTTTGCTTATTCCACCCGATAACAAGAATCAGTGATAATCCTGTAAATAACACCGCACTGATTGCAAACAACCAGAAGAAGTTCGTAAAGTCAAAATCAACGTCCATCTGAACGAAAATTAAGAAGATCACAAAGTTAATTACTACACTTAACAATGCCCTTAATCCTTTTGCATGCATTGTGAGGTAAAGTAATCCAACGACTAACCAAAGCATCATTACTAAGTATGTATCTCGCTTATAGTGCGAAATGACCGCGGTCAATTTACCGCCATCATGGTGCAGCTTCAAGAAGACCTGTTGCCCCTTGAAGTATTCCTGATCATAAGCACCTGACTTGGAGAATTGATTCTTCAAGTGGATGATTTCGCCTTTGCGCGAACCATTAATGATTTTAAGCGTTAATGATTGCTCGGTTGTTTCGTCTTTATTTTCGTATGCGTCTTCGGTTTGAACCGGCTTGGCATTTTCAACCTTAATGACCCGTCCAATATCTTGTTTGTACAAAAACGCATCATGCGAAGTGAAGAAGTAAAGTACTAATCCACTTAACAAAAGAACAATTACCTCAATCAATGTTCTTTTTTTACTCATAAATATCACCTCGATGACAACCTCTAAGATAGCATTCATTTAAATAAAATAAAAGTGATATTCATGTTAAATTTTGAACACAAAAAAGAAGAATCCGTGAACTGGATTCTTCTTCAAATCTTTAAAACCTTGTATTAGTTTAATTTACTCCGATCAAGCAAAGCTGCGGCTGCTTCATCAATGATTACCGTCACGTTTGGATGCTTTTGCAAAACGCTAGCCGGGACATCCGTTGTAACTGGTCCCTGGATCATCTTTTGAATTGCTTCAGCCTTCTTGTCACCGTATGCTTCAAGCAAAATATGTTTAGCTGTCATGATCGAACCGATTCCCATTGAATATGCTTCTTTCGGAACATCTTCTTCACGTTCAAAGAACCGTGAGTTGGCATCGATCGTTGATTGGGTCAACTTGATCTTGTGGGTTGTCGAGTCAAATGGCGTTCCGGGTTCATTAAAACCAATGTGGCCATTCCGTCCCAATCCTAAAAGTTGTAAATCAATTGGATTTTCTTCAATAATTTTATCATACCGCGCTGTTTCAGCTGCCGCATCCATGTTCGTCCCGTCCGGAACATATGAGTGTTTGAACTTCTTGTACTTGAAAAGGTGTTCATTCATAAAATAGTGGTAACTTTGATCATTATCTGGAGTTAAGCCAACATATTCATCCAAGTTTACTGAAACGCAATCAGAAAAATCTAAATCACTTGCAACGATATCTTCATAGGTTGTGATCGGTGTACTGCCAGTTGCTAAACCAAATACCTTGGCTCCGTTCTTCATTTCGTTTTCGTATAATTTGAGAGCTTCTTTTCCGCCTTCATTTTGATCCTTAACAATAATAACTTTCATCAAAATAACTCCCTTTCGTTCATCTATTTGGTATAGTCCAATTATACGATGGACTATACCTTTTTTCAACCCCTTTTCGAATTTATTCTGATTGATATATCAGCTTTGTTATCGTTTTCGCAGTATGGTATGATAAAGACAAAGGAATCCTGATTTATTTAATGAAGGGAGAAATCAACATGAGTGAAGATGTATTTTTTAACCCTGGGCAATCAATTTCAAGCGACTTTGATTATAATAAAGCCTATGTCGCTGCTCAGATTTACCATGAAAAAGTAAAAAAGCCCGTGCTCGTTGTTAAAGAAGAAGACAATAAGCCATTCATCGTTTTCAATGAAGAAGCGGCCATTGAAGAAGAACACAAAAAAGAACAAAACGCTAAGCAATACAAAGTTGTTAAACGAATTGACGATTAAAAGTCAACCCGGCGGTGATAAAAATCACGGCCGGGTTTTGTTTAATAATTAATTTCCCAGAAAAATTCTGAATTTGGATTTTGGGTCTGCTCAATAAATTTATCAAAAAGCGGTAATGTATAGCGGACTTTTCCATAGGTACTTGGTTGAACTAGCCCCCGATCAATCATCCGTTTCCGGTATTGCGAAACATAGCTTACACCTTTCCCCATTACTTGAGCTGAGGCTGAAAGTTGTGGATGGTCTAAAATTGCCACTAAATATTTACGATCGCCCTCTGAAACTTCTGCAAAAATTTTTTGATATGCGTTATTGAAGAGTGTAATTTCATATTGATTAAAAATTGCATTTAAATTATCCAGGCTTGGAGATAACTGTTGCCGTTTCAAGTAACGGAAATAAATATCTCCTAGAAGTTGAAATGCATATGAATATCCATTCGTTAGTCCTGCCATTTGATGAGCAACCTCAAAGTTCCCATCAAAGACATCCTGATAAGCATTTTCCATATCTAGATTATCTAACGGTTGCATTACAATTTTTCGCGATCGAAGTAAGAAAGTTAACCGTTCATTATTTTGAAGATCAAGTACAAGATCCGGAAGCCCCGTCATAATTGCATAAATCGGATAATTTTGACGTTTCAAGCTATTGTATTGTTGCGCAAATGAACGAATCGCTTTCGAATCGTTCACTTCATCGACGGTGATCACAACATATTTTCCCTGCTTTTGAATGCTTTGCATTAACTCTTCAAGCATTTCCTCAACATTTGGAATTTCAGTTTCCTTTGTTAAGGTTACTGCTCCAATTTTGATACTTTCAAACACGTTAAATATTTTGGAAAGTTTTGAACCATGATCACGATACAATTTCCGCGCTAAACTTGTAAGAATTCCTTCTTCATTGATCAAGTCAACACAATAACAATTAGGATCCTCATTCAAGATTTGAGAAATTCGAGTTAAAAAACTCGTCTTCCCCGAGCCGCGGACTCCCGTAACAAAAAACGGTTGTGGATAACCATTCTGAATTTCATCAATCAATTCATCAATTACCTTTTGCTTATCAAGAAAAATTGGTGGAACATTCCCAAAAGTCGGGTTAAACGGATTCCGTTCTTGCAATTCAATCCCTCTTTTCATTTTTTTTAGAAGTTTTTAGAACTTTAATTTCATTTTAGAACTTTTTAGAACTTTTATCAAAAAATGAGCTTCCATCCAAAATGAAAGCTCATCATCATTTTTATTCCTTCAACGCATCCCGTTCATCTTCCGTTACCTGAACAAAATCATCGCGGAACTGATGCGAAATTGTCGCCAATTGCTCCTTAGCATTTTCAACCAGCTGTTTATCCTCATCCGATTCCACCACGTTGTCATCTAAATCCACAATCGCTTTGACTTTATCCACATAGTCTTTCAAATGTGAATACAAAAAGTCATTCATTTTCAACAACATCCGCGGCGAATCGATCAGTTCGTTAAAAATGGCGTGGATCATCGTCAAATCTTTATCATACGAATCAACTTTATGTTCCATCAAATCTTTAACTGATTGAAGATACTGATAACTTTTATAGTATTTCCGCATTTCACTCTTAAAGAAGGATAGCTCTTCATTTGAAAGTTTGGATTCACGCAGCTTCTCTTCATTAAAGTGCAATTTATCATCAGAAAGACTGTTGACGATTTCGGGGTATTTCTGCAATTGTCGAAGCATTACTCCTCGATGAATTCCTCCAATAATAACTCCAATAATGAATAGCATTACCATCAACATAAAAAATATTAAAAAAAATCCATCACTCATCAGCCGCCGACCAAAAATAATCAACGTACTGATAATTGTCAACCCTGGGCCAATCACCATATATGAATTAAAAATATCAAAAAAGAATAAACTTCCAAGAACTGCCGTCATATAAATCGGAAAAATTTCACCCTTCACCCCAAATACAATCGAAAGGACTAAAAGAATCAACGCAATTCCAATCCTCACAGGATGGAAGTTATCAATTGCCTGCCGCATTTAATTATCCTCCTGTTCGTAATTTGCAAGTGAATCTTGTGTATCCATTGTCACTCCATTTGAACTTTGAACTTGATGGATATCGATTTTAATTCCACTATCACCGTTATCCGGAGCAAATTGTAATTTAAGATCATCATATGGATAAACTACAAAACATTTATCAAATTCGTAAGTTTTACTTATTTTAACGTGATTTAACGAATTACGAACATGATCAAATGGCGGTTGTTCAAGTCTTTTTTTAGAAGCTAAATCAGTAATGCTTTGGGCTTCGCTCCCATTATCATAGACTTTTACGAAATCACTATCAACACTTGTATACTTTGCTTCATCTTGATCCAAATCATCAGTATTAACCTGACATTTTACCAACAAATAACGTGCATTACTGTTTGCTGAAGGTCGCGGATCTTTAAGAATTTGGTACCCTAAAACCTTATATTCAACACTATTGCTATCAAAACCAGTTTTATTAACTGGGCAAAAAGCATAAAGATTGCTGCTATTCAATTGGCTTGAATTGGCAGCATTTACAACTTCACTATTAAAAAATATCATTAATAGTGTAATCAAAAAATAAACAACTTTTTTCATTACTGAAGAACCTCCAATTTCTGAGGATCAAACTTTAAAATATAAGCTGGTTGATTATTAAATTCATCCGGTTTACCTTGTAAATCAAAATCAGTGTAAATTAAGTAACCGGTCTTTTTTTCATTTGAAAGACTAAATACAACATTAAAAGTTAACTTTTTACCTGTGCCTTCAGTCATCGGATTACAATAATCATCCTCATCATCCAATTGATTGACAACTGGTGAGTTCTTTCCTCCTACTGAAAAAATCGTCGCATTTAACGGACTTTGAGCATATTCGTCCCCGTCGGAAAGGATATTCTTATCCGTTGTCATATAGAAATTTCCAACTTCTGAATCTGAACTTTTGGATAAAAGAGTTACATTGAAAATTACAACATTTTTCCCAGACTTCGTTTGTCCACGATATGCTTTATTAACCGTCAAGTTAATTTTTTTAGCGACGTATGCCTGATTATATTTCAAATCTTTCCATTTAAAGTATTGAGAGTTATCGGGTTCCGCGTTAAAATTATCTGACGATGTAGTCGAGTTTGTCTTTTGTCCGATAAATTGACTTACAAACGCATCGATTCCCGGATTAAACCCCAATGTACAAGCCAGTCCACAAAACAGTAATATTCCACCCAATAAAGATTCCCACTTAAAAGAGGAAACTTGCAGATCCTGTTCACTTAATTTAATTTCATTTGATTTCCGTGCTAATTGATTTAACCGAGTAACAAATTCTTGAAACTCATTCTTATCAACCGTCTTAATTCGGAATCGTTCTTTTCCTGAAGAAAGCATCCGTAATTTTCCTTTTGAAGTATAACAAAAGGCATTTTGATATTTAATTGTCAAAATACCTTGGTTGCATGTGATTTCTACCATGGAAAATGGAATATAAATCATCTGTAATTTCCGTCCAGAATTAATCCAAAGTCCTTGATCATTGCTATCAATTGCGAATGCAACTTGTCCGTAATTCTTATATGAATGAATTAAACCAAAAACTACCAAGCATCCAAGGATGATTGCGCTTGCGCTAATACAATGGCCAAACCAATTAAGGGAACCGCCTGCGGACTGATATTGTAATTCAAACGTTACCGATAATATTCTCAAAATAAAAACGAAAACTGCAGTTCCAAGGCACAAATCAGTCTTACTTTCCTTCTTAAAATGAACCGCACTTTGATACTCTCTCTTCATCGCTTTACTGCTCCGTCTTTGAATCAGAAGGAATCAAAGCCGTTTTCAGATGGTCTTCCATTTGCGCTAATTCGCCTTCAATTGCTTGGCGCTTTTGGGTTCCTTCACTTTGAATCTGCATTACTTCTTGAATTGTCGAAATCAAGTTTTCTTGGGTTTCTTTCAACGTATCGACATCAACCAAGCCGCGTTGGGAAGCCTTGGCAACATCGACCGTTGATTCATGCAACATTTCGCTATTCTTCTTCAACAGCTCATTGGTAGTATTCGCAACTGCATCCTGCGCTTTGACAGCATCTTTTTGGCTTAACAATGACAATGCGATTGCGACCTGATTTTTCCACAATGGAATTGCCGTTGTAATTGATGACTGGATCTTTTCACTTAAAACGGAGTTGTTATTTTGAATCAGCCGGATCTGTGGGGCTTGTTGGATCGTAATTTCCCGCGTCAGCATCAAATCTGATAACCGGTGATCTAAACGATCAGCTTGGGCTTTCATATCTTGAAGATTTTGAACGTCCATTTGATCTGCCTTGCCAGCATCCACATCTGCTTGAAGCGCAGCCATTTCCTTGTTTAATTCATCCCGCCGAATTTGACCACCAACAATCAGTGTGTTTAATTGTTGGAAGTATTTTTGATTTGCGGTATACATTTCATCCAGCATATCGTTATTTTTCAGCAAATCATTTTCCTGATTTTCAAGTTTGGTTGCGATTTTGCCAATTTGCGCACTGACTTCCTGATACTTCGCCGTCATTTCAAAAACGGAATCTTTAATTTTCTTGAATAGCCGGAAAATTTTGGGTTTCTTGTCACCGGAAAGTTTTTCAGGATCCGCACTGTTTAAACTGGTAACTAAACTTTGAAGGGTATCGCCAATTTCACCGACTTCCTTGCTTTTGACATTGCCAATCACCTCGTCAGTAAATTGCGACATTTGGTCTTGAACTTCCTTACCGTAATCGGTAATTGCATTTTGACGTGAATCTTTTAACGCCACGGCATAGTTTTGCGCTTGAACTAATTGTTCCGGCGTTAATTTCGCTTTGATTTTTAATAGATCTTCATCTTTAACCGCCACTTCGGTTGGCAAACTTTGACCGTTAATGGTTCGTTTTCATTATTCATCTAAATATCTCCCTCTAGATTCTTCATTAAAAATTCATAAAGTTAACTAATAAAGATTATATCTTAACTCAAATCCGGATTTCAATATTAAGTTAAAGCTTATTGATCAATATTAACGGATAACAAAAAAGCCATGAATAAAAATCCATGACTTTTGTTCGATAATATGAAGTAATATTAACGCTTTGAGAATTGTGAAGCCTTACGAGCTTTCTTAAGACCTGGTTTCCGACGTTCCTTCATCCGAGCGTCACGTGTTAATAAACCGCTCTTCTTTAATGCAGGACGGAAGTCTGGGTCAACTTGAAGTAAAGCACGTGCAATTCCGTGACGAGTTGCACCAGCTTGACCTGAGAAGCCACCACCATTAACGTTAACTAAAACATCGTATTGACCTTCTGTTTCAGTAACCTTAAATGGAGCGATCATAACTTCACGTAAGTTTGCAAATGGAATGTATTCTTCTGCTGGTTTACCGTTCATCGTGATTTTTCCTGAACCAGGAACTAAACGAACACGAGCAACGGAATTTTTACGACGGCCTGTGCCTTGATATTGTACTTGAGCCAATTTAAAATTCCTCCTACTAGATTAAGTTTGTGATGTCTAATACTTCTGGTTGTTGTGCTTCATGCTTGTGTTCTGCACCACGGTATACATGCAACTTCTTAAGTTGTTGCTTACCTAAAGTACCCTTTGGAAGCATGCCGCGAACTGATAATTCGATTAATTTTTCTGGATCTTTTTCACGGTAATCACCAGCTGTGCGTGCCTTCAATCCACCTGGATGCAATGTGTGGTGGTAGTATACTTTCTTTTCGGCTTTCTTACCTGTTAATGCTACCTTATCAGCATTGATAACAATCACAAAGTCACCTGTATCAACGTTTGGTGTAAATTGTGGCTTGTTCTTACCACGTAAAACTGAAGCAACGACTGTAGATAAACGTCCCAAAGGAACATCTGTAGCATCTACGACATACCATTTACGTTCTACTTCACCTGGTTTTGCAATATATGTTGTACGCACGGTTAATTCCTCCATCTTTTATGCTTGTTTGACATACAATAGTTTTAACGGGGCTATTGTGGGGCAAACAATACCAAGTACTATATTACGATTAATCCCTATATTAGTCAATATTTCAAAGAAATTTTATCTTCTAATCGTAATAGACCTCTTTCAAATATAATCCTGAAGCCGGGGCCGTTTCCCGCGCTTCATTCCGGTCTTTGACTTCATATAACCTTAAGAAGTCGTGAACTGGGCGTTTGCCCCGTCCAATCTCAAGCAACGTGGCAACCATAATCCGGACTTGATTATATAAAAAGCCATTTCCTGCAAATTCAAAGATCAATTCATTTTGAGCTTCGTCCCGCCGAACAGTTGCATCATAAACCGTTCGGACATGACTTTTAACATTGCTGCCCGATGCACAAAAGCTCGTAAAATCATGGGTCCCAATCACATCCGGCAACGCGGCCTTGATCTTTTCAAGGTCGACCGGATATTTGTAATGCCCCGTATAATTTCGTTTAAACGGATCAACAAAATAGCTTTGACTAACCCGATACATATACCGTTTGCCATGGGTCGTGAACCGGGCATGAAAGTCGTCCGGCACAATTTCACAATCGACCACCACACAGTCCAACGGCAGCATACTATTCAACGCCTTCAGCATGCTATCAGCACTCATTTCATGCGGAAAATCAAAATGAACAACTTGCCCCAGCGCATGAACTCCTGAATCAGTTCGGCCAGAACCGAAAATCGGGATGAATTCGTCCTTTTTGCTCATCTTATTCACAGCCCGTTCAAGAACGGATTGCACCGTCCGTTGATGAGGCTGCGATTGAAACCCAGCAAAATTCGTTCCATCATATGCAATTGTAATTTTATATCTCTTTGTCATCTTAACCTCTCAGTAACATTAATCCGCCGGTTAACGCTAAAAACACAACGATCCCGACCGTATCAACCAGATGCCAATGCTGTTGCCGGTACTTCGTTCGGTTCGGCCCGCCTTGATAACCGCGGGCTTCCATTGCCACTGCCAAATCTTCAGCGCGTTTGATTGAATTGACAAATAACGGAATTAAAATCGGAATCAGCATTTTGGCCTGCTTAAATAAGTTTCCTTCACCAAAATTGACTCCCCGCGCACGTTGAGCATTGATAATCTTTTGCGTTTCATCCATTAAGGTCGGAACAAACCTTAATGCAATTGAAATCATCAAGGCAATTTCATCGACCGGCACTTTGATTTTCCGTAACGGTGCCATCAAGGATTCAAGGCCATCAGCAATTTCCAACGGAGTCGTCGTAACCGTTAGTAACGTTGACATCAACACGATCAAAACGATTCGGCAAAAAATATAAATTGAATTAATAATTCCAAAACTCGTCAGCTTGAATGGTCCCCATTGCCAATAAACGGTTCCTCCGCTTGTGAAGAAAAGCTGCAACAAAACCGTGATCAAAATTAAGCCGATCAATGGCCGGACACCTTTAATAAAAAAACTCATTTTGATTTTGGAAAGCAACACGCAAGCAAGGGTAAAAATTCCCAATAAAGCGTATGTTTGCCAGTTATTGCATAGAAAAACGATCACAATAAAGTATAAACTGAGAATTAATTTTGCCCGTGAATCCATCCGGTGAATTATCGAACCACCGTCAATATACCTTCCGAGAATAATATTACTCATCTTTCGCTCCTACCTGATCACATTACTTCAACTTTGTTACCAATTGGCGTGCCAATTCATCAACATTTAATGGCAAGCCATCCCACTGCGTCCCTTTTTGCATTAACTGCACTGCAAATTCAGCTGCTCGGGGCAATCCAAGGTGATGCTGATAAAGCCATTGCGGATCACTGAAAAATTCTTGTTTGCTTTGAGCAGCAATCAACTTGCCCCGTTCAAGGGCAATTACCTGATCAGCGTAATCGGCAACGTCATCCATATTATGGGTTACAATGAGGATCGTCATTTTTTCATTTTCATGCAATTGTTTAAAAATTCTCATTGTTTCCCGTTTTCCAACCGGATCTAACCCAATCAACGGTTCGTCTAATACCAAAATTTGCGGCTCCATTGCTAAAATTCCAGCAAGGGCAACCCGACGCATCTGCCCGCCTGAAAGTTCAAATGGTGAACGTTCAAGCAACTGATCGTCAATTCCAACCAGTTTTGCTTTTGTCCGTGCAAGCTCTTCAGCTTCGGATTCGCTTTTTCCAAAATTTTTCGGGGCAAACGCAATGTCTTTCAAAACCGTTTCTTCAAATAACTGGTTTTCAGAAAATTGAAAAAGAATCCCGACTTGATGCCGTAAATCATCAAGTTCTTTATTTTTCGTTTGCGGCGTGATCAGCTGGTCATTAATTTGAATTTCACCCGCTGTTGGTTTAAGCAGGCCGTTTAAATGCTGAATAAACGTTGATTTTCCGCTTCCAGTATGGCCAACCAGAGCCGTAAAACTCCCATCTTTGATCTTAACTGAAATATCATCAAGGGCCTGCTGTTCAAACGGCGTTCCTGCCTGATAAGTATAACTTACATGTTTGAATTCAATTGCCATAATTTTGCTACCATTTCTTTTTCGTCTAATGTTTCATCATCTGTTAATCCGGCTAATCCATTTTCCTGAAGTTTAAGCTTCAACTTTTCAACAAACGGTAAATCCAATCCTAAATCCATTAACTGGTCACGATTATGGTAAACTTCAACTGGGCACCCTTGCATCCGAATTTTACCTTGGTCAAGAACAATGACCTGATCGGAGAAAACCGTCTCATCAATATCATGCGTAATCGCAATGACCGTAAAATGGAATCGATCTTTAAGATGCCGAATCAATTGAATCAAATCTCGTCGTCCTTCAGGATCAAGCATACTGGTGGCCTCATCTAAAATGATGATTTGCGGACGAATTGCTAAAATTCCGGCAATTGCGACCCGTTGCTTTTGCCCGCCTGAAAGTTTGGAAGGCTCATGCTTCGCAAACTCTGCCATTCCAACCGCTTCAAGGGATTCGTTGACCCGTTTGACCATTTCTTCATGGCTGATTTGGCGGTTTTCTAAACCGAAAGCCACATCATCTTCCACGTTTGCGCCCACAAATTGATTATCGGGATTTTGAAAAACAACACCGATTTGAGAGCGAATTTGCCATACATTCTGTTCATTAACCTCAAGTCCATTAACGGTAATTGTTCCCGACTGAGCTTCAATCAACCCGTCAATCAACCGTGCAAGCGTACTTTTCCCGCTGCCATTCCGTCCAATAATTGAGATCCATTGGTCTTTATCAAGCTCAAGGTTTAGCGGTCCGAGTTTGAAGTCATCATATTCATATGTTAGATCTTGAATTTGAATTAACGGCATTTCCCATTGTCCTCCGAAAATAATTACCTGTATTATATCATGAAAAGCAAAAAAGGATTGGACATTCATCCAATCCTTCTAATTCACAATCATTTGAAAACAATATCTAACAAAAAAATCACTTTTTATAACGATTTTCGTACAACCGTACTACTTAGGACTAGACTAGGTTTCCCACCATCGTAACGCCCGTTGTCGTTATAAAAGTGACACAAAATATAATTTATTTTAGTATTAGCAATTAAATTAGTCTACTAATTCAAGAACTGCCATCTTAGCAGCATCGCCACGGCGTTCTTGCATCTTGATGATTCGTGTGTAACCACCATTCCGATCCTTGAACCGTGGAGCGACTTCATCAAACAACTTTTGTAAAGCTGTTTGAACAACGATGTCATCGCCATCTTCCTTAACGTCTGCAACAACATCCATTAAGTAAGCTGCTGCACGGCGGCGTGATGTCAAATCACCTTTTTTACCTAAAGTGATCATCTTTTCAACTTGACGACGAACTTCTTTAGCACGTTGTTCAGTTGTAACGATCTTGCCGTTAACGATTACATCTGTTGTTAAGTTCCGTAACATTGATTTACGGTGTCCGCTTGTACGACCTAATTTCCGGTAAGCCATGAATAGTTTCCCTCCTTTAATTCTAATTAGTCATCATGACGTAATGAAAGACCTAAATCAGCAAGTTTTGACTTAACTTCTTCAAGTGACTTCCGGCCCAAATTCCGAACCTTCATCATGTCAGCTTCAGTCTTGTCAGTTAATTCTTGAACCGTATTGATTCCAGCACGCTTCAAGCAGTTGTATGAACGAACTGATAAGTCTAAGTCTTCAATTGTCATTTCGAGCATCTTTTCTTTATGGGTTTCTTCCTTTTCAACCATGACTTCAGCATTCTTTGCTTCATCAGTCAAGTTAACGAAGATTGACAAATGCTCTGTTAAAATCTTAGCTGATAAACTGATTGCCTCACTTGGAGTAATTGAACCGTTTGTCCAAACATCCAATGTCAATTTATCATAATCATTTTTTTGACCAACACGTGTCTTTTCTACTTGGTAGTTTACACGTTCAATTGGGGTATAAATTGAGTCGATTGCTAAAACACCAATCGGCATATCATCTGCTTTAGCTTTGTTTTCTGTAGCAGAAACATATCCACGACCTTTATTAGCAGTCATTCGAACATGGAATGAAGCTCCTTCAGCAACTGTACAAATGTACAATTCTGGATTCAAAACTTCAACATCAGCACCGCAGTGAATATCGCCTGCTTTAACTTCTTTGGCACCTGTAACATCAATCTCGAGGATTTGAGGTTCTTCAGTGTCCATCTTTAAAGCAACCTTCTTTAAGTTCAAGATAATGGTTGTAACGTCTTCCATGACACCTTCAACAGTTGAAAATTCATGCAAAACACCATCAATTTGAACATCAGTAATCGCTGCACCTGGTAATGATGAAAGTAAAATTCTCCGTAAAGAATTTCCTAACGTAGTACCATAACCACGTTCCAACGGTTCGACAACAAATTTACCGTAGTCATTGTTTTCTTCAATTGTGTGAATCTTTGGTTTTTCGAATTCGATCATGCTATTTGTCTACCCCTTTCAAAACGTAACGTGTAATCTGGCAAAAACAAAATGAAGTTACCCTCAAAATGAATACGAATCCACATTAAACACGACGACGTTTTGGAGGACGGCATCCGTTATGAGGAACTGGTGTAACATCCTTAATTGATGTAACTTCCAAACCAGTTGTTTGAAGAGCACGAATTGCTGCTTCACGACCTGAACCAGGACCCTTAACTGAAACTTCAACAGTCTTCATTCCGTGATCCATTGCACCCTTAGCTGCAGCTTCTGAAGCCATTTGAGCAGCAAATGGGGTTGACTTCCGTGAGCCTTTGAAACCTAATGCACCTGCTGATGACCATGCAACGGCATTTCCGTGAACATCAGTAATCATAACAAGTGTATTGTTGAATGTTGAGTGAATGTGAGCAACACCCGTTTCAATATTCTTCTTTACACGACGCTTACGTGATTTCTTAACAGCCATGAACGTTTTCCCTCCTTCTAATTATTATTTCTTTTTCCCTGCAATTGAAATTGCTGGGCCTTTGCGTGTCCGCGCGTTGTTCTTGGTGTTTTGACCACGAACAGGCAAGTGGCGACGGTGACGCATGCCACGGTAAGAGCCGATTTCTGAAAGACGCTTAATGTTCATTGATACTTCACGGCGAAGGTCACCTTCAACCTTGTAGTTATCAACTTCGGCACGGATCTTATCTTCTTGGTCAGGAGTTAAGTCACGTACACGAACGTCTTCTGAAACACCAGCAGCAGCAAGAATCTTCTTTGCTGTTGTATTACCGATTCCATAAATGTAAGTTAATCCGATTACGATACGCTTGTCACGTGGTAAATCGATACCTGCAATACGAGCCATTACAATTACACCTCCTTAAAAATTAACCTTGACGTTGTTTGTGCTTTGGATTGCTGCAAATAACCATAACGCGACCTTTACGTTTGATAACTTTGCAGTGTTCGCACATTGGTTTAACTGATGGTCTTACTTTCATGAATCATACCTCCTATAAATTACTGAAGTACAATCTATTTAAAGCGATAGGTAATGCGACCCTTAGTCAAATCGTAAGGGGACATTTCAACGGTAACCCGATCCCCAGGTAAAATACGAATATAATGCATCCGAATCTTACCGGAAACGTGAGCTAAAATTTCGTGTCCATTTTCGAGTTCAACTTTGAACATCGCATTTGGCAACGTTTCTTTGATCGTACCTTCAATTTCAATCACATCATCTTTCGCCACGCAAAAGTACCTCCTTAATATGGTTTGAAAACTTTAAACGAAAACAGTTATTTTCGCTGATCCAGTAGCTTTTGCGGCAAACTAGACCTATTGAAAAGATAAACCTGAATTATGATACCACACGCAAATCTAAAATGCAATACGTTATGGCTTATAATCCAGGTTTTCTCGCGATTATTTAATTGAGTCTAAAACTTTCTTGATGTCAGCGAACACATCATCAATTGCTTGGTTTCCATTTACTTCATGTAAAATTCCCTTTTCACGGTAGAAATCTAACAATGGAGTGTTCATCTTGATGTTAACGTCTAACCGGTTCTTAACGGTTTCTGGCTTATCATCGTCCCGTTGAAAGAATTCGTGGCCGCCGCAACGATCACAAGTGCCTTCAACCTTCGTTGGGTTAAATAATTTGTTATAAGTTGCACCGCAGTTCTTGCAAATGTAACGGGCTGTTAACCGTTCCATTAATGAATCTGGATCAACTTTGATGTTGATTACGCAGTTAAGTGGTTTGCCTAATTCAGCGCCAAACTTGTCTAATGCTTCTGCCTGAGCCATGTTCCGTGGGAAACCGTCTAACATGTAACCATCATTCACATCGTCTTCACTTAAACGATCCTTGACGATTCCATTTGTAACTTCATCTGGAACCAATTCACCCTTATCGATGTATTTCTTAGCTTCAAGGCCCATTTCAGTTCCGTTTTGCATTGCAGCCCGGAAAATATCACCCGTTGAAATGTGTGGAATGTGATATTCATCAATAATTTTTTCTGCTTGAGTACCCTTTCCTGCGCCAGGAAGACCCATTAACATTAAATTCAATGCCATTTAAATTTCTCCTTTAAATAAATTCACTAACGTATTATAACCCAATTTTTTTAAAGATAAAAGTTTATCAAAAACAAAAAGAACCCGTAATTTCTTACGAGTCCTTTTAATAACTAACTTAACTACTCACGAATAAATCCAACATATTCGCGTTTCATCATCATACCTTCAATTTGCCGCATTGTTTCAAGGGTTACCCCTACAACAATCAGCAAACTAGTACCACCTAAACCGATTGATTCATTCAATCCCCAAACGCTTGATGCGACTAAAGGAATCAATGAAACGAATCCTAAGAAAAGTGAACCAACAGTACTTAATCTCATCAATAAACGAGATACATACTTTTCAGTTTCTTTTCCGGGCCATACAGATGGAATGTAGCTTCCTTGCTTTTGTAAGTTTTCTGATAACTTTTCAGGGTTAACTTGAACGAAAGCATAGAAGAATGTAAACAGAATAATTAAGACTGTGTACAAAATCATTCCTGGCACTGTCTGCATATTGAAAATATTCGACAATGTTTGATACCATCCATCACCTGAATGAGTTCTTGTGAAGGCCATCAAGATCGTTTGAATCGTTGCAATAAATGAACTGGCAAAGATAACAGGAATAACTCCAGCAACGTTAACTTTTAATGGTAAGTATGAGTTTTCTGAAGAACCTGCAACCCGTCTTGTATATTGAATCGGAATCTTGTAGTTAGCTTGTTGAACATATGTAACAAATGTTACGATCACAAGGATAACTAACAAGAGAACGACACAATACAATACTGAATGCCAAAGTTGCGATTTACTTACATGAACAAATTCTTCTTGATAAATTTGCCTGATTCCAACTGGGACCCGCGCAAGGATTCCGGCCATAATAATGATTGAAATCCCATTGCCGATTCCCCGATCAGTAATCATATCACCTAACCAAGTAGCAAACATTGTACCAGCTGTTAAAATCACACCAATACATACGTAAGTTTGAACACTTGGGTTTTGAACTAAGTGAAGACTACTCAAAGCGTTGAAACCAGCTGTAATCCCGATTGATTGTACAAACGCAAGCACAATTGTTAAATAACGGGTAACCTGATTCAATTTACGCCGTCCAACTTCACCTTGCTTACTCCACTCTACAAATTTCGGAACAATATCCATTTGCAAAAGTTGAACAACAATTTGGGCGGTAATGTATGGTGAAACCCCCATCGCTAAAATTGAATAGTTGGTCAGACCGCCACCACTGAAAGTATTTAACATACTAATTAACCCTGAAGATGCAACACTCGCTAATGCTTTTGCGTTGATCCCAGGGACAGTAATGTATGTGCCTAAGCGAAATACAATCAAGACACCCAACGTGAATAAGATTTTCTTTCGAATTTCTTTATCAGCAAGGGCGTTCTTCATTGTCTTAAGCATCTATTACATCACCTCGGCTTGACCGCCTGCTGCTTCGATGGCACTCTTAGCTGATGTTGAGAACTTGTTAGCCTTAACAGTTAACTTTTTCTTTAATTCGCCATTGCCCAAGATCTTGATACCATCTTTTTCGTTCTTAACGATACCTGATTCAACCAACAATGTTGGTGTAACTTCTGTACCGTCTTCAAATTTGTTTAATTTTTCAATGTTTACAACTGCATATTCAACGCGGTTGATGTTCTTAAAACCACGTTTTGGCATCCGCCGGAATAATGGCATTTGGCCACCTTCAAATCCTAAACGAACTTTACCACGTGCTTTTTGACCTTTTTGACCACGACCTGCAGTCTTTCCGTTACCTGAAGAAGTTCCACGACCAACCCGATTTCTTACTTGACGTGAACCTTCTGCTGGTTTTAATTCATTTAACTTCATTAGGTTCGGCACCTCCCTCTAACTAAATATTGACTATTTAGCCAATTCAACGTCCACTAAATGATTGATTTTCCGAATTGCTCCCCGCATTGCAACGTTATCAGGAACAATAACAGAACTATGAACACGACCAAGGCCTAAGCCTTTAACGATTTCGCGTTGTTTTTGAGGACGTCCAATGACTGAACGAACTAAAGTAACTTTCAATTGAGCCATAATCTAAGTCCTCCTTATTCTGCTAAGTGTTGAACTGAAACTCCACGTAATGAAGCAACTTGTTCAGCACTCTTCAATTGTGATAAACCATCCATTGCTGCACGAACAACGTTGATTGGTGTGTTAGAACCTAATGACTTACTTGTAATATCATCAATACCTGCAAGTTCCATAACGGCACGAACCGCACCACCTGCAGCAACCCCAGAACCAGCTTCAGCTGGCTTCAACATAATGCGGCTACCGCTGTATTGACCGAGAACTTCATGAGGAATAGTTGTTCCAACAACAGGAACTTCGATTAAGTTCTTACGAGCAGCGTCAACAGCCTTGCGGATTGCTTCTGGGACTTCTTGAGCCTTACCAGTTCCAAAACCTACATGACCATTGTGATCGCCAACGATTACTAAAGCAGCGAAACGTAAACGACGTCCACCTTTTACAACTTTAGTAATCCGGTTAATAGCAACGACACGATCTTCTAAATCTAATTGAGCTGGATCAATAAAAGCCATAAACGTTATTTCCTCCTTCTATTAAAAGTCTAAGCCATTTTCGCGAGCAGCTTCTGCTAAAGCTTCAACACGTCCATGGTAGAGGTATCCACCACGGTCAAATACAACTTCTTTGATACCTTTTTCTACAGCACGTTTAGCAACGACTTCACCAACTGAAGCAGCTTGTTCAGTCTTTGTGTTGCCACTTACTTCGCTGTCTAATGTAGAGGCACTAACTAGCGTCACACCCGCTACGTCATCAATTACTTGAGCGTAGATGTTTTTGTTTGAACGATAAACATTTAAGCGTGGGCACTCAGCAGTACCAGAGATTTTATTGCGAACACGCATATGACGTCTTTGGCGTGTTTTGTTTTTATCTGGTTTAGAAATCACGATTTTCACCTCTTAATTTTATTTAACAGCCTATGCTGCATTATTTACCAGTCTTACCTTCCTTACGGCGTACATATTCGCCAACATAACGAATACCTTTACCTTTGTAAGGTTCTGGAGCACGGACAGCACGGATCCGTGCAGCCATGTCACCAACAACTTCCTTGTTGATTCCTGAAACAACGATTGATGTTGCTGAAGGAGTTTCAAACTTAACATCATCTGTTTGTTCAAATTCAACAGGGTGTGAGTAACCAACACTCAATACAAGTGTGTTACCCTTCATTTGTGCACGGTAACCAACCCCGCGAAGTTCAAGTTCCTTCTTGAAGCCTTCTGTAACCCCAACAACCATGTTATTGAAGTTTGCACGTGTTGTTCCGTGAAGTGCTTTTGTCTTGTTATCATCTGATGAACGGTCAAAAGAAACAGTTGTTCCTTCAATCTTCATTGAAATTTTATCAGAAAATTCACGTGTTAATTCACCCTTTGGGCCCTTAACAGTAACCATGTTACCGTCTTGTTTTACTTCAACGCCTGCAGGTAATTCAACAACTTTATATCCAATACGACTCACGAGCCAGACACCTCCTTACTCTTTAAAATATTACCAGATATAAGCGATTACTTCGCCACCGATTTTCTTAGCACGGGCATCTTTATCTGTCATAACACCTTCAGATGTTGACAAAATAGCGATTCCTAAGCCGTTAAGAACCTTTGGCACAGCATCAGCTTTAACATATGAACGTAAACCAGGTTTTGAGATCCGACGAATCCCTGAGATTACGCGTTCACCATTTTTACCATATTTCAAGAATACACGGATAATGCCTTGTTTGTTATCTTCGATAAATTCATAATCGCGAATGAAACCTTCGTTCTTAAGAATTTCAGCAATACTCCGCTTAATTTTTGATGCAGGTACTTCTAATGATTCGTGCTTTGCCATGTTAGCATTGCGAATGCGTGTTAAGAAGTCTGCAATTGGATCAGTCATTGCCATATTATTTTGCCTCCTTACTTACTTTATTATGGATTACCAGCTAGCCTTTTTCATGCCAGGGATTTGACCCTTATGAGCAAGTTCACGAAGGCAGATACGACATAACTTAAATTTACGATATACAGAATGTGGACGACCACAACGTTCGCAACGAGTATATTCTTGTGTTGAGAACTTAGCAGCACGTTTATTCTTTGCAATTTGTGACTTTTTAGCCAATGTGAAACCCCCTTACTACTTAGCGAATGGCATTCCTAATTGAGTTAATAATTCTTTTGATTCTTCGTCTGTGTTAGCAGTTGTTACGATTACAATGTCCATTCCACGAACCTTGTTAACGTTATCGAAGTCAATTTCTGGGAAGATCAATTGTTCCTTGATTCCAAGTGTATAGTTCCCACGACCATCAAACGCACGTTTGCTGATTCCATGGAAGTCACGAACACGTGGTAATGAAACTGAGATCAACTTGTCTAAGAATTCGTACATCCGTTGACCACGTAATGTAACTTTGCAACCAATTGCGTTACCTTCACGTAAACGGAAACCAGCGATTGATTTCTTAGCACGTGTGATAACTGGTTTTTGACCAGCAATCAAAGTTAATTCTTCAACTGCTTCGTCTAAGTTTTTAGCGTTACTTACAGCATCACCAACACCCATGTTGATAACGATTTTATCAATCTTTGGTGCTTGCATTACTGATGTATAATTAAATTTTTCCATCATTGATGGAACGATTTCTTTATCATACTTTTCTTTTAAGCGATTTTCCATGAAGAAAGTATCCTCCTTCCTTTATTACAATGTTTTACCTGTCTTTTTAGAAACACGTACTTTCTTGCCATCTTCAATCTTGAAGCCAACCCGTGTTGGTTCATTGTTTGAAGGATCGATAAGCATAACGTTAGAAACATGAATCGGTGCTTCAACTTCAACAATTCCACCATTTGGATTTGCGTTAGTTGGTTTTTGGTGCTTCTTAACGATGTTTACGCCTTTAACGATTACACGTTCTTTTGAAGGAAATACTTTTTCAACTGTACCTTCTTTGCCTTTATCTTTACCGGCGATTACTTTAACTTTATCATTCTTTTTGATGAACATATTGCTTGTGCACCTCCTTATCAACTAATGGTTCATTATAATACTTCAGGTGCTAAGGAAACGATCTTCATGAAGTTTCCATCACGTAATTCACGGGCGATTGGTCCGAAAATACGTGTACCTTTAGGTGACTTATCATCACTAATGATTACTGCAGCATTTTCATCAAATTTGATGTATGAGCCATCAGCACGGTGTACGCCAGACTTTGTACGAACAACAACAGCTTTTACAACATCGCCTTTTTTGACAACGCCACCTGGTGTTGCTTGTTTAACAGTAGCAACAATGATGTCACCGATGTTAGCAGTCTTAACACGAGAACCACCTAAGATCTTGATTACTAAGAGTTCACGTGCTCCTGAGTTATCAGCGACTTTTAAACGACTTTCTTGTTGGATCACAGTAAGTGTCCTCCTTTCGCTATTAGATAATTAGTAGAATACGAATTAGTTCTTTGGGTTATTCATTAAAGAATAACTGCTTTTTCAACAATTTCTAATAAACGGAAACGTTTTGTAGCTGACAATGGACGTGTTTCCATAATCTTTACGATATCGCCAACTTTTGCTTCGTTGTTTTCGTCGTGAGCTTTGAATTTCTTTGTGTATTTAACACGCTTACCGTAAACCTTGTGGTTAACATAAGTTTCAACAGCAACCGTGATTGTTTTATCCATTTTATCTGAGACAACGCGTCCTTGATAAACTTTACGGTGATTACGAGTTTCACTCATACGAAATTAGCCTCCTTTTCGTATTCTTATTTGTTTAATTCTGCTTGACGTAATGCAGTTTTAATACGTGCAATGTTCTTACGAACTGCTTTTAACCGAGCAGTATTTTCCAATTGACCGGTAGCTAATTGGAAGCGTAAGTTAAATAATTCTTCTTTATATTGCTTTTCTTTTTCAAGCATTTCAGCAGTGGTTAATTCATTAATTTCTTTAGCCTTCATTTGATTCGCCACCTACTTCCTCACGTTTTACAAACTTAGTCTTCACTGGGAGCTTGTGGGAAGCTAAACGGAAAGCTTCACGAGCAACTTCTTCAGGAACGCCGGCAATTTCAAACATAACCTTGCCGCGCTTTACTGGAGCTACCCAACCTTCTGGTGTACCTTTCCCAGAACCCATACGAACACCAATAGCTTTAGCAGTATATGATTTGTGAGGGAAAATCTTAATCCAAACTTTTCCGCCACGCTTCATATAACGAGTCATCGCAATACGAGCAGCTTCGATTTGACGGTTTGTGATCCAGTGTGATTCAGTTGCTTGTAAACCAAATTCACCAAATGTAACTGTCTTGCCACCCTTAGCTTCGCCACGCATGTGACCACGGAATTCACGACGGTGCTTTACACGTTTTGGTACTAACATAGATTATTTCCCTCCTTTGCTGTTGTTTTTCTTTGTTGGTAATACTTCACCACGGTAAATCCATACCTTAACACCTAATTGACCGTATGTTGTAGAAGCTTCTACCCATGCATAGTCAATGTCAGCGCGTAATGTATGCAAAGGAACTGTTCCGTCTGAGAAGTGTTCAACCCGTGACATATCTGCCCCGTTTAAACGACCTGCAACTTGAACTTTGATACCCTTTGCACCTGCACGCATTGTACGTTGCATTGCTTGCTTCATTGCACGCCGGAATGCAATCCGGTTTTCCAATTGTTGTGCAATGTTTTCGCCAACTAACTTAGCATCTAAGTCTGGTTTCTTGATTTCAACAATGTTAATGTGTACGCGTTTACCAGTTAACTTGTTTAATTCTTGACGTAACTTTTCAACTTCTGATCCACCTTTACCGATAACCATTCCTGGTTTAGCAGTATGAATTGAAATGTTAACACGCTTTGCAGCACGTTCAATTTCAATAGTTGAGACAGAAGCGTTGGCTAATTTATTTTCGATGAATTTACGGATTCGTAAGTCTTCGTGTAAATCTGTTGCAAAATCTTTTTCAGCGTACCATTTTGCATCCCAGTCACGAATGATACCGACACGTAATCCGGTTGGATTAACTTTTTGACCCACGCGTTATCCCTCCTTATTTAGCAGATACCACAATTGTAATGTGGCTTGTACGTTTGTTGATTGGAGAAGCAGAACCTTTAGCACGAGGACGGAACCGTTTCAAAGTTGGTCCTTCGTTAACATAAGCTTCGCTTACATATAAATCTTCAACATCTAAATCAAAATTGTTTTCTGCATTTGCAATTGCAGAATTAAGAACTTTTTCAATTAAGTAAGCACCTTTTCTTGGTGTAAATTTCAAGATGCCTAATGCGTCAGCAACTTTTTTGCCACGGATAAGGTCGATCACAAGACGTGCTTTACGTGCAGGGATACGGACCATACGAGCGGTTGCCTTTGCTGATGTAACTTGTTCAGCCATGCTTTATCCTCCCTTATTATCTTACGCCTGTCTTCTTGTCGTCTCCGCCGTGACCATGGAATGTCCGTGTTGGAACAAATTCACCTAATTTGTGTCCAACCATGTCTTCTTGAATGTAAACTGGCACGTGCTTGCGGCCATCATACACAGCAATCGTGTAGCCGATAAAGCTAGGGAAGATTGTTGAACGGCGTGACCATGTCTTAATTACTGATTTTTTATCTTGATCAGCTTGTGCTTCAACCTTTTTCATCAAATGTTCATCGACGAAAGGTCCTTTTTTCAAACTCCGACTCAATGTTTGTCCTCCTTTCGGATAATCACCTTACAGGCAATTATTTCTTATGACGTGAACGAACGATAAATTTGTTTGATTTTGCCTTCTTTGAACGAGTCTTAAGACCAGTTGTCTTCTTACCCCATGGTGATAATGGTGATGGACGACCAACTGGAGCCTTACCTTCACCACCACCATGAGGGTGATCGTTAGGGTTCATTACAGAACCACGTGATTGTGGCCGCTTGCCCATCCAACGTGAACGTCCGGCTTTACCAATATTGATCAATTCGTGTTGTTCGTTACCTACGGCACCGATTGTTGCCCGGCATGAAATTAAGATCATCCGTGTTTCGCCGGATGTCAAACGAACAATGGCATACTTGCCTTCCTTACCAAGTAATTGTGCTGATGTACCAGCTGAACGAACTAATTGTCCACCCTTACCTGGTTTTAATTCGATATTGTGGATAACTGTACCAACAGGAATGTTTTCCAATGGAAGTGCGTTACCAACCTTAATATCTGCATCCTTACCTGATTGAACTTTTTGGCCTACTTCAAGACCTTTAGGAGCAAGGATATATGATTTTGTACCATCAGCATAAACTAACAATGCAATGTTTGCTGAACGGTTTGGATCATATTCAATTGCTTTTACTGTTGCAGGAACATTATCTTTGTTCCGCTTGAAATCAATCACACGGTACTTGCGTTTATGACCGCCACCACGGTGACGAACTGTAATGTGACCATATGAGTTCCGGCCAGCTGTCTTGCTCTTTGAAACAAGTAATGACTTTTCTGGTGTTGTCTTTGTAATTTCAGCAAAGTCTGAACCAGTCATATTCCGGCGACCGTTAGAAGTTGGTTTATATTTCTTGATCCCCACTGTGTTTTCCTCCTATTACTTAATATTATTATTCTTCGTCGAATAATTTAATTTCTTTTGAATCTGATGTTAATGTAACGATTGCTTTCCGGCGCTTCTTTGTGTAGCCTTCATAACGACCCATGCGCTTCTTTTTACCCTTAACATTCATAATGTTAACCTTAGCAACCTTAACATCAAAGATGTCTTCAACCGCACTCTTGACTTGTGTCTTTGTAGCACGTGTATCAACATCAAATGTATAGCGTTTATCGTCCATATTAGCCATTGAAGCTTCTGTGATAACTGGACGTAAAATTACATTGCGTGACTCCATTATGCAAGAACCTCCTCTACTTGAGAAAGAGCTCCTTTAGTGATGACCATCTTATCGTTGTTGATAACATCTAAGACGTTCAAACCTTTAGCTGGGATAACAGTAACATTCTTTAAGTTCCGAGCAGCTAAAGCAGCGTTTGCATTGTCATCTTCAAGAACTACTAATACCTTTGAATTAACATCTAAGTTGCTTAAAACTTCTGCAAATGCTTTTGTTCTTGGTTGTTCGAATTTTAATTCGTTAACAACAACTAAGCCTTCATCTAATACTTTTTGTGAAAGTACTGACTTAATAGCTAAGCGACGAACTTTGCGTGGAAGCTTGTAAGCATATGAACGAGGTGTTGGTCCGAATACGGTACCACCGCCTACCCATTGTGGTGAACGGATTGAACCTTGACGAGCACGACCTGTACCCTTTTGACGCCATGGCTTCTTACCACCGCCACGTACGGCACTTCTGTTCTTTACAGCGTGTGTCCCTTGACGCATTGAAGCACGTTGCATCAATACTGCATCAAAAATTACGCTGTCGTTTGGTTCGATACCAAAAACTGTGTCGTTTAATGAAACTTCACCGTTTTTGCTACCGTCTTGGTTGAATAATGTAACCTTTGGCATGTAAGTTTCCTCCCTTCATCTAATTATTTCACTGTACTTTTAATAGTAACAAATGACTTGTTTGCGCCTGGAATGTTACCCTTGATTAAAAGTACGCCATTTTCTGTATCAGCCTTAACGATTTCCAAGTTTTGGATTGTAACTCGTTTGCCACCCATGCGACCAGGTAATACCTTGCCAGGGAATACACGGTTAATGATTGAACCCATTGAACCTGGACGACGGTGATAACGAGAACCGTGTGCCATTGGTCCACGACTTTGGCCCCAACGCTTGATGTTACCTTGGAAACCGTGTCCCTTTGAAGTACCTGTTACATCTACAAATTCGCCAGCTTCGAAAATATCAGCTTTGATTTCGTCACCAACGTTATATTCTCCAAGCTCTACACCGCGAATTTCACGAACGAAGCGCTTAGGAGCAGTTTTAGCTTTTGCTGCATGACCTTTAGCAGGTTTGTTAGTCTTAACTTCACGTTGGTCATCAAAACCTAATTGAATAGCTTCGTAACCGTCATTTTCCATTGTCTTAACTTGCATAACAACGTTTGAGCCAACTTCAACAACTGTTACAGGTACTAACTCACCATCTTCAGTAAAGACTTGTGTCATACCTACCTTTTTTCCTAAGATTCCTTTTGTGGTCATGAGTACACCTCCAATTTAATTAATTTAGAATTATAATTTGATTTCGATATCTACACCTGATGGTAAATCAAGTTTCATCAATGAATCAACTGTCTTTGGTGTAGGATTTACAATGTCGATTAAACGCTTGTGTGTGCGCATTTCGAATTGTTCACGAGAATCCTTATCTTTGTGTGGTGAACGGATAACTGTATATAATGTCCGTTCTGTTGGCAAAGGAATTGGGCCTGAAATTTGAGCACCTGTTCTCTTTGCTGTTTCAACAATCTTATCAGCAGATTGATCTAAAATACGATGTTCGTATGCTTTTAAACGAATACGAATTTTTTGTTTTGCCATGATGTTCCCTCCTTCGTCTATTTTTAAAATAAGACTAGCTCCGTGAAAATTACCGATTCACTCGTGGCAAAGCGGCCGGGTGTGTCGCAACCTTTCACATCTTAGCTTATTTATAAACACAGAACAAAATACTTACGAAATCGCAAGTACTTTAATAGTTTATTACAATAAATACGAAAAAGCAAGGACTTTTCTGATTTCAAGCCTACTATAAGAATTATTTTACCCATTATAAGGCAAAAATAAAAAGCCATGCTCTCGCATGACTTTTTATCATTTAATTATTAACCAGCGTTACCGCCGTTCTTCTTAATAATTTCTTCTTGAATTGACTTCGGAACTGGTTCGTAGTGATCCATTGTCATTGTGAATGTCCCACGACCTTGAGTTGCTGAACGCAATGTTGTTGCGTAACCAAACATTTCAGCCAATGGTACATAAGCATTAACAACTTGTGAACCGCCACGGGCTTCCATTCCGTCAACCCGACCACGACGAGCTGTAACGTGTCCCATAACATCACCTAAGTTGTCTTCAGGACATACGATTTCAACTTTCATGATTGGTTCAAGGATAACTGCGCCAGCTTTAGCTGCAGCATTCTTCAAAGCTAATGATGCAGCAACTTTGAAGGCTGCTTCACTTGAGTCGACTTCGTGGTAACTACCATCATATAACTTAGCCTTAACGTCGATCAATGGATAACCAGCCAAGACACCGTTTTGCATGGCTTCCTTCAAACCTTGTTCAACTGAAGGAATGTATTCACGAGGAACAACCCCACCAACGATAGCATCTTCGAATTCGAAGCCTTTACCTTCTTCGTTTGGTGTGAATTCGATCCAAACATCACCATATTGACCTTTACCACCTGATTGACGAACGAATTTACCTTGAGCAGATACTTGCTTTGTAAATGTTTCACGATAAGCAACTTGTGGTTCACCAACTTTAGCTTCAACGTGGAATTCACGCTTCATCCGGTCAACAATGATATCCAAGTGCAATTCACCCATCCCGGCGATCAATGTTTCACCAGTTTCTTGATTTGTTTCAGCCTTGAATGATGGGTCTTCTTCAGCAAGCTTTTGTAAAGCAACATCCATCTTATCTTGGTCAGCTTTTGACTTCGGTTCAACTGAAACTTGGATAACTGGATCTGGGAATTCCATTGATTCAAGAATCAATGGGTGATCTGGGTCTGTTAATGAATCCCCAGTTGTTGTATCCTTCAAACCGATTGCGGCTGCAATATCACCTGAGAATACCTCTGGGATTTCTTTCCGGTGGTTTGAGTGCATTTGCAACAAACGACCAACACGTTCACGCTTGCCCTTTGTAGCGTTCAATACGTATGAACCAGCTTCCAAAGTACCTGTGTAAACCCGTAAGTATGTTAAACGACCAACGAATGGGTCTGTTGCGATCTTAAATGCTAAACCGGCAAATGGCTTTGAGTCATCAGCAATTAAGTCAACTTCTTCACCTGTGTCAGGATCTGTAGCTGTATATGGCTTAACATCTAATGGTGATGGCAAGTAGTCGTTAACCCCATCAAGCATCATTTGAACACCTTTGTTCTTGAATGCTGAACCAGCAAATACTGGGAAGAGGTCTAATGTTAATGTTCCGCGACGAATTGCTGCCCGAAGTTCATCGTTTGAAATTTCTTCACCGCCAAGGTATTTTTCCATGATTTCATCGTCAACATCGGCGATTTGTTCAATCATTTCTTCACGACGCTTTTCAGCTTCTTCACGGTATTCTTCTGGAATATCAACTGTATCCCACTTTGAACCTAACTTATCTTCGTCATAAAGGTCAGCCTTCATTTCGATTAAGTCGATAACCCCTTCGAATTCATCTTCAGCACCGATTGGCATTTGAACTGGCAATGGGTTTGCTTGAAGACGATCCCGGATCGTATCAACTGAGTAATCAAAGTTAGCACCGATCTTATCCATCTTGTTAACAAAGACGATCCGTGGAACCCCGTATGTACTTGCTTGACGCCATACGTTTTCAGTTTGTGGTTCTACCCCTGATTGGGCATCCAAAACAACAACGGCCCCATCTAAAACACGAAGTGAACGTTCAACTTCGATTGTGAAGTCAACGTGCCCTGGGGTATCAATAATGTTAATTCGGTGATCTTTCCATTGAGCTGTTGTAGCAGCTGATGTGATTGTGATCCCACGTTCTTGTTCTTGTTCCATCCAGTCCATTTGTGAAGCACCATCGTGTGTTTCACCAATTTTGTGAATTTTACCTGTATAGTAAAGAATACGTTCTGTTGTAGTTGTTTTACCAGCATCGATGTGAGCTACGATCCCGATATTACGTGTTTTTTCCAAAGGGAATTCACGTTTATTAGCCATGGAATTATTCTCTCCTTCCAATTATTAAATCAATCGAATTTTCAAAAAAATGACTATTATAGGATAAAAGAATCTATAACAGCCATTCCACAAAATATTACCAACGATAGTGTGCGAATGCACGGTTTGCATCAGCCATCTTGTGTGTATCTTCACGTTTCTTAACAGAAGCACCAGTATTGTTAGCTGCATCCATAATTTCTTTTGCTAAACGTTCAGACATTGTGTGTTCACCACGAAGACGAGCGTAGTTTACGATCCAACGTAAACCTAATGTACGACGACGGTCTGGACGTACTTCGATCGGAACTTGGTAGTTAGAACCACCAATCCGGCGGGCCTTAACTTCCAAAACAGGCATAACGTTTTCCATTGCTTGTTCAAAGACTTCCAATGGATCCTTGCCAGTCTTTTCTTTGATCATATCAAATGCTTCGTATAAAATCTTTGAAGCTGTACCACGCTTACCATCTAACATAAGGTGGTTAATTAAACTTGTAACCAATTGTGAATGATAAATTGGATCTTCAGGTACTTCGCGTTTTGCTGCAGGACCTTTTCTTGGCATATGCTCTACCTCCTAAAATAAGTATTGATTATTTCTTCTTAGGCTTCTTTGCACCATATTTTGAACGGCTTTGCATCCGGCCTTCAACACCAGCTGTATCCAAAGCACCACGAATAACATGGTAACGAACACCAGGCAAGTCTTTTACACGGCCACCACGAATTAAAACAACACTGTGTTCTTGCAAGTTATGACCAATACCTGGAATGTAAGCTGTAACTTCGATCAAGTTTGACAAACGTACACGAGCGTACTTCCGCAAAGCTGAGTTAGGCTTCTTTGGTGTCATTGTACCAACACGAGTTGCAACCCCACGCTTTTGTGGAGCTGGAGTGTTTGTTTGAACTTTTTTGTAACTGTTGTACCCAAAGTTTAAAGCTGGGGAATTAGATTTTGAACCTTTAGACTTACGACCTTTACGAACTAATTGGTTAATTGTAGGCATCTAAAGCTTCCTCCTTCCTTAATTGTCATTTTTCTAGTACACACACCCAGGAGTTTCTTTTTTAATTATAAAAAAACTCGGTGTGAGATATTACTGTGCTAAACAGTTCTCATAAAGCACCTTTTTTAATTTATCACAGAGCATTTTTGATGTCAATTCAATTTCAAAAATAATTTTAAATTTCGTAATTATCTTTAGGAGGGACTTTATGTTAATTATCTTTTTTATTCTCGGAACCGCATGTGTTTCATTTGGAATGTGCCAAGCACGGCGGTATGTTGAGCAAATTCAAAACTGCAGCTGGTCGATTTGTGATCATTGCCATCAGCGACTTAAATGGTGGCAGTTGATTCCAATTTTTGGATATCTACTTCAGGGCGGAAAGTGTGTTAATTGCCATTTCCCAATCACGGTTGCTTACCCCATCGGTGAATTTCTCGGCGGGGGATTCTTCATTTACTTATTTTCAACCTTTTCCGGCTTAGCTGCAATTCAATTTGGTTTCTTATTAACTTGGCTTTTAATTTTAGCACTTGAAGATTTCTTCACCCAGACGGTCTCGCTTAAACTTTTGCTTGGTGGTACATGCAGTGTTCTCTTAATCTTTGGCAATCGAATTTTCAATATTCCGTTAATTCAAATCGAGTTCTGGATCATCATCAGTGGAAGTCTCGCAATTTTATCGCTTAACAATTACTTTGGATGGGCTGATACCTGTCTGATAAGTTTATTTGGAATTTTATTTCCACCAATTACCCTTGCGGTGATCATTTTAATTGCTTCTTGCGGTGCCTTCATTACATTGAAGTTTTCAAATCAAACCACGCTTCCTTTTATTCCATGGCTTTTAATTGGAATCATTGTAACTTTACTTTTGCATTTAACAACCTGATCAGTCTTACTAAATAAAAAAATGGTAATCTCCAACGAGATTACCATTTTAAATTATTCATTATTTTTGGTCTGGCAACTTTGTACTTTCTTCAACCCCGATTTGCTTAGCAACATCTGAAATTGAGTAGACATTGTCGGTTGCAAGTCCAGTTTCTTCAGGCTGAATATCGTGGTACTTCTTCATTCCGGTACCAGCTGGAATTGTCTTCCCAATAATAACATTTTCTTTCAAACCGATTAATGGGTCGTTCTTGCCGCGAATTGCTGCGTCCGTCAATACCCGAGTTGTTTCTTGGAATGATGCAGCTGATAAGAAACTGTTTGTTTCCAAAGCAGCCTTTGTGATTCCGAGAAGAACTGGCCGTGATGTTGCAGGAATTCCACCCTTTACAAGGGTTTCAACGTTGCGATCCATAAATTCGCTTGTATCCATTAATGTTCCTGGAAGCATTGATGTGTCACCAGGATCCATGATGCGAACTTTTTGAAGCATTTGCCGGGTCATGATTTCAACGTGCTTATCTGAAATATCTACCCCTTGCATCCGGTAAACCTTTTGGATTTCGTGTAAGATGTAGTTTTCAGTTGATAAGACGTCGCGAACCTTGATCAATTCCTTTGGATCGATTGAACCAACTGTCAACGGATCACCACGGTGGACTGAGTCGCCTTCCTTAACCTTCAATACTGAAGTAAATGGCAAATCATATGTCCGGGTATCAGTTTCACCCGCAACCGTAACAACCTTCGTTCTTTCAGCTGGGTTTTCTTCAACCGTATCAACAACCCCAGTAACTTCACTGATGATTGCGCGTCCTTTAGGATTCCGTGCTTCAAACAATTCTTGAACACGAGGAAGCCCTTGAGTAATATCACCGTCGCCAGCAACCCCACCTTGGTGGAAGTTCCGCATTGTCAATTGCGTACCTGGTTCACCGATTGATTGAGCAGCAACCGTTCCGACTGCTTCCCCAACTTCAACCTCATCACCGGTTGCCAAGTTCCGGCCATAGCAGCGAACACATACCCCGTGACGAGTGTTGCATGTAAATGCTGACCGGATCGTTACCTTTTCAACACCTGCATCAACGACCTTTTGAGCCATTTCTTCATCAACCAATGTGTTTGCTGGAACAATTACTTCACCAGTTTCAGGGTTCTTGACCGTCTTCATTGTGTACCGGCCTAAGATCCGGTCGTACAATGGTTCGATCATTTCGTTACCTTCCTTGATAGCGTAAACGTCTAATCCACGGTCAGTGCCACAATCTTCTTCACGAACAATGACATCTTGGGCAACGTCAACCAAACGCCGGGTCAAGTATCCTGAGTTCGCAGTCTTCAAAGCCGTATCTGTCATTCCTTTACGAGCACCGTGTGAAGAAATGAACATTTCCAAAACAGAAAGCCCTTCACGGAAGTTTGAGATAACTGGCAATTCCATGGTCTTACCGTTTGGAGCAGCCATCAAACCACGCATCCCTGATAACTGCGTAAAGTTTGAAATGTTACCACGCGCACCTGAATCACTCATCATTTGGATTGGGTTTGATGGATCCATGTTTTCAACCAACTTCATTTGGATGTCATCCTTAGCCTTATTCCAAATTGCAATGACCCGGTTATAACGTTCATCTTCAGTGATCAAACCACGCCGGAATTGTTTCTTAACAACTTCAACGTTCTTCCGTGCTTCAGCAATAATTTCTGGCTTTTCTTTCAAAACAGTAACGTCAGCAATCCCAACCGTTAATCCTGACTTCGTTGATTCGAAGTAGCCAAGATCCTTCATCCGGTCAAGCAATTCTGAGGCTGCTGTTACTTTGTATTCCTTGTAAACTTGGGCAATGATATCTGATAAGAAACCTGACTTGAACGGTCCGATCAAATCTTGTTTCTTCAAGAATTCGTGAATATCTTCACCTGGTTCCAAGAAATACTTGTCTGGAATATGACCTTGTAAGTTTTCTTGTGTTGGTTCATTCAAGTATACAAAGTCATCTGGCAAGATTTCGTTAAAGATTGCCTTTCCGACAGTCGTTACCAAAATCCGTTCCTTTTGCCAATCAGTAAATGGCTTACCCTTTGCAGCTAATGATGATGTTTGCAAACCAATCCGTGTATGCAAGTGAACATAGTTGTTTTGGTATGCTGTCCGCGCTTCGTTAACATCCTTAAAGATCATGCCTTCGCCTTCACGATCTTTTTCTTCAAGGGTAATGTAGTAGTTCCCGATAGTCATATCCTGTGATGGTGAGATGATCGGCTTTCCATCTTTTGGTGCCAAAATGTGGTGAGCAGCAAGCATCAGCAACCGTGCTTCAGCTTGGGCTTCATCAGATAATGGAACGTGGATCGCCATCTGGTCCCCATCAAAATCGGCGTTATAAGCTTCACATGCTAATGGGTGTAACCGCATTGCTTTTCCGTCAACCAAAACTGGTTCGAAGGCTTGAATCCCTAAACGGTGAAGTGTAGGGGCCCGGTTAAGCAATACTGGGTGGCCCTTAATAACGTCATCTAAGACATCCCAAATATCTTCATCGCGGCGGTCGATCTTCCGCTTAGCGTTCTTGATATTTGATGCCATATCACGTTTAACAAGTTCACGCATCATAAATGGTTTGAACAATTCCAAAGCCATTTCGTGCGGAATACCCATTTGAGTCAACTTCAATTTTGGCCCAACATCAATAACTGAACGACCAGAATAGTCAACCCGTTTCCCAAGTAAGTTCTGACGGAACCGACCTTGCTTACCCTTTAACATGTGTGAAAGGGACTTCAACGGACGGTTTCCTGGTCCAGTAACTGGACGGCCACGCCGACCATTATCGATCAAAGCATCAACGGCTTCTTGTAACATCCGCTTTTCGTTTTGAACAATGATTCCAGGAGCATTTAAGTCCAATAACCGCTTTAACCGGTTATTCCGGTTGATAACCCGGCGATACAAATCGTTCAAGTCAGACGTTGCAAACCGACCACCTTCAAGTTGAACCATTGGCCGTAAATCAGGCGGGATAACTGGGATTGCATCCATAACCATCCATTCAGGCTCATTTCCTGAGTCAAGGAATGCTTCCAAGATATCCAACCGCCGAACAGCACGGGTCCGCTTTTGGCCAGTTGCGTCACGCAATTCTTCCTTTAATTCGTCGCATTCTTTTTGAAGATCAACATCCCGCAATAAGGTCCGGATAGCTTCAGCACCCATTCCGGCCTTGAATGCGTCTTTTCCGTATTCGTCTACTTTTTCACGGTACTCTGCTTCGGTCAAAAGTTGCTTCTTTTCAAGTGGAGTTTCACCTGGGTCAGTAACAACATATGATGCAAAGTAGATGATTTCTTCCAAAGCACGTGGACTCATGTCTAAGACTAAGCCCATCCGACTTGGAATTCCTTTGAAGTACCATATGTGAGTTACAGGAGCAGCTAATTCGATGTGACCCATCCGTTCACGCCGAACCTTTGCTTGTGTAACTTCAACGCCACAACGGTCGCAAACTACGCCTTTGTAACGAATCCGCTTGTACTTTCCGCAGGCACATTCCCAGTCTTTTGTAGGTCCGAAAATCCGTTCATCAAAAAGACCGTCTTTTTCAGGCTTCAATGTACGATAGTTGATTGTTTCCGGCTTCTTAACTTCACCATATGACCAGCTCCGAATCTTGTCTGATGAAGCTAATCCAATTTGCATACTATCGAATTTATTGACATCGATCAAAGGACCGACCTCCCTTTCATTTTTTTCTTTCAGTTTTTACTAACAAATAATTACTTATTATCGTCTTTCCGTTCGTCAGGATTCCGATCTTCTTCCTGCTTCATTACGTCTTGAGCTTGTTTGTTTTCTTCTTTTTCTTTAAGCTTTGCAACCGCATCAACATTAATTACGCTGTCGTCATCGTCATCAATGTCACGCAATTCAATTTCGTTCTTATCTGCATCAAGAACCTTCATATCAAGGCCTAAAGCTTGAAGTTCCTTAACAAGAACACGGAATGATTCTGGAACACCTGGTTGTGGGATTGGTTCACCCTTAACAATTGCTTCATATGTCTTAACACGACCAACAACGTCGTCTGACTTATATGTTAAGATTTCTTGCAATGTGTAAGCAGCACCGTAAGCTTCCAAGGCCCAAACTTCCATTTCACCGAAACGCTGGCCCCCAAATTGAGCTTTCCCACCAAGTGGTTGTTGGGTAACTAATGAGTAAGGTCCGATTGAACGTGAGTGAATCTTATCGTCAACCATGTGTGCCAGTTTCATGTAGTACATGACCCCAACGGCAATCCGGTTGTCGAATGGTTCACCTGTCCGGCCATCATACAGGATACTCTTTCCGTCGCCTGGTAAACCGGCTTCCTTAAAGGCATCCCAAATATCTTCATCACGCGCACCATCGAAAACAGGCGTTGCAACATGAATTCCTAACTTCCGTGCAGCCATTCCCAAGTGCAAGTCAAGAACCTGTCCGATGTTCATCCGTGATGGCACACCCATTGGTGACAACATAATGTCAATTGGAGTTCCATCAGGCATGAATGGCATATCTTCTTCTGGAATAACAACTGAAACCGTCCCTTTATTACCGTGACGACCAGCCATCTTATCCCCAACTTGTAATTTCCGCTTTTGAGCAATGAATACCCGAACCATTTGGTTAACTCCAGGTGCTAATTCATCGCCAGCTTCACGGGTGTAAACCTTAACTTCACGAACGATTCCGCCACCGCCGTGAGGAACCCGAAGTGAGGTATCCCGAACTTCACGTGCTTTTTCGCCAAAGATTGCGTGTAATAACCGTTCTTCGGCTGATAATTCAGTAACTCCCTTTGGCGTTACCTTACCAACCAAGATATCACCATCATGAACTTCGGCACCGACCCGAACGATTCCGAATTCATCCAAATCTTTCAAAGCGTCTTCGCCGACGTTTGGAATTTCACGGGTAATTTCTTCCGGTCCAAGTTTCGTATCCCGCGCTTCTGATTCATGAGCTTCAATGTGAATTGAAGTATAAACATCTTCCTTAACTAACCGTTCGTTGATGGCAATCGCATCTTCGAAGTTGTAACCGTCCCATGTCATGAAGGCAATCAATGGGTTTTGACCTAAGGCTAATTCACCTTGTTCCATTGCAGGACCGTCAGCCAATACTTCGTCAGCCTTAACGTGTTCGCCAACGCGGACGATTGGTGTTTGGTTGTAGTTCTTTCCACTGTTTGAACGGTGGAACTTCATCAACTTGTAAGTATCAAGCGTTCCGTCTTCACGCCGAACCCGAACTTCACAAGCATCAACGTATTCAACAACCCCATCATGTTCACAAATCAAAGCGTCACCTGAGTCGTGAGCAGCTTTGTATTCGATCCCGGTTCCAACTAATGGAGCGTGTGGTTGAATCAACGGAACAGCTTGCCGTTGCATGTTAGCCCCCATCAAGGCCCGGTTTGAGTCATCGTTTTCCAAGAATGGAATACATGCTGTCGCAACCGCAACAACTTGCTTAGGTGAAACATCCATGTAGTCAACCTTATCGATTGAAACTTCAATGTTGTCATCTTTGTGCCGTGCCATAACAACGTCATCTACAAATGAACCATCGTCATTTAATGGTGAGTTAGCTTGCGCAACAACGTAGTTATCTTCTTCATCGGCAGCTAAATAATCGATCTTATCTGTAACCTTGTGTGTTTCCCATGAAACGCGCCGGTATGGTGTTTCAATAAAGCCATACTTATTGACCCGTGCATATGATGAAAGGTTGTTGATCAACCCGATGTTTGGTCCTTCAGGGGTTTCAATTGGGCACATCCGGCCATAGTGAGTATAGTGAACGTCACGAACTTCATATCCGGCACGGTCACGTGTCAAACCACCAGGTCCTAAAGCTGATAACCGCCGCTTGTGTTCCAAACTACCTAATGGGTTTGTTTGGTCCATGAATTGTGAAAGTTGTGAACTACCAAAGAATTCCTTAATCGAAGCAACAACTGGCCGAATGTTGATCAATTGTTGCGGCGTAACGGTTGATGTATCTTGGATTGACATCCGTTCACGAACAACCCGTTCCATCCGTGCAAGTCCAATCCGGAATTGATTTTGAAGCAATTCGCCAACTGAACGAATCCGCCGGTTACCCAAGTGGTCAATATCGTCAGTTGAACCAAAGCCTTCTTGTAAGTTAAAGAAGTAGTTCATTGAAGCGATAATATCTGCTGGGGTAATGTGCTTGTACTTCAAGTCGATGTTGCCATTTCCAATCATGTTAATAACCTTTTCAGGGTCATTAGCTGAGTAGACCTTGATTACTTGAAGGGTCATTGGATCTTGAACGACCCCTTCTTCTGAAGGTTGGTATGTAACCGTCTTAAAGTCTTCCCGGTCTAAGTATGGAGCAAGTTTGTCCATAACCTTCTTATCAATTACGTCACCTTTATTAACAATGATTTCACCTGTATCAGGATCAGCCAATGTTTCAGCAACCGTTGTATTCAATAACCGCGTCTTTAAGCTCAACTTCTTGTTGATCTTGTAACGGCCAACCGGTGCTAAATCATAACGTTTTGGATCAAAGAAACGAGCTGTCAATAAGCTTCTTGAAGAATCAGCCGTCTTTGGTTCACCTGGACGTAACCGTTCGTAAATATCCTTTAATGATTCTTCGACCCGTGAATCTTCGGTGTTCTTGTGAACATCCTTTTCAAGGGTCAGCATTAATGAATCAGTTTCACCCATCATTTCGATGATTTCTGAATCTGATCCGTATCCCAAAGCCCGAATCAATTCAGTCATTGGAATCTTCCGGGTCCGGTCGATCCGGACATATGCAACATTCTTTGAGTCGGTTTCATATTCTAACCAAGCACCCCGGTTAGGAATAACCGTTGTTCCATAAATGTTGCGACCGTTCTTATCTAATTCTGAAGAGTAATATACCCCTGGTGAACGGACAAGTTGTGAAACAATAACCCGTTCTGCCCCATTAATAATGAAAGTTCCTTGTTTTGTCATTAACGGGAAGTCGCCAAAGAAGACGTCTTGGGATTTAATTTCACCGGTTTCATGGTTTGTTAACCGTAAAGTAACGTGTAATGGTGCAGAATAGTTTGCATCATGTTCACGCGCTTCATCAACGGTATACTTTGGTTCTAATAATTGGTAATCGACAAATTCCAAAGATAATGTACCGGCAAAGTCATCAATCGGCATAATATCTTCAAACATTTCCCGAAGGCCTTCATCTAAGAACCAGTTGTAGGAATCTGTTTGAATCTCGATCAAGTTTGGTAAATCAAGCACTTCTTTGATTCGAGAATAACTTCTGCGTACACGATGCTTACCGTATTTTACTAAGTGTCCTGCCAAGTTGTTCACCTCTCCAAAAATTTTGTAAATCGTTAATATTACAATTTGTTTACAAATTCAAAAATAATGCTCATTTTCTGTTTTTTTGGCAAAAAAAAACCAAAAACAGATTCGTTGAAAACTTCAAACTACACTATTTTTGTTTCACCTACCAGTATGGACAATATATCACACTGGACTTTCGATCTACAATTATACTTTAATAGTATACTAACATTTCACCTGTCCGTCAACCTTTATCCTTTTAAAAATCAGCCATTTGCGTTATATAGTAAACATTATTATTTAAGTTTGGGAGAGAACAACATGGAAAAAAAGACAATCGATCAAGCGAAAGTGCGCTCATACATCGATCATCTTCAAGATCAAACTCATGAAAAGATGATGGAACATCTTAAAGCCTTTAATGAGGGGGTATTTGCAATCATCATTACAATTCTTGCGTTAGAAATTCCAGCCCCGCATTCGCAGGCTGCGTATCCTGCATTTATCAAGTCGATTTCGATCTTTTTGATCAGCTTTTTTGTCATTGGAAATTTCTGGTACCACTTGACCTTATTGTTAAGTAACATTAAGCAGGCCCCCAAGCGAGTGATTATCGTTGACCTGATGTATCTGGCAGATTTAACCTTGCTGCCAGTTCTTACTTCATGGATCATCGAAAAGCCAAGCGTTTTGGCTGTTGCAAATTACGGAATTGTTTACTTAATTGCCCAACTCGTTCGAACTTGGCTGCGCCATATCGTTTTTTCAATTCATATTTCCTCTGCTTTACCCGCCGAACGGGCAGCAATCATTGAAGACCATACCGACCGGCAAATGCGATTGCGAACGATTTTGCTATTCATCTTAAACGGAAGCTTGATTGCTTTAGCGCTCTTAAATCCTAAATTAACGATTTATGCTTATTTAGCACTTCCAATTTTGGATTTCTTTCTTCCAAGTCATAAGAAATTAATCAAAAAAATAAAGCGGTAATCACCGCTTTATTTTTTTACCTTTAATGTGATCTTTCCTTTTTGCGAACCAATCGTTACTTGTGAAGCCAAGTCCAGTTCGCCTGAAAGCAATGCTTCACTTAACCGATCTTCAACTTCGGTTTGAAGTGCTCGCCGCAATGGCCGTGCCCCGTATTCAGGGTTGTAGCCTTTCTTCGCAATCGTATCGATCGCAGCAGAGGTAATCTTTAAGTTAACCCCCTGAACTGCAACCCGTTTAATTACTTTTTGCGCCATCAATTTTACAATTTGATGCAACTCATCTTTCGAAAGTGAATGGAAGACTAAGATATCATCGATCCGGTTTAAAAATTCTGGGCGGAACGTCCGCTTTAACCGTTGATGAATCTTTTGCGACATTGCCCGGTATTCGTTTTCGGGAGTAGCTGCTCCGAACCCGACCTCTTTTTCATCACGCAGATCCGTTGCTCCTAAGTTCGACGTCATAATGATGATCGTATTACGAAAATCGATTTTCCGTCCTTTTGAATCCGTCAAAAAGCCATCATCTAAGACCTGCAAAAGCAAATTAAAGATGTCCGGATGGGCTTTTTCAACTTCATCAAGTAAAACAACTGAATAAGGATTTTCCCGTACCTTATCGGTCAACTGACCGCCTTCATCATGACCAACATATCCCGGAGGAGCACCAACTAACCGACTCGATGCAAATTTTTCCATGTATTCGCTCATGTCGATTCGAATCATTGAATCTTCTGAACCAAAGACTGAAGCCGCGAGGGCCTTTGCTAATTCGGTCTTTCCAACCCCCGTTGGTCCCAAAAACATAAATGATCCAATTGGACGATGCGGATCCGCTAATCCACTGCGTGACCGGCGAATTGCCTTTGCAATTGAACTGATTGCTTCATTTTGACCGATTACCCGTTGATGCAATGTCTTTTCGAGATTTAACAAGCGTTCACTTTCGGTCTTTGAAATTTGTGTAACCGGAACGTTTGTCCATTCAGAAATGATCGTTGCAACATCTTCAGGGGTAACCTTAACCTTTTGGCGATCTTCATCGTTTGCTTGTTCTTCATACTGTTTAAGTTGCTTTTGATTGTGTTCATATTCCTTTTGGGCTGACACTAAATCATCCATATGACGGGTCGTCAAATCAAAATCAATTTTCTGTTTTAATTTCTTCTGCTGAAGCCGTAACTGGCCAATTTGACTTTCATTATTTTGATTATCTCGCAGATGAGCCCGAACAGCAGCTTCGTCAAGAACATCAATTGCTTTATCCGGTAAGAAACGATCTGGAATATAACGTTTGCTTAAGTTGATTGCTGCCTGAATAACTTCGTCTGAAATCAACACATGGTGGAACTCTTCGTATTCAGCCCGTAAATTTGAAATAATTTCAAAGGCTTCATCCTTTGAAGGTTCTTCAACTTTAACCGTTGCAAACCGTCGTTCCAATGCAGCATCCTTCTCAATATATTTGTGGTATTCGTCAAGGGTCGTTGCCCCTAATAATTGAATTTCGCCCCGTGCAAGCGCTGGTTTCATAATGTTCGAAGCATCAATTGCTCCTTCAGCGCCTCCTGCTCCAACCATTGTATGCATTTCATCGACAAACAAAATAATGTCACCAGCATCTTTGATTTCACGAAGAATCTTCTTTACACGATCTTCAAATTCACCCCGGTATTTGGTTCCTGCAACTAAGGTTCCCATATCAAGGGAAACAATCCGCTTATCAGCTAATTCAGTTGGAACTTCGCCATCGGCAATTCGTTGGGCAAGCCCTTCTGCAATCGCTGTTTTCCCAACACCTGGTTCTCCTAGTAAGACCGGATTGTTTTTCGACCGCCGCATTAAAATTTCAATTACGCGATTAATTTCTTTTTCCCGTCCTGAAATCGGATCGATCTCACCGTTCCGAGCCATTTTAGTAAGGTCTCGTCCAAGCTCTTCGATCAATGATTTTTGCTTTCGCGGATTTTCCGCTTCTTTACGGATTCGACTCAATTCTGACGGAGCAAATCCTAATTGGAGCAACGTTGTTCGTTTTACATTTGCAACGTCAATATCCAAGTTTTTCAAAATCCGAACGGCAAGGGAATCCGGCGCTGCCAGGAGTGCTAATAATAAATGTTCGGTCCCAATTTCATCAGATTTCAACAATCCTGCAATTCTTTTTGCCAGTTTAAAAGTTGCCTTTAATCCTGGAGTATAACCGCCTTTAGTCTCAATGTTTCCACCATTCTCGTGATCACCAATGCGTTCCATCTCATTTAAGATCTCATTGGGCAATAAACCCTCTGAAGACAGAACAACGGCTGCAATACTTGGAGTTGAATTGGCTAATCCCCAAAGAAGATCAGCTGTTCCTAATTGCCGTTTTTGATCACCAATGTTTAATGAGCTGATGTATTTCAATGCTCGTTGTGATGCTGCGGTAAAGTCGTAGTTTTCCATTTATATCAGCTCCTCCTATTCTTTACACCTTAATCGATTTAATATACTGATCAAGACCCGTGCCCGAACCTGATCTTCAATTTTTTTATCTGCAAACGAAAGCGTATTACTGTCGATTGCAGCCAAAATTAAATTTGCTTCTTTTTTAGTCAAGACTTTATCTTCATATAAACTTTGAATGATTTGAAGGCCTTTACGGGCATTAATGTCCTCGCCAATGTAATCGATCAAGTCATCAATTACATTTACATTATTGATCAAATTAACTTTAGCGATTCGGATATACCCACCCCCACCTCGTTTGCTTTCAACAAGGTATCCATTTTGGATATTAAATCGGGTTTTAATCACATAATTAATCTGTGAGGGAACAACATCAAATTGTTCTGCAATTTCAGACCGCTTAATCTCAATTTGCTTTGAATCTGCAAGGATTTCTTTTAAGTAGCTTTCAATAATATCTGAAATATTTCGATTTTGCATTGAATCGCCTCCATTATTTGACTAACATTGACTTTTATTATACTTGATGACAATGACAAATTGCAAAAAATACTTAATATAACAAAAAAAGGATGAACCTTAAAAGTCCACCCTCTTCACATTATCGGGAAAACAGGATTTGAACCTGCGACCCCTACGTCCCGAACGTAGTGCTCTACCAAACTGAGCTACTTCCCGATATTGTTATCTTTAATTTGATAGTAAAAAAGTCATCACCGATCAGCGATGACTTCTACTATCGGGAAAACAGGATTCGAACCTGCGACCCCTTGGTCCCAAACCAAGTGCTCTA
>NZ_AYZA01000018.1:35734-61991 GCF_001436315.1 Ligilactobacillus aviarius subsp. aviarius DSM 20655 | reverse complement strand
TTTGTGTGTCGAAACATTGTTCAGTTTTCAAAGATCTACAACTTTTGTCAAAAGACAACTGTTTAATAATATCAATTTAATAAATCGATGTCAACCATCTTCATTAAAATAAATTATCAAAACATTCATCTCTTGCGAACATTTATTATATTACTAGCTTCCTTTCCTTTCGTCAATCACTTTTTTGGATTTTGATAATTTTTTCTTAAATAAAAAGAGGCTGAGCCAATATCTCAACCTCCTAATTAAAACATTAATTACTTATTATTTTCTAAAGTGATCTTTTCCATTCCATGCATGTATGGACGCAAAACTTCTGGGATCGTTACGCTGCCATCTTCGTTTTGATAATTTTCAAGAATTGCAGCTACGGTCCGTCCGACAGCTAATCCTGAACCGTTTAATGTATGAACGAATTGTAATTTACCATTTTCATCACGGTATTGAATGTGTGACCGGCGTGCCTGGAAGTCTTCACAATTTGAACAGCTTGAAATTTCACGGTATTTGTTTTGCGCAGGCATCCAAACTTCAATATCATGCGTCATCGCAGCACTAAAACTCATGTCACCTGATGATAAAGTAATTACGTGATACGGCAATCCTAACTTGTCTAGAATATTAGTTGCACACTTAGTCATCTTTTCCAATTCATCATATGAATCTTCCGGTTTCGTAAACTTAACCATTTCAACCTTATTGAATTGGTGCATCCGAATCAATCCCCGAGTATCCCGGCCAGCACTTCCGGCTTCTGAACGGAAGCATGGAGTTAACGCTGTTAAGTAGACTGGAAGCTTTTCAGTCGGAATGACTTCATCCCGGTAGTAATTCGTCAGTGGAACTTCTGCTGTTGGAATTAACGTCATATCTTCCCCATTAACTTGGTAAACATCTTCCTTAAATTTCGGGAATTGACTTGTTCCATACATTGAAGCAGCATTCACAATGTATGGTGGCAGAACTTCCGTGAAGCCTTCCTTAGCATGTTCATCAAGCATAAAGTTGTAAACGGCCCGTTCCAACTTTGCCCCGGCTCCTAAATAGTAAACAAACCGGGCACCTGAAACCTTAGCAGCCCGTTCGAAATCTAAAATTCCAAGATCTTCGCCGACATCCCAGTGATTCTTCGGTTCAAAATCGAATTCAGTTGGTTTTCCAACCTTATATAATTCAACGCTTTCTGCTTCAGTCAAGCCAACTGGAACCGTTGGATTTGGCAAGTTTGGTAACCGTGATGCAATGTCTTGTTCTTCAGCTTCAACCCGATCCAAATCTTCATCTAAAGCTTTGATTCGAGTTCCAACTTCCCGCATTTTTTCAATTTGAGCAGTTGCATCTTCTTTGTTCCGCTTAGCCTTTGCAATTTCAGTTGAAACATCATTTCGTTGTTTCTTTAAGTTTTCAGCTTCAACTAGTAAGTCACGCCGTTCTTTATCTTTTTCCAACAAAGCGTCAATTTTTTCAGGTTCAACTCCCCGAGTTCCTAAACGTTTCTTGTATTCATCAGGATTTTTCCGAATTTGGCGAATATCTAACATTTTAACTTCCTCCGATAATTTTTCTAAAATAATTAAAAAAATAAGCCTTTCATCCACCTATGGGACGAAAGACTTATTCGCGGTACCACCCAACTTTGTTATTTTCCAAATGCATGCAAAATAACACACTCAACTTAATAACGGTCTCCCGTGCAGCATTACCTGCCCCGTCGTTTAGAAAGCTGGAGTTTCGGTAACGGTTCACACCACCCACCGCTTCTCTGTGTACCTACTTATGGCGATCCATGACGTTTTAATTATTTCAAATTTATTTTAACCTTTTACCTATAATTAATCAAGTCTAGTGATCTTCAACCAAGGTGTCATCTTCCTCATCAAAATCCTGCTTGATATCCGGCGTTGTTAAATCAACCTCTTCAAGCGGAATCATGTGCGTATGATGCTTGATCTTGTAATAGAAGAATAAAATCAAGAACAATGGAACTGACATATACGTTACAAGCATTGCCTTCCAATCAAAATGAGCGACAGCTTGTAAATCTTGACCGATAATCACAAGAATACACATTATTAATGCAAGAATTGGTCCAAACGGGAACCACTTTGCCTTATAAACTAAATCATTGACATCGCGTCCTTGAGCAACATATGCCCGCCGGAACCGGTAATGTGAAATTGCAATTCCAACCCATGCAATAAAGCCGGTCAATCCACTGGCAGCAACCAACCATTGATAAATTTGATTTCCAAAAATACTTGTCAGGAATGTCAACAAACCAACAAAAGCTGTTCCAAGCAATGCAGCCATTGGGACTCCACGTTTATTGACCTTAGCAAAGATCTTTGGAGCATCCCCATCCTGAGCCATTGAATATAACATCCGCGTTGAAGCATACATTCCGGAATTGGCAGATGATAACACGGATGTCAAAATAACCGCATTCATCACGCTGGCAGCGGCGGCTAATCCGGCACGCTTGAAGACCAATGTAAACGGACTGATTGCAATATCCGAAGCACTTGAACCAAGCAAATACTTACTTGTATATGGAATAATTGCCGCAATTACAAAAATTGATAAGATATAGAACAACAAGATCCGCCAAAAGACTTGCTTAATTGCTTTTGGAACACTTTCTGCCGGATTTTCTGATTCACCGGCCGTTACCCCAACTAATTCAGTTCCTTGGAATGAGAATCCAGCAACAACGAAAACGCTCAAAACTGCTGGAATTCCACCAACGAATGGAGCTTTCTTATATGTAAAGTTGTGTAAATACGTTGCCTTGCCGCCAAGGATCCCGAAAATCGTTAAGACCCCAACTGCAAGGAAAATAACAACCGTTACGATCTTGATCAACGATAACCAGTATTCCGTTTCCCCAAACGACTTAACCGAGATCGCATTGATCAAAAATACAAGCAACAGGGCAAATAAACTAAAGACCCATCCCGGAACGTGGGGGAACCAGAACTTCAAAACCAGCGCACACGTTGAAACATCGACTGCGACCGTGATTGCCCAGTTAAACCAATAATTCCAGCCCATTGCGAACCCTAATGCGGGATCAACAAAGCGCCGCGAGTACGTTGCAAATGATCCCGAAACGGGAAGGTACGTTGCCATTTCACCCAATGAAGTCATTAAGAAATATACCATGACCCCGATTCCGATATAGGCAACGATTGCTCCCCCAGGTCCTGCTTGTGAAATTGCCGATCCACTCGCAACAAATAACCCGGTTCCAATACTTCCACCTAACGCGATCATCGACAAATGACGAGTCTTTAATGATCGCTTAACTTGATTTTCCTCTGCCATAACTTTAACCTCCTAATATATATCCGGTCAAAGAGCACAAATTCAATCACTACAAAGCAAAATAAAAACGCGCAGTCCGAAGCATGCGCGTTGAAGTTCTACTAAGACTAAAATTTTTAAATTTAAAATTAAAAAATATCATAATAATAGACTTTCGATAGCGCTCCGCAATGTTTTCACTGCGACAGTTCCTAGCCTCTTAAGCTAGACCCCAGCGGTTGACTTCTAAAGCAATCAATCGCTTCGGCACCGATTCCTTTCACCTTCAATCCCCATTGCTTTAGCAATTCATGAAGGCTACTGATAAGCAGTGCGACCTCTCTTCGATGTAATTATTATCGCTTTTAATTCTTATTAAATCAAGTCTAATTTACTCTTTTTTAAAATTTATTTTGCCGTTTTTTCCAATCTTCGACATTAAACGTATATGGGTTGTTATCCAATCGCGGCCCCATCATGCAAATAAACCAAATGAAAAATTGAGCAATCGGAATAAACCACAAAATTACAAACCACGCCGGCATTTGAATATCATGCAACCGCCGAATGATCGCGGTCAAGACCCCGAGACGAAAAACGACTGAAACGCCAGCTGAAAGCTTGAACATCGTCTTCATTGTCATTGGAATCTTAAAAAATGGTAGCAATTCAGATAATAACATGGCAGCAACCATACAAATCAGGAAGAAACCGAAAAAGCCCCACCAGAAGTCATTGACTCCAAGCCGCTTATTAACTTTGAACATGTCCCGGAAAAACAGCTTCGTTGAAGCAATCAATCCTGGCTTACCGGTTTCATTTTTTTCTTCTGGCTTGATGACCCGGACCTTGATTCCGGCATCTTGCATCTGCTTCATAAAATTATTCAGCGAATCCTGATCATCAAAGTTCGTATTCATTAATCCTTGAGCAAGTTTTTGCTCAGAAGTTAAATTCGAATTTGAATTCGACGTTGCCTTTTGATCGGCATCGTCGCGTTTAAGGTCTTCATTTAGGTTTAAAATTGCTTGGTCAGTTCCGCAATACGGACAAAAGTTAGCATTGACATAAATATCTTTACCGCACTTTTTACATTTTTTCGTTTCATAATCCTGATCTGAAAACCGTTTTTGAACCGCCCCGCAAAAGGCACAGCGCCGTTCATTTTCATCGAGTTTATGACCGCACTTTTCACAATAATACGTCATCGTTGTGATCATCCTTTCTCTTTATTGTTAATGGTATCATTTTTGTAACAATTTATAAATTTTGCTAAAACCGGCGATAGCTGCTGATCAGTCTTCCACACAAGGGCAAGGTTTGTTTGCCATGCTTCATGTCGAACAGGGATCAGTTTCACTTGCGAAGTCGCATATCGTTGAGCACACGTTGCGGGAACCAAGGCGACTCCAATTTCCCTTTCAGCCCACCGAATTCCAGTCCGGGCATCGTCGCATTCAAGCACAAAAGTTGGTTGCAGTCCCCGATGTTCAAAGGAATCTTTGATAATGATCTTAAAGCGCCGGTAGACGATCAGCGGCAAAGTACTCAATTTTTCAATCGAAATGCTTTTCCGTTTAGCCAAATCGGTTGTTAATAAGCGTTCTGGAATAATCGCCATCATCGGTTCAGCCGGAAACATCCGCACTTGAAGGCCTTCCCGGTTAAATGGAGTTCGCAAAACCGCCACATCGATCAAATTCTTATTTAAAAGATCCAGTAACTGATAGGTATTACCTTCGCTTAACTCAAACTTAACTCCCGGGTATGCTTTGATAAGCTCTGCGGCCTGGTCATTTGGTAAAACACCGCCGCTGGTTGACGTTGCCCCGATTCGAAGCGTTCCTAAAAATCCCTGGTCGATATTTTTGACTTTATACTCCGTGATCTTGGTTAAATCAACGATCTGCTTCGCATATTCGGCCAGCGTACTTCCAGCCGGGGTCAGCTGAACTCCATGCGCCGTTCGTTTAAGCAGCTGAACTCCAAGTTCTTTTTCGAGCTGTTTCAGTTGATAACTCAACGGTGGTTGTGCAATGTTAAGCCGTTTAGCTGCAGCTGTAACCTGCTTTTCCTCAGCAACTGCAATAAAATACTCCAATTGTTTTAGATTCATAATTTAACTCCCTAAAATAATTACTTTCTATTATCATATACAATTTTTGCATATCTATCACAACAAATAAATATTTTTCTTTATGAAAGTTTAATGTTAGGATTTAAAAGGAAACAAAATGAGAGAAGGAATTTAATTATGCATACAGCATTTTTAATGTTGCTGATTGGTCTTTTCGCCGGGACCATGGGAGCAATTTTAGGAATTGGTGGGGGAATGATCATCACACCAATTATTACTTTAGGGATGGGCCTTCCAATCAAATATGCGATTGGGGCAAGTATCATTGCCGTAATTGCAACGAGTTCAGGTTCAACCATTGCGTTTTTGAAAGATGATGTGTTGAATTTACGGGTCGCAATGTTCCTTGAACTTGCTACCAGTATCGGCGCCATTGTTGGGGCCCTTTTAACCGGGGTCTTCAATCCGGCGATCCTTTACTTCTTATTCGGATGCTTGCTTTTATTTGCAAGCTGGAACATGGTTCGTAAATTACGTTCTGGAAAAGAGGTCCTTCACCGGGCAACGCCAGACAAACTGGCTGAAAAATTAAAACTGAATAACTCATATTACGACAAGAACCTTCACAAACAAGTCGATTACGAAGTTGAAAATGTTCCTGGTGGGATGACGATCATGTTCGGTGCCGGTCTTGCATCCGGTCTGCTCGGAATCGGTTCAGGAGCCTTTAAAGTCATGGCTCTTGATAATGTAATGAAGATGCCGTTAAAGCCATCAAGTGCAACAAGTAACTTAATGATGGGCGTTACCGCCGCTGCAAGTGCAACGATCTATTTCTTTAACGGCTCAATTCGGCCAGATATCGCGGTTCCATTGTCACTGGGAATCATTGTCGGTGCCGCTCTCGGAAGCCGAATCATGCAACACATGCCTTCAAGATGGTTGCGGATCATCTTCGTTCCAATTTTGGCATACTTAGGATTACAAATGGCATTCAAAGCGTTTGGGGTGACGATTTAAGATGAAAATGGATAAAAGAACCCAAGAAGAAATGAACCACATGGAAATCATTATCGGGAAGATCATGCGAGTCGGCGTTGCAACCGCTGCAGTCGTAATGCTGATTGGCTACATTTTAATGGTAGTTAAACACTCAACTGGATACCCTGGTGGAACATTTCCAACAACATTAACGGCGATTTGCCAAGGAATTATTCAGTTAAAACCATATGCAATTATGATGGGCGGAATCTTCTTATTAATCTTGACCCCCGCATTGCGGGTTGCAACTTCGATCTACACGTTCTTTAAGGAACACGATAAGTTGTATACGATCGTAACCACCGCCGTTTTAGTAATCTTACTGATTAGTTTCTTCCTTGGCCATGCTGACCATTAAAATCAATATTCATGATATAATAAGGTCAAATTGATTCTAGTAGATTATTTTGACTTTGCAATCATTCAAGGTCGTTAAATGCGACCTTATTTTTTTATGAGGGAGGAACCCTTATGAGTTTACATCGCTCACAACATGAAGAATTTGAAAACCAACCTGATGAGTTGGAGCGCGAAGAAATGATTTCGCGTCCCCGAAGAAAATCACGCAAAAAAATAATTTTCTTTTGGATTTTACTGATCTTAGTAATTGTACTCGGAATTGGTGGGCATGTGCTACACGAACACTACTTAAATGCCCGAAAAGCGGCCGATTCCGTTTATGCCCCGAACAGCGTTAAGAAACAGCGCGATGTTGATCGGTTACTTAAAGAAGGCAAACCGATTTCAATTCTGCTGATGGGAACCGATACCGGAGCGCTTGGACGGTCGTTTAAGGGACGGACTGATACAATGATGGTTTGCGTTTTAAACCCGAAAGATAAAACCATGACCCTTGTTAGTCTGCCGCGCGACGCCCTGGTTGCAATCAACGGTTATGAACAGTACTATCCAAGTAAATTAAACTCGGCATATGCTTACGGCGGTTCTGCAACGGCAGTCAAAACCGTTCAAAAATACCTCAACGTTCCGATCGACTTTTACGCCACGATCAACATGGGCGGTCTGGAAGGATTGATCAATGCCGTTGGCGGCGTTGATATTAAGCCATTGCTGTCGTTTTCGTTTGCCGGATACAATTTTGTGAAAGGTAAAAAGACCCACATGGATGGAACTGAAGCCTTACAATACTGCCGGATGCGTGATCAAGATCCATTAGGGGATTACGGCCGCCAAAACCGGCAACGACAAGTTATCATGGCCCTGGCGTTTAAGGGAGTTCAATTGACCAGTTTGTTAAACGATGACTTCCTGAATTCGTTATCGAAACAGTTACGCACTGACTTATCCTTTAACAACATGGTCTCCTTGAACATGAAATACCGGGTAGCAACTCACCATATGAAATCAACCCACCTTCAAGGAACAACTCAGGTAATCGGTGAAGCTGATTTTGAAGTTGCAAGCCGGAAAAACAAACAGAAAATTACGGATGTCTTGCGAAAAGCCCTTGATTTACCGCATGCTGAAACCGGTGATACTTTGAAAGGCACTGATCTTGAATCGCCAAATCAGCTTGAAGGGACCGGAAACTCGAATGATACGACCACTTCGACCGGACAGACATACCAAACATATCAAACCCCTCAATATCAAGGACAATATTAGAAAAGGTTGCGGCTTGAGCCGCAACCTTTTTTGCTTTCTTAAACTGCCTTATTCTTCACTGATCCTTTAATTCGGTAATACATGCGGGTAATCATTTCGGCAAGGAAAAAGCCCATTGCAATCGCCCCTGCAATCATTGCAACCTGTACCAGGTAATGCAAAGCAATGCTGTTTCTTCCAAACGCAAAGTTATAAATTGCCTTATATGATTGACTTCCTGGAACAAGGGGAACCATTCCCGGAACGTTAAATAAAATCATCGGCATCTTTTTGACCCGCGCCATAATGGCTGCTCCTAGCCCAACAACTAACGCCCCGCTTAAGTTAGCAAGCATCGTTCCTAAATGGGCGTGGAAAATCAAAATATATGTCATCCAGCCCAAACTGCCAACGGCCCCGCATCCTAACAGCGCATTATGCGGAATGTTGATCAAAATTCCAAATCCCATTGTTGCAATGTAGCTAAAAAGGAAATGCACCAGCAGGCCATCCCCCGTAATCGGTAAAATGTTCATTCGATCAACCCCCTAACTAAACCGTAAAACCAGTGCGATTCCCATTCCAAGCGCACATGCAGTGATCAACCCTTCGATCATCCGCGATGCACCACTTAAAATATGCCCTGCAAGCAGATCACGCACCGCATTGGTCAGCAACACTCCTGGAACTAATGGCATGATTCCACCGGTAATAATCATCCCCATATTGATTCCCCAATGGGCTTTAACAGCACTTACCCCGCAAATCCCAATTACCATTGCGGCAATAAATTCGCTGGCAAATTCCGTTCTAAAGAACCGGTTTAAAACTACGTAACTGGCATACCCTAAAGCGGCAATCCCCATCGTCAAAAGCATATCTGACCACCGGCCACCATAAACGACTTCCAGCGTTCCGCCAATCAAGGCCGCCGCAATCACCTTTAAAACGGGACGAAAATCCGGAGTTGATTCATCCAAAATTACTAACCGGTCATACATTTGCTGCAACGTCAATTTTTTCGCTTGAAATGCCCGGGAAGCGTCATTGACCCGAGAAATCCGTTCAAGATCGATTCGCCGTTTGTCAATTGATTCAACCTGTGAATTTTCACCGCCTTGAATCGACATCATGATCCCCGTTGTGGTTTCAAAAATTCGTGGGCTTTGAATTCCTGCATTCCGTGCGATCCGTTGCAAAGTATCATCGACCCGGGCCATGTCAGCCCCATTTTCGATCATGATCTTGCCAGCCAATAAGACCGTATCAATAATTAAGTTTGCATCCTCCATCCTTTTCACCTCGTTACTTTCCACAGAATAAAACGATGAGGCATGACCATCGTCAGTGCCTCATTCGGAGTTTAATTCATTTTTATTTAACAAAAATATAGTGGGCTGCTTTATAGCCGATTCCCATTTTTTCACCGGTCTCTTCCACTTCAATTTCAATCGGTCCTTCAAATGGTTTGTGGGCCAAAACCTTAATTCGCTCACCCAATTTTAATTTAACCCCTGCTAAGTACGTCAATAAATCATGATTATCAATAAAGCGATCAACTTCAACGGTTGATCCGTCCGGAACATCCATCAAAATATCATGGCTATCTTCTTCATAATCGCCGTTTTTATCCGGAATAACACCGCCGTGCGGGCAACGTTGTGGATGACCTAAAAATTCATCCAGATGATCCATTAAATTCCCGCTCGTAGCGTGTTCAAGCACTTCAGCATCTTCATGAACATCCTGTAATGAATAGTTCAATTTTGTAACCAAAAAGGTTTCCCACAAACGATGCCGCCGAATCAACTCTTCAGCAATCTGCACCCCGTTCGCAGTTAATGAAATTCCCCCGTAAGGTTCATGGTGAACTAACCCCTCTTTCACCAACTTGCGCACCATTTCTGTTACTGATCCGGCTGCAACATTCAAACTCATTGAAATCTGCTTGTTTGAGACTTTCTTTTTCCGACCGCCTAGTTCAAAGATAATTTTTAAATAGTCTTCTTTTTTAGGTGTCATTGATTTCACCTCATTTTTTTAATTCGCATTCATTATATCAGAAACGGGCTTAATTTAAAGCCCCAATTAAGCCTGATTTTTTCGTAAATGAATCAATGCGTCCTGAAAGTCATCCGGTAATGAAGCATTGAAGCTTTCAGGCTGATCAGTAAACGGATTGACCAATTCTAAATGGGCCGCGTGCAGCATTTGCCGGTGGATTAATTGCGTTGGTCCGCCATAAAGCTCATCCCCGATCAACGGAAATCCAAGATGGGCAAAGTGTGCGCGAATTTGATGCGTGCGCCCGGTATGTAACCGAACTTTAATCATCGTCGCGTCTTCAAAACGTTCTTGGACCCAATATTCAGTTTGCGAAGGTTTTCCATCTGAAGCAACGATTCGGCGGGCACTTTCATAGCTTTCTTTTTTTAAAGGAAGATCGATCATTCCATGATCATTTGGAAGACGGCCGCTTACCACCGCAAGATATTCCTTCTTCATCGTGTGATTGGTGATCTGGTCCTGAACCATGCTTTGGATGAAATTGCTTTTAGCAAACAGAACAACCCCACTGGTATCAAAGTCCAACCGGGTCAAAATATGCGGGACATATGGTTGAGATTGCGTTTGGGCATACCCCAATGCCCGGTTTGCCAAAGTCGTTGTTGAATTTGCCGGTCCCGGAACACTTGTCGTTTGCGCATCCTTATTCAGTGCTAAAAAATGCTGATCTTCCGTAATGATCTCGATTGGCAGCGTACTTTGAGCAACGTTCGGATCTGGTTGTTCCGGTTTCAGGTCCAAAATCAAGGTTGCTTCGCCGTTGATTTTCGTCCGTTCAGTGATCACCTTTTTCTGATAAAGGATCCGCCCTGCGCCCTGGCGAATTTTCTTCAATGTTCTTCCGCTAATTCCATTTTGCCGCAAAATTTTTCCAGCAGCTTCCTTTTTTGAATCAGTTTTATGAATAAAATATTGCATTTTTTCTGTCCTTTGATTTGATTATTTTTATCATAATTCAAAAAATCATAAAAAAACAACTTTAATTAACAAAAATCCAGTGAGATAATGGTAAGATATTAAATGTAATTTTATTATTAATTGAGGTGAAACTTCTTGGACCTGAAAGAAAACAAAAACCGACCGGTTTTAGCAACGGTCTATGCAATCATCTTTTTGATCCTCCTTTTATTGGTCAAATTAAACAGTCCAATTGTCCATGGGATCGATCATATTGTTCAGTCAATTGTTTTTTCATTCACTAATGAACATTTAACGGTTTTAATAAGTATTCTCACTAATTTTGGTTCGCCAATTGTTTCGTTGATTCTTGCGTGCTTAGTATTGGCATTTGTCTTTTTCAAACGCGAATACGCCGCTGCAATCTGGGGATTCGGAACCTTGATCATCGGAAACGGCCTTGCATGGGTCTTCAAACACATCGCTGCTCGGCCACGTCCAGCGCTTGCCCAACGGCTTGCTCCTGCGCACGGTTATAGTTTCCCAAGCGGCCACGTTTTTGGAACGACGTTATTCGTTCTTCTTTTACTTACGCTGATCGTTCCGCGAATCAAGAACCACACGACCCAAACGGTGATCCGTGTTCTTGCAGTTATCTGGGTAATTTTCATTATGCTTTCCCGCATTTACTTACGGGTTCACTATCCAACTGATACATTCGGCAGTTTGTTACTGGCTGGAGCAGTTTGGGAATTCGCCGTAATGGTTTGGATCAAGTTTTTCAAGCAAAAAGTTGATGCCGCTAATTCTGAAGGCCGGCACTTTCAATAATTAAGTAAAACAAAGAAGGTGTGACAAAACGTTCAAAACGAGCGTGGTGGAAGCAGAAAAACGAACGAATCGCGGAGCATAGATTCGGAGTTTTTCGAACTTCCACATAGCTCGTTTGTTTTGGAACCCGATTATGCGGTATAGGTATAGCAAAGAGGTTGCGACTTAATGTCACAACCTCTTTTATTTACGTTCTGATTTTACTGGATAAGCCGGTGCAAGAAACCGGTCATTTTCATGTTTCAAATGTTTAGACTTTGCAGAGATCGAATCGTAATACCGTTCATTGATTTCGCGATATTTAAGAATCGAAGTCAGTAATGTATTTGATTTGGCATAGTTTCCTTCTTCGTTGCACTCAACCGCTTCGTCATACAATTTTTCAAATGATGCAAGCTGATTCTGCGCTTCTTCAATTTCAGTCGCATATGCACTCGAACGCCGAACCAAAACATTTAATCCGTGATCTGCGTCAGCAACCTGATCAAAAAGCTTTTTGGCCTGATCATAGTTTCGCTGATTTAAAGCAGATTTGGCTTTCATATACAAATCAAGCTGTTTGATATTCCGCTCGGCCTGCGGATCATCCTGCTTTCGCTTGGCCGCATTCTGAAAGCTGATCTTTGCAGCCTGATACTCGCATTTTTTTGTTTGGGTCATTCCCCGTTCCATTGCTTGTTCATATTCCTTTTGGACTTCAACGTTTTTCGTAAACCCGAAGCCGATGAAAACAATCGCAAGAAGAATAACCCCTAATCCAATCAGAACTTTTTTTCGCAATTCAAATTCCTCACTTTAAATTAAAAGTTTTCGTGAAGCCATGTTTCCAATAATTCTGGCCAAACTTGCAACGTTGGAACAATTTGGGCATCTTTGTTAGCTGTTTCCTTGGTTGCTAAACTGTGACCGTGTTGACCGTGTGGAAAGACGTGAAATTCAAAGTTAACGCCGTTCTTCCGCAAAGCTTCAACCATCATTAAGCTGTTTTCCATTGGAACCGTGGTATCTTCAGTTGTTGTCCAAATAAATGCCATTGGAGTATCCTTTGAAACATGCTTTTGAAGAGATAACTTTTCGCGTTCTTCTGGCGTTGCGTCTTCACCTAACAAGTGATCAAATGAACCTTGGTGGCCAAATTGTTGATCAGCTGTAACAACTGAATAACCCATAATCAAGCCATTTGGTTTAACATCTTCCGGATCGAATCCAAGGTCTTTAATTGTTTGTGAGTTCCACATTGTTGCGAGCATTCCTGCTAAGTGACCACCAGCAGATGTTCCCATCACAATGATCTTATTTGGATCAACATGCCATTGAGCGGCGTTGTCCCGCACCATTTTAACGGCCGTTGCTAATTGAGCTAATTGAGCTGGATGATGAACTGGCATGCATGAATAGTTCAACACGAATGCTTGAGCACCCATTCCTAAAAGTTTTACGGCAATTGGTTCCCCTTCGCGTTCAGAAACCATCTTGTAACCGCCGCCGGGACAGATAATAACTGCTGGCCGAACCCGATTTTCATCAATTTCTGGTGAATTATCTAAAACATATCCTGTTAATTCTGCATCTTCATATGATGTCTTAATTTTTTCTTTTAAATATTGCATCGCGATTAAACCTTTCTATTTAAAATCTATCTCAATTATACAACAAAAGTCACTGAATTTATTGAATCTGACCTCTTCAATCATTCAGTGACCCTTAACTTTTAGTATGTAATTATCCTGGAATTACCATTGACAATAAGGCAACCGCTGCGAGTCCTAGCACAACTGAAAGCCCCATTGACCGTGATTTATATGCAACAACCATTACAATGACCGCTGCAAGCAATTTGGCCAAGTGACCAAATCCGATAAACGTATAGTGCGATGTATTAATGAAAATATCCTTTACGACTAATGCGGTAAACAGCGAAACCGGAACATATTTCATCCATTCATTGAACCATTCCGGGATTTTCCGTGTTGTAAAAAATTTCATTGGCAACAGTCGTGGTCCTAACGCAACCAACATTGATAAGATGATCAAAATAAAATGATCTGTACTCGACATATGCATAGCAAACTCTCCTACCTAAAATCACTGCTTATTCGGCTTGATGTTCTTCAACAAGAACCCTTTCTCACGACCATGTTTGCGTAAGTAATTTTCAATCGCAAACCCTGTCAATGAGGCAATGATGGTTGCAACAACCAGCCCCATCGTACTCTTAAGCAAGCACATAAAAATGACTGCCAAAACAGCTGAAAAAGCACTGATCAAAATCGTGAGTTTATTCCGAATCTGCATCACAATCATGTACAAGAATAACGATGTTAACGCAAAATCAACAATTTCCAAGTTGATCTTCGGTAACATTCCACCAACTAAACTGCCGATTACATTTGCAACCGTCCATGATAAAAGAGAATAGTGTTCAACCATCATCGCATCATTCGGTGACCACTCTTTATCAGTTGCAAACTTCAAATAGTTAACCGCATAGTTTTCGTCGTTCAACGAAATTGCAAAGAAGTAAATAAATTTCTTACTTGTTCCTTGAACATATTGTGACAAACTTGACCCTAACAATGCATACCGCAATTCAAGGAAGAATAACATGAATAAAATCGTATGCATTGGAGCATTTGCAGTTAACATCGACGCAATCAAGAACTGCGCCCCACCTGAGAAAACGAGCATTGACGCTAAGCCCGTCAAGATCGTATTAAAACCAGCTGCATGCAGAAGGACTCCACATGCAAGACCGATTGGAATGTAACTTAGGCAAAGCGGAAGTGCTACTTTGAGTACTTCCAACCAGCGTGGTTGTTCTTTAGTCACAATATACCTCCATTTATAAAAAAGTACCTATATTTTGAGTATAACATACTTCGAACAATATCCGCACTTAATAACTCATGACTAAAAGAGGTTGGTTACCCACCGCCATGCAATCTCAAAGATATTCGCCTTTTTAACGGCGGCCGTTGTTTGGGCATTAACCGCGCACTTCGTTCCGTTTACAGTTTCAAGGTTTTGCCCGTCAACCGTAAACCTCATCGTTCCAACCGTCTCATGGTTCGATAATGGAGCGGCAAGCGCATTGCCTTTCTTGTTAAGCAGGCTCTTCTTCACGTTAACCTTGACTGCGACATTGTTAGCTTTCGTCCCCTTCTTTAACCAGAGACCTTCAGCCGATGTATTCGCAACTTTCACATTGACCTGTTTTCCATGATATACAGGTAAGGTTGCCGTCTTTTGGCCCTTCTTCAAGATTACGTAGTTGTATGTATGGTAAATGTATGACATTAACTTTTGAGTTTGAACAAACCGGGCTGGATCAGAGTCGTTCTTGTGTGATGCCCCTAAAACGACCGTAATGATCCGGTGACCGTCTTTATTCGTTGTTCCAACGAAGCAAGCTCCCGCAGCATCGGATGTCCCGGTCTTAAGCCCATCAACTGGTAGTAAGGTGTATGAACATTGACCGCCTGGAAGCATCCAGTTCCAGTTCTTCATTTGGACTTGCTGATTGCCAGTATTAAAGCTCATTTCCTTCACACTTGAAGTCTTGACGATTTCTGGATATTCTTGCAAAAGTTTCATTGAAATCGATGCCATATCCTTGGCTGAAAACTTGTTTTCGGCATTCGGTGAAACTCCCGGATAAGCATCACTCTTCATCAATTTATTCGTTAATCCGTTGCAGGTATAAATTTGCGCGTCATTGATTCCAAGTTTCTTGGCTTCTTGCCGCATCATGTTAACGAATTTTTTTTGGCTGCCGGCAACTGCTTGGGCAAGGGCCATCGCTGCCCCGTTAGCTGAATAGATCAAAGTTGCCTGGTAAAGATTTTTTACTGAATACTGTTTGCCTTGTTCAAGCGGAACATTGCTCAAAGAAGTATCCTGACTGACAGCGCAGACATTATTCGATGGCTTAACCATTTGATTCCATGAAAGTTTTCCATCTTGAATGGCTTGGATAACGATGTACAGTGTCAATAACTTTGACAATGAAGCAACTGGAACTGATTGGTCAGCGTTTTGCTGGTACAAAATCTGCCCCGTTTTCTCATCGATTGCAATCGCTGACTTAACGTCCAAATGCAAGCCCTGCGTCTGCTGAGCAGTCTTGGTCTTCGATGAAGCAGTTGTTGCTGAATTTGTCCTTGTCATTGCCGAAGAGCTTGCAGCTTGAACTGCCGCTGCTCCGCCCACAGCAAACACCATTACTGCCGTTACCAATCCAATTAAAACTTTCTGTATTCTCTCCATTAAATGCATTTCTTAATCTCCAATACTAGTCAAGTTCTTCAACTTTTTCCTCTTTTGACGGTTGTTCAACCGGGAACCGCATGACAAAGGTTGTCAGGTGATTATTTGATTCAACCTTGATCGTTCCATGATGCAGTTCAACAATGCGCTGGGTAATCGCTAATCCTAATCCAGTTCCGCCGGTCTTTTGATTACGCGATTTTTCGACCCGATAAAAGCGTTCGAAAACTTGCGGCAATGAATCATGCGGAATCGGTTCGCCATCATTTGAAACTTGAACCTCAATTTCATCATCACTCATTCGCCGGGCCGAAAGATAAATGTTCTTCCCGCCCTTGCCATACTTCAACGCATTGGTGATCAAATTATTGAAAATCCGGGCAAACTTTTCCGGATCGGCTTCAAGTTTTAGATCACCATCCGGCATTTTGGTTGAAATCGCCATGCCTTTTTCTTTGGCTTCCAGTTCAAAACTTGCTTCGAGCTGTTCAAAAAGCGACATCAAAGAGACCGTCATTAAATTCAACGGCGTATCAGCCTGACGGACCTTTGTATATTCAAATAAATCATTAACCAGCGATTTCATTTGGTTTGATTTGACAAATGCAATGTGGGCAAACTTGATCAAATCTTCTTCTGACTGATACTGTTTATTTTCGATCAGTCCTAAATATCCAATAATTGAAGTCAATGGTGTCCGAATATCATGACTGACATTCGTGATCAGCTCATCCTTTGATTTCTCAATTCGCCGTTCCTCTTTCATTGACTCAACGGTGCTATCAACCAAAGCATTAATACTTTCAACTACCCGCTGCATTGATCCGTTGAGGACAAATGGAATCCGGTGGTCAAAATGACCTGACGCAATGTAATGTAATTCAGAAATCACGTGATAAAGCTGAATTTGACGGTATTGGTGGACGATTCGCCAATACAGAATAAAACTGTCAAAAACAGTTGCAATGAACACAAAAAGCAATCCCCAGTTACCGAATTTAACGGTATTCGGTCCTAATGTAAGCGACATTTTGATATCAAAAATTCCACTGGCAACTCCGGGAATATGTCGCGTCCATTCATTCAATAAAATATAAATTGCGAAATCAGCTGCCAACAACAGGACAAGGGTAAACAAAATCTCCAAAAGAAGTTCCCGTTTTTCCTTGGAGGTCATTTTCAACTTCATTGTTGTTCGCCTTCTTCGCGCTCCCTATTTCTAATGTGTTTCAATTTTATAACCTACACCCCATACTGTTTGAATAACTTTCTCACCGTTTGTTGCTTCTTCAATCTTATCCCGCAAGTGACTCACATGAACCATAACCGTTTTTGCTGAAACAACTGATTCTTGCTGCCATACGCGTTCAAAGATCTCATCAGCAGAAAAGACCCGGTTGGGATGACTAGCAAGCAAATACAAAATTCCAAATTCAAGCGCTGTTAGTTGAATCGGTTTTCCAGTTGAAGTCATCACTTCGTGTGAATCCTTCTTGATAACAAGCGGTCCAATTTCAATTTGATCTGGTTCTTCATTGCGAACATCATGTTGTGACCGCCGTAATAATGATTTGACCCGGGCCATTACTTCTAATGGATTAAATGGCTTCGTGACATAATCATCGGCCCCTTGGATCAATCCTTGGATTTTATCAAGATCGTCGGTTTTAGCTGAAAGCATTAAGACTGGAATCTGTGAATCTTTCCGAACTTCACGCAAAACAGCCAAACCGTCCATTTGCGGCATCATGATATCCAAAATCATTAACCCAATATCAGGATTGGTGTTGAGCTTTGTAATTGCTTCTTTACCGTTGTAAGCTTTCTCTACATCGTACCCCTCATTTGTAATGTAAATGCTCATCAATTCAACGATATCTTTATCATCATCAACAACTAAGATCTTCATATAGCATCTTTCTCCTATTCTGTAGTATCCAATCATCCATTTCTAGATGGCATGACTGTCAAATAACCTAGTCTACTCTATTCATTTTAACAAAAATTTAACTAAACGAAAAATTAATATCGAATTTCATTAAATATTCTTATTTTTCTTTAAATTTATATTTTCCAAAATTTCAAAATTATCATAAAATAGAGGTATAAAACTTTGAAGGAGGATCACTTGATGTTAGTCAAAGACTTTATCGATAACACGTTAACATCAGATAATTTTAATAAAATGGTTGTCAACTTGATCGGTCACTTTGGAGCAATGGTCCGTGAAATCGAACACAACCGTCCAGAATTCAGTCAAATTATGGAACGGAAATTACTTTGGACAGATGATAACGCCCTTTTAGGTGCCAAGGACTTCCCGGCAAAATACAACGCTGAATACGGCATGTACTTTTCAACTGAAGCTTATGAAGACAACCCAACATTTCTTGCATTCAAAGAAAAATTAACTCAATTCCAAGAAGCAGTTAAGGCATTACCAGCTGAAATCAGCAAGGAAGATAAAGGTTTGATTGAAACTTCAACGTTGCGAAACCTTTTCCCAGTTGAAAAGGAAGACGGTAAGGTTCAAATGCCACGGATTTTTGCAGCCAAAGACGGTAACGTTCAAGTCTTGACGGAAGAAAATTACGGCTTCAACGGTAAACGTGATCTTGATTTCTACGATATGTTCAACACTGGCGTATACTCATTTGAAGAAGTTGCTTACTACGAATTGAATAAGGAAGACGGCAGTTCACTTGAAGCAGCTGATTTAAAAGATTTCGATTGCAATACAATTCTTGGTCACTTATTAGTCTTCATGGTTCGTTACGGTTACACCGCAGCTGACTTTGAAAACTTTGTTGAAAACTTCGACATTATTGGCTAGTTGATCAATTAAACTATATGAAAAAGACGCGGTAAATTCCGTGTCTTTTTTCTTATGTCTCATTTTACAAGCCAGACCTGATCGTTAATAAAGTCAAATGGCCGATGATGCCGGTTAAGCTGATCAATCAACCGCAACCGCGCATTTTGCCAAAACTTTGCCGAATTGGTTGCGCCATTGCGTTCACCAATCACAATCAGATTCCCTTGAAAGTGATTTTGGCGCAAAAATTGCAAAATTTGCCAATCAACATCCCCACTATCCGGCGCCCACGCCATAATAATGTTATCCACATGTGAATAATATTTTTGAACCGCTGCAACGGCATCCAGCTTTTCCACCGCTGTCCACGGGCACGGCCGATCATTATCCTGCCCTTGCCAATCAAGGTTATCCGTCGCAATCGTATTTTTCAAGTTTGCACTGATCACGGCGTTGCCCGCCATGATCTCCAAATTGTGCGAATCCAATCCGCAAAAAGCTTGCAGATCATTGATCCACAACTGATTGCAAATATGCCAAATTCCAAAATTTTCAATCATTACCTGTCTTAAATTCTCAAATTGCGGTGAAACATCCATCAATTGCGGATATTCAATCAAATTATCGAAAATCAAATCCGTTGAAAGCTCTAGCTCTGTTAATTCACATTTTGGCAGTTTTCGCTGTTGATAAGCATCGAGCGTTGCTAAAATTTGATCACATTTTTCCACAACCGGGGTCAGTTTAAGACAATTTTGGCGAATTGCCTGCACTTGTTCCACATAATTATCAAGCTCCATTGTGATTTCACCTGCCATTATCCGGTATAATTAAATTATATCAAAGAAATGAAGTGAATCTTATGCAGTTACCCACAGTTAATCCCCATAAACAATATTGGACAGTTCATGACGTGATTTTGCTTTCCCTGATTGCGATTTTCTTTGGCTTAATCTATCAAGGATGGAATTACGTTTATTACCTGCTTGCAGCGACACCATTGAAACCGTATGCTAACGATTTGACCCTTGGTGTTTGGTTAATGGCCGGCCCGGCTTCTGCCCTGTTATTAAAAAAGCGCAATGCTTGTCTGATTGGCGAGCTGCTGGCTGCAATTTTAGAGATGTTTATTTTTTCAAGTTGGGGCGTTGCCACAATCATTTCAGGGCTGATCCAGGGGCTCGGATCGGAATGCGGCTTTGCCCTTACTGGATACCATCATTTTGACAACCGCGGATTATTTTTATCCACAATTACGGCAACCCTGATCACTTTCGGGTGGGATCTTTTTCAAAGCGGGTATCTGCATTATCCACTGCATATGTTGATTACTCTGTTACTTTTACGCTTCATTTCAATCGGAATTTTTGCTGGGATCACGGTCGCGGCAATTCAAAAATTACTTATTAAGACAAAGGTGGTGGCTGCATAATGGACCTTGAAATTCAAAACCTGACTTTTGCATATCCAACGCAGTCATCCTTGCTGGAAAATACTACCTACCATTTTCCATCCACCGGGTTAACGGTCATTGCTAGTCAAAACGGCAGCGGCAAGTCAACTCTGCTTCAACTACTGGCAGGAATTCTTGCACCTTCGTCTGGAAAAGTTCAACTGAATCATCAAGATGTGAGTTTAATTGTGCCGGCGGCCCGGATTCAACATCTGGCATACCTTCCGCAAAATACCCGCCACTTTTTTACGTTTAAAACCGGGCGGGAACAGCTGACCTTTATGCTTGAAAATCTTCAAACGCCAAGGGACCAAATTCCAGAAATTATCCATCAAATCATCAGTGAAAATTCATTGGAGGCCCTTATTGACCAGCCGGTAACAACGCTTTCCGGTGGCGAATTGCAGCAGATGGCGCTTGCGATGATCTTCAGTCTTGATCCTGAATATCTGCTTTTAGATGAACCATTTGCGAACCTGGACCGCGACCACCAGCTTCGGCTTATCCACATGTTAAAAAGCAAAAAAAATAACACTGCAATCATTGTGACGGATCATCAATTGCAATATTATCAAGCTTTCGCTGATAACTGGCTCAGCGTTACTGCGCAAAAATTACAATCATTCAGTCCCCAGTTTCAAGATTTGCAGGCTGTTTCACGTGTAACCGCAACCTTGCCGGCTTCAACACCGTCCCGACTTCAGTGGCACAAATTAACGTTTAACCAGTCCGGGCGGCCACTCGTTACTGAAAGTACCTTTAAGTTGCCTCAAGGAATGGTTGGATTATTGGCTGGCAAAAACGGGAGCGGCAAGTCGACTCTTTTAAATGTCCTTACCAAGCAGCACCCGTATTCTGGTCAAATCACTTATGATCAGCAAAATGAACAACGGGTCAGTGTTCGGAAATGGATCCAGCACATTACTCTCGGTTTCCAAAATAGCGAAGATCAATTTATCAAAACAACGGTGCGCGAAGAACTGCAAAGTGCACAACAGGCTTCGCATCACCCGGACTTTTGGACAGATTCACAAGTTAGCTCATGGGTTCAAAGACTTAATTTGCAAGATATCCTTAATGAAAGTCCATATTTTATTTCCGGCGGCCAGCAAAAGAAAGTCCAGCTTTTGACCTTAGCGATCATCAGCAGTCCCGTAATTTTGCTTGACGAGATCCTAACCGGCCTTGACCACGCCTCCGTTACGCTTGCATGGAAACTAATCGAAACACTTAAGCAACTTGGATGTGGAATCTTGATCATCGATCATCAATTTCAATCGCTCACCCATTATGACTATGTTCTTGAAATTCATAACTTGCAGCTTAAACCTTTACCGAAAGGAGAGTCATTAAATGAAATCAACCGCTAACCCCCGTCTTAATCCGACGATTGCCGTTCTCTTAATGCTGGTTCTCGGACTAATTTTGACGTTTGCCTCGAAAATTTGGTTGAACATTGTTGTCTTCATTGGGTGTTTACTATATCTTTCGGTTTGTCGCGTTTCATTTAAAAAAATTGGAATTGCCCTTTTGATTGCGTTTCCGTTTGCACTTGGAAGCTGGTTATCATTTGTTTCATTTAGTCACTCATTTACAAGTGCCTGGTTGTATGCAACCCGGATCTATACTTATTTTTCACTAGGAGCGCTTGTTACCCTATGTTATTCCCTGAAAACGGTCCTTTTAAGCCTGCATCAGCATTTTCACCTTTCAAATACATTTGTTTACGGGATTCTCGCCGCTGTGGGAATGGTCCAAAACGTAAAAGCGCAAATCAAAAAAATTCGGATTGCCGCCAATATGCATAACCAAACGCTGAATTGGTGGAATCCGATGCTTTATTTAAAAATTATTGTCAGTTGTTTGAATTGGTCAGATAACCTTGCCGTTGCAATGACCCTTCAAGGATTTTCCAACGATTATCCCCGCACCGAAACGTATCATGACTCAATTTCAGTTTCTCAGTGGGGACTGTTAATTCTTTTAGTCTTGATCTGCGGCGGACTGGCGTTCCTTTAATACCTGGTCGATCAAATGCCAATCTTTTTCAATTTCAGGAGCTAACTTTCGGTTATAAAAAACAGCTGCGGGGTGGAATGTTGAGATCACCGTATACTTCCGCTTAGATAAGGCATACCCGTCCCCCGTTGCATTTAACTGCTGAATCGGTTGGTGAAATACTTGGCCATGATGGGTTCCAACGTTGAATTTAGGTCCTAAAATGCGCTGTAAACTCGTATTCCCAACCGTTACAATGATTTGCGGATCGACCTGATTCAATTCCCAGTCAAAAAGCGGGGCATAGGCTAACACTTCTTTTTTTGTTGGTGTGCGGTTCGGCGTTTTTATTTCAATTTCACCAGTCTTTTTATTCTTAACTTTTTTAACTGAGTACGGGCGACTGCGAACAACACTTGTAATGTAAACATCATCCCGGGTCAGCCCGGTGATTGCCAACGACTTCATCAATTCCTGCCCAGACTGTCCAGAAAACGGAATATGGGCCGTAATTTCCTTTCTTCCGGGAGCTTCACCAACGATCATTAACGGCGGATTAATTTTTCCCTGACCGGATAAAAAGCCTTCAAGCCGATAACCAGCTGCCCGTTGCTTTACCTGTGCTACTAATTCTTCAGGATATTTCATTTTAACCTCTTAAAACACAAAAAGCCTGTCAGGCGACAATCACCCAACAGACTTAATTGTCTAACTTTCAATTAGATTATTTTTCACGAACTGAGTCAAGAACTTCTTTAAGTTCTGAAGCTGACTTGTGTAAGCCGGCCATTTCTTCGTCTGTGATGTGCATTTCAACAATGCGTTCTACACCGTTTTCGCCAACGATTGCTGGGATACCTGTGTAGATGTCCTTCAAACCGTATTCACCGTTGAAGTATGCTGATGTTGTCAAGATTGCGTGTTCGTTTTCTAAGATTGCACGAACAAGACGAGCTGTACTCAAACCGATACCCCAGTTTGTGATCTTCTTACGATCAATGATGTAGTAAGCAGCGTCACGAACTGTCTTGCGGATGTCTTCAAGTTCATCTTTCTTGATAACACCTTCGTCGCCGTCTTCGATCCAGTCCATTAATGGCTTGCCACCGATTGTAGCTTGTGACCATAATGGTTGTTCTGAGTCACCGTGTTCACCAACGATGTATGCTGAGATGTCGTGTGCGTCAACACCTGTCTTGTTTGATAATTGCATCCGTAAACGAGTTGAATCAAGTGATGTACCTGTACCGATAACACGGTTTTGTGGTAAGCCTGATTCATCCCATGCAACATATGTCAATACGTCAACAGGGTTTGAAACGATAACTAAGTTGCCATCGAAACCTGAACCCATAACTTCCTTAACGATTGAACGCATGATCTTTGCGTTTGTACCAACTAATTCCAAACGTGATTGGCCTGGTTTTTGGTTGATACCAGCTGTAATGATAACCATTTGGGCATCTTTACAATCTGAGTAGTCACCATGGTAAACTTTGCAGTTTTCTGGTGCGTATGTAACACCATCCATTAAGTCACGAGCTTCACCGTCAGCCTTGTCACCGGCAACGTCGATTAATACCATTTCATCAACGAGACCTTGGTTTAAGATTGAGTATGCGCAACCCATACCTACACCGCCGACACCGACGATAGCAACTTTTCTTGATGTTTTTGTGTTAGCCATCTATATCACCTCATAAATTATTTAAGGAAAATCCTTAGAAAAAGTTTTAATTGCTTAAAACTTTCAACGATTCTTATTTTACCAAATCAGATAAATAAATGAAAACATTTACGCCCAAATTTTGATAGAATTATTTTATTTTATTCTTTAATAATAATTAAAAAACTTATGGAACTCCTTATAAAAAAAGAGAAATCCGCATGAAATCAGATTTCTCATAAGGTTATTTACTTTTGGTATGGACTGTCTTTAAGAGCATTTGCATAATAAATAATTTCTTGAAAGGCATTTTGAGCAGTCTCAACGTTGTATTTATATCCATCTGCATCTTGATTAAAGCTTCCATCTGCGTTCAACCATTCTTGAGCTTTACTTAACGCCGTATTGGTTGGTAATGCAACGGCATTCAACATGTGCAGCATATCGACCAGCGCCGTTGCGGCCTTTGCTCCGCCGGCCATATTGATCGAATAACTAACAATTTTGACTGGTTTACCCTTGATTTCATATCCAAGGTAATCAATTCCGTTTTTCAAAACTCCCGGAATCGATCGATTATATTCCGGGGTAATGATTAAGTAACCATCAGCATCCTTAACATCTTCAACCCATTTTTGAGCATTTCCCGTTAATTGACGATCAGGCACCATCAACGGCACATCATCATCGAAAAACGGCAAGTCGTAATCACGAACCGTTAAAAATTTAATTTCTGCATCCTTAATCGTTGAAGCTACCTTCTTAAAATGGTTAACGACCCGATCACCGGTTCCATTGTGACGTGAACTTCCGTAAATGACTGCAATTTTTGGCATTTGAATTCCTCCTTATTTAGCTTACTTTTTATAAGTCAATTTGATGAAGTTAGTATATCATAGCTTACTATTTGTAAGCAACTGTTTTATAAAAAAAGATTGCGTTGATTTCAACGCAATCTTTCTTACATTACATGATCCTTGATATAACTCAAGAACCGGATAATCGAATCGAGCTCATCACTAGTAAAATCAGTCGAAATTTTTTCTTGAAGCTGCCGGTAAAGTTCCTGATGCATTTCAGCATGCAAGCGGGCAATCTTTTGGCCTTCAGGGGTCAACTGATAATAGATGTTCTTTTTATTATCTTCATGCCGTACCGCAACAATTAACTTCTCATCCTGCATTTTGCGCGCAGCCCGGGTAATTCCTCCCCGGGTGACGCCCAGCTCCTGGGCAATTTTAATCCCAGTAAGCTCATTGTGCTGACTTAACGTATCCAAAATATGATAGGCCACTACCGAAAGTTTCGGCACCTTTTGCTTTAATTCTGAGTCCTTGACGTGTTCAAGCATCCATTCTTGCGCAACCGTTAATTCACTGTTATGCGCATTTTGAATTTGGGAAATTAAAATTGTAATTTGATTGATTTTATTATTCATTGATTAAAACTTCTCCGCAATCTTTGCAGCATCCTGCATTGCTTTTTCTTTAATTGTATCACGCCGATCACGGAACTGATCAACCCCTTCAATGTAAAGATCAGTAAAGTCATCTACGCCAAACAATTTCAACGCTAATTTAAGATAGGTCCCACCAAAATCAAATTTTTCAAGTGGGGTTCCATGATAAACACTTCCGGCCGTTTGAATATGCAAGGCCTTCTTATTTTCAAGCAAACCAACCGGACCTTTTTCAGTATATTTGAATGTCTTCCGTGGAACCGCAATAATATCAACATACTGCTTCATTTCTGCCGGCAAAAAGAAGTTATACATTGGATTGACAAACACATACTTATCAGCTTCTAAAAACTCGTTTAACCATTGATTATGCGCCGCAATTACCTGCTGTTCTTCATCAGATAATGGTTGGCCGTTTCGTTGGTGCTTCCACGCTTTCATTGTCGTGTCATTTAACGGCGGGATTTTTTCGGCATATAAATCATGCGTAATGATCTCATCATCGGGATGAAGTTCCCGGTACTTCTTAATGAAATAATCAGCGACACTGATTGAAACACTATCCTCAACATGCGGATGCGCCTTGATTACCAATACTTTTGTCATTTAATTACCTCCCAAATTAATTTCCCAAAGTATTATCTAACGAATTTTGTTGCCTGTCAACATTAATGTTGATTGGCAACAAAAAAGAGGTTGTGACATAAGTTGCAGCCTCTTTACTATATCCACATAATCGGGTTCCAAAACAAACGAGCTATGTGGTGCCGCGAAGCTAA
>NZ_AYZA01000018.1:0-35724 GCF_001436315.1 Ligilactobacillus aviarius subsp. aviarius DSM 20655 | reverse complement strand
TCCGAATCTATGCTCCGCGATTCGTTCGCTTTTCTGCTTCCACCACGCTCGTTTTTTACGTTTTGTCACACCTTCTTCTTTAAGCTTGATACCGTGATTTTCCGTCCAAGTATGTTTCGCTTAAGGTCATATCTGGATTCAAAATCAAGAAGTCAGCGTCGGCACCTGGAACGATTGAGCCAACCTTATTTTCCATGTGCATGCTCTTGGCCGGAACTAATGAACCCATCCGAACGGCTTCTTCCGGCGTTGCAATGTTCCAGTCAACAACGTTCTTCAAGGCATCCTTTAATAAAAGAATGCTTCCGGCAAGGTTATCGCCAACCTTTAACCGTGCCATATCGTCCTTAACGTAAACTTCAAGTTCACCAAGCATGTAGTCGCCATCAGGCATTAAGCCGGCCCGCATGCAGTCTGTAACTAGTGCAACGTTGTCCGGGGTCTTTTGATTGATCAATACTCGAACGGCAGCTGGCGCATTGTGGTGGCCGTCACAGATGATTTCACATGTTGTATCATCCATCGTGTAAGCAGCTCCGACCATTCCTGGATCACGGTGTCCGAATTCATTCATTCCGTTGTATGTGTGCGTAAACATTGATGCGCCGGCTTCAATGCACCGCTTAGCTTGTTCATAGGTTGCTGAACTGTGGCCGATTGAAACCACAACGCCTTCTTCAACTGCTTGGCGGGTAAATTCTGCGGCTCCCTTCCGTTCAGGTGCAATTGAGATCTTATTTAATAGGCCATGTGCGGATTCTTGCCACTTGTGAAATTCATCAATGTCAGGATCGCGTAAGTACTTCGGATCTTGAGCGCCTTTGTGTTCTTCCGTGAAGTACGGGCCTTCAAAGTGGATACCGCGGATCTTGGCACCCGTTTCTTGGCCTTGGTGATCCCCAATTGCCTTACATACATTGTTCAACTGATCAAATGAAGCCGTAACCGTTGTTGGCAACCATGAAGTAACCCCGGCTTTTAACAAACCTTCTGACATTTCATTGATCGCATCCCAGTCGCCATCCGTAACATCATGACCAAGAAGGCCATGAATATGCGTATCAAACAATCCCGGGGCAACCCACTTGTCGCCATATTCAACGATTTTACCAGCCGGCTTTGCTGATTCGGGATAATATGAACCGAACTTGCCGTCATCGGTAATTTCCAAGTAACCATTTGTTTCAGTTGTATTCTTTAAAAAGAATTTTGCTGCATGAATGTAATATGCCATAATATTCTTCCTCGTTTTCTAAATTAGTTTCGTTAAAATTGGAATAGACCATTTGTTACAATCACTATTCTTTCACATTTTGTTATCGCTTGCAAGTTTTTTTGCATAATTTTCCCGTTTTATACTTCTTTATATTTTCATTTTTGTTTTATACTTCTTTATACTTTTAAGCAAAAAAGAAGATGGACCTAAAAGTCACACCTTCTTCTAAAACAATTAATCTAAAGTCACTAAGACCCCATCATCTTCGTTTGATGGACAAACATTTTGGGCAACCTACTTAACTTCAGCCGGTGCATTGACCATTGCATAACTGTGTTTGCAATACCGCAGCATTTCAATATCATTTCCGCCATCGCCGAAAGCAGCACATTGAGCTGGAGTAATTTTCCATCTTTGAACCAGTTGTTTTAATGCCGCTGCCTTATGATTACCAGGAACAATTAAATCGATTGCTCCAAATCCGCTTGAGGTCGGCTCAACTTTCCCCGCAAATTTACGGCGGAACAATTCCAAATAATGATCAGTTTCTTTTTCCGGCACATTGATCGCAAATTTCAAGATTTGATCATCAACGTCGTTAAAATCATCGACCCATTTTAAATGGTGATAATAAAAATTTGTTTGATCAAAAAAGGCTTGATCAACCTGCCCGCGTTCACAGTATGCATTCGCTGCCCCGCACATCACCCATTCAAATTCCGGATGGTGGTGTGCAAATAAAATCATCTCATCAACGACATCGGTTGCCATTTCATTGACCTTTATGATTCTCCCATGGCTTTCGATCATCGCTCCATTCTCCGAAATAAAATTGATTTGGTCGGCACAGTCAGCAAATAAATCACGAATGGTGAAATACTGACTGCCGCTTGCAACGACAAACTCACATCCGACAGCGTTCATCCGTGCTAAAATTCGTTTAAACCGCTTTGTATCATACGTGTGATCAGCATGGGTAAACGTTCCGTCAATATCGGTTGCAACCAGTTTAATGTCATTTTGCATTTTAAAATTCTCCTTGCAAAAGATTGAATCTCCTTCTCCGATACATTAAATAAACCAAAAAAAGAACCCAAAGGCAAGTTCCTTTGAGTTCTCCTTTATTGATCATTAAATTATGCGTTTGCTTTTTCAAATGTTTCTTCAAACAAATCATAGCTGAAATCAGCAGTTGTTGGAACAACCTTGTCAGCCTTTGCTAATTCGTTTGCGTCACCAACAGCAACGGCAACCATGCCAGCGTCTTTGATGGCTTGGACCCCAGCAACCGCATCTTCAACGCCGACGCATTCGCTTGGCTTCAAGTCAACAGCAGCCGCCCCAGCTAAGAAGATATCTGGAGCTGGTTTGCCATGCGCAACCTTTGCGGGATCTGCAATGGCATCGAATTTATCGAACAAGCCAAGTTTCTTTAAGATTGCCGGAGCGTTCTTTGAAGCTGATGCAAGTGACATTTTAACGTTGTGAGCCTTTAATTGAGCAATCAATTCAGTGATTCCTGGTAAAATATCATCTTTTGATAAGCCTTCGATTGCTTCCAAGTAATAGCCGTTCTTCTTAGCAGCTAATTCTTGAATATCATCGTCAGAAAATTGGTCAAGCTTGTTGCCATATTCCAAAATCTTCTTTAATGAATCGATCCGGCTAACACCCTTTAATTCAGTTTCAAATGAAGCTGGTAATTCGATGTCCAAGTTTTCCTTTGCTAACTTACTCCATGCAGCAAAGTGATACTTTGCTGTGTCAGTAATAACCCCGTCTAAATCAAATACTGCACCCTGCATTTGCATAAAAATCTGCCCTCTTTCTTCTTTCTGATGAATGAGACTCTGGAAACTTCCAGAGCCTCATTATTTGTTAACGTCTGACCGTTATTTATTATTTAACTTCAATTTCTTTGCCGTTTAACTTAACTGTTAATGGTTCACCCTTGATTAACTTGATTTCAGTATTGTCCTTGGCAACCTTAACTTCTAATAAGCGGCCACGGAATGTTAAGCGGAAGTTGTATCCGTTCCAAGCCTTTGGTACAAATGGCTTAAATTGCAATTCGCCGTCGTTGACCCGCATGCCTGCAAATCCTTCAACGATTGCTAACCAACCACCTGACATGGCTGTGATGTGCAAGCCGTCAACGGTATCGTTGTTGTAGTTATCCAAGTCAAGCCGGGCTGTTCGTTCATACAATTCAACTGATTTTTCTTCGTACTTCAAATCAGCAGCCATAATTGCGTAGATTGAAGCTGACAAGCTTGATTCGTGAACAGTCAATGGTTCATAGAAGTCGAAGTTCCGCTTCTTTTGTTCTTCTGTGAAGTCATCCATGAAGTACCACATTGCTTGTAAGACATCAGCTTGCTTTACGTATGGTGAACGTAAAATCTTGTCCCATGACCAGTGTTGGTTGATTGGTAATTCATCAGCCGGGATCTTGTTGATTGGGTTGTTGTTTTCATCCAATGTGATGTCCTTGTCTAAGAAGCCATCGTGTTGAACGAAGATTCCAAGTTCCTTGTCTTCTGGTAAGTACATCTTATCAGCGATTTCTTGCCATTTTGAAACTTCTTCATCTGTAATGCCAAGCTTCTTAGCTTGTTCATCAGAGATTTCCTTAGCAATTTGAGCAGTGTAGTCAAGTTCCCACTTAGCAGTTACGTTGGTGTACCAGTTGTTGTCAACGTTGTTTTCGTATTCATCGGCACCTGTTACCCCGTGGATCATGTATTGACCGTTCCGTTCTGAATAGTGAACCCGATCTGCCCAGAACCGTGCGATTTCAACTAAGACTTCGCTACCTTCGTTCAAAACATAGCTCTTGTCGCCAGTTGTCTTTGTGTAGTTGTAAATTGCGTAAGCAATATCACTGTTCCGGTGAATTTCTTCAAAGGTGATTTCCCATTCGTTGTGGCATTCGATTCCGTTGAATGTAACCATTGGGTATAAAGCACCTTTTAAGCCTTGTTGTTGGGCATTGTGGTGGGCACCGTCTAATTGGTTGTAACGGTATAAGAGCAAGTTGCGGGCAACTTCTGGGTCTGATGTTCCTAAGTAAACTGGCAAGCAGAATGCTTCTGTATCCCAGTATGTAGCACCACCGTACTTTTCACCAGTGAATCCTTTCGGGCCAATGTTTAAGCGGGCATCGTTACCATAGTATGTTGAGAACAATTGGAATAAGTTGAACCGAATTCCTTGTTGAGCAGCTTCATCACCATCAATTGTGATGTCTGATTTTTCCCAACGTTCTGCCCATGCATTTGCTTGTGCATCTGCTAATTGGTCGTATGTTTGTTCGCCGGCCTTGTTCATCAAGTCGTTGGTTGCTTTATCCAAAGCATCAACCGTATCGTAATCCCGTGAAGTTGTTACGATTACGCGCTTTTCAAATGAGACTGTTTGATCAGGTTGGATTGAACCTTCAAAATTGTTAGCAACGTATTTTTCTTCATTTTCTGATTGAATTGCCTTCAAGTCTGTTTCGTGACTCATTGCCATTTCAACAGTAAAACGAGGTGTGCCGAAGTTATTTTCAGCAGTCTTTCCAACTAAGCGACCTGACTTGTCAGCAACTGACTTGTCGATTACGCCCCAGAATTGTTCGCCGTAGTTTGAATCTTCGTTATAAACATCAGCGTTGATCAATGATTGAACTTCGATCTTAACTGGTTCGTCGCTTAAGTTTGTAAATGTCAACTTGTTAGCATACAATTCCTTAAATGCGATGCTGACAAACCGTTCAGATGTCACCTTGATCTTGTGACCATCTTTTTCAACGATGAATGAACGATCTAAGACGCCGCGCTTCATGTCTAAGCAAAGTTCAAAGTCTGAGAATGAATCCTTTGCCAAGTCAATTGATTCACCGTTGATCTTGATATCAACACTGACAAAGTCGATGGCATTCGGAACTTTACCGAAGTATTCCGGATAACCATTCTTCCACCAACCAACACGGGTCTTGTCAGGATACCATACACCGCCAAGATAAATTCCTTGGTGGGTGTCGCCAGAATAGTTTTCTTCAAACATTCCACGCATTCCCATGTATTCGTTCCCGATACTTGTCATACTTTCTTGAAGACGCTTATCTTCAGGATTAAATTCATGTGTTACGATCTTCCAAGGATCGATTTCAAAGATTCTTTTCATCTGTGTCACCTCTTATTATTTTTTAGTAACCTTCAACTTGATAGGCAATTTTGATTTGTTTATGTTCGCCGGCCGCTAACCGCACATTGCCGAATTCATCATGATGCAATGCATCCGGTAATGTTTGAACTTCAGTTGCCAGCGAGTCAAAAATGCCCTGACGATCATTTTCACCGTTTTGCGGATCAGCAGTGAAAATCACTAATCCGTTCCGGTCGCTGAAGACTTTAATTTTAACTTTTTGATCTTTTTTATTAATTTCAACAACGGGACTCGTCATTGACGGTTCAACCGCATAACCATTATCGAATCCTTTTTGATTTTCTTCTTTCCGCAATGTTTCAACGGCTTCTGCCAAATCACGCGGTTTTGAAAAATCAAATGCCGTTCCCTTATTCGCTAACAGTTTTCCGGTTGGAATCTTTTCCGCATCAACTTCTTGGCGTTGATCACCGTTGATTTGAACATCAACGTTCTTCAAGCCTTGCGGAAGCGCCCAGTAAATATGAATCGTTGGATCATAGACCGTTGCACTTTGGGCGGTGATGTCATAGGTAACATCTAACCGGTCATTATCGTGCAAGATATAATTGATCATCAGCGTTAAGCTTCCTGGGAACCCGTCAACCGTTGAATCCAAATTCAAGCTCAACGTCACTTCATTGGCTGAAACTTGATACCCATCAAAGACTTGCGTGCTTACGCCCCGGTCACCGCCGTGAAGACTGTTACGGTTTTCATTTGCGGGAACCTGAACTTCGCGCCCATCAAGTTCAAACCGGGCATCCTTGATCCGGCCTGCAATCCGCCCAATTTGTTTGCAAATCTGGTATGGATTATCAGCATATTCTTGAGCACTGTCAAAATTAACAACTAAGTTTTCACGTTGACCATTGTGCATGATTGAATATTCTTGAATGATTCCGCCGAGTGACAAAATCGTTACCCACGTATCATTCGCATTCGTTAACGTGAAACGTTCAATTTCTTTCCCCTGATACATCTCTTTTTTCATCTTTTCACCTGCTTAATTACTCTTCTTCAATTGGAGTATGTGGTTCTTCTGGTGCTTCAGCACTTGTTTCCTTAATTGCAAATACCGCAACAGCACCTAAAAGCATTACGATTCCTGACAAAAGGAACATGTTGGTTTGCTTTCCGCCAAGCAATGGGAAGATGACGAAGCTGGCAAGTGAGGCAACAATTTGTGGCAAGCAAATTGAACCGTTGAACAAGCCGAGGTATGTTCCCATGTGCTTTCCTGACAATGCGTTTGTAACGATTGTCAATGGGTAAGTATTCATTGCAGCCCATGCAATTCCGACTAACGTGAATGAAACGATCAATAACATCTTTGAGTGAACAAAGAAAACTGAACCAAAGCCGATTGCACCAAGAGCTAAACTTCCAGCGTAACCTAATTTGTGCATGTTGTTTGGTAACTTAGCTAAAACATATGACCAAATAACAGCGGCAATTGATTGAACGGCAGCTAAAACCCCATACCAGTTACCAGCTGCTTGGAAGCCGGCTGAAGCAGTGTTCGTTGTGTGCCATACGTTGGCAGCAATTGCTCCGTTTGAGTATGTCCATAAGTATTGGAAAGCAAACCAGCAGAAGAATTGAACTAATGTAACTGTCCAAAATGCCTTTGGGGCCTTCTTCAACAACGTGAACATGCCAACTTTTTCTTCGTTGTCTTCTTCAGAAATGCCATGGTACTTAGCATATGTTTGCGGATCATATTCGTGAACCCGGAAAACAGTGAACAAACTTGTAACGATTAAGATTGCAGCCCCAATGTAGAATGATAACTTAACTGACATTGGAACGTCGCCCTTGTGAGCAGTGTTAGCAACCCCAAAGTATGTTAATACGAATGGGAAAACAGCTGCTAAAACCGCACCGGTGTTTGATAAGAAACTTTGAATTCCGTATGCATAACTCTTTTGCTTATCGTTAACCATGTCACCGATCATCATCTTGAATGGTTGCATTGCAACGTTTGATGACAAGTCAAGAAAGGCAACGGTAATTGCGGCAAAGCACATTGCGGCCATTGAAGCGTAACCTAATCCTAAACTTCCTGAGTTCGGTAACAAGCACATAACGATAACGGCAACAATCGTTCCTAAAAGAAGGTATGGAAGCCGCCGACCGCCGAGTTTCGGTGCCCATGTCCGGTCTGAGAAGTAGCCGACTAATGGTTGAACAACTAATCCAGCCAATGGTGGCAAGATAAAGAACCATCCCAAATCATTGGGGTTAGCCCCGATTGTTTGGAAAATCCGGCTCATTTGTGAACTTTGCAATGTGAAAGCCATCTGAACCCCTAAGAAGCCGAAGTTGATCATCCAAATGATACTTGGTTTCAAATTAGGAAGTCCTGCTTTCGGTTGATCGTTTTTCATTTCGCGATTCCTCCTAAATTGTTTCTAATCGATTACTTAAATAATTGCTCAAGCTATGTAAACGATTTCCAAAAATAATACAATTAAAAGTATACCGCTTTCTCGGATTTTGTGCAATCGGTTGCACAAATTTCAGCACAAAAATAAGTAATTTCTTAACCAAAATTACTTACACTTATTAGTGAATTTCAACCGCAAAGGCTTCATATGGCCGTAATTTATAATCATCTAAATTAATTTTTTCAACATTGTAATTTGAAATCCATGGCTGTTGAATTCCATAATCGAGTTTTAAATCTTGATTTTTCCCAGACAAATTAGCAACCACTAATAGCTTTTGACCATCCATTTCACGAAGATAGGCATAAACATCATTTGAAGTGTTAACCAGGCTGTAATCCCCTTCAACTACCAATAAATGCTTTTTTCGATAATCGATTAGTTTTTTGTACGTATTATAAATGGAGTTTGAATCGCGAAGTTGATCTGCCACATTTATTGTTTTGAAGTTTGGATTTACGTGCAACCATGGTTTCTGACTTGAGAAACCCGCATACTCTCGATTGCCTTCCCACTGCATTGGTGTTCGTGCATTATCTCTTCCTCGATAGTTAATCAGCTGGATAATTTCCTTATCACTTATTCCTTTATTCTTCTTTTCACGATACATATTAGTGCTTTCAACATCGTTAACTTCATCAATCGAATCTACGGGACAATTAGTCATTCCAATTTCTTCGCCTTGATAAATATATGGAGTACCCTTCATCAAGTGTAAAAGGATTGCAAGCATTTTAGCGCTTTCTATTCGATATTCACCGTCATTTCCAAAGGCTGACACTGCCCGTGGTAAGTCATGATTATTCCAAAAAAGACTATTCCAACCCGTCTTATTTAAATCGACTTGCCATTTGTTCAGTACCTTTTTCAACTCGCCAGAATCAATTGGTTTAATGGACCATTTTCCTTGACCATCTTGTTGATCCAATTGAGTATGTTCGAATTGAAAAACCATGCTTAACTCATGCCGTTGTGAATCAGAGTACAATTTAGCAATTTCAGGGGTCGCACCCCAAGTTTCACCGACGGTCATTAGATTTTTTCCACCAAAGGTTTGCTGATTCATTTCCTGAAGAAGTCGGTGTAAGTCTTTTCCGTTTGCCATCTGCATTGTATCTGGATTTTTTCCGATCAGATCAATCACATCTAATCGAAAACCACCAATTCCTTTTTCAATCCAAAAATTCATCATCTTGTATATTGCTTGGCGCAATTTTGGATTTTGCCAATTTAAATCCGGTTGCTTTTTACTGAATTGATGCAAATAGTACTGACCTGTCTGTGAATCGAATTCCCATGCTGATCCGCCAAATGTTGATTGAAGTTCATTCGGTTCATGCCCATCGACTGGGTTCCTCCAAACATAGTAATCGCGATATTTGTTTGTCCGGTCTTGACGCGACTTAATAAACCACGGATGTTTATCTGATGTATGGTTAACAACTAAATCCATGATAATTTTAATTCCACGTTTTCGAGCTTCATCAATCAATAACTGCATGTCTTTCATCGACCCATAAATTGGATCAATTTGTTCGTAATCTGAAATATCATATCCGTTATCAATTCCTGGAGAACAATACATCGGATTAAGCCACAAAGCAGTTATTCCCAAATTTTCGAGATAATCTAAACGATTTATTATTCCCTTGATATCGCCAATTCCATCCGCATTTGAATCTTGAAAACTCTTAGGATAAACCTGATATACGACTGTTTTTTTCCACCAATCTTTTTCCATAAAATCCTCCTTTCTAAAATAGAGTGTAATCGCTTTCTTTTTGATAATCAATATCTTTTTTAACTTTATTTTTTTATTTCATATTTGTAAAATAGATACAAAATACAAAAGCGAGTGTGTTTTATGAAACTAAAACAATTATTAAATTTATATCCTCAAGCAACTGTTCAACAACAGCCTCAAAATCCAGATACATACTTAAATATCAAAATTGATAGTCAGTGGTTTATCCTTCCCAAAGAAAATTTATCTCCAACTGAAGTACAACTACTTCGGATTCTCTCTGACACAAAAGAGGCTTCACAATCATTAAACCAGAGAAAACATCCATGGTCTGATTTTCTCTTGAGAAACGGCAAACTTCCTCCAGTAAAGGAGAAAAAGGTCCGTTTTATTCAAGCTTTTGTAACGATTAACGATGATAATCGTGAAGAATGGGCAAATTCTTTTAAAACTATTTTTTCTAATTCTGATGTGTGCGATTCTTTTTGGCTTACTCCTCATAAATACATTTTGGTTGAAAAGCTCAGCAATGAAAATTATTCGCAGGAAAATTTTGCCGGAATTGCTGAAACACTAGACATCAACCTGAACACTAAAACTAAGTTTTTTGTTGGAAATTATTGGGAAACGACTGATCAGCTTGTTTCCATCTTCAATGAAGAACTAAAAATTACCGATTATGCCGTTACTAAGTCAAACGAAACGGCCGTTTCCATCAGTCAAGTTGCGATTGATTATTGGCTTAATAATTACATTAAAAAAAGCCATTTATTCTCAAATTATAAAAAACAACTCCATCTGTCTGATCAAATGGTTAAGGTTATTACAACCTTATATGACGAGTGTGGAAACATTTCATCAGCAGCTAAAAAGTTATACATTCACCGAAACACACTTCAATACCAGATTGAAAAGTTTCAACATCAAACGGGGCTTAATTTAAAAAATATGAACGACTTGGTGTTTTGTTATTTTCTGACTGTTTAATTTCGTCATGTTGCACAAATTTAATTTCTAAATTTGTGCTTTTTTAGTTTTATTTATGCAAGCGTTTTCATTATTATAAAAGTGTAATCAATTAGATGGGAGATTTAATTATGGTAAAACTAGATTTAGATCATGTATATAAAATGTATGATAATGCAGACTCATACTCTGTAACTGACTTCAACTTACACATTAAAGATCGCGAATTTATCGTTTTTGTTGGTCCTTCTGGATGTGGAAAATCAACAACTTTACGGATGATAGCTGGCCTGGAAGATATCACAAAGGGAACATTCAAAATCGACGGTCGGATTGTTAATGATGAAGCACCAAAAGACCGTGACATCGCAATGGTTTTCCAGAACTATGCTTTGTATCCACATATGACCGTTTATGATAACATGGCTTTCGGACTAAAATTGAGAAAATATGATAAAGCTGATATTGACAAACGGGTCCATAAAGCAGCCTCAATTTTAGGACTAGAAGAATATCTTCAACGGAAACCGGCCGCATTATCTGGTGGACAACGGCAACGGGTTGCTTTAGGACGAGCAATTGTGCGTGATGCACCGATCTTCTTGATGGACGAACCGCTATCAAACTTGGACGCCAAACTTCGGGTTTCGATGCGTGCACAAATTTCAAAACTTCACCAAGATTTAAAGACAACTACTATTTATGTCACTCACGACCAAATCGAAGCGATGACAATGGCTGACCGGATCGTTGTTATGCGAGACGGAAAAATTCAACAAGTTGGAACCCCGCAAGAAGTTTATGATCAACCTGCTAATGTATTCGTCGGCGGATTCATTGGATCACCTGCAATGAACTTCTTCAATGTAACCTTAAAAGATGGAAAAATTGCAGATGAAAATCATGACTTTAACATCAAAGTTCCTGAAGGGAAGCTTAAAGTATTACGTAAAAAAGGCTATGATGGCAAGAAACTCATCTTTGGAATCCGGCCAGAAGACATTCATACAGAACAAGCTTTCTTTGAAGCATTCCCTGACGCAGTTGTAACAGCTACCGTTTCAGTTTCAGAATTACTTGGGGCTGATGCCCAAATTTATAGCAAGGTCGGTGATACCGAATTCGTTTCTAAGGTTGACGCTCGCGACTTTGTTCAACCGGGTGATAGTATGAAAGTCGGATTTGATATTAACAAGGCTCACTTCTTTGATCCAGAAACCGAATTAACATTAGATGAATATTAATCAAGGTGATACCCATGCAGCTTATTGATGTAACTAACAGTTATGCCGCAACAATTCGGCAACAACTCCTTAAAACAACGGCTCATTTCATCAAAATCTACACTTTAGGTAATTCACGGGTCGTATATCGAAAGAAAAGAAATGTTGCCGAAATCGTAATTTCTAATAAGGTTCGTCCAGTCACTGAAAAAGAAATTAATTTTGTCAAAAATAATTTACTTGGTGACGAAGCTGATCAGGCTGTGACAACTAAGCAAGGCAAGTTAGTGGAAATAAATATTAATATTTAAAAAAGAGGTTGTGACATAAGTCGCAGCCTCTTTGTTATATCCGCATAATCGGGTTCCAAAACAAACGAGCTGCGTGGAAGGACGCAAACCTCCGAATCTATGCTGGCGCGATTCGTTCGCTTTTCTGCTTCCACCACGCTCGTTTTTAACGTTTTGTCACACCTTCTTTTAATCAAATTCGATTAAATAGTAAATTTACATCATCTAACTCAACATTTCCACCCATGTCTTGTTCCTTCCATCCATTTGGTTGAAAATTTAACATCTCAAAAATCCGATTTGATGTTTCAGGAATAAAAGGGGCAAGAAGATTCGCTAGATTAATAATCAAATAAATACATTCAAATGATACCTGATAAAACTTATCCCGATCTTCTTTAAATAAAATCCACGGGGTATGTTCATCATAGTATTTATTACTAAATGCAATCATGTCAATAATTTTTTTAGCGGCTTCCTTAACTGCTCCTTTTTTTAAAAGATTTCCAATCTCGACATACGCACTCTGTACCTTTTGTTGTAATTGATCCGAAATTAATTTTCGTGGCACTTTCCCATCACATTTCTTATTTAAAAATGAAAGATTTCGATTAATAAAGTTCCCTAGGCCACCCACAAGAACCTTATTATTAAAATGTATTAAATCCTGTTCAATAAAGTTCATATCTCTTTTTTCTGGGCCTTTTACACTGAAATAAAATCGAATTAAGTCTACCGGATACTTCTCTAGAAGTTCTTTTACAGATACAAAATTGCCTTTACTTTTAGACATTTTTTCGCCGTTAACATTTACATATTCACTACTAATGATTTCATCTGGCAACCGATAATTCTCTTTTAAACTTAAAAGTAATGCTGGATAAATAACTGTATGAAACGGAATATTATCTTTTCCATGGACCAAGTATATTTTACAATTATCGTTTTTTACAAAATCATCAAAATTAAGTCCGTTCTTTTGACAAGCCTGCTCGCCGGCTGTAATGTAGCCTAATACGGCTTCAAACCATACATAAACCTTTTTGTCTTTAAAGCCTTCAATGTCTACCGGTACGCCCCATGCAATATCACGCGTCGCATCCCGATCTTTTAATCCATCTTTTAGATATTTCTGGGTTTCATTCACGGCATTTGTTCGCCAGTCGTCACTTTTCTGCTTTAACCAGTCATCTAATGATTTTTGAAAAGCCGATAACTTAAATACCAACTGCTCATTTTCACGCTGCTCTAATGCACTTTTCCCACATATTTTGCATACTTTATCTTTTAACTGACTTGGATTTAATGTATGCAGGCATTCTTCGCACTGGTCTCCCCGTGCAAATCCTCCGCAATAAGGACAATGCCCCTCAATTTCACGATCAGCTAAAAATTTATTATCAATTGGACAATAGTCCTGAAGCTCTTTTTTAGGATATAAATATCCATTGTGATATATCCTCTTAAACATCTCTTGAACTCGTTTAAGATGATACGGCCTCATTGTATTGGAGTAATCATCATATGAAAAATTTAATTTGTTAAATAAATTCCTAAATTCGCTATCATATTCAGTTGCGATATCTTTCGGGGCCACTCCTGCCTTTTGTGCTCGCACGGTTATCGGCGTACCATGACAATCCGTTCCTGAAACATAAATTACATTATTCCCACTTTGTCTAAAAAATCTTGCAATAACGTCTCCAGGCAATAGCGATGCTAGATGCCCAACGTGCAATGTATTATTGGCATATGGCCACGCACCGCCAATAAAAATATTTTTCTTCATAAAATCTTCCCCTTTTCTTTACTGACGCTTATAAGTTTCATTCCTGAATCATAAACTGGTTAGCAACATATTCATCATTAAAGTGAGTCTTGCCGTAAATCATCAATAGATAAACAACAGCCACTAAAGTTTCAACCATCATAATCATTGAAATATCAAATTTAAAGAAACCTACTATTGCAGTAATAAAGCATGACGGTCCAATCACATAATCAAATATTGCACAGGCCTCTTTAAACGTTGCAATCGTCGTAAATGAACTTTTACGGGTTAGCCACAGGAAGAATGCCCCAATAAATAAGAAAATGAGGTTTGTAAATAATACAATTGCACCTAACATATACATTGTTGAAAAAGTTACTCCCATTCGATTGATCCGGAACCATGTTTGAGAAATCTTAGAGTAGAAGTTTCCTTTACTTGGATTAATGTCTTTCATAAATCGAATTGTTGATGTTGTCCCATTTTCTTTTAAGACAACCTCTTGATCACTTAAGAAGATGCCATTTCGATAATTTTTCTCTAAACTTGATGGAATATTAACGCCGATAATTCCATTCGAACTATTTTCAATTACCTTCTCACCTTTAAAATCAAACGTCCCATCGTGATATGGAGTCTGATGAATCGTTTTTTGCAGATCTTGATTCTTTAACATCCGGTTAACTTTAGGCATAAACATTCCTAAATTAACACTTGACTGCCTTGCATAATATACCGGAACTGTTAGCAAAATCAATGCAAATGAAAATACCAACGTTAAAATCATCTGTCCCCATGATAATTTTTTTCGGTTAGTAAACATTTTTTGTGGATTAATCCACGTTGAAAAGTAACTAAATGGAAATTTATCAGTCATTTTAATACGCTCCTTGAAAAGTTCTTACAGTAAAAATTGTATAACATTATCTTCCTAATAGAAAAGGGACTGCCAACGCAGTCCTTTTCTATTAACGTTGTTAAAATTATCCTTTGGCACCACCAGCAGTAAGACCTGATACGAAGTACCGTTGTAAGTATAAGAATAATAAGCAGATCGGTAAAGCAACTAAGATTGCTCCTGCAGCAAACAATGCAAATTGCTGGTTTTGAGCATCGCTAATGAAGCTTTGTAACCCAACTGCAACCGTCCATTTACTTTGTGCACGGAGTAAGTAACTTGCGGTCATATAATCTCCGAACGGTCCCATGAAAGCCCATAAGGCTTGCACAGCTACCATCGGTTTAACTAATGGGAAGACAATCTTCCAGAAAATCGTAAAGTTTCCAGCTCCATCAAGTTTAGCAGATTCATCAAAGTCATATGGAACAGTATCGAAATAGCCTTTCATCAGGTAAGCATTCATTGGAATTCCACCACCGATGTAAACCAATGTGATGTACCAGAAACTGTTTAACCCGTGAACTAATAATCCTAATACAAAGAAAGCAGTTAATGCAGCCATTGTTGGGATCATTTGAACAACTAAGAAGAAGATCAATGACCACTTTTTACCTGCAAAGTTATACCGGCTGTACGCATATCCTGCCAGTGTGACCGCAGCAACTTGAACGATCATCGTCATTACGGAGATAATCAACGTGTTCATATACCATGTTCCGTATAACGTTGTTGAGAACAATTGCTTAAAGTTATCTAATGACCATGGTCCGCTAAAGTTCAATGTGAATGCTTGTAAGTTAGCATTCTTAAATGCTGAAATAAATGTAATTGCTAATGGATACAAAATGATAATCGATAAAATTATCATATACAGATACGTAAAGAAATGTTGGAAAAATCTTTTACGCTTAATCGAACTTGTCGTTGTTTTCTTTATTTTTTCAGCCATTTATCTCATCCCCCTTAATCCATATTAAAGGCGTGGGTTTTCTTGAAGACAACCAGTGATACGCCGATAACAATTGCCGAAATCAACAATGTGATTGCTGAAGCAAGTCCATATTGCGGCGTATTACTTGTTGTCAACTTATAAATCCAAGAAATCAGAATATCTGATCTTCCGGCACCGCCGCCGACATCTCCAGGACCCCCGTTATTAAACAGGTAAATGATCGTGAAGTTGTTGAAGTTAAATGTATATTGAGTTACAAATGTTGGAGCTGCAACTGCTAAAATTGCTGGCAATGTAATGTGGTTAAACTTTTGAATTGCCGTTGCCCCATCAATTGTTGCGGCTTCATATAGGTTTTGATCAATTGATTGCAAAATCCCCGTAACTAAAACATAAATGTATGGGAATCCAAGCCATCCTTGAATCATAATCAAAGCGACCTTTGTCCAAAGCGGATTGGTCATCCATGGAAGACCATGCAAGTGCAAAAACGGTAATAAATGATTCAAAAATGGGATAACCTGAACGTTGATCGCACCGGCCGAATCATTGAAAATGTTTGAAAAACTCATGATTGTTACAAATGCTGGAACGGCCCATGGAAGCAAGAAGATAATTCCAAACAACCGTTTTCCTTTAATAAAGCTTTGGTTAGCTACAACCGCTGTAAATACTCCCAATGTAATTTGAAGAGTCGTTGCCGCAAATGTCCAAATAAGAGTCCAACCGAATACTGAAAGGAACGTTGCACGATATGAACTTAAGAAGAACATGTCGTGGAAGTTCTGAATTCCGATCCAACTAATCAAAGACTGTGGCGGAACGTGGTTGAAGTTGTAGTTAGTAAATGCCATAAATAAAGTAACAAGAACCGGTAAAATAATGACAAAGATCATTAAGGCATATGCCGGGAAAGTTAACATGTATGGAAAACCATTTGTTGCCAATGAATCCCGAATACCTTTCCAACCATCTTCAACTTCTTTTCCTTTTTGAATTCGAACTGCGGTTTGGTATGCATCGCGAATTTGAACGCCGTAGAAGAAAAGCGCAATAATCGTTACTAATAACTGCAACGTTCCTTGAACCATCAAGAACATTGAGTTATCCACCCCTGGATTAGTCCCCAAGGTAACTAATCCAACAAGCGCATTTCCTCCAAAGAAGACCATTTCAATTACAAACAGAATGAATAATCCTAGAAAAATTCCACCTTTTACTTTTTGTCCGTTTTTAAACTGTCCCAGTCCAGGAATAATGGACAATAAGGCCGAAGTCCGCGGACTTTGCTTATTTTCTTTCATTGTTCTTCTCTCCTTGTATGAGATTCATAAAGAAAAGAGTTTAAGGATCTGAAATTCTTAAACTCTTTCACACTTCTATCTACATTAGTTTACGTGATACTTCTGCTTGATTTGTTGCTTAATTTGCTTTGTAGCTTGTTTTGCAGCTTGTTCAGGTGTTTCCTTGCCAGAAGCAGCATTTACAAGTAGATTTTGTGCTCCAGTCCAAACTTCTGTCATTTCAGGAATGTTTGGCATTGGGTCAGACTTTTGATATTGATTATTAACGGCAACTGCTAATGGATCACCTGACTTAACGGCTGCTGCACGTGATTGATCATTAGCCGGAATTTCTTGTGTATCCTTGTAGAACAATGTTTGATTCTTTTCAGTTGTTAAGTAGTTAATAAACTTCTTAGCTAATGCTTTTTGATTTGAACGGGCATTAACTACCCAAGCTTTCCCACCAGCAAATGGTTGATATTGTCTGTTGCCTGGTAACATTGGCAATGCTGCAACGCCTAAGTTGTCTTTCATACCATCTTTCTTGTATGTTTGAGCCATCCAAGGTCCATCAATTACAACAACTGTTTTGCCTTTTGTAAATTGTGATGTAATGAAGTTTTCATTTGATGTTGTTGCTTGCATCCCTTTTGGCCAGATGTTAAACCAACTTGTCATGTACTTGATTCCATCAACAGCACCTGGAGTATCTAAACCTAATTGCTTTGGATTTGTGTTATTGTCACCAAATACATAGCCACCGTATGCTTTGATTACCCCATATGCATTATAGAAGTTTGTCCATTGGCAAAGGAAAGCAACGTTCTTTGACTTGTCATGCGCATATGCATATTTTGGATCCTTTGACATCTGTGATAATTGATCAAATGTTGTTGGTGCATCCTTAACTAAGTCTTTGTTGTAATATTCAACTAAAGTTTCAATTGTTGCAGGATCCCCGTATTGCTTGCCTTTTAACGTTACGTTTTGCTTATCACGGCTATTGTAACGACCGTCAGTTGGTAAGGTTACATTTGCAAGTAAGCCTTGCTTTGCCAATGTTCCAACTTGGTCATATGGTGCAAGCATTACATCAGCTGCATTTCCTGATTGTTCATCTTGTGAAAGTTTTTGCAAAGTATCCATTGTTGGATTCTTCTTTACAACAACCTTGCAGTGGTTTTCCTTTTCGAACTCACCCTTTACGCTTTCAGCGTATTTGTAGTAGTTCTTATCAACTGAAACCGTGATTGTCTTTTCACCGCTGTCAGCTTTTTTGCTATTGCCACACCCGCCAAGTGCAAGTGCAGTTAAGCCAGCGGCAACAGCCACAATCCCTAACTTTTTAATACCCTTTTTCATAAAAATACCTCCTTGGGCTTTATGCCATCTTCTTTACACTTATAATATTAAACTTTTCTCACAGTTTTGCAACCGCTTTCAGAATGTTAGCGTTAACAGAATATAACATTTGTAACAAAGTGCTAATATAAAGCCGTAATAAAAATAAGGAGATGTATTAAATGGTACCTCAAAGTGTTAAAGAAGCAGTTTTTAATATGCGAAAAGATTGCAAAATAAGTGATGGTCAGCGTGATAAAGGGCTTCCTACAAGTATTCCCGAAGTTGAACGGATTAATGATTTGCAATATGGGGATGACCCGCTCTGGAACTTACTAGATATTTATCTGCCTAAGAAAAGAAGCGAAAAAGTTCCAACCATCATTCATATTCACGGCAGTGGATGGTGTTATGGTACAAAAGAAACATATCAATTCTACGGAATGAACCTCGCAAAAAATGGTTTTGGTTTTGTAAATTTCAATTATCCTCTAGCACCAGATGTTCAATTTCCTCAAGAGCTGGACAACGTTAATAAAGTTTTTCATTGGGTTGCTGAACATGGAAATGAATATGACCTTGATTTAAATAATGTCTTTATTTCTGGAGACAGTGCTGGCGGACAAATGGCTGAACAATATCTAACAATTCTTTTTAACGACGAATACCGTCAATTATTCGGCTATAAGAAACCTCATTTAACAGTTCGAGCTGCTACACTTAATTGTGCAGCTTGCTTTTTAAAAATTCCGGGAATAATCCAGGGTGCAATTAAAGCTTATTTCCCCCCAGAAGTAGTCGCTAAAAATCATGAACGATTAAATACGGAAAAGTACATGACAAAAAAACTACCGCCAATATTCCTTATGACTGCCAATCATGATATGACTTTCCCACACGATTCCATGATTCGCTTAGATGGATACCTAATGGCAAAGGGAATCACTCATGAATTACACATTTACGGTGACCAAGATCATCCTCGAGGTCATGTTTTTCACATTGATCAACGCGATCCAATTGCTACCAAATGTAATCGAGATGAAATGAATTTTTATCGTAAATATATTAAATAAACCTATTAAAAATAGTCTTAGATGCTCTTTTAGTATCTAAGACTGTTTTATATCAAAATAAAAATACCAATAAAGCTATTACTCTATTGGTATTAAAAGGTATATACTACTATTCTTGATAAATTACCATCCCTTGCGACTGCAAATTACCGTTTTCAAAATTTTGTTCAATAGCTGGTAAAACATCTTCATCGACTGTAATCTTATCTTGACCAAAATTAAAAATCGCCTTGACCTTTTGTTTATTAATTCGACGTTCAATTTCAACTACTTTATGAACATCGTCAACCTTACGCCATTGAATTTCTCCTTTACTTAAAAGTTGAGCATTTTCTTTTCGGAATGCAATCAACTTTTGAACAAATTGAAACATCTTATGATCCTGCTTGGTTGAATCCCAAATCATACATCTCCGATTATCTGGATCAAATCCACCGGTCATTCCCACTTCAGTTCCGTAGTAAATACATGGACTTCCAGGTTGAAGAAACATTAATACCAATGCTTGGCGTGCTAAATCTTTATTTTCCTTGCATAGTCTCAATAATCGAACGGTATCATGGGTATCAAGTGAATTAAGCATTACTTGATTCGTCTGATCCCGATAAAGCATTAATTGTTCATTTAACATCGAAACCATTTCTTTCAATGTGATTTCCTGTGATACCGTCCCTTGAATCAGAGATTCTGTATATGGATAATTCATCGCCGCATCAAATTCATCATGTCCGACCCATTCTTGAGCCGAGTGCCATACTTCACCTACAACATAGAAATCAGGCTTAATTGCATGAGTAGCTTGATAAAACTTTTGCCAGAAATGATGATCGATTTCGTTTGCAACATCTAATCGCCAGGCATCAATGTCAAATTGCTTAATCCAGTAAGTTGCAATATTGAGTAAATAATCAATTACTTCCGGATTAGCAGTGTTGATTTTCGGCATATGTGGGGTATTCGCAAATACTTCATAGGTAATATCAGTTGCAAACTCATTGTTTGTTGTTTTCTTATAAGAAACCGGGAACTTTTTTATGTGGAACCAGTTTGCAAAACGTGATTTTTTACCGTTCTTTACTACATCCTGCCATTGCATTGAAAAATCACCCATATGATTAAAGACCGCATCCAGCATTATTCTCATCCCGCGAGCATGTGCTTGATCAACTAATTCCTTAAAATCTTCCTTGGTACCGAAACTTGGATCGATGTTAAAGTAATCGATTGTATCATACTTGTGATTCGATGAGGCAGTAAAAATCGGACAAAGATATATTCCATTAATTCCTAAATCTTTCAGATAATCTAACTTCTGTGTTATTCCACGTAAATCACCACCAAAGAAATTCTCACGCGTTGGTGCCACACTTCCCCACGGAAGAGTTCCCTGAGGATCATTTTGAGGATCACCATTTGCAAACCGTTCTGGAAAAATTTGATACCAAACAGTCTTCTTTACCCAATCCGGAGTCTTAATCCGATCAATTTGATGTAAGTAAGGCATCCGGAAACATGTTAACTTTTGAATTGCTTCATCGGTGTACTTAACAACTTTTCGGTCATCATATAAATATTCACTGTCATCGTTTCCTACTAAATGAAAAGCATATTGTAACCGATTAGTCGGAACCTTGATATTAGCAATCCAATAGTCATGATATTCTGATTGAAATTTTCTTTCCATTGCTAAAACATCATGTGCCCATTCGCTTTGATCTTTTTCGTTAACTTTCGTACCATATGGATCACCGTATAATAATTCTACTTTCTTTAAATCATTGTGTTTGGTTTTTAGTCGAATTTGAAAGAGATCTTCATTAACTAAGTACGCCATTTCACTATCTGGTCGATGATAAATTGCTGAAATTTCCATCTTATTTCACTCCCATCATAAATACCCCGCTTGCATACGGTCCTAAATACAAAGCGTTATCATTAAGACTAATATTTCCACTGCTTAAAATGCATTTTAATTTTCTTTGCTCCCTATTTTCATATCTCTGCTCATTATCAGTAAGGTTGCAAATTACAATCGCTTCTTGATCGTTTAAAATTCGATGATATACATAAAGATCATCTGAAGTATTTTCTAAATAATATGTTCCATCAATAAATAACGGTTGTTTCTTTATCTTTAAAACCCCACGGTAATGTTCAAGAACACTTGTTGGATCTTTTAGCTGTTCAATTACCGGTTGAGTATTATCTTTACCGTAATTCCATGGAACCGTCGTTGAAAAGCCACCGTATTCTTGGTTATTCCATACCATTGGTCCGCGAGCTGCCATTTTGTGGGCCCTGCTAATAATCTTCAATGCTTCATCGTTTGAATATCCATTCATAATCGCATGTTCATAGAAGCCATAGGCCTGCTGATCATGAAAATCCCTAATATCACTCATTAGCATTGATTTCATTCCAAGCTCTTCACCATAGTAAATACATGGCACTCCCCTTTGGAGATACATCAACGTCGCTAACATTTTTGCAGCGCCTTTTGCATATGGCTCCTTAACATTTATTTTAGTTAAGATTCGTGCCATATCATGGTTGTTCCAATATAATACCGGATAACTGATTCCTTCTAGCTTCTTTTGCCATTCAACCATCGTACTTTTCAACTTGGTAAAGTCAAGTGGAAATGGTTGTCCATCCATTGGAAGATTAGGTAACGGATTGTCTTTTTTCTCATCAAAGTATCTAAAAGTAACAACCGTGTCACATTCCCCGTTTTGTGGGTTAGTATAATCCACCGCTAAATTAACATTAGCGCTTGCTGCTTCCCCTAAAATGAATAAATCTTCTTTTAATGATTTAATTTGCTGAATAAATTCATGTAGATATGTCTGGACTGCTGGTAAATTAGCATAAAATTGTTCAGCCAGTTTTAACCCTTTTTCTCCGCTATTTGGAACATCCTGTTTAAAGTCTGCCTTGGCAATATGAATAAATGCATCTAGTCGGAAGCCATCAACTCCATGATCAATCCAGAATTTTGCAATCCGATACATCGAGTGCCGTACTTCAGGATTTTCCCAATTTAGATCTGGCATGTGTTCATCAAATAGATGAAAATAGTAGTTATCTTTTACAATCGGATCTTTTGCCCAAACACTTCCGCCAAAAAATGATGCCCAGTTATTAGGCAATTTTCCATTTTTTCCTTTCGCCCATAAATAATAATTCCGATATATACTATCTTTATTTTCACAGGCATCTTTAAACCATGGATGCTGATCTGATGTATGGTTCATTACAAAGTCAAGAATGACTTTTATTCCTCGTTCATGAGCCGCCATCACCAATTCATCAAAATCTTCAATTGATCCTAACCGCTCGTCAATTGCATAATAATTTGCAATATCGTATCCATTGTCGACTTGCGGAGATACAAAAATTGGATTTAGCCAAATCGTATTTACCCCCAGCTCTTTTATATAATCGATTTTTTCAATTACTCCTCGAAGATCGCCAATTCCATCTCCATCTGTATCCTTAAAACTTTTTGGATATACTTGATAAACAACTCGGTCTTTATACCAATCAGCTTCCATAAATATCCCTCTTTCATTACTTTCTTCCCGATATTATCGTAAATAAAAAAGCGCTAACATTCAATACAGATATTGATGTTAGCGCTATCATAATTTAATAAAAATCAACGAGTGGTATCTCTCAAAATCAACTCTGACTTAAAATGCTGATTTCCAACCGAAACATTATGAAAGAAAATCTTCTTTAAGATTGAAACTGCACATTGCTCTCCCATAAAAACAACATTTTGTCGAATCGTAGATAATTTCGGAAAAGCAATTTGGTCAAGAAATACCCCATCATGACCAATAATTCCATAATCTTGCGGAATCTTTCCATTCTGACCACGAACCGCCCGTTCAACTCCCAAAGCAATTCGATCTGATGAACAAATAAACATTGTATTAGGCTTAAAGCTCTTCCAATTTTTTTCAATTAATTTCCGGGCTGCCGTTGACCGGTTAACACATCGAAAAATCGTTGGAACCAAATGTTCTTTTTGCATTTCACGAATATATCCTTCTTCTCGTGAATACTCAAATGGTTCATCCATATCAATTCCTATAAAATTAATGTTTGCGTAATGCTGCTTAATTGCATATCGTGTTGCCTTGGCAATTCCACCAACATTATCAGTATCAATATAATCGTAACCATGGCGGTTCTCACCAAAAATAATAACTGGTTCTTTAATCGTATCAATCCATTCAAAATCTTTATTACGAGCGCCGGTTATAATGTACCCATCACAGTCGCCAAGGCTAACATTGCGATGAGTTACCAACTGTAAAGTATATTGATGTTTTTCAAGTTCATTAGCAATTCCCGTAAGTAAATACATATAATACGGTTCAACCGTATCAATTTCTTCAAGAATCACAAACTTAATAACTTGCGTCCGATTATTCGCAAGCGCTTTTGCAGCGATGTTAGGATGATAATTCAAAGTTTTCATTGCATCATAAACAAGCTGTTTTAACTCCTCTGTAACTTGCTCAGGATGGTTGATAACCCTTGAAACCGTCATTTGCGAAACGTTTGCTTCACGCGCAACATCTTTTAAGGTCGTCATACTGTTACTTCCCCTTCAATATTCCTATTTCATGATTATAATATCATATTCTTATTTAAGTTAATATATGGATTTTTAAAACTACTTCTTGCGTTAATTCCTGTCAAAAATTACAATTACCTATATTTGGCTTCTACTTTTCGGTCATTTTAAAATTCAAATTTTATAAAAATACACAAAAAGCGGGCTTTTTACCTGCTCTTACTCATTTATCTTTTTGTCGATTCCCGTTCGACAATTTTATGTGGAACTGATACATGTTTCACCTTTGTAAAATCCCGATCATCCACATTCAAAACCAGTACTGCCGCTTCCATCCCCAAAGAAGTTGGGAAAATTTCAACCGAAGTCAATGACGGATGCGAAGCCCGGGCAAACAATGAATTATTGAAGCTGATTATTCCGTAATCAGCCAAATTCCGATGAATGGCCAGCAAGCCGTTTTGCAACGTTACGCCCATAATGTCATCGCAAGCAACCATTGAATCAACTTCGGGGTGCTGGTCAATGAATTCTTGAAGTTCTTCCTTGGTATGTTCTTTTTTTATTTGATAGCTTAACGGTGTCCGCTCGTCCGCTTCCATTGCGTGCGAATAGCCGATGAAACGATCCTTTTGCACCATTTCCTCTAAATCTTCGTAAACATAAACCGGATGGTAATAACCGTTATCAAGCAGGTACTCCGTTGCATCCTTTCCCGCAGCCACATTATCGTTGTTGACATACAGCGTTTCGGCGATGTTTTTGATTGGCTCTCCAATCAGAACGTATTCAGCATCGTTTTGGTCTAAATATTCGAGGACATCATCGCTTTGTTGAGAGAAAGTAACGATAAACCGTTTGACCTGGCCACGTTCCATCATCATCTGAACGTTTTCAATCAATTCCGCGTTGTCTTTTCCCGTCGCAACTGATACCATGTAGGCCTGCTGATTACAAACTGAAGTAATTCCCTGTAAAATTTGCCCGAAAAATGGGTTATTCGCAACCGATTCCTCATTCGGCGGGAGAATTACCCCAATGATATTTGAAGTGTTATTTGCTAAATTTTGCGCCGCAAAATTCGGTGAGTAATTTAATTTTTTCATCGCCCGCCAGATTTTCTCTTTGGTTTCCTGACTAATTAACGAACTGTCATGCAAAGTTCGCGAAACCGTTGATGGTGACACGCCGGCTTCGCGTGCCACATCCTTTATTGTTGCCATTTTCAATTTCCTCTTCTTTATTTCACTAATATTAAAATTATAGTTCAATAATAATTAAAATCAATTCAATTTGATAAGTGCTTGGGTATTATCAAACTTAACGACATGATTCGCCGCACGCTCAAGCTCAGCAAAGTCGGATTCAAGGTTCGTAAACCGCTTCGTGATCAATGCCGGATCAGCGCCAAAACCGCCTGCTTTGAATCGCTGCAAAATCCGTTCAACGGCAAGGGCCGCATCCCGAATTCGAATTTCAATCACCGTTACAGAATAGTGCATTGAATGGGCTAAGTCCATTATTTTAACTACGCTGCGAACATTGCCACCCAAGCTCACCTCATAAACAATATTTGCGTGCCGATTGATCAATTCTCGAATTGCTGCATTCGTCTGCAGCAGCGCCTTGATCTGATCATCACTTTTGCGCCAATTACCGTGCATCTTTTGCAGGAATTCGTCCGCACTAATATATGTAAATTGATCAAACCGTTGGTGATTTTGCTGGTAAAAAGTCGTTTTCCCGGCACCATTGATTCCAGCAATTATTACTAATTCTGCTCGCTTCATTTTCTGCCTTTCGCTATCATGTCCAATTATTCGATATCATTTAGGGTGATTTAATGTCGAATCTAATAAAATGATATCAAAAAATGAGGCGTTGGTTTCCAACCACGCCTCACCTTTCTATTTCTCAAATGGATACCGCATTCCCCAATCAGAACGCACATCATCTAAAATGTGGGCCACATCGCGACTGAATTCTAATTCGCCATCATCATGCCCCTGTTCAATGTACCGTTGCATGTCGCGCACTTCATATTGCAATGCCTCATCGGTTTTCCCTGCACTAATTTTGTCAGTCGTTGAAGTATGCGCATCAGATGTGTACGTAATCTCAGCTTCCGTTGCCCGCGGATAATTATTGATTTCAACAAACCCCTTTGTTCCGGAAACAACGCCGCGTTTCGGTTGCTTGGCCCGGAATGAAAGACTAATTACTCCCATTTGTTCCTTCGCGTTTTTCAAAATGATCCCTGACATTTCATCCACGCCGGTTTCAAAAAACTTAACCGACGTTTCAGCCACATGCGGCGTATCAAGAAACATCCGTGCAAATGCCGTTGCGTATCCGCCGATATCAAGCAACGCACCGCCTGCAAGATCCTTGCTGAAGAATCGTTGCGTCGGATCATCGTTCTTTAAACTACCGAAGTTGACCTGAACCATTTTGATTTCGCCCAGTTTGCCGTCCGTAATCAATTGCTTAACTTTGCGGTAAAGTGGCATGTGATATAACGTAAATCCTTCTGTCAAAATCAGATTTTTTGAGCGTGCAAGCCGTTCAACTTCATCAAATTGAGCTGCATTAACGGTGATCGCCTTTTCACAAAAGACATGCTTACCAGCATTTAATGCTTGCTTGATTTGTTCATAGTGAAATGTATGCGGGGTTGCGATATAAACAATATCCACGTTGGGATCCGCAAGCATTGCTGCATAATCATAATACGTCTTTTTTACCTGATACTTTTCCGCAAATTGATCAGCATGTTCCTTATGCGGATTGACCACTGCGTAAATTTCGCCATTTTCTTTATTTAATGCATCCGCCATATCACTGGCTGCCCAGCCGGTGCCGACAATTGCCCAATTGTACTTTTTCATTATTTTTCCTCCATTAACGTTTACTTGTATTATATAAGTAAATTCGAGTTAGGACAACGCTTACATAACATTAAAATAAAAAAGCCCACACAGCTGTGTGAGCCTCACCCTTTTCACTTACATTTTAATAAATCTGATAAAAAAATCAATCATCATTCTATTTACACCGAACATCCTTCCCAACACTATTTCCAACCATATAAAAAAGCCACAGACGTGATTGTCTGTGACTCAAAGGTAATTCTTAATTATCCCCGCTTACGGAATAAGAATGCGCCAGCTGCAGCAATTGCAAGGGCACCGATTCCGGCTAAAATACCAGCGTTGTTTGCTTCACCAGTTTGTGGCATTGAAGCTTTCTTAGCTGAGTTAGCTGTTGCGTGCTTTTCAGCAGCCTTCTTGCTTGAAACTGTTGCTTGGTGGTTAGCCTTAACTGCCTTGGCAGCAACCTTGGCATTGCTCTTTATGCCGTTGCTCTTAACAGCTTTCTTGCTTGATGCTTTCTTAGCTGATGCCTTAACATCATTCTTCTTTGATGATGTTGATGAAGCTTGGTTTTGACCTGTTAAGTAAGCCAACATTGCCTTATCAGCATTAATTTGGTCTTGCATAATTTGTTTTGTTTGAGCATTACCCTTAAACCAACTAGCATTCAATGTGTCTTCGAGTGACTTCATATCATTTTTAAGAAAGTTGATTTCATCATTTGAGCCGTTTTGACCATTGTTTGCAAATGATTGAACGGTATCTAACCATTGTTGTACTTCTTGAGCATATGATTTTGTGATTGCGTCACTTGAGTTTTGGTACTTGTCAGCGTCATTCTTCAATGCGTTAACAGCTGATGTAACGTTTGCTTCGTTCTTCTTTGAAGCTTGTGATGAAGCCTTAGCTGATGATTGTGATGAGGCTTTCTTGTTATCAGCTTTTGAACTTGATGAAGCTTTCTTTGATGATGCTGATGAAGCCTTTGATTCGCTCTTCTTTGAAGCTTGTGATGAGGCTTTAGCTGATGATTGTGATGAGGCTTTTGAGCTTGAAGCTTGTGAAGCATTACCATTTACAGCTTGTGATAATAAGTTGTATGCGTCTTGGTCAAGTTTTACTTGAGCTTGAAGGATTTCCTTTGCGTGAGCATTTGTTTCCTTAGCTAAAGCATCCTTGTCGTCGTTAAGAACGCCTTGAACTTTTTGAACATCCTTTTGAAGTTCTTCCTTAGTTGCTAAGCCGCTTGTGTAGTCGCCAAGAGCATCTGTAACAAGGTCTGTACCGAAGTTTGAACTTGCCATTGAAACCGGCAATGAATGATCTGATTGGTACTTGTTGATCACATTATTTACATTGTTAATATCGTCTTGAATTGTGTCATGTTGAGCACTTGTCATTGAAGGTGTAACCGTAGCAGCCAAGTTCATTGGTTGAGCAGCTTGTTTTGCTGATGAAGATGAAGCAACCGCGCTTGAACTTGATGAAGCAACTGATGATGTGGTTGCCTTAGCTGACGAAGCTTGTGATGACTTCAATACAACTTTACTACTTGATTTAACAGATTGTGATTCTGATGAAACCTTTGTTGAAATGCTTGATTTAGATGAAGATACTGGTTGTTGATGAACGTTATCAGCGTTTACCATTGCACCTGCACCCATTGTTGCAGCTGCCATACTTGAAACAGCGATTACTTTTTTAAGATTTTTGTGATTGGCCATGATTACTCACTCCTTATCTTTTTATATAATGATTGCTAATCACTAGAAGGTACTATAACAAAACAAATATTAAATGTCGATGGTTTGTGAAATAAATTTGGCATTTTTATGAATTTTTATTAATAAAATTCATGATTTTTTGTTTAATTAAAAGGCATTTTTCAAATCTATTTTTCTCTCATAAATGATTGATATATCAATCATTTATGCCGTTAAATTTTTATTTTTTAACATTTTAATTAGCAACCAATTTCATTTATAATTACTAATTATTAAGAAAGAATTAAGAATAATGTTGCGCATAATGAAAATTAAATTTTTATATCCATCTTATAACTATATCTCAAATTTTAATCAAATTATTTTTTATAGCCATAAAAAAAGGCTGTAACGCACGGCACGTTACAATCTCTTCTATCAAACACGTTTGTAACACAATCAACGCAAGGCAAACCAAATTCAAGCATCCTTACCCGCAACGCTCTTTTATTGTTTGGATTTCTTTTAAAACTAATTATTTTTCCATTTTTACTTATCCATAATCGTAAATTGAATAGTAAACCAGCCTTTAACCTCGCGGTAGTTTACCAAAACATTCGAATAATTAGCGCTAATTTCTTCAATATTTGCCAGTCCAAGTCCAGAGTGCCCTTTTTTGGTAGTCACGCCTTCCTTTTTCAAATGAGTCAGGTTTTCAGCGGTTTGCATTGGATTAGCAATCGTAACTTCCGTCTGTCCTTTGGTCCGGTAAACCATCACATTAATTTTCCGATGATTTTTATCCAAATTACGAACTGCTTCAATTGCATTGTCATAGGCAATTCCTACAATTCGAACCAAATCGTAGGGTTCCATTGCAATTTGGTCAACATCGTATCTGCATTCAAAGTGAACATCAATTCCCTGTTCTGTAGCTTGAGATGTTTTATTAATCAAAATACTTTTCAAATATGGTGTTTTAACGTTGTCAAAATCATTAAACATCCATAAACCACTTTCACTAATATAATTATCACTATATTGCTTAAATGTTTGAAGATAATCCTTCGCATCTTGCGAATCAGACGACCGTAAGTTTTCTTCCAAACTTAAAAGCATATTTTGATAATCATGCTTGAATTTCCGTAACTTACGCTGTTCCTGTTCTAGATGGTCAGTATATTCTTTTAAATTACTTAATCGATTTTCAACCAGTTCATTATGAATCCTTTGTTTTTCACGCCGGTTAATTGAGAAATATAAAATCCAGAAAAAGATTAGTTGGATAATCAAAAATATCAATAAATTTTCAACATGATCATAAAGTTTTTGCATTACAGTAAAAATCAATGTTAATGCATACATAATAATAAACATTACAACTACAATGCGATGAACTTGCCGGTCAACTTTTTTATCAATAATGCGATTCAACTTATATAGTCGGGCTGAAATTATTCCCATAAAAAATGAAAGAGCTGCTTCAATTATATTGTGAATAATCACAACAACCAGCATTGGGTGAACAACCGTAATATTACGGCAAATTACCATTAATGACTTATCTAAAAATGCACAAAAAATTTGAATCGCAATAAAAATATCCATGGAAAGCAACACATTAATTCGCAATGTTAAATCTGAATTGGCGTGTCGGCGTAAGCACAAATAGGTAATTACTATTAGAAATAGAATTGTTACTACATTTGTACATAAGAAAAATAACCATGGAATAGGAATGAGGCCAAGTTCAATTACCACTTGAATTACAACCAATATAATTACTGAAATAGCTAACTTAATAAACTTATTTGAACGGGCCTCGCGTATATATTGCCAATTTTGAGTACAAAATAGAATGTAAAAACAAATGATATGTAAAGGTTCAATAAAAAAAGACAAAAATTGTAACATAAATACTTGCTCCTAATTTCCTAATACAGACTAGTATACACCATTTTATTTTCAATTAGTTTCATTATCCATGAATATCCCCGATTTTAAATTTTCTTAACTGTTGAATATCATTTTCTAATGAATAAAAAGTCTTAGAGTCAGTGAAATGCCCTACAATTGTTAGACACTAATGATTGTGAGGCACTCTTTGTATGGACCCGAATTAAATGCACAGATTGTTCATGAATATTTTTCAACTGCGCAGAGTATCAATGATTTAAGTGAGAAATACTATATTGGGGGCCGTTAAATATCTAGGATACCTGGTGCTCTCAAGTAATGGCAGCATAAACGGAATTTTACTGCTGATTTCAAATTAAATGTAATAAACTATTACCAAGCTCACGAGGATTCGATGGCTGAAGTAGCAACCCGCTTTGACATTTTATCGTTGCAGGTCTCTACTTGACGTTCAATATTTTAATACTGTTAGAACGACTTTAAAAACAAAAGGCATGACTCCGGTTGAATACCGAAATCACGCCTTGATAATTTGATAATTCAATTTTATCTAACTTTTGTCTTGCACTTCAAAATCTCTAAGACTTTTATTCATCTCAAGAATCTATTTTTTCTTTTCAAAAACAACGATTCCTGAAATTGCAATCAATACAATCCCTAAGCCAACTGCAGCAGTTGCGGCTGCTTCACCAGTTTGTGGTAAGCCTTCGCCGTGACTATTGCCTTTACCGCCCTTGTTGCTTTGAGCAGCTTGACCGCTTTGGCCGTTGCCATTGTTGTTACCAACAACTGCGACTCCGCCTTGCTTTGGACTGTGATTATTGTTGTTAATTACAGTCATGTTTTGCGTTGTTGCTGTATTAACCGTTGGCTTGCTGACGATGCTTTCACTGTTACTTTCCTTATTTGGAAGTTCACTTTGGGAGTATGTGATCACCGTTGTTCCAACTGTCGTTGCGGAACTGCCGTTCACAATTCCCTTTGAATAACTTGTTGCTGGAACGTTCATCGAGCTTGATACCAACGTTGGTTTGTTGATCATTGAGCTTGAACCTGATCCTGTCCGAACTGCTGATGAAATTGAACTTGCAACCATTGTGTTCGTTTCACTGCTTACAGTTACAGGAACTGATTTTTCAGTCGACTTGTTGACGTAACTGATTGTTGAAGCCTTTGATGGTACTTCTACACTTGTTTCAGTGTTCTTGCTTGGCTTGTTAGCTGAACTTGAAACCATGTTGATCGTTGAACTTGATTCAGTATTGATGCTACTTGATGATGAACTTGCAACTTCTTTACTGCTTGATTCAACTGATGACTTTACGCTTGAGCTCTTATTACTGCTGCTGCTTGAAACCTCGCTTGAGCTTGATTTCTTACTTGATAAGCTCTTTACACTTGAACTCTTCGCACTGCTGCTTGAAACCTCGCTTGAGCTTGATTTCTTACTTGATAAGCTCTTTACACTTGAACTCTTCGCACTGCTGCTTGAAATCTTGCTTGAGCTTGACTTCTTGCTTGATGAGCTCTTTACACTTGAACTCTTCTTACTGCTTGATGAGCTCTTAATGCTTGATGAGCTCTTAATGCTTGAGCTTGACTTGCTGCTTGATGAGCTCTTTACACTTGAACTCTTCTTGCTGCTTGATGAACTCTTAATGCTTGAGCTTGACTTCTTGCTTGATGAGCTCTTAATGCTTGAGCTTGACTTCTTGCTTGATGAGCTCTTTACGCTTGAACTCTTCTTACTGCTGCTTGAAATCTTGCTTGAGCTTGACTTCTTTGATGATGAGCTCTTTACGCTTGAACTCTTCTTGCTACTGCTTGAAACCTTGCTTGAACTTGACTTCTTTGATGATGAACTCTTAATACTTGAGCTCTTCTTGCTACTTGATGAAATCTTGCTTGAACTTGATTTCTTTGATGATGAACTCTTTACGCTTGAGCTCTTCTTACTACTGCTTGAAATCTTGCTTGAACTTGACTTCTTGCTACTTGATGAAATCTTGCTTGATGAGCTCATGCTTGAACTGCTCTGCTTGTTACTTGAAGTTGAAGATGAGGTTGACGAACTTTCTGAATGCGGAATAACATCCGTTGAATTCATATATGTTGGATCATCAGTTACAGTAACGTAATAATTCGTTAATTCATGACTACTATCAGGCAGTCCAGCCAATGTATAAGTTCCAAGTGGAATATTATTTAAACTACACTTGCCATCTGGTCCAATCGTTAACGTTCCGTATACTTGATTACCATTCATAATGTTAATCGTTTTCCCGGCCCATGATGATGGCAGATCATAAATTGTAAGGTTTAATTTACCATTAAGATTTAATGCTTTTGTCTGATCAGGAGTTACTAAAGTGAAGTTTGAATCATAAATTAAACTGGGATCAGCCTTAGCAAGTTCCTGAACTACGGCATAAACTTGATTGTATGAGGCCTTAGGCATTAAGTACCATAAGAAGTTCACTGCTTTATCTTGTTTTTGCCGCGCTTCTTGTGAAAGCGGAAGCTGGGGTGTCTTTCCGATTTCATCCATGATTGCTGTATAATCGTAACCATGGTCCGCTGCAGCTTTAGTAATTAAATTCCAAATATTCATTAATTTGTCATTTAAATCCGTTTCTTTCTTCTGGCTAGCTTCATATACTTGTTGCCGATCCATTTGATATACTTCAGTCCATCCCGCATAGGTCATTTTCTCTACCATGTTTTGCAACAAAATTAATCCAAGATGCTTACCACGGCCACCATTATGCGGTAAAATTTGATCCCATGACCAATTGTTATCAACAAGAATGTTATGAACATCTGTCTCCATCTGTTCTTTATTAGCCCCTTTAGCACTCATATAATTCCATGAATATTGATCGGCTCCCTTTGAATCGCCATTAAATAAAATATAATAATACATGTAATTACCTAAAATGTTATTTGAGACTTCCATTACATGTTGATCTGCTTCTTTACCTCCTAATTCACGTGTTTGATAACCATGTCCGGTTTCATGAAATAAAACCCAATTAGGTTGAAGCCAGCATAGTGCATCATCAACTCCACCATCTTCTGTACGCGCAGAACTGTAATTAGCACCACCTGCAAACTTAATATCTGAAGTATAGAAATACTTCCCGGGAACTAATTTATTATACGGCTCCTTTGCATCAGTCGATAATCCGGCAATTTTATCATAAGTTGGATATAAAACATCATCATAGAAATGGAGAACGTCCATTAAATTATGGCAAACATACTTTTGCCCCTCTGGAACAGGTTTAGGTTGTCCTTCCGCATCCACTCCTTCCGGTGCCTTATCCATGTTTTCAACATAACTCTGAGCATCAGTCGGGAGCATTATTTGGAATCCTTTACCTTGAATCAAGGCGTAACTTCCACTTTGTTTCCATTCATCCATAAAAGTCGCCTGATTATCATTTGTATAACTAAATATTGGAAGTTTAGCGTGCGGTCCCTGAACTGTCACATTGCATGATATTTTATCGGATGTTTTATTGGTCCGTGGAGTTAAAATGAACGGAACTAAATCAACGTCGTTCGCATTATCCTTAACTTCCTTTCCAGCCTTCGTTGTTTGTGGAAGCGGAGGATTTGGCGCTTTGATTGTAACCGTTGAGTGTGCTGGAACACTTTTACTGATCGTCGCAGCACTATTATTGTTTGAAAGTTGGACTGTAAATCCAATATCTGAATTGTTTGTGATCGTAATTGAACCACCAGGCCGTAATACATATCCTAATGGTTGCCGATCTTGACCAGCCCCTTTTGGACTTTCACAAGCTGGTTGCGGCGGTAACGTATATACACTTTGCGTATCCGTCACTTTAGCTGATGAAGGACCATAGCCGGTCGTTGCAGCATTGATTTTTCCTGGGAAAGTCAATGCAAAAAATAATGAAGCTAATCCAATCAGGATTATCTTAAACTTATTTTTCATTATTCACTTACGCCTTCCTTTCTATTAAATTTCCCCATAAAGTTTTACACTCACCTTGGAATTGAATAAAAATTATTCTTTTATAAAATTCCGAATAATATTATGAATGCTTAATAATTCTTTGTCAATTAAAACAAGTTAAAATGTTCGAAGTATCCCATACTTTGCAAATAAATTTTGCACTACTTTTTAAATATATAGTGAATATTAATAAATTCCTTCATTATATAATTCACTATTATTAGTGAATATTAATCTTTTTTAAGCTTTTACAAATTATCGTTCCGATATTAAATTTTCGGTCTTAATAAAAAAATCAAAATTATTTCAACAAAAAAAGCCTTAAAACCAGCTTTTACTGATTCTAAGACTTTTTATCTTCAGTTTCAGAAATTAGTTTTTCTTCTTTTCGAGAACAACTACTCCTGAAATTGCGATCAATGCGATTCCTAAGCCTACAATTGCTGAAGCAGCTGCTTCACCAGTTTGTGGTAAGCCTTCACCGTGACCGTTGCCATTGCCTTTGCCACTCTTGTTTCCTTGAGCGCTTTGTCCACCTTGGTTTGTTTGACCGCCTTGAACGTTGTTGTTACCGTTACCGTTGTTATTGTTGTTGCCAACAACTGTAACGCCGCCCTTGTTTACATTGTGGTTGTTGTTCGTAATGTTATTGTTTGTCTTAGCTTTGTTAGGAATTTCACTTTGTGAGTATGTGATTACCGTTGTTCCAACAGTTGTTGCTGAACTTCCGTTCACAATTTTATTTGACCAGCTTGTTGCTGGAACGTTCATTGAACTTGATACAAGGGTTGGCTTGTATGCTGTTGAAGCTGAACCTGATCCATTGCGAACTTCTGATGAAATTGAGCTTTCAACCATTGTGTTCTTTGTGCTGCTTACAGTTACAGGAACTGACTTTTCAGTTGACTTGTTTACGTAACTGATCGTTGAAGCCTTTGATGGTACCTTCACACTTGTTTCAGTGTTCTTACCTGGCTTGCTTGTCGATTCGGAAGCTGTGTTCATTGTTGAACTTGATTCAGTATTGCTACTGCTCATTGATGATGCAACTGATGAACTCTTTGCGTTGTTCTTCTTACTGCTTGATGAGCTCTTAATGCTTGAGCTTGATTTCTTGCTTGATGAACTCTTTACGCTTGAACTCTTCTTGCTGCTGCTTGAAATCTTGCTTGAATTACTCTTCAAACTTGATGATTTCTTGCTGCTTGATGAACTCTTAATGTTTGAGCTTGACTTCTTGCTTGATGAGCT
>NZ_AYZA01000003.1 GCF_001436315.1 Ligilactobacillus aviarius subsp. aviarius DSM 20655 | reverse complement strand
TTAATTATTTAAGCATGCTTGCGAATTTTTCTAATGTACGGATCATTTGAGCTGTGAAGCCTGATTCATTGTCGTACCATGAAACAACCTTAACAACTTGGCCGTCGCCCTTACCTACAACTTGTGTTTGTGTTGGGTCGAATACTGAACCGAATGATGTACCAATGATGTCTGATGATACAATTTCGTCTTCGTTGCAGCCGAATGATGCGTTGCCTTCTGTTGTCTTCTTTACGGCTTCGTTAACTTCGTCAACTGTAACTTCTTTGTTCAATGTTACAACTAATTCTGTTACTGAACCTGTGATTGTTGGAACACGTAATGCGTGACCATCCAACTTGCCGTCTAATTCTGGAACAACCTTACCAAGGGCCTTTGCAGCACCTGTTGAGTGAGGAATAATGTTTTGTGCGCAAGCACGTGCATTACGCTTGTTACCTTTGCGGTCTGGACCGTCTTGTACGTGTTGTGATGCTGTGTATGCGTGAACTGTTGTCATTGTACCTGCTTTGATACCAAATGCATCGTTAACAGCCTTTGCCATTGGTGCTAAGCAGTTTGTTGTACATGAAGCAGCTGAGATGATGTCTGCATCTGGTGTGATGATGTCATC
>NZ_AYZA01000017.1 GCF_001436315.1 Ligilactobacillus aviarius subsp. aviarius DSM 20655 | reverse complement strand
ACCTCCGACCCTCTGTTTACAAGACAGATGCTCTACCAACTGAGCTAAGTCAGCATAGCAATGGTGCGGGTGAAGGGATTTGAACCCCCACGTCCGAAGACACTAGAACCTAAATCTAGCGCGTCTGCCAATTCCGCCACACCCGCAAAATTGACATCCATGAGTCGCGAGGGGCTCGAACCCTCGACCCTTGGATTAAAAGTCCAATGCTCTACCAACTGAGCTAGCGACTCAAATGGAGGATACAGGGCTCGAACCTGTGACCCCCTGCTTGTAAGGCAGATGCTCTCCCAACTGAGCTAATCCTCCATATTAATAAGCACGGCAACTTCCTACCCTCGCAGGAGGCGTTCCTCCAACTACTATCGGCGTT
>NZ_AYZA01000016.1 GCF_001436315.1 Ligilactobacillus aviarius subsp. aviarius DSM 20655 | reverse complement strand
CACAGCTCAAATGATCCGTACATTAGAAAAATTCGCAAGCATGCTTAAATAATTAAGCATTCTGAAAGCGAAAAGAGGTTGTGATCAATCACAACCTCTTTTTTTATTCTTCTTTATCCCTGAATAACCTTCATTCGGACGTTGAATAATCTAAATTAATCATATAAAATAGGATTATAAGTATCGTTTATCTCGATGAAGAAGGTTAAATTATGTTTGATCACAAATTAATCACTTTTTTAACGGTTGCCAAAGTTGGTTCTTACACCAAAGCGGCAGAAGAGCTTTACATCAGCCAGCCAGCTGTTTCCCAGCAGCTTAAAAATCTTGAAGAAGAACTGAACGTAAAATTATTTACTTACAAGAAACGGAAGCTTCACCTTACCCAATCAGGCAAACAGCTTCTCTTATTTGTGGAATCGTTGCGTTCCCAAAGTAATAAATTTAAGGAACATTTACATGCAATTCCGAAAAACAAACGGCCATTGCACCTGGCAGCAACCCAATCATTAACCAACTCAATGCTGCCAGACTTAATTTCATTCGTAAACGAACGGCACTCTGAGATTATCCTTCACTGTGATGTGATGAATACCAAGGAATGTCTTGATCAACTCCACTCTGGCAAACTTGATTTTGCCCTAGTCGAAGGAAATTTTGATACCGAACAATTTACGGTCCGGCCGTTAATTGACGAACCATTTATTGCCGTTGCATCCCCGAAATTAGGCCTTGATCCAAATCGGGAATACAAGTTAACGGAATTGTTAAACTTCCCGTTGATTTACCGGGAAAGCGGATCTGGCTCATACGCCATTATGCAACAAATTTTAGGAACCCAAAACTTAAAAGTCAGTGATTTTGATCAACGAACTCAAATTAGTAACCCTGAAACCATCAAGCAGGTGCTCGAAATGGGAACTGGAATCAGCTTCATGTACCGCGGAATCGTTGCCCGGCAGATTCATGAAGGCTCGTTAATGGAAGTTAAACTTCACGCGATTAACATTACCCATCCAATTTACCTGGTATACCTTAATAATAACTACTTTGAAAAGGAATACTTACAATTGCTTGATGAATGGTTACCAACATACCATGAATAAAATAAATGTGACAAAACACAAAAAAGCGGCTGAGATTTTAATCTCAACCGCTTTTTTTATTCTTCTTTCAGAACTTCACACTGCACATGGATCTTGCCGTGATCATCTTTTTGATAATAGACTCCTTGAATTTCAGGAACAAAGCCGTCAAACCGTTCCATTGCGCCAACTAATGTCTTAAAGTAGTCGCAATCAACCTTTTGCCACCGTTCGCCTGGAGCCACAATAAAGACGCCCGGAGGATATGGTAACGCACCTTCCATTGCGATCCGGCCTTCAACTTCTTCCAGGTCACACAGTTCACTTTCATTGTGCCGAAATGCGAGGTCCGCGTCAGCCGGCTGCATCTCATAATCCTGCATGTTTGGTTTTTCAAACAATGCCTGTTGCAACTTAAAGGTTTGGTGGGCACGGTAATATGCATGCATTTCATCGCATAATTGCTGAATCGTGTATCCTTGATACCGATCAGCGTATTCCTGCGCTAACTTTGGTAAAACCTGTTCCAATGGTGCATCGTTTAAGTATAAACGTTCAAATTCCAGCAACGTCGTCATCAATGCATCTAAGTCACTCGGCGTATCACCGGGGGTCAGCAAGAACAGTAACGAGTTCAAGTCCGCTTTGGCTTTTAAAATTCGGTGCTCGGTCAAAAACTCAGCAACGACTGCTCCCGGAATTCCCTTTTCAGTATATTCTTCATGCTCAACATCGATTCCCGGGGTCATGACCGTTAATTTCAACGGATCAATGATGGCTTCCCCTGAAGCAGCTCGTTTAAAGCCATGCCAATGGTTTTCAGGTGAAAGTTGCCAGTACTTCAAATCACTTGCTAATTCATCGGTTGGAATATCTTCCCAATTCCGGCCATCAACCGTTTGCGGAACCAGCGGCCGGAATAGTTTCGATTCCCGAATCAGCTTTTTGCGCCATTCGATCCCGCGTTTCAAAATATCATTCCACCATGCTAAATTACTCTTCCCGCTTGCAATGTACGGGTTAACCGTCATTGACGCATATAACGGGTAATTATAACTCGAAGTTACGTACTTCAAATAAGCATTATTAAAGTGTTTATGATCAACGTACCGTTTTTGGCCTTTAATATGCGCATCCTTCTTCAAAATCTGTGAAGCCGATCCCATTCCGGTTTGTTGTTTATGAAGCGATTCAGTCACTAAAATTCCCGGATCATCCGGACCAAGGTCTTGCGCTAACGGCGACAACGGCTTCATCATTTCAATAAACTGTTCAAAACCGCCCCATGCGCAATCAAATAAAACGTAATCACATAGCTTTCCGATTCGCTCAAGCATCCACTTCGCGTTGTAAAAAACGCCATCATACGTTTCAGCTTGAATAACCGCCATCCGGAATGGTCGCTTCTGTGCCGCCTTATCCGGATCAACCTTTGCTGCTTCCTTGCGCAATCTTTCTTCCGTCAAAAATTGCGGATCCATTTCACCGATCAATCCGAGTGCATTGCGATCCGTTGGAATATACACCGGCTTGGCGCCATTCATGATCAAAGCCCCATTATAAAGCGACTTATGATTATTGCGGTCAAATAAAACTAAATCACCGGGCCGTAAAACCGCACTTGCACAAATGTCATTCGATCCCGTTGTTCCGTTTGGACAGAAATATGCTTTATCTGCATGGTAAACTTCGGCGGTTTTTTGTTCAGCCTCCAAGGGTGAGCCCGCATGCGTCATCGTATCGCCTAATTCAGCAACCGTGTCGCTGGTATCAGCATATAACATATTTTCACCGAAGAAGCGGTTAAAAACGACTCCGGCTGGATGATTTTCGTTGTATCTTCCATTGTGGTGTCCGGGAGTCGTAAAACTGATCGGCCGTCGGTCCGCAAATTCAACTAAGTCAGTTAAAAACCGCGGAACCATTTTCTTTTCATACTGCAATGCCGCAGCATCAATTTCCCGGGTAATATCAACAGCCGGTTGCGTAATATCAACCTTCACAACTGGAATATCCAGCATTGATTTCGTTTGAACAGCCGCTGCCAACTGCACTTCATCTTCATTTTCAGCACTGACAACCATGGCAGCTAATTCAGCCCCTTTAAGCGTTGAAGCAAGTTCAACGACTGGCCATTGCTTTGAAACGTACTGCATCAAACTCTTCGGAGCAGCAATTTTCAAAATTTTCATTTTCGATCACTCTTTTTCTGAAAAAATCTTTCATAAACATTGTTTTTGAATTACACTATTAAAGGTACATCTTTTTTCATATCTAGTATAACAATAGGAGGAATAAAATGCAGTATAATGCTGGTTTTAGCTGGAATAAGGCTCCGGGCAACTCATCCATTACCGAATAAAATTTAACAAAGAGAGGGAATTTCGATTTATGGATGATTTAGCACCGAAAAAACATTATATGAGTTGGCCAGTAATTGCCCTACTGGACTTCGTTACAATCATTAGTTTTGAAAATATTTTCTATCCATTTCAAAACCAAGGGCTTTCAGTTGTTGTTTCATGGATTTTCTTACTTTTCTCGTACGTTATCCCTTATGCTTTGATCGCAACTCAATTGGGATTAACCTTCGGCGGTGAAGAAGCCGGGGGCCTTGCTTCCTGGATTCGCCGCGGGACCCACAGCGATCTTTTCGGGTATGTTACGTCATGGATGTATTGGACCCAAACGATTCCGTACTTAGTTGACGTTTCAAACTCCGTTGTTGTTTCAATCAGTTGGATCATTTTAGGAAACGCAACTTTGAACCAACACATGTCAACAACAACCTTTGGATTAATGACGTTCATTATTATCCTATTGTTCATCATTTTCGAAAACAAAGTTAAAAACTCATTGGAAATTTTGTCGATCATCGGCGGGGGCGCCATGTTCTTGATCTCAATGCTGTTCGTTTTCATGACAGTTTGGGCACTTGCACACGGCGCACACATCGCAACCCACTTCAGCTGGAGTGCATTTAAGCCAAGCTTTAGTCTGCACTACTTCTCAACGACCGGGCTTTTGATTTTCGCAATGTCCGGGGCTGAATTGGCTGCACCATATATTAGCCGCCTGAAAAATCCACGCAAAGATTTCCATAAAGCAATGTGGGCATTAGCATTAATGACCGCCTTCTTAACGATCTTTGGGACATTAGCATTGGCCGTCTTCTTCAACGCCAACCACATTCCGTCAGACTTTAAGATGAACGGTCCGTACTATGCTTTCCGGCTTCTTGGGGAACAATGCGGCATGGGCAAGACCTTGATGTATGTCTTCGCCTTTGTTCAACTCTTCTTCATGCTGGCTCAATTAGCGATCTTAATTGATGCTGCCAGCCGGGTATTCGCAAGTGATACCGCTTCGAAATACATGCCAAGCTGGTTAACAAAGACCAACAAGAATGGCCGGCCAGTTAACAGTTACATCTTAACTGCCGGAATTAGTTTACTGATCTTACTTTTAAGTGGAACATTACCAAGTATCAATTCAATTTACAACTGGTTATTGAACCTGAACGGAATCGTTTCACCATACAAGACCGCCCTTGTCTTCGTCGCATTCATTGCCATTCGCTGGCACGAAGATGAATTCAAGTCCGATTATGTTTACATTAAGAACCGGAAAGGCGCCCTTGCAATGGGTTGGTGGTGCTTCATCTTCACGTTCGTATGTGCCACCCTTGGATTCATTCCGCAAAATGCTAACCCAGGAACCGCTTCATTCAACCACCAATTGATCATGAACTTCCTGACCGTTGGCTTCCTGATCGTTCTTGGATTCTTGCTTCCTGCATTGCGGAAACTTGAAGTTAAACGTAAAGGATTAAAAGAAGAATAAAATTAAAATCCATGGTTGAAGCCATGGATTTTTTGTTTACTTTATTTAATACCAATTAAAAAGCTCGCCGGAACCCATTTCCGTTCCTGCGAGCTTTATTTGGATTATTTACCTTATCGGACAACTAAAACTGAGATTGGCGAGTATTTTGCCATGTAAGCGGCTTGTGAACCAAAGTACTTTTCAAGGCCTTCCTTAGCCAACGCCCCAATAACCAGCAAATCAGGGTTGACTTGGGGAATCACTTTTTTGATGATCGTTTCGCCAGCATCGCCTTCCGCAATCACCGTTTTAACCTTCTTGACCCCTGCTTCAAGGGCAATATTCCGGTAATCTTCAATGTGTTTCTTTAACTTTTCAACTTGTTGGCGCATGTAATCGGCATCCAACACTTGATAAACATTCATTTCATCTTTTTCAAGGATCGACGTAATGTATAAGGTCGCATCAAGTTCTTTTGCCCGTTGCATTGCAACCCGGAAAGCAAGTTGGGCGTCGTCTGAATCATCGACCCCGACTAAGATCCGTTTGATATTTTTAATTTTTTCAGCCATTCTTTTTCCCCTCTACTTTTCGTTTGCCTGTGACCGTCTGATTCGCCGGTTGCTTGCCCATAATTCGGCAATTACCCAGATCAGCAAAAGAACGATCAGTGTTCCGATAATATCTGCACTAATGTGGCCTAACCAAACCTGGTGCGGTGTTGGGTTATCACTGAAGAAGGCCGTCATTTGATCCGGTAAGCCTTGAAGGTTTAAGAAAATCAAGGCAACAACTGAAATCCAGCCGGCAATCTTAACCCATAAACTATTCCGGAACTGCCCCATTTCGGTTTTACTGTTCGTCAGCATCAGTAACGGAACCATTGAGAATGGTAATGCTAATGACAAGAAGACTTGCGAGTTGATCATCAAGTTATTGATCGCAATGTGTTGATGAGTAACTGATTCGCCGCTCGTCGTCATTACGCAAAGGATAACCGGAACAACTGATAATAACCGCGTTACCAACCGCCGGGCCCATAATGGCATCCGCATGTGAACGAAGCCTTCCATGATAACCTGACCGGTCAACGTTCCCGTAATGGTTGAATTTTGACCTGAAGCTAATAATGCAACCGCGAATAACGTTGACAAAATTCCTGTCCGGGCAACTGACGCTAAAATATGATTATGTAACAAACTTGGACTATTTAATGCATTGAATAAACCAAAGAATGATGTATCCTTAACTGCACCTGACTTGAAAACCGCAACCCCCATGATCAAGAGCAATGCATTTACGAAGAATGCAGCAGTTAATTGAATGTTTGAGTCCCATGTTGTAAACTTGATCGTCCGCTTGATGTCTTCATCGCTTGCATGGTCAAGCTCACGGGTTTGTGAAATTGATGAGTGGAGATACAAGTTGTGCGGCATAACGGTTGCCCCAATGATCCCTAACGCACCGGTCAATGGCGTTTCCCCGTTGATCGACGGGTGACTTGCCATTACACCTGCGCTTGGGATCAAGCCTTTAATTGCAGCTCCCCAGTTTGGATCTGATAAGATTACTTCATATGCAAAGACAAAAAGGATCACACAAATTAAGCAAACAACGATTGCTTCAATTTTACGGAACCCAATTTTGGCAAGTAACAAAAGAAGCAAAACGTCGAATACGGTAATAAAGACCGCAATCATTAACGGAATATGGAAAAGCAGGTTCAACGCAATCGCTGCCCCAATAACTTCCGCAATATCCGTTGCCATGATCGCCATTTCAGTCAGCAACCACAAGATAATTCCAAGGGTCCGACTTGTACGGGCCCGAATCGCTTGTGCAAGGTCCATTTGGGTTACAATTCCCAATTTAGCTGCCATGTATTGCAAAAGCATCGCAATCAAACTTGACAGCAAGATAATTGACATCAGCAAGTATTGGAAGTTTTGCCCTCCAGTAATTGATGTTGCCCAGTTACCGGGATCCATGTAGCCAACCGCAACAAGTGCACCTGGTCCGGAATATGCTAGTAAGGTTCGCCAGAATCCTTTTCCCTTTGGAACATGAACGGTTCCGTTGATTTCTTCCAACGACTTTCCGTTCGCATACTCGATAAGATGATGTTTTTCTTCAGCCATCTTCTTCACCCTTTCCCTCATATTTTACAATTATATGGTATATAAAACCAAAAGTTTTGGCAAGCCTAACTTTTTCAAATTTCAGCCTGTTCGCCTAACTTAGCGCTAATCACCCCCTACTTATGATACGGTGCTCCAGCATTGATCATAAATGCTCGGTAAATCTGTTCGGTCAAAACCAACCGCATTAATTGGTGCGGCATCGTAAATCGCCCAAACGAAATTTGAGTATTTGCGCGCTTCAACACTGCCGGTGATAATCCCAATGAACCACCGATTACAAACGTAATGTCGCTTGTGCCGTAGGTCGTTAAGTCTTTGATCTCTTCCGCAAATTTTTCGGAAGTCCGTTCCTTTCCTAGAATCGCCAGCGCATAAACGTACTCCTTATCCTTGATCTTTGACAAGATCCGTTCGCCTTCGATTTCTTTGACCTTTTCCATTTCGGCATCGCTTAATTTTTCAGGTGCCTTTTCATCCGGGACCTCAACAATTTGAAACTTGCAGAATTTGCTTAACCGTTTTGCATACTCCGCAATCCCTTGTTTAAAGTACTTTTCCTTTAATTTACCAACACAGACAATTTTGATATTCAATGGTTATCGACTCTTTTCCACAAAGTTATCCACATATCCACAATTTGCAAATCAATATCTTGTACGAACAAAAATTCGCCCCCATATTTAGAATTCAAAATTTTCTTCATCCACAACTTTGAAATGATATTAATTTCTTTTAATCCATGTGAAACACATCAACAAATTCTTATTTTAAAGCAAGTTCCACACATTAAAATAATCTAATTCTGACAGTTTTACACAGCTGTTCACAACTTTGTGGATAACTTTAAGAATTTTCCTGTGCGTTTCCTCTACAAATTTTGGGGACAAATTGGGGATAACTTTCGTTTTGCTGGTTAAATTATACGCATTTTTCAACCCGCCGCGCAACTTTTACCATTTCCTGCCCGAACAAACGCGACGCCAAGTATTTTTGCTTAACAGCATTAATCCCTTATAATATAGGTGAAAGAAGGCTTTCAAATGGCAGAAATGTTAACCAAAACACTCGAACTGGTTAAGGTTCCATCATTTAATCCCGGAATCATCGGTTCATCTTCAAATTACGTCGTTCGCTGCACTAAATGCGGTCGCACCCAAGAAATCAACGCTGATTTTTGGAAAGACTACGTGCAACATCCATATTGTAAATATTGTGATCAGTATTAAAAAAGAAGGTGTGACAAAACGTTCAAAACGAGCGTGGTGGAAGCAGAAAAGCGAACGAATCGCGCCAGCATAGATTCGGAGGTTTTCGAATTAGCTACGCGTCACTCTAGCTCCGCGTCGCAGCACGTTTGTTTTGGAACCCGATTATGCGGATATAGCAAAGAGGTTGTGACTTATGTCACAACCTCTTTTTACATTATCCTTATTTAATTTCCATCTTCATTTGACGCCGCCGTCGTATTTTGATCGTTGGCTTCAAGCGTTAATCGAACCTTGGTCGTCTTTTCCTGACCGTTATGATAATATCCGATCTCAACGGTACTTCCAAGCTTATGCGCATAAAGTGCTTCACGTAAACTTGCTAAGCCCGTGACCTTTTTTCCGCCCAGACTGACGATTACATCGCCCTTCTGAATTCCTGATCCCTTTAACGGTGAATTATCATTGATCTTGGCAACCACGATTCCACCCGTTACGCTTGACGGGAGCTTCAAGACACTTTGTTGCTGCTCTTCCGGAATATTGTTCAAATCAATCAGCGAGATTCCCAACGCTGGCCGAATCACTTTCCCGTTAGCAACTAACTGGTTAATAATTGATACAACTTCATTACTTGGGATCGCAAAGCCCATCCCTTCGACCGAAGTTGATGAACCCGAACCAGTTCCCGTGCTTGAAAGTTTCATTGAGTTGATTCCGATTACCTGACCAGCCAAGTTAATTAATGGTCCGCCTGAATTTCCAGGGTTAATGGCCGCATCAGTTTGAATAACTGTTTCTTGACCCGTTGTTACTCCTTGACTGTTTGTAACGTCGATCGTCCGCTTCTTGGCTGAAATAATTCCTTCAGTCAACGAGGTTGCGTATTCAGATCCCAATGGCGAGCCAATCGCAAGGGCGGTTTGCCCAACCTGAATATCGTCCGAATTACCAAAGGAAGCAACTTCCGTAACATCTTGGGCATTGATCTTTAACACCGCCAAATCAGAAATCGCATCGTGTCCAACAACCGTTGCCGGCAATTTCTTTCCATTACTCATTAATACTTCAACCTTATTTGACCCCGCAATAACGTGATTATTTGTAACGATAAATGCTGTGTTCCCCGACTTTTTGTAAATAACCCCTGAGCCTTCGCTTTCAGAGGTTTCCTTGGCACTCTTTCCGCCGCCAAAGTTTCCAAAAAGCGAATCCAATGAGTTATCTGATGAAGAGTATGCTTCAACTGAAACCACGGCGTTTTTAACCTTATTAAACGCTTTGGTTGCTTGATTGGTTTCCGTTACCTTAATGTTGCTCGTAACGGTTTTTCCCTTCCGGTTATCCTGTGTTACCGTCTGACTGGAATACCGATTATAAACTGCGCATCCGCCAATCACGATTCCGCCGCCAAGGACACCGCCGGCTAATGCCACCAAAAAGACCTTTTTCAACGACATTGTTTTCTTCTTCGGTCGTTGGGGTGCCGGTTGCGGTTGTTCGACCTGGTTATTTTCCGTATAATCACCGCTATATTGATTTTTATCACCCATCAAGATCCACTCCCTTCTAACTTACTTTTAATATCTTCGATTATAAAAACCAAATTTGAACACTTTATGAATAATATTCGTAAAATATCAAAGAAATTTAAACCTAAATATAAGAAAAATTAATCGATAATTTAATCCGAATTTCCTTATAAAAAAAGACCACGACAAAGGTCGCAGTCTTAATTAAACCGAATTTCAATTAACAATTGATTATAACTTCATTAGCGCTGTTGCTTGATCCGGATTGGTATCCAAAAGATGAAAATCATGCTCAACGGCCAAATCATGTTGTTTCATGATATTTTCAACCGTGAGATGCGCTAATTCCTTAATGTTATTTTCCTTGCTCAAGTGGCCAAGAAAAATCTGTTTGGTATCATTCCCCAGAACATCGATCAAGGCCCGAGCGCCATCTTCATTTGAAAGGTGCCCGGTATCGCTCATGATTCGCTGCTTTAACGTCCATGGATAAGGTCCCATTCGCAACATTTCGGTATCGTGGTTACATTCCATCAAAATTGCTTCGGCATCCCGAATGACGCCCTCGACTCTTTCGGAAACATACCCCGTATCAGTTACGATTGCAAACGAATGACCTGCATGGTGCATTTCATAAAACTGGGGATCAGCCGCATCATGCGATACCCCGAAACTTTCAACGTCAAGGTCGCCTAATGACAATACTTTCCCTGCTTCTAAAAGATGCTTCTGTTCCGGCTTGATTTTCCCAATTTTCGGCGCCATGGCATCCCACGTTTTTTGGTTAGCGTACACATCCATTCCATACCGCCGGGCCAAAACACCGACGCCTTTACTATGGTCCGTATGTTCATGCGTCACAAATAAGCTGTCAACGTCATTTAACGTCCGCCCAATCGAATTCATGAGTTCTTCGATTTTCTTTCCGGACAAGCCCGCATCGATCAAAACTTGATGTTCAGGTGTCTCAATGTACGTTGCATTTCCCGTACTTCCGCTTGCAAGGATACTGACCTGCATTGCATCATCTTGCTTTTCCGTTCCAATCCACCTCTTTCAATTTAATTATCATCCATTACCGCTCCGGTAAAGGCATTGATCCGCCGATAAATGATCGTCCCGGAGGCGTTATTTTTAATTTCAAAAACCCAGGTTGGAATGTAAACTGTATTTCCGTTAACCGTCAGCATTTTGGAGTATGCCAGATTACTTGATTCAACCGTTGAGTTGCTTGGAAGTTTGTTATACTGGTACAACCAAATCAAAGCCCGCTTTTGACTCAACGTTTTCCGCGCACCGCGCAACGTTTGTAAGTTATCAAGATGTCCCTGAGTGTATCCTTGGACATAGCCGTTCTTTAGATGGAATCGAATTTGCCCGCCATTGTCGTAAAACGGCTCGTCATTGACCTTTTGGGTATAAACGATCGTATCCTTCGTTGAAAGGGCCTTACTGTATTGGTAATCCTTCCCATCAACGATCTGGTTCGGGTCATTCACGATCGATTTCAAAACCTTTTGCGGATTATCAGCATTGACCTTGATCATCGTTGCAAAGGTTGAATTTAACAGATTGCCGTTCATGCTCCAGCTTTGATAGCGGAGTTGGCTGGCTTTATTTTTTAAATCATCGTTATTCGGACTTGAAACGTAGTATCCCGTTCCCGTTTCATTCGACGTTTCACCAATCGTGATCTGATCGTCCCGCATACTCTTTAACACTGATACCGTAGTATTTTCAGGGTGGTTGGCCGTTGCATCCATTATCGGTCCCTGTTTGAAATATGAAGAAACAAGAAAGACATCCAGCATAATAAACGCAACAAAGAAGATCCATTCAATTCGTTTAAAATTCACTCTTGCTCCTCCTAACTAATGATTCTGACTTAATGTTTGATAATTGATCCAGTTGCCGTTATACCGGATAAAGTACGTCGGTGTCAGATCAACAACCATTTGCGAACCTGAATTCTGGGTCCATTGATAACCGACAATAATGCTCTTCACTTTTCCCAGGTTATAATTTTTGCTCTTCATCGTTTGCAAAACCTGACTGGTTGGCGGCAAATTAACGGTTTGATTATTATTTGGTAACGGAACTTGCAGATCATCGACTGAGAACCGGTATTCCGTTGCGCCGTTTGGTTGCATTCCGATCTCATATGTTCCGTAAAAGTTCGGCGAAATGATCGGGTACCCGTTAATGTAACTTTGATACGTCACTTGGTGATGGTTTTCATCATAGTTTTGATACCGAACATCATCTAATGAAACTCCTAAATGGCTTAAATTATCAAACCCGTCTTTAAGGGCATCATTGAAACTGTCTTTTTTGTCTTCATTTGCACGGCCTTCACGGGCATAGTTGACCGTCCCATCCTTGCTGTTAATAACCAATCGTTGGCCGTTATCCGTTGTATACGTCGTGACCCCGTCATGTTCCTTGGTTGCAATTGAATTTGAACTTGAGGCCCCTAATAAGTGCGTCACAAATAAACTCGAATTTTCCCTATTGATTAAGTAACTGTATTTCGGAACCGTTACGCCCTTCGGATAATTCTTAATATAATGACCCTTACTGATTTCTTGATATTCGATCGGGGTCTGTTGAATGTCCTTTGCCGTTACTCGCCGGTATACTTCAGCCGGAATCGAAGTCTTTAATCGCAGCTTATATACCTTGTAGTTCACATCATTTAACAAATAAATTTCCCGGTGATTGGCCGTTGGCAGCACAATATGCTGAAACCGTTGATTTTCATACTGCTTGGCAATATCTGAACGTCCGATCAGCTTTTCAAAAAGCCCGATCGATACCTGATTAGAATACGACAGGATAATGTTGTCATTTTCAAGCAAGTCTTTGCGGTACGTATTAAAGTCCTTATCGTTTTGAACAATGATCTGCTGAACTTTGATTTTCCGCAAATCCTTGCAAAGGTCACTGATCAAGTTATCCTTACTGCTCGTTAACTGGGTTTGCTGCTTATTTTGCGTTATTGCAATTCCCGTTGGCGAATAAACATCCGCCAGGTCATAATGAACCGTTGTATCCGCTGAATTGCCTGATTCATTCGTCGTGGTCGTTTGGGTCGTGTTCCGATGAAAGGTTGCCGGATCGATCCAAATAATGGCTGAGAAAACTAAACTGATAACCACTGCAATCAAAAGACCAATGTGCAGTAAATACTTTTTAATTTTCATCCCAAAGATCCTCCTCATCATCGTCATATTCATGGTATGGAAGGGAGATGTAGAATGTCGTTCCCTGACCTTCAACACTATCGGCCCAAATCTTACCGTGGTGCATTTCAATAACTTCCTTTGAAATGGCTAATCCTAAGCCGGTTCCGCCTTGAGCGCGTGACCGTGCCTTATCGACCCGGAAGAACCGGTCAAAGACATGGTTCAGATCCTTCTTTGGAATTCCCAATCCCTGATCTGAAATGCTTAAAATAACGTGGTTTTGGGTCTCTAGTAACCGGCACGTGATTACCCCGCCATTTGGCGAATACTTGATCGCATTATTCATGATATTATCAATTACCTGAATAAACTTATCCGTGTCGATTTCAACCCAAAGATCCTTCTTGGTAAAGTCGCGCTTGATCGTATAGTTCTTTGACTTGGTTGAATGCGTATCGTTATTGTCCTTTTCAAGCATCATTTCAAACCGGTCAAGAACATAGTTAAACAGTTCATTCAAGTTGACCAGTTCAAGGTCAAGCTTGACCCGGCCAGAATCCATCCGGGACAGTTTCAGTAAATCATTGATCATCCGAATCATCCGGTCCGTTTCCTCTTGCGTTACCTTTAAGAAGGACGGCGCAACTTCCGGATCTTTCCACGCACCATCATTTAACGCTTCAATATAACTGCGCATACTTGTTAATGGCGTCCGTAATTCGTGCGAAACGTTTGAAACGAATTGCCGCAATTCACGGTCAATTTTTTCCTGTTCAGTTACATCCCGCAAGACACAAACGATTCCTGAAATAAAGCCGGATTCCCGTTGAATAAGCGAGAAGTATGCATGCAAGATCTGATCATGATCATCCGCTGACATATCCAGCGTAATTTCCTCTTGATTTTCAAGTAAATCATGCAACGTATAGTCTTCGCGAATATCAAGGACATCCAAAATTGATTTGCCGAGGGTATCCTCTTCATTTACGTCAAGGTAATCGCATGCCGCCTGGTTAATAATGTTAACTTTTCCGCGGCGGTTGGTCGCAATAACCCCATCAGACATGTGGGTCAGCACCGAATCCAGCCGGCGCCGCTCAGATTCTGATTGTTCCTGCGACTCTTCAACCCGCACTGAGAGGTTATTGACGGCTTCTGCCAGTTGTCCCAGTTCGTCTTTCCCATACACGTGAACCTGGCCAGAATAATCGCCCTTCGCGATCCGGGCAGTTTGTTTCTTCATTTCATCGATCGGTCTGGTGATCGCACTTGATAAAATAATTGCCAACAAAAGCCCGATGACCGTCGCAATCAGCGCCGCTGTGGCAAAAATCGCCGTTACATTGTTCAACGAATCATAAACACTTTCAAGGCTAGCACGGATATAAACCGCCCCGACAACCGCGTTCGTATTCCCCGTTGAACTGAATAACGGGGTAATTGAAATGTAATACCGTTTATTGTCGCTGCGGTCATACGTCATTTTTGAATATGTCCGCCCGTTATATAAAACCTGCTTAATGTCGCTATCAGTTGTCCGCTGTCCGACTAAGGAACGCTTATCAACGTCGTTATCGCCCCGGATGTTTCCTTTGGCATCAACAACCTGAACATCGGTAATGTTGCTGTTATTAACGTCTTCCAGAATCGTTCGGATCTTGGCATTCGCCTTTTGCGTGTCACTTGAACTCAAATTTTGGGCAAGCGAATTATCAACGTATGACGACAATTCGACCCGTTGTTTAAATGTCTTTAAGTTATCACTTTTCAATCGCTGAATAAAAACAGCCCCGACAATTTGAAACGCAATTAACAGTAAAAGCGCAAATACCAGGGCAATTTTAAAGTGGATCGATTGGAAAAAGTGAAGCTTTTCTTCTTTAACGTTTTGTTTTTCTTCACTCACTTTAATCTCAATCCTTTTGATTTAATTTTAATTTGTTTCTGGATTCCGCAAGTAGTATCCAACTCCGCGCCGGGTCACGAGCCAAATTGGGCGGCTCGGATTATCTTCAATTTTTTCACGCAACCGGCGGACCGTAACGTCAACGGTCCGAACATCGCCAAAATAATCGTATCCCCATACGGTTTGAAGCAAATGTTCCCGAGTCATTACCTGACCGATATGCTTTGCTAAGTAATAAAGCAATTCAAATTCCCGGTGGGTCAATTCGATCTTTTCGCCCCGCTTTGAAACCACGTAGGCATCCGGGTGAATTACAAGGTCACCAATTGCAATGTCATTGTTTTTACTTTCTTCTTCTGCAGCTTGCGCTTCTGCCATTGTGGCTGATTGCCGCCGTAAGTTTGCCTTGACCCGGGCAACTAATTCCCGGTTTGAAAACGGCTTGGTTACGTAATCGTCAGCCCCCATTTCAAGGCCTAAAACCTTATCAATTTCGGCATCCTTAGCCGTAACCATGATGATCGGCATGTTGTGAGTCTTGCGCACTTCACGGGCAACTTCCAGCCCATCGATCTTTGGTAACATCAAGTCCAAAAGAATCAAGTCTGGATTAACTTCTTCAACTTTTTGCAAGGCTTCTTCACCATCATAGGCGGTGTAAACATCATAGCCTTCCTTTTTCAAATTAAACTTAATAATATCGGAAATCGGTTTTTCATCATCGACAACTAAAATCTTTTTCATAAGCAAATACCTCCCCCATTAAAATGGGTTTTCAGCGACTATTAAATAATCACTTGCCTCATCGAATTGAAAAATTCTCAGTTTCTATTATAAATCATCGCCGAATGAAAACCAAACCATGAAAAGGCGGCAATCTTCATTCGAAATTCTAGCCGAACATTTTGAAAACTATGCTATAATACAGTTAAGCTCTAGGCTTGGTTTTCAAAGTTTTCATTTATAAAACGATTAGTGAAAGTAGTTAATGATTTTCACTTAAAGCAAAGATGACAAATTGACTTCTTTTATACATTCTCCAACGAATTTGTCACTGAGCTTTCAAGGAATAAATCATACATTCTCCCCTTTACTATTAACTACGCTCACAGTTGGTAATTTTTAAAACTTACATGGTCAAATTAATAATCATCTCCGGAGTTTTTATTAATTTACACGAAGGTGCTTTAAGTATTCAAGTTAACTTCTGTTACCTCATACTTGGATGATTTAGATTAACTTCACATGGCAGTTTTGATTTTTACCGGCTTTCGGCTTTATTGATGAAGGGTTGGAAAGCAATTCTAGATGCGATAAAAACACAGAACAAAAAGTAAAAGGCTGTGACGAAAGTCCAGCCTTTTTACATCATCGGGTTTCAAAACAAACGAGCTACGACGCGAAGCTAGTGAAGTTCGAAAATCTTCGAATCTATGCTGACGCGATTCGTTCGCTTTTCTGCTTCTACCACGCTCGTTTTTGACGTTTTGTTACACCTTCCTTTATAAATTCAATTCATATCCTAACCGTTCTTGAACTTTATCGCCCTTGTCAATAATTCCGCAATAATGAAATCCGGCTGACTTAATCAAGCCTTGCATCCGTTTATTCATTGCATGGGTGTCGATTCGGAAGTTTTGCATGCCCTGTTCGACTCCAATCGAAATTAAGTTACTCATCAAATAATTACTCAAATGCATTCCGCGAAAATCAGCTGACAATGCGATTCGGTGAATCGTTGCGTACGGTTGATCAGTTACATTCCAGTGACCATCACTGATATTTTGGTAATTAGCTTGCGGATCATGTGCCAGGGTCGCCACTCCCGCAACTTGATCGCCAACCATTAAAACAAAACATTCATTCTTTTGAATATCAGTTTGAAAGGTTCCTTCAGTGGGATAACCATCCTGCCATTGCGGACTGCCATCACTTTTCAAAAGTGCTTGGGCCTCATGAATAATTGTCATAATTGACGGTAAATCGCGTTGAGTAGCGTGCCGCAAATAAATTAAACTCATTTTAATTCCTCATTTCTTCCTTTTCGAAAACTAATTTATCCCTTAGTTTAGCCGATTCTAAGCCTTTTTTCAAAATTCTCAAAAAAAAATTTCAAAAAAAGCTTGCATTCATCTTCTATTCTTGATATTATATTAATCGTCGATGAGATATGAAAAGTTCTTATCGCTTATCAATTCAAGATTTATGGGTGGTTAGCTCAGCTGGCAGAGCAACGGACTCTTAATCCGTGGGTCCAGGGTTCGATCCCCTGACCACCCATCAGTGAAAGTCGTGATGTGATCACGGCTTTTTTGTTTTACCCAGTTCTTTTTCTTTGCACCCACTCCCGAACTGCATATAATTAAAGATGTAAGGAGTTAGAAGCCCTGTGTTAGATGGTAAACAAGTGACCATGTTTGGGAATGATGTTTTCAAGTCAGGGTCGAGGCTCCTTATTTAATTTAAAAATAAAAGATTGAAATTCAAAGAAGGGTGTTCAATGAGCGCAAATCAATGTCAATGCAACTGCAAATGCGGATGTGCAGATGGCAAAGCTTGCAACTGCAAGAATAACCCAAATGCAAAATGCTCATGCAGCCAAAACAAATAATTAATGGTCGGCCAAACAATCGGTGAAGGTTCTGTTTGCAGTGGGACAGAGCCTAACGATTGTTTGGCTTTTTGTTTGCCCGCTTGTCGCTCTGAATTTAAATGGGTAAAATATCCTATATAAGGAGGTCATTTTATGGCTGCAAAAGAACAAATCAATGAACAATTAATTAAAGACGACCTTTATATGGCCGTAAACGGCGAATGGCTTAAAACCGCTAAGATTCCTGCTGACAAAGCTACAACAGGCGGTTTTCAAGACCTGGCCGATCACATTGAAAAAACATTAATGCATGATTTTGGTGAAATGTTGGATGGAACCGTTCAACCTGAAGACCAATATTTAAATGAATTCATTAAATATTATCGCTTGGCTTCAGATTTTGAAAAGCGGAATGCCGACGGGTTCACCCCCGCTAAAAAATTTATGGAACGCGTTGAAAATCTGAAAGACTGGAACGACTGGGAAAACAAAGCTGTTGCGCTCACAATGAAGGGCTATGAAGCCCCGTTCCAACTTTACGTCGCAAGCGACATGAAAAATACCGATCGCTATGCGCTCTACGCTTCAGTTCCTTCATTAATTCTCCCAGATAAAACATACTATGCTGATGATAATGAAAATGGAAAAGCACTGATTGCCGTCTTCTCATCAATGGTCATGAAGCTTTTCAAGATGGCCGGTTATGATGAAGCCACCGCTCAGGCGCATCTTGAACGCGCATTAGCCTTTGACCGCTCACTTGCACCGCACGAAAAGGATAGTACTGAACGGGCAGACTACCCGAAAATGTACAATCCATATTCATTTGAAGACTTTAAGAAGTTTAGTTCTTACCTTAATTTAGGAAAATACACCAAAGGCTTGATCAAGAACACTCCTGACCAAGTTATCGTCGAAGAGCCGAAGTATTATGAAGCCCTTGATGAAATCGTCAACCCGGACACCTTTGAAAACTTTAAGAGCTGGTTGCTCGTTAATACTTTAACCGGCGTTACAGGTTATTTAACAGATGATTTTCGGGTAACCGGCGGCGAGTTTTCCCGGGCAATTTCTGGATCAAAGGAAGCCATGAAACCGCAAAAAGCCGCTTACTACCTTGCCGGCAACCGGTTTGATCAGGTCGTTGGTCTTTACTACGCTCATAAGTACTTCAGTCCGGATGCCAAAGCCGACGTTGAACACATGGTTCACCAAATGGTCGATGTATATAAGCACCGCCTTGAAAACAATGATTGGTTAAGTGAATCGACCCGCAAACAGGCCATCGTTAAGCTGGATGCATTAGGCATCAACGTTGGTTATCCGGATGAACTCGATCCGTTATATAAGAAGTTCAAGGTTAATGAACAGCTTAGCTTACTTGACAATGCCCAATCCTTTAGCGAAATCGTTCTTGCTGATCATTACAGCCGGTGGGGCAAACAAGTTGACCGGACAAGATGGCAAATGCCAGCACACATGGTCAACGCCTACTACGATCCGCAATTTAACGTGATCGTTTTCCCAGCAGCAATTTTACAAGCGCCCTTTTATGACTTGCATCAATCAGCAAGTGCGAACTATGGCGGAATCGGGGCGGTAATTGCCCACGAAATCTCTCACGCCTTTGATAATAACGGTGCGCAATTTGATGAAAAAGGAAATCTGCACAACTGGTGGACTGAAGCCGACCTGAAGCATTTCCAAGGCCTTGCTCAAGACATGATCAATGAATTTGACGGTCTTGAAACCGAAGCCGGGAAAGTCAACGGCAAATTGGTTGTTTCGGAAAACATTGCCGATGCCGGCGGTTTAAGCTGTGCGCTTGAAGCCGCAAAAGGCGAAGCCCAACCAGATCTGAAAGCATTCTTTATTAACTGGGCACGAATTTGGAGGATGAAAGCATCAATGGAACGGATGAAACTGTTGCTGAACATCGACGTGCATGCTCCGCACGTCTTACGGGCAAACGTTCAGCCGAAAAACCTTGATGATTTCTACACGACCTTTGACGTCCACGAAGGCGATGGAATGTACTTAACACCTGATAAACGGGTTAATATTTGGTAATTTAAAATTTAAAGAAAAAATTATATTATTTCAAAAAAGAGATTGTGATGCTTATTAAATCACAATCTCTTTTACATAATTATATAGTTTTAATCATCAATATTGTTGTAATACTTAACTTTAATTGCATCAATTATTACTGCTAATCCAAGTGTTCCAATAAAAATTATTAAAACCCATTTCCATGATATTGGATATACCACTTTGCCAAAAATTGATAACACTGAAACAAAAATACAATTGATTATAATGACTGCCAAAACCATCTTACTCGGTTTTCCTTTTTCAAAAGCTTTTCTTGTTCTTGTCATTAGGATTGTTAACATCGCGCTAAATATCAAAAATAAAAACATTATTGTACCTATTTTTGGTGGCATAATATTTAACTTAAATAATCCTATAAACAATAGCATTCCACTAAGTACCCATCCTATCGTAAAAATCAATGATATTTTTATTAGTTTTTGCATATTCCATCTTTCAGGATTATATGAAATATTAGTATTATCTGTTCCTAAAACCATCGTTACTAAATCATTCAAAATTGCAACCAAAACAATTGCATTCAAATTTATTGGGATAAAATTAGCAATCCAATATCCTAAAGTTAATAAAATTGCTAATTGAGCTGTTCTTGACAGTTTGGTTATCGTCCATGTCATCATTCTTTGATAAACTCGATGTCCGCTATCTAAAATATCTGTAATTGAACCAATCCCTTCCTTTTGCATAATTATTCCCGCTGATTGCTTAGCCAAATCAACTGCATTTGATGTTGCAATTCCAACATCTGCTGCTTTTAAGGCAGGTGCATCATTCATTCCATCACCTACCATTCCAACAACATAACCCTTATTTTTCAAAAGCTTTAAAATCATTAATTTGTCTTCAGGAAGAACTTCACATATTGCCGAAACTTCCTTAATATTTTGAATGGTGCTTAACTCTGATACCTCTACTACTTTTCCTTTTATTTTTAATTTTTGAACAATTCTTTGAGCAGCTATAAAATTATCACCTGTTATAATCATTGGTTTTATTGCTCTCTTTTGCAATTCACATATTGTTTGGCGTGTATCTAAACGAAGATGATCCGTCATTTCGAATATGGCTGCTAGTTTGCCATTAATAGTCATTGCAACAACTTTATTATTTAATTTTTTCACATATTTAAACCAGTCTGAAGAAGACATTAGATTAATTGGTGATCCTAATTTTACATCAAGTCTTTTTCCATTAAAAATAACATTAGAATTTGAATATTTCTTATTAATATCAAATGGATTAAAATTTAAAATTTTTAAATTATTTCGCCTGATTTTCATTCGTTGAAATACCTTTTCCAAATTACTAGGAGAAATTTTATTAGTGGCTGATTTTGCTAATGCTAGAATATCATCATCCTCATATACACTAAAATTATGGATTTTTGTTAATTCAAAAGTTGAATCTGTTAGTGTTCCTGTTTTATCTAACATTAACAAATCAATATTAGCCGCATTTTGAATACTTTCTAATTTGTTAACCAAAACTTTTTCCTTTGCTAACACATTTGCTTCTACAGAATTAGCAATACTAAAGCTTGAAGGCATTGCTATTGGAATTGTCGCAATAAACAACAAAGCCATCAAAGGTAATATATTAATAATGTTTTGATGGCGCACGATTGTAATTGTAAACAATATGAGAACCAGAACCGTATCGATAATCGCTAAATAATGAATTATTTTTCCCAACAAAAATTGTAATTTACCATCGTTAGCCTTTTGTTCTTTTGTTAAGTTCACTGTTTTCCCGACTCTACTATCATTACCTGTTCTAATTACTCTTGCTATTCCTGCCCCATAAATTACATTAACCCCTGACAAAACTTCACTGTTTTCATCATGAAGAATCATAGCTGATTCTCCAGTAATCGAACTTTCATCCGTTCCTATTTTTCCAGAAATTAAAGTTACATCTGCCGGAAGGATTTCCCCTTGCTTTAAACTAATAATGTCTCCTGGAACTAATTGGTCAGCAGAGATTATTTGCCATTTATCATCACGCAAAACTCGTACGTGAATCTTTAAATCTTTTTTTAAAGGAGCCAATAATTGTTGTGTACGCTTTTGTTGTAAGGCTCCATTTACTGCAGCAAAAAGTAAAAGTAATAAAATAAAAAATACTTGCGTATATTCTTTTAAAATAATCTCTACTATTAATGCAAACTCCAACACCCATGCTGAAAAGCCCCATAATCCCGACATAATTTTTCGAAACAAGTTAAAATGAGATCCCTCTACAAGATTAAGTCCATATTTTCTTTGCCTCTTTTGTACCTCTGATTTACTTAACCCGTGTAACATAAATTTTACCTCCTAGTAAAAAATATGAGGGGTGACATTCCATCACTCCTCACACATCTACATATGTCTGCAATAATTATTATTTAGTTTAATCAAAGTCAACATCGTTAGGGAAGTGAGCTAAACGTGTTCCATCTTCTCCAAGTTGGTTTTCAATTCTCAATAATTGGTTATATTTTTCAACCCGTTCAGACCGTGCTGGAGCTCCAGATTTCAATTCAGCTGCATTCGTTGCAACAGTGAAATCTGCAACAAACGTATCACCTGTTTCACCTGAACGGTGTGACATCATTGTCGTATAGCCGTTCTTACGTGCTAATCGAATTGCTTCTAATGTTTCTGTAACTGTTCCAATTTGATTTAATTTAATTAAAATACTGTTTGCCAGTCCCATTTCAATTGCTTTACGGATCAATTTAGGATTTGTACATACTGGATCATCAGCCACAATTTGAACTCGATCGCCATAATTCTTAGTGAATTTAGCAAAGTTCTCCCAATCATCTTCACTATATGGATCTTCAATTGAAATAATTTCTGGGAATTCTTTTAGCAACTTGCCATAATATTCGCCCAATTCATCAGCTGTATATGTGTTACCTTCTAGTTCATAAACCTTTTTATCTTTGTTATAGAAATATGAAGCAGCTGCATCAAAGGCGATAGCAATTTCTTTTCCTGGTGTGTAACCTGCTTTAACAATTGCATCATGTAGCATTTGTAAGGCTTCTTCTGAAGAATTAAGGTTTGGTGCAAATCCACCTTCATCACCTAACCCAGTTGAATATCCCTCATCTTCGAGAATTTTTTTCAATGTGTGATAAGTATTTACGATTTTTTCAAATCCATCGCGGAAACTTGTCCGTTCCACTGGTGTAATCATAAATTCTTGCATGTCAATATTATTATCAGCATGCTCACCACCATTAATTACATTATGGAAAGTTTGTGGCAATTCCAAATCAGTTCCACCTAAATACCGATATAACGGCTGGTGAGTTTCATTAGCAGCTGCCCGACAAACGGCCATTGAAACGCCTAAAATAGCATTAGCTCCTAAACGTGCTTTATTAGGAGTTCCGTCCAAATCAATCATTACTTGGTCAATATGCCCTTGATTGAATGGGTCAAGTCCATGTAATGCATCATTAATTTCAGTGTTTACATTTTTTACAGCCTTTAGAACACCTTTACCATCTAGCCGTGAACCCCCATCACGTAACTCAACTGCTTCTAATTCACCAGTTGATGCTCCAGATGGAACTTCAGCTTTCCCTGAAACCCCATCTGATAAAATAACCGTAGCTTCAACCGTTGGATTACCACGAGAATCAAACACTTCAAGCGCCTTAACTTTATCAATATAAACCATAAAAATTCCTCCTAAAATTTAAACCTAATAAAAAAAGATGACACCTGTTGCTTTGTAAACAACAGGTGTCATCAGATTTTACTCGGTCTAACGGCGAACACCATCGCCTTTCTTATTACACCTTTAGTGTAACACTTCAAAAATAAAATTCAAATAATTTTGATAATTGATTTAAAAATTCTTTTGTATTAGAATACCCTGTTAATTAATTTGAAAGAGGTAATCATTATGTTTTACAAAAATATCTTAGTCCCCATCGACAACTCCCATCAATCAAAACTCGCTTTTCAAAAAGCACTAAAAGTTGCAGACAATCAAACACATCTTCACTTAGTCCATGTTATTGATACCCGAATCTTTGACAACGTGGCAGTTGCGGACGATGAAATCATCGAAAAAGTTTCTAACACTATCAGAAAGAAATTGGAAGAAATGGTCACTATCGCTGAAAAAGCTGATATTCCGACTAATTATTCAATTGAATACGGTTCCCCTAAATTGCTAATTTCAAAAGACATTCCCCAAAATGAACATTCTGATTTAATCATAATGGGTGCTACAGGAATGCATGAAATTGAAAAACTTTTTCTCGGATCCGTTGCCGAATACGTCGCCCAACGTGCTGTATGTGATGTTTTAATCGTTCGTAATTAAATTTGAAAGAGAGTGTCTAAATCGCAGTTCAAATTTAATAACATAAAAGCTAAAATTAAACATTTTATTTTAGTCATATCAATTTGGTGGATTCTAGAAACTGGAAGTGGCCTGCCACTTAATCGTCGTTCAAGTAATGATTCTTTAAGAATCAAAAAGCTGTGACATTAAAATCACAGCTTTTTTCTTACTCTTCTGTCTTCTTTGCAATTCTTCCCTGTTGAATATAAACTGCAAGAATTGAGATATCAGCTGGATTGACCCCACTGATCCGACTGGCTTGAGCCAACGTTTCGGGTTGAATCTTCGTTAATTTTTCAACCGCTTCCGTTGCTAACCCGTCAATTGCCTTGTAGTCAATATTTGCAGGAATCTTTTTGGCTTCCATCCGGTGAAGCTTTTCAACTTTTTCTTCCGCCTTCTTGATGTAGCCTTCATATTTGTACTGGATTTCAATCTGTTCAATAACCCGCTTATCAAGTTCATGATCCGGAGCAGGAATGAATTTCAACAAGTCTTGATAGCTCATATACGGCCGCCGTAACATGTCACTGGCTAATACGCCATCCTTCAATGCTTTGTCGCCATGAGCTTCAAGATAAACATCAATTTCCGGATTTGGTTTGATTCGAATTGATTCAAGCCGCTTCTTTTCATCTTCAATGTCTTGCCGTTTTTGAACAAATTTTGCATACCGTTCATCTGAAATCAAACCGATCTCATGCCCGATATCCGTTAACCGCAAGTCCGCATTATCATGCCGTAAAATTAAACGATATTCAGCCCTAGAAGTCAACAACCGGTATGGCTCATTCGTTCCCTTTGTAACCAAGTCATCGACCAAAACGCCAATGTAAGCATCGCTCCGTTTAAGCACGATTTCTTTCTTGCCTAAAGCGTGCCGGCCGGCATTGATTCCAGCAATCAACCCTTGACCAGCAGCTTCTTCGTAACCTGACGTTCCGTTGATCTGACCTGCCGTATAAAGACCCTTGATCAACTTAGTTTCAAGGGTTGGCCGTAATTGATACGGGGAAACAACATCGTATTCGATTGCGTATCCCGGACGCATCATTTCGGCATCTTCAAGGCCCTTAACATTGTGAATCATTTGTAACTGAACTTCTTCAGGCAATGAAGTTGATAAGCCATCAATGTAGTACTCATCCGTCTTCCGTCCTTCAGGTTCAAGGAAAAGTTGATGCCGGTCTTTGTCAGCAAACCGAACGACCTTATCTTCAATTGATGGGCAGTAACGTGGCCCAACGCCTTCGATTACCCCGGTAAACATTGGAGCGCGATCTAGATTATCCCGAATGATTTGATGAATCTTTTCATTGGTGTAAGTTAACCAGCAGGATAATTGATCTTTAACTGGGATATAGTCATCATCTGAACTTTCAAAACTAAAGTGATTTGGTTCTGCATCTCCAGGTTGTTCTTCGGTTTCATCATAATGAATCGTGTTCCCATCGATTCGTGGCGGCGTCCCGGTCTTAAACCGGACAATATCAAAACCGTACTTTTCTTCAAGGTTTTTCGTTAATTCAAGGGCTGGTTGCGAGTTGTTCGGACCTGATGAATACATTAATTCCCCGATGATAATCTTCCCGCGAGAAGATGTTCCAGTCGTTAAAACAACGGTTTTGGCACCATAATGAGCACCAGTACTTGTAATAACTCCCTTAACTTCTCCATCTTCAACGATCAAATCATCAACCATTCCTTGACGCAACGTTAAGTTTGGTTCTTCTTCAAGCGTATGCTTCATTTCAATTGAATACTGCCGTTTATCAGCCTGAGCTCGTAATGCACGAACAGCTGGTCCTTTACTTGTATTCAACATCCGCATTTGAACATAAGTTTTATCGATGTTCTTTCCCATTTCGCCACCTAAAGCATCAATTTCGCGAACAACGGTTCCCTTGGCAGGGCCACCAACAGATGGATTACATGGCATGAATGCAACCATTTCAAGGGTGATTGTGAGTAATAATGTTTTGTTGCCCATTCGAGCAGCAGCCAATGCAGCTTCACAACCGGCATGGCCTGCACCAACAACGATTACATCGTAGTCTTTTGCCTTATAAGGTTTTCCTTTTGCTACTTCCATTGTTTCCTCCCTAATTTATTTTCCTAAACAGAACTTACTGAATAATTCATCCAATAATTCATCTTGATATGAATCTCCGGTAATTTCACCTAGATCTTCCCATGCATCGCGCATATCTGTTTGACACAAATCAACCGGCATTCCGTTCTTAATTCCGACTAAAACTGCATCAAGTGAGTCAGCTGCTTTATTTAATAAGGCAACATGGCGGGCATTGTTAATGATGACTTCATTTTGAGAACTTTCAATTCCGCTTGCAAACATATCTTTAATTCGTTGTTCAACATCTTCTACACCAATGTCATTTGGAATTGACGTTTGAATGATATTTTCTTTTCCAACGAGATCTTCGACTTCATCAATTTCGATTTTTTGTGGCAGATCCGTCTTATTCAAGATCACGATCCGCTGCTTATCCTTAGTTAAATCAATTAATTGCCGATCTTCATCCGTTAATGGTTCGCTTGCATTCAATACTAAAAGGACTAAATCACCTTGATCAATTGCCTTCCGTGAACGTTCAACTCCGATTTTTTCGACCTTATCTTCTGTCTCACGAATTCCAGCTGTATCGATCAATTTCAATGGGATTCCTTTAATATTGACATATTCTTCAATTACATCACGGGTTGTTCCGGCAACATCAGTAACAATTGCCTTATCTTCATGTAAAAGATAATTTAAAAGACTTGATTTCCCAACATTTGGTCGGCCAACAATTGCTGTTGCGAGTCCTTCACGTAAAATCTTTCCACCTTGAGCAGTTTCAAGCAACTTATCAATTTTCTTCTTAACTTCGATCGTCCGTTCCTTCAAAAGTTTTGTGGTAATCATTTCTGTCCCATCATATTCAGGATAATCAATATTAACTTCAACCTTTGATAAGGTATCAAGAATTTCTTCACGCAATCCACGGATCAACTTTGCTAAACTTCCACCAAGATGATCAAGCGCTAACTTGGCTGAACGGTCAGTTTTAGCCTTGATAATATCAAGGACTGATTCTGCTTGGGTCAAATCGATTCGACCGTGAAGAAAGGCCCGTTCAGTAAATTCACCTGGATTAGCCATCCGCGCACCGTTTGTCAGCAATAATTGCAGAATCTTGTTGGTTGGAACGATTCCGCCGTGACAGTTAATTTCAACAATGTCTTCCCGGGTATATGTTTTCGGTGCCCGCATAACGGTTACCATAACTTCATCGACGGTTTCGCCGTTTTTCGGATCAATAATATGCCCGTAATTGATCGTGTGCGTTGGGACCTTTGTTAAGTCCTTTCCCTTAAACATCTTCATGACGATTGGCAATGCGTCGTCCCCGCTTAAACGCACGATTGAAATTGCACCTTCACCAGGCGGAGTCGAAATTGCAGCAATTGTATCATATTCTGTTTGTTCTTCTACCATTTCCGAATCCCTTTCTTCACTAATTTAGTTTGAAAAAATAAAAAAGTGCCTCCACCACACCAATTAGCGACTACTAAAAAGCGTGGATAAAGCACTTTGACTACTTTATCTACTATTCAAACTATCTCGTGGTTAATCTTACTTGGTTATTTTTTAAAAGTCAAGAAATCACCATAATAAAAAAAACTCTAATCTATGTAACCATAGATTAGAGAAAAAGGATTGTATATTTGGAGTATGTTAGGTAGCAAATAACTAGGGATGTTATTTACTATGCTTTTAGTATGCCCCGTAATTATGAATTTTATATGACGATTTTTAGCAAAAGTTTTAACTTCTCTTTCCTATTGCTTGCGCTTTTTATGATGGCCGAAATCAAGCCGGGTAAGGATTTCTGAAACCGTCAATGCGGCAACTTTTAACAAAGATGGCCGCTTTGAAGTTCCATGATGATTTTCGCCCACTTGAGGCAATCGCTGGTTCAAGACTGCCGGCTTTTGAATTTCAGGTTGCGGCGCTGTCCGTAATTTGCGCTGTAATTCTTCGATTTCTTGTTGGCAATCCAATCCTTTGCGTTTCGCCACCGTTAACTGGTTGATCTTTTCGGCTAACTCTTGTTGGATATTTTCACGTTTCCGGGTTTCGCGTTGAACAGCTTCCTTTGCCCGCCGTAATTCAGCCCGCAAACTTTGCATCCGGTTATTCGCATTTTGGAGAACCGCTAACCGATTTTGGTAATCAACCAAAAGCTGCTCATCGTTCGCTAACTTTTCTTTTGTAGCTTGAAGGGTCGCAGCTGCGTCACCTTGAAGAAGACTTGTTTGGTTTTTGACTTCCGTTAGGTTTTCCTTCACATCCGCTAACTTCCGTTCAGCTCCCCGTAAATTATACCGGGCAGTATTCAAATCGATCTGCTTCGTTTGAAGTTTTTCCCGTGCCTGCTGAACATCTTGATCAGCCGCGTCGCTGATTGCAACCTTTGCCTTTTCAACTGCCTGAGCTTCGCGCTGAACGATTTGGTTTGCTCCATCAACGTTCTTTTGAACTTCAGCCTGCGTTTCTTCAAGGGCTTTTTGCTGTTCATTCAGCCGCTTGATTTGGGCTTCATCTTCCGCTGAACGTTTGCCCGTGTCCTTTGCATCTTTTAATTCATCGATTCGTTGCCGATCGATCAAAATATCATTTTGCTTATTGCTGATTTTTTGACTCAGCTTATTGATATTTTCAATCGTGGCACTTTGAAGATCTTGCTGCGCCTGAACTTTTTGTTCTTCAATGCGTTGTTGTTCGGCTTGTGCGGTTTGAGCCGCCTGCTTTGCTTGATCTGCTTGCCGGTGCTGAGTATCGACCGCCGTTTGCAACTGTTCAATTTCATGACTTAATTCACGCAATTTAGTTTGCGCCGCATCAAGCTGACCTTCAAGGGACGCCCGCCGTGAAGATGCCGTTGGGGTGGCAGATTCCACCGTCACAGCTGATGATTGGGCTTCTGCTTTGCGCCCCTTTACAATTTTTTTCAAAGCAGATGTCCTCTGATCAAAAACTGATGATTTCTTCATTCGGATACCTCTTTTGCTAAATATCGGATTTAATCGTTTCAAATAAAATCACTTTAATTTTACCATTTTGTAATGATCGATGTGAAGAATAATCCAAGATTTTACCAGCTTTTAACCCTTTGATCGGCAAATTTCAAAATTTAGATTGTAATCAGTAAGCCTTCACCTCAATTTCTGTTATAGTTAGGATTAAAGACTCAGCGGAGGAGGAATTTGAATGGCAACAGCCAATCATTCAAAACAAATCAGTAAACCCTGGCTTTCCTGGGCTTTTTGGATCATCTGCTTTTTTGGAATTAATATCCTGCTTGCAGTTGTTCAGGAAAAATTAAACATTACCTTTTTTAAGGGCCAACTACTGCTTCAAGGCGGATGCGAAATTGGCATCATTATCGCCACTTTATTAATTAACCATTTTTATACCAAAGAAAAATTCCATTTCAGCAACTGGAATATCTTCCTGCGCTCTTGGATGGTCGACCTTTTTATCGGCTATTACATCATCGCAATTATTTTAAATCATAATCAAATGCATCATATTGGATTTTATTTCGTTTTAGCGGCTCTAATTGGGATCGCCGAAGAATTCACCTTTCGCGGAATGATTCTTGGAAGTCTGATTCATAATTGGCGGGGAAAAAATCCAATTTTAGGCGGCGTGCTTTTAAGCAGCTTGATTTTTGGCCTTACTCACGCCGTTAATGCTTTTTCGCAGCCGCTCCCGAATACCATTGTCCAAATTGTGGTCGCTTTTTCTTTGGGAGTGATTTTAGCATTCATGTATTTGCGGACAAATAATTTGATCACCCCGATTTTGTTCCATATGCTCGTGGACTTTACCTCGATTAGTTTGACCAACACCACCGAAAGTCAAGCCGGGTGGAACACCGCGCTTCCAATTCTCATCGTGGCATTACTAGTTTTGTTCTTCCAGCTTAAGCCGCGCCCCCGGAAACAGATCGAGCATGATTTTAATTTATAATTACTTTATCCGTGCTTTTTAGCTTTAAAATTTGTAAAATTAAAATATACGAAACGGAGATGAGTACTTTGCAATTAATCACGCGGAATAATGCTTCAGTAATGATTCAAAAGCGAATGAAGACCGGCAAACGGCTTCATGTGATCCTGACAACATGGAAGCGGGATCGGAAAATTGAAATTACCCAAAATGGTGGTAATTACCAGTTAAATGAAAATGGTTTTAAACATTTTCAAGCTTCAAAATTAAATCAACAAAAATGCATTTCGGTTTTAAAAGAACGGATGAATATCGAATTCCCTCGGAGTCACCAGATTTACATTGCATTTAAATAAAAAAATTGCACCATTCAGCATGGTGCAATTTTTTTATTTTGCAGCTTCCATCATTTCTTGATACATGTGGTGCATCTTTTCAATAATCTTTTTCCCTTGCTCCTTTAATTGATCATTTCCCGGGAAATCATGCGGATCACGGTAGATCAATTCCGTTTGGTCATTCTTTGCGATTAATAAAACCTTGATCGGTAATTCAAAGGTAACATCATCATTTTCCTGCATCAATAATGTGCCAACTTTCGGATTACCAAAAATAATCAACCGGGTTTCAGGAATTTCAAGGCCAACATTGTCGGCTTCGGCCTTTTGATCAATGTTATCAAAAACCTTGAATCCTTTCCCGTGAATAAAGTCAACGACCTTTTTTTCGACCGTATCAATGTTTGAGTTAACAATAACGTGTTCCATTGCTTCCGCTTCCTTTCTTAATTTTAATTATACCGTTAATTCCACTTTTATTTGAATTTCATGCCTGCTTTAAATTTAATTCATCTGGGATATGTATTAAAATATAGTAATAAAAATAAAGTTAAGGACTAAATTATGACTGAAAAGAAAAATACAAAAGATTTTAAACGGGTATGGATCACGTTACTGTTATGGCTATGCGGAATGTTACTTTTACACATCATTTGCCGGGCACTTCATGTCCGAATCAATGCAAATGATATGCTGATCAGCAACTTAATCACCATTGTCATCGCTCTTGCAATCAATTGGCTGTATACCAAAGAAAAAATCTATTTTGAATGGTATGGTTTCAAACGAATTGGCTGGCTTTTAGTTTTTGCATTGATTTTTATAATTGCGATCAACGCAATGTTTAAGACTGTTCCGTCGACAACTTCCCTTGAAATTTCATTCAGTCCATTTTTCTGGCTGTTTTTCATTCTGGCATCCGCAACGATTCCGGTCATCATGTTCTATGCCATTTTAATGCCCGCGATGATTCATAATTGGCAAACCTCTTCCAATGTTATTCTTAAAAGTTTAATCTTAAGTTCTGCGTTGTTTAGTATTTTTGAAGTGTTTATTCTCAATAACATGTACGGCGGTGTTCTCTCAACGATTTACCAGCTCGTTGCAGAATTTGCATTCGGCCTGATGTGCGGGCTCTTTTACTTACGAAGCGTCAACATCATCGTTTCGATTTTCTTTGGTTTTATCGAAACGTTCTGTGCGGTGATCCTAACCCACATTGCACCGTTATTTGGGAATGGAATTATTAATATTATTTTCTTCCTGCTATTTATCTATTTAGTATTAAAAATCACTCTTCGACCACAAAATATTAAACAAATTGAAAAAGATTTTAAACTTAATTGATTATAATAAGACATCAGTTAGAAGGAGGAATTTAAATGTTACATTTAATTTGGGTCCTAATTATTGGGGCCGTTATTGGTGCAATTGCGGGTTGGCTGACAAACCGGCGGGGTTCAATGAGCTGGATTGCGAATATCATTGCCGGTTTGATTGGTTCCGCGCTTGGCGAACATCTCCTCGGATTTTGGGGACCTGTAATTGCAGGAATGGCAATTATCCCGTCAATCATTGGGGCTGTCATTCTTGTCCTAATCGTTTCACTTGTTTTAAAACTTTTGATTAAATAAAAGCAGCGGAGGCTGTGACGAATGTCACAGTCTCCGCTTTTGTTTCACATGAAACCTAGAACCAGGTCGTTAAATAATGACTGTCCTGAATCTGTTCTTGGCGGTGGTTTGGAAAATCCTGCCCAATATCAGTAAAGATTCCATCAACACCCCAGTTGAATAACTGATTAGCCCGATCGATCTTATCAACTGTCCAAACGTTAATTTCGTAACCGGCTTTCTTTAGCCGCCGCACTTTCGCAGCCGTTAATCGCCGGTTATCCGGGTGAATAATTTTAGTATTTAAAAGACCTGTTAAGGGTTTTGCTAATGAAAGAGTATATTGGTTAAACAGGCACGCATATTCTAAATCCGGTCGTATCTGTTTCATCTTCATTAAAATATTTGGATAAAATGAGGAAATGACCACCCGAATTTGCGAATCGATGCGATCGATTCGGTTTGCTAACTGCCGCACCATTGAACGGGTTAATCGAGCGGCATCCTTGCCGTTGATCGGCTTGATTTCTAAATTGAGATTAATTTGATTCCGGTTAACAAAATCAATCACATCATCAAAGGTTGGAACTTTTTCATTTCTAAATTTCGAATCAAACCACGCCCCTGCAGATAACCGATGTAGTTCTTCAAAATTAAGCGCTGTTACCCGCCCATGCCCGTTTGTCGTCCGGGCAACATCGCCATCATGCATAATTACCAATTTTTCATCACTCGTGATTGCGAGATCCGTTTCAAGCCAATTTACATTGTATCGTGGCATCAATTCAAACGCCGCCATTGTATTTTCAGGCGCTAACGTAGACATTCCGCGATGCGCAATTATTTTATGCTGTCCCATCCTGCTCACTTTCCTTTGCTTAAATTAGCTTTATTTTAATCTTTTTCAGCTAATAAAAAAAGATGGGACTGGGCGGTCTCATCTTCAACGCTTCCGAAAGCTCTACCATAAATTATAAAGGGGTCAAGAGCAAGGCGAGCCTTCGCAAGCAACTGACTAAACAATGGTCTAGGTTAATCATTTTCAGTATCGGTTGGGAGAGGATACTATTTCATAGATTATATCTATTGTCAAAGAGTAAATACATTGTGAACATGTATTTGACGGTTTAAATATTCGTACAATAATAAGTTTGAGTAAGTGAAAATTAATACCACTGTTTGTCATTATTAAAGTGTTTATCTTCTACATAGAACCTATCTATGTTCAATTACTATATTATTCTTTTCTAATAAAAATAATTTAAAATTTCCTGAATTCTAATTTTTCTTTCCTGAATAATTTTACTTAACCTTTTCTTTACCTTTTTACTGGATCAATCCGTACATCCATTACGGCGAGATCATCAGACCGAGGCCGAGTAAAAAGGCAATAACTCCTAAAGCAAGGCCACAATACAATGCGAGCGGACTAAAGGCATTATCCGTTCCCTTCGTTGTTAAAAAATGATGATACTTCCACGTTGCATAAAACTGCCATAGTCCAATTAAAAATAAAACAACCCCAAAAATTCGCATTAATAACATCATAACTTCCTTCTTTCCCCTGAAATTAATTTCTATTATATTTAGCTTTCCATCTTTTGCAAACGTTTTATAAAAAAGAAGCCGGCCTTCGCCGACTTCTTTAGCATTCAACTAATCATTTTTTCAACCGTTCAACGTCCCGTGCGATCATTAATTCTTCATTCGTTGGGACTCGTAACACGGCAATCTTTGAATCCGCAGTTGAAACAACGCCATCCACGTTAGCATCATTTTTCGCATCATCCATTGCCACGCCCATAAATGAAAGCCGGTCGATTACCCGTTTCCGGATCGCCCCTTCGTTTTCACCAATTCCGGCAGTAAAGACAATCGCATCTAAGCCGCCCATTTCAACGTAGTATTGACCGATATAGCGGACAATATTTTTTACAAAAAGCCGAATTGCAAGGGATGCACGTTGGTCGCCATCCTTTTCGGCAGCCTGTAAGTCACGCATATCAAGTGACCGCCCTGATACGCCAAGCAACCCTGACTTTTTATTCAACGTGTCTAAAATTGCGTCAACATCCGTTGTTTGCATCTTTTTCATTACATATGCAACTAATGAAAAGTCGACATCCCCTGACCGGGTTCCCATTGTAATTCCGGTCAACGGAGTAAAGCCCATTGAAGTATCAAATGACTTGCCGTCTTTAATGGCACACATTGAAGAACCAGCGCCCAAGTGGCAGGTGATCATCTTTAAGTCTTTTAACGGTTTGCCTAAATATTCAGCTGCCTTTTCCGCAACAAATTGGTGGCTTGTTCCGTGAGCACCGTAACGCCGCACGCCATATTTTTCATACCATTCATACGGCGTACTGTACATGTAATTTTCTTCTGGTAACGTTTGGTGAAAGGCCGTATCAAAAACAGCGACCGCCGTTGCGTCTGGTAACAATTTTTTAAATTCTTGAATTCCAATCAAATTATTCGGATTATGTAATGGTGCAAAATCAGCTAGTTCGTCAATTTTTTGAATTACATCATCATCAATTACGACTGACTGATCAAAATATTCGCCCCCGGCAACGACCCGGTGGCCGACTCCTGTAATCTCTTCAAAATCATCGACGATTTTAAGTTCCTTCAATAACCGTAGCATCTCTTTGATGGCGACCGCATGATTAGCAAGTGGTAATTTTTCCGTATATTGCTTACCATCGCCGTAAACGATCTTAATTGCTGAACCGTCAAATCCAATCCGTTCAAGTAATCCCTTTGCAATTTCCTTTTCTTCCGGCATCAAGTATAATTTGAACTTCAAAGTTGAACTTCCTGAGTTAATAACTAATGTCTTTTCCAATTGAATTTCTCCCTTAAATGCAAAAAATCTAAGATGAAGATACCATTAAGTAAAGTACATTGCAAGCAACTTTTCCATTCATTATTAAGATTTTACTCTCTAGAAAACTAATTTATAACAAATTTTTAAATAAAATCAAAAAAACAGCAACCTCGCACACACGCGGTTGCTGTTATAAGCTTTGCAACTATTTCCGTTTACTCTTATAAGCTTTCCGTTTAGCTTTTTCAAGCCGTTTCTTCCGGGCCTTTTCAGCCGCTTCTTTTTCTTCGCGTTCCCGCCGAATCTTAAATGGATTCTGAAGTAACAATGTCTGACCTACTGAAAATGCGTTCGTTACAACCCAGTAGATTGACAATGCAGACGGTAAATTAAAAGCAATGAAACCAGTCATGATCGGCATGAAGTACAACATCATGTTATTCATCATGTTGTTTGTTCCTTCCGGCTGACCCATCATTGATAATTTCGAAGTTAAGAATGTAAAGATTGCAGCCAAAATCGGCATAATGTAGTATGGATCTTTTTCACCCAAGTGCATCCATAAGAAATCACCATTCTTTAAGATTGGTGACCGCCAAATTGCTTGATACAAGGCAATCAAAATTGGCATTTGGATCAGCATTGGCAAGCATCCTGCCATTGGATTGATTCCGGCTTCAGCATAAAGTTTTTGCTGTTCTTCGCTTAACTTTTGCATCGATTCCGGATCCTTTCCAGGATACTTCTTTTGCAATGCCATCAATTTCGGTTGAATTTCTTGGGTCTTCCGCATACTCTTCATCTGGTAGAACATCAACGGTAAGATAATAATTCTGACAATAATTGTAAAGACCACGATTCCCCAGCCGTAGTTGTGGCCAAAGAAATTACTCAGCCACTGAATAGCCCGGACGAAATTCCAAATAATGTAGTGATCCCAGAAACCTGTACTATGAGATGTAATGGGCGCATTACTTGTACATCCGCCTAAAAGCAAGGCCAGTGATAAAGTGCCAAGAATCGCAACGTTTCTTTTTGTACGTCGTTTCATTACTTTTGTAATTCCTCACTTTTCGCTTTGTTATTTGCAGGCAAAACCTTTGCTAACCGTAAAACATGACTCAAATGTTTTTTAACTTCGGCCGTTGACATCCACGCAACTGTCGGCCGCGCAATAACAAGAAAATCGCAATCCTGTTTCAATTGCGGCTTAAGATCCGTTAATGTTTGCCGAATCCGACGTTTGACCCAATTTCGCGCAACGGCATTCCCAATCTTTTTCCCAACTGAGATGCCGACCCGAAAATGAATCTGCCCCGGCTTTTCAAGCATGTAAACGACAAATTGGCGGTTCGCACATGATTTACCCTTCGTAAAAACCGTTTGGAATTCTGCTTCTTTTTTGACGCGATATGATTTTCTCATTGTCGATCTCCTAAATGGACTTATCCGAATGCTCTTTAGATAAGAAAAAAGACCACTGACGGTCCAGTGATCTATGCAGACAATACTTTTCTACCTTTACGGCGTCTACGTGCTAACACATTGCGACCGTTCTTTGTACTCATACGCTTACGGAAACCATGTACGCGTTGACGGTGACGTTTCTTAGGTTGGTATGTTCTCTTCATGAATTCCACCTCCTTATTTTTAGATGTTAAAACTATCTAAATTGTTGTATCAAAATAGTCTTCAAACAGACTTACTTTGTAAGTTTAACATACAAATTTTAAGTTGAAAAGCGATTTTTCCAAACCAAGGTGATTTTTCAGCTTTGATATGCCGCTTGTTATCCCCGATTTCGCTCTCATGTTTTTGGAATAATTGTGAATTGCCAAAAATAAACTCACAGCTTTTTAGACAGACATATCCACAATTAACATCCCGTGAATTTGAAATTTGTGATTTTTTGATAATTCTGTGGATAAGTCAATGAATCATTGATAAATTAACGTTTGATTTTAGATGGTTTCCGTGAATAACGGCCAAATAAGATGATCTTTTCCACAATAAATCAATGCTTGTGGATAATTAAACTAACACCCGTGATTTTGAATTTTTTTATTTTTCACACCTGTGGAAAACTATTTTTTTTAATGCTACAATGGACGTATAAATTTTTTATAAAAGGAGGGGCAGTTTCGTGCTTGAACCAGAACTCGATTCCTTATGGAAAATTATTTTCGACGGTTTGCACGGCTCATTTAACGATATTGCGTTTAATACTTGGATCAAGCCGGCCAAACCTATCGAGTTTAAAAATGACACCCTTGTCATTGAGGTCCCATTTCAAATGGTTAAAGAATATTGGGAACGAAATATCAGTGAAACGATCATTGACCTGCTTGAACCCGCGATTGGACGGCGAATCAATATCGTAATTCGTTCCGCAGCAGATGATAACGATGAACCATCGAATCAAGCAGCTGAGAATACCCTAAACACTGAAGCTGAGGAGCAGATCCCAGCAGCATCGAAAAAAAAAGCTTCTAATAATAACTTCGTTCATAACAATCAGTTAAATAGCGATTATACGTTTGAAAAGTTTGTTGTTGGGAATGGAAACAAAATGGCGCATGCCGCCGCATTAGCCGTTGCGGAAGATCCCGGACGGGTTTATAATCCGCTTTTCATTTACGGGGGTGCCGGATTAGGTAAGACCCACTTAATGCAAGCCATCGGTCATACGATTTTGCAACGTGATCCGACAGCGAAGGTTAAGTACGTTTCAAGCGAGGCGTTTGCAAACGACTTTATTAATTCGATTCAATTAAAAAACCAATCTGAATTTCGGGATGAATACCGGAACGTTGATCTTTTACTCGTTGACGATATCCAATTCTTAGCAAATAAAGTCGGGACACAGGAAGAATTCTTTAATACATTTGAAACTCTTTTCCAAAATAACAAACAAATTGTTCTTACGGCTGATCGGTTGCCAAACGAAATTCAAAACCTTCAAACCCGGTTGGTTACCCGGTTCAAGATGGGCTTGCCGGTTGACATTACGCCCCCGGATTTTGAAACCCGAATTGCAATTTTGCGTGAAAAGTCGCAATCGCTTGGATTAGATCTTCCAGATGAAGCATTAAACTATATTTCTGGTCATTTTGATTCTAGTGTGCGTGATTTGGAAGGGGCGTTATCGCGAATCAAAGTCTTTACGTCAATGACGGACGCCCCGATTACGACCAGCATGGTTGCGGAAGCTCTCCGCGGATTAGTTGGTCAGGGAGCAACCAAGGAAATTACGATTCCGATTATTCAAAACAAGGTTGCGAAGTACTTTAACGTCACCGTAACCGACCTTAAAGGCAAGAAACGGGTTAAATCAATCGTCATGCCGCGGCAAATTGCGATGTATCTTTCACGGGAATTGACGGATGCATCCCTTCCGAAAATTGGTCAAGAATTTGGCGGCAAGGATCATACAACCGTAATTCATGCGCATGAAAAAATTCAAACTGAACTTTTGACAAATAAAGATCTTCAAAACGATATCAAAGAAATCAAAGATCAGTTACAGGTCTAGTTGTGGACAAATGTGAATCAATTAGATTTTTTATCCACAGCATATCCACAAGGGAAACATAGTAAAATCATTACTTTTTAAAAGTTTTCCACAGGAATAACAGGACTTAATACTATTACTAATTAATAATTACTATATATATTAATTAAGGAGCTAGCTTATTTATGAAATTTACAATTAAGCGCAACGCATTTATTAAGAAACTAACCGATGTTCAACGGGCAATTTCTTCTAAAACCGCAATTGAGATTTTAACTGGATTAAAAATCACGGCGACTGAAAATTCAATTACATTAACCGGAAGCGATTCTGATATTTCAATTGAAAATGAAATTTCAACGGATGACAGCAATTACGAATTACTAATTGATGAACCAGGATCAATCGTTTTACCAGCACGGTTCTTTAGTGAAATTATCAAACGCCTTCCAGAAAATACATTTACAATTGAAGTTAATGATCATTTCCAAGCCACCATTACATCTGGTCAAACGGAATACCAAGTTAACGGGGTTGACGCTGATAACTATCCACACTTGCCTGAAATCGATACGAATGAACAATTAACGATTCCGGCAGACATTATGAAACAAGTTATTAATCAAACAGTTATTGCGGTATCAACGCAAGAAAGCCGGCCATTGTTGACTGGGGTTCATTTGACGATCAAAGATGGCGAATTACATGCGGTTGCAACGGATTCTCACCGTTTAAGTCAACGGAAAGTGAAATTGTCAGGCGCTGAAAACATCGATTATGACATTATTGTTCCGGGACGTTCATTGGTTGAACTTTCACGAATGATTGCTGATTCAACCGGTAGTTTAGAAATTCAAATTGCTGAAAATCAAATTTTGTTTAACTTTGATAACACGGCATTTTATTCCCGCCTTCTTGAAGGGATGTATCCAGACACAGACCGGCTGATTCCTCAAAGTTCAGAAACCGAAATCGAATTAAACGCGGTTAGTCTGCTTCATGCGATTGAACGGGCTTCATTGTTATCTCATGAAGGCCGGAATAATGTTGTTAAATTAAGTTTGAACAGCGAAAACCAAACCGCAGTTTTATCAAGTAACTCACCCGAAGTCGGAAACATTGAAGAAGAATTACAATTCGATAAGTTGACGGGAAATGATATTGAAATTTCCTTCAACCCGGATTACATGAAAGCTGCATTACAAGCATTTGGCCAAGCAGAAGTTAAGTTATCATTAACATTGCCATTGCGGCCATTTACGTTAATGCCAACGGAAGACAGTGAAGACTTTATTCAACTGATTACTCCAGTTCGGACGTACTAATTGGAACGTAAAAGACGGTGACGCAGTCACCGTCTTTTTTACTTTTTGTAAGCAAAATTCGTGACAAACGATAAAATAAAATTTACAATTACATTTTGTAAAATCGATTGTAAATTTTTTGCGATAATAAGTTGTGCAAAATATAAATTGAAAAGGGATGAGCATATCAATGAATACGGTAAAGAAAGTGCCGCGAAAGTATATTTATTTCTTCGGTTCATTTGGCGGAATCCTCTTTGGTTATGACATTGGAGTTATGACCGGAGCCTTGCCGTTTTTGCAGATCGACTGGAATATGCACTCCGCATTTTGGGAAGGATGTATTACTTCATCCTTAATGTTTGGTGCAATTTTCGGCGGAATGCTTGCGGGTCACTTAACTGATAAGATCGGGCGGAAACGGGTATTATCGTTTTCAGCGCTGATTTTCATTGCGGGATCACTGCTTTCAGCATTTGCACCGCGAAACGGATATATTTACTTGTCGTTAGTCAGAGTTTTCTTGGGGCTATCGGTTGGAATGATTTCCGCAACGGTTCCAAATTACATGTCGGAAATGACTCCCGCAAAGTCACGGGGAAGATTATCCGGAATCAACTTTACAATGATTGCCCTGGGCACGTTGCTTTCATACGTCGTTGACTATTTTTTGCAATATCTCCCAGCAACGTTTGCATGGCGGACAATGTTAGGAATGGCAGCTGTTCCGGCGTTGATTCTATTTTTAGGAAGTTTAAATCTTCCAGGATCACCACGGTATTTAGTAAGAAATGATCGGATCGATGAAGCCCGGCAAGTTCTTCAACTTGTTCAACCATGTGCGCAGGCTGAAAAGGAAATTCAAGATATTCAAAATATTAAGAACGTTGAGGATCAAAGTAAAGACCAGCAGAAATTAAGCAAGATGTTTACGGGCAAATACCGTTACTTGGTAATTGCCGGGGTCGGCGTTGCAGCCTTCCAACAATTCATGGGAGTAAATGCTATTTTTTACTACATTCCACTGATTGTTGCCAAGGCAACGGGCCATGCAGCCGCTTCAAATTTAATGTGGCCGGTAATTGAAGGCTTGATTTTAGTATTATCATCATTTATTTTTCTAGCAATTGCGGATAAGTTTAATCGTCGGACATTATTGATCTTTGGCGGAACCGGAATGGGATTAGCATTTATTTTGCCAGTCGTGATCAATACCATGTTTAGCCACGTTAATCCATTGATCACGATTATCTTCTTATGTATTTACGTTGGCTTCTATGGATTTACATGGGCGCCGTTAACGTGGGTCATTGTTGGTGAAATTTTCCCCCTTGCGATTCGGGGGAAGGCTGCCGGAACGGCTTCAGCGTTTAACTGGGTCGGAGCATTTGCAGTTGGATTGATTTTCCCATTGATGACGGCTTCAATGTCGCAAGAAACAGTTTTCGCAATTTTTGGCGTGATCTGTTTGCTTGCCGTCGCCTTTGTGATCTTTAAGGTTCCAGAAACAAAGGGGCATACGCTTGAAGAAATCGAACGGCGCGGAGTGCGTGAAAGTCAAAAATAATTAAATTTAAATTTAAACGAGGTTACCAAGATGGTAATCTCGTTTTTTATGCTTAAAATTCAAAATAAGCATTTTTACCATTGATTAATGGATTCCCACTCAACGACGTTAAAAGAGCTTAAAACGCATTTTATCGCGAGTTAAATTGTTTTTGCATCCAAAAAAGGGTATAATTATTAAGTATTAGACTGGTTTTTTGAAGGAGGTTTGACGAATGGAAACCGTTAATCTGAAAACACCTTACATTACCTTAGGCCAATTGTTGAAAATTGCTGATGAAATTTCATCAGGTGGACAGGCAAAATGGTATCTGAGTGAAAATAACGTCAAGGTCAATGGCGAAATTGATGATCGCCGGGGACGGAAACTTTATCCGGATGATAAGGTCGAACTTCCAAACGGCAAAACGTATGTCATGAAGGCGGGCCGCTAAGGAATTGAAGTTAACGGAATTAAACCTCCATCATTTTCGAAACTATGATGAAGCTCAGGTTGAATTTTCACCGCAAATCAATGTTTTGATTGGGGAAAATGCGCAGGGAAAGACCAACTTGTTGGAGTCAATCTACGTTTTAGCAATGACTCGTAGTCATCGAACGAATAATGACCGTGAACTGATTGAATTCGGCAAGGATGCCGCTCAGATCAAGGGAACCGTTCAGCGCGAACTTGGTTCACTGAAGTTGGAACTGGATATCGGGAAACACGGTAAAAAAGCGAAGGCCAACCACCTTGAAAAAGCCCGATTATCCGAATATCTCGGTCAGTTGAACGTGATTTTATTTGCCCCTGAAGATCTTGCCTTAGTAAAGGGCGCGCCAACTGTTCGGCGGCGCTTTATCGATATGGAGTTTGGTCAGGTTTCGCCGAAATACCTGCATGATTTGACCCAGTATCGGGATATCTTGAAGCAGCGCAACCGGTATTTGAAACAACTGCAAAGCCATGAAGCTCAAGATCAGCTGTACCTGGAAGTTTTGTCCGAACAACTGGCAGCGGTTGGCGGTGCAATTATCAGCCAACGGGTTAAATTTTTAAGCGAGTTGGAAGGGTATGCGCAGGAACTTCACCAAAGTATTACCCAGGGAAGGGAAAATTTAACCTTTGAGTATTCAAGTGCCGTTAAGGATGCATCCGCGTTGACCGAGGTTGAACTGTCAGAAGCATTGATGGATTTATACCGGCAAAATCAATCCAAGGAAATTTTCCAAGGAACGACGCTTTATGGACCGCACCGGGATGATGTCCGGTTTTTGATCAACCATAAGAACGTTCAAACGTACGGTTCACAGGGACAGCAGCGGACAACGGCATTGTCAGTCAAACTGGCAGAGATCGATTTAATGAAGAATCAAACCGGCGAGTATCCGATTTTGCTGCTTGATGATGTTTTATCAGAACTTGATGGCGCGCGGCAGACGCACCTTTTAAAAACCATTCAAGACAAGGTTCAGACATTTTTAACAACTCCAGGATTAAGCGATGTTGCCCGGAATTTGATCAAGGAACCGCGGATTTTTCACATTCGTGATGGCCAAATTATTCCTGAAAAGCAAGCAGCGTTGAAAACTGAAGTGTTCTATCCAACGAAACAAGATAAGACCGCGAATAAGGAGTGATATGCATGGCGGAAGATAAAGAACTGCAAGAAGAAATTAAAGAAGAAAAAGCCAAAGAATATGATGCCAGTCAAATTCAGGTCTTAGAAGGGCTGGAAGCGGTCCGGAAACGTCCCGGAATGTACATTGGCTCAACGAGTGAACAAGGGTTACACCACCTTGTATGGGAAATCATTGATAATGGGATCGATGAAGCCCTTGCAGGGTTCGCAACTGAAATCAACGTTACGGTTGAAAAGGATAACAGTATTACCGTTAAGGATAATGGCCGGGGAATTCCGGTCGATATCCAGAAGAAGACTGGACGGCCAGCCTTAGAAACGGTCTTTACGGTTTTGCACGCCGGCGGGAAATTCGGCGGTGGCGGCTATAAGGTATCTGGTGGACTTCACGGGGTTGGTGCTTCGGTTGTTAATGCGTTGTCAACTTCCCTTGATGTTCAGGTTACCCGGGAAGGCGACCCAAATATTTATGCAATGGACTTTAAATTAGGGAAAGTTAATACGGCAATGCATGTGATCGGCCAGACCGGAATTCACGAACATGGAACAACGGTTCACTTTGTGCCGGATCCAGATATCTTTACCGAAACAACGGTTTACAATATCAAGACATTGACGACCCGGATTCGTGAATTAGCTTTCTTGAATAAGGGACTTAAGATCACGATCGATGATAAACGGCCGGAAGAACCAACCCACGAAGAATTCCATTATGTTGGCGGAATCAAACATTATGTTGAATATTTAAATAAGGGCAAGGAAGTTATCTTCCCTGAACCAATTTACGTTGAAGGGGTTCAAAAGGGAATCACCGTTGAAGTTGCATTGCAATACACCAACGATTTCCACTCTAACCTATTAACATTTACGAATAATATTCATACATACGAAGGGGGAACGCATGAATCAGGATTTAAGACAGCGTTAACCCGGGTTATAAATGATTATGCACGGAAGACAGGTCTTTTGAAGGATAATGAATCCAACCTTTCAGGGGAAGATGTCCGCGAAGGTTTAACGGCCGTCGTTTCGGTTAAGCACCCTGACCCGCAGTTTGAAGGCCAAACAAAGACAAAGCTTGGCAACTCCGATGCGCGGGCTGCAACGGATAAGATTTTCAGTGAAGTTTTCAGTAAATTTATGCTTGAAAATCCAACGGTTGCAAAGGAAATCGTTAATAAGGGAATCCTTGCATCCAAAGCGCGGGTTGCCGCCAAGCGTGCACGGGAAGTTACCCGGAAGAAGAACGGGTTGGAAATTTCAAACCTTCCAGGAAAATTAGCTGACAATACAAGTAAAGACCCTGAGATTTCAGAATTATTTATCGTCGAAGGGGATTCAGCCGGCGGTTCAGCTAAGCAAGGCCGTTCACGGTTGACCCAGGCGATTCTTCCAATTCGGGGAAAGATTTTAAACGTTGAAAAGGCCAGCCTTGATCGGATCTTAGCCAATGAAGAAATTCGTTCCCTCTTTACTGCTTTAGGAACCGGATTTGGTGAAGATTTTGACGTTGAAAAGGCAAACTATCACAAGTTGATCATTATGACGGATGCCGATGTCGACGGGGCGCACATTCGGACGTTGTTATTAACATTGTTCTACCGATTTATGCGCCCAATGATCGAAAAGGGTTATGTTTACATTGCCCAACCGCCTTTGTACCAAGTTCGGCAAGGAAAGATGGTCCGGTACATTGACTCAGACGAAGAATTAGACGAAGTTTTAGCTCAATTACCGGCCTCACCAAAGCCAGTTATTCAACGTTACAAGGGGCTTGGTGAAATGGATGCCGAACAATTATGGGAAACAACAATGGATCCTGAGAAGCGGCGGTTGTTACGGGTTCAATTATCAGATGCCGAAGAAGCAAACGGAATCTTTGAAATGCTGATGGGGAACCAGGTTGGTCCGCGGCGGCAATTTATCGAAGAAAATGCAACGTTCGTTGATAACTTGGACGTTTAATCTAAAAAATGAAAAGCTAGATGAAAAATAATTTTCTAGGAGGAGGCAGCTGTTTTGGTAGAATTACCAGATCGTGTTAAAGACGTTGACCTTTCAAACGTCATGCAAACGTCATTTTTAGACTACGCAATGAGTGTTTTAGTTGCACGGGCATTGCCGGACGTTCGTGATGGTTTGAAACCCGTTCACCGTCGGATTTTATATGGAATGAGCGAACTTGGCGTTACACCCGACAAGCCTTATAAAAAATCAGCCAGAATTGTTGGGGAAGTTATGGGGAAATTCCACCCGCATGGCGACTCGGCAATTTACGAATCAATGGTTCGGATGGCGCAAGATTTTAGTTACCGTTACATGTTAGTTGATGGTCACGGAAACTTTGGGTCTGTCGATGGTGATGGAGCGGCCGCAATGCGGTATACCGAAGCCCGGATGTCGAAGATTGCGACGGAAATGTTACGAGATATCAATAAAGATACCATTGATTTTCAACCAAACTACGATGGAACTGAACGGGAACCGAAAGTTTTACCGGCACGTTTTCCAAACTTGTTAGTTAACGGAGCAACCGGGATCGCAGTCGGAATGACGACCAACATTCCACCGCATAATTTGTCAGAAGTCATTTCGGCAATTCATATTTTGATGGATAATCCGGATGCAACAACGGCTGATTTGATGGAAGCAATTCCGGGACCAGATTTTCCAACTGGCGGAATCGTAATGGGAAAGTCAGGCATTCGGAAAGCTTATGAAACCGGTCGCGGAACGGTTATTTTACGGGCGAAAGTCGACATTGAAGAACAAAAGAACGGCAAACAGCAAATTATCATTCACGAATTACCGTACATGGTAAATAAGGCCCGGTTGATCGAACGAATTTCAGAACTTGCCCGGGAAAAGGAAATCGACGGAATCACGGCGATCCATGATGAATCTGACCGTGACGGAATGCGGGTTACAATTGACATTCGCCGGGATGTAAGTGCGTCAGTTGTTTTGAATAACTTATACAAAATGACGCTGATGCAGACGTCATTCGGCTTCAATATGCTTGCCATTGTTGATGGCACCCCAAAGATCTTGAGCTTGAAGAAAATTTTGCAATATTACTTGAAACACCAAGTTGAAGTTATCCGGCGGCGGACGGAATTTGACTTGCGGAAAGCTAAAGCCCGGGCTCATATCTTAGCCGGATTGCGGATCGCACTGGATCATATTCAAGCAATCATTGACATTATCCGGAAATCTGAAAGCGGCGATGTCGCAAAGGACCGTTTGATGAATGAATTTGAATTAAGCGATAAGCAAGCCCAAGCGATTTTGGATATGCGGCTTGTTCGGTTGACCGGTTTGGAACGTGATAAGGTTGAAGCCGATTATGACAAGACAATGAAGGCCATTGCTGATTATGAAGATATTTTGGCAAGCAAGGACCGGATCAACGATATCATTTATCAAGAATTACTTGATATTCAAGCTAAATACGGTGACGAACGGCGGACGGAATTGATGGTCGGTGAAGTCACAAGTATTGAAGACGAAGATTTGATCGAAGAAGAATCAGTTGCAATCACCTTGACTCACAACGGTTACATCAAACGGCTCCCAACAAGCGATTTCAAAGCTCAACGGCGTGGTGGCCGCGGCGTTCAAGGCATGGGCGTTCACGATGATGACTTTATTGAACATCTGGTTACAACTTCAACACATGACCGGCTGCTGTTCTTTACGAACCTCGGAAAAGTTTACAGCATGAAGGGTTACGAAATTCCTGAATACGGCCGGTCAGCAAAGGGAATCCCGGTAATCAACCTGTTGAATATCGATGCCGGCGAAAAGATCGCAACGGTAATCAACATTCCGCATGATAATGACGACCAGGCTAAATACCTCTTCTTCACGACGAAGGAAGGAACCGTTAAACGGACGCCGGTTGAAGACTTTGAAAATATCCGGAAGAACGGATTGAAAGCCATTAACCTGCACGATGGCGATGAACTGATCAACGTTTCGCTGACAGACGGTAATCAAAACATGATTATTGGAACGCACTTAGGATATGCAGTTTCATTTAACGAAAATACAGTTCGGTCAATGGGCCGGTCAGCAGCTGGGGTTCGTGGAATTCGGCTGCGCGAAAACGATTATGTTATTGGATCAGATATCCTTGTTCCAGGCAGCGACGTCTTCGTAATTTCTGAAAAGGGATACGGAAAACGGACGCCAGTCAGTGAATATCCGATCAAAGGTCGGGGTGGTAAAGGAATTAAAACTTCGAATATCACCGAAAAGAACGGCCCGTTAGCCGGATTAACGATCGTCAACGGCGATGAGGATATCATGGTGATCACGAATAAGGGGGTCTTGATTCGGTTTAACGTTGCGGATGTATCCCAAACAGGGCGGTCAACGTTGGGCGTTCATTTGATTAATCTTGAAGATGATTCAACGGTATCAACGATTGCGAAGGTTGATCCGGAACCAAAAGACGATGAAGAGCAATCAGATGAAGAAACGCATGCAGACGCGGATGCATCAACGGACGATGAAAACGAACATGATTTGATGAAGCACGGGGTTCAAGATTTAGCTGATCGCGAACTTGCTCATCAAGAAAATGAAGAACAAGATAAATAAAAGCAATGAAAAAGCGGTTGTGTCAGTTGACACAACCGCTTTTTGTTGATGTTAATGCTTTTTTTATTTACTTGCGCGTAATTCCTTTGTCATGGTCTTTAAGCCTGGAAGGAACATCATGATGGCGAAGCTGATCAAATACATGATCGAAAGGAATGCCATCACACCTTCCATTGAAAGTTTACTCATTAGGAAGCCAATCACAACCGTTGAAAAACTTCCAATGAACTTTCCGATATTCATGATAAAACTGTTAGCCGTCGCTACAATGTCGATCGGATAGAGGTAGTTAATGATTGCTCCGTAACCGCCGTACATTCCGTTAGCGAAGAACCCAACGATTGCTCCGAGAATCAGCAATTCGATCATGTTCCGGGCGCGGACAAGAATGTAAATTACCAGTGCTGCGCCAAAGAGGAAAAGGCCAAATGATTTTTGCGGTCCGAGGTGGTCTAAAATGTTGCCAAAAACAAGCATTCCAATGCACATTCCGATGATGGTTGAGATCATCCACAACGAAGAACCGCGGACACTGATTCCGAGCTGCTTTTGAACGATCGTTGGCAGCCAGTTCATTAATCCAAAGTATCCGCCGGCTTGAACGATAACCATGCAGATCAATCCAAGCGTCTGCATTGAAAGTTTAGGAGTTGAGAAAAGCCGCTTAAATGAAACTTTCGGTTTATCTTCCTTTTGCTGATTTGTAATAAAAGTATCACTTTCCTTGAGGTTTCGCCGAATGAAAAAAGCTAAGATAACTGGAAATACCCCTACAAGGAAAAGGACGTGCCAGCCAAGGCGGGGAAGAATCAAGGCTGATAAGACGGCGGCAAGGATACTCCCGATTTGACCACCGATTGCGGCGACAGATGAGACCCGGCCGTATTGTTTGGCAGCAAAGTGTTCGGCAATCAAGGCCATTCCAACCCCATATTCCCCACCATTTCCAAGACCGATAAGGAACCGCAGGATGTAGATCGTCGTGATGTTATGGGCAAAGTACATTAAAGCCGTTCCGGCAGCAAAGATGAAAATCGTGTACGAAAAGATTTTGATTCGGCCGTATTTGTCGCTTAAAAGGCCAAACAACAGTCCGCCTAAAAGAACGCCCCACTGGGTGATCGTCGTGATCCATCCGGCTTGGACAGTTGAAATTCCAAGGCTGGCAATGATTGACGATAATGCAAATGACATGAAGTTAAAGTCCATGTTTTCAAAAGAAAAACCCGTCGCAGTGGAGGCAATTACAAGTTTCTGCTCTTTACTGAGACTGGGTTTTGACGAATTATTCATAAAAGTTCCCTCCAAAAATAACGCTCACCGGCGTTGTTTATTTTGATAATTTCCTGAAAGTATTTTACTCTTCTTTTTTTATTTTTCAATGTTCAAAAAAGCAGCTTAATTTGCGAATATATATTTGTAACGGAATTTACGATTCTTATTGCAAATCGAAAACTTAAATGATAAACTTATAACTTGTAATACCTTGTTCTTTTACCATTTTTGGAAAAGAACCAAAAGTCCATAAGGAGGTGCAAACACTATGACACATTATGAAATCACATACATCATCAACCCTTCACTTGATGAAGCAGCTAAGAATGAATTAGTTGAACGTTTTGACAACGTTTTAAAGGACAATGGTGCTGAAATTATTGATTCAAAGGATTGGTCAAAGCGTCGTTTTGCATATGAAATTAACGGTTACACAGAAGGTATGTACCACATCGTAAACGTTAACGCTGAAAACGCAGATGCAATCAACGAATTTGATCGTCTTTCAAAGATCAATGACGGTATTTTACGTCACATGATCGTAAAGCGTGAAGACTAATATTGAAAAACGATAAAGGAGGTCATGACCGTGATTAATCGAGTAGTTCTCGTTGGTCGATTAACAAAGAATCCTGATTTACGTTACACCCAATCCGGCTCTGCGGTTGCAAGCTTTACAGTTGCTGTTGAACGGCCGTTTACAAATCAAAATGGTGACCGGGATGCAGACTTTATTAACTGTGTAATGTGGCGGAAAGCGGCTGAAAACTTTGCCAACTTCACCCACAAAGGTTCAATGGTGGCGGTTGAAGGTCGGCTTCAAACGCGTTCATATGAAAACCAACAAGGAGTTCGGGTATACGTAACAGAAGTCGTTGTTGACAACTTCTCATTGTTGGAAACAAAGGCTCAGTCAGAACAGTATCGCCGGGAACATCCCGAAGAAGCACAAGGTCAAGGCGCTCCGATGAATAATAATTCATCATTTGGAAACGGAAATCCGTTTGGGAATCCAAATCCAAGTGGAAACGCAAACCAGGGTGGAACTTTCAATGGGAATGTCCAAACTGGCAACTTAGGAAGCGCAAATGACAACAACAGTCAGGATGCTTCAACCAATGATGATCCATTTGCAGATAATGGAAACTCAATTGATATTTCAGATGATGATTTACCATTCTAATTAACAAGGAGGGAAATCAACATGGCACAACAACGTCGTGGCGGTCGTCGTCGCCGTAAGGTAGACTACATCGCAGCAAACCACATTGAATACATTGACTACAAAGATACAGACTTATTACGTCGTTTCATCTCAGAACGTGGTAAGATCTTACCTCGTCGGGTAACAGGTACAAGCGCAAAGAACCAACGCAAGCTTACAACAGCTATTAAGCGTGCACGGATCATGGGCTTATTACCATTCGTTGCTGAAGACTAATAATTCGTTAAAAGCGAGTAAAAGGCATGTCAGATGGCATGCCTTTTTTGTATGCCTTAAAATTAGATAATAATTAATTTTATAAATCTGATAATTTCGGGGTATTTGTCCATTTTGCTAATTTAATTTTAATTTTTATATTGTTAAAATCTAATTTTTTTGGTAAAATCAAAAATATACAAATTGTTGTTTAAAAAGGCAGAAAGATTGGAGAATTGATGTGAAAGAACAAGATCAACCACAAAAAGAGTTTTTTGGACAGCCGCGCGGTTTAGCAACCCTGTTTTCAACTGAGGTATGGGAACGGTTCAGTTACTATGGAATGCGGGCAATTTTGCTATTTTATATGTACTTTGCCATTTCGAAAGGTGGCCTTGGAATCGATCAGGGAACAGCTGCTTCGATCATGGCGATTTACGGTTCGCTTGTATATATGGCCGGCGTTGTCGGCGGTTGGTTGAGTGACCGCGTTTGGGGAAGCCGGAAGACCGTTTTTATCGGCGGGGTTTTCATTATGTTCGGGCATATTGCATTGTCCCTTCCATTCGGTCAGGCAGCCCTATATACTTCAATTGCGTTGATCGTAATTGGGACAGGGTTATTGAAGCCGAATGTTTCTGACATGGTCGGTGATTTGTATTCTGAAGGCGATCGGCGCCGGGATGCAGGATTTAACATTTTCGTTTTCGGAATTAACTTGGGAGCAGCGATTGCACCATGGGCAGTTCCGTTTGTGGCAAACTTGTTTGGGCATTCAGGAAACATGAATTTCCATGCCGGATTTGCCTTAGCCGCAATTGGAATGTTCATCGGCCTGGTTCAATACTATTTAGAAGGAAAAAAATATTTATCAGATTCAAGTTTGCATCCGAAAGATCCCATTGATCAGCAAAGTTTAAAAAACGTTGTTCGCGGGTCAGTAATCGGCGTGATTGCCTTTGCGGTAGTTCTTGGAATTATGGCCGCATTTCATGCATTAAACATTGATAACATCATTACATTAATCACGGTGATTGCGGTTGCTCTTCCAATTGTTTACTTTGTGATCATGCTTCGCAGTCAAAAGGTTACGAAGGTTGAACGCTCACGGGTTCGCGCCTACATTCCGTTATTTATTGCGGCTGCGATTTTCTGGGCAATTGAAGAATCAGGATCAGTGGTTTTAGCGCTCTTTGCTGAAAACCGGACCGTTTTACATATTGGGAGCTGGAATTTTGCAGCTTCCAACTTCCAAACGCTTAATCCGTTGTTTATCATGATTTTAACGCCGCTTTTTGTATGGTTATGGAATCATTGGAAGAAGCAGCCGAGTGCGCCAGGAAAATTCGCTGCCGGGCTGATTTTTGCCGGGCTATCATATGTTTGGATGGCTCTTCCAGGAATCTTAGATGGAACGCAAGGGCGTGTCAGTCCGTTTTGGCTGGTTGGTTCATGGTTCATCGTTGAAATTGGGGAAATGTTGATTTCACCAATTGGATTATCGGTGACAACGAAGTTAGCTCCCAAGGCTTTCCGTTCTCAAATGATGAGTATGTGGTTCTTAGCGGATGCGGCCGGACAAGCAATTAACTCTCAAATTGTTAAATATTACTCATCAGCAACTGAAGTTCCGTACTTCCTTGCAATCGGAGCGGTAAGTATTATCTTTGGAATTATTCTGGTCTTCTTTGTAAAGAAGATTCACACGTTGATGGAAGGCGTTGACTAAAAATTTAATGAAATAGTTTACAGTTGAATCGTTAAAGATGTAAATTACTGAAAAATTAAAAAAGAGGTTGAAAATCCATTTTCTTAATGAAATCTTAAACTTTAAAAGGTGTTACACGACGTAATCTTCACAGAAAATTCACAATTTGGTTGTAGATTATATTCATAGCCTGATAGAAAAGGCCGAAACATTTTCATTACTTTTTCTCCCCTGAAAAGTAGTTGATTACAAATCATGAAACTCAAGCTTCCCCTTTGAGATTTCATAAAATATACTCCTTTTTTCTCCGCAGTTTAATCTGCGGAGTTTTTTTTATGCAAAAATAAAAATTAATTTTCAAATTGACGAAATTCCTTTGTGAAAAATAACTGAGTAACTTAAACATTTTCTGAAAGAATTAGCGTGCAATTTGCCATCCTATTTGGTAAAATTGAATCAACTTTTAGAGGAGGAAAAAAGAATGAGCAAAGAGATTTTAATTTCAACAACGGAAAATATTCCGGGACGTTCATACGAAGTTATTGGGGAAGTTTTTGGAGTGACGACCCAATCGAAAAACATGTTTAGCAATTTTGGAGCAAGCATGAAAAATATCGTCGGTGGGGAAATCAAGGCATATACTAATATGCTTCATGAATCACGTGAAAAAGCAATTGAACGGTTAAAACAGGAAGCAATCGATGTTGATGCTGACGCGGTTGTCATGATGCGCTTTGATTCCGGCTCGATCGGCGGCGATATGCAATCCGTTGTAGCATACGGAACAGCCGTTAAATTTACAGATTAAAAATGAGTTTCACATGAAACAAAAGCTGTGCTTAAGGGTTAAGCACAGCTTATTTATTATCCTTAACAATTTTCAATTCTTGCCCTTCAAAGGTGTACCCAAATCCGCGAACCGTTTTAATGTATTTCGGATGGTGTGGATCCGGTTCGATTTTATCGCGAAGATGACTGATGTGAATATCAACGATTCGAGAAGTTCCTAAATCATCATTATAATTCCAAACGCCGCGCAGTAGCTGTTCACGTGAAATAACCTGTCCTCTATTTTTAACAAGGAAATAAAGGAGTTTAAATTCTTTTGGTGTTAATCCGAGATCTTCGTTATTCTTTAAAACCCGGTAATGGTCAATGTCGAGCAAAAGGTCATCAAGTTGAAGGTGGTTGTGATGATGATGCGGATGGGAAGAATGCTCTTCGGGAGCAAGATATTCCGCAATCAGAGAATCATCAACATCAATCTTCTGATTGATCAATTCTGGTGGCTGTTGGGAAGTTTGAATGGTTCGACCCCAAAGACACTGTTGCATGCGAACAATAACCTCTTCGTATTCATATGGCTCAACAATGTAATCATCGACGTGCAACCCAAAAAGCTTCATTTCATATTCAAAATCTTTTTTAGCAGTCAACGTTAAGATCGGCTTATTAAATGATTCCCGGATCTTTTTAATAAGCGAAAGGGTGACTTCAGGTGAAGCGGCATCAAGGTCATAAATGATCCCGGCAACGTGCCGATGATTGATAAAATCGAGAGTTTCTTCTGGATCCGTCGTGTTATAAACCATCCAACCATGATCGTTACAATAGGTATTTAATTTCATAAACAATGGTAATTTTTTAGTAACTAAAATCAGCCGCTCTTGCACCAAATTCACCTCCACTCAATATCTATCATTATTATTCCATATGGATCACGAAAATCATAATGATTTACAAAACATTTACATTGCCTTTACATGAAATCGATTTGAACTTTACATCTCTCCGGTACATTAAAAGTAAGCTTAACGAACGGAAAGAGGGACGGAAAGTGAAGAAGAAAAGGTTTAGCCAGTTATTTTTGCTTGGAGGATTACTTTTACTTTTGAGCGGGTGCGGTAATCAGCCGCAAAACAAAATCACGGTTGTCGGTTCAACGGCCTTACAGCCGCTTGTTGAAAAGGCCGCAACCGAATATGAAAAGAAACATGACGGTAATATCACCGTTCAAGGCGGCGGTTCGGGTACCGGCTTAAGCCAGGTTCAGGAAGGCGCCGTCCAAATCGGCGATTCAGATGTGTTTGCCCAACAACAAAGCGGAATCCGGGCAAATGAACTAGTCGATCATAAAGTTGCAGTAGCGGGGATCGCGCCAATCGTGAATCAGAAAGTAAAGGTTAAAAACGTGACGATGCAGCAACTTCGGGCAATTTTTGAAGGAAAGATCACTAACTGGAAACAGCTTGGGGGTCAAAATCAGAAAATTGTGGTCATTAACCGTTCAAAGGGAAGCGGGACGCGCGTTACTTTCGAAAACGATGTGATGAATGGCCAAGAAATGATGAATGCACAGGAACAGGATTCAAACGGAACGGTTCAGCAGATCGTTACTAACACTCCGGGCGCAATCAGTTATATTTCATTTGCATATCTTCGAAGTCAGGGAATTCATCCGTTAAAAATCGATGGAATTCAGCCGACAACGCAAAATGTCGCAACGAATAAATGGAAAATCTGGTCCTATGAACACATGTATACCAAGGGACAGCCGACAGGCGAAACTAAGCAATTTTTGAAATATATGCTTTCAGCTCCGGTTCAACGCAAGATGGTTAAAGAAATGAAATATATCAGTATTCATGATATGCAGGTCAAAAAAGCGATTGACGGCAAAGTTACACCGGTAAAGGAGGGTCAATAAATGGATGACATTAAACAAAAGCTACTCAGCAAGTCAAAGCAGACAACGGAAGATCGACGGGGAAAAATTTTATGTTACGCCTGCCTGAGCCTGATCATTGTTTTGATCGTTTCAATTTTATACTTCATTATCAATCGGGGAACGGCCACCTTTACGCAAAATTATCTGAGTTTAACTCAGTTTTTAACGGGCAAACAGTGGAATCCGGGGCATCACCAGATCGGCGCTTTGCCGATGATCGTAACTTCGTTTTTAGTCACGATTTTAGCGGCGATCCTTGCAACGCCGTTTGCAATCGGGGTAGCCATTTTTATGACTGAATATGCACCGCGGAAAGGAACCAAGGCATTACGAGCGGTAATCGAACTACTTGTCGGAATTCCATCCGTTGTGTACGGCTATATTGGATTAATGGTCGTTGTGCCGTTAGTGCGGAAATTGATCGGTGGCACGGGATTTGGAATTTTAGCCGGAACATTGGTGTTATTCGTAATGATTTTGCCGACCGTGATTTCATTAACGGCTGACAGCTTAAAGGCAATTCCGGTCAGTTATCGGCAAGCAGCCTTGGCGTTGGGAGCAACTAAATGGCAGGCAATTTATAAAATCGTTTTACGGGCCGCGCTTCCAGGAATTTTAACGGCGATCATTTTTGGAATGACCCGGGCCTTCGGGGAAGCACTTGCGGTGCAAATGGTAATTGGAAATGCCGTTTTAATGCCGGAAGGACTTGGAACCCCGACCGCAACGCTGACCAGTCAGTTGACCAGTCAAATGGGAAATACGGTTTTAGGAACGGTCTCAAACAATGCATTATGGTCACTGGCATTGGTTCTATTATTGATGTCACTGGTCTTCAACTTGTTGATCAGGGTAATTACCCGGGAAGGAGTAATTAAGTAATGAATCCGAAAAAAACAAGTCGCATCGCGAAACACGTTATTTATGGATCAGTTGGATTACTGGTAATTCTTTTGCTGTTCCTGATCGGGTATATTTTGATCACCGGGTTACCGGGAATGTCATGGCACTTTCTAACGAGCGTGAGCCAATCATTTGAAGCCGGTGGCGGAATTCGAGATCAAATCTTTAACTCGGTATATATTTTACTTTTAACAACGCTGATTTCATTTCCAATTGCGTTGGGCGTTGGAATCTACCTTGCCGAATATGCAAAGGATAACTGGTTTACAAGCCTTTTACGAACGATCATTGAACTTTTAAGCTCATTGCCATCGATCGTTGTGGGATTATTTGGCTATTTGTTATTTGTAATTAAATTTCAAATTGGATTTTCAATTATTTCCGGAGCAATCACCCTTACCTTTTTCAACTTGCCGTTATTGACCCGCAGTATTGAAGATGCGTTTCGGGCAGTTCCGCTTGATCAGCGGCAAGCAGGAGTCGCACTTGGAATTTCAAAGTGGAAAACGATCATGGGAATTGTTTTTCCGTGTGCATTACCTAAAATCTTGACCGGCGTGATTTTAAGTGCCGGCCGGATCTTTGGGGAAGCCGCCGCATTGATCTTTACGGCCGGACAAAGTAATTCAGTTATTAATTACGCTAATTGGAATCCATTTTCGCCAACCAGTCCCTTGAATATTTTCCGTCCAGCAGAAACGTTGGCGGTTCACATTTGGAAGGTCAACACGGAGTCAATTTTGCCCGATGCCCACCAAGTTTCAAGCGGCTCAGCAGCAGTCTTGATTATTGTAATTTTGATTTTCAATTTTGGTGCGCGGCGGTTAGGAAACGTGGTTTATCGGAAATTAACGGCAACAGATAAGGAACGGTAATGATGGAAATTACAGAAAAATACATTAAAAAAATTGAAACGCCGGTTGCATTGAAAACGCAAGATCTGGCAGTTTATTACGGCGATAAAAAGGCCTTTGCCGAAGGAACGATTGAGTTTCCTCAACACCAGATCACGGCGTTGATTGGTCCTTCGGGATGCGGAAAATCAACCTTTTTACGTTCATTGAACCGAATGAATGATGGAATCGCCCGGGTTGAAGGTCAAATCCTGTATCATGGATTGGACATTAACAACGATCAAATTAATATTTATGAGTTGCGAAAGCATATCGGAATGGTATTCCAACACCCTAATCCGTTTTATAAATCGATTCGGGAAAACATTACGTATGCGTTAAAGTATCACGGGGTTAAAGATCAATCCGTTTTAGATCAAAAGGTCAAAGAAAGTCTTCAAGCAGTTGCACTATGGGATGAAGTCAAGGATTCGCTTGATAAAAACGGCAAGCAGCTTTCAGGCGGCCAGCAGCAACGGTTATGTATTGCCCGGGCAATTGCAATGGAACCCGATATTTTATTGCTTGATGAACCAACGAGCGGGCTTGATCCGGTTTCGACGCGGAAAGTGGAAGATACATTGCAGGAATTAAAGCAGAAGTACACGATTATCATTGTGACGCATAACATGCAGCAAGCTTCCCGCAGCAGTGACTATACGGTTTTCTTTAATCTGGGACAGATCGTTGAATTTGACGAAACGTCGCAAATTTTCACTGCGCCGCACGTGCAAATGACCGAAGATTACGTTTCTGGAAACTTTGGCTAGGAGGTGCATTTCAATGACGCAGATCATGACAGCAGAAAATGTTCACTTGTATTATGGGAAAAAAGAAGCCTTGCATGGCTTTGACATTGGATTTGATGAGAATCAGATCACGGCGTTGATTGGTCCTTCGGGATGCGGCAAGTCAACTTTTTTACGATGCTTGAATCGAATGAATGACTTGATTGAGAATGTTACGATTACGGGGAGCTTTAAGCTTCAAGGAGAAGACATTTATAGCCCGCGAATGGATGTTGTTAAACTCCGCAAAGAAGTCGGAATGGTTTTTCAGCAGCCGAATCCCTTTCCGTTATCGGTTTATGATAACATTGCTTTTGGATTAAAATTAAAGGGAATTAAGGATAAACAAGTAATTGATCAAATCGTTGAAGAAAGTTTACGGAAAGCAGCGGTTTGGGATGAAGTTAAGGATAATTTAAAAAAGGATGCGTTGGCATTTTCAGGCGGCCAGCAACAGCGAATCTGCATTGCCCGGGTTCTAGCCGTGCAACCGAAAGTCATTTTGATGGATGAACCAACAAGCGCGCTTGATCCGGTTTCAAATGCTAAAATTGAAGATACATTGGTTGAGTTAAAAAAAGACTATACGATCATTATTGTGACGCATAACATGCAGCAGGCTTCGCGAATTTCAGATAACACAGCTTTCTTTTTAAACGGTGATTTGATCGAGTCCGGCAAAACCAAGGAATTGTTCCTAACACCGAAAGAAAAATTAACGGATGATTATTTGAATGGTCGGTTTGGTTAAGGAGGGTTAAAATGGTAAAGGAAATTTTTAATGATGAAATGAAGAAGTTGAACGGGCGCTTCAATGAAATGGGAATCGATATCAGCGAACAGATTTATCAGGCAACCAAATCGTTCATTGAACATGACCAGCAACTTGCCGAGAAAATCATTGAGCGCGATGAAACCATTAATAACAATGAAATTTCGCTTGAAGAACGGGCATTGAACCTGATTGCCCTTCAACAGCCCGTGGCACACGAATTCCGGAAAATTATTAGTATTTTAAAGGCAAGTTCTGACTTAGAGCGGATCGGTGACCATGCAATTATTATTGCCCGGGAAACGATTCGGTTAAAAGGCAATAACCGGATTCCGGAAATCGAAGAGTTGATTTCAAATTTAACGGCGGACATTCGCAACATGCTTGAACAATCACTGGATGCTTCGATTCGGGACAATGAAGCTGAAGCCCGGAAGATTGCGGCGATGGATCCGGAAATCGACCAACAATATTATCATATTTACCAAATGATTGTTGAGATCATGAAGCGCGAAACGAATACCGCAGTGGCAGCGATGAGTTATTTAATGGTTGCACGGATCTTGGAACGAATCGGGGATCACATCGTCAACCTTTGTGAATGGGTCGTTTACGATGCGACAGGAAAGATTCAGGAATTAAATCCAGGAAAACTCAATCGTGATGAGTATTTAAAGGTTGAAGAACAGGAAGCGCTGATCCGCCATGAACGGAAAAAGGCACGAATGAAACGCGAAGATAAGTAGGGAAAAGGTTTGACAACAAATTGTGTCAAACCTTTTTAATTAAAATTTCCAATAGATGAAGGCGCTATCATAAAGGCGTAAAGGAATCAATTGTGCAAAATATAGAATATAATTATCGGTATATAAGAGAAGTCAGTAGTAACTGATAATTTGAAATAGGAGGAATCTGTCATGAAAAAAGTTACGGTTATTGATTATTTGATCGAACGGCTTCATGAAATCGGAGTAGATGACATCTTTGGGGTTCCAGGGGATTACAACTTATCATTTTTAGATGATGTTGAAAAGAGTTCATCAGTTAACTGGATCGGGGATTGTAATGAATTAAATGCGGCCTATGCGGCTGACGGCTATGCCCGGAAGAAGGGTGTCGGGGCCTTGATCACAACGTTTGATGTTGGTGAATTAAGTGCAATCAATGGAATTGCCGGCAGTTATGCTGAACATATTCCAGTGATCGCAATTACCGGGGCACCAACAACGAAGGTTCAAGAAAATAAGAAATTAATGCACCATACCGATGCAACCGGAAACTTTAAGCGTTCATACCGGGCATATAAGCAATTTACAGAAACTCAGGCTCTGTTAGGATTTGAAAATGCGGGCGCTGAAATTGACCGGGCATTGACAACGGCAATTATCAAACGGCGGCCGGTTTACATTTCCCTTCCATTGGATGTCGCTCACAGTATGATCGATGCGCCGAGTGCACCGTTGAATTTGACCGTTCAAAATACGGATCATAACAAGCGGGTTGCTCAACGGTTAGTTGATGAATTGAAGAAGGCAAAGCGGCCGGTTATTTTAGCGGGAAATGAAATTATGACGTTCCGGGCAAAGGCGGAATTTGAAAACTTGATCAACCAAACGCACATTCCGGTTGCAACAATGCTGTTAGGAAAGTCTTCAATTAATGAAGAAAATCCATACTTTATTGGAACATATTATCCGAACTATGGCGACAAGCGGGTTTTGAACTATGTTGACCAAAGCGATTTGGTAATCGTCTTTGGAAGCAAGCTGATCGACGTTAATACCGGAAGCTTTACCCAATGTTTCACCCAAAAAGAAACAGTCGTTTTGAATTGCGATAATACCGATTTCTTCGGTGAAAAGAGCCGGGGCGTTAACATCAATAACTTGATCAAGAACCTTGAAAACTTCGATTATCAATTTGACTTTGAAAGTACTGGATTAAACAATGTAACGCCGGATGTAAAATATGAAGACAATGATGATCAGGAATTGAACTTATCCCAATACATGTACGCCTTTAAGAACTTCATGAAGCCGGATGACACGATTTATACTGAAACCGGGACTTCTCAATATGGTCTTTCATTTATGAACTTGAAAAAGGGCGTTGACTTTGAAGCCCAACCATTATGGGGCTCAATCGGCTATACTTTGCCAGCAGTTTTAGGAAGTCAAATTGCGGATCCTGAAGGCCGGCATATCTTGTCGATCGGTGATGGCTCAGCTCAAATGACGATTCAAGAATTAAGCTTGATTCAACGGCATCACTTGAAACCAATCATCTTCTTGGTTGACAATGATGGTTACACGATCGAACGGGTCATTCACGGAGCTCATGCAAAGTATAATGATATTGCGGTTTGGGATTATACTAAGATTCCGGCTGCAATGGGAATTACTGAAGACACGATGGATGTTAGCGTTGCAACTAACAAGCAGGAGATGCTTGCCATTATGGACAAAATTGCTGACGATCGTAGTAAGGCCCACTTTGTGATTTTAAAGACCAAGGCTTTGGATGCCCCTGAATTGGTTAAGAAAATCGGAAAGTCAATGAGTTTGATCGATAAATCACATTTCTATGGTGAAGAATAAAATAGAAAGGATAAATCGCAGGATAAACTGCGATTTATTTTTTATGCCAATGTAAGCGCTATTTTAAATTGGATTGATTTATGATAAGGTAACCATGTAATCATAAAGAATTGGAGGAATTGAAATGGGAATGAAATTGCCAAAAGACTTTTTATGGGGTGGAGCGGTTGCTGCGCACCAATTAGAAGGTGCTTGGAATGAAGATGGAAAGGGCGTTTCCGTTGCCGATGTTATGACGGTCGGTTCTGCAACCCAACCACGTGAAATTACGCATGGGGTTCTTCCAGGAAAAAATTATCCGAATCATGAAGCAATTGATTTTTACCATCATTGTAAGGAAGATATTAAGTTAATGGCTGAAATGGGATTTAAGTGCTTCCGGACATCAATTGCGTGGACGCGGATCTTTCCGAATGGCGATGATGCGGAACCTAACGAAGCGGGCTTGAAATTTTACGATGATTTATTCGATGAATGCCACAAATACGGAATTGAACCGGTAATTACGTTATCGCACTTTGAAATGCCATATCATTTAGTAGAAGAATATGGTGGATTTACCAACCGGAAGACGATTGATTTCTTCGTCAAGTTTGCAACAACATGTTTCAACCGGTATAAGGATAAAGTCAAATATTGGATGACCTTTAATGAGATTGACAACCAATCTGAATTCAATAATCCATTTTTAACGATGACAAATTCGGGCTACTTTGTCGATGAACAGGAAAATCCAGAGGCTGCAATGTTCCAAGCAGCGCACTACGAATTAGTCGCGAGTGCTTTGGCCGTTAAGGAAGGAAAAAAGATCAATCCTGATTTCCAAATTGGTTGCATGATCGCATGTACACCATATTATCCAAATACATCAGACCCAGATGATATTTTACTTGCACAACGGGTAAACCAGTTACGGTGCTGGTTCTCAGATGTCCAATGTAACGGTGAATATCCGAAAGCGATTGAAAAGTACATTGAACGCAATGGCTTCCGTCCAGATATCACCGCTGAAGATCGGATCGTTCTTAAGGAAGGAACGGTTGACTATATCGGCTTTAGTTACTATGCTTCTCGAAATGTATCAGCAAGTAAGGTAAAAATTGATGATTTGCATGATATTGATCAGGCAGTTGTGCCCAACAAGTATCTAAAAACGACTGACTGGGGATGGACGATCGATCCAAAGGGCCTTCGTTGGTCGTTGAACTTCTTAACTGACCGTTATCACAAACCGCTCTTCATTGTTGAAAATGGAATGGGCGCATTTGATAAGGTTGAAGCGGATGGAGCGATTCATGACAGTTATCGGATTGATTATCTCAGAAAACACATCGAACAGATGGAAAAAGCGGTCAATCTTGATGGCGTTGACTTGATGGGTTACACTCCATGGGGCTGCATTGATCTTGTATCAGCCGGAACCGGTCAGATGGACAAGCGATATGGCTTTATTTACGTTGATAAAAATGATCAAGGGGAAGGAACCCTTAAACGAATGAAGAAAGATTCATTTTATTGGTATCAAAAAGTGATTAAATCAAACGGGGAAGATTTAAGATAATCAAGATAATTTCGAGAAAATATTAAAGATTATTAATGACGTTCCGAAACATAATATAAATGAAATGTTATGGAAATAATTATTGTAACTTTGGTGCCAAGAAGAAAAAAGCGTGAATTTATTGGTATAACCAGTGGTTTGTGCGGACTAGATTTTTCAAAATAATGAAAAACTTCTGAAAGTGGTTACTTGTAACAATGCTGTAATATTCGAAAGAGTTCGGATAATAAATAAAAATTGTTAAGATTTTCGGGGGGGGTTGCGATTCTGTGAATTTTGGCTTATATTGATGACGTTAAGCAAAACTATTTTACATAAAGGTTTTAACAGTTCTGCTTGTTAAACCTCTATGAGGATTTATTTTAAGGAGTTGAGTTAAATGAAACGTAAGATGGAAAAAATGTCTGAAGTTTCTCGTGTAAAGACTTACAAAAAGGGTAGTAAGTGGGTCTCATCATTAATGGTTACAGCAGGTGTTGGTGCCTTAGCATTATCAGCTGGTAGTTTATCAGCAAATGCTGACACAGTTGCTGCAAACCACGTATCAAACAATTCAGAAAGCCACGTTGCTTCAGTTGCAACAACTTCAGCAGCTAAGTCATCAAACACAGTTGCATTGAAGTCATCAGCAAACAACAGTTCAGCAAAGGCTAGTTCAACATCATCAGCTAAAGCTAGTTCAACAGCTTCATCAAAGGCTTCAAGCACACAATCAAGTGCTGTAGCTTCATCAGCTTCATCAGAAACTGAAAGCCAAAAAGCTGCTGATACAGCAAATGCAGCATTCAGTCAAGCACAAAGCGACTTGATCAATGCTCAAAACAAAGAACAAGCTGCACAAAAGTCATACAACACTGCATCAAGCAAGTACAATGCAGACAAGAAGACAACAGCTAATGCTCAAAGTGCATTCAACAAAGCAAAGGATGACTACAAGAACACAGCTAATGATTTGAACTCAAAGAAAGCTGCTGCTCAAGAAGCACAAACAGCATTTGACAAGGCAAAGAAAGACTACATGACAACAGCTAACGCTCTTAACGCTAAGAACGCTAAGTTGGCTGAAGCACAAAAGGCTGTTTCAGATGCTAACGATGCTTTAACAAATGCCAGTGAAGAATTAAGCGATGCTACAACAGCTAAGGACAAGAAGGCTGCACAAGAGGCATTTGACGATGCTCAAGCAGCTTTACTTAAAGCTCAAGACAAAGAACAAGCTGCTAAGAAGGCTGCTGACGATGCACAAACAGCATTCAACAAAGCAAAAGATGAATACAAGAACACAGCAAATGCTTTGAACACAGCAAATGCAAATGCTCACTGGGCACAAGTAGCATTTGACAAAGCAAAGAAAGAATACAAAGATACAGCAAATGCCTTGAACACAGCTGAAGCAAACGAACACTGGGACGAAGTTGCAATGAACAACGCCAAGAGTGCTTTAACAAAGGCACAACAAGCTGTTACAAATGCAAATGATGCTCTTAAGACAGCCAGCGACATGGTTGCTGCATTACCACAAAAGCACCACTCAGCACAACCAGCTGACAATCCTAACGACATTCAAAATGGTCCTGCCGAAGTAACACCTTCAGCAAACAAGAACAACACAAATAACGAACACCACTCAGCACAACCAGCTGACAACCCTAACGATGTTCAAAACGGTCCTGCTAAGGTAACACCTTCAGCAAACACAAACAAAGGCAGTGAAGCAAAGCCTTCAACAAACACAAACAAAGGTAACGAAGCAAAACCTTCAACAAGCGCAAACAAAGGCAACGAAGCAAAGCCTTCAACAAACGCAAACAAGGGTAACGAAGCAAAGCCTTCAACAAACACAAACTCACAAAAGAAGAACGAAGTAAAACCTTCAACTTCATCAGCTAAGAAGGAAGCAAGCAAGAAAGCTGCTTCATCAGAAAAGAAGGCTGCTCCAGTTGCTAAGAAGGCTGAAGCTAATAAAGCTGTTAAGTTTGTCGGCGGCGAAGAAAAGGCTGCTAAGAAGTCATCAGCAAACTTCAACGCACCAATCACATACACATACAGTGAAAACGAAGCTGCTAAGACAACATCAGCTAAGGCAGAATCATCAAAGAACACAATGCCACAAACAGGTGAAGCATCAAGCAATGTTGCAGCTGTAGCAGGTATGGGTGCTTTGGCTGCTGCTATGGGTCTTGGCTTCGCAGAATTAAAGCGTCGTCACTAATCTGACAGCAAACTGATAACATAACAGTTATCTACTTATTCATTGACTCTCTGATCTATTATATGAAACGTTAAAAGAACCACGTGTGAAAGCACGTGGTTTTTTTGTTTTATAAAAAAGGAAGCTGAAAAAAGATAATTCGGTTTCCTTTTTATCTAATGAATTAAAGTTTGAATTTTTCTGATAATCCATGGATATTCTTTTAGACTTGTAGGAATTGGTTTGATTGGCGTTTGATTATTCAAATAAACGTGTCTTAAGCCATAGTATTTCGCCATCCATGTATTTTCCCAAAGCCAAGATATGCCGTTTCATGATATGCATTGTAATTGCAGGTATCGTTCATTCCAGGGACGTAAATATCATTTCGATGATGTTTTTGAGCATTTAAAGCGGCTTGTTCAGCCGTATAAAACCGTTCGTAATTTGATAAAAGCTGAGGGTAAACATCAGTATATCGTTGAAATGCAACACAACTGATAAAGGATGCACATCCAATTGGAATGATCCGAGTAAGTTTAGTTAGTTGAACTAAGTGGTTGAATCCAATTAGACATGCAACAATCAAAAAAATTACACTTCCAAAGTAAGTTCGCGGTGGAATCTGCGGCGACAAGATCAACGCACCAACACTTGCAAGGGCGCTAGCGGTTAATAATTCAGTGATCAGGATGTCGTTATTTAAGTCAATTCGGCGAAAATGATTTTGAACCGACAAAATGAGAATTAAACTAAGTGCAATTGTCAATAAAATTCCATCATACTGGACTAATTGTTCAATAATTAATCTAATTTGAAATGCACGTCCTTTTTCTGAGGCCGCTTCACCAGTATTGTGGGTAATTAAGATAATAAATTCGGCAATGCAACTAAAGGTTGATGGATAAGTATATTGTCGAAATTCAGAATTAGATGAAGATGCATAATAGAAATACGTTAATATTATAAATATAGGACCGATATTTTCATTTGTTGCTCCAGTCAGGAAGGCAAGCACAATGATTAAAAAGGTAAAGATTCCGGAATGTTTTCGCGGAATATACTGCCAACGTAAAAACCAAAAGTATCCAAGATAAATCAACGGTATCCAAAGATAATTGAAACTTCCGGAAAGCCATAGAACAGCCCGTCCAAAGTCGGGAAGACACAATATGTTAGTAATAGATAGATTGGATTGACGTCGCGAATTCGACGTCGAACAAGCAAATTAATCAATAATCCAACCGCAATGAAAGCAATAGTATTAGCAATGTTGAAAATTTCTTTTGGAAACTGCATAAAAAGTTGAACTAATCCCTGGGCAATAAATCGTCCATTCCACATTTGAGTTTGATTAATAACTGATTGAATCCACTCAAAAACGTTGTGAATCGCACTGATACATTCACCATGATAAAGAAAATGATAAAGAAAATCATCACCAGCATACCCAGTAATTTGATTTAAACGGTAAAAGAAAATACTGATGATGCTAATGATCCCGATATTAATGATCCAATTGATGGCTTGGATAAACAAATGAAGCTTCCTTTTAATTAGTTGCACTTGTATCCACCCACTTCTTTATTACGTCATTCCATGAATGATCATCAACCATTGTTCGCGGAAGCGGTTGATTTAAATCATAACCCGGAGTTACGATTCCGTTATCAAGTGAAAAGGTGATCATGCCATGATCAACGAGATATTTTTGTTCCCGTTGCGTTCCTTCACCGTATGGATAAGCAAAGTAGGGTGTTTTATGACCAATATGCTTTTTGATAATTTTTTCAGATTTTTGGTAATCTTTCTTAAACCGATTGTAATTTCGAGCATACTTTAAAACTGGTTTATTTTTTACGAGATAGTGCATATTATTAGTGTGAACGCCAATGGTTGCATTTGAACTATGCAAGACGTTTCGAAGCTGGTGCCATGTTGCAAAACGGGTCCCGTTATCATATCTTCCAGTGTTGCTGGTAACGATAAAAACAGTGTATGGAATGTTTCCAAGTTTTTTAAGCACAGGACAGGCATTTGTTGAAAGCGTCTCGTCAACGTCATCAAAGGTTAAAACGACGTATTTATGCTTCAAAGGACGATTTTGTTTGATTAATTCAACAGCAGTCGCTACCGGAATAATTCTGACATGATGTTTTTTTAAATATTCAATTTGATATCTTAATTTATTGACAGGCATGCTGTATTCATGCAACTGGTCATTATTTGATAAGGCAAGAGCAAAATGATCTGCAAACAGCCGATTATTTACAACCCGGTGATAGCACAAAACTAAAATTCCATTTTCATGCAATTGCTGGTTCGAAAGTTTACCACTGCTGACTTCTCGATCAACATGCTGTTGCTGAAGATAATCTTTATATTCTGTATATCCAGAAATGACAATAACAATTAGGCATAGAATAATAAAAATCCAATGCCAGCTTCGTTGAAAAAAGCTCTTAATTTTTTTCATTGACCTTACTCTTTCTTTTTAATTGTTTACTTCTCTTTAAATAACGAAATTTAAACCAAATATAACGTGCAATTCCAAAAGCGATGATTAAAATTGCTGAAACAAGTAAAATAACAAACATTGAGTCGATGGTTCGGTAATTGCAATTTGTTGCAACGTAAAAATCAATCATCCATTCCTTAAACCGATGGCAAAGAAAATCAACGAATACAACGACAATGAATATTTGGATAATATTTCCAATGATATAATATAAAAATTCAAATATTTTTTTGAGTTTGGCCATCATTTGATCTTCCCCCGATCAGATGCTCCCCATGCAGCAAATTTTACAGAATCAAATAAGTGGTAAAATGCGGAAAAGACAACGACAATGTTATTTAGCCAATAAGCATAGAAGAAAAATGGGAGGTAAAGCCAGTAATTCTTATACTTAATATAAGTGTTTTTCCAATTAAATAATTTGGAAAAGCCGTAAAACAGGAGGGTCGCGCCGTAATAGGCCACTAAAATTCCAAGATTGATTCGTAAGTTTTTAATGAAGATAAATTCAAAGAAGATTTTGAAAATTGCAAATGAAACGAGGAAAACCCATGCATAACTAAAGCACATATCGAGGGCTAAGAAACGCTGGCCCCATGAAAGGTTGGGAATCATCTTGAAGTGATTCCGTAAGACTTCAAGGCCGCCGCGGCCCCACCGGACACGTTGTTTAACAAATCCGCGAACGGTTTCGGGAACGTAAATTTGGCATAGTGCCCGCGGTTGATAGGTACAATAGTAACCTTTATCATATAACCTCCATGTAACGTCAATGTCTTCGGTCATTGCTTCCGTGCTCCAGCCGCCGACGTCTTCCAGGGCTGAACGCCGGAAAAGGGTCAACACTCCGGAAACTGTCATGATGTGGCCAAGGAAAAACGACTGTGAGCGTTTGATCATGTCAATGTTTAAAATGTATTCGAGAAATTGAAGTTTACCTATTAACGTTGAAACGTTTTTGACAATTGGACGTCCAGTAACCGCCGCAATTCGTTGATCAGCAGAAAGGACAGCAACAAGATAACTTAATGAATCTTTTTTAAAAATTGTGTCTGCGTCAACGCACAAAATATAATCCGCTTTACTTTCGCTTAAGGCACGATTTAAGGCAGCAGCCTTGCCCATGTTTTTCTTTTGGGCTTTAATCTCAATATTTGGGTACTTTTGCGCAAGTTTTTGCATAATTTGAAGGGTGTTATCAGAACTTTTATCATCGATCAAAACCACACGGTAGTTTTGATAGGTGATTTGTTCGAGGGAGTCGATCGAACGTTCGAGAACGGCTTCTTCGTTATAACACGACATGAAAACTTCAACGGAAGGTCCGTTATCCTGCTTTTTAGATCTTAATTTCGTAAATGTTCGTTCACAATAGTTAAAGAAAATTGCGCCGATTATCCAAACAAAAGACATGATGACTGGATAATAAAGCTCAAATCCTCCAATCATAAAGAAAAATCCCCCTTATGGCTGTAATTTTATGTAAAATTATTTTTACATCTCGTAAAAAAAAACGAAAGCGGGCATACTGCCCGCTTAAATGATTATTTCTGATGTTTTCCTGTTTCCAACATGTGCAGATAAATCATATTCCATCTTGATGATTTAAGGGTGTATTTCTCATTTAAAAATGCCTTGGTTGAGGCAGGAACATCGTTGTAATTACTTGTTTTTGTTAATTTTGCTTGGTAAACAAACCGTTGTTTTGAATTTTGGTTAGCGTTCCCACACGTAACAAGGGTCAAGTTTGATTGACTTGAATCTTCAAGAATTGTGTTGTTATGCTGTGAAACAGGTGCCTTGGCATAAATCTTGTAGGTGTATACCTTATGGAAATTCGTGATGTTCAATGTATCACCGACTTTTGCCTTTTGATAGATTGGGGCAAATAACGCATCTTTACTTGATGATACATTGTGCGCAGCAATTGAATAGTTGCTTTGGCCCATTTTTTCGTTCGGTTCAAGCGTTCCGGCACATAACGAATAGATTGTTTGATCAACCCCGTTAACAATTGGAACATTTAATCCGAGTTTTTGATTATAAATTCCACCAACAACTTTGATTTGCGGGTGGTATGCCCGTGCTTTCGCAACGGCAAAAAGATTTAACGGTTTAACGCTCGCCCAATCATATGGTGCTTTCGTTTTCTTTTCAGTTCGAACCTCGTCACCGAAGATGACCGGATGATAATTTTCGATCAGGTAATTGGTGATCGGTTTATTAAAAAGCAAAACAAGTCCAATGATAAAGGCGATTCCAAGGAATATCTGTCGAATTCCGTATAATAATTTGTTCTTTTTCATTGTTCTTTGCTTTGTAAAAAGTTCTATTTTTAGAATAAAACTTACTGCCTTTTTGTCTCCCTCATAATTCTCTTATACACAATATAATATAACATAATCCAAAAAAGTTAAATTCCGAAATAGTTTAGTCTTTTTTTAAGAATTGTAAAATGATTTTTAGGATTTTTTTTAAATCAAGGAATAAAAGGGACCTGATTGCTTGCAAATTAAGAATTGAAGCCTATAATATTTTCTTTAAAAATATTTTGATGTGGCATATACTCAAAGTAGTTGGTAAAATGCTCAACTTAAATATGATGGGGTGATTAAATGACCAAAAAAGAACATTTATACGACCTATTCAAACCAGCTCATTATGATGTTTATTTAGACATTAACCGTGAAACGAAGATTTTCAATGGGAAAGTAACCATGGAAGGCGAAGCGGTTAAGCCGGATATCAAATTTAATGAGAAGTTTTTGAATATTACAGCCGTTAAGGTAAACAACGAAACCGTTGATTTTAACGTTGATGATCAAGCAGAAACCGTTGACGTTAACTGTGGCAAAACCGGCGAAACAACGGTTGAAATTGAATTTGATGCTCAATTAACGGACACAATGATGGGAATCTATCCGTCATACTACGAAGTTAATGGTGAAAAGAAACAGATTATCGGAACTCAATTTGAAAGTACAGCTGCCCGGCAAGCATTTCCATGTATTGATGAACCGGAAGCAAAGGCAACTTGGGACCTGGCAATCAAATATGATGAAAAACCAGGTGAAACAATTTTAGCCAACATGCCTGAAAAGGAATGCAAGGACGGGGTTCACTACTTTGAAACCACCAAGCGGATGTCATCATACTTGATCGCCTTTGCATTTGGTGAAATGGTAAGCAAACACACGAAAACCGATGATGGAATCAAGATCGGGGTTTATGCTTCACCAGCTCACAAGGAAGACGAACTTGACTTTGCATTGGACATCACCAAGAATGCCCTTGAATTTTATGAAAAGTACTATGAAACACCATATCCGCTTCCGCATTCATGGCAATTAGGATTACCGGACTTTTCAGCCGGTGCGATGGAAAACTGGGGCTTGATCACATACCGGGAAGCCTTCTTAACATTGGATCCGAAGAATGCTTCATTAAGTGTCAAGCAACACAATGCAACGGATATTACTCACGAATTAGCTCACCAATGGTTCGGTGACTTAGTCACAATGAAATGGTGGGATGATTTATGGTTGAATGAAAGTTTCGCCAACATGATGGAATATGTTTCAAGCGATGCAATTCATCCTGAATGGCACATGTGGGAAGTCTTCCAAGAAAAGGAAGTTCCAATGGCATTGAACCGGGATGCAATCGATGGCGTTCAACCCGTTCACGTTGAAGTTGAAGATCCCGCTGACATTGACGCAATTTTTGATGGGGCGATCGTGTACGCTAAGGGTTCACGGATGTTAGTTATGGTTCGTTCAATGATCGGTGATGACGCATTACGGAAAGGCTTAAAGAATTACTTTGATGCTCATAAATACGGCAATGCAGTCGGGGACGACTTATGGAAAGCCCTTGGCGATGCTTCTGGAATGGACGTCAGTGCAGTAATGAAGTCATGGTTGAATCAACCAGGTTATCCAGTTGTAACGGCAAAGATCGTTGATGGCAACCTTCAATTATCACAAAAACAATTCTTCATTGGTGAAGGCAAGGATGAAGGCCGGCAATGGCAAATTCCGTTGAACAGCAACTATGAAACTGTTCCAGAATTAATGAAGGATCAAACCCTTGATCTCGGGAATTATGCTGAATTGAAGCAAAAGAACGGTAATAAACCATTTGTTTTGAATGTCGGCAACAACTCACACTTTATCGTTAAGTACGATGAAACATTGTTAAACGATATTCTGGATCACATTGATGAATTGGATGCAATCAGTCAACGCGAATTATTGCAAGACATGCACTTGTTGGCTAAGGGTCGCGAAATTTCATACTCAGCCCTTGTACCATTGATGAGCCACTTTACAAAGAATAAGTCATACATTGTAAATGACGCATTGTTTGAAATTGCTGACGATTTGAAGAAATTCGTTAAACCAGGTTCAGAAGACGAAAAGAACTTGCGGACATTATTCAATGAATTAAGTGCTGCCAAGTATGCAGCTCTTGGAATCGAATCAAAAGATGATGACGATAATGATGCCGTATTAGGTCGGCCAACAATCGTGAAGGCAGCTTTGTATGCCAAGAACGAAAAGGCCATCAAGGATGCCCATGCAATGTTTGAAGCTCACAAGGGTCACATTGCAACGATTCCAGCAAGTGTTCGGCCATATGTCATGATGAGTGAAGTTGCAAATTACGGTAACGAAGATTTGATCAAGACATTGTTGAACGAATACCGGAAGACAAGTGATGGAATTTATCAACGCGACTTAAGTACAGCATTGACTGTAACTTCAGATAAAACTGCAATTCAAGAAATTCTTGAATGCTTCAAGGATGCTGATACGATCAAGCCGCAAGATCTGCGTGAATGGTATGTTGGATTGCTTGGTAACAGCGAAGCTCAACAAGCTACATGGGATTGGATGCGTGACAACTGGGATTGGTTGATCGACACATTGGGTGGCGACATGGAATTCCACACTTACGTAACTGTTACGGCCAATACCTTCTACACCAAGCAACGGTATGATGAATTCAAGGCATTCTACGAACCAAAACTGGACACTCCAGGGTTAAGACGTGAAATTGAAATGGACGTTAACTTGATCAAAGGAAAAGTTGATTTGGTTGAAGCCGAAAAGAGTGCAGTTGAACAAGCAATTGCAAATGAAGTTAAATAATTGACTATGTTTCTACTAAGAGGTTGTGACGTGAGTCACGACCTCTTTTTTTGAATCTTGAGATTGAAATCCATTAATGTTAAATTAATTGTAAACGATTTCAAAAGAGAAGGATGATTATGAAAAAGAAGCTGATCGTAACGGATATTGACGGAACGTTGGTAAATGACCAAAAGGAGATCATGCCGGAAACCAAACATGAATTAAAAAAGTTGATTGCTCAAGGACATCGAGTTGTTTTATGTTCCGGACGCTCGATCAATGGCTTAAAGGATTACTTAATGACGCTTGGATTGTGGGCCATGCCGGATGAATATGCAATTACTTTTAACGGGGGCAACGTCTTTGACTTAGCAACGATGAAATCAATTGATGCCCATTATTTGTCGGCTGATCAGGCCATTGAAGCTGATCAGTTGGCGAAGCAACTAAGGGTCGGCGATACTTTAGTTGTCGCATCCCAGAAATCATATGCAGTCAATTCGCAAATGAATGCCCAAGCATTGGAGGATATTCGCGACAGTCAATTGGTACCGGTTGAAACCGATAATTACGATTTTTTAGAAGGGGAGGATATTCAGAAATGTCTATGGACTGATGAACCGGATAGGATTACCATGGTTGCAAAACAAATTCCGGCAAAGTATTTTGACGAATTTCAGATTGTAAGAAGCGGTCCGATTTTTCTTGAGTTTTTACCGCAAGATTCAAGTAAAGGGAATGCGGTTCAGCGCCTTGCTCAACGGTTAAATGTCGATTTGAAAGACGTGATTGTTTTTGGGGATGAAGAAAATGACCTGTCAATGTTTAAGGTTGCCGGAACGGCGGTAGCAATGCGAAATGCTCGTGATGAAATTAAGGAATATGCGGATCAGATCACGGTTACTGATCACAATCATGATGGAATTGGCAAGACCTTAAAATTAATGTTTGAATAATTTACCTTTTCATAATTTGAAGATATCAGTTAAAATGGTTGATATAGAGATGAATGAAAAGAGGAACTTAAAATGAAGGTTGGAGTTATCGCCGCCAATGGACGGGCCGGTCGGCGAATCGTTAAACGGTGCGTTGAAGAAGGATTTGACGTGACCGCAATTGTTCGACATGAAAATCAAACTGCAGCTCAAAATGTATTGTTAAAAGATTTGTTTGATTTAACAACTGACGATGTCAAGGATTTTGATGTGATCGTTGATGCTTTTGGAACTTGGGATGCCGATGCGGTTGGTCTTCACGTTTCATCAATGCAACATTTAATTTCGATTTTGCAAAAAACGGATATTCGGCTGATTGTAGTTGGCGGGGCAGGCAGTTTGATTGCTGATCCAGAAATGAACATGCAATTAGTAGATACGAAGGATTTCCCTGAAAAGGCACGGCCAGTAGCAAAGGCAATGAGTGTTGCTTTTGATAATTTACGGATCAGCAAGGATTTGAGATGGACGTATGTCAGTCCGGCGGTTAACTTTAAACCGACCGATGAATCGCAAGGACATTATGTGATCGTAACTGGTGATAATTTATCATTTGATAAAAATGGCAAGAGCGAAATCAGTTATGCCGACTATGCGCGGGCATTGGTTGATGAAATTAAAAACGACAAACATGAAAATCAACGAATTTCGGTTCGGTGGTAAAAGAATAAGCACGCAATTTGCGTGCTTATTTTAGTAATGATTATAATATTCAACTGAAATTTTGCCGTGATCATCAACAACCAGTTTGGTTACTGATCCGTTTTTCGGGCCGTTAACGGTTGCGTTGTATTTCGGTGCGAAGTGATCAACAATTGTCCGAATCGTCAAGCTGTGGCTTACGAGAAGCAAAGTCTCACCGTTCCCGTGATGTTCTTTAAGGTATTCGAACCCGGCTGCGATTCGATTCCAGTAAGTTTGATCATCTTCGGCATCCCCCCATGGATCAGCTTCGTGGAGGAGATCACGGGTCGCAGCAGCCCCCAGATTGTCTAAAATTTCATAATATGTTTTGCACCCGTGCGGAAGGCCTACCATTGTCCAAATATGGCCGGAATCAGCGCCTTCAAAGTATCCAAAGGATTGTTCCCGGAAGTTGGGCAATTCGTGCGTTTCAGGCGCTTTAAATTGATTTTCAGCGATGATCATGTCGCGGGTTTGGATTGCACGCGGTGAGTCACTGCTGTAAGCAAAGTCAAACTGGACGTCTTTAAGTCGTTGACCAGCTTTCTTGGCGTCTTCAATTCCCTGATCAGTTAAAGGTGCGTCACACCATCCCTGAAAGCGGCGATATTTATTCAAAATTGTTTGCCCATGACGGGTTAAATAAATTGTAAAACTCATTATTATTCCCCATTTACTGTAATTTGATTACTGTTATTTTATCATACCTGATTAAATTTCTTAAAGTTGTTTAAGAAAAGGGTGATTGATCGAATTTTCTGAAACAAAAAGCTATAATCTTTTATGTTGTGAAAATTAATTTCAGTTCTTGAAATTGAGAATTGATTTTCAAAATTAAATTGGGAGGCATAGGAGATTATGCATGGATTTATCGGTGAATTTTTCGGCACGATGATCTTGACCGCCATTGGTTGCGGCGTCGGTGCTGGAATCAACTTAAAGGGGACCTTCAGTCGGGGTCAAAGTTGGCTTTTTGTATCCCTTGGCTGGGGTCTTGGAATCACGTTTGGGGTTTACGTTGCCGGAACGTTAGGTTCAAAAGGCTTTATTAACCCGGCCATTACTTTAGGAACGGCAATTTGCGGGTTATTCCCATGGAGTCAAGTGTTGCCATATTTAATTGGTGAATTTTTGGGAGCATTTGTTGGAGCAGCGCTTGTTTTAATTCAATACTACCCACACTTTAAGGCTTCAAAAGATAAAGCAGATGGCAATTCAGTAGGAATTTTTGCAACGGCTCCTGCAATTGACAGTCCGGTCTTTAATTTCTTTAGCGAATTGATTGCTTCATTCATTTTCATTTTTACGTTATTGGACTTAGGTAACTTCACTCAAGGATTAAAGCCATTGATCGTTGGGTTGATCATCACCGCAATCGGAATGGCGCTTGGTGGTACGACCGGCTTTGCGGTTAACCCGGCGCGTGACTGGGGTCCACGGTTGGCATATACGATCTTGCCAGTTCCAAATAAGGGAACCGCTAATTGGAAATATGCATGGGTTCCAATGGTTGGCCCAATCGTCGGCGGGATTTTAGCTGCCGGTTTGCATGTAGCATTGATGAAATAAAGTTAATAATAAAAATACCGATTTCAAATTCTAGAAATCGGTATTTTTGTATTTAATTTTTTTAATTAGTAACTAATTGCGCGTTGTGCATCAGCATTCCAGTGTTGATAGAAGTATCCAGTACTCATACTTGCTTTTTGGCCTGTCCAAGGATCATTGTAATATAACGTGTCGCCTCTGAAACCAGTTAAGGTTAGTGCGTGGTTTACAAAACCATCAACGTTTGCAACCCAAATAACAACAAGGTGACCTTGAATCAGCTTATCTTTAATTGCATCTAAACTTGCACCGGTCATGATTTGGCTGTGTCCGATATGGTGGTTTACAACAGGAGCAATTCCGGTAGGGAAGATCCACCAACCGCTCGGACTAAATGGATTTCCAACAAATCCTTTATTGCCATCATTGCTTCGTGGCATTTCATTTGCTAAGTCAATTTTATTAACGTTGCAGCCGGCATACTTGAGCATCATTGTAACGGCTGTGATTTCACATCCCGTTGGAAGTTCAGGACGTTGGCAAACGATATCTGCGTTGTTAAATACACCTTCGACCGCACCATTTACGTTATTAATATAGAATGTTTCACGTCCAATCGTTGTGTCGTTGTGAGACATTTTACCGTCATTGGCATAAACGACCCATTTATGCTGATCACCAATATACTGTAAGCCGGTCTTCATTGCACCAGTCACATTATCGAAAAGATACCAGTCATTGTTAATATTTTGTTGACCATAAAGCATTTGTCCTTGATCGTTATAGTAAACGGTTTTGTGTTGGTCACCGATGTATTGGAAACCGGTCTTCATTGCGCCAGTTACGTCATCAAAAAGATACCAATGACCGTTGATTTGAGCCTGGCCGTGGACCATTTTTCCGTCGTTGGTGTAATAGACAGTTTTGTTTTGATCATTAATATGTTGGAATCCTGTTACAAAATGATTTTGATTAAAAAGATACCAGTCATTGTTAATTTTCACTTGGCCGTTTGTTTCAAGGGCACTTGAATTATCAAATGAGTATGTTTGGTCATTAATGGTTGGGATTCCGGTTACTCCTTGACCGTTGCTTTGGTAATAATAAATTTGATGGTTACTTTGATCAGCTAAAAATCCAGTTGTCATTGCGCCTGTAACACGATCAAAGAAGTAGTTATGCCCATTAATTGATTGATGACCATAAAGCATTTGTCCTTGACCGTTATAGTAAACGGTTTTGTGTTGGTTATCAATGTATTGGAAACCGGTCTTCATTGCACCCGTTACATTGTCAAAAAGGTACCAGTTATTATTGATTCTTTGTTGCCCATAAACCATGTTGCCGAGGCCATCATAGTAAACGGTCTTGTTTTGATCATTAATATTTACGAATTGGCTTTTAATTTGTTTACCAGTTTGCGGATCAAAATATTGCCATTTATTATTAACTTTTTGCTGTCCGTAAACCATATTACCGAGACCATTAAAGTAATATTCAGCATTAGTGTTTCGATCCCAAACATATTGGTTTTTTGCTTGGGCACCAGTTACTGAATCAAAGAATTGTTTTTGACCATTAATAGTTTGGAGACCATAGACCATATTACCGTTTTGGTCGTAGTAAACTTCTTTATTTTGATTACCGATCCAAACATATGAATTTTTTGCTTGGGCACCAGTTATTGAGTCAAAATACATCCAATGACCGTTAATATTTTGTTGGCCATAGACCATATTACCTAAACTGTCATAATAAACAGTTTTGTTTTGATCTTTAATGTTTACAAATTGATTTTTTACTTGTTTACCGCTTTGTTGATCGAAATATTGCCATTTGTTATTGATTTTTTGTTGCCCGTGGACCATGTTTCCAAGACCGTCGAAGTAATACTCCGCGTTGGTATTTTGGTCCCAAATATATTGATTTTTTGCCTGGGCGCCGGTCGTTGGATTAAAATACTGTTCTTTACCATTAATAGTTTGAAGACCGTAAACCATATTTCCTTTATTAGGATCATAGTAAACTTCTTTATTTTGATCACTGATCCATTGATATCCAAACTGAAGAGCACCCGTTACTTTATCGAAAAGGTACCATTTATCACCAATTTTTTGTTGGCCGTATACCATGGCGCCGTTTGCTGGATTATAATAACAAATCTTATTCTGATCGTTAATTTTTTGGAAACCAGTTAAATTTTTGCCATTTTCTTGTAAGTACCAATTGTTATTTTGATTAACTTGCTTAGCATCTGGATGATTTTCAGCAAAGGTATATTTATCGAGAGAACCTTGCGATGGTTGAACAATTTGATTTTGTTTTTTTGATTGTTGGTTTAATTGTGATTGATTCTCTGGCTTTTGAACCACGGTTTGTTGTTTCAGTTGAGGTTGGGGAACTGAAACACTGGTATTTTGTTTTGGAGCTTGTTGGTTTTGCTCATTTTTAGCAGGAACAGCAGCAAAGTTTGTAACGGTTTGATGTTCCTGGTTTTGGCTAGATTGGTCTTTAACTTGACTTGAAGAATTACTAATCTGTGAACTAGAGTTTGTTGCCTTTGACGAAAGAACAACGGCGTTTTTTTGATTACTTGTGGAAACTGAACTAATTTGTTTTTGCTGAATAGCGACTGGTTGGCTGATTGAGTGCGATTGGATTTGGTCAGCCTTTGCAACTGATGTTGTTCCTAAAGTTACTCCTAAAAACAAAATTGGAGCAGTGACCCACATTTTCCCAGATTTGTATAGTTTATAACGCTTTTTCTCTTCATTAAACATTTAAATATACATCCTTTATCTATATACTTTTTTATAAACGATAAAAAGTATATCACACAAACGACATTTTCAAGCCAAAATATTTCAGACTATTCATTAATTTCTAAATCTGTATTATAAAGCCCATTCACGTAAATTTGCATTTCAATTTCAGCTTGTTCCTCAAAGCTTCCTTGTGGTCCCGGATAGCCGGCTTGTTTAATTGCTTCCTTTTGAACGTTTGATTCATTGTAAAGGTGGAAAAGATGGGGAAGCACTCTTAAATGAAAGTATACGAGCCGTTCAGCTTGTGCAGAATCCAGTTTGGGAAGGACTTTGATAATGTCTTTTTTTACTGCTTCTAAAATTTTAAAATAACTTTTTTTAAATGGAATTAACTTTTCAAGCGTAATGTCCTTTTCAATTAACTCTCCAAGCAAAGGGAACCAGTGAAGAATCCGCGGGTACTTAACGGCAGCTTGAACCCAGACCTTGCAAAAGGCACTCAGGGTTGGAGTCTTAAGTGGCTGAAGATTATCGTGAAGGCTATTGGCCCACTCAACAAAATCCTGTTGAATGATCAGCAGGATCACTTCATTTTTGGATTTCACGTACTGGTATAAATTGTTACGGGTGAAAGATAGTTTTTCGCCTAATTTTTTCATTGTGATTTTATCGAATGGCAAGTCTTCCATCAGTTCAATCATTGCCGTTGTGATTTGGTTAATTCGAATTTGCCGTTGTTCGTCGTTGCGTGCACGTTGAAATGTCATTGTAAGATCTTCTCCTATATTTTAATTGACAATTTACACTGTGTAAATTATTGTGAAATTGTGATTTAAATTACACAGTGTAAATAAACACAATATAGTTTAACATAGCCTAATTAAGAAAGGATAGGGGATAGAAATGAAAACGGACCAACAATTCAACACAATCTTTAATGATTATTTGAAAGACTTTGACCAAACACCGATTTCAAAAGAACAAAGAGCAATACTTCCAATTATTGCGTTCACCGTTCAAGGAATTCCAGAACAAATTGAATCTTACGTTCAAGCAGCCGTTGACCAGGGAATAAACGAAGAAAAAATTTTGGAAGTTATTTACCAACTTGAACCGATAGTTGGAGTTGGCAAAGTCCAGGCAGCATTAAAAGTTGCTCATCAGGTAATCCCTGCAAATCGCCAAATGCAACGCCAAAATGATTCGCAATTCAGCAAAGATGTTCAGGCACGAATTTACGGAACGGAAATTCGTAATCTCCTTACTGACCTTCCAGATGGTGCGGGTGATTTTGTGGCTGATCATTTAACAAACCATTTCTTTGGTGATTTTTACCAGCATAAGATTCTTACAGTGGCTGAACGCGAGTTATATGAATTAATGGCGCTGATTACATTAAATGTTGATTTTCAAATCAAGGCGCATGCCAAGGGCTGTCTTAAAGCTGGCAACGATGAATCGTTGATTGTTTGGACGATCATTAATATGTTGCCATATATTGGCTTCCCGTTGGTAATTAATAGCATTCAAAAAGTGCATGCCGCAGCGCAGGAACTCAATGCTTAGGCTTGTGTTTCATGTGAAACATGGTGCTTAACAAATTCGATAAAGGTCATTATTAATTCGGAATAGTGATGATTTTTCCGCCAAATCAGACGGTGGCTGGTCTGTAAATAGTTTTCAAATGGGACGAAGACAATGTCATTATAAGGATTAAAACGGCTAATACTATCGATTCCTAACATGCAGTAATCGTGTTGATGGACTAACGGCAAACTGTTAGGCGATAAATTTGCTGTAATTTTAATATTCAATTTCTGCGGATCAAGTCCGACAACCGCACTTAATTCATTTTGAAGAATGTTCCGCCAAGGATAGATAACGGGATAGTCTCCTAGGTCATCGGCAGTGATGGTTGATTGATGCGCAAGCGGATGTGTCTGATTGACAAAAATTCCGTAACGTTCATAAATCGGCAGACTGAGGTAATTATATTTCGCGGTTTCGATGGGAGTGATCACGAATCCGAGATCTAAAATTCCCGTATCGATTTTATCCTTAATATCATCGCCGATTGCACTGTACGTTTGGAATTTTACCAGTGGATACTTCGTTTGAAACTCAGCAATTAAATCATCAACAAAGAAGGAAACGTTGCTTTCAACGTATCCCAGATTAATTGTGCCGCTAAGTTCATGGTGATTAAAGCTTTGAATTTCACTGGTCGTTTGGTTGATGAGGGTCAAAATATCCTGGGCGCGATGTTCGAGCATTTTTCCTTCGGCTGTCAACGTGATTTCACGTTTTCCTCGAATCAATAATTGAGTCCCCAATTCATCTTCAAGCTGCTTTAACTGGCGACTTAATGTTGGTTGGGTAATGTGTAATTCTTGAGCGGCGCGGGTAATGTTTTGCATTTTGGCAACGGTCAAAAAGTACTTTAAAATACGTGTTTCCATAAAAATCATCCATTCATTTTAGGCATTGTAATTAATTTAATATAAGTATTTTAAATCATAATTGATAACCAGTACAATTAAAAATGAAGGAGGGATTCGCAATGGGAAAGAATGAAAATGAAGTCAAAAATAACTTATTCGGCTTTGGAAAATTAAATACTCAGTACGCAAATGTTTTTATTGGAAACAGTTACTTAAATTCATTAGTATCCAAGGATGACAACATTGATGTTGGGGTTTCAAGCGTTAACTTTGAACCCGGTTGTCGAAATAATTGGCACATTCACCATAATGGTTTTCAAATTTTACTGGTCACTGCCGGTGAAGGCTGGTATCAGGAAGAAGGTAAACCGGCCCAGTTGCTTAAACCTGGTGATGTGGTTGCAATTCATGAAGGCGTAAAACACTGGCATGGGGCAACGAAAGATAGCTGGTTTTCACACATTGCCATCACAAAAGGCGAAAGTGAATGGTGTGAACCGGTTTCTGATGAAGAATATGATCAACTCGGTAAATAAAAGGGAGGCTTTAAAATGGAAAAACAAACAGCCGGCCACGATCAGTTAGGCGATTTTGCTCCGCAGTTTGCTGAATTAAATGATGATGTTTTATTTGGTCAAGTTTGGGCGCGTGAAGACCAACTTAGTCCGCGTGATCGCAGCTTGATCACCATTGCAGCATTAATGACGAATGGGGATTACGAACAACTCAAATACCATTTGCAGCATGGAAAAGACAATGGAATCACGAAAGACGAAATTGTGGAAACGGTCACCCAATTAGCGTTTTACGTGGGCTGGCCTAAAGCTTGGACCGTTTTGAAAATGGCCAAGGAAATTTGGAAATAAAGTTTAAAGAATGGAAGTCAATTTAAAAGTGCAGGAAGTAAACTCAAAACTGAAAATTGGCTTTTAAACAGGTTAAATAAAGCTTTTAAGAAGATTGTAAGTAAATTCATAATGAAGAGGTTGTGACATAAGTTGCAACCTTTTTGTTATATCCGCATAATCGGGTTCCAAAACAAACGAGCTGAGTGGAAGTTCGAAAACTTCCGAATCTATGCTGCGCGATTCGTTCGCTTTTCTGCTTCCACCACGCTCGTTTTTACTGTTTTGTCACACCTTCTTTTTTTGCATTAAAATAAAAAAATATATAGATAAACGTTCACGTTATCCCGTTCCATCGATATAATAGAAGGTACAAAACAAGATAAGTTATAAGAGGGATTAGAATGACAAAAAGACAGCGAAATTGGGTAATGGCATCGTTGCTTTTGGCAAGTATCATGTCCGGCTTGGATGCAACGATCATTAATACAGCGTTGCCAGCGATTATCTCGGATTTACACGGAATTCAGTATATGGGCTGGATCGTAGCCGTTTTTCTTCTAGGAATGGCCGTTTTTTCACCGCTTTGGGGGAAACTTGGCGATCGAATCGGAAATAAGAAAGCTTTTGGATTATCGATTTTAATTTTTATCGTTTCGTCAATGATTGAAGGAACGGCCGGTAATATCTGGGTATTTATTATTGCCCGGACTTTTATGGGAATTGGTGCTGGCGGCATGGGTTCGATCCCGTATATTATTTTGGCCCAATTATACCGGAACATTCACCGGCGGTCGCAGGGCTTAGCCTATATTTCGGCTGCATGGAGCGGGGCCACGATTATTGGCCCGTTAGTCGGTGGCTGGATCGTTGATACGTTAAGCTGGCACTGGGTATTTTATATTAACCTCCCAATTGGGATCATTACGATTTTAATTTTGAACGTCTTCTTTAAGGAACAGGTTGAAGTAATTCAAACGCCATTTGACTACCGGGGTTCAGTCTTTTTGATCATCGGTTTGGCATTTGCATTAATGGGAATTCAACTTCTTGGAATGGTTGCGTGGGAATGGATCGTCGGTTTACTTTTAATTGGCGGAATTTTATTGATCCTATTTTGGAAAAACGAGCAGCAGGTTAATGATCCGATTATTCCAACGCACCTCTTTAAATCTTCGAAACTGGTTAAAGACTTAGTGATTTTTGCACTCGCATGGGGCGGAACGATTTCGTTCAGTATCTATGCGCCGATGTGGGCTCAAGGGTTGCTGGCGATGACTGCACTAGTTGGGGGAATGACCCAAATTCCAGGCTCGATTTTTGACTTTGTCGGGTCGCAGTTAACGCATTCGTTCCGGAGAAAAATTGGCGACCAAAATACGATTACGCTGGCATTGGTGATTGCCTTCCTTGCACCGCTTGGAATGCTGTGCAGTAAAGTTAACGCCGGTATTGGATGGATCTGCTTCTTTAGTATTTTCTATGGCTTTGGCGTTGGGGTAATTTTCAATATTCTTCAGATCAAGGTGCAACAGGATGTTGATCACCGGGATGTCGGAATTGCAACGTCAGTAAGTTATTTGATTCGGATTCTTGCGCAAACATTTATGTCATCGATTTACGGCGTGATTATGAATATGGCGCTTGCTCGGGGTGTTCGGCCGACCCATGGGAAAATTACGGTTGCAATGATGGATAAACTAAGTGACAGTGCAACGGTGCATGAATTACCAGCTCATCTGCTTCCGCAAATGCGAATGATTTTACATAGCGGGCTGCAAGACATTATGCTCGTTTCATGTGGATTGCTGGTTATTGCAATCGGATATAATCTTTTGAAAAAAACGGATTAAAATTTTTGGCATGTTTCACATGAAACATGCCAAATTTGTTTGTAAAATACGGTATAATTAAACTAATCTCGAAAATAATGGAGCGATTAGAGAATGGAAGAGAATAAACTTGCACGCAAACTATCTTCGCGGCACGTTCAAATGATTGCCCTTGGCGGGGCGATCGGGACCGGATTGTTTTTGGGTTCGGGAAATGCAATTCATCAAGCCGGTCCGATTTTGTTAGTTTTGTATTTAGTAGCTGGAATCTTTTGTTTCTTTATGATGCGGGCAATCGGTGAACTTGTTCTCTCAGATACAAGCAAATCATCATTCATTGAATTTGTTCGCGCTTATCTTGGAGATCGATTTGAATTTGTAATTGGGTGGACATACTGGCTTTGCTGGGAAAGTATTGCGATGGCGGACCTGACAGCCAGCGGAATTTACATTAAATTCTGGTTTCCACATATTCCACAATGGTTGACTGCCTTGATCATTGTTTTTATTTTACTTGCATTTAATTTATTAAGTGTTGAACTTTTCGGTGAACTTGAATCGTGGTTCTCAAGTATTAAGGTGTTTGCGATCATTGCGTTAATCGTTACTGGAATTATTTTGTTAGTGTGTCATACGAAGGTTGCCGGCCATGCAGTTTCAGTCAGCAACCTTGTAGATTATGGCGGCCTTATGCCGAATGGGATCAAAGGAGCATTATCGGCGTTCCCAATGGTAATCTTTGCCTTTACCGGAATCGAAATGGTAGGTTTGACCTCAGGGGAAACGGCCAATCCCAAGCGTGATTTGCCAAAAGCAATCAACACGTTGCTTTTCCGAATCGCTTTGTTCTACGTTGGGGCAATGTTTGTTTTGATGTGCATCTACCCATGGAATAAGGTTACGACTTCGGCTAGTCCGTTTGTTCAAGTCTTTAGTGCTTTGGGAGTGAAGGTTGCTGCTGGGGTAATCAACTTTGTGGTTTTGACGGCGGCTTTATCTGCATGCAACAGCGCATTGTTTAGTACAAGTCGGACACTGTTTGTGCTTTCCCATAGTAAATTCGCACTGCGAAAAATGGGCGAAGTTAATAATCGAAGTGTGCCGGTCACATCGTTAGTCTTCTCATCACTAACGTTATTGATCATTGTCGTTTTAAACTTTATTCTTCCAGCCAAAATTTTTGAAATTATTTCAGACATCTCGACGGTCTGCTTCATCTTTGTCTGGTTGACCTTAATTTGGTGTCATTATAAATATCGGCGGCAAAATCCTGAAGGAACCAGCTTCAAGATGCCGCTTTATCCAATTTCTAACTTTGTAACGATGGCATTCTTTATTGGAATTTTAGGACTATTGTTATTACAAAAAGAAATGGCGTTCGCATTGCTCTTTGCATGCGGGTGGGTCGTTTTGATGTTTATCGCATATGGAATTTATCGAAGAAAAGCATAGTAAAAAGAACCCGAGAACTTCTCGGGTTCTTTTATTTAATGATTCGAATAACTTTTGCCGGATTTCCGACAACCACGGCATTATCGGGAACGTCATGATCAACGACGCTGCCAGCTCCAATAATTGCGTTGTTGCCGATGGTGACGCCGCCAAGAATGCAGACGTTGCCGCCAATCCAGACATTGTTTTTGATGGTAATTGGTTGCGCAGTCATAATATGATGCTCCCGTTTTTGCGGATCAAGGGCAGGTTGTGCCGTATACATGCCAACTTTGGGGGCAATGTTTGCTTGATTACCGATCGTGATCGGAGCGTAGTCCATTAGGGTACAATCGTGATTCAAAAAAACTTCATTTCCCATTGTAATATTGAATCCAAACTGGCAATGGAAATCTGGTTCAATATAAGGATCAGTTCCGATTTGATGGAAAAGGGCTGACAGTAATTCTAAATTGTAGCCGTGATTTTGATCAACTTGCTGGTTATATTCAAAACACTGATTAAATGCTTTTTGGTAGGCAGCCATGATGTGGGGATCACGGGCATCAAATTCTTGGTTATTGATCAACTGGTTAACTTCTTCAATTGTTTGTTTCATGTGAAACTCCTCTTTAAAGGTTTATAATTACCTTAAGTATACCGCATTGAAGGTGAAACTTTGGACTTAGAAATGCATCAAGCGTTAACGGCTGCAGAAATTGAACATGTTAAGCAAATTACAAATACAGGAAAATTGTACTATGATTATGACCCGCTAATTGAACAGGCACGCAACCATGCCTTTTATGTTTGCCGTCAGTTTAATCAAACGTTTGCGCAAACCGGTCATGGCGAAATGCAGCTGATAAGGGATCTTTTTGGCGATTTAGGAACTCATGCTGAAATCGGTAAAGGATTTATTACTGAGTTTGGGTTTAATTTGCATGTTGGTGATCATTTTTATGCCGGGCAGAATTTAAAGGTAATTGATTGTAATGTGATTAAAATCGGCGATTACGTTCAAGTAGGTGATAACTGCGGCATTTATACCTCAAACCATGCATTTGATCCGCAAAAGAGGGCAGATCATTGGTGCAGTGATCATCCAATTACGATTGGCAGTCATGTTTCAATTGGAAATGACATTACGGTTTTACCGGGAATCACGATTGGTGCCAATACGGTCATTCGTTCAGGAAGCATTGTAACGCATGATCTTCCGGCAGATGTGGTTGCAGCCGGGACGCCATGTACAGTGATTGAAAATCTTTCTGATAAAGCAGAGTAATCATTTGCAAGTTGGAACCTCTTTAAGTATTCTTAAAGTGAAATTACATATAAAGAGGTGCTGACAAATGAAAATCAGTATTATTGGTGCAACCCACGCAGGAACATTTGCAACGATGCAAATTTTAAAAGATCATCCTGATTACGATGTCACGGTTTTTGAAAGAAACGACAACGTCTCATTCCTTTCATGCGGAATCGCATTATGGGTGGGCAATCACATTGCAGACCCGAATAAAATGTTCTATTCAAGTCCGAAAGAGCTTGAAAAAATCGGGGCGCACATGAAAATGCAACATGAAGTTTTGAACATCGATCCTAACGCTAAGCAACTAAAGGTTAAGGATTTGAATAGCGGGAAAGAATTCGTTCAAGACTATGACAAACTGATTATCACTACCGGTTCGTTACCGGTCGTACCTCCAATCAAAGGCATTGATAATCCTAAAGTTTACCTTTGCAAGGATTACGGTGATGCTCAAGTTTTACGTGAAAAATTTGCAGGAATTGAAAAAGCGGTGATCATTGGGGCCGGCTACATTGGCGCTGAATTGTCAGAACAGGCAACAACGGCTGGGAAAGATGTAACCTTGATCGATGCATTCCCACGGGTTTTATATAAGAACTTTGATAAGGAAATCAGTGACCGAATTGAACAAGAATATCGGGATCACGGTACAAAGTTAGCATTAGGACAAAAGGTTCAATCCTTTGAAGATGCGGGTGACCAGGTCATCGTGAAAACCGATAAGGGCGAGTATGAAGCTGACATTGCGGTTTGGTGTGCCGGCTTCAAACCGAATACCAAGTTAGCAGAAGGCAAGCTCGATATGCTTCCGAACAAAGCTATTCGGACAAATGAATACATGCAAACTAGCGATCCGGATATTTATGCTGCCGGTGATGCAACCAACGTTCATTACAATCCAACGGGCAAAGCAGATTACATTCCATTGGCAACTAATGCGATCCACCAAGGAATTTTAATTGGGCAAAATATTGATAAGCCAACCGTCAAATACATGGGAACGCAAGCGACCTCAGCCGTTGAATTATTCGGCACATGTATGGCAGCTTCTGGTTTAACGGTTGAAGGTGCCGAAGCACGGGGGCTAACAGTTGATTCAGTGACGACTGAAGAAAATTACCGGCCGGAATTCATGCTTACAACGACGCCAGTTGTTTCCCGGTTAGTTTGGGATCCAGCGACGCACCGAATCTTAGGTGGAGCCGTTTATAGCAAACATGATGTATCACAATCGGCCAACGTATTATCACTTGCAATTCAAAACAAAATGACAATTGAAGACCTTGCCGGTGTTGATATGTTATTCCAACCAAACTTTGACCAGCCATTAAACTGGTTAAATAAGGTTGCGATGGCAGCCGTCGATAAGGCAAATGAAACGAAATAGTTAATGGTAAGAATAGAAGAAAGAAATTTCTTCTATTTTTTATTTTTAATATTGACAGCGCTTACAATTATATGTAATATAATCTTTGTAAAGGACGTGTTACTGATTCGATCAGGCATAAGTCTACAAGTTAAGGGTAGCTGATAAACTAATTTGATGTACTCTTAAGTTGTAGACTTTTTGTGTATTGAGGAGAAAAAGTTATGAGATATCTCAAGAATTTCAATAACAACGCAGCATTAGTTGAAGATGATTCCGGAAAAGAATATGTAATTATCGGGAATGGAATCGGATTTGGCAAACATCCGGGAGACTTAGTTGATGAAGGGAAGATTGAACGGCGGTTTGTTCCATCTGATTCAAATACGCCTGAAATTGAAGAATTCAAAAATATCCGGCCGCAAGCCATTGAAGTAACTTCAAAGGTGACAGCAATGCTTGCTCAAAAGGGGAACCTTAATTTTTCCGATTATCAATACTTTGTGTTGGTTGATCACATTGATTTTGCATTGAAACGTTCTTTAGATGGAATTGAAATTCCGGATGGAACTGTCCGGTGGAACGTCAAGCATCTTTTTCCAAACGAATACAAATTAGCGTGTGAGGCAATTCAGCTGATTGAAAGCGAGCTTTCAGTCAAATTACCGGCAAGTGAGCAGATCTTTATGACTTATCATTTGCTTGATGCTGAAAGCGATGGAACCAAGTTGCAAGATACCGTTAAAATTACGCAGTTGATTGCGGGAATCGTTTCAATTGTCCAGTATGATTATCATATTGAACTTGATCATGATTCATTTAACTATAATCGGTTCGTGAACCATTTACGGTCACTAATGGTTCAACATCTTAGTGGTAAATGGCATCAAGGACAGGAACTTGATCCTGCGGTTTTGGAAATTATGCGGCAACGTTACCCGCAAGCAGCCGAAACGGTTGAACGAATCAATACGTTTCTTACCAATAAGAATGGCTGGCAGTTAAATCCAGATGATAAAGTTTACTTAATATTACATGTTTGGCGGGTAACTCATCGTCAGACAGATGATTAAATTCGCGTGTTACTATTCAATTAGGCATTAGCTCAAATTTAATCAATTTATATGGAATGATCAGCATGATGATTCTATATAATGCGGTTAAATTTGGGCTTTTTGTTTTAAAAGGAGGAGTTTCAAATGGCATATCAATATTTATGCAAAAAGATTATTGCCGGGGTCGGCGGTAAGGATAACGTAATCAGTGTGGTTCACTGTACGACCCGGTTACGGTTTAAGTTAAAGGATGAAAAGAAAGCCAATGATGAAGAAGTCAAAAACATTGACGGCGTCATTTCGGTCGTTAAAGCCGGTGGTCAATATCAAGTTGTAATTGGAAATAATGTTGCCGATGTTTATGATGAATTGATCAAAATCGGTGGTTTCTCCGGCGGTGGGGAAGTTCCAGATGACTATGAAGACACAAGTAATATGAGTTTGCTTGATCGGTTTATCGATATGATTTCAAGCATTTTCACCCCGGCCTTAGGTCCGTTGTGTGCTGCCGGAATGATCAAAGGCTTTGCCGCCATGTTTGCTTCATTGGGATGGATTGCCAAAACTTCAGGGACGTATCAAATTTTGTATGCAATTGGGGACAGTTTCTTCTACTTCTTACCAATTGTTTTAGCATTAAGTGCATCAAAGAAGTTTCACCTTGATAAGTACATTGGCTTAACGATTGCGGCTGTCATGTGTTATCCATCGATTGTCGCCATGGCAAGCAGTCACCATGTTCTCTTTACGTTATTTAAAGGAACATTCTTACAATCTGAAATTCACGCAACGTTCTTAGGAATTCCGGTAGTGGCTGCGAGCTATACTTCATCAGTTATCCCGATTATTTTAGCGGTTTGGTTTGCCGGTCATGTCCAAAAATGGATGAAGAAGATTATTCCAGAAACGGTTAAGTTGTTCTTAGTTCCGTTCTTTACATTGTTGATTGCCGTTCCGGTTAGCTTGATTGTCATTGGACCAGTTGCTACCTGGTTAGGTGATATTATTGGATTTGCATGTAAAGCAGTCTACGGCTTTAGTCCAATTTTGGCTGGATTATTATTAGCTGGTTTCTGGCAAGTGTTTGTTATGTTCGGCCTCCATTGGGGAATTGTTGCCGTCGCAATGGCTAACTTAGCTGCTTTAGGTTATATGCCAATTTTACCAATGTCAACAGCTGTTTGCTTTGCTCAAATCGGCGTTGTTTTAGCAATTATTTTCCAAACCAAAGATCAAAAGTTGCGTTCCGTTGCGATTCCAGCGTTTGTTTCCGGAATCTTTGGGGTTACTGAACCTGCAATTTACGGGGTAACCCTTCCACGGAAAAAGCCATTTATTTTAAGTTGTATTGCCGGGGCTGTTACTGGTGGAATTATTGGTGCATTCCATGGACTTGGATATATGATGGGTGGAATGGGAATCTTTGTATATCCATCAATGATTAACCCAAAGGCTGGAATTGGCATGGGCTTCTGGGGAACAATTATTGCTTCCGTTGTTGGTTTTATTCTCGGGTTCCTTCTTCAAGTTCTCTTTGGTAAAAATGCGGTTGATGGCCCAGAAGTTGCTGCTGCCGTTGAAGCTCCAGCACCAGTGGTTGATGAAGTTTATGATCATGACGAAACTCAAGGTGCTCAACCGGAAAAGCAAAATGTTTGCTACAACCCAGCAACAACTTTGGCAAGTCCAATCAAAGGAAATGCCGTTCCGCTTGCAAGTATTAAAGATGAAGTGTTTGCATCAGGTGCGATGGGTAAGGGCGTTGCCGTTGAACCATCAGATAATGTAATCGCCGCTCCTGATGATGCCGAAGTTTTGATGACGTTCCCAACTGGACACGCAATTGGGTTACGGACGAAAGACGGTGCTGAAGTTTTGATCCACATTGGAATGGATACCGTTGAACTTCAAGGAAAAGGATTTGAAACATTGGTTAATAAAGGTGACCACGTAACCAAGGGACAACAGTTAATTAAATTTGATTTAGATGAAATTAAAAACGCCGGTTATGACACTACAATTCCGATGGTAATCACTAACTCAAAGAATTATCACGAAATCAAAGCCATTAAGGAAGGTCAAGTGAATGCCGGCGACGAATTACTTAGCTTGAAATAGGAGGTTTGAGAGATGAGTTTTCCAAAGAATTTTTATTGGGGCGGCGCAACGGCTGCTAACCAAATTGAAGGCGCATATAATGTTGATGGTCGGGGACTGGCCCGGACGGATGTAACCACGGCCGGTTCGCTTCATCAAAACCGTCAAGTAACATATAAGTTTAAGGATGGGCGAACAGGAAAGGGGTCATTTATTCCGAGTGATGCAACTGGGGCCGTTTTGCCCGGCGAATATTACCCGAACCAGGAAGCAATTGATTTTTACCATCACTACAAAGAAGACATCAAACTTTTTGCTGAAATGGGCTTTAAAATGTTCCGGATGTCGATTTCATGGTCGCGGATTTTTCCAACGGGTGAAGAAGACAAGCCGAATCAAGCAGGACTTGATTTTTACCGGAAAGTCTTTGAAGAGTTGCATAAGTACAACATTGAACCGTTAGTTACAATTTCGCATTCCGACGATCCGCTTGCAATGGAAGAAAAGTACCATGACTGGGGTAACCGGAAAGTCATTGATTTATATGCTAAGTTTGCTGAAACATTATTTAAAGAATACAAGGGATTAGTTCACTATTGGTTAACGTTTAATGAAATCAACAGTACGGTCATGTTCATGCACTTTGGCGGTCATCAAGCTTCCGATGAAGAATACCAGCACGCATACCAAAAGTTGCATTATCAATTTGTTGCAAGTGCAAAAGCCGTTCAAATTGGACATCAAATCGATCCTAATAATCAGATTGGATGCATGATTTGCGGAATTGCAACTTATCCGTTGACACCGGATCCAAAGGACATCCTATTAAATGAACATATGTGGGAACGTGACATCTATTATTGCGGCGATGTGCAATGCAAAGGAAAGTATCCAACGTTTGCTCACCGGTTATGGGATAAGCATCATGTTAAACTTGATATTACTGATGAAGATCGTGAGATTTTGAAAAACGGAACGGTTGATATGTATACTTTCTCGTATTACATGTCGAGTGCGGTTACGACCCATAAAGATCAGGAAGAAGTTGGCGGAAACCTTTCAACCGGCGCCCGGAATCCATACCTGAATTATTCCGAATGGGAATGGGCAGATGATCCAGACGGGTTGCAATACTACCTTGAAAAGATGTACGACCGGTATGAATTACCGATGATGATTGTCGAAAATGGATTAGGAGCAATCGACAAAATCGATGCTGATGGTAAAATCCATGATGACTACCGGATTCAATATTTGAAAGAACACATTGAAGCCATGGACCGCGCAATCCAAAATGGAGTTGATTTACGCGGATACACGACTTGGGGATGCATTGACTTAGTTTCAGCTGGAACAGGGCAAATGTCAAAGCGTTACGGATTCATTTATGTTGACCGCGATGATCAAGGTCATGGAACAATGAAACGGATGAAGAAAGATTCGTTTGATTGGTACCGGAAAGTAATTAAATCAAATGGTGAAGAATTATAATCATCAAGAAGGTTCTGGTGGAAGCCAGAACCTTTTTTATATAATGTTTCATGTGAAACACAAACGGAAAAGGGTGAAACATTGGAACGGCAGGAATTAATTGATTTGGTATTAGCTAATACAGATGGTTATGAATGTTATCCGTTTAACGGACTGAATAGTCATGAAAAAATCAAATGGACGGTTATCAAACATCAATCGAATAATAAAATCATGGCGCTGATTTTTGAAATTGACGGTCAATTATTGATTGATATTAAGCTTGATCCAGATAAAGGTGACATTTTAAGACAAAGTGAAACGGGATTTTATCCTGGATATCATATGAATAAAGTTCATTGGAATACGGTTGCGGTTAATTTGACTTCACTGACGGCAGATGAGCTCTTAGGACTTATCAAAGAAAGTGCAAAGTTAACAGCCAAGTAATTGTCAATTATTAACGGAATGATTAAGATTAAAAGTAAAGATCAAACTAAAGCGAGGGATTGAGATGCGAAAATTAGCATTGATCGGCGATAGTCATGGGAACTATCAAGCATTGAAGGCTGTATTGGAAGATGCCCAAAAACAAAACGTTGATGATTACATTGTTTTAGGTGACATTACGAATCGCGGGCCAGAGCCGTTGGAATGTGTTGAAGCCCTTCAACAGGTTAACCCGTTAACGTGGATCATTGGGAATCATGAGGCGGTTTATCGAAGTTTGATTGATCATCAATTCACGGATTTTGAAAATAATCCAAAAGCAATTATGGCGATCATTACTTCGACGTATGACCGGGAAAAACTTGGAAAAGCAAAATTTGATTGGTTATCCCAATTACCATTGAGACAGGAAATTAAAGTCGAAGAAATTACTTTTAATATTTTTCATTCGACTCCAACTAAATGCCGCGGCGGTTTCAGTTATCCAACAAATGAACAGGCTAATTTTGACGAATTGATGAGTCAAACTGATGCGGACGTTGGAATTTACGGCCATACGCATCGTTCAATTTTACGGATGACGAATGATGGCCGGTACATTTTCAATCCCGGAAGTGTTGGAATGCCAGTATCTGATCGGTTAGAAATCAGTGGAAAAGCCAGTTACGGCATTTTAACGATCAATCATCGAAGTGTTTTAAGTTGGGATCAACGTAATGTTCCTTATGACTTAGAAAAGGAATTGCAAATTGCCCATGAACGGGAAATTCCATACTATGATCTATATGAAGAATTATTGCGGACCGGAAAGTTTACGTTCAATCAAGCAAAAGTTGCTGCTGAAAATCAAAAGTGCGATTACTTAACGCAAGCATTATCAAACGTGGAGAAGATTGAATGGTAAAAAAAGATAACTCATATGAAGAAAATGAAAGTGTGACGTGGGAAAAGTTGCAATCGGAACAATTCAAAAACTATCGCGTCGTTAAACGTAATTTGTTTTTTAATGTTCTGACGTATGTTTTAATTTTCCTGATCGAATATTGGCTTGCAATCCAGAGTGGGGCGGAGGTTTTAAAAGCGGATGCCTTTAATAACTTATCCGGGGTGATTTCGACGTTCCTATTGATTGTTGGAATTCACATTGCCAGTGATGAAGATGAAACGCGGCTGATTGGATTTCCGGTGAGTGATCAAAATGAGTTGAGTAACCAGAAAAGGGTGCGTTTATCACGCTTCCGCTTTGAAACGATTTTTACGCTTGTAACTTCGATTTTGATGATTGGAATTGCAGTCAATATTATTAGCGGCGGGATTCACGCATTAATGAATCTTAAGACACAAAAAATCCCGAATCCAATTGGAATTGTTGGAGCTGGGATTTCCGTTATTTTGATTCTTTTGATTTATATCATTAACTATTCAAGTGGTAAAAAGACCAACAGCGCAGCGTTGTTAGCTTCGGCCCAAGACAGTCTGGGTGATATTTTAACGAGTGTTGGAACTGCCGTTTCAATTTTTGTAATGTGGAAATTTGGCATTCGGTGGGTCGACAGTGTTGCCAGTATCATTATTGGTTGTTTCATTCTGTACTCGGGATTTAAAATTTTTCTTAAAAGCAGTTTGAACCTTGCTGATTACTTTAATCCGCGAAAAGAAGAAAAATACAAAAAAGTAATTTTAAATAATCCGCAAATCAAATCCGTCCCGGGCTTAACAGCACACTATAACGGAAGTTTGGTGACCGTTGAAGCCGAGGTAACAGTTAGTGGGAAGATGACTGTTAAAGAATCATTTATTCTTGCTGAACAGATTGAAGAAACCTTAAAGCAGGAGTGCGGCGTTTCGGATACAAAGATTATTTTTTATCCAAATGAAATTTAAAAAGCGATGAGCAATTTTTGCTCATCGCTTTTTATGTGTTTCACATGAAACATTTACTGTTGATTTTCGAGTTCAATAATATACCGGATCGTCTTCCGCAGTTCTTCGCGAATATCTTCGCGTTTCACGTGTAACTTTGGGAAAGTATCGGCCCAGTTTAAGTAACAGAATTTCTGTTGAACGTGGGCAATCATTTCCATGTGAATGCCGCTTTCGCGATTTTGGTCGGCAAGATTCCGATCAAGTTCCTTGTAAGTTGGCAACCCTTCTTCAAGGGTGATGACTGGAATTTGAGTGTTTGTTCCAAGTTCATCTTTGATGATATTGGCGAATTCTTCGTAGGTCATGTTAATGTCACCGATGGCAAATGTTTCCCGGTGGTGACCATAGAGGAGGGCGCCGACCGCAGCTTCACCAACTTGGGTAGCCGTTACACATGCAGTTCCACCTTTAAAGACTGGATAAACATCATTGTCGCGAATTCGGTCAACAAACATTTGCCATAATGGCATACGTTCCTTCATTGTTCCGAAGATGTATGGTAAGCGTAATCCGCAAACTTCCATCTTGCCTTCGCCTTCAGCAAAAGCAACTTGTTCTTGGAGAAGACGGGTGTTGATGTACGGTGAGTCTTTCAAACCGGTTTCAGGATAACGTTCAGCCATTTCAGCAAAGTATGAGCCAAAGACAACAAATTTTTTCAATCCTGCTTGACAGGCCAGGCGAACCATCCGTTGCGTTGGTAAAACATTTGCCTCATAGTAAAATCGTTTTGCTGGAATTTCAGCTTGAATTCGTTCATCGGCTCCGGCAGCATAAATAAAGCCATCACAATCGCTTAACATCTCAACGACTTCGTGGTCATTCATTTCATTGATATTTCCAACGAAACATTCAACATTGTCCATACCTTCAAGGGGATTATCTTCTTTGATTACCGTATCTTTTTTAGGTGGAAGTGAAAGAGTTTTGACTTTAATATCATTATTTAATAATTCTTTAATTGTATGGTATCCAAGAAAACCGGTTCCACCGAGAACAAAAACTTTATTAAATTTCATTGAAATCTCCTCCTTCATTCATTATTCCATATCGCTTGCGCTTAAATTATGGGCTAAATAACCTTCAGCACAGGCCTGAATGGCAGAAATGCAATCATCGAGCATGGTTGCAATTTGGCCGCCATTTTTTTGCGCGGTATCAAGCTTTTTGGCTGCGTTTGATTTATGGACATCAAGGTAGCCGAAATTTGAAACGGCGATTGACCCGTAAAGTTGGGCAATCCCGTTAATGGCAAGCATTTCATCGACCCCAAAACAAGGATTGTCTTCAGCAATAATTGTCTGTAGCGGTTCAGGTAACTGATGCGCATTTGCAAGGTTGTCGATTGCGAGGGCGACCATAATGGCATTGCGGACTTCTCGTTTACTTAAAACTTTGCGCACGGCCATTTCAGCTTCGTCGATCGTTAACTCATGATTGAATTGCCGCTGATGTTCCCAAGCATGGGTGGCAATTTCGTTAAGCGAGATATCGCGTTTTTCAAGTTCGGTTTGAATGTAATTCCATACTTCCTGATCAGGATAAACATCCTTTGACATAAATTTCACTTCCCTTAAACTTATTCAATCAGCATTATATTAAATAAGCGCTTCCAGAGCAATTATTTGAACTGGGAATTTCATTCAACAATTTAGTTATTATTGAGTTAATTTTTTATTAAAATTGGTATATACATTTAATTAAGAAAGCGTTATTATTTCGTTATAAGAAAGGAGGAATCTTAAATGGAAGATTTAGTTTTACAGCTGTCAGAGCGCGAATCGCTTTATCAACTTTATCTGTACGCTTTTAACCGCCAAGATTCACCCGCGCGGAAAGCGTTTTTTATGGATCGGGTTGAACATGGAAAAGTTTTTCGAATCAAAGATGGCGATCAGGTTGTCAGTGGTTTGTATCGGCTGCCGTTTGAACTTCGAATTGGGGATCAGCTTTTTCAAATGGGCGGAATTGGCGATGTGATGACTTATCCGGAATACGGCGGACATGGGTACGCAACTACCTTATTAAAAACCGCTTTAGCGGACATGAACGCCGATGGATATGAATTGTCATTTTTAGCCCCATTCTCGCAACGTTATTATCGCCGGTTGGGTTATGAGCAGGCTGTCAGTGCGTTTACATACGAAATTGATGCGCAAAAGTTTCGGCCAGCCAAAGTAGAAGCTCAGCGCAAGGTCGAACGAACACCGCTTGCAAATTCCGTGGATGAGGTTGCTGAATATTATCGCCAAACGGTTGCAACGCAAGATGGAAAGATCAACCGGCAGCCATGGTGGTGGCATTACCTCACCTTGAAAAATAAATGGAATGTAGCGAAGGTCTATGATTCAACTCAAATGACGGGTTATGCAATTTATGAAATTCAGGGGACGAATATCGTTGTTTCTGAAATGAATTACCAAGATTGGGATACGTACCAAACGCTGTTGAATTTCATTGCGGCGCATTCAAGCATGGTTGAACGGTTCATTTTTAAGGATTACAGCAATTTTTACCAGGGACACTATTCACTTGAGCCAGGTGAAATGAATGTGCATGTCGAGCCGTATATGATGGGCCGAATTGTTAACTTTAAACGGTTTATTGCCAAATATCCGTTTGAAAATGAGTTTGGAACAATGTTCATCAAGATTGAAGATGATGTTCTTCAATCGAATAACGGCGTTTGGAAGGTAAGCAAAGCGGGAATCGAACAAGAGTTTCAGGAAGATCATTGGCAAATCAGGGGGAAGATTAATGATTTGTCAGCCTTTTTCTTTGGACAATTGTCTTTAAAACAAGCGGTTCAACTTCATCGAATTCAAGTGCAAGCAATTAATGACGAGCAATTAGCGCAGTTTGATTCGGCAGTGAAGAAGAATATTTTAGGGTTTAATGATTACTTTTAATTATTAAGAGATTGTTAGAAAACTCAGCAATCTCTTTTTTTTATGGTCGTAATTTAAAATTTTAAAGGGCTGTAATCCATTGCGACTGTAAGGATTAAGCGATGGAAGATAAGCTTACAGCGAAACGGTGATTGGGAATTAAGAATTCAATTAGAAATCGAGCTAAAGGCTGGGGTAGCTTAAGGTGCGGTGTTAGGATAAAGGTGAAATTAAAGGAAAGGTTGAAGGAGGGATTCCAATGAAAAAAGTATTAAATTTCTTTGTTAAGAAACATGATTTAGCTTCAATCACCGCATTGATGCAGAACTTAAAGTACAACCGTAATTTATAGAATTTGAAGGAATACAAAATGGATTCACATAAGTAAAAACACTCACAAGATATTTAAATCTGGTGAGTGTTTTTTAATGCTGATGTTGTTTTTTGATAATTTGCTCAGCCCGGCGCTCTGGAATTATCCAAACGGCGGTTGCAAGGATCACCGTAATGATGATTGCTGGCGGGTAAAAATATCCGCAAATGAATCCTATAATTTGAATCAAAAAATAAATTGTAAATTTCCGTGGTCGATAAATCACTTGGAAAAGCGCCTTATTGGCTTTATCCGCCCAGTAAAGGGTAAAGCAAAGTAAAACATACATTAATGAAATCAGTAAAAAGACGATTCCAAAGAAAAATTCAGCAACCCGCGCAAAAAAGTGATCACTGACAAAAGTGGTTACGTATGGGAAAAACGAAATCACAAAAAGTAACAATGAATTTGCCCATAAAACACCGCCGTTAATTTTACGAACGACTTGAAATGTGTTGTGCAGATTATGCCAGGTAATACATAAAACAAAAAATGAAGTTGCATATGTTAAGTATTCCTTATGCAATGCTAAAACGGCACTTAGCGTCGCAGCGGCTGGTTGCTTTAAGCTTAAAACTAAAACCGTCATAACGATCGCAAGCACAGCATCAAAAAACGCGGTCAACCGGTCCTTACTCATTTAACAAGTTTCCTTTCAGATTAAATTAACCAGTTTAGTTTAGCATAGTTAATTAACGTTTTTAAAATCAGGGGTTTCGTTATTCAACGGGAAACTCTTAACTTCCGTATTATTCAGTTCATGATTAAGGTCAACGCATTGAACCGTTGAATTTTTGTATGATTTCCAGTAAAACTTCAGTGATTCAGCGCACATTGCAGCCGAATAGATCGTTTCATCGTAATCTTGTTGATTTCCATGATCAGCGACTTTGACGATTCCAAGCGGCATGGCCACGTTATCGAGCAAATGGAATAGATATTGAATTCCTTCTTCTTCATTTTGACCCTTGATGCCATAATATTTAAGAAATGATGCCCGAATAAAACGCGATTGCGAAGTGAAATCACCAGGTAATCCGAGGGCACCGGTTCCCTTAAATGGTTTTTGAACTTCGATGCCATCCATGTTACGGTCAGGGAATTCATCGTTTTTAACGTTCAAGTAACTTAAAAGGTTTTGCTTGTGCCAACGATAATCGGGACTGTTGGTCATTACGCCAGCAGTATGCCGGTAAATGGTCATTTGTTGGTTATCAGGTTCGATAATGATCGTTTCCCCGGAACGGTCAGAAAAGACCCAGTGAACGGTTGCGGTTGAACCAGCAAGTGATTGGTTAACGCACGTTGCCTTTTTTGTAAGCAGGTCAACGACTTCATCAACGGTTGCACATTGAAGAAGCGCATGGGTAACAACATAACCCGGGTTAAGTTCTTGGCTATTTGGTCGCGGAACATCAGGAAATGATGCGAATCCAGCATAGAAAAGCTGACCGCCCATTAATCCTTTTTCGTTGATTCCTTCGTAAAAGACGGGTGTAACCTGCATGGCCATTGTTCCGACACCGACTGCCGCGTATTTTGACGTTACAATGTTTTCTTCACTTAAATTATGATCATAAGGCGTTCCGGCAGTATAGTATTTTAAGCCGCGCGGAACAACGGTTGTTGCTGATTCGGCAATCGAATTGAAATCATAATTCCGGCCCCAGATGTGTTTGCCGTCTTGGGTCTCCCACGCAATACTTGAACATCCGGCATTTAGTTGTTTTGCGACTTGACGAATCTTTGAATTCATATGATCAGCTCCTATCTAATTTCATCTTCGTTATAGCATAACGGACCCTAAAAGGTTATTAGTCCAACTTTTGGTAACCTTCTTTTAATAATTGAGCCAGACCTTCATCATGAAAATCATAAATTTGGCATACGTCTTTAATGAACGCAAAAGTCGCTTTCAAGTAGTCTTTTGAGTCCGTTAGCTGCATGATTTGAATTGCTTCCTTAATGTTTTGCAGGCCAATTGATTGTCCTGAAAGAAGAAAAACAATTCCTGAAAAGAGCTTATAAAGGGTCTTTTCAAAGAGCATGTCTGCATGAAGCGAAAAATTAGCAAGCTTGCTGACGACCTTGATGGCAGCCATTAAATCCTGATGAGAAATATCAAACGCAAGAATTACGCATAAGCTGCGGAAACTTTCATTTCCATAAATATGCATTAATTCGTAACTATCTAAATTGCGGATGATTCGTTTTTCCATGGCGTTAACGGCTGACGGTTCAAAGATAAAAATTACACTATTGAAAAGAGTGTGCTCGTAATGGGTCCACACGTCGCATTTCAAAAGGTAATTTAAAAGAATCTTCTTGGATTCCTGATCAAGTGGTTCATTTTGAAGCGAATTTAGAATAAGGGTTGTGACGCATTTAAGATGAAGGTAAGTCTGGTTATTTGGATTTTGTTGTGCATAAGTGGAAATCGTTGCGTGAATTTCCTGCATTAACGGGATGTTTCTGGTAATCGTCGCGTCCCGAATCTGCATTGCAATTTCATTGAAATAATCTGGTTTATACCCGCGCGAAATATAGAGAAATTCTTCAAAACTGACATGCAAATTTTGAAGCAAAGTCAAAAAGCTGTTAACGGAAGGCTGCGTTTCACCATTCACGAACCGGTTATAAGAAGATTTAGTAATGGTGTTATTGGTAATTTGTTGGATTGAAATATGTTTGTTTCTTCGAATATTTGAAATGGCTTTTCCAAAATCCATTTGATCACATCCTTAAGGCAATTTTTCAATTTAATGATATCGTTTTCACAATTTAGTTGCAAATTTGACAACGAATTCCCAATAGTGGTTATCTCACCCATTTAAAGAAAATAATTTAGTTATACTTAAAGGGTAGGGAATAGCAAATAAAATTAATAATCACGGAGAAAGTAATTAATGTTTCGGTCTTTCGTAGAACGGATTATTGATATTCGGGTCTTGGGAAGCAGATCCGAGTTCAAAAATCGTTATTCCTGAGTACAAGTGTTATGGGGATAAAAATGGTCTGGATTAGTGGGATCCAGACCATTTTTTTAGTTGTTATTAACGTGTACTTTCACCGTCATATGTCGTATCTTGTTGCTGTTGTGCTAAGTCTTGTGAGCGGTAGTAATTGTTATCTAACCAAATTCCGGCACCGCTAGCAGCAGCTAAGACTGGGACGTCTTTTCCATTAATATTCTCAGTCATGACCTTATAATATTCACCATCGCCGGCACTTTGATACCAGCCATAAACATTTAACCATCCATTAATATGGTTAAAGTAAGCCCAGTTTCGTTTACTACTGTCAATTGTACTTGGGTTTGTATTTTCATTAGCCTGTTTTTCTGAATCCGTAATCTTATGAACTTCAGTAACATCATTCGGGTCTTCAGAATCGGTTAATTTATTACCACTAATTGTAATCGATGTAATTTTATCGTCGGTTTTATCGTATGTATACCATGTCCCTTGCATGTCTGCCGGGAAGTTATCCGGAGCATCTGATTGTGAACTAGAATTTTGACTAGCATTATTACTTGTCTTTTGGCCATTCAATTTAGGCGTCTTTCCATTGGCAATCGCCTTGAATCCGTTACTCAAATCTTGATTAGCCGTTTCTTTAAAGTGCAAACCGTCATCGGGGCCGTTATTGGCAGATTTCGTTACATTCCCGTTAGTTTGTTGGGTAATTAAAACGACCGGATTGCCATTATGGAAAGTAAAGAGGTAAAGGTGCTCATTCATCGGTTGAGCAGTATCGCTGTCGCAGTAGATTGCGACCACGTTATAATCGGCATTGCCAGTTCCGTCATTTGACCATTTCATTGAAACGGTTTGGTTATCAACCTTTAACAAAGTTTGATCGAACTGTTGCGGAAATGCGATGCCGTAAAAATTAGTATTATTTCCCGGGCCATAGCTCTTATATTGCTGGTTCATTGTTGTACCCCATTTTTGCATAAATGAAGCCAGTTTCTGATTTTTCGATTGATTCCACGATGACTGTTCCTGTTGGTCACTAGCTGTTGTTGTCGTTGCGGCCGTTGCTGATGACTGATTCTTTTGGTTATTTTGATCAGCAACCTTATTAGTTTTAACTGCATTGTTTTGATGCGTTGAATGACTAACTTGTGAGTTTCCGCAACCGCCAAGTAAAACAGCGGAAGTCAAAAGCAGAACAAGAAGGAATCCTTTTTTCATGTGATCCACACTCCTTAAAATTATTTACATTGTTAGTATATCAAAAATCAAAACAATTCAACGAGGTTATTTCTTTCTGATTTGGGCGGCGATCCGCGGGCCAATCAGAGCGGTCAAAATGTCCTTAACTGTATCTCCTGGAATAAAGACTAAACTCGAAATTAAAGTTGAAGTTAATTTGGCATGGGTATACCATGCTAACCATATTCCACCCGCAACGTCCATGAACAAAACGCCCCATAACCAAACGATAACGAGGGTCAATGAGAATCGTTGAATATGAAACTGCTGCAAACAAAAGCCGATTAGAAATGGGACGATCAGCCAAGTATAAAGATAGCCGCTTGTTGGACTAAAAAATTGGGCGGGCCCACTGGTGATCAATGAAATCAGCAGGAACAGGGCAACACTGGCCGTTCCTTTTTTCGGCCCTAAAATAACTCCCGCAAGCATGATTCCAAGGTTTTGAACAACAATTGGAACGGGAAGGATCCCGGTTGGAATCGGTGGGATAAACCCTAAAACTAAAATACAAGCGGCCATTAAAGCGACCTGAGCAAGACTGATTGTTGATGAATGTTTCATAAAAAAACTCCTTAAAATACGATTTAAGGATAGTTTTGCATATTGTTAACCATAAATCAATATTAAAGTTAACAATTATCGTAAAAACAGATTGCCTAAATTTACAAAACCATTTTCAGCAATGCGTTTTTGGGCAATTTGGTTTGCAACTTGGTAAAGGTGTTTGACTTCAGGTGTAAACTTAATGTTTTTGATATGCTGGTCAATCAAAATATAGGTTGAGAAATCATGGATCAATCTTACGCAACAGGTAATTGAGTCCATTCCATGATTTAAATTTTGCGCAGCTTTCAGAATCAATTGTCCAAGTTGGCCGCTTTGGTCATGATCAGGAAGTGAGTTATATGCGGCATCAATCAGGCCGAACAATTCTTGATTACTTATTTTCCCCATGATATTTCTCCTTAAAAATAAATTTTTTGAACTTCCCCTGAATAATATGTTTGAAGATGGTTTTGTTTGTCCTTAACGACTAAGCCGCCATCATTGCTAAGATCGACAACTTCGCCATGTGTCAGTTTCGAGCCGACCTGCATATCGATTTGTTTGCCCATTAGATTTAATCGTTGGCGGTATTCTTGAAGATAGTGGCCGTCTTCATAATCGGTGAGAATACTGAGTAAGTTATTGATCAGTTCAGCAGCAATCGTGTTAAGGTCGGCTGGAAGACGATCGCTGATGGCTTGCACTTTTGATTTTAATTCTTTAGGAAAATCTTGAGTTGTTAGGTTAATGCCAACGCCAATTACTAATTCGGTTGGTGCTAAGGATTCAAGGTCAGCGGTTGCTTCCGTTAAGATCCCTGCGATTTTTTTGTGACCAATGTAAAGGTCGTTGACCCACTTTACGCTGAAATTTTGTTCCGGAAAGAATTTTTGAAGGGCATGAATGACCCCAATCGCAATGCTTGTTGTTACTAGTGAAGGATTAAGGGGTTGATTATTCAACGGAACGGCAAGACTTAAATAAATTCCACCGTGATCCGGTGAATAAAAATCGCGTTTAAAGCGGCCGTAACCCTTTGTTTGTTTTTCGGCAATCACCGCTAGTGGTTGGGTTAACGAATGAACGCCGAGATATTCTTTAAGATACGTGTTAGTTGAATTAATCGTTTTAAAAGTTTGGACGTCAACGGATTGATCAAGTTGACGTTCGATCAGTGCATTATTTAATGCATACCCGGTTTCAAGCTGATAGCCGGCGCTGCGTTTGCTTTTGATTTGGAAGCCGTCATTTTCAAGGGCTTTAATGTATTTCCAAACCATTGTGCGGCTAATGTTGAACTTTTGGGCTAGTTCGTCGCCCGAGATCCAATTATTTTGTGAAGTAAAAAGTAAATTTAAAATTTCCTGTTTAAAATCCATGATCAAACTCCATATAGTTATTCTTGTAAACATTATACAGCGATTAAGGTTAATAAAAAACACCAGGAATCAGTCTGTGTCAAGATTAGAGGAAATTAAGTGATCTTAGGTGTTTTAATGTGTAGGATTGAATTGTAATATGAGATGTAACTACCTCACTTCAAAGGTAATGAAATTGGCAGGCAAATTCAATTCTTTTTCGAGCTTAAATTATTTGCATTAAAAAATGATTCTTTTTTCTTGATTCAGCTGACAATTGCGTTATAACGAGGGTGTAAGGAATTTTAATTCCGAAATTGGAAGAAGGCGAGTAGTTATGGCTAAGACTTTAAGTAAGGAAGAGCGGAAAGAACTTGCTCGGAAAGCAATGGAAGCTCGTGCTAAGGAACCAGCCAAGAAACAAGGAGCCGGGTTCGCACAATTGGATGCTGACGCCAAGAAGTTACAAAATTAGAATTTGAAAACTGAATATTTAATAGGCAGATCTCTTAGGGAGGTCTGTTTTTTTAGTTAAAATCGATTTATAATACATAAAATAGTTTATTAATAAAGAAAGAATATTATGAAAAACGCATTTATAATTGAAGATTTATCAAGTTTAAACAGTATCTCAATGAATGTTGCCGGACCGATCGTTGCAAGTTATGGTTTGCGCGCATTACAGATTCCGGTACAAAATTTCATTACCCAAACTGAAATGGAAGGGACAATTCGAACTAATTACTCCGCTGAATGGTTGAAAGCATTGTTTGAAACCGCCCATCACCAGTTTAAGAATACCGAAAATATTGGGTTGATCGGCTATCTAGGAAAGACGGAAATTATTGACTTAATTGAAAAAAGCGAGTTGATCAATGATTTTCAATTGCTTTTGGTCGATCCGGTGATGGCTGATAATGGGCATTATTACCCATTGTTGGATGCAACCTATTGTCAGCAATTAAAACGACTATTGCCGTTTGCCGACGTGGTTACGCCAAATGTAACTGAATTGGCGTTTTTGACAGGAAATCAATATTCACCTTCATTTTCAGAGGATCAGATTGCAGCTATGGTTAGTCAACTGCGGGGACTATTGAAGCCGAATGCAACGGTAGTGGTAACCGGAATTGAAACGCAAGATCAGGTTGGCTGCTACTGGGATGATGGCGTTTCATGTGGAACAAATTATTTGCGCAAAGTTGATGGTCATTTTTATGGAACAGGGGATGCGTTTGCCGCGGCTTTGATTGGCGAGCTCAGTGAACATGCTCGGTTGATCGATTGTTTGCCGCAAATCATGAAACGAATTCAAGCAAGCATTCGCAATACCCTTTTAAGTGAAAATGATTTAAAATTAGGAATAGATATTACGCCAATGCTTCGGCGGAATGATTAATTGCTTTAGGGAGGATCATCATGATTGATTTAGCAGATATCAAGGAAAATTTGTCAGATGTGTTAACTGATTATTTTAATAATGAAAAGTTTGATTTGAAACCTGGATCACTGTTTGTTGTTGGCTGCAGTACAAGTATGATTCGGGGCGAATGGATGGGAACCGATTCTGCATTGTCAATTGGAAAAGCTGTTTACGAAACTTTGCAAGCATTCTTAAAACCCCGGAAAATCGATTTAGCAATTCAAGGTTGTGAACACATCAACCGGGCATTATTAATGGAGCGGGAAGTTGCCGAAAAGCACAACTTTGAAATTGTTTCAGTTTGCCCATCAATGCATGCGGGTGGCGGAACCCAAGTTGCAGCTTACGAAGAAATGAATGATCCGGTTGAAGTTGAACACATCGTTGCCGATGGTGGAATTGACATTGGGGGAACTGATATTGGAATGCACGTTAAATTTGTTCAAGTTCCGGTTCGGTTAAAGCACCACACAATTGGAGCAGCCAATGTTACCGGCTTATACACCCGGCCGAAATTGATCGGTGGGCAACGCGCATTGTACACATTCTCAGATAAGAACAAGATCGATACATGGGAGAACTTAAATGAAAAGTAATAAATTAAAATTAATGACCGTGACTGCTTTATTGACGGCATTAAACATTGTAATTAGTCGGATTTTGATTATTCCGATTCCATTTACCCATGGAAACATTAATTTGTGCGATGCAGGAATATTTATCGTCGCAATGTTATATGGACCTTGGCCGGGATTATTTGCCGGTGCCGTATCAGGATTTTTGTTGGATTTGATTTCGGGATATAGCCAATACATGTTCTTCTCATTGATCGTCCATGGACTTGAGGGTTTGCTCGTTGGCTTCCTCTTCCAGCGTCTGCATGCGGCAAAGTCAAAAATGAAGCAGATTGGAATCATGCTTGTTGGAACGATCATCATGGTTGCCGGATATTTCTGCTCGGATTCAATTTTATACAACGTTCAAACTGGCTTGGTTGGAATTCCAATGAACTGCATTCAAGGCGTTGTCGGATTGATCGTTGCGTTGTTATTGACACCGCAGTTGCGGAAGATAATTAAATACTAAGAAGATTAACGGAGGTTGCAATGCTTATTGCAGCCTTTTTAGTTTAATCATTTCAATTTGGTACGTACCTTTAATCGAATTGATTATTATATTTTTTTGTAATAGAATAAATGCAACCATAAAATTATTGGAGATGAAAGAGTTATGAGTAAGAAATTGGAAAATAAAGTTGCCATTGTTACGGCGGCAAGTCGCGGCATCGGTCTTGAAATTACACATAAGTTAGTTGAAGAAGGCGCAACGGTTTACATGGCAGTCCGGGATAGTGAAAAGAACCGGAAGTTAACGGAAGAATTGAACGCTGAAAATAAACAATACCAATCAGTCTTTTATGATGCATTTGACTATCCTTCATATAAGGAAGCCGTTAAAAACGTTGTTGCAGATGCCGGTCGGTTGGATATTTTAGTGAATAATTTTGGCTGGACTGATGTCAAAGCAGATACAACGTTAACGGATGGCGATCCGGATGCATTTAAGAAGATCGTTGATGTTAACATCATGAGTACGTATTACATGTCAAAGTATGCGGTTCAACAAATGAAGACGCAAAAGACGGGTGGCAACATTGTTAATATTTCATCTGTTGCCGGGAATACCCCTGATATTGCCCGCTTAGCTTACGGGGTTTCAAAGGCCGCAATCAATTCATTGACCCAACAAACAGCGGTTGAATACGCCCGCGATAACATCCGTGTAAATGCTATTTTACCAGGATTAGTTGCAACCGATGGGGCATTGGACAACATGTCAGATACATTCTTAGATACATTCTTGAAGCATGTACCGTTGAACCGGATTGCTAAACCGCGGGACATTGCCAATGCAGTTGCGTTCTTGTTAAGCGACGAAGCTAGCTTTATTACTGGTGAATTGATTCCGGTTGCCGGCGGCTTTGGTTTGCCAACTCCAATTTATGGTGACTTCCAAGGGATGCAACACCAATCACAAACAAAATAATTGATTTAATCTGATAACAGCTGGGCTTTGAGGCTCAGCTGTTTTTTTGTATTTTATTAAAGCAATGTTCGTGTTAATCAATTTATAACTAAAGATGATAATTATAAGTTAATTAATAATTAAATAATTGGTTTTCATTTCAAATAATATTCGTATTTTTATTGACGGTTATTACTTAAAATTGGTAAACTTACATCGTAATCATTGATTTAGGAGAAACAAGGAGATTTTTATATGTCATCGATTGTAATTATGGGAAGCCAATGGGGCGATGAAGGAAAAGGGAAAATGACCGATTGGCTGGCACAAAAGGCGGATATGATCGTCCGTTATCAGGGCGGAAATAATGCTGGCCATACAATTGCATTTAACGGGAAGACGTATAAATTGCAATTGATCCCATCTGGAATTTTTGAACCGCAAAAAATCAATGTGATTGGGAACGGTGTGGTTGTTAACCCGAAAGCTCTTTTAGGTGAATTACAGATGCTTAAGGACGCCGGAGTGACGCCATCAAACCTTAAAATTTCAAGTCGGGCTCATTTGATTTTGCCATATCATATTCAACTTGATATTGCCCAGGAAAAGCAACGGGGTGATCGAAAGGTTGGAACGACTCATAATGGAATTGGCCCGGCATACATGGATAAGGCTGCTCGAATTGGGATTCGGATGTGCGATTTGCTTGAAAAAGATACATTTGCGGCAAAACTAAAAGAAAACTTAGCACAGAAGAATGCGCTTTTTGAAAAAATTTATGATGAAGAACCATTTGATTTTGATTCATTATTCGATGAATATTACGAATATGGTCAACAGTTAAAAGACTACGTTACGGATACATCGGTTCTCGTAAACGAAGCAATCAATGCGGGTAAGAATGTGCTGTTTGAAGGTGCTCAAGGCATCATGCTCGATTTAGATCACGGAACATATCCATATGTAACATCTTCAAATCCAGTTGTTGGCGGCGCGCTTGCTGGTGCCGGCGTCGGACCGCAGTCACTTACCAAGATGGTCGGAGTTTGCAAGGCATATTCAACCCGGGTCGGTGAAGGACCATTTCCAACTGAATTAACAAACGAAACGGGCGATTGGATTCGGGAAAAAGCCCATGAGTATGGAACGGTGACGGGCCGGCCGCGCCGAATCGGTTGGTTTGATGCGGTTGCAATGCGACACGCTAAACGGGTTTCCGGAATGAATTGTCTGAGTTTGAATCTGTTAGACATTTTTACCGGATTAAAAAAGGTTAAAATTTGTACAGCATACATGCTTGATGGCAAGCAAATCGATTACTATCCAGCAAGTTTGAAAGAATTGGAACGGTGTGAACCGGTATATGAAAAATTTGATGGCTGGACGGAAGATATTTCCACGGTGACGGAATATGATCAATTACCAGCAAACGCCAAGAAGTATTTGAAACGAATTGAAGAATTAACGGGCTTACAATTGATGACGATCTCAGTTGGTCCAAGTCGGGAACAAACGATCACGTTGAAGGATGCATGGGAGGATCGGTAATGTTAGCAAGATATTCACGCCCAGAGATGGCAAAAATTTGGACAGATGAAAGTAAATACGGTGCTTGGTTAAAGGTTGAAATTGCGGTTACAAATGCATGGGCAAAACTTGGAGTTGTGCCGCAAGAAGACGCCGAAAAGATTGCCAAAAACGCTTCGTTTACGGCAGAGCGGGTGGCTGAAATGGAAGAGGTTACCCACCACGACGTTGTTGCGTTTACCCGGACGGTTTCAGAATCCCTTGGCGAAGAAAAAAAGTGGGTCCACTACGGTCTTACAAGTACTGATGTGGTTGATACTGCACAAGGTTATTTGTTAAAACAGGCTGACCAAATTTTGCGACAAGACTTAGAAGAGTTAAAAGAAACGATCAAACAGATGGCATTGAAATATAAAAATACTGTTATGATTGGCCGGACCCATGGTGTTCAAGCCGAACCAATGACCTTTGGCTTGAAGATGTGCCGGTGGTATACCGAAATTCAACGCGATATTGAACGGTTTGAACATGCTACTGCCGGCGTTGAATGTGGTGAAATTAGCGGGGCAGTCGGAACCTACGCGAACGTTCCGCCGGAGGTTGAAAAGAGCGTTACGGAAGAACTTGGATTAAACCGACAACCGGTAACAAGCCAAGTATTGCCCCGGGATCTCCATGCGGAATACATTGCTACGTTGGGATTAATTGCAACTAGTTTAGAGGAATTTGCAACTGAAATTCGCGGCTTACAGCGGTCTGAGATCCATGAAGTGGAAGAACATTTTAATCCAGGCCAAAAGGGTTCATCTGCAATGCCGCACAAGCGGAATCCGATTGGATCAGAAAACATTTGCGGAATGGCGCGGGTTTTACGCGGCAACATTGTAACGGCCTACGAAAACGTTGCGTTGTGGCACGAACGTGATATTTCGCATTCATCGGCCGAACGGGTGATTTTACCAGACTCAACAATTGGTTTGGACTACATGTTGCACCGGTTCAATAAGATCCTTTCAAGTTTGGATGTATTCCCTGAAACGATGAAGGAAAACATGAATAAGACTTACGGTTTGATTTACAGCCAACGGTTATTGTTGAAACTGATCAATACGGGGATGTCCCGGGAAAAGGCTTATGATATGGTTCAAAAGCTTACTGCGAAATCATGGAATGAACATGTGCAATTCCGTGAATTAGTTGATCAAAGTGAAATCGCGGATATTTTGCCGAAAGCCGAGATTGATGATGCTTTTGATTACAGTTATCACCTGCGTCACCTTGATGAGATTTACCGGCAAGTTGGAATTGAATAATTGAATTTAGTTGAAAGTCATCGAAGAAGTTCGGTTAAAAAAGGAGAGCTTCTTCGGTGATTTTTTATTTCTTAAGTTCTTAATAAAAAATTAACCTTTTTCATGAATTTAGATTCCGATGATACCGGCTTTTATTAGTAATGATTAAAAATGCTTTGCAAAAAATTAAGGTTAATTTATAAGATTTAAAGCAAAAGATAACATTTTATAAAGCTATGTATTAAAATATCTCAATTGTGGGGTCAAAAATGGGATAAGTGAGAAAACGTTAAACTAATTTAAAGTGAGAGGATGATCTTTATGGGTAAGATAGTTCAACGTTTTTTACGAGTGTTTATCATGGTACTAATGATTATGAGTATTCCTTTCTTTTTTAAGTCATCAGTATCAGCGGCAACAATTCAGGTAAATGGTCTGAATGGGGATCAGGCAATCATTACGGATAGTAGCGGAAAGACGGTTTCGGATACTCAAGGGTTAAACGAGTATAACTACTATCAGGTGAAATATAATTGGTCGATTCCTGATTCAGTGATCATCAAATCGGGTGATACAGCTCAATTTACATTACCATCCAATATTCGCGTTCGCAGTACGGAAGCGTTTAATATTACGGACAGTCAAGGACAAGTTGTTGGACGTGCAACAATTAAAGCTGGTTCATCAACCGGAACGATTGCATTTACAAATGTTCCATCAACATTCCGGTATGATCGTCATGGAACATTAACATTTTATGGTCAAGGGAAAACAGTCCCTAAAACAAACGTTAATTCATGGATGATCAATAAAGGCGGCTGGGTTGATAATAAAACTTTAGATTCAAAAGGCAACCTAACTCAGTTATATTGGAACGTTGTGTTAAATCCTGCAGGGAAAAAGTTAACGGGAGTATCATTTACCGATAAGCCGCAAAAGGGGCAAACAATTATTTCGGATTCAGTTGAGGTTTATCAGGTTAATTCTTCAAACAAATTGGGGAAGAAATTATCGCCTAAAATTACGATGAACGCCGATGGGTCAATGACAATTGATCTTGGAGATATTAATACACCAATTTATATTGAATACAAGGTCAGTCTTAGTAAAAATGTTTCAAATTCAGCGACAACCGAATGGAAAAACGTTGGAATTATGAATTGGAACGGTGGCAGTTCTGCGCATACAACAGCGTTTGTTCGGCATGGCGGCTCTGGAACCGAAGTTGGTTATAACGGATCAGTTGAATTACATAAGGTTGATGCAATTACCAAAAAATCATTGGCTGGAGCAGTTTTTGATTTGGAAAGTCAATCAGGGAAAATATTACAATCGAATTTAACAACGGATTCAAACGGTAATCTGATCGTTAAGAACTTGAAAGACGGCAATTATCAATTTGTTGAGGTTAAAGCACCTCAAGGTTATCAGATTAATTCAAAACCAATTCAGTTTACAATTAATGACAGTTCGTCAAACGCTATTTCAGTAAAAGTTACAGCAGAAAATCAGCCGCTTAAGAGTTCGTCAAGTAAGATTTCAAGCAGCAGTAAGAAGAGTTCATCAAGCAAGAAATCAAGTTCAATCAAAGCTTCATCAAGCAGCAAGAAGAGCAGTTCATCATCAAAGAAGTCAAGCTCAAGTGTGACGGCTTCAAGCAGTAGCAAGAAAAGTTCAAGCGTTAAGAGCTCATCAAGCTTAAATAGCGTTTCAAGTAAACAAAGTTCAAGTATTAAAGGCTCGTCAAGTAAGGCTTTAAGGAGCAAACAAAGCTCCTCAAGCAATAGTCTGGTAATTTCGACAAGCTCGATCAAGAAGAACGGAAGTAAGAGCCATCGTGGGGTACCTGGATGGTCGAAGAATTCATCATCGAATTTAAGCCTTTCGCAAAAATCATCAGGACTGAGGAATTCAATTGAAACGTCATCTAAACAAAGTCATTTTTCAATACCAAGTGCTAAGCCAAGCATTGAAAGCAGTGAAGTTCCGGTTGAAGTAAGCAGTCAAAAAACGACCTTAGTATCAAGTACAATTGGCGTTCCAGTGCCTGAACAAGGTTCAAGTTCGCGATGGACAATGAGTTCCAAAGCAACGTTGGTATCAAAAACGGAAAATGTCCCAACGGTAAGTTCATCAATTGTGGTCGTAAGCAAGCCGAATGAAACCTCAAATAGTGAGAACGACGATCATGGCTTAAATTCGAGTTCAGCACCTAGTGGAACAGATGATCGATCATTCAAGCCGGCAATGGTTTCGACCGTGGTTAATAACGATAATTTGAATGAAAATAGAAGTGCTTTAAGTAGTCGATCAAACCAACCATCTTCTTCGAACGTGCCAGCTTTTCAAAAAGCAGCGGTTAAATCATCAAGTTCATCAGAGGTGAAAAAGAATGGGAAGATTTTACCTCAAACGGGAGAAGAAGAAGAGTTCATGGATGTGTTATCGATTGTTGGTCTAATTATGGTCGGCGGCGTAGTTGGAATTGAAATTAGTAAGCATCGACACAATTAGGAAAAATATCGCAGGTTGGCTGCGATATTTTTTATGCACAAAAACTGGGCATTTCGGGGCTTTTGCTATATGTTAGCTGACAATCGCCTTACTTTATGGATAGAGGGTTCAAGGTCCTCAAAATAAAAAGTAAGGAGAGATCATTATGGATTATGCAAAGAGACAATTAAAAGCGTTAGGTCGGATTTCAAAGAAGATCATGGATGCTGAAAACCACCTCACCAAGATTGAAGATGGGGTTGATGAAAAGAAGCATCGGACAGCGCAGCATGAAACGATCAAGGACATCAAATCGATTTTGAAACACGCAGTCAAAGTCGACAAGGACGAAATCAAGATCATGGTTCACGAAGATGAAGGGCATAAAGATTCAACTGAAAACCATTATGTTTACGTTGAAGACGAAGAAGGTGTGATCGGTCATCTTCGTGAAGAGTTTGCAGAACTGGATAAAAAGCTTGAAGAGTTGAAAGGGTCAGAAGGCTACGAAGTCAAAGCATTTTTAGCTGAAAAAGATTACCTTGAAAAGGCCAAGAAAATCCTTGTTGAAGCTCATAAGTTTGATCCGGACGACGAATAACAATAAAGCGGACGTTTTACGACGTCCGCTTTATTAGTCATTATTCAACTTTTTCTTGATCATAATTTGATTCTTTTTTTGCTCGAATTGAACTGCTCCATAATGAAATGGCAGTGAGGATACTTACAATGACGATCAACCAACTAAGAACGGTAAACGACATTGATTTAACAAGGGTTGCAGCAATGATAACGCCAATCACCCCACCGATAACAAATCCAAAGATCCCCCGCGTTGAGAAGCGATCGCTCTTAACGAAACTAAAGCTTGTGAACGGCATCAGTAATGCACATGAAAGCATCATGATTGGAAATGCTGCGATCGGTTTTAGCCCAAGCAAGTAGATCATTACCATACATGGAGCATACAGCCCAACGCCGGCAGCCATCAATCCGCCAAGAATGAAATTTCCGATTACCCCAATCACAAGGGCCCAACCATGTAATCCATCCGCATTATTTCCGACAGCCAAAATGTTGATCCATCCCATCTTATTTGCAACCATCAATAATGAGGTGATTACTAGGGCAACGGCCATAAACCGTTGAACGATCACGGAACTCATTTTGACAACCAGGAAACTGCCAATCGTTGCCCCAATTACCGCTGCAAGCACCATTGAGATCAAGGTCAATGGTTGAACCGGAACAGCTGTTACAAAAAAGAGGGCTTCAACAATTGTTGGAATTCCGTGAGCAATGTTCAATGTGCCGGGTAAATCCCGTTCATCTTTTAAATAATGGGTCATCTGAAACATCGTTGTTGTTGTGATGAAACTCCCAATTCCAAGCGTATCGCCAAAATCGGCAATTCCAGCGATCCCCATCCCTAAAAGATTATCCTTCAAATTAAACTGCTCATGATTTCGTTTGACCTGCCGAATGATGACCAAGGCCAGGTAAAGAATACATAAAATTAAAATTCCAATAATTATTTTTACCACGATTCGTTGCTCCTCAAAATATTTATGGTTTTAGTTTAGCACTCCGAAAATAGCTTGTGCGAATTATGACAAAAAATTCATTATTTTTAAATAAACGGTTTAACTCCCATATATAAAAGAATAATCGCAATCAATGGCTTCATTACTCGGGAAATAAAATTCCGGTTGCGCTGACCGATCAGCCGCATCATTAATGGCGCACATGCAGCTCCGAGGGCTGTTCCAAGGGCCATGAAAAGAACCGGATGCCAAGCAATGGTCATTGTATGCCAGTGAAGCCCTACTCCTAAAAGAGTCGTCCAAATTCGGATGTATGAAGACGTCGCAGCTGCTTGCGTAACCGGAGCATCAAGCAGCAGCATTCCGGCAACTAATGGACCGCCGCCCGACATTCCAGCTAATCCGACCATGACACCGCTAATGATGCTGGCAAATGGAGGAAAATATTTTGCAGTTAATTTTGAAGATTTCTTTTTACGAGAGTGTGAAATTGAGTTCCATAAAATTGTGGATGCCAGAATAATTAAAATAACACTAATGATCAGTTGATAAAGATCATGATTGGTAAATGGAACGATCAAACTTCCACCGATCGTTCCCAATAACGCCCACTTCAAAAGAAAATTTCCGCGACGATAATCAATCGTATGGGTTCGGTGGTTGATCAGGGTCCCAATGATCAAGGCAGGAAGCGTAACGACGAGCGCACTTGCGGCTGCCGTTTTGGCGCTGAGATGAAAAATTGTGATGAGACATCCAATGTAAAGCGCGGCTCCCATTCCAAGAAAGATTAAGATAAAGCCAATTAGAAAACCGCACAAAATAAGTAATCCAATATGCATGCGATTACCTCCTTGGTCTTTATTATAGGAGTAACTTAGATAAAAGTTTACTAATGTAGTCGAAATGAAACATTTGCAACCGAGTTTTAATCTATGAATTTTCGGTTAATTTTATGAACTTTTTATATTTGGATAATTAAAATCAAAAAAACCTTACTATCAACTGATAGTAAGGCCGAAACAAAATAAGCCTCGAATACGAAGGACGTATTCCAACTAATAGGATGGGAATTCGTATACCTGTGTAAAGCGAAATTGAGGTGGTTAGTCAAACTCCCAAATGACCAACCACTTCAAGCCTATGATTTTTCGAAAGGGGTTTCAAACAAAGATTCTTTGCAATCACGTTTAATCGGTTAATATCAGTGTTTTTAAGGAAAATTCAAAATTTTTCAAGTGTTTTTGTGAACGCTTTAAAGACAACGGAACTATATTAAAAGTTGAAGAGAGTTATTGGAAAACTAACGTAAGTTGCTCTTCAATAGCCCGCTTGAAAGGGGGCTTTGATGATAAATGATTATTCATCAAGGAAATCAACAGATTGGAGGAAACATGAATGAGTGAACAAGTTACAGGTGCAGAATTATTAATTGAAGCACTGAAGAAAAACGACTTAAAAAATGTTTATGGTGTTGTTGGAATTCCAGTAACTGATTTAGCACGGATGATGCAACGTAGCGGGATGCGGTATTTTGGCTTCCGGCGTGAAGATTCGGCGGTAAATGCAGCTGCGGCTTCTGGATTTTTAACGGGGAAACCGGGCTTAGCATTGACGGTTTCAGCTCCCGGATTTTTAAATGGATTGGTTGCATTAGGCGAAGCAACGAAGAATTGCTTCCCGGTAATTATGATTTCGGGCTCATCCGAACGTCACATCATTGATTTGAACCGTGGCGATTATGAAGGCTTGGATCAATATAACATCGCAAAGCCGTTCTGTAAGGCTGCATATCGGGTCGATCGTCCAGAAGATATGGGCTTAGCAGTTGCTCGGGCAATTCGATCAGCAGTTTCAGGCCGTCCTGGTGGGGTTTACCTTGATTTGCCAGCTGATACGATCGGGGCTTTGTTGGATGAAAACATTGATCCTGAAAGCACGTTGATCAAAGAAGACGATCCGGCACCGCAACAACGGCCTTCAGTTGAAGCCGTTGACAAGGCAGTTGAAGTTTTGAAGAATGCCAAGAAACCATTGATCATTCTTGGCAAGGGCGCTTCAATTGCCCATGCTGAAAATGAAGTCCGCGATTTCATTGAAACAACCAAGATCCCATACTTACCGATGTCAATGGCGAAGGGCTTATTGCCGGATGACCATGAATCATGTGTTGCTGCTGCTCGGTCGCTTTCATTTAGCGATGCTGATGCGATCATGTTGGTTGGTGCCCGGTTGAATTGGATGCTTTCACACGGTGAAAAGTTCAATTCGGATGCTAAATTGATTCAAATTGATGTTGATGCAAATGAAATTGACTCAAACAAGAAGATTGCTGCTCCGTTAGTCGGTGATATGAAGTCCGTCTTCAATGAATTAACACCCGCAGTTAAGAAAGCTGGAATCAAGGCTTCACAAGATTGGCTGGATGCATTGAAGGCGAAGAAAGACGAAAACTTTGCAAAAATGCAAAAGCGGTTAACAACGCCGCGGTCACCAATGGGATACTATGGTGCCCTTGCTCCAATTAAAGAGTTGATCAAGAAGAACCCCGATACTTACCTTGTAAGCGAAGGAGCGAATACCCTTGATATTGGGCGGAACGTCATCGACATCTTTAAACCGCGTCACCGGCTTGATACTGGTACCTGGGGTGTCATGGGTGTCGGCTTAGGATACGCCATTGGAACGGCTATTGAAACGGGCAAGAAAGTTGTTTGCGTTGAAGGCGATAGCGCATTTGGTTTTGATGGCATGGAAATTGAAACGATTTGCCGGTTGCATCTTCCAATTACGATCGTGGTCTTCAACAACGGCGGAATCTACAACGGTGCTGAAAAGGATCCCGCAGGCAGTGATCCGGCTCCAATCACGTTGGATGCCAAAGGGCGGTACGACAAATTGGCTGAAGCCTTTGGCGGGTTAGCATACAACGTAACGACCCCTGAAGAATTAGATAAAGCCTTGAATGAAGCATTTGATGCTGGCAAACCGGCAATTATCAATGCCGTTATTGATCCTGCTTTAGGAAAAGAATCAGGTCACATTGGCAATTTGAATCCAAAGTTAGGAATCAAACATTAAAAAGCGAAAAGAGGAATTAAAATGACTGAAGAAAAGAAAACATCAGAATACGCACCATTAAAAGGAATTAAAGTTGTTGACTGGACTCAGGTTCAATCAGGCCCATCATGTACGCAATTATTAGCCTGGTTAGGGGCTGATGTTATTAAGATCGAACGGCCAGATATCGGTGGGGATCCAACCCGGAACCAATTATTGGATATTAAGGATTCATGGGGAATGTACTTCTTGCAATTAAATGCTAACAAGAAATCATTGACCTTGAATATTAAAACCGATGAAGGTCACAAGATCATGGAAGACCTTTTGAAGAAGGCCGATGTCTTCATCGAAAACGTTAAACCAGGGGCTGCTGAAAGAGCTGGTTTCGGTTGGGATGACGTTCACAAGATGAATCCGCGGTTGATTATGGCTTCATTAAAGGGATTCAATCAAGGATCACGGTTTGAAAACGTTAAGGCTTACGAACCGGTTGCTCAATCAGCCGGTGGGGCTGCTTCAACAACTGGATGGAACGAAGGCGACTTTAATGTGCCAACGCAGTCAGCCGGAGCTTTGGGTGATACCAACTCAGGAATGCACATTACGATTGGGATTTTAGCCGCATTGTTCCAACGTGAACACACTGGCGAAGGCGTTTATGTATACCAATCAATGCAAAACGCCGTTATGGATCTTTGCCGAATCAAGTTGCGTGACCAAGTCATGCTTGATAATTTAGGAGCATTGCCGCACTACGCTGTTTACCCAGACTTCAAGTGGGGCAAAGCTATTCCACGTGCTGAAAACACAGAAGGTGGCGAAGTTATCGGCTGGACGTACAAGGCTAAAGGTTGGGAAACTGATCCAAACGCTTACGTTTACATTGTTATCCAAAACTCAAACAAGAGTTGGGAAGCAATTGCCAACACAATGGGTCACCCAGAATGGATCAAGGATGAACGCTTCAAGGATTGGCAACACCGTCAATTACACAAGAAGGAAATTTATCCATTGATCGAATCATACACAAAGCAATACGACAAGTATGAATTAACTGAAAAGTTAGGTGCAGCCGGCATTCCAGTTGGTCCAATTCTTGACTGGTATGAATTGGAAAATGATCCTGAATTGAACGAAGACGGAACGATCGTTACGATCGACCAAGGTGGTAACCGCGGCAAGTTCAAGACATTGGGAATGCCATTCACGATGTCAAACTACAAGCCAGATTACAAGCGCGCCCCTGATTTGGGTGAAAACAACAACGAAATCTTAAGTGACTTAGGTTACACTGAAGATCAAATCAAAGGTCTTGAAAAAGACGGAACAATCATCCCTGCTCAAAAGCCAAAGAACCCACGGCGTGAAGTTATTAAGGGCAAATAAAAGTTGAATAAAGAAATCCCTGTTTGGCGGAAACGCTGAGCAGAGATTTTTTTATATGCAAGTAAATTAGTTTTGCTTCTTTTCAGTATCAACAATTTAGCTAAAAGGGAGTATAATTTAACAGGTACTATTAAGGATAGAGCGGAGTATTTTGCAATGGAGAAAAGGCTGAAAAAAAGCAGGTATATCACTGGGTTTGACGGAATCCGAACCTTGGCAGTTGTTGCGGTTATTCTGTATCACATTTTACCTGGAAGTATGAAGGGCGGCTTTTTAGGGGTGCCCATCTTCTTTGTATTATCAGGATACCTGATCACCGACCTGCTTCTTCAAGAATGGGAACAGTCCGATAGCATCAGTATCAAGGATTTTTATAGTCGGCGGATCCACCGGTTATATCCCGGCTTGGTAACGATGGTTTTAGGAACGACCGCTTATATTACCCTGTTCCAACGATCATTGTTAAAGGGGATCAAAACGACGATTCTTGCTAATTTAACATATGTTTATAACTGGGTTGAAATTGCGCATCATCAGTCATACTTTAATAATTTTGGCGCACAGTCGCCATGGACGCACTTATGGTCGTTATCAATTGAAGGTCAGTTCTATTTGATTTGGCCGGTTGTTTTAGTACTGTTTTTACGGCTTTTACATAATAAAAAGAACTATTTGAAGATTGGTCTCGGCGTTTTTGGCGTTGCCATTCTTTCAGCAGTTTTAATGGGAGCTTTATATCATCCAGGAAATGATCCTTCGCGGGTATATTATGGAACCGATACGCGGATGTTTTCGATTTTGATGGGCGTTGGCCTGGCATGTATTTGGCCAAGTACCCGGTTGAAGAAGAATCTTGATAAGTCGCACCGCGTTACCCTTGATGTCTTAGGCGTAATTGCTTTAATTGCGGTCATTGTTATGTTCTTCATGATGAATGGCGAAGGAACGTTTGTTTATCGCGGCGGAATGTTCCTCTTCTCGATCGTTTCAATGATTTTGGTTGGAATCGTTGCGCACCCGGGAGCCGATTTAAACCGCGTATTGACGAATAAAGTCTTTACCTGGCTTGGAAAGCGCAGTTATGGGATCTACATTTACCAATATCCCGTAATGGTCTTTTATGAAGCGAAGGTCAAAGTCGGCAGTCATCCATTGCTGAATGCGCTGATTGAAATTGCAATTATTTTAGTGATCAGTGATTTGTCTTACCGGTTAATTGAAGTTCCATTGCGGCGGTTCAACTTTAAGAAGACGTTTACAGTACTCAAGCAGAGTTTAGGATTTAAGAAAAAACAATTATGGAATGACTTAGGAGTTGTAGCTGGAGCGATGATTTTGGGCATTGCGTTTTACGGAACATTTTTCTGTAAACCGGAAACGAACGGAGTTTTCCAAAAGGATCGGTCTGAACTGCAACATCAAATCGCGGCCAACCAAAAGAAGGTTGCGGACCGGAATAAGCATATTAAATATACCAGTGAACAAAAGCCAACGAAGGCCTCCAACAAGGATGTTTTAGTGAAAAATGGCAATGTAACGGATAAGGGCAAGGCATTTGCAAGCAACCTTCAAATCAGCGGGGTTGGTGATTCAGTCATGGCGGATGCGTCAGCAACGTTGCAGGGCGAATTTCCGAAAATGATTATCAATGCGCAGGTTGGCCGTCAGGCAAGTGCAGCGCCAGCAGTTTTGAAACAGATGGATGCTAACCACCAATTGGCGAATACCGTTTTGATCAGCTTAGGGACTAACGGAACGATTTCCCAGGATACTTTAAATCAAATTATGAGCATCTTAGGGCCGCAACGAACGGTCTTCTGGTTAAATGTCCACGTCCCAACGAAACCGTGGCAAAATGACGTTAATAACACGTTAAATCAAGCTCAGAAGCGATATCATAATTTGCATGTCATTGATTGGTACAGTTATTCGAATAACCATCCAGACTGGTTCTATGCAGATAACGTTCACCCGAATGAATACGGACTGAAATTTTATGGTGACTTTGTTTTGAAGAGTATTTTGAAATATTATGATCATTAGAAAAAAGACAGATTGCATTGAATATGCAATCTGCCTTTTTTAATTTAGATTCTAAAGGATATGAGCAATCAACGGTAATGCCCAAATCCAGAAGATACATGAAACGGCAAACCCGACCGTTGAAATTGCAACGGAACTTGCCCCTTCCTTAACGTAAATATTGTACCGGCTTGAAATAATGATTCCAGAAAAGGCCGGTGGTAATCCAACTGCTAAACAAAGCATTGAAATTTGATTTGGATCTGATCCCATTCCGCATAAGTATGCGGCAGCAACGATAATTGCGGGGGTCAAGAAAAGCCGGAAGAATGTATTCCAGAGGGCTTCCTTATCAATTGAGAATTTAACGGTCGATAATGCTAACCCGGCTGCAAGCACCGCAACACCAGAGTTGGCTTTAGCAATCAAATCAAATGTTGGGGCCCATGAATTTGGAATATGAATCCCGATCAATACTAAAATAACCGCAATCAATGGCGCAGCTGCAACGGGCTGCTTGATCGCATTGATGACTGAATCCCATACTGAAGGGGTTTTATCCTTTTCTTCCAGTTTGGTGTATTCATATTCTGCCCGAATCAAGTCGATTTCACGTTTGGCGCCTTTTTCGCGTAATGCTTTTGCTTCAGCATCGGTAATTGGAACTTCATCAGGAATGGATTTAACATCAACATCACGTGCTAATTCAGGCTTTTTGATTTTATCTGGTTGATCGAGTTGAGTAGTTGTATTTTTCGATTTTGACTTTGCAACTTTCGCCCGAATCTTAGCCTGGCCGTGATTGATCAGTGCTAGTCCAATTGGAATCGTAATGGCATTGACGACGATCGAAACGATCCCAATGATCAGGTTTGTTGAAACGTTATTTCCGTAAATTGGATCAAGGACAGCAAACCCGAGGAATCCAATCGTCGGGGATCCCGCAATCAGCGCGCAGACAGCTGCTTCTTGCGTTGTCCGGTGAAACATTACCTTGTCGAGGTAATAACTTAACATAAATAATCCTGTAACTCCGACAATCGAGATCAAAGTTAAGACAATATCTTTAGCAAAAATTTTGCGGGTTGCTTTAACAATTGAAATAAATAAAGCTGCAGGAAGAGCAATATTAAGAACTAATTTATTTAATCCCTGCCGCTGGTCATCATCAAAAACATGGAATTTTCCGCAAACGTAACCAAGAATCATGATAATCAGGATCGGGATAATATCGTTCTTGATAATTGTGAACATATTATCGCTCCCTTCGGATATCAAAGGTGGATGATCGATCATTCCACCTTAGTTAAACGTCTCTGCAACATCAATCAAGATGATCATGATAACAGGCCTTTATTATCAATGAGATAAACGCTTTCATTTAGAGCTCCTATAACTAGCGTACATCGTCTGCCTAATAATTCCATTATATTGACCGGTTAGAAAGCAAATATCGCGTCAAGAATATGGGTATTTAATTATATGAATAAAAAAAGGAAGGTGTGACAAAACGTTAAAAACGAACGTGGTGGAAGCAGAAAAGCGAACGAATCGCGCAGCGTAGATTCGGAGGTTTTCGAACTTCCAAGTAGCCCGTTTGTTTTGGAGTCCGATTATGCGGATATAACAAAGAAGCTGCGACTTATGTCACAGCCTCTCTCCACTATTCTTTTCTTAATTGCGGATCATCTTCAATTTTAGCTTTGTTAAGCAGCAACGATGAACCGACGACCGTGACTGATGAAAAGGCCATTGCCAGGCCGGCTAACTCGGGACTAAGTTCAAGGCCCAAGTGAGCAAACATTCCGGCAGCAATTGGGATTCCAATCACGTTGTAGATTAATGCCCAAAATAGATTAAGTTTGATTCGGTTAAATGTTTTTCTTGAAATATCAAGGGCGCAAACAACTTCGCGCAGATCATTTTGAACAAGTACGATCTCACCGGACTCAATTGCGATATCCGTACCGGAACCCATTGCGATTCCAATATCAGCAGTTGAAAGGGCGGGTGCATCGTTGACGCCGTCACCAATGAAAGCGACCTTTCCCGATGTTGATTGTTGAATCTTTTTGATCTGTTCGGCTTTTTCACCCGGAAGGACTTCGGCAATCACCTGGTCGATGCCGACTTGGTCAGCAATTGCCTGGGCAACGTTTCGGTTATCACCCGTTAACATAACGGTTTTTAGCCCTCGCGCTTTTAACTTCGCAATCGCTTCAGCCGATGTCGGTTTCGGGGTATCCTGAATTGCAATGAGGCCGATTACCAGGTCGGCGATTCCAACTAAAACGACGGTTTTGGCTTCATCTTGAAGAGCAATCATTTGCTTTTGCAACTCGGCAGAAAGCTGACAGTCAGTTACCAGTTTGGCGTTTCCAATAAAGGCAGGTTGGCCGTTAACCAAGGCTTGAACTCCTTTTCCCCGCAGATCCTTAAAGTTTTGAGCGGAAGGAAATTTGATTTGGCTTTCTTTCACCTTGGTCATGATTGCGTGGGCAAGCGGATGCTCAGAATTTTCTTCCAAACTCCCGGCAATTGGAAGCACCTGCTGCGGATCACCAATAAGATCGGTGACGATCGGTTTTCCGTTGGTAATGGTTCCGGTTTTATCAAAGACGATGGTTTGAAGGCCATTGGCTTCCTCCAACGCTTCACCATTTTTGATCAGGATCCCCATCTTTGCTGCCCGGGCAGTTCCTACCATTAGTGCAGTTGGGGTAGCAAGGCCAAGCGCACATGGACACGCAATTACAACGACCGAAACGGCAAACAGCATTGCCTGAACAGCCGTTGCATGGAAGAAGACGAACCAAACGGTAAACGTGATGATGGCGATGATCAAAACAGCTGGAACAAAGATTCCCGCGATCTTATCAGTTAAATTTTGAATCGGTGCGTGACTGGTTTGAGCCTTTTTAACCATCTCAACGATTTGAGAAAGCATCGTATCTTTTCCGACCTTAGTTGCTTTGAACAAAATTGAACCGTTGTTATTGATCGTTGAACCCACAACCGGATCGCCGACCGTTTTTTCAACGGGCATGCTTTCGCCGGTGATCATTGATTCATCAACGGTCGTTGAGCCTTTTGTAATGACACCGTCAACGGCGATTTTTTGTCCAGGACGAACGCGAATGGTGTCGCCAACTTTGACCTGATCAAGCGGAACATCAACATACTTTCCATCTTTTAAAACCTCAGCCTTTTTAACCTGAAGTTCCAATAATTTGCCTAGGGCGTTTGAAGCATTATTATGCATGCGTTCTTCCATTGCATCACCAAGCAGAACAAAAATCGTAACGTACGCGGCACTTTCAAAGTAGACATCGCGCCCCGTGAAAAGGGCAAAGATCGAATAAAAGTACGCAACGGTCGTTCCGACAGCGACAAGGGTATTCATATTGGAGTTATGGTGCTTAAAAGCGGCCCATGCGCTTTTCCAATATGGAATGGCCGCAATCAGCATAATGATTGTTGTCGTCCCAAATGCAATCCAGCGGTAACCCGGCATTTGCCAATGAAACGGCATTGCCAGCATTTGGATCAGCATTGGGACTGCTAAAATGAAGGAGATCCAAAACCGTTGCAGATTTGAAAGCTTCATTACTTAATAACAACCTTTCCGTGGAACATATTCATTCCGCATGCATAGTTGAATTCGCCTTTTTGATCCGTATTGATTGCAACTTCAACGTCTTGGTTCAAAGGAAGGTCGGTGTTGAATTGCATTTCATCAGATTGAACGCGGGCAAGGCAAGCTGAATCGTTTGAACGGTTAAAAATGATTTTAGCTGGAGTGCCTTGTTTGAATTCAACGACTTCCGGTTCATAACCATTGGCAACGTTGACTTTAATAACTTGGTTGCCATCCTTCATTGTTGCTTGATTTTTCTTGTGAAATAAGTCTTTTAATCCCATGATGATTTTCCTTTCCTTACTTAATGATGATCTTGCCATGGAACATGTCCATGCCGCAGGCGTAGTCAATTTCGCCTTTTTGATCGGTTGGAATTTCGATTGTTGTAATTTTTTGTTTTGTTAAATCCTTATCAACCCCCAGTTTTTCAAAAACAACGTGGGCTAAACAAGCGGTTGAATCTTGCATGTCAAAGTTAACCTTGGCAGGCACTCCCTGTTTCAGAATGAGGGTACTTGGTGAATAACCGCCTTTTACAACAATCGTAGCATGCTGTTCATTATTCTGAATAGTTGAATTGCCAGCTTGTTCATGATGATTGCCGAAAAACCAGTAACAAATGAAACTAATCAATGCGACGGCGAGACCAAAAACGATTGCGTTAATCATCTTAAGTCAGTCCTTTCTTTATGATTTCAAATTCATTATAGCGTTGTCGTTTACAAATGTAAACAAATATCGTGATTCCGCCTGTCAACTGACTATAATAGAAAATGGAAGGTGAGATAAATGGAGTTATTAAATCAAATTGCAATTGGATGGATCGTGATTGGAATTTTATCAGCGGTCATCATTTTGATTGATGTAATTCGTCATCCGCAAGCAATGAAGATTATGGATGCGGTTTGGCCAATTAATGCGTTGTGGGGTGGGCCGTTAATTTTGTGGGCCTATTTTACTCTCGGAAAACATCGCAAAATGAAGATGTCAATGCCGATGAAATCGATGAAGATGAAGATGGATGCATCAATGAAAATGCCAATGGATGATCACAAATATGATAAGTTTTGGCAAGGAATCGTGGTGGACGCGCTTCACTGTGGTGCCGGATGCAGTTTATCAGATTTAGTTGGTTCATGGATTTTTTATTATTTATTAAGTTTTAGCATTTTGAACCAAAAGTTATTTGGCGAATGGCTCTTTGATTATGTTTTAGCATTGATTATCGGCGTTTTATTCCAATATGCAGCAATTGCACCAATGATGGATGGTTCAGTTGGCTATAAACTGTTTCAAGCATTTAAGATCGATTTCTGGTCACTCACAGCCTGGCAAGTCGGCATGTACGGCTGGTCAGCAATTATCAACTTTGGCTTGCATTTACATTTCACACCGGTAATGCCTGCATTTTGGTTAATGATGGCAATTGGAATGGCATGCGGGTTTGTAACGGCATACCCGATGAATTGGTTGTTGGTGAAATTGGGAATTAAGAAGGGAATGTAAATCAAAAAAGATTGCAACACAAACGTTGCAATCTTTTTTACTTATTCACTTTTACCAAATCTGAACCCGTTTATCCGGTTCAAGCCACATCCCATCACCTTGATAAATATCAAATGTCTGGTAGAAATCATCAAAGTTTTGCGGTTGCACATTTCCGCGCAGCATTTCAGGAGCGTGCACGTCAGTTGCAAGGAGCATCTTTTCGTATGCCGGGCTGGCTTTCATCCGCCAAATGGTTGCCCAGTTAGTGAAGAATTCTTGTAAGTCGGCGTCAGCACTTTGTTTAAGGGCTTCAAGCGCACAACTCATTCCGCCGTTATCCGCGATGTTTTCTGAAACGACAAGCTTACCGTTCACGGTTCCGCCGGCGAATGGAATTCCGTCAAATTCATTGATCATTTCCCGGGTTAACTTTTCAAAGTGGGCGAAATCTTCCTTAGTCCACCAGTTGGTCATATTGCCGTATTCGTCAAAATGAGCACCGTTATTATCAAACGCGTGTGAAATTTCATGGCCCATTACACACCCGATTCCGCCAAAGTTTTTGCTGTGGGATTGATGCAGGTCATAAAACGGCTTTTCTAAGATTGCTGCTGGGAATGTAATGTCATTCCGTGACGGATCGTAGCACGCATTAACAAGTTGTGATGGCATGTCCCACTCAGTTCGGTCAACCGGGCGATGGTAACTTTCAAAATTATCAGCAATCTTGATCCGTTCAACATTAAGATAATTACCCAGTAATGTTCCGCCGTCTTCGGCTGGAATAATTTTCATTTTGGCATACACCGGTTTAATTTTTTCAGGGAATCCAACCTTAATGGCGATGTGGTCAAGTTTCGTGATCGCCTTTGCCCGGGTTTGGTCACCGAGCCAGTCATTTTTTTCAAGCCGGTGCTTATAAATTTGAATCATTTGTTGGATCATCTTAGTTGCATCAGCCTTGGCGTCTTCGCCAAAATACTTCTTGCCGTAGAAGTCGCCAATCACATATTTAAATGTTTCATCAACGATTTGATATGCAAATTTCCGTTGAGAAACTGGCTTTTGCGTTCCGGAAAGTTTTTGATGGAATTGGTCGGCGGTTTGCCGCAAATCATCTGTCAGTAACTTAGCAAGCGAGTTCACGGTCTTCGTTAAGATCCAGCTCTTGAGGTTCTTGAAGGTCGTGTCGTTTACAATTTGATCAAAGTGTTCAAAGAACTGCGGTTGGGTAACGATCACCTTTTCCGGATGATCATCAATCAGTTCTGAAATTGTGGATGCGAAATCAAAGCTTTGACTGTATTGTTGGATTTCTTTCAGTGTCCGCGGATTATACTGTTTTGGATAATCGGCGAGTTCATCAGCTGGAAGAACATGCGGTACAAGCAGTTTATCAAAGACAAGCGCTTGGTTGACAATATCCGCAGCCTGTTCTTGATTATAACCGAGGGCTTGCAACAATTGGCTTGTCATGGTTGCCCAAGTGTGCAGTAATTCATCGCTTTCAGGTTTAGTGTAATAGGTTTTATCCGGCAAAATCAGCTCCGGAGCATACATGAAAACGGCATTTTGCGCTGTATTTTTCCAATCTGGTTCAACGTCGATCGTCAATGGAAGCGGAAATCCATTTTTGACCCAGTCAGTCAATTGATGACTTAAATCGGTAAGAAGCGAGAGTTTCTGAATTGGTTTGATGACTTCCAATAACGACGTAACGCCTTCTTGTTCCCGTTGTTTAAAATCAAGGGCAAGTTGGTGCATTTTCATTGCTTCAGCAAACATTGGGTTGGGAGCCGAAAGCTTTCCTTGATGGTAACGGTCAAAGTCATTCATTAATTTTTGGTGAACGGCTTCGTCCATGTCTTGAAAACTGCCGGCTGCGGGTTTGTCAACTGGAATTTGAGCTTTTTGAAGCCAATCATAATTAACGTGCATATAGAGGTTATCCTTGATCGATGCTTGTTTCCCCTTTGTGACCGGAGCACCGCCAAGAACAAATTGAACATTTCCCATATTAAAAACTCCTTTCAAGTCGCAGATCTAAAGTTCCTTTTAACTATATTCTAATTAAAATTTAATAATATCGCAAATCAGTGATCAGAATGGGAGTCCTTACGCATTGCTTGGGCATATTTTTCAAGCGGTGCATCTGCTTTCGCCCAGTCTTGCGGAACATTAACATGGGCGTTGGGGTCAAAGTGATACTTGATCGGTACTCCCATTGGCCGTTGATCCTTTGCCATGATGTCGGTTGGAACATTGGATTGAACTTTTTGTGGCTTCTTTAGGCCTTCGATTTCCCATGTATAAGGAGCAAATTTATTATCCGCATTGACCCAGTCATTGTTGTGGGTTGCATTATGGTGCTTTGATAATTGATAAAGGCCGAATGCAACTAATAAGACGACGCCGACAAGGCAAGCGATCGTCACATCATAAACTGTTCCAGAACCAACTTCCTTTTTAACTTGGGTTGGCGGATAGAAAGCAAGAACAATTCCGAAGACGGACGATGCGATTCCAACGATCGTAATCAGCCAGGCACCGAATTTACCGCCTGGAACCTTGAATGAACGTGGGCGGTTAGCTTGGGTATAACGCAAACGGATAAAGGCGACAAACATAATAATGTAGTACAGCAAATATAAAATGGTGATCGTTTGGGTGATCATTACGAAGAACCCTTCAACATTTGGCAGTAATTTTACTAAAAAGGCAATCACGGTCACGCAAATTGCTTGGAAATACATCATCTTAGATGGCATTCCGTGCTTGTTATAGTTTTGAAGCCATTTAGGTAATAACCCGCTTTGACCAGCCTGGCCAAGCATAAATGATGGTCCAGCAAGGTTAGTGATCCACATTGCAAACATCACAAGGAAGTTGGCATAAATAAATAGCATGTACAGCCATGGAGCATGAATTGTTGCTCCCAGGTCATGGAACGTTACAAATAATGCATCAAGAATGTTGATTTTGCTTGCTGGAATAACGGTTGCGATGATCAAAGTCCCAATTACAAAGATCAACAGGGCGAGGATTCCAGCGAAGAAGATTGAAACCGGATATTGCTTTGACGGATGTTTCAACTCTTTAATGTGCGCAGCATTCATATCAATTCCAGCCCACGAGAAAAGGACGCCGGCAACCAGCGCTAACGTTCCCATTCCGTTCCATTGCGGGATAAGATCCTTAGCATGGACGGGCATTGCTGGTTTATGACCTTGGCAAAGCCAAACGATCACTAAAATGACCATAACTGCAAGTGGAATAAACGTTCCAATAATTACCCCGTATTTGGCGATGTTTGAAAATGTCTTGGTTCCGCGAGCAGCCAACCAAGTAACGAGCCAAAATAAAGCAATAAAGCCACACATGATCAGAATTTCATGTTGTGGATGCTGTAAGAACTGGATTGCCCGCTGATAATGTGGCGTGAAAAACATAATTGTAGCTGCAAAGTTGGGCATTCCGGCGCCGAGATTAAAGGTTGATTGAAACCACAAAATAATTAAACAGGTAAACGCCCATCCTTTGCCGATTCCTTCACCAACCCATCGAAAAATACCGCCCCGCTGCGGCCAGCCGCTAGCAAGTTCAGCGGAAACAAGGGCTGTTGGGATGAAGAACAGAATAAATCCAATTGCAAAGTAAGTTACTGATGATAAACCATAAAAAGCCTGTTGCGGGTCATTTGCTAATCCCGCAATCATAACGACATTCAGCATTGTAAGGGCTAAAGTCGACATGTAATATTTTTGCGGCTTTTTAGTCTGATTTTTTCCCATAAAAATTCCTCCCCGTAAACTAAAACCTATAAGAAATAAATATCTTCTTATTTTTGTAATAGTTCATCTGCCAACGAGGAACAAGCAAGACTGGTTAAATGCAAGAATTCTTTGATAAGGCGGGAATTGTGCCGGTTAATAAAGCTAGTAAAAATTATAGTAAAATAAATCAGAAAAATTTAGTAAAATTATATTGATTTTTACTAGAAAACGGTTACAATTAACATTGTAAGTTAATAAGAAAGGGGTTACATTATGAAAGATAATGTCCAACAAGAAAAGGGGAACAAGTGGGTCACACGGATTTCATATGCTATCGGTGCATTTGGAAATGACTGGTTCTACGCAGTTCTTTCGACATACTTTATCATGTTTGTAACGTCGCATCTGTTTGGTAAAGGCGACAATGCAATGATCTTATATATCACTAACATAATTGCGTTATTGCGGATCGTTGAACTCTTTATTGACCCAATTATTGGGAATGCCATTGACCGGACAAAGACGCGCTGGGGAAAATTTAAGCCTTGGATCTTTGGAGGTGGGATGGTAAGTTCGATCGCATTAGCCGTTCTTTTTACAAATATGGGCGGATTAAACCGGACTCATCCATTTATTTACTTAGCAATTTTTGCTGTTTTATATATTTCAATGGATATTTTTATTCATTCAAAGATACAAGTTTTTGGTCAGAAATGTCTTCATTGACATTTGATTCTGGCGAACGTGAAAAGATTTCGACCTTTGCCCGGATTGGTTCAAATATCGGGGCCAACTTAGTCGGAATGGTTATCATGCCATTGGTATTGTTCTTCTCATTGACAAAGAACGGCGGTTCTGGTGATCTTCGCGGATGGTCAATGTTTGGAATGATTACCGCTGCAATTGTAATCATTACGGTGTTAGTTGTTTGCTTGGGAACTCATGAACTTGATTCAGACTTACGTAAAAATAAGGAAGAAACAAAGTTAAAAGACGTTTTCAAGGTTCTTCTTAGGAATGACCAGTTAATGTGGACAGCTGTTTCTTATGGATTGTACGGCATTGGAGTCAACATTTTTAATTCAGCTGAACTTTACTACTTTACATATGTTTTGGGTCAATCATCAAAATTTGCAATTATTGGGACAATTAATATGATTTTAGGATTCTTCTCAATTTCTGCATTCCCTGCATTGGCTAAGAAGTTCAATCGGAAAAATGTTTTCTATGCATGCATTTTGATCATGTTCTGCGGTGCAGGTTTATTAGCAGTGGCAGGTCAGAATTTGGCGCTTGTTGTTATTGCAATGGAATTATTTGCAGCACCGCAACAAGTTGTTTTCTTAGTTATCTTAATGATAATTACAGATTCAATCGAATATGGGCAGTTGAAATTTGGACACCGTGATGAATCACTGACACTTTCGGTTCGTCCGTTAGTAGATAAGTTGGGCGGAGCAATTGCCGGTTGGTGCATTGGACCGATCGCCATCTTATCACACATGACTTCAGGTTATACTTACAAAACAATTACCGCTGGGAATATTTTGACATTTAAATTATTTGTAATTGCTTTACCGGTAATTTTAATTTTGCTTGGAACATTCTTCTTCTGGAAGAAAGTTACATTGACTGAAAAACGGCATGCTGAAATCGTTGAACAACTTGAAAAGAGCTGGGGCGAAAAAAACGATACGAGTGTTGGGACTGGTGAACATGCAGTTGCTGGTGAATACGATATCGTTGCTCCAATTAAAGGAACATATCTTCCACTCAAGGATGTTAGTGATCAAACATTTGCATCAGGTCAAATGGGCCAAGGTTTTGCCCTGAAGCCAAGTGATGGAGCTGTTTATGCACCATTTGACGGAGTTGTGCGGCAAGTCTTTCCAACCCGGCATGCAATTGGAATCGAATCTGAACATGGCGTAATTATGCTGATTCATATCGGAATCGGAACGGTCAACATGCACGGAACAGGATTTGTTTCATATGTTGAACAAGGCCAGCAAATTCATAAGGGTGAAGAAATAATGGAATTCTGGGATCCAGCAATTAAGAAAGCTGGATATGATGATACCGTCATGGTAACAATTACAAATACAAAGGAATTTGATCAAGTAGATGTCTTACCAAAGGATAACCAGACGATTGATTCTTCAACTAACGTAATGAAGTTAATTAAGAATTAATAGAAATTAAATGGAAGACTGATCGATAGTCTTCCATTTTTATAAATTTCAAAGGAGGAGAAAAAATGACAACTTTAGTTTTAGGCGGAGCAGGTTATATCGGCTCACATATGGTAAAGCGATTGCTCGAAAAAGGGGAAACGCCAGTTGTTGTTGATAATTTGGTAACTGGTCACCGGGCAGCGGTTGATCCCCAAGCTAAATTTTATGAAGGTGATTTAGCTGATCAAGACTTTATACGAAATGTTTTTAGGGAAAATCCAGATATTGATGTTGTAATTCATTTCGGGGCATATTCACTAGTTCCAGAATCAATGAAAAAACCATTGAAATATTTTGATAATAACGTTGCCGGATTAATTAAACTTCTTGAAGTGATGAAGGAAGTTGGCGTTAATAAATTAGTATTTTCATCTTCAGCTGCGACCTATGGGATTCCAGATAAGATGCCGATTAAGGAAACTGATCCGCAAAATCCGATCAATCCATATGGCGAAAGCAAGTTAATGATGGAAAAGATTATGCACTGGGCTGATGAAGCCTATGGAATGAAGTTCGTTGCATTACGGTACTTTAATGTTGCTGGTGCATGGCCAGACGGATCAATTGGAGAAGACCACATCCCAGAAACGCACTTAATGCCGATTATTTTGCAAGTCGCTCAAGGAAAACGCGATAAGTTGCAAATTTATGGTGATGACTATAATACACCGGATGGGACGAATATCCGGGATTATGTTCATCCAATTGACCTTGCCGATGCGCACATTTTAGCAGCTGATTATTTACGGAATGGTAATCCATCAGATGCATTTAATCTGGGATCATCGACTGGGTTCTCGAACCTTGAAATGTTAAAAGCTGCTCGTGAAGTGACTGGGAAAGAAATCCCAGCAGAAATTGCCGGCCGGCGCGGCGGTGATCCGGATACATTAATTGCCGCTTTTGACAAAGCACGCCGGGTATTAGGGTGGAATCCGCAATATGACGACGTTCACAAACTAATCGAAACAGCTTGGAAATGGCATTCAAGTCATCCAGAAGGGTATGAAGATAAGTAATAAAAAGGATTCACGACCAATTGATCGTGAATCCTTTTTATATGCTGCTATCTCTTAAAATTAACTTTGTTTTCAAAGTAATCATCTGACAGTATTCGTCACCATTTTCAATGATTGATTTCAATCGATTAACGGCTTCAATTCCCATTTGTTTAGTATAAACCCGGACAGAACTTAATGAAGGATAAACGTATTTTGCAATCGAAGTATCATTAAAGGAAATAATGCCGACTTCTTCGGGAATTTTAATATTTGCTTCTTGCAAGGCGCGCATTGCTCCAATTCCAATCGAGTCATTTGCGGCGAAGAAAGCATGCGGTAGATCATTGCCCAGCTCAGTGATTGCTTGTTTCATCATCTCATATCCTGATTTGGCAGTGAATTCGCCAACATAAACGTATTTTGATTTATAAAGTGATAAATCAGTGAGATAGTTTTTAAATGATGTAAAACGCGGATCAATGATGTCTTTTTGACCGTCGTTAGTTGATTCTTCTCCTGCAAGTAAACCAATTTTATTTTGACCATGGTCGATAAAGTAATCAATCACTTCGGTGACCGCGTCATTAATGTCAGGAACCACACAGCTATGATTAAATGCAAGCGTATTTAAATCAACAAAAACAAGGTTAGTGTTGATTTTTTCAAAACGTTTGATTTCATCATCACTATACTTTCCAATTGCGATGATTCCGTCAACATCTTGAGCACGATCAAGAGAATCATTATGAAATACCCGGCGAACGTTATACTTTAATTCGTGAAGCCGCTGTTCGATTCCAGTCCGAATTGAATAGTAATACAGGTCATCTAGTTCTTCTTGTTCGGTGTACCATTGAATAATTGCAATGGTCCCACCTACGTTTTTCTTTTTTTGTTTTCGTTTGGTTAGGTAATCTAATTTTTCTGCTGCCATAAAGATTCTTTTCTTTGTTTCTTCGCTAACGGAAAGGGTTTTATCATAGTTTAAAACCCGCGAAACAGTGGCAGATGAAACGTTTGCCATTGCTGCAATGTCTTTGATTGTTGCCAAAATTAATCTCCTTGCTTTAATGTCTATGTACTATTGTATCATAAGTTAAAAATTTACTTTGATAATTTAGTTAATTTTAATTAGTAAACATTAACTAAAACCATTGATGATTTTTACTAAAATCATTATAATGAATAGTGTAATAAATCGCTTACATAAATAAGGACATGGGGATGAAAATTATGGATAAAAAAGAACTTGAAATGAATTTTGAAGAAGTGTTTGGGGTTAAGCCGGAAAATTGTTTCTTCTCACCTGGAAGAATCAATTTGATTGGGGAACACACAGATTATAATGGGGGACATGTTTTTCCGTGTGCGATTACCCTTGGAACGTGGGGAGCTGCCAAGAAACGTGATGATCAAAAATTACGTTTCTATTCAGGAAACTTTGAAAAATTAGGAATAATTGAGACTGATTTAAATAACCTGAAATACAAAAAAGAAGATAATTGGACGAACTATGCTAAGGGAATGATTTATTATTTACGCGAAGCAGGTTATCAGGTTGAACAAGGAATGGACATTTACATTTGGGGAAATCTTCCTCAAGGAGGATCAGGGTTATCATCATCAGCATCAATTGAAATGCTGTTTGGAGTAATGGTTCAATCCTTGTTTGACCTCGACGTTGACCGGCTCGCCCTTGTTAAAATGGGAGTTAAAACTGAAAATGAATTTTTAGGTTTGAGCTCAGGAATTCTTGATCAATTTGCAGTTGGAATGAGTAAAGAGGGTCATGCAATCTTACTTGATACGAATACTTTGGATTACAAGTACGTTCCGTTAGACTTAAAGGACAACGTAATTGTAATCATGAATACGAATAAACCACGGGCTTTAGTTGAATCAAAATACAACGAGCGGGTTGCAGGATGTCAGGAAGCTGTTAAAGAACTCCAACAAAAGTTGGATATTAAGGCTTTGGGTGAACTAGATAATGAAACCTTTGATGAATACTCATATTTATTGAAAGATGAAACTCATTTGAAGCGCGCACGGCATGCTGTTTCAGAAAATCAACGCTGTCTTCGTGGAGAAGCAGCCCTTGAAAAAGGTGACTTGGAAGAATTTGGACGACTTCAAAATGCTTCGCATGTTTCCCTTGAATATGATTATGAAGTAACAGGAAAAGAACTTGATACACTTGCACATGAAGCTTGGAAGCAACCAGGTGTTTTAGGAGCAAGAATGTGTGGTGCAGGCTTTGGCGGCAGCGGAATTGCATTGGTTGCCAAAGATAAGGTTGATGAATTCGAAAAAAACGTTGGAAAAGTTTATGAAGAAAAAATTGGTTATGCTCCGCGGTTCTTTGTTGCGGAAGTTGCCGATGGAACCCATGAATTATAAAAGAGAAAGATGAGTGACAATGATGAGTGTGAAGAGTTTAGTTGATAAGTTTGTTTGTGGCGTAATTAACGAAAGCGATTATGAAAGTCTTGACCGCAATTATTTGAAGAACCGGGTTTTAAATCTTGTTGGGGAGGAAAATATTCCAGTTGCTCCAGAAACGGATGACTTGATTGAATTGAAAAATCAACTGGTTCAAGTTGCCATTCAAAACCAAAAGATTGGTGACACTGCCAATGAACAGGATAATCTTGGAGCAGAATTAATGGACTTTATTACGCCGGCTCCAAGCATCGTAAACCGGCGTTTCTGGGATGAATATCAAATTTCACCGCAAAAAGCGATTGCTGCATTTTATGATTTAAGTAAACGAAATGATTATATTAAAACGAAGGCAATTGCGAAAAATATTTACTTCAAACATCCAAGTGAATATGGCGACATTGAAATTACCATTAACCTTTCCAAGCCCGAAAAGGATCCAAAGCAAATTGCGCTTGCAAAGAAAATGAAGGCTTCCGGTTACCCGAAATGTAACCTTTGCATGGAAAATGAAGGCTATCAAGGACGAATCAATTACCCGGCACGAGCTAACCACCGCATCATCCGGCTTGATATTGATGGTCATCAATGGGGATTCCAGTATTCACCATATGCCTACTTCAATGAACACTGCATTTTTTTAGATTCTGTTCATGAAGAAATGGTAATTGATAAAAAAACATTTAAGCAATTATTGACGATCGTTCAAAAGTTTCCGGGTTATTTTGCAGGCAGTAATGCTGACCTTCCGATTGTTGGCGGTTCGATTTTATCGCATGAACATTATCAAGGCGGACGGCATACGTTTGCAATGGAAACGGCTCCGATTGAAACGCAAATCAAATTTGATGGCTTTGAAAATGTTGAAGCTGGGATCGTTAAGTGGCCAATGTCAGTAATTCGATTAACAAGTTCAAACATGAATCAGATTTGTGACTTAGCGGATAAAATTTTGCAAAAGTGGAATCATTACACCGATAAATCAGTATCCGTTGTTGCTCAATCAAATGGGGAATGGCACCATACGATCACCCCAATTGCGCGGATGCGGAACGGAAAGTATGAACTTGATCTCGTTTTACGTGATAACCAAACATCCGCTCAATATCCAGATGGAATTTTCCATCCACATAAAGATGTTCAGCATATCAAGAAGGAAAATATCGGTCTGATCGAGGTTATGGGATTAGCAATCTTACCACCACGCTTGAAGACGGAAATGCAAGAAGTTGAAAAGTATTTGCTTGGTAAAGACAATCAAATTGCTGATTATCACCGTGAATGGGCAGATAAAATTAAAAAGGAATCACCAGCTTTGAATGAACAAAACGTTCATGCGATTGTTCAAGATGAAATCGGAAAGGTCTTCGTTCGGGTTCTTGAGGATGCGGGGGTCTTCAAGCGGGATGACCAAGGACATCAAGCATTTATGAAGTTTATTGACGCAGTTAATCACTAAATATTCGGGGAGGCTTTTGAATGGCAAATCTAATTAGTTTTGATGAACAAAATAAAGTATTTCATCTTCATAATGACAAAATTTCATACATTTTTTCAGTTGTCGAAGGTGGATTACTAAATCATTTATATTACGGAAAAAGAATTAATGAATATCATGGCGAAATGAATTACCCTCGAATTGACCGGGGCTTTTCTGGAAATCTTCCCGGATCATTAGACCGGACATTTTCACCAGATACCTTAATGCAAGAATACAGTACAAGCGGAATTTGTGATTATCGCACGCCGGCGGTAATTGTTCGCCAAGAAAACGGATCACGGGCCTCACGATTTGAATATCAGGGTTACCGGATCGAAGCCGGAAAACCGAAATTAAAGGGCCTGCCAGCAACGTATGTTGAATCTGACGATGAAGCTGAAACCCTTTATGTTACTCTTAAAGATCAAGTTTCAGATGTTGAAGTGACATTATTATATACAATTTACCGTGATCGCGCAGTGATTGCCCGGTCAGCTCAGGTAAAGAACAACGGGGATGCAGCTGTTTATCTTGATAAGGTAGCATCAATGCAAATTGATTTGCCAAATCAACCGTTGGATGTTGTTAGTTTCCCAGGAGCTCACGCCAATGAACGCGACATGGAACGGGCTCACTTAAATCGGGGCGTTCGAAAATATGAAAGCCGGCGGGGAACAACAAGTCACCAAATGAATAACTTTGTTGCATTATGTTCGCCGAATACGGATGAAATGAATGGCGAAGTTTATGGATTTGACTTAGTTTATTCTGGCAACTTTGCAATTGAAGTTGAACGCGATCAAATTCAACAAACCCGAGTAACATGCGGAATCAACGATTACAACTTTGCATGGAAATTAGCTTCAAACGAAGAATTCCAAACACCTGAAAGTTTAATTGTATACTCTAACGAAGGATTTAACGGAATGAGCCAAACATTCCATCACTTGATTCAAGAACGGGTTGTTCGCGGAAAGTATCGTGATCAAGAACGACCAATCGTAGTTAATAACTGGGAAGCAACCTTTATGGACTTTACCGAAGAAAAATTAACGCCGATTGTTGACGAAGCCCAAAGACTTGGCATTGAAATGTTTGTTCTTGATGATGGCTGGTTTGGTCACCGTGACGATGATAACTCATCATTGGGTGACTGGTACGTTGATCAGAAGAAGTTTCCAAAGGGCTTGAAGCACTTTGCAGATTACGTTCATAATAAAGGCCTTAAATTTGGCTTGTGGTTTGAACCTGAAATGATTTCAATTGATTCCGATTTGTACCGTGAACATCCAGATTATATGATGGCTGTTCCTGGACGGAAACCATCACCATCCCGGAATCAATACTTACTTGATTTGACCCGGAAAGATGTCCGCGATAATATCATCGGTCAGGTTGAAAAGATTTTACGAGAAAATGATGTTGATTATGTCAAGTGGGATATGAACCGGCATTTATCAGATGTTTATTCGCTTAAACTTCCTGCAGATCAAGAAGGTGAAGTATATCACCGGTATATTTTAGGTGCATATGAGATGGTTGATCAAATCACAAGTGACTTCCCTGAAATCCTCTTTGAAGGTTGTTCAGGTGGCGGCGGCCGCTTTGATACCGGCTGGGCATATTACATGCCACAGTCGTGGGCAAGTGACAATACGGATGCAGTTGCCCGTCAACGGATCCAATATGCAACGTCATACGTCTACCCAACATCAACAATGACGGCTCACGTTTCAGTTTCACCAAACCAACAAACCGGGCGGCAAACATCATTTGAAACCCGTGGAAATTGTGCAATGAGTGGTGTCTTTGGATATGAATTAGACTTGACTCAAATGAGTGATGACGAAAAAGCAATGGTGACAAAACAAGTTGCTGAATATAAAGAAATTCGTCATCTTGTTCAATTTGGTGATTTTTACCGTTTGAAGAGTCCATATACATCAAATGAATGTGCATGGATGTTTGTTTCACCAGACAAGAAAGATGTTTTAGTAAAACAATTCCAAACAATGGCGGACGCGCAAGCACTGTCAACAATTACTAAGCTAGTTGGACTTGATCCGCAAAAACATTACCAAAATGTTGAAACAAAAGAGATCTTTGGTGGCGACGAATTGATGAACGTTGGATTTTTCAATCCATTTTACCATCACGATTATGCAAGCAGCAGTTATCGGTTTAAGGCAATTGACTAAAAAAGCGGGGAATGAAAATGACGGTTCAAAATAAAGCAATGTTGATTACCTATCCGGATAGTTTAGGAAAAAACATTAAGGAATTAACCGAAGTCTTGGAACACGATTTTGGGGATGCAATTGGCGGGGTTCACTTATTGCCATTCTTTCCTTCAACGGGTGATCGGGGCTTTGCACCAGTTGATTACAAAGATGTTGATCCACAATTCGGAACATGGGAAGACGTTGAAAAGTTAGGCGAAAAGTATTATTTAATGTTTGACTTTATGATCAATCATATTTCGCGTCAATCAGAATATTATAAAGACTTCAAGAAGAATAAAGATGCCAGCAAATGGGCAGATTTGTTCTTAAGTTGGGATAAGTTCTGGCCAGAAGGACACCCAACTCAAGAAGATATTGATTTGATTTATAAACGGAAAGATCGGGCGCCATATCAAGAAATTCATTTTGATGATGGAACAACGGAAAAGCTCTGGAATACCTTTGGCGAAGAGCAAATTGATATGGACGTTCGGACACAGGTGACAAAGGATTTCATTAAATCAACCCTTGAAAGCTTAATTGATCATGGTGCTGACATTATTCGGCTCGATGCGTTTGCATATGCGGTTAAGAAACTTGGAACGAATGACTTCTTTGTTGAACCTGAAATTTGGGATTTATTAAATGAAGTTGATGAGGTTGTTAAGGCTAAGAAGGCTGAAATCTTACCTGAAATTCATGAACATTACAGTATGCCATTTAAGATTTCAGATCATGGATACTTTGTTTATGACTTTGCTTTACCAATGGTTACCCTCTATTCAATTTATAGCGGGAAGACCGATCAGCTTGCTAAATGGTTAACAATGAGTCCAATGAAGCAATTTACAACCCTTGATACCCATGATGGGATTGGGGTGGTCGATGCACGGGATATTCTAACACAAGACCAAATTGACTTTACGACTAATGAGCTTTATCGAATTGGGGCAAATGTAAAGAAGAAGTATTCAAGTGCAGAATATCATAACCTTGATATTTATCAGATCAACACGACCTTCTATTCAGCTCTTGGTGATAATGATCAACGGTACTTCATGTCACGGTTGATTCAAGTCTTTGCACCGGGAATTCCGCAAGTATACTATGTTGGGCTGCTGGCCGGAAAGAACGATATCAAGTTGCTTGAAGAAACAAAAGAGGGACGGAATATTAATCGGCACTACTATACAAAAAAAGAGGTTGCTGAAGAAGTTAAACGCCCGGTTGTTGCTTCATTATTAAAACTGTTATCATTCCGGAATAACGAAGTCGCATTTGATTTAGACGGTTCAATCGATGTTGAAACCCCAGATGAGCATTCAATTATTATTTCACGTTTAAGTGCAGATGGCAGTCAGAAAGCTGTTATGGAAGCTAACTTAAAAGACTTAACATATTCAGTGAAAGTTAATGGAGAAAAAGTTGAGTTTTAAGATAAATCAAAAAAGCCATTTCAACGATAATTCGCTGAAATGGCTTTTTATTATTCAATCAATTTTTATTAGAACTTGATGACTTTCCGGCCCTTAATTTCACCGTTCTTCATCTTATCGATCATTTCATTAACTTCGTCTAATTTGCATACAGATACGATTGGTTTAATTGCGCCATCAGCAGCCAAATCAAAGGCTTCTTTTAAATCTTGACGGGTTCCAACCAATGAGCCGGCAACTTGAATACCATCAAGCACCGTCTTCACAATTGATAATCCCATTTTGCCTTTTGGTAAACCGACTGCAACGACCTTTCCGCCAGCGCGTAAACTATCAACGGCCTGATCAAATGCGATTTGCGAAACGGCCGTAACGATTGCGGCATGGGCACCACCGAATTGATCGTGCGCAAATTTTCCGGAGTCGGCATTCTTTGAATTAAAGGTTAAGTCAGCTCCGACTTCTTTTGCGTATTCCAATTTGTCGTCATTAATGTCAACGGCTAATACATGAGCCTTAAAGACATTTTGGGCCCATTGAATTGCTAAGTTTCCTAAACCACCGCAACCATAGATGGCAACCCATTGTCCAGGACGGATTCCGGAAGTCTTTAATGCTTTGTAAGTTGTTACTCCCGCACAAGTAATTGAGCTTGCTTGGATTGGGTCTAACTTTTCAGGAACTTTAACGGCAAAGTCGCCTCGAATGATGCATTTTTCAGCCATTGCGCCGTCCATGTTATAACCTGCGTTTTGAACCGAACGGCAAAGGGTTTCTCTTCCCGTTACACAGTATTCACAACGCCCACAAGCGCCGGCTAACCAAGCGATTGAAACGCGGTCACCAATTTCAAGTCCAGTAACTTCTTTTCCAATTTGTTCAACGCGGCCGATTCCTTCGTGACCGATAATTCTTCCGGGTTGCGGTCCAAAATCACCCGCGGCAACGTGCAGGTCTGTGTGGCATAAACCGCAATACTCCATTTTTACTAAAATTTCGTTGTCCTTAATTGGACGCAACTTAACATCCTTAATATCAACATAGCCATCTGAATTTGGCCGAACAACAGCTGCTTTCATCAAAATTCCTCCCCATAGTAGATTCGAAGATTTGAAAGATTACCTTTCTATGTTTATAGTAGCGCACTGATTGGTCATAAATAATTAATTAAATTAATTTATATAATTTATTTTTAAACTTGAAAATCAAAAGATGGAAGGAGCATGATTGGGGCTTAACAAAAATTTTAAAAACTTTTTTCAAAATTTAATTCCGAATTTTATCAATTAATTTGGATTTTGTTATTCTTCGGAAAAGCAGAAATAAACTTAATCAGTTTGTTAAATTGGTATGATCATTCGCGATTAATGGAATGATAATCGCATTCAATAATGAAAATGTTAACATCAATGGTCTAACCCATTTTTAATCATGAGGGATGAATCATATAATAATTTAGGACTTAATTAATTTAAGGGTTTACACGTAAATATGATTGGTCTATACTAATTCAACGTAGTAAGCGTTTTCAAAATCGTTAAAATAACTGATAATTAACCATTTCGTGATTTGTAATGATTTATTATTCAAGGGTAAAGATTTTTGAAGGTCGGTTGCACCTTAGACCTTAGAAATCGAAATTTTAAGAATCGATGAGTTAATCAAATTAATTATATTAATCGGATTTTACGTTGTTGGAAGTTTTAGCGATTGAATACAGTAAGGAGTGATTAGGATGGCTACAGGAAAGCCAGGGTTTAAAGACCGCCTGTTAAAGGTCGTTGGTAAAATTTCATCATCCCGGCACATGGTTGCTTTACGTGATGGAATCGCACAGGCTGTTCCATTGATCATTATTGGATCAGTCTTCATGATTATCGGACAATTCCCGATTCAAGCTTATTTGAAGTTTATGGCCCATACATTTGGCCCGCATTGGAACATTGTAATCCAACAAATTACGTTTGCTTCATTTGACTTGATGGGATTAGTTGCGGTTATCGGGATTTCATATAACTTAGCTAAAAGTTACAAGGACATTGATCCATTGCCAGCAAGTTTAGTTGCAATGTGTGGTTTCTTCTTAACGATTCCATTTACAATGCACAAGGATGGCACGTTCTGGATTCCGTTGGCTCAATTAGGTTCAACTGGTTTATTTATTGCAATTATTATCGGATTATTCTTAACTGACTTTTACGTTTGGATGATTCACAAACACATCACGATCAAGATGCCTGCTAGTGTTCCTCCAGCTGTAAGTAACTCATTTGCAGCTTTATTCCCAGGTTTCTTCTGCTTGTTGCTTGTTTGGATCGTTCGGTTAGCAATTTCATTTACTCCAATTGAAACCATTCCAAACTTGATGCAATTTATTTTCAAGCCGATCTCGGCCGTTGGAACAAGTTTGCCAGGCGCATTGCTTTGTGAATTCTTGATCTCATTCTTATGGTTATTCGGGGTTCACGGGGCCAACGTTGTTTCTGGAATTATGATGGCCTTCTGGTTACAAGCCATGCAACAAAACGCAGCTGCTTTCGCTGCTCACAAGGCATTACCGCACATTGTTACCCAACAATTCTTTGATAACTTTGTTCACATCGGCGGTGCCGGTGCCACATTAGGATTGGCAATCATGATGATCATGTTTGCGAAGAGTGATGAATACAAGACTTTGGCCAAATTGGAAATCGCTCCCGCATTCTTTAACATTAACGAACCGTTGATTTTCGGGTTCCCAATCGTTATGAACATCTACATTGCATTACCGTTTATCATTGCACCGTTAGCCAACGTTTTGATCACTTACGGGGCAATGGCAACTGGATTATGTGCCAAGACAATTGGGGTCATGGTTCCATGGACAACTCCAGTTGTGATCTCAGGTTACTTAGCAACCGGTCACATTTCAGGAGCAATTACCCAAATTGTCTGCTTGGCAGTCGATGCTTTGATCTACGTTGGCTTCTTCAAGAAAGCTGATAAAAAGAAGATTCAAGAAGGATTGGCAATGGAAAATAAATAGCGATTCGTTTATAAAAATCAAGGTTTGCATTCCTTGATTTTTATGTTAAATTAAAAATGTAAGCGTTGTCACAAAAATGCAATCATTTAGTAATAATTTTAACATTATTTAATTGACGTTTACGTGAGTATGTTTTAAGGGGATGAAGCAAATGTCTTCAAAGGGAAGTATGAAAGACAAAGTAATGAAAGTGATTGGTAAAATCTCCAATTCACGCCATATGATCGCGTTGCGGGATGGGATTGCGCAAGCTGTTCCATTGATCGTAATCGGGTCAGTCTTCATGATTATTGGACAATTTCCAATTCAAGGATATTTAAAGTTTATGGCACACACGTTCGGACCACATTGGAATGTTGTGATTCAGCAAATCACATATGCTTCATTTGACTTGATGGGATTGATTGCGGTAATCGGAATTTCGTATAACTTGACTAAGAGTTATGGGGACGTCGCACCGCTTCCAGCAGCATTGGTTGCGATGTGCGGGTTCTTCCTGACGATTCCATTTTCAATGCACAAAGATGGCACGTTCTGGATTCCATTGGCTCAATTAGGTTCAACGGGCTTATTCATTGCCATTATCATTGGTCTTTTCTTAACGGACTTTTACGTATGGATGGTTCACAAGAAGATTACGATCAAGATGCCTGCTAGTGTACCACCGGCTGTAAGTGATTCATTTACAGCTTTGTTCCCAGGTTTCTTTTGCTTATTGCTTGTTTGGGTGATTCGGATGGGAGTTTCATTTACCCCAATTGAAACCATTCCAAACTTGATGCAATACATTTTCAAACCGTTGTCAATTGTTGGAACAAGTTTACCTGGAGCGTTGATTTGTGAATTCTTAGTTTCATTCTTATGGTTATTTGGGATTCACGGTGCTAACGTTGTTTCAGGTGTTATGACAGCAATTTGGTTAGCAGCCATGCAACAAAATGCGGTTGCCTTTGCTGCTCATAAAGCCTTACCAAACATTGTTACCCAACAATTCTTTGATAACTTCGTTCACATTGGTGGTTCAGGGGCTACATTAGGCCTTGCAATTATGATGATCATGTTTGCCAAGAGTGACGAATACAAGACATTGGCTAAGTTGGAAATTGCTCCGGCATTCTTCAACATCAACGAACCATTAGTCTTTGGGTTCCCGGTAGTTATGAATCCGTTCATCGCAGTTCCATTTATTGTGGCTCCATTGTTGAACGTTTTGATCACCTACTTTGCAATGGCTAGCGGAATCGTTGCTAAAACGATTGGGATCATGGTTCCATGGACAACGCCCGCAATCATTTCAGGTTACTTGGCAACCGGTCATATTTCAGGAGCCGTATTACAGGCGGTCTTGATTGCAGTTGATTCATTGGTATACGTCTACTTCTTCAAGAAGGCTGATAAGCGTAAAGTTCAGGCCCAAATGGAAAATGCCAAGAAGGCAGAAACTCAAGCTTAATTTATATTTAAATAATTCGATAATTCTTTTCAAGTTATAGCTAAAGTGCTATACTTTAGGAGTAAAGAAAACGCTATCAAAATCAGAATATTAGAATTTATGAGGTGGATAAAATGGCTAAATACACAATTATGTTAAACTGCTCAGCAGGAATGAGTACAAGTTTGTTGGTAACCAAGATGCAAGCTGCAGCAAAAGAAAAGGGCATTGATGCTGATATCTTTGCAACGGCTGCAAGCGATGCCCGGGCTCAATTGGATTCAAAGACAATTGACTGCGTTTTACTTGGACCGCAAGTTAGTTACATGCAAGATGACTTCAAGAGTATGCTTGAAGGCCGTAAGAACAGTTTAGGCAACGATATTCCATTGGCTGTTATCGACATGCAAGCATACGGCATGATGGATGGTGAAAAGGTCTTAAATCAAGCAATCAGCTTGATCGAAGGCTAATCTAATATTAGGAGAGAGGATAGTTAATGGCTGAAGAACAACCAAACTTAGAAGCAACAATGGGTTTGATCATGAATGGCGGAAACGCTAAGGGATTTGCCTTTGAAGCAATCCGGGCTGCAAAAAAAGGCGACTTTGAGGAAGCCCACAAGAAATTGGATGCAGCAGATCAAGCTTTGAATGAAGCTCACAATTCACAAACGGAAATGTTAACTAAGGAAGCCCAGGGCGATCATCAACCAGTTACATTGTTAACGGTGCATGCCCAAGATCATTTAATGAATGCTATCACGTTCCGGGATCTTGCCGGTGAAATGGTTGATATGTATGAACGAATTGCAAAATTAGAAAAATAAATCAAAAAAAAGGTGCAGGGAAAAGCTTAACTGCACCTTTTTCATTAAGAAAGGATGAGTTTTCACATGAAACGCGAACTGGGAATTTCAGTTTATCCCGATCACAGTGATCCGGAAAAGGATAAGGCATATATCAAAAAAGCAGCCGATTTAGGATTTACGCGGTTATTCATGAGTATGCTTGAAGTTCAAGACGGCAAAGAAGCAACGGCGGCTAAATTTAAAAACATTATTAGCTTTGCACGTGATCACGGTTTTGAAGTCATTTTAGACATTAATCCGGGAATTTTTAAGCAACTTGGAATTTCATACGATGATTTAAAGTTTTTTGCTGATCTTGGGGCCAGCGGAATCCGGCTTGATGAAGGCTTCGACGGCTTGAAGGAATCATTGATTTCATATAATCCGTATGGGTTAAACATTGAATTGAACATGAGCAATAACGTTGCTTACTTAGATAACATTTTATCGTATGAAGCAAACGTTCCGTACATTTACGGGTGCCATAACTTTTATCCGCAAGAAGGCAGTGGCTTGCCGTATGACTTCTTCGTCAAGTGCAGTCAACGGTTCAAAAAACACGGAATCAAGACATCGGCATTTATTACAAGTCAGGATGCTTTGACTCAAGGCGGTCCGTGGAACGTAAACGATGGGCTGCCGACCCTTGAAATGCACCGGCATTTGCCAATTGTCGTTCAAGCTAAGCACTTATTTGCAACGGGACTGATCGATACGGTCATTATTGGGAACTGCTATGCTTCGGATGAAGAACTGGAAAGTTTAGCAGCGCTTGATCGTTACTGCATCACTTTAGATGTTGATTATGTTCCGGAAGTCAATCCGATTGAAAGGACGATTTTGGAAGATAACCTTCATTTCCGCCGGGGCGACATTACCGCAATGACGATTCGGTCAACGCAGGTTCGGGTCAAGTATGCTGACCAACCAAACCCGCCGCATGATAATGAACACGAATTTAAGCGCGGCGATATTGTTGTTGGCAATGATGAGTTTGGCCGGTATAAGAATGAATTACAGATCGTTCTGGAACCGCATCAAGATTCACGGAAAAATTTGGTTGGCCGAATTCCTGAAAATGAAATTTTTATGCTCGATTACATCAAACCATGGAGCAAATTTAAATTCGAAAATCATAATTAAAAATTAACCATCATTTATCTGAAAAAAGAAATCAAATACCTGTAAGAATGTGGCTTTGAACCGCATTCTTATTTTTTATTGACCGGTAATGACCGATTAAAAATCGTTATATCGATTTGGCGATAAATGTTTCAAATATTTTGTCATATCTTTTAGAATAGAAAATGGATGCTATAGGAAAAGGAATGGATTAGTTATGGGCAAATTAAGTGTAACGGAAATTTTGCATAAGCCGTTTACAAGCCGAAACCTGTTATACGTCTTTAAAGGAATTTTGGTCGGCTTGGTAACCGGAGTGGTTGTAAGTATTTTCCGGTTGATTATTGATAAGACGATGAAGGGATTATATTTCATTTATCCCTATATGGTAGCCCATCCAAAAACGATTATCCTATACGTAATTGCGACGATTATTTTGTGTATCGTGCTTGGGTTTATTATCCGGCCGCAGTTGTTTTACGTTAAAGGATCAGGGGTTCCGCAAATTGAAGCGGTAATGGATGGTCAACTTGAGATGCATTGGTGGGCCGCACTATGGCGGAAGTTTGTTGGTGGATTGCTGGCAATTTGTCCAGGACTGTTTCTTGGACGGGAAGGCCCATGTATTCAAATGGGAGCCTGCATTGGTCAAGGGTTTTCGGAAGAAGTTTTCCATGGGGACAAACAAGACCGGAATATTATGTTGGCATGCGGAATTGCCGCTGGGTTATCAGCTGCTTTCAGCGCTCCATTAGCGGGAGCCCTTTTCTTGGTTGAAGAAATCACTTTGGGATTTGCCTCAGCAACGGTTTGGTTGGCTGCGTTGGCGGCGGCAGTTGCTTCGGATTTAGTAACCCTCTTGTTCTTTGGATTAACTCCAAGTTTGCACTTTATTTATGATTATAGTGTTCCCGTTAAGGATTACTGGCAATTGATTATTTTAGGAATTATTTTGGGATTATTTGGAAACCTATACCAACGGGTGATCTTGAGTTTGCCAAAATGGTACGGTAAATTGACCATTATTCCAAAGGCATGGCATAGTATTGTTCCATTGCTCCTGGTAATTCCGATTGGGCTGTATTACGTTAAGATCTTAGGTGGAAGTCACGATTTCATCTTAGATTTAACCAGTCCGCACTTTATTAATTATTTAAGTGATCACTTACCGGCAATCGGCTTTGTGGCTCTGTTGTTGCTTATTCGGTTTGTCTTTTCGATGATTTCATACGGGGCATCAACGCCGGGTGGAATTTTCATGCCGATTTTAGTTTTGGGAGCAACGAGCGGAGCCCTTTATGCAAGTATCATGATCCATGCCGGATTATTGGCAAAGGGTTACTTCTTGAACATCGTAATTTATGCGATGGCTGCTTACTTTGGGGCGATTGAAAAAGCGCCATTTACGGCCGTTGTTTTGATTTCGGAAATGGTCGGCAGCATTAAACACATGATGCCGTTGTTGGTTGTAACGTTGATTGCATACGTGATCAACGATTGGCTGGGCGGCCGTCCAATTTACGCTGCATTGAAGGATGAAATGATGAGTTCGTTGGACAATCCGCGGAAGAGTGCGGAATTGACGGGGTTGAGAAGTTGATTTAGAATTCGATTATGAAAATATATCAAAGAAGTCGAGGCAAATTGCCGCGGCTTTTTTATTACTCATTCATTAAATTTTAATGGAAAGCAACCTGAATTTAATATAACCTGTTTGAAATTAGATTTAGGTAAAAATTATGGTTCCAATCTAGATAAATAATAGATAATTTGGTATCTTAAGAATAGGGTTAAGTGAAAATTCGTACAGTAGGGAATTTATAATTAGTGAGTGAGAATAACTATGAAAAAACCAATCAAATTTTTCTTGATTACCGGGATCGTAATCGTCATCGGGCTATTTGGCGTATACATTTTCAAGGGCCGGAATCAAGAAACAATTCATGTTAAACACAATGTTACAAAAGTTAGTGCTCCGGTTCGGAAAGTTTATACGACGGATGCGGCCACTTTCAAATTATCACCGGAATCATTGTCAGATTCTGAAAAAAATTCACGAAATAAACTCGAATCATTTTTAAAGGAAAATATGCTGGCTAACGGCGGCTTTGTAACCAACTATAAGGCACATAAGGATCAAAATAAAACTGAACTTGCAACCGGACATGATCAGTTGAGCGAATCAGCCGGATTGTGGCTGCGAAATTTAGCGTTAACGGGAACGCAGAAACAATTTGATGCGTTTTACAAAGAAACGAAAAAGAAATTCTTTGCGGATGGCCAGTTTACATACCGCATCAATGCGGATGGCAAGCGGTCGGACGTAAACGCTTCAATTGATGATATGCGGATCATCAGTGCGTTGATCGAAGCTGAACAACGATTCAAGGATCCAAAATATCAAAAAGAAATTAAGAGTTTGGTTTCAACGTTCAAGAAACAATCAATTCAAAATGGGATGCTGGTCGACTTTTATGACGTCAAGACGAAAAAGCCGGCCCACCAAATTTCACTATATTACTTGGATATTAAGGATATGGGATACATTTACAAGGTCGCGGGATTATCGCCGAAAGACCTTGAATTTGAGTACCACATTTTAAAAAATGGGTATATTTCAAATTCGTTCCCGCTTTATCACACCCGGTATAACTATGACACCGGAAAATACGAGGATAGTAAGCAAATCAACATTATTGAATCGTTGTTGTCAATTTTGTACTTATCAGAAATTGGTCAGGAAAAATCACAAAGTATTCAATTTGTGAAAAATGCCGTTACGACGGGAACTTTGTATAACTCGTATAACCTTGATGGCACGCCGGCCGATAAAAGTCAATCAGCGGCAAGTTATGCAATTGCAGCAATGATTGGAAAAGAGATTGGCGACCAGAAACTTTACCAGCAAGCAATTCAAATCGTCCAAAACTTCCAGATAACGGACCCTTCAAGCCCAATTTACGGCGGAATCGGTGATCCAAATACGCTGCAAGTTTATTCGTACAACAATTTGATGGCGTTGCTTGCATATGATTATTAGAACCTTATTTCAGAAAGTGTGGGAAGATGTTGACCAAAATCAGACAAAAATTGCATGCGTGGGCTGAGCCGGTCGAACGGTGGCTTCCCCCGGTGCGGTTGGGAATTTTGTTACTGGCATTGATTACGATCTTTTTATTATTTGTTCCTCCGGTGAGCGGACTGGTTGATGATGGAACTTATAACCTGATTCTGCATGCAAACGGGTTGCGGGAATTTACGGGTGATTCGAATTACTATAAGTACTTTGTGCCGCAGTTTCCGATTTTACAATACTATAATCCGGATGCGCATTTATATCTTTCATTACAGAATGTTCTTATTCAAGCGGCAATTTTGCTGAATAAAATTTTTTACAGTACAAAAATTTTTGATGTCCGGTTTTTAGGTGCAATCTATACGGTCCTTTTTCTGCTTGCATGCCGGTTGTTATTCAAAGGATTGACTCACCGGTTGACCGGTAAAAAGGCGTATTTGATCGTTTTACTGGGCGTGTTTTTCCTTGGTGATACGACTTATACGGTTTATTTCAATTCGTTTTACATTGAACCGCTTGATTTTATCATGATGATTGCATTTGTCGGGTGCGGGTTATTAGCATTCCAGCAGACAACGACCCGGAAAATTTTGAAATATTACAGCGGCCAGGTCTTAATTGCGTTTCTGTTTCTATTCGTTTCGCGTCAAGTCGCCTTTTTAGTTTCAGCGTTATGCATTTCGTTAATCGGCGGAATTATCTTTATTCGCGGCCGCCAATGGAAATTATCAGCGATTATCCTGGTGATTGCTTTGATTCCGATGAGCATTTTTATCGGGAGTTTATATTCCAATTCCAACCATAATCAGAACGTTTATCAAAGTATGACGCTCGGCGCGATGCCGTCAACGAAGAATCCGGGGAAGAGCCTTGCAGAGATCAATATTCGTCCGCAAAACGAAATTTTACGGGGAACGTCGTATGATGCGCCGTATGCAATTGCGCGGTCGGATTCGGCAACCATTCAAAAAGGATTTATTGATGAAATTAATTATGCCAAATTGGTATGGTATTACGGAACGCACCCAAGTATGTTATCGAAACTTTTGCAGACTGGATTGGAAAATAAAAACGTTGCGCGAACGAAAGTCGGGGTTTATGAAAAAGGCGCGGTCAAGCAGGGAGATGAAGATAAAACCTTTTTCCAATGGGCAACGATCGCGAAGGGCTTTATTCTCCCTAAAAAATTCGGTTTCTATTTTATTTTTGCAATTTTAGTAATTTCGGTTTACATCGTTTCGTGTGTCCGCGGTTTGGAAATGGGCTCGAAACTTTATGCAGCAAGGCTGTGGATGAATTGCGGCTTGTTGCTGATGATGTTTCTCGCATTCATTTCACCAATCATTATTTCAGGACAGACAAATATTATTCGGCAGTTGACCATGTCTTCAACTTTGCTTGATTTACTGGTACTGATCATTATTTCAGATTCCTTGCAGCACGATATTTGGATCACACGCGATACAGTTTTGCTGACGCGTGCGGGAGAGGATGGTGACGCAAATGAAGAATAAACTTTTAACCTTATTTGTAATCCTCGTTGGGTTGATTTCATTCAATTGGCATTCACCATCAGTCCAGGCAGCAACGACGATTCAAAATCCATCCAAGGTCCTGGTGGTTTACGACAGTTTAAATGAACGCAATCACCGGCAAGAAGATGTTCAAACGTTAAGTCGGATGTTGATGAGCATGGGGCAGCAGGTCACGATGATGTCAATGAGTGATTACCATGCTGAAATGATTTCAAAGGGACATTATCAAGCCGTGATCACGATGATCAACTGGCCGGGAATGAAGTTTGATAATCCGGCGTTTGACCGTGACCGCCAGCAATTTAACGGGAAGAAACTGCACATTGGTCCGCTAATGACGGCTGATGAGAAACAAAATTTCCCGGGAAATTGGCAAGAAATCAACCAACAGTCATTTATTTTAAAAGGGCAGAATAACCGCTATGAACAGCAAGTTGATTTTCAACGCCAAATTCAATTATTGGATCAGGTAACTGGAAATGAGCAGGCATTATCCCAGTTGGTTGCAGCGAATGGGACAAACCAAACCTATCCATTTGGAATCATTAATGGACAAAATGCATACTTGCCGTTTTTCAGCAGTCAAGGAGCAACGTTGCTGTCATCGATTCAATTGATTGCCCAGTGGCTCGGAGTTCACGGGAGTTACGTGCCGTATGTTGATGTGCGGGATTTTACGCCGTTAAGTTCGTTTACGGCCACGAAAGAATTTATTAAAAATTTAGATTCGTTTGAAGGAAATATGATCATCACGACAACTTCAACGACTCAGAATACGGATACGAAAACATTTAAGAACTATTTGAAGTTTCTGCGGGAAATGACCCGGAATAATCGGGCAGTCGTTTACTTGAACGTTCCGGCACTAAATGGGGTCGATAGCAGCAATGATGATACGTTGATGAACATGTTGACTCAGGAAATCAGTACCCTGATTGAAAATAAGATTTTTCCATTAGGAATCAGTGCGCCGACATATTGGAATTTTGATAAGTATTATCAGTTGAATGCGTTGAATTTTGGGGATGCAACACTTTTGTATAACCAGGTAAATAATCAGGATTATCATACCCAAACTTCAACCGCTAAGGCCTATCAAACGATGTTCTTTGCGATTCCGCACAGTGCACTTAAAAACATTAAGTGGAATATCAACGGCCGGTATACCGATTTTACCTTTCCAATGCCGGTCACGGTTGATTATCATTTTCCAAATTCAAAGGCTAAGGCTGAGAAAATCAACCGCGAAATCAAGGCGTTGCCGTTTGCACCGATGAGCCAGTATTTGTATCAGTTTAATACCGGAATTTCAACGCAAACGCAGAATTTGCGGGGGAAAGACGGCGTGATTTCGTTAAACGGAACGCCGGTTTCCGAAATTGATTTTCATCAAATCAAACAACAGACTGCCGGAATTCGGCAGAACCGAGATCAAACGGGTCACTTAACGACGAAGGGAATCGTTGACAAGATCAGTAATGTTTTGATCGTGATCATCGTGGTCACCTTGATCGTCTTGTTTGGGATGCTTGCAATTGGCCGGAAATTATACCTGCGAATGTTTAAGAATCGAAATTTAAAACGAACGAAAGGAGCGAAGAAGAAATGACAAATGTTTGGAACGGAATGGTAATTTTTTCGACGACCATTATTTGGACGTTGTTGTTAGTGTCAATTGCCTTAGTAACATTTGGCTACATTTATTATTTAAAATGGGCCAAAACACCGTTGCCGCAACTTGATGATCAGCACGCACCGTTTGTGACGATCATGGTTCCGGCTCACAATGAGGGGATCGTAATCGTTAAGACCGTTCAGGCGCTGTTGAATTTCAATTATCCGCATGACCGGTATGAAATTATCGTGATCAATGATAATAGCGATGATAACAGTGCGGAACTGCTCGCCAATCTGCAGAAAGAAAATCCGACTCGCAATTTTAAGGTGATCAACACGGACAGTGTTACTGGGGGGAAAGGAAAGTCAAACGCGCTAAACATTGGGTTCAAGTCGGCAATTGGGGACGTCATTGCAATTTACGATGCGGATAACACCCCCGAACCGAATGCGTTGCGGTACTTAGTTGCGGAATTGGAACAAAACGATGAATACGGGGCGGTAATTGGCAAATTTCGGACGCGGAATAAGGACGTTAATCTGCTTACCCGGTTTATCAACGTTGAAACCTTGTCATTCCAATGGATGGCCCAGGCTGGTCGCAGTCAGATGTTCAAGTTATGTACGATCCCGGGAACGAATTTTGTAATTCGGCGGAAAATCATTGAAGAAATTGGCGGCTGGGATGAAAAGGCTCTAGCAGAAGATACCGAAATCAGTTTCCGAATCTATAAAATGGGCTACCGGATCAAGTTTCAACCAGCAGCGGTTACCTGGGAACAGGAACCGCAGACCGTTGACGTATGGTTCCATCAACGGACACGCTGGGTCAAAGGAAATATTTACGTGATCGTCAAAAACGTTAAGTTGTTGTTTGATCCGAAAGCTAAACGGATTCGCTTCGATATTTTGTACTTCTTATCAACGTATTTTTTGCTGTTAACGGCGTTGATCATGTCCGACGTGACGTTTATCATGTCGGTTTCAGGATACGCGAAGGTGACGGTCCCGGGATTCAGTAATACGTTGTGGTTACTCGCAATCATCCTATACGTCGTCAGTGTTTTTGTTTCGATCACGACGGAGAAGGGCGAAATGAAATGGTCGAACATTTTGGTGATTTTACTGATGTATGTGATTTATACGCAGATGTGGCTGATCGTTGCATTGCAGGGAATGTACTTATACATCAAGGAAAACGTCTTTCACCTCGAATCGGCAACGAAATGGTATAAAACCAAACGATATAAATAAGGAGGCCAATCATAATGAAAAAAATAATTCGCGCAGCAGTCGTTGCATCAGGTTTAATCTTAATGACTCCGGCAATCGCGGCGGCTGCACCGGCATCAAATCAGCAGGGCTTAGTTAATCAGCAGATCGAACCGGCGCAGGTCAAAGATGCCCAGCCTCAAAATAAAATCAATAATCAGCCGGCTCAAAGCGCAAACGCCGCTTCGTCAAATTCAAGTTCACAGGCAAGCGATCAGCATTCTTTCAATCAGGGAAATGGTCAGGGAAGTCAAACATATACCCAACAGTTTCAGAATACCAATACAACGTTAAGCGGGAAGAGTGTCCGGTCAACGACCTACTTTAATAAAATTGATTATTGGGATGTAAAGAAAGCAACGTTTAACTTAACGTATGCAACAACGCAATTACGTGATGATCAAACATCGAACATTACGGTATCGCTTAATGGGGTTAAGTTTTATTCATTTAAGCCAAGCAATAATGATGGTCAGCAAACGATCAGCATTGACTTGCCGTTAAATTTACTTCAAAGTTCAAATGTGTTAACGATTCAGGGGCAAATCATTGATCAAAACCAAAGCGGTGATCCGGAATCAACGCCGGCTAACTGGTTAACGATCTATAACGGCAGCAACGTTAATTTTTCGTATGACGTCAAGCAGCCAGATAATCAAATTAGTGCGTTTTATAACCATTTTACCGGTAACGATACGGTTTCAAATCACCAAAGTGTTATTTTGGTTCCGGCTAAAGCATCAAATGATGAACTTGCAGCTGCAACCTATGCCTTAACGGGAATCAGCCGGGTTTTAACAACGAATGATGCAAAGGTCAATATCAGCAGTTTGGCAGATTCATCAATGAATGATCAACCGTACCAAATCGTGATCGCTAAATATGACCAATTGCCGCAGGAATACCGCAAAGCAGTCAACGCAGGCGATTTACAAAACGGGAAGGCGGTGTTGAAATTCGTCAATGGCAAAGATAAGAAAGTGCTGGTTGTGACGGCTAAAAATGCTTCAAGTTTGATCCAAGCCGGAAAATACATTTCAAATGAAGAGTTGATGAAGCAAACGACTGCCGATTCGAAGATGATCGATACTGATACGGAAGTGTTCAGTTCGCAAATGCAAAATAATGGCGATTATCCGCTTGCAACGGATGGAACGAAATTAACGGGAAGCGGTCATCAGGAACAGGTCTTTTTCATTAACTTGCCGCACCACCAAAATAATTCGAAGGGCAGTTACATCAATTTGAACTTTAAGTATGCCGATAACATTGATTTTAAAACGTCATTGATAACGGTGTATGTGAACGGCAAACCAATTGGAAGCAAACGGTTGACGGCAGCGAAGGCCAACGGGGATCATTTGAAAGTCAACATTCCAAATAACACGAATTTAAGTAGCGCATGCACCGTTCGGGTCGCATTTGATTTGAATATGAAAGATGACCACGTTAATGGTCAAACGCCGTGGGCATACATTGAGAATGATTCAAATGCCTACATTAACTCAACTGATAAGACGGATTTGCTGTTTAATAATTACCCGTCATGTTTCATTAAGGATTCCACGTTCAATAACATTGCCGTTCAATTACCGCGTAAAATGAACCAAGATTACTATCAAGCACTATCAAACATTTTTAATTTGATTGGATGTTATGCAGAAACAAACGTGGGGAATATTACATTCCATTCAGGTGAAATGGCCGATAGCGAACTGGCAAACCATAACGTAATTGTTTTGGGAACGCCGAAAGATACATCGTTGATCCGAAAATGGAACTCAAAGTTATTCTTCAAGTTTAATAAACACTTTAACCGTTTTGTTTCAAACGAAAAAATGAGCATTGAATCGGATTACGGAAAGCAAATTGGGGTCGTTCAATTGCTGTTTAATCCTGAAAATAAGGATAAAGCAGCGTTAGTCGTTTCAGGAGCAACGCCGAAAGATGTTGAGTTGGCTTCGACCCAAATTGATACCCAGGCGCATGCGGGAACCTTAAAGGGCGATGCCGCGGTGATCGATCAAAATGGTCAGCAGTTCATGTACCGCTTCAAGAAAAAGGTCAATAACCAACATGGACCATCAATTTATAAACGGATCAAATCTAACCCAGCGTTTATGACCTATATGATCATTGGAAGTCTAACCTTGATTTTGATTGCGGTCATCGTCTACCTCTTTATCCGGAAGAATTTTAGAAGAGAGGAGCAAGCAAATCATGAATAAGAAACAGAAGAAAATGGATATTGAACTTCCAGAAAAGCATAATGCCAGCATGGCAACCGATTTGGCAATGCTGGCAATGGTTACGGAATTTGTGATCATGTTGTGTTTTGATATGTTTGTTCGCAATGACCTGTTCGGAAATCTGTTATGTACGATAATTACTCTTTTTCTAGTTGTGATTACGTATTTTATCGGGCTTGTTCCGGCACTAGCAACGAGCTTGATTTTCTTACTGGTGCTGATTCTTGAAAGTGCGCGGGAATTTGTAACTGGACACCATTTCTTTGGAACGGCATTTTTTTGGACCATTTGGCCGCCATTGATCTGCATTACGTTTTACATCTTGACGGTTCAATTGCGAAAACTGCAAGGTGAAAATCTTCGCTTGCAAAACCGATTGAATCAGGCAAGTACGTTGGATTCAGAAACTAACTTGCGGACGGTGGAAATTTTCCGGGAACATTTCCATGTTTTTACGAATTTGTCAAAAGACTATCATTTTCCGTTGTATTTATTCTCATATCGAATTAAATATTGGAATTCGATCAGTGGAATTTTATCGCGCAAAGAACAGCACCATTTAATTCAAGTTGTAACGGAGGTAGTTAACGATATTACAACAGGCCATGAATTTGTTTACAGTATTGGAAATCAGCCGCCGACATGGGCAGTGTTGTCTTCCGAAGCAATCGATAGTAACAAACGGCGTTTCCGGGATGAAGTCAAGCAGGAGTTGGCTCAACGGGTTAACGATGATCCGCTTTTGAACAAGGTCGATATTCAACTGGAAGCTTCACGGGTTCAGTATGATCCGCAAGAACACCCGGATGCATCATCATTCTTGCAAGATGGAATTCATGAATTACAATATGACGTTTCAGCCGGAAGTGCGGATAACCGGTAATTGTGAAAGTTGGGCTTATTGAACTCCAAGAAAAAGTTATGATTTCGTAGCAGAACGTTCACAGATAATTCATAGGTCGTCATTAGTATTATAGACATAGTAATTCATAAATATATTCCACTGATTTCTATCCCTCTTGAAATGGTGGAAGATGAAATTACAATCCTAAAATAATATCCTAAATATACTTCCTTTTCACAAGGTCTGGTAGTTGGCGTCATTGGAGCGCTGGCTGACAGGCCTTGTTTTTTTAGAACATTTTGGGCGATAATAGGAAAAGTGATTTAAAAAGCAAAGAGGTAATATCATGAAACAGAAACATGGCAAAGGAAGTTTCTGGGGACTTGTTCCGTTGCTTACTTTCTTGGTGCTGTATATTATTACAGGCGTTTCAACTCAAAATTTTAACAGTATGCCATTGATGATTGGGATTCTGATCGCATCGGCTGTGGCATTGATGATGCATCGAAAGGGTGAAATCGACCGGACAACGTTTGCGGAACGGGTGACAAAGTATTGCGTCGGCGGCGGAGATGATGGCTTGATTTTAATGGTGATCGTCTTTTTGCTTGCTGGTGGATTCTATGGCGTGTCGAAGGGGATGCACGCGGTTGATGCAGTTACCAACCTGGGATTGGATATTTTACCAGTCAAGTTAATATTACCCGGGTTATTTGTGATCGGTTGTATTATCAGTTTCGCAATGGGCACATCAATGGGGACCGTGGCGGCATTAATGCCGATTGGAGTTTCCTTAGCGTTGAAAATTCACGGCAACATGGCATTGTTTTGCGGAACGGTCGTTGGAAGTGCGATGTTTGGCGATAATTTGTCGATGATCTCGGCCTCGGTAATTGCGGCAACGCGGACCCAGGATGTTAGTATGATGAAGAAGTTTAAAACGAACATCGCGATGCTTTTGCCAGCAATCATTGTTAACTTGGCTTTATTAGCGATGCAACCGGTCGGCCAGGGCGTTCATTTAAGCGAAAATCACCCGTATGACTTGTTGAACCTTTTGCCGTATATCTTGGTTATTATTCTTTCATTTACGGGGATGCACGTTATTTTAGTATTGACCTTGGGCATTTTGACTGGGGTTGCAATTGGCGTCTTCCATGGCGATTTTTCACTTGTAAAATCAATGACGGTTATTCACAACGGAATGATGAGCATGGAAGACATGGCATTGATTGCGATTTTGGTTGGCGGCTTAGTCGCCTTAATGGATTATCTGGGCGGAATCGACTGGATCATCAATGCACTGACCCGCAAAATTAAGTCCGCAAAGGGTGGCGAATTTGCAATTGCCGGGCTGGTAAGTTTACTGGACATTATTACAACGAATAACACCGTTTCAATCATTACGGCGGGGCCGCTTGCCAAAGATATTGGCGATCAATTTGGAATTTCAGCCCCACGGATCGCAAGCGACCTGGTTACCTTTTCATGCGCCTTTAACGGATTGATTCCATACGGCGGGCAGTTACTGGTCGCTGCGGGGTTGGCGAAGATTTCGCCAATGCAGATCGTGCCGTATAGTTGGTACTGCTTGCTAATGCTGGTATCAAGTATCGGATTTATTTTGTTGAGTCGGGATAGGAGAAAATAATGAAAATAAAGAACCAAATTCAAAGAGTAATTTATACACTAGCATTTGTTATTGGTGTGATTATTTTTTATAATGCTTGTTTTTATCCAGGGCAAATTTATGGGGATAATCGCAGTTTACCGGATGTTTTATTAATAATTTGTTCTGCAATTGTTCTATTTATTTCAATTCTACGTTTTTCAAATTTTTTCAATAAATTCAAATACCGAAAAGTTATTTATGGAATAGTTATTGCTTTACAGATTGTTATTCAAGGTTATTTGGCTTTCCATATGATTGGGGTACTGGGAACTGATGATATTCATGTACGATTACAAATAGGAAAACTTCTTCAAAATAAGTATTCATGGCTGCCTTATTTTTCGTACGCTCCCAATAATATTGGAGTGGTTATTTTTGCAACCTGGTGTGTTCGATTTATTAAGTTATTAGGATTTTCTACAGGTGTTGCCATTAATATTTTCAATTTGGTCTGCATTGACATTGCAATTATTTGTGGGTGGATAACTTTAAAGAAATTAAAGCATTTTAAAGCTGCAGACATCTATTTTGTATTGGTAAATTGTTTTAGCCCACTTGTCCTAATGGCATTTATTATGTATGCAGATGTTCCTTCAGCAATGTTTTGTATCTTAGGAATCACATTGTTTATTTTTTATTTGAAGGGAAAAGAAAAAATAAAGTATTTGTGGCTTGTTTTATCAGCTTTCTTTATTGCGTGGGCTTCCTTTACTAAAGAAAATGCAATTATTTTATTAATTGCAGCGATATTAACAATCTTGTTGGCGCTTAAACCGAAAAAAGCAATTATTACGTTAGGAATATTTTTGAGTGTTTTTGGGATTACCTCAGCAACGCAGCAAACTTTAAAAAAAGCAGATAACTTTCAAATGATAAAATCAATGAATTTTCCATATACATATTGGATAGCTTTAGGATTAAACCCAGGGACAAATGGGACATGGAAACCTAATTCACCGTCGATTCCAGATCCGAATAGTGATACCGCGCGCTTTGCGACGAAGGAAGAGAAAAATCGCCATGATGTTTACTTAATAAAAAAAGAAATACATGAAATGGGATTTCGCGGTCTTCTCGGTTTATATTCCAAAAAAGCTAATGAACAATATTCTATGGGAACAAATGGAGTAGAAACAAAAAGCTATTCGACTCGGAGTAGTTATTTTCCAATTTATGAATATTTATATGGCAACAAAAGAGATTTCTTGTTCTTTATTGATCAGATTATTTGGTTGATTTTTCTGATTGGATTTATTATTGAAACTGTTTTTTTGGCTAGAAACTTAAATGAAGATGGTAAATTTTTACTTATATTAAGCCTTTTTATTATCGGAATTTTCTGTTTTCATATTTGTATGTGGGAAGTTCAACAAAGATACGGTTTCATTGCATTATTGCCATTAATCATTATGGCATGCTTAGGATTAGAAAAGATTTCAATGGAAAAAGTTTCGGTGAAACAACATGTTTTGCTTCCAAGTACTGGAGTAATATTAATCGGATTAGTGTTAGGGACAATTAATTCTTTCCCATTGACAAATAATACTCAAAGTACAGAGATTGTTTATGGTCACAATTTCCCAACAGATTCAATTGAGCTGAAGCCGGGAGAAAAGATAACGGAATCCAATACTGTGAATACTTGGTTTAATCGGGTTAATCTTAATGTTCCTAATGATAAGAAGTTAGAGATGGCTATTCAACGAAAAAATTCATCAGATATAAAGATAAAAAATGGGGTAGTAAAACATTATTTTCCTGCAGGGACTTATAATATAACCATAAAAAATAATGGAACAAAACCAATTAAAATTGGAGTTCTAAAAAGTTCGCCATTGGATGTTTTAGGAAATCCAATATCTGGAAGTAAGGAAAATTATTTGTGTTATAATTTCTTCCAAAATAAAAAGGTTGTTCCAATTTCAAGTGTAGATCTTTATGGATGGTTAATTCTAATGATGATATTATTGTGGTCAAACTATTTAGAAATTAAATCAAATGAATAAAAATCAGTTGTAATTCATTTTAGGGTGAATTACAATTATTTTTTTGTTACCGTGCAAGAATAAGATAAATTATATCTGTCAAGTTGCTTTTGATGTGCATTTAATAAAACAGCTTTATTACTATGGTAAGGATAGATATATTTTTAAGGAGAAGATAGTCAATATGGAAAGAAAAGGAAAGATCGTTAGCTTTATTAAAATACTGTCGATCATGGTGGCCTTTTCAATAGTTTTTATAATTGTTGGCGGTGGCCGGCGGTGCTTAACACTTTATAATTCAGATTTAGCTTTTCATCTTAATCGAATAATTGGAACAGAAAATGTTCTTACTCACCCAATAAACTATGCAGTGTTTCACCAATTGGGTCTCGGAGTAAATTATTTTTATCCATGGTTAACGATTTTGCCGATTATTTGGCTAATGAAATTGACGCATTCGATGGCAATGGGGTACATGTTATTTCTGATACTGTTTAACACAGTAACGGGAGTCATCGTGTACTATTCAATGAAACCGATATATAAAGACAATTTGAAATCTTTAACCTTTTCAATTTTGTATCTCTTTTTATTTTATCGTGGATTGGATTTGTATCGAAGAGCTGATATTGGAGAGTTTATTGCAATGACATTTATGGTCGTTGTTTTTAGTGCTTTATATCAACTGATAATGGGGGAAAAGAAAGCTTGGATGCCATTATCATTAGGAATGGCCCTGATAATTTATTCGCATCTGTTATCAGCGATAATTACAGTTATCATGTGCTGTTTAATGCTTGTTTTGACTTGGAATTACGAAAAAAATTGGAAATTTGCGATTGTTGAATTATCTAAGAGTATTGGTGCAACTTGCTTATTAAGTTTGGGATTCCTGTTTCCATATTTGCAACAAATGAAATTCGGAATAAATCCGCCTGCTACTGGAAACTTGCCTAAACTGGCTTTAAGTGTAACAAACTTGGTTAACAATTCTTTGAATAATTCCTGGGGCGATAGTTTATATACCGTTCCATCTTTGGGAATTATCTGCTTGATCTTCTTGGTGATTGGAATCGTTAAAGCCAAAAACACAAAATTTGAAAAGACAATTTATTTGTTAGGCATTATTAGCGTAATTTTGTCGACAAAGCTATTCCCTTGGAATTTATTTCAAAAGCATTTTGCTTTATTACAGTTCCCATGGAGATTTTTGGAAACGGCCTCGATCTTTTTATTGATGTATGGGGTTTCTGCTACGATAAGTTCGAAGAGCTTTTTCAAATCGATTGGATTAATTGTTTGTTCGATCATGTTTTTCTATTTTAGTGCGAATAGTATTGAGAATACAGTTAAAACGAGTGATCAGGCATCAAGCCAAAATATCACTAGTATTTTGTCCTACGATACCGCCGACTATATTCCTCAAAGAGCTGTAAACAATCACAGTATAAACGAACACCAATTTTTTAATGAGAAAAATGAAAAAGTGAAATTGGCTCATACCGAAACTTCTACGAAATCCATAATTAATTTACATTCATATAAAGGATCGGTAATTAACACGCCAATCTTATATTACAAAGGTGAAAAGGCGATGATTAATGGTAAAGAACTTCCAGTCAAAGAATCATCAAGAGGAACAATTGAAATTTTAAATGTTCCTCAAAATGGAAAAATCGAAATAACGAGTCAGTATACAAAATTTGCAAGAACGGGGCAGATTATTTCTATTATTTCGCTTCTTGGCTTAATGGTTTTAATGACTCGAAGTTATTTTAGAACTAAGAACTATTAAGAAGTAAATATAAAAGAAGGTGTGACAAAACGTTAAAAACGAGCGTGGTGGAAGCAGAAAAGCGAACGAATCGCGCAGCATAGATTCGGAGGTTTTCGAACTTCCAAGTAGCTCGTTTGTTTTGGAACCCGATTATGCGGATATAACAAAGAGGTTGCGACTTAAGTCACAACCTCATTTTTTATGCTTTATATATATTTTTTAACGCTTCCAACGTATGCTTTCCTGCTCTTAATTCTTCTGCAACGCGGTGAACATTCTTTTTCATTTCATCGTATTGTTCAGGTGTGATTTGAGCGATTTCATTATCCAAGTTAGCTAGATCATCAATTGCGATTCCAAGATTATTTTTAGTAATGAAATCAGCTAAAGCAGCCTGTTTCCATAGGATTACCGGAAGACCAGAACTTAAGTATAACGAAACTTTATGCGGGTCATTGTACTTTTCGTAGTTTCCCATTAACCCGTCACATTCGTGAATACTGTCGCCATCCCAAACGAGTCCAAAACTTTGAGTAAGAAATTTCGCCAGTTCGTCAGGCTTTTTAATTCCTTGGTAAGTGATATTTTGCGGGTAATGTTCAGCCGGTTTCGGGCCAAACAAATCAATTTGGGTGTTAACATTCAATTTCGTTAAAAACGTTGATTTTTCCAGGTTACCGGCAAAAACAACTTTCCGGTTAAAGTCATTATCGTTGATTGGCAAGTCAGTCAAGTAATCAAAAATTTGAAGAGTGACCATTGGCGTTGTGATTCCATGATCTTCAAGCCAGTGCTTCATTTTGCTGTTGTGAACGATCAGGCCGTCAACAGAATTGAAAATTTTTGATTCACGTTGCCAGTCCTTATCTTGTTGATAACGTAATGCTGCAACGTCATGAATTAGTAAAACAAGTTTAGCGTTCGGGTTATATTTGCGCAATTCTTTCAACGAAATATCGGTTGTGAAATTAAAGTAACCGGCATACTGGAAAACAATCAAATCAGCATTAGTTTGGTATTGCTTTTTCAATCCGCCGCAATAAGATTTAATTAAAAATGCAAGTTTGCTTAAATGTGAAGGCGGGTTGGTAATGATCATTGGTTTGAACCCGGCTTTTTGGGAAATTTGAATAATATCGTCTTTCGCTTTAGATCCAGCGTTTGTCCCGTTAACGGCACTTTCGCTGATCGTTGCGATTATTTTTTCCATAACTAAGAAACCTCGTTCTTTTTAATATCTTCAGTAATCTTACTATACTTCAACAAAAAAAGGAACAACGGCCAGAACCGCTGTCCCCTTTGAAAAATTTAATTAGTCGTTCAAATCATAAACATCATTGATTGGCTTAATGATAATTGAATTAATGTCATTCAACAATTGGTTTAATGATTGTTCAGCTGCCATCAAGTTCTTAACGGCATCCATGTCGTTCATCTTTTTAGCCAATTCTTGAAGTTTTTTAACGTCTTCTTCTTTTGGTTGTTGACCGTTTAATTGAGCGTTGCGTAAAACTTCTTGTAATTCGCTGAATTCTTTGTACATGCTGAATGCAACTTGGTCTTGTTTTAAAGCTGCAAATGCGTTTTGAACAGCCATAAATTGTTGGGTTTGTGGTAAGTCACTTGCAACTTGGTTTACTGAATCATAAATATTTACAGTCATGGATAATTCCTCCTTTGAGCTTATATCTAATTCTATCATAATGTGAAAATAGTTGATAGAATCGCGATTGCCGATGTTGACCGTTAAATGAAATCATGCTTTAATAAAAACAGAATATCAGCATCGGAAATTCAGTAGAGCATCACCCACTGGTTCAGAAAGTTAGCGGTTGCTGGAAGCTAATCCATGGTGAGAATCGAATTACACTTTCATTTAGTGATGCACCGGACTGGCGTTTTCCAGTAAGAGGCACGTTTGTGTAAAGTTGGGTGGTACCACGACTGAGTTCGTCCCTGGATTAATTTCCGGGGACTTTTTATTTGGATGCGAGGTAATGGAGGTCAAACATGGACATTTTAGAAGATTTAAAATGGCGCGGCGCAATCAATCAGGAAACTGATGAAGAAGGTTTACGCGAATTATTAAACGAAAAGAAAATTTCATTATACTGCGGAACAGATCCAACCGGTGATAGTTTGCATATTGGGCACTTGATTCCGTTTATTATGTTGAAACGGTTTGAAATGGCTGGGCATCACCCATACATTTTAGTCGGGGGCGGAACCGGTTCGATTGGAGATCCCAGTGGACGTAAGACTGAGCGGCAACTCCAAACCAAGGAACAAGTTGAACACAACGTTCAAGCATTAACAGAGCAGGTTACTCGGCTTTTTGGCGGCAGCGGTCACGTAACATTTGTGAATAACTTTGATTGGCTTTCACAATTTAACTTGTTAGATTTCCTCCGCGATTATGGGAAAGAATTTAACGTTAATACCATGATTCGGAAAGACGTTGTTGCTAGCCGGTTGGAAAACGGAATTTCATTTACTGAATTTACATACCAAATCCTGCAATCAATCGACTTTTTGACATTGTATCGTGATCATGATGTGCAATTACAAATTGGCGGTTCTGATCAATGGGGCAACATCACTGCCGGAATTGATTTGATCCATAAAAAGGAAGGTCAGGATGCCAAAGTCTTCGGTCTGACGATTCCATTGATGTTGAAGGCTGACGGAACTAAATTTGGAAAGACTGCCGGCGGAGCGGTATGGCTTGATCCAAAGAAGACATCACCATATGAATTCTACCAATTCTGGTTGAACCAAGATGACCGTGATGTTGTGAAATACTTGAAGTACTTCACTTTCTTAAGCCATGATGAAATCAATGCGTTGGCTGAAAAGGTGCAGACCCAACCTGAAAAACGGGAAGCACAACGTGCATTGGCTCGAGAAGTTACAACCTTTGTCCACGGTGAAGAAGCAATGCATGAAGCTGAAAAGATCTCTGAAATTTTATTCAGCGGCGACATTAAAGAATTAACGGCTGAACAAGTTGAACAAGTCTTTGGTAAAATGCCATCCGTTGAAGTTTCACGTGAAAAACAAAACCTTGTAATTTGGTTGGTTGATAATGGCATTGAACCATCACGGCGGCAAGCCCGGGAAGATGTTAAGAACGGGGCGATCCGAGTCAACGGTGAACGGATCCAAGACCTTGAATATGAACTTGACCCAACCGCTGCTTTTGACGGTAAATACGTTGTTATCCGGCGCGGAAAGAAGAAATACTTCTTGGCAAAGGTTAAGTAAGAAGGTGTGACAAAACAGTAAAAACGAGCGTGGTGGAAGCAGAAAAGCGAACGAATCGCGCCAGCGTAGATTCGGAGGCTTTCGAACTTCCAAGTAGCTCGTTTGTTTTGGAACCCGATTATGCGGGTATGGAAAAGAGACTGTGATTGTCACAGCCTTTTTTGTTTTACATTTAAAATATCATCACCGCCGATTGACAAAGTTTTTAATGTTAAAAATATGAGTTAAAACAATCTGCGGTGTCTGCCTGATTTTCTTTATGATATACTTCTAAGCGATAAGTCAGAATATTATTTAGGTAGGAAATTTAAAATGGACGAAGCAAAGAAAAATAATTCAAACCGAATCAATAACCTAATTGCGGTCGTCATTTTCGTCATTATGGCGATCGGAATGGTCTTACCCTTGATTCATACTGGAAAAATTGCAATCGATATTGACTGGTGGTTCCACTCTTCAAGGGTTGAGCAGATTTACCGGAATTTAAAGGCGGGAGTGCCATTTACGTACATTGCAACGTCGACGTTTGGGAAGACAGGTGTTGGTTCATTCCTGTTTTATCCGGATGCCTTCATGTATATTTGGGCGCTTTTACGGTTTATTTATTCACCAGTGACCGCGTATTACCTTTGGGTTGGAATCATCTTCTTTATGACCTTGACGGTTAGTTATTTTTGTATGCAAAGCTATGCTCATCGACCGCTTCGAAGTTTTATCTTTGCAGTGTTATATACGGTCGCACCGTATCATTTGTACTTAAGCCCGGTAAACTGGGTTTTAGGGGAATTTGTTGCATATGCATTTTTACCGCTTGCCTTTTTAGGAATATACAAGATTTTAGTTGGGGATGCCCGTCAATGGTATCTTTTGGCATGCGGAATCGGATTGATTTTTTATTGTCATATTTTGAGTGTTCTTTTAACTGGCGAAATCATGGCAGCGTTTTTGATTTACCGGATCATTAAGGAAAAGGGGATGGAACTTGAACGGTGGCTCGCATTGGTCAAGGCGGGAATCGTTGCATTAATTCTTGCTTTGCCAATTATTATTCCGTTGATCACTGACTTCTTTGGAAAGGGAATTACCGGAACGTATTCTGGTGTTCGAATCGTTCAACAACTCGGAACAATTACAACTGATTCGATTGGAAACGTGGCAACAAGTGGAAGCATCGGATTAGTTTTGTTGCTAGTAATTTTAACGGGATGGAAATGGGTTGACCACAAGAGCCTTGAAATGCCGATGTATATTGCGGCGGTTGCCTTATTGATTTTGGCTTCATCGGTTTTCCCATGGGAGAGTTTTAACCATACACCATTAACGATTTTACAATTGCCTGTTCGTTACCTGTCATATTCGATTCTTTTTGCTGCCGTCGTTGGTTCGCAGGGAATTGTAAAAATCTTGGATACGCATTTTGTCTTTGCACGGGCGAAAGTCCCGGTGTTGATGATGGCAATTCTTGCGGTTGCTGGAACAATGAGTTACTTCGGTTCAATTCTTCCAATGACAACTAAATTGCAAAACCGGCAGATCAATAAGCCGTTAATGCTGAATAAATTAAACCCTGGGCAGCATCAAGTATTGATGAACAAAGTTGTTACGAATGCAAACTATCAGGATCAGTTTGCATATTGGGGATCAACCGGGACCGCGGATTATTATCCAACGACGGTTTTAAAACATGGTCATTTCTTTGATTACACGGTTTCACAACCACAACAGGCTTTAACCCGGGATAAGCCGTTAAATGATTTGCTGTTGAGAAAAGCATATCTCAACGGAAAGTCGTTAGTCGTTGATCCGGTTGCTGATCCAAATCGGTTGACTTATGGAATCGATTTAAAACATCAGAGTAGAGTTGATTTACCAGTAATTTGTTATGTTCATACGACTGTCAAAGTTAATGGCCAAAAGGTTACGCCACATCTAAGTTCACGCGGAACGGTCGAGTTGAATCTTGCGCCTGGAAGTTACAAAGTCGAAGTTGGCTATCAACCTTCGAAGGCCTACTTTATTGGTTTAGGAATTGCGTTGATTTCCTGGGTGCTGATGCTTATCCGGGTGATTTTTCGTCGGAAAATAGATCATCGCGCTAAACATTGAATTTAAATTATCAAAGAATAATTGTTATTTAGCCGATTAACAAATAACGCTGGCATTAAAGTGCTTGATACCAAGGATAATTCGATTTATCCTTGGTATTTTTTTATAAAAAAATAATATTAAATTTTTTACCTGTATGTTATACTTTTAACCGTTAGTAAAAAAAGGAAAGGGATATTTTTACATGTTTGACGAAAAAACACACTATAAGATGTATAAGAGTGGTAAAAATTGGGTATTTGGCGCAATTACAACGGCAACCTGTTTACTGGGATTAAACATGGGAGCAGTAACACATGCCGATAATGTTCAGTCAAGTTCTCAAAATACACAACCAAAGAATGAATCAAGCGTTCAATCAAAACAATCACAATCATCACAACGGGTAGTATTAAAGAGCAGTCAAAGCTTGCAATCACAAACATCTTCAGTTGCAGCTAAGACGCCAGTCCAGGGACAACCTCAAGGAATGAACTTTGCAGCTGTTCCTTCACGTAGTTCACAAGCTAGCTCAGTTCAAAAACAATCAAGTGTTCAAACGAATAAGCCAGCTGAAGTTACAGTTCAAAAGAATCAACCGGAAGTAACCAACTTCGCAGCTCAACCAACTAAGGTAACCAACCAAACACAAACGGCACCGAAGAGCAATTCGGTTTCTTCATCAAAAACAAACAATCAACAAGAAATCAAAAACCAACAACCAGTTCAAGCACAATCAAGTTCACAAGCCCAACAATCGAGCTCACTTGATAAACATCCTTTTGCTGAAAGTCATCCAGAAGCAAAGCAAGTCAGACAAAACAATAACTGGTATTTACAAGAAAACGGTAAGAATTTAACCGGTTTCCAAAAGATTGCTGACCAAAATAAGATTTGTTATTATAATCCATCAAACGGTGCGATGGTTTATGGTCAACAAAGAATTGATAACAAGTGGTATCTTTTTGACAAGGTAACTGGTGCTTTACAATTCGGTTATCAATGGATCGGTGATCAAAACAAGGAAGTTTACTATGATCCAAATAAAGGTAATATGGTCTACGGTCACCAGAAGATCAACGGTAAAGAACAATACTTTGACCCGGTAACGGGTGCGCAAGTTAAAAACAGTTATGTATGGGATAAGGATGCCAATGCAGAATATTACTATGATGGCTTGGGCAATATGGTTTATGGCCAACAAAATATCAATGGCAAGTGGCAATACTTTGATACAAAAACTGGGAAACAAGCAAAGAATAGTTATGTTTGGATCGGTAACCAAAACAAGTGGGTTTACTATGACGGCGTTGGTAACATGGTTTATGGTCAACAAAAGTTGAACGGTCACTGGCAATACTTTGATCCAATTACTGGTGCGCAAGCAAAGAGCAGTTATGTTTGGATCGGTAATCAAAATAAAGAAGTTTACTACGACCAAAACGGGAATATGGTTTACGGCCTTCAAACTGTTCAAGGTAAGAAACAATACTTTGATCCCGTAACCGGTGCCCAAGCAAAGAACAGTTACATTTGGGATAAAAATACAAATGGTGAATATTACTTTGATGGCTTAGGCAATGCGGTTTACGGCCAACAGAAGATCAATGGTCACTGGCAATGGTTTGATTTACAAACTGGTAAACAAGCAAAGAGCCAATTTGTAAATATCAAAGATCAAAATAAGACGGTTTACTATGATGGCTTGGGTAACATGGTTTACGGTCAACAAAGAATCAATGGCCACTGGTACTTATTCGATGAGGTAACCGGGGCTATGCAAACTGGTTTCCAATGGCTTGGAAATTACGGTCAAAATAAGACTTGTTACTACAATCCAGCAAATGGCCAAATGGAATACGGTCAACAAAAGATTAATGGTAATTATTACCTGTTTGATAATGTAACGGGAGCAATGTATCGTGGAACATACGTTGACTATAATCACGGACGTGCCCTTGAATTTTATAACAATGGCGGTCAATTAGTAACCGGATCTTACAATAACAATGGTCAAACATACCACTTTGCGACGGAACAAGAAGCTGCAAGTTCAAACGGCAAACTTGTTGTTGGTCAATTAATTGCTAACGGAATGATTAAGTTCCAAGGTAATACATATGACATGATCGATAATCAAGTTCAAACTGGTCAACAAAAGATCGATAACAACTGGTACTTATTTGATAAGAATTCAGGTGCCATGCAAACTGGCTTCCAAAACTTGGATCCATATGGTCAAAATAAGATTTGCTACTACAACCCAGCAAATGGTCAAATGGAATACGGCCAACAAAATATTAACGGTCACTGGTACTTATTCGACAAGGTAACGGGTGCACGTTTAACTGGTTGGCAGAGTTTGGCTCCATACGGTCAAAACAAGGAATGCTTCTACAACCAAGACGGAACGATGCATTACGGCTGGTTAAATACTGACCGGTATGACTACTACTTTGACAATGTAACCGGGGCAGAATACATTGGCGGAAGCCACAATATTGATGGCCGTTGGTATAACTTTGATAATCAAGGTCACTGCCTTGACTTTAATCAACGGGTAATCAACTGGTTTGAAAGCCGGAAAGGCCACTTAACATACTCAATGTACGGTTCACGGAATGGTTCAGATGGAACAGCTGATTGCTCAGGCTCAATGACCCAAGCAATCCGGGATGCTGGTGCAGGTTCATACTCATACCTTTATAATACAGATTCACTCCATGGGTACTTACGGGCTAACGGCTACTACCTTGTAACGGCGAATGGCAACTTCATTCCTGAACGTGGGGATGTTATTATCTGGGGTCGTCAAGGCGAAAGTGGCGGTGCAGCAGGGCACACCCTTGTAATTTCACAAGGTGGGAACGATGCTCAATGTATCTCAACTTGCTACTACACAAACGGTCAACCAGGAACAGCAGTTCAAGAATTACCATATAACTGGTACTGGCATTTAGACGGTTGCCCATACTACTATGTATATCGTCAAGGTGACCAACACCGAAACTAGAATTTTTCAATGTTCTAATTAAATATAAATAAGATAAAGGCTCACTAAATTTTATTTAGTGGGCCTTTATTGAAATTTTACGAATAATATAAATAATAAAATTCATTTATAAGAATAAGTAAAGAGTTATTGCTATCAATTTATATCTAAAGCCCATTTTGCTACCATGAAAGTATAAATAGGTTTTAGAAGGTGAAATTTTGAATAAGGAAATTAAAAAAAGATATAAGATGTATAAATCTGGTAAAAACTGGGTTGTTGCACCAATTGTCTTTTTAGGATTAACTGCTGGGTTAGGTTATCAGGCAAATGTTAAAGCTGATAATGTTTCATCATCAGCGGGTAGTAATAGTGAAAATACTCAACAATCAAAAGCAAGCTCGTTAAGCAGCCAAAATTCAGTTTCATTGAAGAGCAGTAGTGCATCAACGCAAGCACAATCAGTCTCAAAGGAAGAAACTGTCAACTTTGCTGTTCAGCCGCAATCAACGACAAAGACGGCAACGAGTTCATCAAAAGCAAGTTCTTCTGCAAGTTCAAGCAGTCAAGTAGCAGCCAATGCTGCAACTGCAAATGAAAAGGACAACCTTGCAGTTACTGATCAACAAAATAATCAAACTGCACAGGATCAAACCCAATCAAATCCTGATCAGCAAAAGAATCAAAATGCAACGAGTTCTTCAAAGAAGGATGATGCTGTAAAGGCAGATACAACGACTTCATCGTCAAATTCGGCTTCATCATCTTCAAGCAGCGTTCAATCACAAAAGGTTGAACAGGCGCAAGAGCATGACGATGCCGTTCAAATTAACCAAAATGGTCAATGGTTCTTACAAAACAAGGAAACCCATCAAAATTACACTGGTTTCCAATACATTAAGGATCAAAATAAGACCGTTTACTATAATCCAACAGACGGTGCAATGGTTTACGGCCAACAAAAGATCAACAACCAATGGTATTACTTCGATAAGATCACGGGTGCCATGAAACTTGGTTACTACTGGATTGCAGAGCAACAAAAAGAAGTCTACTATGATCCAAATAAGGGTAACATGGTTTATGGTCAACAAAAGATCGATGGTAAATGGCAATACTTTGACGGGGTTACCGGTGCACAAGCTAAGAACCAATATGTTTGGATCGCTAACCAAAACAAGGAAGTTTACTATGACGGCCTTGGTAACATGGTTTACGGCCAACAAAACATCAAGGGCAAGTGGCAATGGTTTGACACGGTAACGGGTGCCCAAGCCAAGAACCAATACGTTGGGATTGGTAACCAAAACAAGGAAGTCTACTATGACGGCCTTGGTAACATGGTTTACGGTCAACAGTATATTAATGGCCATTGGCAATGGTTTGATACGGTAACGGGTGCCCAAGCCAAGAATCAGTTTGTCGATATTAAAGACCAAAATAAGACGGTTTACTACGACGGCCTTGGTAATATGGTCTATGGTTGGCAATCGATCAATAACGGCAATTATTATTTCAACACGGTAACCGGCGCGCTTGAAATGTACCGTGGAAATGAACTTCCAGCTTCATTAGATTCAAGCTCAATCAATGAGGTTGACGGCTATTTAACATGGGACGGCTGGTTCCGGCCAACTCAATATCACCAAGATGGTAAAACTTGGGTAAACTCAGGTGTTACCGACTGGCGGCCAATTTTAATGTATGCTTGGCCATCAAAGAACATTGAAATTCAATACATCCAATATTTTACAAACCATGGATACAGTGATAGCTCCCTTGGATTGACTTCAGATGCAGTTAAGAGTTTATCTGATTCAACTCCGGACCAAATTGTAAATAACTACGCTGAAAATATGCGTGATTCAATTGAAAAACAAATTTACAAGGATAATTATTCAACAACGCAACTTGCAAATACGATGAAAGATTTCATGGCAACGATTCCTGATTTTTCATTAGCTTCAGAATTGCCAGTTGAAGATCAACCAGGATATCATCCAGACAATAGCGGTTCAATTGATAATGACCAAATTATCTTTGTAAATAATGATTCGAATAATCAAAAAGTCGGGAACACATCATATGCTGATAGTAATTACCGGTTAATGAACCACACAATTACAAATGAAGGCGGCTATACCAACGTTAACGATACATCACCAGAACTTCTTTTAGGGATCGATATCGATAACTCAAATCCGGTTGTTCAAGCTGAAAACCTTAACTGGGAATACTTCTTGTTGCACTACAGCACGATCATGGGTCAAGGTGACGACGGAAACTTTGATGGCTTCCGGGTCGATGCTGCTGACAACATTGATGCAGATGTATTGTTGCAATTAGGCCAATTGATGAATGATATGTATCATACAAAGGACAGTAACGCCAATGCTGATTCCCACCTTGTATATGATGAAAGTTACCATTCAAATTCAGCGCAACTTTTAAATGAACACGGTAACCCGCAATTGTATATGGATTCAGGATTGTACTGGACATTGAATAATGTTCTTGGCGCTCAACCGGGATCGCGGAACAATATCATGAATATTGCAAGTAACAGTGTGGTTAACCGGACGAACGACACTACTGAAAATCAAGCAACACCAAACTGGTCATTTGTAAATAACCATGACCAACAAAAGAACATCATTAACCAAATTATTATTGATGATCACCCAGGTGTAACGGATATCATGGCCGCAGGATATAAGGCTGAATATGCTGATGAAGCTTGGAAACAATTTTATGAAGACGAAGCTCAAACCGTAAAGAAGTATACTCAGTATAATGTTCCTGCAAAATATGCGATCTTATTAACGAATAAAGACACCGTTCCTGAAGTATATTATGGAGATCTTTATAATGAAACTGATCCATATATGCAATCAAAGGGAATGTACTACAATGCCATTACGACAATGTTGCAAGCACGTAAGAAGTACGTAAGCGGCGGTCAATCAATGACAAAGTACAACGACAATTTGATGGCAAGTGTTCGTTATGGGAAGAACATCATGAACGCTGATCAAACCAATAATGATTCAATTAGCCGGATATCCGGAATTGCCGTAATTGTTGGTAATAATCCATCAATGGATCAACAGACGATTACCGTTTCAATGGGGAAAGAACATGCTAACCAAAAGTATGTCAACTTAATTGGAACAACAGCTTCAGGACTTTCATATAATAACGGTGAAACATTAACAACTGACGCAAATGGTGATCTTCACATTACGGTTAAAGGTTACGCCAACCCATATGTAAGTGGTTATCTCAGTGTGTGGGTTCCAGATGGGGCAGCAGCTGACCAAAATGTAACCACGGAAGCATCAACTGCTCAAAATACAAGCGGCAAGACATATCAATCAAATGCGGCATTGGATTCACACGTTATTTTTGAAGACTTTAGTTTATTCCAACCACATCAATCAGTTGGTGATGATACTTACACAACGATTGCAAAGAACGCTCAACAATTTGCAAACTTAGGAATTACTGATTTCTGGTTTGCTCCTCCATACCAATCATTCAGCATGAGCCGGTATGATGAAGGGTATGCAATTACTGATCGTTACGATTTAGGCCAAAGTTCTCCAACCAAATACGGAACGAACATTGAAATGATCAATGCAGTTAAGGCATTGCATAAGGTTGGAATCAGTGCTCAAGTTGACTTGGTTATGAACCAATTGCTTGGATTGTCAGGGAAGGAAGTCGTTACTGCAACGCGGACAGATAATCACGGACAACAATTAACCGTTGGCGGCAAGACATTTGCTAATAAGTTATATGTTGCGTATGTAGATGGTGGCGGAAAAGGTCAGCAACAATACGGTGGAGCTTACCTTGATTACTTGAAACAAAACTATCCAGATTTGTTTACAACCAAGGCAATTTCAACTGGCGTTGCGCCTGATCCAAATGTCCAAATCAAGCAATGGTCAGCTAAGTATGAAAACGGAACGTCATTGCAAGGAACCGGAATGGGCTTAGTTGCTCAAGCACCAAATGGCGATTACTATTACTTGAATAACGGTAAGAATGATAAGAGCTTCCCAACAACTGTTCCGACCCAATTTACCCAAAGTAATTACTGGGTTCAAAATTCTGCTCAACCAGGTTGGCACATGTATGGAACTTCGAAGTACTACATCAACTCAAATGGTTCGATGGCGCTTGGTCATCAAACGATTGATGGAAAAGATTACTACTTTAACCCTCAAGGAGGACAGTTAGTTTCAGTTAATGGTCAACCAGCTGATGGACAAAAGCTTGTTAACGGTCATTGGCAATACTTTGATCCGGTAACAGGTGTTCAAGCGAAGAACCAATACGTTTGGTTAGCTGACCAAAATAAAGAAGTTTACTACGATGCTAATGGCAACATGGTTTACGGCCAACAAAACATCAATGGTCACTGGCAATACTTTAACCCGGTAACCGGTGCGCAAGCGAAGAACCAATACGTCTGGATTGCTGATCAAAACAAGGAAGTTTACTACGATGGTTTAGGCAACATGGTCTATGGCCAACAAAAAATTAATGGTAAATCACAATACTTTGATCCAGTAACTGGTGCACAAGTTAAGAATAAATATGTTTGCCTTGGCCAAAACAAATGGGTTTACTATGATGGCTTAGGTAACATGGTTTACGGTCAACAACACCTTAACGGTCACTGGCAATACTTTGACCCGACAACCGGTATCCAAGCGAAGAATCAATACGTTTGGATTGCTGATCAAAATAAAGAAGTTTACTACGATAATTCAGGCAATATGGTATACGGTTGGCAAACGATCAACGGGTACAAGCATTACTTTGACCCGGTAACCGGTGCACAAGCCAAAAATGTAACGCTTGTAATTGACGGCAAGAAATACACATTTGATGGCTTAGGCAATATTGTTGAATAGTTTTTAATGAAGAAGAGATTGGATTTGATCCAATCTCTTTTTTTAATTTTTTATTAAAATTTAAAACAGAACATTGGACCTTAAAACGGCTTAAAATGGTTGATTTTATTGAAAAAATAAAACGAATATTACAATTATTTAACAATGTAATTTTTATCTAAAAAGTAATTGCGGTATAATGATATTGTGCAAACGATTGCGGAAATTTTTTTAAGGAGTGAAACTATGAACCGAGAAGTCAAAAAAAGATATAAGATGTACAAGGCCGGTAAAAACTGGGTCGTTGCACCAATTGTCTTTTTAGGATTAACTGCTGGATTAGGCTATCAAGCAAACGTTAAAGCTGATAATGTCTCATCATCAACAAGCAGTAATAGTGAGAATACTCAACAATCAAAAGCAAATTCATTAAGCAGCCAAAGTTCAGTTGCATTGAAGAGCAGTCGTTCTGCTGTTCAAGCTCAAACTGCTTCAAAAGAAGGAATGGTGAACTTTGCCGTTCAACAACCAACTGCTAAAGCAGCAACAAGTTCATCAAAAACAAATGTAACTAATAACAAAGCAAATCAAACAGAAAATCAATCAAACGCAACCGCAAATGACGCACCAGCAACCAATAAGACAGATAATCAGACACCAGAATCTGGAAAACAAAATGCTCAAGATCAAATGAAGCAGGCGAATGATCAAACCAATAATCAACCTGCTCAAGATCAGGCACAACCAAATACTGGTCAACAAAATGGTCAAAATACGCCAGATAACACTGCCAAGAAAGACAATTCTGTAAAGGCTGATGCTTCAACTTCATCATCAAGCTCAGTTTCATCATCTTCAAGCAGCGTTTCACAAAAAGTTGAACAAGCGCAAGAACATGATGATGCTGTTCAAATTAGTCAAAATGGTCAATGGTTCTTACAAAACAAGGAAACTCACCAAAACTATACCGGTTTCCAATACATTAAGGACCAAAATAAGACGGTTTACTACAATCCGACAGACGGTGCCATGGTTTATGGCCAACAAAAAATCAACAACCAATGGTACTACTTCGACAAGATTACGGGTGCCATGAAGCTTGGCTACTACTGGATTGCAGAACAACAAAAAGAAGTTTACTATGATCCAAATAAAGGCAACATGGTTTATGGTCAACAAAAGATCAACGGCCACTGGCAATACTTTGATGATGTAACTGGTGCCCAAGCTAAGAGCAAGTATGTTTGGATCGGCAACCAAAACAAGGAAGTTTACTATGATGGCCTTGGTAACATGGCTTACGGTCAACAAAACATCAATGGCCACTGGCAATACTTTGACGATGTGACTGGTGCCCAAGCTAAAAACCAATATGTCTGGATTGCTAACCAAAATAAGGAAGTCTACTACGACGGTCTTGGCAACATGGTTTATGGCCAACAAAAGATCAACGGTCACTGGCAATGGTTTGACCAAGTTACTGGTGCCCAAGCTAAGAATCAATTTGTAACGATTAAAGATCAAAACAAAGTTGTTTACTATGACGGTGTTGGTAACATGGTTTACGGTTGGCAAAAGATCAATGGTGGAAACTACTACTTCAACACCGTAACTGGCGCCTTAGAAACTTATTCTGGGGATGAACTTCCAGCTACATTAGATTCAAGTTCAATCAATGAAATTGACGGTTACTTAACATATGACGGCTGGTTCCGCCCAACCCAATACCACCAAGATGGTAAGATGTGGGTCAAGTCAGGCGTTACTGATTGGCGGCCAATTTTGATGTACGCTTGGCCATCAGCCGCAGTTGAAGCCCAATACATTCAATACTTTGTAAATCACGGTTACTCAGATGAATCATTAGGATTAACAGCTGATAACGTGAAGGCATTGTCTGGAAACACGCCAGTTGATATTTTGAACAATTATGCTCGTAATATGCGGGATTCAATTGAAAAGCAAATTTACAAGGATAACTACTCAACCAAGCAATTAGCCGATACAATGAAAGGCTTTATTGTAACGGTTCCAGACTTTACTCGGGCTGACTTGGATCCAGTAGATCTTCTTCCAGGATACAAGCCAGGAATCTTTGGACCAGATAAGCAAAACCAAGTTAAGTTTGTAAATAACGATTCGAATAACCAAACAGTTGGTAATACATCATACGCTGATAGTTTATGGCGGTTAATGTGCCGGAATGTGTTCAACCAAAACGGCAGTCAAGGAAATCACCCAGATAACATGGAAATGTACGTTGGAAACGATATTGATAATTCAAATCCAATCGTTCAAGCTGAAAACCTTAACTGGGAATACTTCCTTACACACTATGGTTCAATTCACAGCAACAATGCAGACGGCAACTTTGATGGCTTCCGGGTCGACTCGGCAAGTAACATGGATAACGATGTTCTTGATCAAATGGCACAGTTATTCAATGACATGTATCACACTAAAGAAAGTGATGCGAATGCCGATGCCCACTTGATCTACGATGAAGTTTGGGATCCAACCTACGCAAAGTGGTTGAAGTCAAAAGGTTATGAAAACCTTTATTATGACACCCAAATGTATTATTCAAATGTAAATGCATTAGGAAACAAGCCAGGTCAACGGGGCAGTCTGGATGAATTGATCAATAATCCAGTCGTAAACCGGGCAAATGACACAACTGAAGATCAGGCAGTTCCAAACTGGTCATTTGTTATGAACCACGATCAACGGGCTGATATCATTAAGCAAATGATCATGGACGAACATCCAGATGATCCATCAGTAATGGGAAATGGTTATAAGGCTGCATATGCTCAACAAGCATTGGATGCGTTCTTCAAGGATCAAGCATCAACGAACAAGCAATATGCCCACTACAACATGCCATTGCAATATGCGATCCTCTTAACAGATAAGGACACGATTCCAACTGTATACTATGGTGATCTTTACAAGGAAGATGCACCATACATGCAAGTTAAGGGAATGTACTATGATGCAATTACAACCTTGCTTAAGTTGCGGAAGATGTATGTCAGTGGTGGCCAACAAATGAAGACATATGATAACGGTTCAGTGTTATCAAGTGTTCGGTTTGGTAAGGGTGTAATGTCTGCCAATGATACTTCATCAGATCCAATCGCACGGACTTCAGGAATTGCAGTTGTAATTAGCAATAATCCTTCATTAGGACAACAAACGATTACGTTCTCAATGGGGAAAGAACACGCTAACCAAAAGTACATCAATGTCATGAACACAACTGATTCAGGCTTGAGTTACAATTCTGGCGATGTGCTTACAACTGATGCAAATGGTAATTTGACAGTTACGCTTAAGGGTTATTCAAACCCATATGTAAGTGGCTACCTTGGCGTCTGGGTTCCAGAAGGGGCTGCAGCAGATCAAGACGCAACGACTGCGCCATCGACTGCCAAGAATACTTCAGGCGATACATACCAATCAAATGCAGCGCTTGATTCACACGTCATTTACCAAGACTTTAGTTTGTACATTCCAAACACAACGAAGGATACTTTGAGTACTGATACGTATGCTCAAATTGCTAAGAATGCTTCATTATTCAAAGATCTTGGAATTACAAACTTCTGGTTTGCACCGCCATACCGGAACTTCACAATGAGTTGGTACAACGAAGGATACTCATTGACTGACCGTTATGACTTAGGGTCAGCAAGTGATCCAACGAAATATGGTTCAGGTGACCAATTAGTTGAAGCAGTTGCAGCATTGCATAAGCTTGGTATCCGGTGTGATGTTGACTTGGTACCAAACCAAATGGTAGGTCTTTCTGGAAAAGAAATCGTTTCAGCTACGCGGGTTGATGACAATGGTTATCCAACAATGATCAATGGTAAGACCTTTAGCGATGAATTGATTCCGATGTACACGAAAGGCGGTGGAAAGGGTCAGGAACAATACGGTGGTGCCTTCTTAGACTACTTGAAGGAAACTTACCCAGACTTGTTCACAACGAAGGCTGTTTCTACAGGGGTTGCTCCTGATCCAAACGTGAAGATCAAACAATGGTCAGCTAAGTACGAAAACGGGGCAACGATTCAAGATCTTGGACCAGGATTGATCATGAAGAATGCGAACGGCGACTATGACTACTTGAACAGCGATGGAAACACGAAGTTTAAGACAACGTTGCCGGCTCAATTCACAGACAGTGATTACTGGATCAAGAACTCTGCCCAACCAGGTTGGCACACTTACGGCAATGGCCGGTACTACATTTACGCAAACGGGACAATGGCTGTTGGGACTCAAACGATTGACGGTAAGAGTTACACCTTTGATTCAAATTCAGGTAAGTTGATTTCAATCAATGGCGCCCCAACAGACGGTGAACGGCTTGTTGACGGTCACTGGCAATACTTTGACCCTGCAACTGGCAAGCAAGCTAAGAATCAATATGTATGGCTTGGCGATCTTGCTAAGGAAGTCTACTACGATGGCAACGGCAATATGGTCTATGGCCAACAAATGATCAACGGTCACTGGCAATACTTTGATCCGGTAACCGGAGCTCAAGTTAAGAGTCAATACCAATGGATTCCAAATCAAAACAAGTGGGTCTACTACGACGGCCTTGGTAACATGGTTTATGGTCAACAAATGATCAACGGTCACTGGCAATACTTCGATCCAGTAACTGGAGCTCAAGCTAAGAGCCAATATGTCTGGATTGGAAACCAAAACAAGTGGGTTTACTATGATGGCCTTGGCGACATGGTTTATGGATTGCAACAAGTTGACGGTAAGCTGCAATACTTTGACCCAGTAACTGGAGCTCAAGCTCGCAACCAATACGTTTGGTTAGCAGACCGGAATGGTGAATTCTACTTCGATAAGATGGGCAACATGGTTTACGGCCAACAAATGATCAACGGTCACTGGCAATACTTTGATCCAACATTTGGAAACCAGATCAAGAGCAATTATGTTTGGATCGATAATGAACACAAGGAAGTTTACTATAACGGTTTAGGCAACATGGTTTACGGTTGGCAAACAATTAACGGTCAAAAGCAATACTTTGATCCAACAACCGGTGCCCAAGCTAAGAATGTAACCCTTACGATCGATGGCCAACCACACTCATTCGATATGTATGGTAACCTTGTTCGCAATCAATACGTCTGGGTAAACAGGGAAAACAAAGAAGTTTACTATGACGCTGATGGTAACATGGTTCGCGGCTGGCAAACGATTGATGGTCATAAACAATACTTTGACCCAACAACCGGTGCCCAAGTCAAGAGTGCAACCATTACGATTGATGGCAAGCAATATACATTCGATGGCATTGGCGACCTTGTTGATTAAAAAATAAAATAATTAAAATCGGACTTCATTCGTGAAGCCCGATTCTTTTGAGTAAACAAAAGCAGGGATTCAAACGAATCTCTGCTTTTCTTATCTATTTTCGAATTCTAATCAGCCGTCCATGTTAACGTTGCAGTAACGTTGACGGTAATTGGTGAACCGTATGTTACATTTTCGTTAGCCTTGGTTGCATCAAATCCTTGTTGGACGTAGTACTTGTAGAAGTAGTGGCCCTTACCGTTTGGATATTGAACGGATTTTTGTGATTGAGTTCCATCAACGCCGTTGCTTCCAATTGCACTGGCAACCTTGTTCAAGTCGCTTGCCGAAAGCTTGTCGCCCTTGGTTCCAGAAACTGATGTTGGAACTGAGCTTGGCATGTCTTTAACAATGTTACCAACTTTGAGAGCATCTGGAACAGTAACGTTCTTAACTCCTGGAGCATCGTAAACAGCCGTTACCTTGTATTGAATGTTTGAGGTTGCTGTTTGCGTTGCTGGTTTTTGGTTGTTGTTGGTGTTTGAATTACTATCTGTTGTTGGCTTACTGTTATTTGTGTTATTGTCTGTTGCCGGTTTTTGATTGTTGTTCGTTGTTGAAGAACTGTTATCCGTTGCCGGTTTGCTATTATTTGTTGTTGAAGAACTTGAACTACTGTTACTGCTGCTATTTGAGTTCGAGCTTGAGCTGTTTGATGAGCTGTTGCCTGAATTAAATGGCGGCGTTGTAACAGTTGTTGTTTGTTGTTTCAACGGAGCGTAGTTGATCGTATCTGGTGATGTATAACCATCAAGCATGCCCTTGAAGACATTCAGTGATTGTAATGCATAACCGTGATCATCAAACATTGCCATGTTATCCCACGTTGTACCACCCCATGCAGGCTTGCCGTTGTAGTACATTACACTGTCTGGTGAGTAACCAACTGAGTGGCTGTTTGCCCAACCGGTACCAAAGACTTCTGACATGGCATCGTTGTATTGCCAGTTGACCCAACCAGCTTTGTCAGGAATCCATGCTGGTTCCCAGTAGAAGGCACCTAAACCGTTGCCAGCGACAAGTGCTTTGTAGAGGGCTTCGATTTCGTCAACTTGACCTTGAGGACCTACAGGATACATGTTTGTGTTTTGCCATGGAGAATTGTTATCTCCAATTGAGTTTCCGGTACCATCAGCATCTTGCGTTGTGCTTGCCCAGCTTGTTTCAAGAACAACGAATTGTTTGTTGAACTTCTCGGCAACCATCTTTTCAACGGCCAATAAGTTATTTGGCGTATTAGCGCCTGTTCCTAAGCCGTGACCGTTATTATCTGCACATGACCAGAATGGGTAGTATGAAGAACCTAAAACATCGTAGTCAACGTCATGTTGTTGAAGAACGGTCATGATGTTTGTGTACTTATCGATGTTTGGTGTTTCCAACTGGATCGTGATCTTAGTTGATGGCAATTCTTGGCGGATAGCCTTTGCGCCGGCATTCAAGTAATTGCAAATGTTAAATGCCTTAACTGGATCATCCCATGCACCTTGGTATGAACCACCATGATCACGGTCAGTTGACTGACCGAGCATTCCGTTTGTAATTTCGTTCCCGGTTTGAACCATTCCAACGTCAATGCCGGCATTCTTGAAGTCATTCATGATCTTCCGGGTGTATTGGAAGACTTCAGTTTGAATGTCTGTCGGATTTAAGTTTTGCCATGCCTTTGGAACGATTTGCTTGCCTGGATCTGCCCAGAAGTCTGAGTATTGCAAGTCAAGCATTACTTTCATGCCATACTTAGCAGCTTCTTTGGCAATTGCCATTTCGCTTGCTTCGTCACAGACACCGCCACCGTAGTTTTGGTTTGAAGCATTGTATGGATCGTTCCAGAGACGAAGACGAAGATAGTTAATACCTGCATCATGGAGGATTTTAACAAGGCTTGCTGGGTTACCGTTGAAGTCGTAGAACGTTACGCCGGCATTTTCAAGTGACTTGTAACTTGAAATATCAACCCCGCGAATCATGTCGTTTGTCATTCCTTTGATTGGGGTAACAACGACTTTGTCATAACGTAAACCAGTTTCGGTTCCGTTCTTGAATGCATTGGTGATTTCATCAGCAGTCATTTCTGTTGATGGCTTGGTTGATTCAGTTGTGGTTGTATCTTCAGCCTTGCCGTATACCAAGGTTGCATTGTAATCAAGCGTTACGGTATCGCCAAACTTGACGTTCTTGTTGTCATTTGCAACTTCTTGTTGCTTACCGGCTTCTTGGTTACCATCCAACCAGTATTCATAGTGGTAAGGATTGCCGTTCTTGTCGTAGTAAGTTGTTGTTCCGACAAATGCCTTTGTCATTCCGCCAACAGCGTTTGCGAGGGCTTCAAGATTTTCACTTGAGATCGTGTCGCCTTGGATACCTGTCAATAATGTCTTAGCAGTATCTGAAAGGCCAGCGTTCACAAGGTCAGCTGGGTTCATTGCACCGTTTTGGAGGGCGTTTTGAACATCGCCGGCATTGTTGTATACGTTTGTGATCTTGTATTGAACGTTTGAAGTCTTCTTTACAAATTGGCTTTCTTGACTTGGGTTGTAGAAGATTACCGTTGTATTCCAGTTCTTATTGTTATTACTGTCTTGGATCGTTGCGCCGACACCCAAAGCTTTCCAATTTGAGGTGTTGTTGCCAAGCATTGAAACGATCTTTTGAGCAGCTTCTTGAGCAGCCTGTTCCTTTGTTGGAGCAGTAACGGTTACTTGGTAGGCCTTGGCTGTGCCGTTCATTAACTGGTTATTTTGCAAGTTGATTTCAATTGATTGTTCATCATTATTTAATTGTCCTTGAGCAACTAATTGAGCTGTATCATGCAATCCAAAGGCTTCGAAGTTGTTTTGATCGCCTGTCCAGTTGGCATCCATTTGGTCCTTGCCTTCATTTTTAAGGATTGCGTTGATTTGGCTTGCAACGTCATCCCGATAGCTTGCAAGTTCTGAAGTTGGAATTTCGTAAGCGCCAGTAACGGTGTTGAAGTAGTCTTGTTGACCATTGATCGTTTGTTGACCGTAAACCATGTTACCTAAACCATCATAGTAGCAAAGCTTTTGTTGGTCAGTGATCCATTGGAAATTGCTCTTTACTTGGGCACCAGTAACCGTGTCAAAGTATTGCCAATGACCATTGATGTACTGTTGGCCGTAAACCATGTTGCCTAAGCCGTCATAGTAAACTTCCTTCTTTTGGTTATCGATCCAAATGTACTTGTTTTTAGCTTGAGCACCTGTGACCGGATCAAACCATTGCCATTTGCCATTGATGTATTGTTGACCGTAAACCATTTGGGCAGTTTGAGGATCATAGTAAACTTCTTTATTTTGATTACCGATCCAGTAGTAGCCTGTAACCGGGTTACCGTTATTGTCGAAGTAGTACCAGTGGCCGCCAATATTTTGTTGACCGCGAGCTTCAACTGCGCCGGTAACATTGTTCAATGTGTATGTTCTTCCGTTAATGGTTTGTCGGCCGTATAACATTTGACCGTCATTGTTATAGTAAACAAGTTTGTTTTGTTCTGGAATATATTGGAAACCGGTTTGCATTGCACCAGTAACCTTATCAAATAAGTACCAGTGGCCGTTAATGTTTTGTTGACCATAGACCATGTTGCCTAAGCCGTCATAGTAAACGGTCTTGTTTTGATCCTTAATGTAAACGAACTTGTTCTTGGCTTGGGCACCTGTGACCGGATCGAACCATTGCCACTTGCCGTTGATGTTTTGTTGACCGTAGACCATGTTGCCTAAACCATCATAGTAGACTTCTTTATTTTGGTTACCGATCCAAACATATTGGTTCTTAGCTTGGGCACCAGTAACGGTATCAAACCATTGCCATTTGCCATTGATGTTTTGTTGACCGTAAACCATGTTGCCAAGGCCATCATAGTAAACTTCTTTATCTTGATTCTTGATCCAGATATATTGGTTCTTAGCTTGAGCACCAGTAACGGTATCAAACCATTGCCATTTACCATTGATGTTTTGTTGACCGTAAACCATGTTGCCGAGGCCGTCATAGTAGACTTCCTTGTTTTGGTTGCCGATCCAAACATATTTACTCTTGGCTTGAGCACCCGTGACATCATCAAAGTATTGCCAGTGGCCGTTGATCTTTTGTTGACCATAAACCATGTTGCCTTTATTTGGATCATAGTAAACTTCTTTTTGTTGTTCGGCGATCCAGTAGTAACCAAGTTTCATGGCACCTGTGATCTTGTCGAAATAATACCATTGATTGTTGATCTTTTGTTGACCGTAAACCATGGCGCCATCCATTGGATTATAGTAAACAGTCTTGTTTTGGTCCTTAATGTATTGGAAACCTGTATAGTTTTGGTGGGTTTCCTTGTTTTGTAAGAACCATTGACCATTTTGGTTAACTTGAACAGCATCATCATGTTCTTGCGCTTGTTCAACTTTTTGTGAGACGCTGCTTGAAGATGATGAGACTGAACTTGATGTCTTATCAGGCTGTGTTTGAGCTTGACCATTTTGACCTGCAGTTTGAGTTGCTGCAGGTTGCTTTTGATCAGCTTGAGTAGCAGCCGTGGTTTGGTTTGTTTCTTTAGCGGCAGTTTGACCATTAGTTTGTTGTTGGTCATTTGCTGTTACAGCCGTTTTTTCCGACTTATTTGCTGTATTTTGATCGTTCTTTGACGAACTTGCTGCAGCTTTTGCAGCTGGTTGAACAGCAAAGTTAATCGTTTCTTCAGTTGCTTGAGTAGTTGCCTTTGTTGAAGCACTGCTCTTTAATGCAACTGCTTTTTGGTCATTCAGCGAAGTGCTGGTTGCCTTTTGGGTAGTTTCATTATCAGCCTTTGCGGTTGATGAAACGTTGTCAGCCTTGACGTTGGCTTGATGACCAAGTCCGGCAGTTAATCCTAAGAAAACGATTGGTGCAATAACCCAGTTTTTACCGGATTTATACATCTTAAAACGTTTTTTCTCTTCCATAATTTTACCCCTATGTAAATTAGTACGGCTTCCATTTTAGCATGAAATTATTAAGCTAATGGTTTTTTTGAATAAAAATTAGATTTAATTAATAGAATGTTAGGATATTTATCAGATTTGACTAAGATTTAGTTGTAAACTAACATAGCACTTGAGTCTTAAAAATTAGGTGAATAACTATTATGGAAAATAAATTACAATCAAAAGTGGAGAAAAGGAGTAAAGCTGATCGTCTTTACTTAATTCTAAAAGGAGCAATCGTAACATTAGGCTTTGCGGTCTTAATGTTGTTAGTTTTGACAACGTTGTTACGCCGAGAATTTATTGCAGCCTATTCGGAATGGCCGTATGTTCACAAAAATAGTTTCAGGTTCATTCTTTGCGCCCTCGTTACAATCGTGATCATCGTGATGGGACGCAAGGTGTTAAAAAAAGTTGATCCGCGCCGTGCATTTTTAGTTTTTGCGGGTGCCTTCTTGATTGCGGGGCTTTTTTTAGTTATCAATATGCCGACAAAATTAAATGAAGCAGACCAGTTATTTACATTAAAAGCTGCTAATCAGATGAATCACGGAAACTTTATTTCACTGCAATTGGATAAGTTTCATCCCTCGGTGTTACCATTTGAAAAAAATCTTGGCGGATATTTGGCAATTTATCCATTTCAGTTGGGATACGTGACTTATTTACGATTATTAGAATGTTTTACTACGAATATCCGTTTCTTTTACTTGTTAAATGTTTTAATTTTTCTTCTTATTAATTATCTTCTATACCGGATCGTAAAACTTGTTACTCAAAATAATGGGCTTGTTATGAATTGGACACTGCTTTTAAGTTTTGCGTTTTTACCAGAATTATTTTTTGTCCTGTTTATTTATGGTAATATTCCTGGTTTATGCGCATGTTTGGCAGCCGTCTATTTTGGATTAAAGCTGATCATGGACGATTCGCACGGACGCTTTACATGGCTATGGTGTGTCCTGTTATTTATGCTTGCATATCAATTAAAGAGCAATTACCAAATTGCAGTGCTTGCCTTAGGAATTGTATTTGTTTTGCATGCTATTAAGCATCGGCGTTATAAGTTGATTGCAATGCCGTTGATCACGTTTGCTTTGATGTTGGGATCAAATAAGCTTGTAACGGCAGCTTACGAGGCTGAATCAGGACTTCATCTTTCGAAGGGGCTTCCAATGATCACGTATGTAGCAATGGGATTAGAACCGCAAAATGATCGGGGACGCGGAGCAGGATGGTACGATGGCTATACGCTTAATGTGTATCTGGCAAACCACTTTGATTCCAAGAAAACGTCTCAGGCAGCGAAGGCCAAAATTAAGGATGAACTGAAATATTATTCAAATAATCCGCATGAAGCAGGTCAATTCTTTAAAGATAAGTTTGTCTCAACATGGTCTGATCCAACCTTTGAATCGGTGTGGATCGCACCATACTTTGCAAGACCGCGAACGGCGATTTTGAATAACATTTATTACGGTAATCGTTATTCAATAAAACATCCCAAAATTGTTAAGTGGTATCAAAAATCCATGAAACCAATTTCAGCATGGTGCAATATTGTGGTTGTTACAATTTTGGTATTGGCAGCAGGATTTGTTTTATATAAAAAGACAAAGTTAAATCCATATGCTACCTTTGCGATCCTCTACTTAATGGGAGGAATGGCTTTCCATTTAATGTGGGAAACCAAGAGTCAGTACGTCTTTCAGTATATCGTCTGCTTGATTCCAGTGGCGGCAATGCTGTTAGGTGAGTTTGATAGTGTTGAATCACGGAAGGCTACGCAAAAAGAAAAATAAATGCTATGAGATTGTGACATTGGTCACAATCTTTTTTTAGATTAGGTTATAATAACTAATATTAATAATCAGTAAAGGGCGAGTTATGATGCATCGAAAACAGGAAAGAAGACAATCCGGATACCTGTTAAGTTTTATTTTTCCAAGTGTGCTCCTTCTTGGACTCTACATTTTTCATCAAGTATTTCCATTTGGAAACCATACGATTGCAACGGGAGATATGGCCAATCAGTATCTCGCGATTATGACATACTTTAAACATAATATTTTGCATCCGCAAAACTTTTTATATTCGTATCAAGTTTCAATTGGAGGCAATTTTTTCTCGGTTCTGGCATATTATTTAATGTGCCCGTTTAATTTCCTTACACTTTTATTTCCCGAGAAATATATTCCATTGTTTTATGCAATCAATACGATTGTGAACGTTGGCTTGATTGGACTCATAACGTACACGTATTTAAAGAAATCCGTTTTTCTTAATCAAAAATTGCCGCAAACGGGAACGGTAGAAAAATGGCGCCTTTTCTTGGCAACGCTTTTTCCATTTTCGGCATTTTTTGCGAATTATATGCACTGTGTCATGTGGTCGGATGCAATTGTGCTGATGCCGCTGGTTGTTTTAGGCTTGGATCGAATTTTATACGGCAATCGGAACTCAACTTGGCTTTATTGGGGAGGATTAACTTACCTCCTAATTTCTAATTACTATATCGGAGTAATTGTTCTGATCTTTTTGTTTTTGCTGACCCTATTTTGGGTGATCGATCAGCTTTGCCAGTTGAATTGGATGAAAATTTTAAAAAAGGGACTTACGGTTTTGGGATTGACGGTCGGCTCGATTTTAGGAGCAGGAGTTGTCATGTGGCCGAGTTTCCTGGCTCAGCAAAATGTTACGCAGGCCCAAATGCCGACTGAGAATTTATTTAAGCCGGTTTATCAATTTCAATCGTTTTGGAGCTCGCTATTAGCCGGAAATCTTGCGCCGGATGGAAAGTTAGCCCCATTAATTTTTGTGGGGTTACTGGTGGTTATCCTGTTTTTCAGCTTCTTTTTTGCTCGAAAAGTTTCACTTCGCGAGAAAGTGTTGACCGGGATTTTAACGGCGGCACTGATTGCCTCAAGTTACTTCCTGTACTTTTATATGATCTGGCATTCACTATCGATGCCAAACGGCTATGCGCAACGGGAATCATTTGTGCTGACGTTCTTTATGATTTGTGTTGCATACCGCGGATTGCTGGTTTTTGAAAATCATTCGCCACTAAAGGTATTGTTACCAATTATTGCTGCAATGGCAGTGCTAACTCTTAGCTTGCAGGGAATGGAACCTGGATTATTTAAACACGATCAGGCACTTCAAATTATTTTGATCCTTGTGATTTTTGGAATTGGATTCAGCTTGATGATGAACCAAATTTCGGCCGGAATGTGGCTTGTGATGGGCGTTAGTTTGGTAAATGTTCTGGCCTATAACTCCCAGATTCAAACCCAGGATTTTAATGTGGTCCCAAATAGTGCTTATTCAAAAGTTGTTAGTGAAAACCAAACAGTTTTTAATGCGTTGAAACAGTACGACCGTTCGTTTTACCGGGTAGGAACGACTGCGCAGATCAACGAGTGCGATCCGCTGTTATATGGGTATAATGGTGTTCAAACTTATTTGTCGCAACAACCAACTTCTGAAACGGATTATTTATCGGCGTTAGGTTTTTATCAAAAACAAGGATGGATTCGCTGGAGTGCTTTTAATAATGGTTCGACCGGGATGATCAATGATATGTTGGGAATCAAATATATCGTTAAGTCGGATAATTCGATTTTGAAGGCCACTGAGCAAATCAAGTCCATGCCGACGTACAATAACCAGGCGAACGTTCCGGCTTTGAAACCGGTCTTGGAAAATAAACATACGGTGGTTTATCAAAACTCCAATGCCTTTCCGCTAGTTTTTGGTGCCTATGATGGGCATGGTCACGATTCTGTATTTAATGGCAAGTATGCATATGTTCCGGAAAGCAATCCATTTATTGCATATGGATGGATGTTTAAACGGTTAAGCGGGAAGCAATGGCTGTATGGAACCCAACCAGGATTTAAGCTGATTGCGCGAAAACATGCTAAAACGGCTTCTGCTCAAGGATATTTAAATAGTAGTGGGGACGTTTACTGCTACATTACAAAGCCGCAAAATGTGATTCCGGGAAATCAGCAATATCTTCCAATTGAAGTTAATGGACGGGAAGTTGCCCGTTACAGTAACCGTAATGTTTATGGCGAAAATGGCGTTATTTACCTTGGCCATTTCAAGAAGGGCGATCATTTAAACATTCAAATTAAAAATGCTGAAAAAGACCCGACATTACCTAAAGATAAGATCTACGTTGCAGTTGAAAATCAGCCAATGCTGCATCAAATTCGAAAAGATGCAGTAACCGGAATTGGGAAAATCAACGTTAATGGTCCGCAAATCAAGATGAATACGACGGCAGCATTTAAACGGCATATTTTGATTGCTTCAGTTCCGTATGATAAGGCTTGGCAAGCAACGGTTGATGGCCATCCAATCAAGGTAAGAAAAGCATTGGATGGATTAGTTGCAATTAAAGTAACTCCGGGAAAACATAACATTCAATTTAATTATGTTGTTCCAGGACTGAAAATTGGAACGATTGTAAGCTTAATTACAATTTTGGCAATGATTATTCTTGAACTTTTTAAATTTTACGGTTTAAAGAAGTTTCATCAAATGCCCAGCCATAAAAAACATTAAAGATTAAAAAAGCCGATTTAGGAATCGGCTTTTTTTTGTTACAATAAGTGTTGATATGTAAAAAAACGAGTGAGAGGAGACCATGATGGAAAAGAAACGTTTTAAAATGTATAAAGCAGGAAAGAAGTGGGTCTTTGCCCCAATCGTTTTCTTCGGATTAACAGCCCTTGGAACCACTTCGGCATCTGCTGACACAATTCAATTTGCTACGCCATCTTCTTCAAGCCAACAACAGATTCAATCAACCAACGATGAAAAACAACAAGCAATTCAATCATCATCAGTTGCATTAACAAGCAGTTCAGAAAAGCCGGTTAGTTCAAGTAACAGTCAACCAGTTGCAACTGTAAAAAGTAATGAAGTTTCAAGCGTTAAAAATCAAGCTTCAACAGTCTCAACTTCAGCTAAGACTTCAACCCCAGCTGAAAGTGTTCAATCAGTAAAGCGGGAATCTTTAAGTTCTCAAGCAAAAACAAGTGTTAGTTCATCACCTGCAAAGGCTCAAGTAATGAATTTTGCGGTTCAACCAGCACAATCAACAGCCGCAACCTCAAAAACAAATAGCCAAGCGGCTAAGAGTAATTCAAAGGAAACTTCAAAGGTTGCACAATCAGCTTCAGTAAAGGCTGCTAAGAGTAGTTCTCAATCAGTTTCAAGCTCGATTAAGTCATCCGTTGCAAATACACCGGTTGAAAAGACGATTCAAAACGAAAACTCAGCCGTTAAGAATTCACCTTCAGTTTCAAATGATGCAAACATGAAGGTTAGTCAAGTAACACCAGTTAACTTGACTCCTGCAAATGATGCTCAGTTGAAACAAAATCCATCAACTGAAGTTTCAACTGTAAAGGCAACGACGAATTCAACCAGTACGACCCAAGCAGCAACGCAAACTCAACCAGTGATGCCGGTTTCATTTGCTGCATCAGGGACACCGTACATTGATATTAGTCAAAACCAGGGCTATGTAACTCCTGACACAGTTGATATTTCAAGTTATCAACCGAATATGTCAGTCAGTGATTTCCAACAATTGAAGAAATACGGCATTAAGAATGTAATCGTTAAGACATCTCAATATAGTGATTATGTTAACCCATATGCAACCCAACAAATCCAAAATGCTGAAGCAGCGGGATTGAATGTTGCAGTTTATCATTATGCCGGATTTGCTAATCCAGCTCAAGCAACCCAAGAAGCTGACTATTTAGCAGGTGTTCTTCAAAAGTTAAATGTTCCAAAGGACATGGCCGTTATTTGTGACTTGGAATCAGGTTACACCAAGAACGGCCAAGTTGGTTCATCATTGAGTGCTTTCTGGAAAGAATTAGGCAATCGGGGATACACGAACCAAGTTCTTTATACATACCAAAGCTATGCAAACGAATACCCACAAGTATTGAATACAATTGCGCATAACAAGATTTGGATGGCTCAGTATCCATATTCACCAACGAACTACTGGAACAGTCAATATGGAGCATGGCAATACAATGATGACGGTCATTGTCCAGGAATCAGTTATACATTTGATTTGAGTCACTGCTATAACCCAAGTATTTTTGCGCGTGGCGGTCAAGCAGCATTGAATGGCCAACAATTTGTAAATGGTCACTGGCAATTCTACAAGAACGGTCAGGCTGTAAGAAACCAATACGTTTGGATCGGTAACCAAAACAAAGAAGTTTACTATGACGGCAATGGTAATATGGTCTACGGTCAACAAAATATTAACGGCCACTGGCAATACTTTGACACTGTAACGGGTGCGCAAGCGAAGAGCCAATATGTTTGGATCGCAAATCAAAATAAGGAAGTCTACTATGACGACTTAGGCAATATGGTCTATGGCCAACAAAAGATCAATGGCAAGTGGCAATACTTTGACACTGTAACGGGTGCGCAAGCGAAGAACCAATATATTTGGATCGGTAACCAACACAAGGAAGTCTACTACGACGGTTTAGGTAACATGGTTTATGGCCAACAATACATTAATGGTCATTGGCAATACTTCGATCCGATCACGGGTGCGCAAGCGAAGAACCAATATGTCTGGATCGGTAACCAACACAAAGAAGTCTACTATGATGGTTTAGGCAACATGGTTTATGGCCAACAAAAGATCAATGGCAAGTGGCAATACTTTGACACTGTAACGGGTGCGCAAGCGAAGAACCAATATGTTTGGATCGCAAGTCAAAACAAAGAAGTTTACTACAATGGCTTAGGTAACATGGTTTACGGCTGGCAAGTAATTGGTGGTCATAAACAATACTTTGATCCGGCAACGGGTGCGCAAGTTAAAAACACAACAATTACGATCGATGGTAAGAAATACATCTTTGACCGGGTTGGAAATTTGATTTAATTTGAATAAAGATGAGGTGTGACATTCGGTTGCACCTCTTTTCTTTTGCTAAATAATTAACTATAATTAAAAAAGCTGATGTTAAGGAGAGTGTAAAATGACGAAGATTTTAGTAACAGTTCAAGAACAAACGAGCCAAGCTAATACAGCGGGTTCAAAGGCCAAAGATGACATTATTACGATTGCAAAAGATCAGGGCTACCAAAGTATCGTGGTTGAAAATCCGCAAGGGAAGAAGGCCCGGTTGTCATACCTTTTTAAAGCAATCAGTGGTCAGTTAAAGTCATTTTACAAACTTGATCCGGAATTAATCGTCTTTCAGTATTCTGGATATAATCGGTTTATGAGCTACATTGCATTGCACGAACTGAAGAAGTACAATAATTGTCCGTTTTATCTCTTGGTTCACGATGTTAAGACTTTGCGGACCAATGAAACGGCGAAGTTAAACCAGGGTGACTTTTCTAAAAACGAAATCAAGCTTTTTAATAAGTTTGATGGGTTGATCGTTCACAATGAAAAAATGAAAAAGTGGTTGCAAGATAATGGGGTCAAAGTTCCAATGATTTCCCTTGAAATTTTTGACTACATTAACCCGCAACCAATCAATGAAATGCAGAACTTTGACAAGAATGTTAACTTTGCAGGTAATTTATACAAGCCAGTCTTTTTGACAAAGTTGAATACGAAGACCAAGTTTGTTGTTTACGGCGTTAATCCATTAAAATATGGGGATTCAATTGACTATCGCGGCAGTAAAACGCCAGAAGAGATCCCCGCTTTCTTAAATGAAGACTTTGGCCTTGTTTGGGACGGCGAATCGCTTACGGAATGTTCTGGAATCGATGGCAATTACATGCGGTACAATAATCCGCATAAGACATCGCTTTACTTAAGTTCAGGAATTCCAGTCATCACGTGGAGTCAAGCGGCAATCGCTGATTTTATTAAACAGCACAATGTTGGAATTGTAATTGATGACTTGAATCGGATTGATGAAGTATTAGCGAACGTAACGAAAGACCAGTATTTGGAATTGAAGCACAATGCTGAACAGTTAGCGGCTAAATTACGTGACGGGTTCTATACGAAGACGGCATTAGCCAAAGTTGAAGCCTTAGCACATAAGAACAATTAAAAAATGATGTTGGAAATTCCAACATCATTTTTAGTCATTGTGATAGTAATGATTTAATTTTTGAATTAACTCGGTTGAGTATTCAGGTTCGAATTTGCGTGCAAATTGATAATCAGGGTTTCGAGTGATCAATTCAAAATCACGGTTATCAAGGTTAGCCGGCCAGCCGCCGTTTTGATGTTCCCATTTAACATATCGGTGGAAATCATTTACGATTCGCGACCGGAATTGAGAACGATTGCACAAAATCGTTTGAACCCAGAATTCATCTGAAAATGCGCCGGTTTCAAGCATCTTAATAAATTCAGGATGATTATCCATATAATCAATGCAATATTGGGCTGCATCGCGGGGCAAGTCGCACCAGTTAGCGCCGTGATAAAGTTCTAAGTTGATTCCAAGTTTTTTGAGTTTATTAACATGGAACAGCATTTGCCCATACAGTAAGAAACGATGGTAGAACTTGCCGAAGAACGTTCGCCGGTTCACGGTATCGTAGTTAAAGTAGAACTTCTGCCACCATTCAGGTAATTCGTTGGTGATCCGATATTCACTGGCTTTGTGATAGACACAGTAAATATGATTATTATTTTCGTAAAAGTTGTATAGGTCATCAATGTTTATTACCGGCCAATCTTGCCCGGAAATCAAATGAACGTGGGTGATTTGCGGATTACTTAAAGCGAGTTTCATTAACCGGAAAGCAGCTTCACCAATTGACCATCCGCCCCAGTGGACTTCAATTTCTGAAATGTAATGAATTGAGTTTTTTTGCAACCACTCAATTTGTTGCGCGGTCAATTTGTATTTTTTATCAAAATGAATGTAAATTTCAAATTTTCGTTGCAGCAACTTTGAAAGCTGGGCAACCTGATCAAAATTCTTATGAGCTAAGATTAAAACAGCTTGCATAAGGGATCCCTCTTTATTCCTTTAAATCATAAAGCGATTTTAGCACAAGTGAAATTGAATTACTATTTGATTGGGAAGTAAGTTGCAATAAATTTAGATAAATATTTGAAAAAGATTAAAAACAAATTAAAATCGTGCTATAATATAGAAAATTTAATCAGATAAGGAATGGTTTTAATGGACGACAACCCCGGACAGAACAAAATTAAGTATGGTAGTTTAGTTTTAATGATTTTCTCAGCGATCTTTGGATTCAGTAATTCGCTAACGGCGTTTTACCAGATGGGTTACTCGAGCGTAATTTGGTATATTTTGGCAGCCCTATTATTCTTCCTGCCGTCAGCGTTGATGTTTGCTGAATACGGTGCTTCATTTCGGGAAGCAAAAGGTGGAATTTATTCATGGTTGCGCGGCTCAACGAATGAAAAATTTGCATTTATTGGGACGTTTATTTGGCTTGCATCATGGATCATTTGGCTGGTTTCATCAACGAACTTCTTTATCGTTTCGGTATCAACGATGCTGTTTGGATCAGATAAAACCCAAAGCTGGCATTTTTGGCACTTCTCATCAACCGAAGTTGTGGGGATGCTCGGGGCACTGTTCATTTTAATCGTTACGTTTGCGGCCAGCCGCGGGGTTGATAAGATTGCCAAGGTGGCAAGTATTGGCGGAATTTTTGCGTTTGCAATCTCAATCTTATTCAGTTTGTTAAGTATTGTTGTGCTGATCATGCACCACGGAGTATTAGCTGAAAGCATTTCAGGAACCAATAATCTTTTGCGGTCACCAAATGCAAGTTTCCAAAGCCCGATTGCAATCATTTCATTCCTTGTATACGCAATCTTTGCGTTTGCGGGGTTGGAAACAACTTCAGGCGTGATCGATTCGGTTGACCGGCCTGAAAAGACTTATCCGAAGGCTTTAGTTACGGCGATGCTGTTGATGACGAGTCTTTATATTGTAATGATCGTGATGTGCGGTTTTTCAACTAACTGGAGTCACGTTTTAGGAAAGAGCAATGTTAACCTTGCAAACTGTGAATATGTCATTATTAACAACTTAGGGGTTGAAATCGGTAAGGCATTCGGCATGTCAGCCAGCGGAGCTCAAGGAATCGGCTTAGCGTTTGCCCACTTTGCCGGGTTAACGGATGTTTTAGCCGGAATCGGCGGCGCATTTATGATGATTTATTCACCGATTAAGTCATTTGTCCTAGGGTGCGATACGCACTTACTACCAAAGGAATTGACAAAATTAAATGATAAGGGAATGCCGGCGAGTGCAATGTGGCTGCAAGCCGTTGTGGTAATTGCCATCATTTTATTTGTTGCCTTTGGTGGGGATGCAGCCAGCACATTCTTTACCGTTTTGACAGATATGATGAATGTTTCGTCAGCTGCCCCATACCTCTTCTTGATTGGGGCTTTCCCGTTCTTCAAGATGAAGAAAGACATTGACCGGCCATTTGTTTTCTATAAAAAGCAATCAACAACATGGATCGTTTCAATTATCGTGTGGATCGTAATTGCAGTAAGCATTATTTTCACATGTATCGAACCGGTTTTGCAACATGATTATTCAACTGCCTTTTGGACAGCATTCGGGCCGATCTTCTTCGGCTTAGTTGGGTGGGCATTATATGCACATGCAACTCACAAGCAAAATGAAGAAATTGTTTCTAATCGGTAAAATTTATTAAGAAAGATATAAACTCGAATTTTAAGTTTCCAAAATCAACAAAGATGGGTAAAATGATGATAGAGAGTTGAACGGTAAAAAAGGATGGTTAGAATGAAAAAAAATAAAATTGTTCTTTTTACCTTGCTACTATCAATCATGGGGGTCGTTGGTAGCACAAATGCTGCAAGTGTAAATAATTCAAGCAGAAGTGCTGATTTAATGCCTTCTGCAGCTAGTCAATTAATTCAAAATTCATCGTTAAGCGAAACTAATATTGAAAATTCAGAGAGCGGAAAGTGTATTCTGTGGTCACCTCGGATTCGGAACTTTAAGAAGGGTGATCAGGTAAAAGTATTGCTTCCACACGGGAAGTACACGGGAAAGACACTTTCCGTTAAAGTCGTTAGTCACGGAAAAGAAATTGCAACGTTGACGCTCGAATACGGGAGCGATTACGGGGTAATTACATTTACGGTTAACGCAAATAGCGGCGAGATTGCCCAAATTATTGCTGCTTTTGGCAGCATGGACTTTGGGGCAATCGGTGCTGGCGGCGTGATCGATATTGGTGGCATGACTGGCGGATGCACTGGAAACACTGCATCAAAGGCTCCAGTTGTCCCGGTTATCGGACTTTCAAGCTCATTGTCAAACCGAAATGACGACAATATTGGAAGTTCATCAATTAATGCGCATTCGGCGGTAATTAAGGCAAGCTCATCATCGTTGAATTCGAAATCAAGTCGGATTTCAAGTTCGTCAGATGATGAAGATGGAAAAGCAATTACCCGCAGCTTTCCGCATGTGAACTCAGGATCAAACAGTTCCTCATGGTCTTCAAGCTCGTCATACCATGGAAAGGGAATCATTATTGACTATGGCCCAGGACCAGTGTCGATTATTATTCCATCTCCATTAAGCTCGAAGTCAAGTTCGAGTTCATCACTTATTTCTGCATCAAGTACGGATAAAGATACTCATCGTCATCCGGGCTGGTGTTCAGAAAAATCAAACAGTCGGAGTAAAGGTTCATCTTCGAGATTGAGTTCGTCATCAAGTAGTCTGGTGAAGTCAAGCTCGTCATCATTGACAGCAAGTTCATCAAGCTTGAAGAAACTACCGGTTTCAAAGAGTTCAAGCACGTCTTCATCAGTTGATTCATCGCAAAGTTCAAAGCGAAGTGAATCAAAGGTTAAGAGCTCTTCAATCGACAAGCACTCTTCAATGATGAGTTCGTCACTGTTAAGCTGGTCAAGCAATCGAAAATCTTCATCGTCAATTTCGAAGTCAAGTAAATGGGCCAGTTCATCTTCAGTAAAGGGAAATGGACACCATTCACGTGAAAGTATCATTATCGTTGTTCCGGTGCCTGAACCAGGACCGGTGAAGGAGAACTCGGTTTCAATTAACTTGAATCATTCTTCATCAACGATAAAGATTCCGGCAAAAATTGATCATTCTTCAAAGAAGTTGCCAAAAATTTCCAAGAAGATCAAACCAGCGGAATCAAAATCACATAAAAATGCCAAGGCGAAGACCGAACATGCAAAGGCTAAAGCAGTCAAGTCAGCCAAGACAAAGACTGAATCTGCAAAGGCAAAATCAGTCAAAGCAGCTAAAGCAAAGACCAAAGCTGAATCGCGTTCGACGCGGAAAGAACGGGTCGCTGGATTGGCGAAGAACCAAGCAGCCAAGAGTGCTGTTCGACAGGCTTCACAGCCAATGGTCGATCAAAACGGCAATCTTCATTTGAATCCACAACAGATTCGGACATTGAAGCATGAAATGCACTTTTCAAATTCAAAAGCCGCTAAAGCTGTAAAGAAAATGGATAAGGCTGCGGCGCTTCATGAGGCAAGCCATGAATCAGCAAAAGCATCAAATCCTTCAAAACAAGGATTGACGCTGAAACATCGGAATGCTGCTCATCCGGTTTCAAATGTTCGCCGGGTCACATTGCCGATTCAAGGGATTTTACCGGCAACCCGAATGGATCCGTATACTTGGGTATACAGTCTAGTAGGATTGGCAATTATGATCGTTTCAGGAAGAGCATTCTTCTCAAAGAAACGAAAATAATAATTGAATTTTAAAATTAAAAATGGAATAATAGTTCACAGAGCAAAATAAAGGATGTCAGTGAGCATTCATTTTACAACGTGGACGAATAATAGCTATTGAATTAATCGGACTATTGGATTTTGAATGCCAGTAGTCCGATTTTTTTGATGAGAAAGGGTGGCTGATTAATGGAAAAACAGAAAACTTATCCAATTGAACAGATTCCGGTTGCGAACCGGCATATGTCGCACTGGGATATGTTTGCAACGTGGATCGGTGCGAATGCAAATAACGGAACATGGTACATTGGCGGGGTCGTTGCGGCGTGCGGCTTGGTGCTCGCAACTAAGGTTTTGATTGCATCATCGGCATTGTCATATGTTCTGCTTTCGCTCGTTGGTTTAATGGGATACATTACCGGCGTTAGCACGATGGCGTTGACCCGGAGTTCATTTGGAATTCGCGGTAGTTATGTGCCATCGGTGATCAACGTGGTTCAGTTTGTCGGGTGGACAGCGGTAAATACTTTTATTGCGGCAACATCGTTAAGTATCCTCTTCCATGATTTCTTTGGTTGGAAGACGTACAATGCAACTTCAAATACGGGGATTTTCGGCGTGATCGTCGGAGTATTAGTAATGAGTGTCTTGCACTTGATCAGCGTTTCAATGGGCGAACGCTCAATCCAAATTATCGAACGGATCGGAATTATCTTTGTCATTGGTTTTGTGATTTGGGAATCGATTGTTGTTTTCCGGACGGTGTCATTTCACCAGTTAGTAACCTGGGTCGTTCCGCATTCAGAACAATTGAAAGCTGGCCACGCAATGGACATTTTAGCGGCCTTTAACCTTGCCTGGGTCACAGCCGGAGCTGATTTTACCCGTTTTACGGCCAAGAAAGGGGCGGCAACGCACGCTTCGTTCTGGGGAGCTTTGATTGGTGTTCTGTGGTTTGCATTGATTGGAGTGGTTTCAACGATCAGCATTGCGATTACATCGGGCCAATTTAATCCGAACAACTCTGATCCAAGTACGATTGCGAATAAGCTTGGTTTAGGCGTGTTAGCGATGATCGTGATCGTGTTAACGAGTATGACGGCGAACGCAGCCAACCTAATGGCAGCGGCCTCGGCGTTAAACAACCTGTTCCATAAGATCAAATTACGTAAGGCATTATGGATCGTTACGATTCTTGCCACCTTTGTAACGTTTATTCCGTTGATCGTCGGCAGTTTCTTGGACACGTTTGAGGCATTCTTGAATTACATTGGTATGATCTTAGGCCCAATGATCGGAATTATGATCACCGACTTCTATGTGGTTCATCATCAAAAATACGAAATTGATGAGCTGACAAAGGTCAACGGCAAGAACTGGTATCACGGTGGAGTTAATTACTTTGCCTTTGCAGTATGGATCATCGGAATTGTGATCTACAACCTTCTTCAACACGTGCCGGTGATCGTGAATGTAACCGGCGCCACCTTCATTGCAATGATCATTAGCGCAGTGTTATACGGAATTGGCCAACATTGGATCTTACAGAAAAGGGGATAACTATGTTAATTAAAAACGTCAAGTTAGCGGAAAAGAATGAAAATGTTGATTTACGGATCAAAGACGGCAAGTTTGTTGCGATTCAAACGGGATTGAAACCGAATGAGAATGAACAGGTGATTGACGGTAACGGAAATTTAGCTTTACCACCGTACATTGATTCACATGTTCACTTAGATACCACCATGACGGCTGGTCAACCGCGATGGAATGAAACGGGAACGTTATTTGAAGGAATTAATATTTGGGCTGAACGCAAAGAAACGTTATCGATTGAAGACGTTAAGGAACGGGCTCGAAAGGCGATTCGGCGGCAAGTGGCAAACGGAATTCAAGTAGTTCGAAGCCATGTCGATGTGACTGATCCGCAACTGACGGCTTTAAAAGCATTGCTTGAAGTTAAGGAAGAAATGCAGGATGTTGTGGAATTGCAGCTGGTTGCTTTTCCGCAAGAAGGAATTTTATCATTTCCGCATGGAAAGGAATTGATGGAAGAAGCCGTTAAGATGGGTGTGGATGCGTTAGGCGGCATTCCGCATTATGAATTTACCCGCGAATACGGGGTTGAATCACTGCACTTTATTGCTGATTTGGCAGCGAAAAATGACTTATTGATCGATGTTCACTGTGATGAAATCGACGATCCGCAAGCGCGGGGATTGGAAACCTTGGCAACTTTAGCTTATGAAACCGGACTGGGTGATAAGGTAACTGCCAGTCATACAACGGCAATGGGGTCGTATAACGATGCCTATACGTTCAAACTGTTTAAGTTGCTTAAACTTTCACATATTAATTTCGTTGCTAATCCATTGGTCAATACGCATTTAGGCGGCCGGTTCGATACGTATCCGAAACGGCGTGGAATGACCCGCGTTAAGGAATTACGGGATGCCGGAATCAATGTTTCGTTCGGGGAAGACGATATTAAAGATCCATGGTATCCAATGGGAGACGGCAATATGCTTGATCCGGTGTACATGGGAATGGTCGTTGGTCACATGATGGGCTACACTGAATTGAAAAATGCTTATCAGTTTGTCACGACGAATGCGGCCAAGACGTTGCATATTACCGATCATTACGGCATTGAAGTTGGTAAACCGGCAAACTTCCTGATCGTTAATGGGCCAAACTTCTATGACGTGTTAAATCAACATGCCGAAGTTTTATATTCGATTCGGAACGGAAAGATTTTGGTTGAGACCCAACCGAAAAAAGTTCATCTCAACTTCTAGTTCCTTGCAAAAAATCTTAAATTTTTTTGAGGAATCTTGACAAAGCAAGCGAGATTATCAATAATGATTTAGTATTACATCAGTTTTGATAAGTGAAAAAAACAACGAAATTAAGGAGATTTAACTCAATGACAAATTATTTAGTTGTTGGTGCCGGCCTTTTCGGCGCAACATTTGCTCATGAAGCAGCTAAACGCGGTCACAAGGTTCATGTAATTGAAAAGCGGAACCATATCGCAGGAAATATCTACACAAAGGAAATTGATGGCATTCAAGTTCACCAATACGGGGCTCACATTTTCCATACTTCAAAGAAGGAAATTTGGGACTATGTAAACCAATTTGCTGAATTTAACCGTTACACAAACAGTCCAATTGCAAACTTCCATGGCGAAATCTACAACATGCCGTTTAACATGAATACTTTCAACAAGCTTTGGGGCGTGATTACTCCTGAAGAAGCTGAAAAGAAGATCGAAGAACAACGGGCAGTTTTGCATGGTAAACGGCCTGAAAACTTAGAAGAACAAGCTATTTCACTTGTTGGAACGGACATCTACAAGAAGCTTGTTAAGGAATATACTGAAAAGCAATGGGGTCGGGATGCAAAGGAATTACCACCATTCATCATTAAGCGACTTCCAGTTCGGTTTACATACGATAACAACTACTTTAACGATCCATATCAAGGAATTCCGATCGGCGGTTACACCCAAATCGTTGAAAAGATGTTAGATGATGACAACATCACGGTTGAAACGAACACCGACTTCTTTGACAAGAAGGACGAATACTTGAAGGATTACGACAAGATCGTCTTCACCGGAATGATCGACCAATTCTTCGACTACAAGTTAGGTGAATTGGAATACCGAAGCTTACGGTTTGAAACCGAAGAACTTGACGTTGACAATTACCAAGGAAATGCCGTTGTTAACTATACGGATAAGGAAACTCCTTACACCCGGATCATTGAACACAAGCACTTTGAATTCGGAAAAGGTGACAAGGGTAAGACAGTCATCACCAAGGAATACCCTGCAACATGGCACCGCGGTGACGAACCATACTACCCAATCAATGATGCCAAGAACAACGCATTGTACAAGAAGTACGTTGAACTCGCTCAAAATGAAGCCGACAATGTTATCTTTGGCGGTCGGTTAGGTCAATACCGTTACTACAACATGGACCAAGTTATTGGTGCTGCTTTAGTAACCGTTGAACAAGAATTTGGAAAATAATTGATTCGAAAATAAAATCAAGGAAGAGAGTAGGTGGGATTGCCGCTCTCTCTTCTTTTATAGGTGATTAGATGAAAGTTTTAAAGAATTACTTATATAATGCTGGGTACCAGATCTTAGCCCTAATCGTTCCGCTGATTACGGCTCCGTACATCAGCCGGGTCCTTCACCCAGCCGGGGTCGGGTATAACGCATATACTAACTCAATTATTCAGTACTTCGTATTGATGGCCGATTTAGGAATCGCAATGTATGGGCAGCGGGAAATTGCGTATGTCCGTGAAGATCCGGAAAAAATGTCGCGGACTTTTTGGGAAATCCAATTTCTTAAGTTTTTTACAACAACGATTGCATATTTCGCATTTGTTATTTTTCTTCATGTTTATGACCGTTATACGGTCTTCCTATGGATTCAGTCATTAAATATTATTGGGGCTGCCCTTGATGTTTCATGGTTATATCAAGGAATTGAAGATTTCAAACGGACTGTATTGCGGAATACGATGGTGCGGCTGTTATCATTGGCTTTGATTTTTATTTTGATTAAAAAACCAAGTGATGTCAGTTTATACATTTTTATCATTGCATTTTCAAACTTATTTGGAAACTTGACCCTGTGGCCGCATTTGCGAAAATTACTTGTTTCGATCAAAGGCATAAAGTTGCATGTATTTAAACATTTAAAATTTGTGATTGTCATGTTTATTCCGCAAATCGCAATTTCAATTTATTTGCAACTTAACAAAACGATGTTGGGATCAATGATGGGGGCTAAATATTCAGGATTTTATCAAAACTCAGATAATTTGGTAAAAATGGTCCTATCTTTAGGAACTTCTCTTGGAACGGTGATGCTTCCCCATATGGCCGCCGCTTTTTCTAAAGGTGATGAAGATGGAATGAAACGAATGCTATATCGTTCATTTGATATGATCTCATTTCTTGCAGTTGCAATGGCCTTTGGAGTGGCTGCAGTTGGTTATAAATTAGCACCCTTCTTTTATGGACAAGGCTTTGGCCCGGTCGGACCGGCAATGATGATTGAATCGATTGTAATTGTGATGATTTCATGGAGTAATACAATTGGACAGCAGTATTTAGTGCCGACTAATAGAATGAAAGACTATACAATTTCAGTTGTTTTAGGATCAGTAATAAACTTAATCGTTAATTTCCTTTTTATCAGACTTTGGGGATTAGATGGAGCAATGTGGGCAACTGTTTTGTCAGAAACAATTGTTACTGGCTACCAGTTAGTATGTACGCGCAAGATTTTTAAATGGCGTCAATTATTTAAAAATGTTCCGAAATATATTATTGCGGGGATTGCCATGTTTATTCCGGTGTTTATTATGAATGTGAGATTACATCCAAGTGTGGTAACGCTTAGTTTGGAAGTGCTTATCGGAGCTGTAATTTATGGAGGAATGATTGTTCTTTTGCGGCCAACGAGTTTAGACTTTATTTTCCGATCAATCAAAAAAAGAAAATAAATAAATTGGAAAAATTAAAGAACGAGGAATCGTTCTTTTTTTTATTTTTGAATATTAAGAAAAAATAAAGGAATTTACAAAACAATAAATATCGAGCATTAAAGTTTGAACTCTATAAAGACTAGGAATATCACTAATAATGGTAATTGAATTTACTATTAAATAAATAGAAGGGGATAAGTGAGAATGAAGAAAAATATTGTAAAATCTTTGTATTCATTCGGAACAGCTGTACTTGCTTTCGGGACATTAGCTACTGCTAGTATGCCAATTGTAAGTGCAACAACAGTTTCTAGCTCACAAGAAGCAGCAGTTTCACAAGTTGTTGCTTCTTCAAAAGCAAAGAGCTCATTACAAAATTCACAAATGAGTTCTCGGGTATTAACAACGGTTGCTTCAAGTAAAGCAATGTCACAACCGTCGGCATCGTCATCGACAGTAAAAGGGTCACAAACTTCTGCTTCTAATGCAAGTGTTGCTCAACACTCAATGAAAGTAATGCATTTAGCAGCGAATGCTTCTTCTGAAGAAGGACCATATGTTATTTCAGGAACAATGCCAACACCGGCAACAGCAGATGATGGTTGGGAAGTAACTCAAGGACCGGATCATGATGGTGAAGTGGTATATTGTTACGATCCCGACAATTTTAACCCAGAAGCAAACGGGATTAATGGCAATCCATTAATTGAAAACCCGGCAGGGGGAGTTCATTACAACCGTTCAGATTTATGGAATGGTTCAGAAGCCAATGGTTATAGTGCAGCATCAGTCGATAAAGTTGCTGCGGTATTGTATGCCGGTTATCCAAATAATATTGGCGGTTCCCAACATAACGGACCAATCAGTCAAGCTCAAGTTGACCAATGGTATCAACAATATCTTGCTAAAAATAAATTATCATCATCACAATATTCAGAAGCTCAATATGAATATGATATGACTCAAGATGCCATTTGGGGCGTTGAAGGAAATGTGCCAGGTGATAACGTTGCAGATTCACAATGGAGCAAGCAATATCAAGAAAATCCATTATCAAGAGCACTTTACAACTATGCTCAACAACATCCGTTAGATTCACAAAATGCGGCTAAAAATGGAGTTACTCTTGAAAATGCTCAAGGCCAACCAATTGGCGCTAATGACACATTGACCGTTGATCCATCAACTCACGAATCAGAAGGATTCCAAGTTAAGGGTGGAGACGTAACATTACCTTCAAGCATGAATGGCTACAAAGTTGTTAATGCTCAAGGCCAAGCAGTTTCAACACTTGAACCAGGTGAAACATATCATGTAGTATTTGAACCTTCAACGGATCCTACAAAGATCAACATGCTTTGCCCATATCTTCATGTTGCAACTGCAGACTACTATCACTCAAATGAAGCTGAAGGTACAATGACTTACGGACCAGATAAAGGTCAAAAGAAGCCATGGCAAAACATGGTTGGGTTGGAAACTAACATGGCAAGCCTTAACATTAAGTTTGCAATGAGTTCAAGCCAATCATCAAGTTCAAGCAGCAAGCCAAGCTCAAGCAGTGTAAAGAGTAGCTCAGCTGTATCAAGCAGCAAGTCAAGCTCAAGCTCATCAGTTAAGAGCTCATCAAGCAGCAAGAAGAGCTCAAGCAGTGTAAAGAGTTCATCAGTTGCAAGCAGCAAGAAGAGCTCAAGCAGTGCAAAGAGTTCATCAGTTGTATCAAGCAGCAAGAAGAGCTCAAGCAGTGCAAAAAGTTCATCAATTGCAAGCAGCAAAGCAAGCACAAACAGTGTAAAGAGTTCAGCTGTATCAAGCAGCAAAGCAAACTCAAGCAGTGTAAAGAACAGTTCAGCTGTATCAAGCAGCCAAAAGAACATATCATCAACTAAGCAAGCAGTTGTAGTTGGTGTTCACAACAACACAAACTCTGGTAAGGGAACAGGTCAAGGTCAAGGTGAAGGTCACGGCATGCCACAAACCGGTGAAGCCGTTGCAACATCATTGATTGCAGCAGGGGTAGTTCTTTTAGCAGCAGCTGGAGCAATTACATTACGGAAACGCAATTAAATCAATTTGATTAAATCTCGAAAAAGAGGGATGTGAAAACATCCTTCTTTTTTTATCTTCAAAATTTTTAAAAGGGTTATTATAATTGTTAATGATTTAGATGAAAGTAAGCGATCTGAATTTTGATTCATGGAACGAATGGAAAAGGATTTTTTTTAATGACAGGTAGGTTAATGATTAAATTTATTATGCAAATCAAAGGAGTTTATCTTGAAAAAGATCAAAATTATAATTGTTACGATTTTTAGTTTATTACTCGTCCCAATATCTGTATATGCAAAAACAAATCAGCAAGTTATGCAGGAAGAAAATCAAACGAATGCTGCTAAAATAAGTGAAAGAAACGGAATTTTGCTGGATGTAGCCCGGTGTCCGTTAACCAAATACGAAATTGAGCAGGTTATTGCGCAAATGAATCCACAGCGATTTAGTTATTTGATCCTGCATTTAAATGATGATGAACATGTTACATTTCAGTCAAAAATACTAGGAAATGTTGGGGCGCCGAATACTTTGAGTGCGGAGGATTTACAAGCCATTACAGCTGATGCGCGGAAGCATCACATTATTTTGATTCCAGACTTTGATACTCCGGGACACTGTAAAGCATTACTATCTTTATTAAGTGAGCATTCGCCGAAGCTAGCCCGCAAGGTTAAAATGGATGATGATACTCTTGATTACACTAATAAACAAACGATAAAGCTGGTGGAACAAATCAATAACGAATTGAATAAAGCTTGCAGTAAACAAAAATATCCTTATATGATGCTAGGCGGCGATGAAGTTGCTGGAAACGGGACCCATAATGAGGCATTAATGACTTATTTTAATAAGCTAAATGCTTATGAAAATCAAAAGGGTTTTCGCTCAATTATTTGGAATGATTCAATTATGAAACATAATAATTTAAGTGATAAAATCACCGTTGCATATTGGGCACAAGGAGGAGCGAATACAGCAAGTCCAGAGTTGCGTTTGCTTTTTAAAGAACGGGCAACAGTCGAAAATTTAATTCATCATCCACTGATTAATGCCAATGTTACCTATAATTATTTAAATCTAAGCGATTTAAATAATGAAAAACTTGTGCAGAACTTTATTACTCGCTTTAATCAAAATGATTATCAAAATTTTAATATGATCGATAGGCAAACATGGTCAAACAATCCTGACAGTCATCAAAATGAAGTTCCAACAACGGGACAGTTAATTTGTTTTTGGGGAGATAATCCTAAAATTGATGTTCAAAGGCTAATTCAAGTGGTAAAAGAATTAAATAGTACAGAAAATAATAATCCTAATTAAATTAATACCAATTAAAATCTAAGAATAGTTATTTATAATTGAGGAAAATAAGGGAATCAACTAGGTAACTCAGTAACTCGAATACGAAATTAATATTTTTAAATAAAAATTATCTAAATTTAGCTTTGAATATTGAACATTTTGTGAAATGATCTTCTAAAGAATTTATTTAATAACTATAAACTGATATTTTAAAATAAAGTACGGATTCATCACAAATTTACAATCTTGACTTAATTAAGTTAAAGACTAAAGATTGACATATGCCGATGTACATATATATAATTAATTCGTGTACCAGATAAAGAAAATTCAACTAATTTACTGCAATGTTTTCTTCGTCATACAATTTATATTTTGTAAGACGAAGATTGAAATTTCTTTCACAATAGGTACTAAATAAAAAGAAAGAGGTAAGTGTAAAATTGGATAAAGTAAAAGAAAAGCTTTTACGGCTAGTTACAGTGATTGCTTCGATTTTGCTTGCAATTTCTCCGGCGTTAAGCGGAAGCAATTGTGGTGAAATTAAAGCAGATGACGTAACGAGTTCCATGGTTGATTCAGTCACAACTAATATTGGAACAGCTAAGCCAGGTTCAAAAGTTACATTTCATGTTCACTTCAGCGGGAAGAAGGATTACCCTGTTAAAGCAGGAGATACAATCACAATTAACTTTCCCAAAGCTACTCAAAATGGTGCAGGGATTCAAGGGATTCCTCATCAACAACCGTTAATTTATAACAATCCTGATAATCCTAATGATCCTGATAACGGAAAAGATATGGGTCGAATTGATGTAACTAAGACGGGGGTAACAATTACTTTTAATAAAACTGCTGCTGGATTAAAGACAATTGATGGTGGAGATTTCCAATTTACTGGAACTATCTCTGTTGAAAGAGGTACAAATCCAACGCAGACTAATCCGTGGCCGCAAGGTGGCGAACTTCCTACGCCAACAATTTCGGTAGGTCAAAAAGTTCCATCATGGAATGATCCTGGTATTCAACAAGGCGGAACACCTAATATTGTTATGCCAACAGGTCAAGTATCAAAGTCAGGGGCTATTGACACCCGGACAGGTAACATTAATTGGCAAGTTCATGGTGTGTTAGGTAAACCAGGAATTACAACGATTTCAGATACTGCTCAAGATGGGCAAACCTTCTTACCAAATACATTTCATATTAAATTTTTTGGCCAATTACCAAATGGTCAATGGGAAAACATCACAATTGTGCGTGATATGAGTGGTGCAACCGGAATTTCAAGCAATGATTTGAAGAATAGTGGACTTGGTTCTTATACGACAAGTGCAAATGGATTTAATTTGCAAATTAATGATAATAATGTGGCAATTGCTTTAAGTGATAATAATAACATTAGTTCTAATGGTGCATCTGGTGGAATTTCGTTCGGCCCTAATGTTTCATATAAAACAATTGCATATACAATTACTTATCAAACAAAGTTGTCACCTGATCAAGTAGTAAAGCAGTGGAATAACGAGGCTAATCAAACAAATCCAGACGGAACGAAGACGAATACGGCCCAAGGAATAGTTGTAAATACGTGGAGCAACGATATTTGGGGAACCCAACCTAAAGATGGAGTTGTGTTTGACAAACAAAATACGGATGGTCAAGCTTTGCCAGGAGCAGTATTTGAATTAACTGGTAACGGTCAAGATCAAAAAGTAACATCGACTGCAACGGGAATGGTTAAATTTACGAATTTGACAAATGGTGAAACTTATACTGTTAAAGAAATTAAGGCCCCAACAGGTTACAAGCTAAATAATGAAACAATTACTGTAGAAATTGTTAATAATAAGCCTATTATTACAATTAATGGTAGTGAAACAAAGAATAATATTATCATTGACAAATCAAATGAAAGTTCAAGTTCATCAATAAGTAATAGTTCGAGCAAGCAATCAAGCGCAGTTAAGAGTTTAAGCATTAAGAATTCATCAAGCAAGAAGTCAAGCTCAAGCATTAAGAGTTCAAGTGTAAAGAGCTCATTAAGCAAGAAGTCAAGTTCAAACATTAAGAGTTCATCAAGCAGCAAGAAATCATCAAGTTTGAAGAGTAGTTCAAGCAAGATTTCAAGCAGCAGCAAGAAGAGCTCAAGTGTAAAGAGCTCATTAAGCAAGAAGTCAAGCTCAAGCATTAAGAGTTCATCAAGCAGCAAGAAATCATCAAGTTTGAAGAGTAGTTCAAGCAAGATTTCAAGCAGCAGCAAGAAGAGCTCAAGTGTAAAGAGCTCATCAAGCAAGAAATCAAGCTCAAGCAAGATTTCATCAAGCAAGAAGTCAAGCTCAAGCAAGGTTTCATCAAGCAGTAAGAAGAGCTCAAGTGTAAAGAGCTCATTAAGCAAGAAGTCAAGTTCAAACATTAA
>NZ_AYZA01000015.1 GCF_001436315.1 Ligilactobacillus aviarius subsp. aviarius DSM 20655 | reverse complement strand
GCCGATAGTAGTTGGAGGAACGCCTCCTGCGAGGGTAGGAAGTTGCCGTGCTTGTTATGCGGAAGTAGTTCAGTGGTAGAACATCACCTTGCCATGGTGGGGGTCGCGGGTTCGAATCCCGTCTTCCGCTTGATAACTTTCGATTCGATATGAAATAAGAGACCGTGATTGAAGTCACGGTCTCTTACTGTTTTTCTGAATAAAATCAGAAATTTTTGATTACTCTGAATTAGTCACCAAACTTGTTTCTTAACTTTTTCTTGATTTGATAGAAAGTACAATAGATCTTTTCGATTTTAACATTCAATTCAGTTGCAATTTCATTCTTATTTTTGTGGGTAGTTAAATGTAAATGCAAAACGCTTTTTTCGAAAGCTGAGAGTTGGACAAGAGTGTCAATAAAATCAATTTTACTTAAGAAAGTTGCTTCGATACCACTAAAATAAGATGTGGTCTGATCACAAATTTCATTTGCAGTTTCTTCAAGATATTGTTCATACGATGTTGCGATTGAGTCAACCATTCTTTTTTGACTTTTTTCATGACGGAGAAGGCTGCAAAAATGGCGCTCAAGATTTAATTTATAAAAAGCTCCGAATGAAATTTTATGATCCAAATTATATCTTTGGATAGATTTGTGACATACGATTAGAGCTTCTTGTTGCAAATCATCCGTATCATATAAATGGAGGTAATATCGTTTACAGACACTTCGAACAAGTGGAAGATACTGGTTATAAACTTGTGAAAGTTCATATTTACCATTAGCAATATCGGTATCAGAGTAATCTTTACAAACTTTATCATAGTTTACGGTTATCACCGCCTATCTGCTATGATGGTGTTATTATAAACGGAAAAGACTTTGAATTTTAAAAATGCACACAAAAAAGTGAAAATGCACATAAAAGTGTGAATTTGTCCAAATGATTGTTCTAAAAGAAGATAATTGACTTGATGCACACAAAAAACAGGCATAAAGTCTGTTATATCAACGTTTGTAACAACTCCTCGTGATTTTTCATGCACACAGCTTCAAAATGCTGTGCATTCTCTGTGCATTTAATTCATTTTCCTCGTGCATTTATCCTTATTTAAAATAAAAATCCCTATGAAAAACGTTGATTTCATAAGGACTTGAAAAGTTAATGAAGTTTATTTAAGCTATCTATCAGATTAGCGGGTAATCGATTTATGCTGATATAATAACGTTTCTACAAATGCAATAGTTCAAAATGTGCATCTGATGTTCACGTTTATTGCTGGACAAGCCATTTATTTTCCATGTTTAGGTCAATGTCTTTATCAACATGAACGTACGTTTTCATGAATTGTGCAAGTGTATGTCCTAGTCTGCTGGCAGCCCATGGGTAACTCATTTTAGGAGTGTTCCCAAGCTTAGTTGCTGCACTATGTCTTAAAGAATACATCGACCATTTCTCATTCGGTAAAATCTTTATATTGGCTAGTTCTCCCAATTTATGCAACATATCATTCATCCGATGCTGGTTAACTGGAATACCTGAACTTGCTTTTTGATAGTTATTCAAGTTCAGTAAAATAAAATTACATTTATTTTCAATTTGCTTTGATTGTAGGTAAGCCTTTTGAACGTCTTTAAACTCACTCAGCGTCTCGACTAGTTCTTTTGAAATAGGTAATGTTTTTCTGAATTCCCCCATTTTTCTAGATTTTAAATGCCCGTTTAACTTACCGGCAGTTCCATTCCATGAATCATTAATAATGAAATATGGATTGACGTCATCTAAAACTAGGTTATCCCATTTTAACGCCTGAATTTCTTGTGGACGCATTCCGGTTTCTAAACCAATCCAAACGGCAAGTTTGGAAACCGATTTAGTAGGGTTGCATATGTTTAAACTGTTTAGGATGGCTTCTTTTAAGGCGGAGTATTCGGAATCATTTAGCAAATGATACTGATGCTGAGATGCCAGTTCATCAGTTCTAAAGAATTGTTGTAGTGGACGTTCAGGAACAGGATTTTCGTTGAAGCATTTTCCTACCAAAGGCTTAAAAAATTTTCGCATGTGTGTTAGGCATTTTGCGATTACAGAATCTTTGCTTGCAGAAGCGTTGTGTTCAGCAACAAACTTTCTTGAAAATTCACGAACAAGATCCTGGTTCATATCAGTCATTTTTACATCTTTAAAGTATTGCTTAAAGATTCTGTTAGAGTAGTTCCATGCCTTAATTGTATTATCACTCCAATATCCATCTTTGATTCTCTTATTGACATAACGATCAAACTCATCTGTAAACATATGCTTAGAGGTTTCAAAGTCAAATCCTGCATTGTATTCATTCCACATTTTGTGTTCAATCTTAGCAGCTTCTCTTTTAGTAGAAGCGTATAGGGGTGTAACATTAATCCGTTCTTTTGTAACTCTATTTGTTGGTTGAATTCTTACTTGCCATTTTCCTTTATACTTTCCGGTGGTCATTTTTTTAATTGTCATTATAATCCTCCAAAAAATGGAGAAGTATGATACTCCTCCATTTTATCACTATTGTTGCCAAGTTGTTTTCTTTTTGAATCCGTTATTGATGAGCCATGTTTCAACCTCATCAAATACGTAATACTTTCGTGAATGTTCGTCTAATTGACGATAGGGTAATCCATTTTGAAGCATCTTATAAAAAAGAGCAGAGCTGATATTTAACTTTTCGCATAGTTGCTTTCGGTTTAAAATTTCTTCATTAAACATTTTCACACGCTCCTTTTGTGTTATAGTTAGTAATAGTTAATTGATTTAAGCACTGTATTTATTTGGTTGTTTTAGATATGGTGCTTTTTTCTTTTGGATTGGTGTTACCACTTATCAATTTTTTCAATACTGATAATATGCACCGTGAATCCTGGTCATAATTTTCTTGGAATTTTCCGCTTTCAATTGCTACCATGACGTAATTCATTACTTCTCTTCGAGGACCATATTGAGGAGGGGTAGCGGAACGATATTTTCCGTCTACCATTTCTCCGGGAACATAGTCTGAGATTAATTCCATCAGTCTTATTTTTAACGGTTTAACTTGAATTACATAGTTTAATCTTCGATGAAGTTGTTTAAATGCATCGACTTCAGTGTTTAAGTCTCGTTGATGAATATAAAAGTCTCCGGGACTGAATGGTGAGGTAATAACTATGGCATTGGCGGTTAATCGATGGTCGTGATATCTTGATGGAACGTTACAATTGTAATTGTATGGATCTAATATCCTTAGTAAATCACTATAGTCAATAACATTAGGCCTTAACTCATCGATTAAAATGCAATGCTCACCATGATAGTTCTGAAAATAATCACGGGAACTACCAGAAGTAAAGTATCCTTTATCAAGGCTTTCAGTTATCATTTTGGCAAGAGTTGTTTTTCCTACACCAGCAGGTCCATAGATCCAGAACACTTTTTTAGCTTCATGTTTGCCTTGCATTTCTTGAATCCATTTGTCAGCCTTTAGTTCTTCCATTTGAACCTCCGATTCATCAATTCTTTTACAAATATGTGCAAATTGACCAGGCTTGCTATTTTTTGCAATTTCTTTTGCTTCAATTTTCGTTAGCTTTCCGTTGATGAAATCACCTAGTAAGTTACTGATCCCCATTTTGCCTTCGTAGCGTCCTTCATTTACCTCAGTTTTCAGTTTGTCTAAGAAGCCTTGATAATTGAAATTAGCAATAACCTTATCGGGATCGTATTGATACTTATTTGAAGCATTCTTGGTTCTATGAACTAGATAGGCAAAGCCATTGTTTATACCATTCTTATTATGCTTAGTCATTGATTCAAAATGTTCCGGAGCATCGTCAAGCTCCTTAGCAATGGCACTTAGCATTCGCGGAGATTCAAATTCAAGCATCACATGAACGTGTGGCTTTACCAATTCATTATCTCCATTGGTATCTTTATCATGAACAATCATTGCAAAGCGTTTTAACTTGCTTAACGATTGTACTCTTCTTTTAAGAGCGTCTAAGCTCGAAAACTTCATTTTATCCAATTGTTGAACGTACATCACACCTCTTGAACGTGGAGAGCTTGCGGTTTTTTCAGCTTTTTGCTGTTCTTTTTGTAACATCTTTTTTTCATCTCACCTCAATAGAAACGTTGACTTGATAGACTCGAAACATCATTTTTGTTATATTGCAAATCGCTGGGAAAACGAGCCCGTTCCCAGCGATATTAGTAGGATGGTTAAAATAATTGCATTCATTTAACCAGTTCCTTTGCGCACTTTGCTTGCCTAGCGGCAGCAGTGCGCAATTAATTTAATTTGACGACGCTGACAAAGTAATCTTTGTATTTCTTATCGTCTTTTAGAGGCTGCCATGCACTGCAATGGCCCGCATACTTCCGAGACACATAATCTAAAATCCGGGCTTGATTTTGTGTGTCTAAATTGTGTAAGCGGAAGGAGCTAGCTTCACGATAAAAGCAAATAACTTCATCGTTTGTGACAACTGCAAAAGTTTTAGGTACGATTTTCCGATTATAAACTTCAATATCGTACTTAGCAGAGGCATCATTACCTTCGGGTTCCTTCATCTTCCAATGAAGAATTGCGGTTAGTACAATTGACTTCCAATATTTGAAATCACAAATCTTCTTGGTTGATGAAATGCGGACTCCTAGGTAGGCGTACACGGAAATCAGAATCAATACCCCTGAAACTTCTAAGATGTTTCCTAACCCTGATAGTGGTCGTTGGTGGGTTGTTGGAAGAACCACCATAGAGCAGAGAAATCCTGATAACAGTACGATTAAACCTGTAACCTTTGTCTTACTAAGAACCATATTGTGTTTCATCCAAGAAACTGCGTTAAATGTTTTGTTGTTCATTGTTAAAACCTCCTAAATCTTTAATTTGGGGAACCAAGAACGGCAATGTTAGTCCATCCTTAGTGTTCTGAATAATGCCTTTACCATGGGAAAATCCATCATCCGGAATCACAATTGATTCTGGATTTGCTAGTTCTTTGAACAGGTATCGGCAATTTTCGCGGTTGACGTTTGGAGTTAGCAATATTTTTAACCCCATTTGGTCTCGTGCCGAACTGGAAATGACGGTGTTTGCTTCAAACGTTTGTGACGCAATGAATAGGCAGACATTTGTTTGACGGCCCATTAAGCAAATCTTGTCAATTAATCCCAGATAGCTGTCCCTTATCTTTTTGGGTAGGGAAACAGTAAGTGCCATCGCTTCGTCAATATAGAGAACGTACGGATCGAATTTGTAATTTGGATTCTCCTGTAAGACTCTCTGACGAGACTGGATAAAGTCCAGAGACTTTTTTAATTCTCGCTGAATTAAATCCATAAAGGCAGTGTCACTTTGCTTATTTCCCGGTGTAAAATAGGGAATTCCTAATGAATTCGCCCAATGCATCAAGTAGGGGTCACCTTTGGGATCAATAACAGTAATGTTGCCAATTTGTGAAATAAATTGAAGCAACACTAAAGCACAAATCGTTTTACCGCTTCCAGTCATACCGGAAAGGGCAATGTGCGGCAATCCATCTGTTACGTCAATAAGGTAATTTTCCATTAAAGGAATGTATACCTTATTATTTTGACTAATTACCTTACAATTACTAAGTTTCTCAAAACATAATCGCTTAGCAACTCCCTTCTTGAAGTAGAAGCGTAATGCACGTGCAGTTGAAATGTCCCCACTATTTGTATCTACAATATGCATGCCACTTGATGGCAAAATTGTGATATATGGGAAGAGGTCGGCCGTTAAGATCTTCTCGATTTTCTTGTAAAGCAAGGAATCGAGAACGAACGTTCCGGGCCTTGAACAAGTGATATCCAGGTAATTGGCACTCAAAGAGACTTTGAATGCGTTGTTATATGTTGACTCGCCGTTAGTATCCAATTCAGATGCTAAACAACTTTCAACATATTGTGTAAGCCCCGCAGGGCCACTGTTGTTTTGAGGAACCATTGTTACTTCGCCTCCTTTAAGTGCAAGTTATCCGCTTTGAAGTAGACATCCTTTCGGTTGCCACTAAAGAACTCGCAAGCCAAGAGGTTATCAAACGTTAACTTTTGACCGAATTGCAATTCCTGTAAATTAGGTTGCAATACTTTAACACAAATGGGATTCTGCTTTGAATCGGGAGTATCTTGCATGACATATACTTTATTTGCAAGAATGCGATCGGTATATTTGCCGTCAACGTATTCCCGAACGGGTTCAGGCATTACACCACAATAAGTGAAGATGCCGGTTGGGTTTACGTATTTTTGGGTACATTCTAGGGAGTATCCGCCCTTTTTCCGCGATTGATTATTTAACATAAAATCAATCCTTTCTTTTAGATTTTTATGGTCTTTCCTGACCACATCTTCATCCTATAACTTATTGATAAAGGTTTGTTTTTATTGCAAAAAGTATTTTTTTTGCAATTTTTTGATTTTTTCTCAATACTTAAAATTGATATATATTTAGAAAGGAAGTTATTGATTATGGGAGAAGAATTAAATGTTATCTCTTTAAATGAAAGCCAGAAGAAAGAGTTTATGAAGCGAGGTAAGGAACTATGTTTTCGCTCTTTTAAGGTGTGGTGTCCAGAAGGATATCAAATTTTGCGTTTTGATCCAAATTTACTAATTGATGAAGGTGAAGGTACTGCTATTCAGACTTGCCATAATTATTTATCAGAAAATTTAGAAAGAATAAAAAGGTTATCAAAAAAACTGTCAAAAGATAAAAAGGACAAAGGAGATAAAGAAACAATTAATGCTATAAACGATGTAATTAATGAAATATATGTGGAATATGACAATTTTAAATGGAACCCGTGGGATAATAGATATTTGAATCGAAAAGGATTTATAAAATATGGTGAGAAGGTAGACTATAGAAGCAAAAGTAGTGATAGGAGTACTGCAAGTGACCGTCTTTTTAGACGATTACGTGAAGATGACGAGAAAAGACTTAGTAGCATTATCTTAAATGAAGAGAGCTGTGGAAAAATTATGGACTTTTTACGTTTAAGAATGATAAAGATGAAGAATCGCAGGCCTTATATTTTTGAAGAGTATGCCAATTATGAAATGAGATTAGATGATATGGATAGGAAGTGTCTTAAAGGAAACTATTACGATGATCCCAACAAAAACGTAAGGGAACGAGACGAAGAAAAAATAAATGAAATTTTAAAGCAACGGAATGAAGAGCTAAATAATTTTATTGAGCAGGTTAGTGATAGTGAAATGCGTTCTGTTATAAGAAAACATATTCAAGATATCTCTAATACAAGTGAATTGGTAAATGATAACGAAGAGTTGATTCAAGAATTGAGACAATATGGTCAAAACAAAGAGGTATATGTGTTAATCGATAAATTACATATTATTAATGATGAGTTAACAGAATTGATTAGAGAGATTGTGGGAGGTGTATCTGAGTTCAATTATGTAAAAGATCAAGTCGAATATGATAAACGATTTATCTTACAATCGGAACTAGCACTTCAGTCAAAAGAACAAAAGTTTCTCGATGATTATAAGGAAAATAGTGTTGAAAATCCTGATAAATTAAAGAACCAGTCAAAAGCATTTTGGCCAATCGATAGTAACGGTAAAGAGATAGGATGGAAACGTTATCCAATTGTAATGGTTAAAAAGGAGGAATAATGTTAAATGCCTAAAACAATTGCATACGCTCGAACATCAACGGGAAAACAGGATCTTGGAATTGAAGTTCAAAAAGATGCTTTTAAAGCCTATAATCCCTACAAGATATATAGTGAACAGATCTCAGGAAGATTAGAAAAACGTCCGGAACTGTTAAAGGCACTTCGAGCATTAAGAAAAGACGATACTTTACTAATTTATAAACTTGATCGGTTAGGTCGTAGTACCCAACAGTTAGTAAAAATTATGAATCGTCTTAATGATCGTGGGATCCATCTCCTTTCCATCAGCGATAATATCAATACAACAACTCCAAACGGTCGATGCTTCTTTACTATTTTGAGCGCCATTGCCGAATTAGAATCTGATATGATCAGCAAACGTACTAAAGATGCATTAAGGCAAACAGATAAAAAGCTTGGCAGACCTAGAATAAGTAAAGAAACTGTTGAAAAAATACTAAAACTCCACAAAACCGGGCGACTTCATAATAACGAAATCGCTGAGCGATGCGGAGTTTCCCTAAGCAGTGTTTACAATATCCTAAAACGATCCAATCAATAGACTGTAAAAAACCATCGTTTTTTGGAAAAGATATGTTTTAGCGTTGAATTGTTTGAAAGACTTGATAATTAGGAGAATTTAGTAGTAAAATTTCTTTAGATTTTAACAATTAATTAACGATGATTTTATATAAACTTTAACAATTTATATACATTTCTTTAATTCCATTGAAAGAGGGAATGCCATGGATTATGGAATAGGTCGTTCAAGAAAAGCAAAATAATGAAAGGTTGAAAAAGAAAATGAAGAAACACAACAACACTAATAATCTGATTAAATCATTAATGATTACTGGCGCTGTCTTAGGTGCCGGAACATTTGTTGGCAAAGAAAATGTGCATGCTGACAATGTAAAACCAGCTTCACAAACCACAAAAGTAACTGCTTCAAGTAGCTCAATTAATCAAAAGCAAGTTTCATTAACAAAACAAACACAAATCAGTTCTGCTAAAGCAGCGGTTAGTTCAGCACAAACGGCGGTCAACAACGATACCAAGAACGTTGGCAGTACCAAAGCTTCATACGATGCGGCACAAGCAAGTGTCAAGCAAGCACAAGCCAACGTGTCATCGGCTTCAAGTGCGGTCGACCATGCTAAGCAATTAAGTGAAAATGCGCAAAGCGTGATCAACAGTGACAAGCAACAAGTTGCCCAAGCAAGTTCAGCGGTCAACACAGCTAAGCAAAACGTGGCTTCAGCTTCAAGTGCGGTCACAGCGGCGCAAAGCAAGGCAAGTCAAGCACAAAGCAATGTTAACAATGCACAGAAGACGGTTGACCAAGCACAAGCTAACGTGTCATCAGCCCAAGCTGCAAACAGCAGTGAGATCAGTGCAACCCAAAACCAAATCAGCTCAATTAAGAGTCAACAATCATCCGTTACCCAAGACAAGAACGATGCTGAAGGGCAACAATTTGGTGCCCAAGCCAACGTTGATGATGACAAGGGTAACTTACAAAATGCCCAAAACAGCTTAGATCAAGAAAAAGACACGTTGAATGGGTTGAAAGATCAAGCAAGTCAAGCTCAACAAAAAGTCGATACTGATCAACAAGCCGTGCAAAACATTCAGAAGTCATGGGGCGAAGGTCAATTAACCCTTGATACGTCAGCCGTTAATGCTTGGAATGAAATGCACAGTGGTTTCAATAGCAATGGCTACATGAATGATAACTATCAATCAGGCATGACGGCTTTCAAGAACGTCATGGCAGGTGAACGTGATGATCATATGAACTTGACTGATGGTAACAACCATAGCATGTATATCGGCTATGTTCCAAGCTCAGATGCGCAAGACAACGTGAAGGATCTTGATCCATACAATTTAGATAGCGCAACCCAAATGCGGTTAACCAAGTACGCTGCCGGATTGATCAATCAAATCCGAGCCGAATTAAATATGCCAGCTGTTACCGTATCATCAGACGCTGATGAAATTACCAAGCAAATCACTGATGGCTACAATGAAGACAACTGGGATATGACAACTCAAAGTCACGATAAAGCACGCGTCTTTGCTCCATTATATGACGCAAACAACAAGTTAAGTTACATGAGTGAAGTTGCTTCACCATGGGATAATGGTGGTGCTGAAACTAATCTTGGTAAGGTTTCATTTAACGATTTAACGAAAGACATCTTTGCCGGTTTAACATCAATGTTGTACAACGACTCCGCTGAAAACGAAGGTCACGCAATCCAATTGACGGATGCTGACAACCAAACAAATAGTGCGGTAATTGGTTTATCATTCGACAAATATGGCTGGATGCACATCGAATTCTTCCAAGGTCAAGCAGATTCACCATTGTATAACAACAAGCAAACCGTGGCAGCCTTCCCGGTAAGTGATCAAACGACCCGTGACGGTCAAAACTTTGTTGACGCGCTCAATCAAGAACAAATCGACCGTAACAACTTGAACAGTATCAATGGTCAAATCGCTGCTCAACAAGAAACGGTCAACGATGCCCAAGCCTTAGTCGATCAACAACAAAAGGCTTACGATCAAGACAACGCGACCTTGCAAGCGATCAACAAGCGCATCAGTGATGACACCGCTAAGTTAAACGATCTTAACAATCAATTAACCGCTGCGCAAAACAAGTTAGCTGACTTACAAGCGGGTAGCCAAGTTACAGCTGCAAAGCAAGCTTTAGCCGATGCTCAAAGCAAACTCAATGACGCTAACAATGCGTTGAATAGCGCTAACCAAGGCGTAGCCGATGCGAAGGCCAACTTGAACAATGCTAACCAAGCTTATCAAGCAGCGCAAGCTAAGTTGGTCGAAGCTCAAAGTAAGTTGGCAAGCGACACGCAAGCTGCGAAGAACGCTCCGCAAGCCGTTGCAAGTGCGCAAAAGACATTGCAACAAGCACAAAGCACGTTGAACGCTGCGCAATCAAACTTGAACAAGACGGCTCTTGCGTACAGCAACGCGCAAAAGCAATTACAAGCGGATCAAAACAAGTTGACCGTTGCCCAAGAAAAACTTGCTAAGTTGACGGGCCAACCAATGCCGGTTAAACCAGCAACAAAACCAGATACAAAGCCTGAAGGTTCATCAAGTGTATCAGGTACACCAAGTGGCAATGGTTCGACGAGCACATCTGGTACAACAACTGGTGAAAAACCAGCTGGTGAACAAAGTGGTTCTACAAATAGTGATAAACCAGCCGCAAGCACTAACGACAAAGGAACACAAAGTGTATCAGGGATCCCAAGTGCTGACAACAAGCAAACAGCTAATAAACCAGCAGACAAGCCAGCTACAAGTGGTACGACGACTGCAAGTAGTTCTACAAGCACATCAGGGGCAACAACAGCTGAAAAGCCATCAGGTGAACGAAACGGTTCAACAACCGTTGACAAACCAGCCACAAAGCCTGAAGGTTCAACAAGTGTATCAGATACACCAAGTGCTGACAACAAGCAAACGGCTAATAAACCGGCACAAGGCTCAAATCCAAATGCTGAAAAGCCAGCATCTAACAATGTTAAGAGTAATCATACAACAGCTAATAATACTACATCTGTTAAGACCGTTCGCCACATTGTTTCAAGCACACGTGCTAAAGAAGAAACAACAAGTGAAAAGAGCTCAGTTGTTAGCATCGCTACATCAAAACATGAATTTGCTAATATCTCTAACGAAAACAGCACTTCTAAGAATTCATTACCTCAAACAGGTGAACAATCTACAAAAGGTAGTATCTTAGCAGGAATTGCATCAATTTTAACTGGATTTGGTTTACTTGGAATTTCAAAGAAGAAACGTAACTAATTTATAGAAAGAAATCTTTTAAATTAAGATGGTTTATAAATAAAAATTGACAAACTAAAAAGACTACTCGTCATGAGTAGTCTATTTTTGTACATGTATGCATCGATTACTTTGACGCCATTCGGAATGAAGTCTTCCGAGCTTATCAGTGCAGTTGTCGATCGCAGTGTGAAACTTGATGTACTTTTTGTTTGTAAAAGCACTATTGTAACTTACAATTGCTCCTGGCTTCGTAGCTGGTTCCGGCTTCAGCGTAATGCTCTGACTTGAAGGAACAGGTGCTTTAACGATTGCGACTGGTATGATATTTGGTGCTAACATGTTATGGTCATTAATATGTTAATTTTGTAATTACATATTATGATGGGAAGTATCTTTCTGATGGTTATTGACTACATATATATTCCCGTTAGGGAAAAATTTAATTGTTTGATACTCATAGAAAGAGAATATCATTCTTTTCATTGAATAGTAATCTTTGAAACCTATATTTTGTGCTAATTTATTCTTGTCATATTTCCCCATTGAACATAGTTTGTCTAACCTGTAAAAAATGTTATATATTTTATGCTTAGGATTAATACATTTCATAAGTTCTAGAAGTACACAAACAACCATCGAAAAGTTGTGGGGGAGTGATTCACCGTCAATATTTGATATGTTCAAGTATTGACGATACTTTCTAGGTACAATGGGATTAGTTTTTAACTTTATATCAACTAAGTCGCCATTGTGACAACATATGTTTCTAATTAAATTTAATAAATCAATCCATTTTATAAAAGTAACTACATCTAAGTCGAAAAAATTTGCAATGATTTCTCTTTTACGTCTAGACATTAATTTAATAATATGAATACTTTCTCCAAATGTTAACGTATTAACCATCAGCCATACAGGAGGGAAAAAGTTACCTGAATCATTTCTTTTAAATTCTATTAAATCTTCAAAGTTAGACTTTTTTATCTTATATTGTAACTTCGATAAAAAATCGAGTTCTTCTTTTTTTACAGAATACTTATCCATATACTTGTTCTTTAAGAACCTATTTTTACTGTTCTTTTGACACCATTTTCCAAATGATAAGTAATCATATGGGCCGGGCTCACCAAGGACATTAGCAATTTGATTATTAATTGCTGTTTCAATATCAGTTATAATTTGGAATATTTCTTGTTTTAAGGCTTGATCTCTATAATATCGGTCTACTAACTGTTTAAATGAAATATTGGAGTAAGTTAATGTTTCCCTATTATAGAAAGGATATCCATACTGCTTCAGTTTATAGTATCCAATTGTTTGAATAGTATTAATATTCTTTTGATAGGTTTTTTCATTAGTTTCATCAATGCCTTGCATGTTTCGAGATTTGAATAATGTTAAAAGGCCTGTTATATTTTTGTATTCATATTTCATATACAGTTTCTCCCTAAAAAAAAAAGCCTATCCGCTCGCAACGTGTGCTTCAATGGATAGGAATGATCTCTATGTATAGTATGTTATTCCTTTGTCAAAGTATTGTCAATAAAAACATTCTATTTGGTAAGGTGCATATCGTGCACATAAAAAAACAGGCCTAAAGCCTGTCATATCAACGATTATCGTACCCCTTCAAACAAAATCTGCACATTGGGCAACTTCGATGTGCATCTGATGTGCATAGATGCCGTTTTTTTATCTACAATTGAATGTAATTCACCATTTTAAAATGTATGCTATTCTTTTGATAAAAAAATATTCTACTTTGTAAAGTGCATGTCGTGCACATAAAAAAACAGGCTTAAAGCCTGTTATATCAACGATTATCATACTTCTCCAAACAAAATCTGCACATTGGGTAATTTCGATGTGCATCTGATGTGCACAGATGCTATTTTTTATCTATAATTAAGTGTAATTTAACGTTTCTAAACGTACTAAAATGTACGTTTTACAAAGTTTCAACAACTTAATAAATCTTATTTAAGCTATCTATCGGATTTGAACCGACGACCCCCACCTTACCATGGTGATGCTCTACCTGCTGAGCTAAGATAGCAAATTAGTACCTTGTAAGTATATTATATTATCGATAAAGATGCAACAAGAGAAGGAATTTATCAATGAAAAAATTAATTATTTTATGCGGCGCTTCCGGAACCGGCAAAACAACGATCCAAAATTACCTGTTAAAGCAATATGGAATTCCGCGGGTATTAACGCATACGACCCGGGCAAAACGCAAAGAGGAAAAGGACGGGGTGGACTATTATTTTGAAACTCCAGCTAGTTTTGCCCAAAAACACTATTTTGAATCGGTAACCTATGATGGAAAGCAATACGGTTCTTCACGCGAAGGGCTTGAACGGGCTTGGCAGAAAAATGCAATCGTTAGCTTGGTAGTGGACACTGCCGGCGCGGTTGAATATGTTAAGCGGCTGGGAAAGCAGGTCAACGTATGGCACATTGAAGTTTCGGATAAAGAAACGTTGAAAGATCGACTGTTAGCTCGTGGCGATGATGCGCAAGCGGTTAAACAACGAATTAACAGTTTTGAAAGTCAGCGGGATTTACAGATTCCAGCTGAGATCCAAAATAATACGCAGGTGATCGTGAATGATTGCTGGGAAAAAACAACTCAATTGATCGATCAACTTATTCAGAAAAGATAGCGAAAAAAGATTGTTTTTTATTTAGACCGGTGGTAAATTATATGCAATCAATAATTCAGAAAGGAATTTTGAATGGCGGATATCGATAGTGCGTTACAAATTTTATCGCGGAATAATTATAAACTGACGAAGCAACGGAAAGAACTTTTAAAGTATCTTTATCAGTTTCAAAGTGAATACATCAACGTGTCGCAGGTCGATGAGTTTATGCATCAACTGTACCCTAAAATGAGTCATAACACGATTTACCGTAATATTCGCGATTTTGACCGGTTAGGGATCGTTGAGATGCAGACGCGGCAGGGTGTGTTGCAGGTTAAGTATCAATGCGATTTTGATCATTTTCACCATCACCATTTTATCTGTACGAACTGCGGCAAAGTCCGTGAACTGGATGAATGCCCAATGGAACAATTTGCACGGCAATTACCAGGATATCGAATTACGGGCCATCGCTTTGAAATTTATGGGATCTGTGACGAATGCATGCAAAAATTCAAAAATCGTTAGCAGATATATCGAAATTACCTTTTAGAATGATAACCATTATGGGTCAGGCGGAAGGAGAGAGAATTTAATGAAACGGACTGCACCTTTTATTACCCCGTTTGCAATCTTTTCAGCAGTACTTGCTTTAGGGGCAACGAACGTGGTTGTGAATACGGCTACTCATACAGTTGAAGGAAAGCCGAAAACGGAGGTGGTTGAAAAGACGACCCCTTCACAGAAAACGACGGATCAACCAACTGATAAAACGAAAAATGATCAGCAGGATGATCAAAATCAAGATCAAACAGATAATCAAAAGAATCAGCAAAAGCAAAATGCGAATAACGATAATCTGAAGGATCAAGGCGGTCAGACGGCTCAACGTGAAAAGAATGACAATCAAGATAATGATAATGACACGAACGCGGCCAATGATAACCAAAATCAAACAAATGATAATCAGCAAGCTAACAATGAAAAGGCTCAACAAAACGGCAATGCTGACAATGAAAATCAAACAAATAATCAAACGAATGGAACTGGGGATGGGAATGCTCAAAACCAGGGACAAAATCAGAATAATGCCGGCGCGGCTCAACAGTAAGGGAGGAAAGTTAAGTGTTTACGCTATTTGATATGATTCGAAGCTCATTAAGTTACGTAAATTTGAGCACGGTTTTAAAGAATCGGATTTATACGATTTTAGCCGGAATCGGGAATTTCTACCTGCTGTACGTTGCTTTCCGATTCTTCCAAAATGGTTTCTGGGGACGCGGAACGTTATTCATTCTGGCATTTTTAGTGATTCTTTACTTTACGTATTTGAATATTTTATATTACTTCACCAAGGCGAAAAAATCGAAATATGATATTTCACCGTGGATCGAAAAAGTTTTGCATATTCAAAGCAAAGATCCGATGACAGCAGCGGAAGAAGAACGCAAAGAAATGGCACCGGGGTACGTTCAAACAAACGGAATCTTTAAGAATGAAGATTTTCTTCCAGCAACGGTGGTCCACACGATGGAACAACGCGACAATATTCAACAGATTGCAGCTGAATTGATTCGGATGGATTACATGAAGGCTGACTATCAAGGGTTGAGTGAGGAAGAAATCGCTGAAAAGATTCAAGCAACCGGCAAGCCGGTTCCCGCATTAAGTGCCCCTGTCGCATTACCATACTTTGAACTGGCGCGGAAGGGCAATTCATTGATCGTTTACGGGGGATTAAACCAAATCGACCGGAAAGAAGTTGCGACGGTCAAAGAAGTCGGCTTGTTAACTGCTCGTGAAGCCGTAAAACGGTATCAGTTGTACCTGGCGACGGCCGTGATCACTGGCGGACCTGAAAAAATCAATGGCCGAACAGGATTGATCGAAAAGGATACGCCGTATGGGGTGCAGGTTCAAGTGGCGTACCGTGAACGAGCCGCTGAAGAGCCATCAACGAACCAACGTCGGTCAACGGTTACAAGCAGTTCAGAGATATCATCAACGCCAGAACATCTGACACGCAGTCAGCATGAAACGTTTGATGAATTCGGCCCGCGGCAATCGACCCCGGCACCGCAAAAGCATTGGCGAAGTCAAAAATATAAGCATTAAAAAAAGAATGTGACCTAGTCACATTCTTTTTTTAATCTTCTTCAACAATATACTTTGCCAGCTGCTGTTTCAGCTTGGGAGCAACTTCAGCCGTAATTAAAGTGCCATCTGCTTGGTAATCAGTTTTCTTGATATTAGCTTTCTTGTTTAAGAGGTCAAGGTAACGCCCGTCTTGGAACGGGATCAAGAAAGTTTCAGTTTCATAATCCTTAAAGAGTTCCTTTTTAAGAATGCTGAGCAGCATTTCAATTGATTTTTGATCACGGGCACAGTACGTGAACTGGTTGCCTTCGACGGACGGATACGGGATGCCAGCCTTATCAGCCTTATTAAAGGCATAGATCATTGGGATGCCATCGACCCCGATTTCAGCAAGCGTCTTTTCCGTTGTTTTGATCATTTGGCGGTAGTTCGGATCTGAAATATCAATGACCTGGATCAACAGATCGGCTTCAGCGGCTTCCTGCAAGGTTGATTTGAAGGCTTCAACCAATTGGTGCGGCAGTTTTGAAACGAATCCGACCGTATCGCTTAAAATAAATGACTTTTTGTCAGGTAAAACGATCTTGCGAACGTACGTATCAAGGGTTGCGAACAGCATATCCTTTTCAAAAACGCGTTTGCTGTCGTTGATCTCAAGTAAATCAAGCACGTTATTCATGGTTGTTGATTTCCCCGCGTTGGTATAGCCAACAAGGGCAACGGACTTAATATCTGACTTTTTCCGTTTTTTCCGTTGGGTTTCGTTATCGCGTTGAACCTCTTTCAGTTCTTTGCGTAAACTAGAAATTTGTTTTTGAATTACCCGCCGGTTTAATTCGATCTGAGTTTCCCCGGTCCCACGGTTAGTAAAGCCACCACCGGTATTTCCGCCGGCAGTCTGCTGGTCCATTTTATTGATGCTTGCTGTCCGGATTCGCGGCAGTTGATATTGCAACTGGGCAATTTTAACTTGTAATTTTGCGACCCGGGTATGAGCCCGCGAAGCGAAGATATCAAGAATCAGGGCTGTCCGGTCAATGATATCCAACCCGGTTTCTTCTTCCAAATTCCGAATTTGAGTAGGAAGCAGTTCGTCGTTGACGATCAAGGCTTCGGCATCAAGCATTTCCGCTTGCCGCGCAATTTCGTCAACCTTTCCCTTTCCAAAATAGGTAGCTGAAACCGGCTTTTCGATGTTTTGCCGCACTTCACCGACAACTTCCATGTTGTCAGCGGCGGCAAGGTTTGCCAGTTCAGTCATCGTGTAATCAAAATTAATTTGTTCGTTTTCAATTCCGCCAATTATAACAGATTTCATTTTATATTAAGATCCCAATCTATATTAAATTTATTCTTCGTTTAAGCGTCCAAGTGATTTGCGAATCTTTTGAACAACGTCGCGTTCGCCAGAAAAAATCAGGTGGTCGTTTAATTGAATGCGGGTACTTCCGTGAGGCGGGATTGACCGTCGATTGCGGAAGATCCGACTGATCGTAATGTCTTTGATAAACGGCAATTCTTGAATTTCAAGCCCTGCATACCGGGCATTTGTAACCGTCACTTCATAGATCCGCGCATTGCCGCCGTGTGAAAGGACTTGAAGCATTGATGGCGATTCAATTGCCGTCCGAAGAACGTTAACGTCCATGCTGAAGTTGTTGACGATATCAATGCCCGCTTCTTCAAGTTCCTTTTCCATCGTGTTGTTCGGATCACGGGTTTCAATGTAAGTCAGCACTTCCCGAACACCGTACTTTTTAGCACTCAATGCCAAATGATAGTTGATCTCAGAATTATAGGCAAGCACGAGAATATCGGTATCGAAGATCTCCTGCTTGATCAATTCATCGGCATCAAGGGTCTTTACAAGGTTAACTTTAACGCGTGAATTGCGATATGTCTTGTAATCTGTCTGATTATCGGTGTAGACATTCACGTCATAGCCGTCATTGCTGAGTTGCTGAGCAGCCGGGATCGTAATGAAGTTGGCGCCGATGATTCGAACCTGAGTTGATTTTTCGTCTTCCGGTTCCGGTTTGTACATCTTGTTGAACATCATCGGACCAAAGATACATGTTAAGATTCCCGCTAAAATAAAGGCTCCAGATTGTTGCGAAGTAATCGCATGCAACTGTTGCGCAACGGTCAAGGTTGCTAAAACCAAGGTGATCGTTGTGGTTGCGAGCATTGATGCCGCCCGGGAATTTTGCTTGGTGAACCGGGTCTTAAAGCCGAAGTAGGCCGGCAGTTTGGCAACCGTAAATGCAATAAAGAACAACGGGATTAAAATCAACGTCTTCGGTGATGCTAAGAGGGCTGGAATATTTAACTTGACCCCGGTTAAGATGAAGAAGTACGGAATAAAAATCCCATAACCGATTGAATCCAATTTTCGTTGCGTTTCCTTTTCCGGTTGTAATAATTTCACAACGATCCCGGCAACGAAAGCTCCTAAAATGTTTTCAGCGCCGACACTTTCAGCGATCACTACCAAGGTAATGATGATGAAAAATGCAAGCCGCATGTCAAGCTGCGTGGTGGCTTTATTGATTTGATCATAAAAGGAGAAAAACTTGTGGAAGTGCCGTAAGAATAACGCGGCCGCAATAAAAATCAGTGAGATCAGCCACAAGGTTTCACCTTTGCCCGAATAGATCGATGAGTAAACCGTCAATGTCAATAACGGAACAACTTCGCCTAAAACCGCAAAGAGCAGTAATGTTTGGCCAAATGGTTTACTGAGCAGTTCATTTTCCTTGAGCAGGGAAATCACAACGCCCAGGGAAACGGTCGCAAATAAAATCGTTGCGAGCATAAAGTTGGAGAATAATCCTGAAACTTTGAAAAGAACTGCCAAAACAACGGCGGTCACACAGCTCAAAATGTATGCAACAACGGCTGTTTTCAGCGGTGAGGCTTTCGGTTGCGCATTTGCCTGTTTTAATTCCAACGGCGTCATTTGATTTTTACTATTTTTCTTAAAAAGAGAAAAATCGATTTCCATTCCACTAAGGAACATTAAGAAAATAACGCCTAACGTTGAAAGGTAATCAAGCACGGTATTCATCTTGACAAGGTGCAAGCAGCTTTGGCCAAGAATGATCCCGACGATGACCTCGGCAACCGAAGTCGGTAAAACTGAAATTTTAAAACGCGACAGCAACATTGGCGTTGCAAAGATCGCCAGCGTGACGACGACTAGTGAAAGTGTCATATAAAATAAAAACCCTCTCTGAATTTAGATATAACTTACATTATTATATAAAAAATCACTGCAACCTGCAGTGATTTACTATCTCATTTGATTTTCTTTACGCCGTTTTAAGAAATTAATAATGGCCATTAACATTGCAGGCACAAGGGCGCATAAGGCAATGGCGATAAAAATTTGTGAAAAATGTTCTTGAACAAATGGAACCTGGCCGAAGAAATAGCCGACTGCGGAACCGACGATGACCCATAATAACACGCCAATCACGTTGAAGAAGGCGAATTGATGCGGATGCATGCCGATCGTTCCGGAAATTAACGGCACAAATGTCCGAATAAAAGGGATGAACCGGCCAAAAATGACGGTTTTGCCGCCATGGCGCTTATAGAAGCGAATGCCAGTCTGTAATTTGGCTTCGGTGAGGTGCTTTTCAAAAAACGGTAATTGTTTCAGGTGCCGGCCAATTTCAAAGTTGACGGTATCGCCAATCAGGGCCGCCAAGAAAAAGACGACCACTAAAACTTTAATGTCTAAAACTGAACCCTTGACCGCCGCAATCGTACTGGTGAAGAAAATCAATGATTCACCAGGTAAGAATGGGAAAACGACCAGGCCGGTTTCCATAAAGATGATTGCGAAGATCAAAACGTACGACCAGTTTCCAAGGGTTTGCAACAATGGAAAAAGGTATTCCCGAAAATGGAAAATTGCATAAATAATTTGCGCGAGCATTCCTTCACCTACTTCAAATAAACCATCTGCGACCGTTAACAATTAATAAGTATTTTACCGCGCCCAATAAATGACGCAAGTAAAATGAAACGTTTAGTTCTTTAATATCCTAATCAAAAAATATGATTAAATTATGAAAGTTTAAACTGAAAAAGGAATTAATTTTCCCCAAAGAGGCGAATTATTAACCTCAATTTGGCTTTCTTTGGATCTTCCGTTCGTTTTCCGCGTTTTGAACTTCCCTTTGTGATATAATATTGTAACTTGTATTTTAAAACGGAAAGGAAAATGAAGATGGATCAGGAAAAACGCCAAGAGCAGGAACGAATGGATTACGTGGTTGACCAAATCCAAAAGGCTGAGAAGAAGGACAAGCAGAACATTCAAAATGCCGAAGCGGATGAGCGGGCAATTCAGGCAGACTTTAAGAATAATGTCCGGATCAAAACCTCGACTTACTCGGGCATGATGGATACGGCGCTGTCGGTGCGGCAACAGCAACAGCTTCTTCAAGAACGGGAAAATAACTGGAAAAGCGCGACTCGTGAACTTGCAGTCTTGGAAAAGCTTGAAAAGAAACCATACTTTGCCCGCATCGATTTTCAAGAAGCCGGCGAAAGCAAGCCGGAATCAATTTATATCGGGCTTGCTAGTTTTTCCGACACTCCGGATCATTTTCTCGTATATGATTGGCGGGCCCCAATTTCAAGCGTCTACTATGACGGCGGCTTGGGAAAAGTAACCTATGATACTCCGGATGGTCCGCAAACGGTCGATTTGAAATTGAAACGGCAGTTCATGGTTGAAGACGGAAAAATCATTTCAATGTTTGATACCGACGAAACCGTTGGTGACCAAATGCTGCTTGAAGTGTTGGATGAATCGTCTGATATCAAGATGAAGAGTATCGTTACAACGATTCAAAAAGAACAAAACAAAATCATTCGGGATACGCAATCTGATCTGTTGTTCGTTCAGGGGGCTGCGGGTTCTGGGAAGACCTCCGCTGTGCTGCAACGGGTCGCTTATCTGCTTTACCGGTACCGTGGAAATTTGAATTCAAGCCAAATTATTTTGTTCTCGCCGAACCAGTTATTCAATGATTATATTGACCGGGTTTTGCCTGAATTGGGCGAACAGAATATGGTTCAGATGACTTTCTATCAATATACGCAACGCCGGGTTCCGCGGTTGCACGTTGAAACGTTGCAGGAACGGTTTGAAGAAAATAACCAGGGCGCAAACAAGCGAATCAAGACGCTTAAGGATAGTTTGGCATTCTTTAATGCCACCACGAAATACGCTGCTTTCCTTGAAAAGGACGGAATGGACTTTAAGGATATCAAGTATCAGGGCAAGGTCGTCTTCAGTAAGGAAAAGATTCGCGAAATTTACTATGGCTTTAATGAAAACTATCATTTGCGCAACCGGTTAAGTGCAACCAAGGAAGAACTGTTGAAATTGCTTCACCGGCGCTTAAATAAGACGGCGAAAACGGACAAGGTCCAAAAAGCGGTTCAAGATCTTAGTCAAGAAGAATTGAACAAATTATATGGCAATAAAAACCGCGACAGCTTTGAAAGCGGCGAAGATGAAATGTTTTATTTGGCTAAAAACTATGTTATGGAGCATTTCCAAAAGATTCGCCAAACGATCATTCATAATCGCTTCATTAATATTAACCGCCAGTATTACGACTTCTTAAGGGCAGTTCCGCAATTAGTGAAATTGGACAAATATCAAATCACGGCGGATGAATGGCAGGCTCATACGGAAAAGGTCAAGCAGGAATTGATCAAGCGGCAATTATCAATGACCAACACAACGGCTTACCTTTACCTGTATGATTTGATTACCGGGAAGCGCGGCAATAATGATATTAAACACGTCTTTATTGATGAAATTCAAGATTACACTGCTTACCAACTCGCTTATTTAAAGACTGATTTTCCGCGGGCACACTTTACAATGCTAGGTGACCTTAACCAGGCAATTTTCACCAAGGAAAACAGTCATAGCTTGTTGAATGAACTTTCAACGATGTTTGATCCTGAAAAAACGAAAGTTGTTCAGCTGACCCAGTCATACCGGTCAACCAAGCAGATCACCGACTTTACGAAGGGCGTTTTAGTTAACGGCGAAAAGGTAACGGCCTTTAACCGGAATGGTGATTTGCCAACGATCACCGTCGATACGGAAAATGCGAAGATGGTCAATGATGTGGTCAACCAGTTGCACCGCAATGCGGCAAATCACATGACAACCGCAATTATTGGAAAATCACTGGCAGAGTGTACTGAATTAACAGATCAGCTTAAAGCCCGGGGAGAACAGGCAACGCTGATCAAAACAGAAAATCAACGGTTAGTTGAAGGAACCTTGGTAATTCCGGCTTACTTGGCAAAGGGACTGGAATTTGATGCCATTATCATGTGGAATGCTAATGATGCTAATTACCACGATGAAGATGAACGGCAATTGGTTTATACGATCTGTTCACGGGCAATGCACCGGTTAGATATTTTTGCGGAAGGCAAATTATCACGGTTGTTTGCGAATGTCGATCCAGCAACGTATAAGCTGAACGCCCGCAATTAGTTACGGCAATGAGGGGAAAATATTGATGGAAGAATCATTGAATTATTTCAAAATTCCGCGGGAAAAATGGCGGGAATATTATGAAAAAAATATTGTTCCGCTGACTCCGGAAGAGCTTGAACGGATCAAGTCGTTAAATGACCGGATCTCAATGAAAGACGTGCAGGAAATCTACATGCCGTTAGTTTATTATTTGGAAATGCAACTGAACGTTCAACGGTTCAAGCAGGAACAAACGGCGCGCTTTTTAAATAAGCCAATGGCGAACGTCCCGTTTGTAATTGGAATTGCCGGTTCAGTTGCAGTTGGGAAAAGTACCACGGCCCGGTTATTAAAGATCTTATTAAAGGAAGCATTTCCGGGGAAAAAGGTTCAGTTGATCACAACGGACGGATTCCTTTATTCGAATGCCAAATTAAAAGAACGCGGAATCATGGATCGCAAAGGATTTCCTGAAAGCTATGACATGGAAAAGCTGATCACGTTTATGGATCAAGTGAAGAATGGTGAAAAGGCCAGCGCGCCAGTGTACTCGCACCAGATATACGATATTATTCCGAACCGGTATGATATTGTCGATAATCCGAATATCCTGATTGTTGAGGGAATTAATGTGTTGCAGCTGCCATCGAATCAGCGTATTTACGTAAGTGACTATTTTGATTTTTCAATTTACGTGGATGCGCATGAAAAAGACATCAAGAGATGGTACTTGGAACGGTTCGAAATGCTGTTAGACGGCGCATTTAATGATCCGCATAATTACTATTATTCCCTTGCTCAACCGGGAAAACGTGACGAAGCTTTTGCGATTGCGAAGGAGACGTGGCGAAAAGTAAACCATATTAATTTACGGGATTACATCTTGCCAACGAAGAACCGGGCGGATTTAATTATCGAAAAAGGGCATGATCACATAATTAACGAACTATTATTGCGTAAATATTAGAAAATCACCGTTAATTATGACGAATATTCAAATAGTGATTGACATCATTCGGTTACCAGTTTAGAATTATAACCAATATCTGATAACGAGGTGAACAGCGTGGCAACAAGTGAAATGAACGACTTTGATAAGATCATCGTGCTTGATTTCGGCAGTCAGTATAACCAACTGATTACCCGGCGAATCCGAGAATTCGGGGTATACTCGGAATTGCTTTCGCACAAAACGACGGCAGCGGAAATCAAAAAGATCGCCCCTAAGGGAATTATTTTCTCTGGCGGCCCAAATAGTGTGTACGATGATGGCGCATTCCGGGTCGATCCGGAAATCTTTAATTTAGGAATTCCGGTTTTGGGAATTTGTTACGGCATGCAATTGATGGCCCACATTCTTCCAGGCGGAAAAGTTGAACCGGCCGATAACAAGGAATACGGTAAAGCTGTGATTACCGTTCAAGATAAGGATGCAGTGCTCTTCAAAGGCTTGCCGACAGAACAAACGGTTTGGATGAGTCACGGTGATTTGGTAACGCAAGCTCCGGATGGCTTTAAGACGGTTGCAACCAGTGCTAACTGCCCAATTTCATCAATCGCAAATGATGAAAAGAAGTTTTATGGAATCCAATTCCACGCCGAAGTCCGCAATACTGAATACGGAAACGACATTTTACGGCGGTTTGCTTTTGATGTTTGCGGGGCACGCGATAACTGGACAATGGATGATTTCATCGATATGCAGGTCAAGAAGATCCGCGAAACGGTCGGGGACAAGAAAGTCTTGCTTGCATTATCAGGCGGGGTCGACTCATCAGTTGTTGGAGTTCTGTTGCATAAAGCAATCGGCAGCCAATTAACAAGTATCTTTGTTGACCACGGATTATTACGGAAAAATGAAGCTCAACAGGTAATGGATAGTTTAGCCGGCAAGTTCGGCTTGAATATCATTAAGGTTGATGCGCAAAAACGTTTCTTAGATAAGTTGAAGGGCGTGACTGACCCTGAAAAGAAACGGAAGATCATCGGAAATGAATTTATCCAAGTCTTTAACGACGAAGCGCAAAAACTTGATGGAATCAAGTTCTTGGCTCAAGGAACGCTGTACACCGATGTGATCGAATCAGGAACGGATACGGCCCAAACGATCAAGTCGCACCACAATGTTGGGGGCCTGCCAAAGGACATGGACTTTAAGTTGATCGAACCATTACGGACGCTGTTCAAAGATGAAGTTCGTGAATTGGGCGAAAAACTTGGAATGCCACATAACTTAGTATGGCGGCAACCATTCCCAGGACCAGGATTAGGAATCCGGGTAATTGGGGAAGTTACAGAAGAGAAATTAAAAATCGTCCGGGATGCGGATGCAATTTTACGGGAAGAAATTGCTAAAGCCGGCTTAGATAAGGAAATTTGGCAATACTTCGTTGCCCTTCCAGGAATTCGTTCCGTTGGGGTAATGGGCGATGGTCGGACATACGATTACGCCGTTGCCATTCGCGCCGTAACGTCAATTGACGGGATGACCGCTGATTTTGCTCAAATTCCATGGGATGTTTTGCAAACTATCTCAGTGCGGATCGTGAACGAAGTCGATCACGTTAACCGCGTAATGTATGATATTACGAGTAAGCCACCGGCAACGATTGAATATGAATAAACCTTGTTATATCAAGGATTATCGGAGGTCGTGATGAAAATCACGACCTCTTTTTTTATTTTCATCAGTAAGATGAATGGTGGATGGATTAAAATAAGAGGGTAAAGGAGTGTTGTTTATGATTAACTTAGGAATTATTGGAACTGGGATGATTTCACGGAATTTTGTAGCAACTGCTGAAAAAACAAATGAATTTAAATTAACGGCAGTTTATTCACGAACGGAGGAACGCGCAAAAGAATTTGGGGAACCGTTTGGGGCTCAGAATTTCTTTACTGATTTGAATAAGTTCTTTGAAAGTGAAGTGTTCAGTACTATTTACATTGCTTCGCCGAATGATTTGCATTTTCAACAGAAAACAAGCAATTTTAAATCATAAAAATGTAATCGTTGAAAAGCCGGCATTTTCAAATTCCAATGAGATGAAGCAAATTATTACATTGCTTCAAGCTCATCCGGAAGTTTGCTTCTTTGAAGCCGCGCGGACGATTCATGAACCAAGTTTTGCGGCAATCAAGGAAAAGCTTGGGACAATGAGGATAATTCAGGGAGCATCATTAACTTATCAAAAGTATTCTTCGCGCTATGATGCCTTTCTTGAAGGAAAGAATCCTAATATCTTTACGCTGAAACATTCAGCTGGAGCGTTGCAAGATTTAGGCGTGTATTTAGTATATGATGCTGTTGGCTGGTTTGGCGTTCCCGAAGAAGTTCATTATTTCCCGGTCAAACTTGAAAATGGAATTGACGGCTCAGGAATTGCAATTTTGAAGTATCCGCATTTTCAAGTGGGGCTAAACATTGGTAAAACTTCCAACTCGTATTTACCAAGTGAAATTTACGGTTTGAAGGATACGATTGTAATGGACAATGCAGCTGACCTAAATGAAGTTAAATTGGTTGATGATCAACGAAATGCTCATCCAATTGGTCAGCCAATGGAAAATCATTTAATTTCAGAAATCAAGGACTTTGCGAAGATAATTAATGACCCGAATAAAGATTTAAACCGGCAATTGCGCAAACAATGGCTTCAACTTGCAATTCAGGTCAACCGGGTTTTGTGTGAATTGCGGTTATCAGCTGGAATTCGATTTGATGCAGACGAATTAAAATAATCAATAACAATGAAAAAGGTCGTGACATAAGTCACAACCTTTTTTTTAAATTGAATATTGCTGAAACAAAACAGTATCGTTATTTTCGCGAACGCACTGTTGAATTTGATGAATAAGGGATGCCTGAGATGAATTGAGACAATCAAAATTAATTTGGGGAAGGCAATATGTTAACGTTGCTTTTATGCGATTTAAGCGCGCACTCTGGGTTAATGTTTTTCCATTTGGGAGTGGGGCATAAATATTAGTAACAACGTTTATTAAGGTGTTAAACCATTCTTCATTTAAAAGTTGCTCTGCATAATCAGCATGCCATTGATGCAAAAGGTTGATCAATGCATGGGTTTCTTTTTCACGAATCGCGAGCCGTTGCGGATCAAAATGATTTACGAGCGATCCTTTCCGTTGAAGATAGTGGTAATACGGATCACGGTTAAAAAGGATCGTTTTACACTGTGCAAAAATTTGGTAATTAAAAATAGTGTCTAAACCAACAGTCAAATCATTAAATGAAAGCTTATCAATTAAATTTCGACGATAAATTTTATTGGTGTTGTAATACATTAGTTGTTGCCGGTAAATTAAAGGAAAAGAGCGGATGATTTCGGCTGTTCCCTGTAAATCATGAAATTTATAATTAGAATTTTGAATTGAATGGTTGTTTTTTTCAAAATAAAGGTTACTCATAATCAAATCGGGATTCTTTTGGATTAGCGGTTGAAGATTTTGATAGGCATCTGCTTCAAGGTAATCATCACTATCGCAAAATGTGATGTAGTTTCCGTGAACATGATGAAGTGCCGTATTTAAAGTAGCAGCTAATCCCTGGTGCGGATTTAGAAATAACTTAAAGCGGGCATCATGCTGAGTAAAAGTTTGAGCAACTTGAACGGATTGATCAGTTGAACCGTCATCTATGATGATACATTCAAAGTCAGTGAACGTTTGATTTTGAATAGAATGCAAGGCCTGAGATACAAATTTTCCGGTATTGTAAAGCGGAACGATAATTGAAAGCAGCATTTTAAAAATTCCTCCTAATTGATTTTGCAAAACATATTAACATTATAGGATATTTTAGGGAATTACGAAAAATATTATGATTTCAATAATTACGATAAGAGACGATGGAAAAGTCTTCCGCAAGCTGGTAACTCACGATCATTAATGATCCAAATGCGATAAAAAATCAAAAAATGTGTGCACAATGGTGGTCGCTGCCGGGGCAATTTTAGTAATTGCCGACAGTGTGGTTATTATGCGGAAGTATTAAAAAGTATAATTTTTAACATCTAGTCGATTAGATGTCGAGTTATCCTCCTAACTTCGATATTGGTAAAAGAGGCTGTGGCTTATGTCACAGCCTTTTGTTATATTCGCATCAAAACAAACGAGTTACGACGCGAAGCTAATTCGAAAATCTCCGAATCTATGCTCCGCGATCTGTTCGCTTTTCTGTTTCCACCACGCTCGTTTTTAACGTTTTGTTACATCTTCTTTTTGATTATAAAACGAACAAAAAATCGTTAACTACATAATTTATCACTGGATTATATGTCAAAATTTGACATATACGAATGATGATTAAAATTTAAAGTAATTGTAATATTTCTCGATTAAATGTTTTATGTAATTGGACAAAACATTATAAATTCAATGAATCAGCCCCCTAATATCGATGACAATTTTTTTGTTACCTAAAAATTATTAAGTATGAAATTTAAAATCCACATTTTCAGAATATTGACATTTGTAAATGTTGCGGTATAACTATTTTGAGACAAATAGATTTAGTTTAATGAATTGAATAGGAGTAGGGATTGTTATGAAAAAGAAAACAATTACTGCAATTGCCTTAGGTGCCGCAGCAGTTACTGCTGGAATGGCAACTGGCAATGCTTCAGCAAATAACGTTTCAACTAATAATTCACAAATTGAAACATCTGCAAAGAAAGCAACAAGCCAAAATCAAACAAAAGCTTCATTAGAATCAGAAGCTAAAAGCGATTCAGTTGCAACGGCTACTGCTTCAAAAGCAAGTTCAGCAGCCGCAAAGTCTTCAGCAACTGCAAACTCAACTTCTGCTGAAAGTAATTCACAAGTTGCAAACAGTCAATCAACAATGAGCAATGCAACTTCTGAAGCTTCAACAGGTTCAATGAGTACTCGCGGCGCTGCTTCGTCATCAAATGGTGCAACAAGCAATCACTCATCAAGCAAGAGTTCAAAGAATGAAAGTTCAGCAAGTTCTGCCAAGGCAAGCTCAACAGCATCACAATCAAGTAATGAAGCTGCAGTTAACCCTGAAACAGCCGGCTTCCAAGCATACGGAACCCAAGCAAATGAACATAACATTCCTGCAATGGTTAAGAAGGAAGCTGCTCAAAATAAGGAAAAGTTTGAACAACAACTTGTAAATCCTGATGCTCGGGCTGCATATGACAAGTTAAATGCCAATGCGAAGGAAATCGCCCAAGCAGCAAATATCGACTTAGCTAAATTAACTCACCAAGAAATTGACGCATTAAACAGCGTTAAGATGGATAGTACTCCAGAATCAGGAACCGTTACATATACAGATTATGCTGATATTGCAAAGGACATGATCAACCGGAATCCACAATATGCAATTCCGCAATTTGATCCAAGCACGATCAAGAACTTTCCAGCAGCAACAACCGCTGATGCTGAAACAGGGAAAGTTGAACCCCTTGATATTTGGGATTCATGGCCAGTAATGAACGCTAATACTGGGGCAGTTACAAACTGGAACGGTTACCAATTGATTTTTGGAATGGCTGGTAATCCAGCAAATAACAGAGACAATCATTTGTATCTTTTCTACACTAAATATGGTGATGAAAACTTCAACGATTGGAAATGTGCCGGTCCAGTCTTCGGTTTTGGTCAAAACTCAGTTCACCAACGCTGGTCAGGTTCAGCATGTGTCAACTCAGACGGTACGATCCAGTTGTACTACACAGATGTTGATACATCAACAGGTCACAACGACCAACGGATTGCAACGGTAACTTTGACATTAGGCTTAAATAATGGTCAAATTTCAATCGTTGACCGTCAAAACGAAAAGATTCTCTTTGCCGGTGACGGTAAGCTTTACCAAACATTTGCCCAATTCGAACAAGGCAACATGAATGTTGATAACTTCTGCTTGCGGGATCCGCACATCTTTGTTGATAACGGTCAACGCTACTTGTTATTCGAAGGTAGTACCGGTTCAGATAACTACCAAGGAATGGATCAAATCTACAACCTTGGAAATTACGGTGGTGCAACAATTGCTGATGACGTTAATGACATGTTCCAAATCATTAACAATAGCGATATGACAGCTCGTGGTTCATACGCTAACGCTGCAATCGGTATTCTTCGATTAGGCGGAACGGAAAAGAATCCAACGGTTGCTCACGTTTATGCTCCGTTAGTTCAAGCACCATTGGCAACGGATGAAATTGAACGGCCAGACATTATCAAGATCAACGGCAAGTACTACTTGTTTGATGATGCGCGGTTGAACCGTGGAACAAATGACCCATCATGGCAAGCTGCTGACAAAGCTGTTGGTGATAATGTTATCATGCTTGGCTTTGTTTCAGATCACTTAACATACGGTTATAAGCCATTGAACGGCACAGGGGTTGTATTAACAGCAACTGCTAATGCTAACTCAAGAACCGCAACATATGCTTACTATGCTGTTCCGATCCTTGGTAAAGATGGTCAACCAACAAACTATGTTTTGATCACTGACTACATGACAAACCGGAACTGGGTTGCTGGTAAGGGCAATGATGCAACATGGGGTCCAAGCTTCATCGTTGAAATTATGCCAGATGGGACAACCCGCGTTGTTCCAGGTTCGGTAACCAAAGAACAAGGTGTTTGGGTATTAGACGGCGATACAGAATTTGCACCAGTTTACAATGGCTCAGCAGTTAAGGTTGTAAGCAACAAGAAGAACGGTGTAAACGGTCAAAAGAACGCTGAAAAGATTTACTACGACGCTCAAAAGCGGAACTTAGTAGTTTCACGTGCAAATGCTAATGAAGTTCAAGCTGACACTGTTCAAAGCGTTCGCATGGCTAACAAAGCAAATGCAACCAAGAACGCAAAGAACACATCTGCAAACGGATTGCCACAAACTGGTGAAACAGCTTCAAACAAGACAGTTTGGGGAATGATTTCAATGGCAATGGCAAGCATTTTGGCAGCATTTGGATTTGCTGACAAGAAGCGTCGCGGATAAAATTCGATGATTTATACTGAAGAACTTAGTCATTGACTAAGTTCTTTTTTATATTAAAACAATTAAATTTTTAAATAAAAAAGATTTTTTGGCTTAAATTGTATATAATGAAAAATGAATTCATTGTAAAAGAGGTTTAACATATGAGTAACGATGATTTATCAAGAGTGGCAAGCCATCGTAAGCCACCTAAAAAACGGCATATTGTAAGAAATATTATTTTAGCAATTATCATCATTTTGCTGATTTTAGCAGGTGTATTTGCAGCAACTGCATTTCATAATTTAAAATCGACGACAAATAATATGTATCAAAAATCAGGTGCAACTGATTCACGGAATGCATCATCAATTTTAAAAGATAAGAAGCCTGTTTCAATCTTAATCATGGGGACAGATACAGGTGCTCTTGGCCGTCATTATAAAGGGCGGACAGATACAATGATGATCATGACGATCAATCCGAAAACAAATAAGACGACTTTGCTGAGTATTCCACGTGATATGGAAGTTAACTTACCTGATTTTCCACAATACTCACCGGCAAAGATCAACTCAGCATATACATATGGTGGGGTCAAGGAAGCAATTAATGCCGTTGAAAGCCACTTTAAGATTCCGATTGACTATTACTTCTTGATTAACATGGGCGGCCTTGAAAAGGCAATTAATGATGTTGGCGGTGTAACAGTTACATCACCATTGACATTTAGTTACTTAGGCGCAAACTTTGTGAAGGGTCAAGCACAACACATGGATGGTTCAACGGCTTTGAAATTTACCCGGATGCGTTATCAAGACCCGCGGGGCGATTATGGTCGTCAGGAACGGCAACGGCTGGTCATTACTGCGTTGCTGAAGAAGTCAGTTTCACCAACAACGGTTCTTAATAAAGACTTCTTAAATTCAGTTTCTTCACAAGTGAAGACAGATTTAACTTTAAATGATATGAAAGAACTTGCATTTGGATACCGGAAGGCAACAAAAAACATTAAGAGTACATATGTTCAAGGAACGAACCAAAACTTAGATGGCGTTTCATTCCAAGTTGTTTCTGTCCAAGAACGGCAAAAGGCCTCAGATCTTATTCGAGAGTCATTGGGATTGAGATCGGTTCAAATCGAACAACAATAGTGTTTTATAGAAGAGGTTGTGACGTAAATCGCAACCTCTTTGCTATATCCGCATGATCGGTTTCAAAAATAAACGAACTGCGACGCGAAGCTAGTGAAGTTCGAAAACCTCCGAATCTATGCTACGCGATTCGTTCACTTTTCTGCTTCTACCACGCTCGTTTTTAACATTTTGCTACACCTTCTTTTATTTTTAGTTAAATTTTAAAAAATTAGATAATTACCAAAATATCTTTGAAATATTTTCTTAAATAAATTATCATGAAAGAAGCGTGTAGTTTTTGTAAGAGAAATATAGTTGGGAGACTATAAAGAGTGAGTATAAAGATTGAAGGGTGTTGTATGACGGAGAATATAGATATTGAACTTAATCAAGAAAAGGTTAACGGACAATATGGCTATAGGATTTTAAAAAGGTCATTCGACATTATTGCGAGTGCAATCGGATTAGTTGCTTTAAGCCCAGTCTTTTTAGCTGTAGCAATTGCAATAAAATGTGATGATGGCGGGCCTGTTTTTTATGACCAAATTCGGATTGGAAAGAACGGGAAAAGGTTTAAAATGTATAAGTTCCGTTCAATGCGCGTCAATGCAGAAGATGAAATTGAAAAGTTGCAGGAACACAGCGAAGTTGACGGTGCGATGTTTAAAATGAAAAATGATCCGCGGGTCACGCGTGTTGGTAAATTTATTCGCAAAACGAGTATTGATGAATTCCCGCAACTATTAAATGTCCTTTTAGGCCAGATGAGTATTGTGGGTCCACGTCCGCCGTTGCCTCGTGAAGTCGCGGATTATACTCAATATGACAAGCAACGATTATATGTTAAACCCGGATGCACTGGATTATGGCAAGTGACGGCCAGAAATAGTGTGGGTTTTCAGGGAATGGTAAATATTGACTTGGATTATATTCAACGTCGCAGTATTTGGCTGGATTTAAAGATTATGTTTAAGACGGTCAAGGTAATATTTGTTCCGAATGAAGCATATTAATGTATTGCTTCAAGGTTTAAAGGAGAGAATCTATGTCGACAGCAAAGAAAATCGGATTAACGGCAGGTGCGATAGTGATCTTAGGTGTTGGCGGTTATGCACTTGCAAAATATGATACTGGTTCTTACGCTCATGTTTTGTATGAAAAGACAGTAAAAAAGTCATCTAAAGATGATACTCAAGTTCATCGAATAACTGATAAGCCTGTCAAGCCAACGGTTAAAGTTGATAATAAGGCAGAATCTCCAAAATCAAATTCGAGTGGAATCGAGAAAACATTACAGGAGCAGAACTTTACTGGGGCATATGCGGTAATTAAGAACGGGCAGGTATCCGATAGTAAAACCATTGGAAAAGGAATTGAGAATGGTAAGCTGTATCAGGTTGCAGATTTGGAAAACACCTTAACGGCTGCTGCAATCATGAAATTAGTTGATAGTGGAAAATTGAGCTTATCAACACCGGTAAGTAAATTTTATAACGAGTCGTTAGAGCTTAATAAAAACGTCACGATCAAGTCATTGCTTAATATGACCTCTGGGATTACGAATAATGATGTTCCTAATAATCAACTTCAACCAGGTGATAATATTTTACAATGGAATTTAAACCATGCAAATGCGGGAACATCAGGTACATATAACTATCAAGAAATTAATTATGTTCTTTTAGAAGGAATTATTTCTCAAGTATCTGGAACGTCATATCAAAACTATATTAATAATAATTTCTTGAAACCTAATAATTTGAATAATATCAAGTTTGTAAGCAAGGTAAGTGATTCCGAGCTTGCGACACCATTTAATGGTAATCAAAAGATGACCGGTGGAGAGCTTGCTAAGACAATGAATTCGCAAATGGGAATGAACCAGATCATGGCAAGCCCAAGTGACTATTTGAAGTTAACGCAAATCTTGATTAAAGCGTATGGCGATAAACAAGGATTTACAGCTGCAAATGCTCAGAATATGACAGGACAATTAGAATCGTCAGCAGACGGTTTTGAAGGTTCAGCTGGAATTCAAGGCTACAAAGTTGCTATTAAGATTTCAAAAGATGGAAATTCAGGAATTATTTTGATGAGTAATAATTCAAATGGACAGACAAGTGATAGTAATAGTCTATTAGAAACTGTAAGAAAAGTTTATAAGGTTAATGATTAAAGGTTGGGAGCTTTAAGTGGAAGATTACGAAATAGTTTATGCGGCAGATGATGATTTTGCATCAATTATGGGAGTCTCTTTGTTATCACTTTTAGAAAATAATCAAGACCTTGAAAATTTACGGGTTACGATTTTTGATTCAGGAATCTCTGATGAAAATAAAGAAAAGGTTGAAGAGATTTTTCAAAAATATAATCGGAAAATGCCACGATGGATAAAGCCGATTGATTTAGAGAAAAAGGTTGGACTTAGTCTGGATATAGCACGCGGTTCATTAGCTGTCTATTCAAGGCTATTTTTGAGTGATTATTTCGATTCAAATGTAAAGAAAATTTTGTACATTGATTCTGATACGATTATCGTATCTTCAATAAAGAAATTATTAGAAACAAATTTACATGGTAATGTAATTGGTGCAACTAAGGATGCCTTTAGTAAGTTTTATCGAAAAAATATTGAAATTGGTCCTTACGATGCAATGATTAATGCAGGAGTTTTCTTAGTAGATTTGGATGAATGGAAAAATAAACAGGTTGAGAAGAAAATTCTAAATTATATAATTAGAAAAAAAGGGAAAGTTCAACTTAATGATCAAGGAGTCCTGAATCACGTTTTAGACGGAAAAATTGATTTTATTGATCCAAAATATAACATGATTTCCCTTTATTATGAATATACCTATTCGGATATGGTTACGTATCGGAAACCAGTAAACTTTTACAGTGAAGAAGAAATTGAAAACGCAAAATCTGATCCGGTAATTATTCATTATACAAGTGCTTTTAACACTGTAAGGCCATGGTTTGAAAATTCAACCCATCCGGAAACTGATAAATGGTTAAGTTATTATCGGAGAAGCCCATGGAGAAGTATCCCACTGACGAAAGATAGTAAATCAGGAATCAAGAAAATAATTTTCAATATATATGATTTCTTGCCTCAGAAAATAGCGTTAACTATTGCTTCAGTTTTTCAAATTTATATTCGACCACTAAAGAATAGATTAGTTAATAGATAATAAGGAGACATTATTCAATGGATAATAGTGAAAAGAAAGAAAAATATTTCAGTTGGGAAGACATCCTGAATGAAATTCGAAAGAATATTGGCCAAATCATTTTATTTGGAATTGGCGGTTTAGTGTTTGTTTTGTTGATCATGTTATTCTTCATAACACCTAAATATACAGCAACAACTGACATTTTGGTTAGTCAAAAGACTAATAACGACGCTATGCAGTGGAATGCTCAACAAACTGACCTTCAAGCAATCAATACTTATAAAGATGTTTTAAAGAAAAATATCATTTTAGAACCAGCTTTAAAAGAACTGAAAAAGAAGGATAACTATCAAGGAAATATTAACAGTTTGAGTAAGGATATTTCAGTATCTAATGAAGTTAATTCATTAGTAATCAGTATTAATGCAAAGGCTAAGAGTCCAACTGTTGCTGCAGATATGGCGAATACTGTTAGTGAAGTGTTTAAGCGGAAAATTACTAAAATGATGCACATCAACAACGTAACGATTGTTTCAAGTGCAACCCCAAGTGATAAACCAGTATCGCCAAATCTGAAAAAGGGTGCTGTTATTGGTTTACTTGCAGGAATCTTAATTGGAATATTTAAAGTAATTTTGATGTTAGGGTTAGATAATACCGTTAAATCAGAAAAATATTTATCTGATGATTTAGGATTAGTAAACTTAGGGGTCATCTATCATATGAACTTTAATGATAAAGGTTATGGCGTCGCAAAGGTTATTGTTCGAAATCGAATGAATTCATCAGAGGATGAAGAGCCAAGCAAGCGGGTATAGATTTAGGAGAGTGAACAATGGGTATTAAGGATTTATTTAATAGAAAAAAAGAGCTTGATACAACAAGTATGGAAAAAGGTATCTATCTTGTTACTGTTGCTAAGCCTAAGTCAGTAGATACCGAACAATTTAATACAATTCGGACAAACATTACTTATTCAAGTGCAGATCAGGATTATAAAAGCATTATGATCACTTCATCGACAGCTTCAGAAGGAAAGTCAACAATTTCAGCGAATGTTGCGGCCTCATTTGCGAAGCAAGGTTTAAAGGTATTATTGGTCGATGCTGATTTACGACGGCCAACCATTCAAGCAACTTTTGGAATTGCTGATTCACGAGGATTAACGAACTTTTTGACTGATCGGAATTTTAATGTCAATGATGTTCTTTATGGGACAACAGTGAATAATCTATATGTAATGCCAAGCGGACCTGTTCCACCGAACCCGTCAGAATTAATCGGCTCAAAGCGAATGGAAACATTGCAAAGTGCGTTAGAAAATAATTTTGATTTAGTTATTTATGATGCCCCACCAGTTTTGACAGTAACTGATGCCCAATTGATTGCAGCCAGGGTTGATGGAACGGTTTTAGTTGTACGTCAAAACGTTGCTAATAAAAATGCCGTTCATGATGCGGTGGATGCGTTGAACCATGTTGGCGGTAAAATCATTGGTACTGTACTGAATGACGTTAAAGTTGAACATAGTGGCTACTATGGTTATGGTTATGGCTACGGTTATGGATATGGTTATGGGTACGGTTATGGAAATGATGAAAATGAATCAAAAGGTCATAGTCACCGAAAGCATCACAAAAAATCAAAACACTAAGAAATAAGGTGGATGAACTGTGGAATTTGAAAAGATTGTTGATTTGCATTGTCATATTCTACCGGAAATTGATGACGGATCTCCAGATTTAGAAAGTTCATTGATGTTAGCTAAACAGGCCGTTAATGATGGGGTGACTCATATTTTATGTACGCCACATCATTTAGATAACGAATACGTGAATCATAAAGATGACGTAATTAAGGCAACTAATGAATTTCAAAACGAATTAATTGCTCATCAAATTCCATTGCGGATTTTCCCAGGACAAGAAGTTCATATCAATGGAAATTTAATTTCCAATTATGATGATTTATTAGGAATTGATGCCAATAAACGATATATGTTACTTGAATTTCCGCATGGGAACGTTCCAGAGTATGCAGGACAGATGATTTTTAATTTGAAAAAATTAGGAACAACGCCGGTAATCGTTCATCCAGAAAGAAATAGTGAAATTCAAAGCAACCTTAAATTATTATATAATTTCATTGAAAAAGGGGCTTTGGCTCAGGTTACGGCAACAAGTTATATTGGTGGCTTTGGTGAAAAAGTCGCTGAAATATCAAAGCAAATGGTAGAGCATAATTTAGTTCAAATTGTTGCTTCTGATGCTCACACATTAAAAGGAAGAAAATTTGTGTTACATGAAGCATTAAATCAAATTGCAGATGATTTTGGAGAAGATAAAGCTATTCAATTTGAAAAAAGCGCTGAAGATTTGATTAATGGGGAACGTGTTGTGGCACACGACTATTCACCAATAAAGAAGAAAAAACGATTTTTCTTTTTCTAGTTATAAATGGGAGATGCAGAATTTGCATCTCTTTTTTATAAACGGAATTTTATAGATTATAAGAAATTTTGTTAAATAATATTAAGACTTTAAGGGTATAATAATTTTGAAAGGGTGTCAAGTATTGAGTAACACAAATATCAATAAAAAATTATTAGTTAGTACTTTTGTTTTAGGTGGAGTACTAACCGCAAATTCTTTTTTTAATACTAATGTAAATGCTGATAATGTAAATATTAAAAGTAACAGCATCAGTAATTCAACTGTAAAAAGCTCTAGCTCATCATCAAGTAGTTCAAGTGTCTATTCTTTGAGATCATCACAAACATCTTCTAAAGAAGGTTCTAGTTTAGCAGTACAATCAAGAGCTTTAAATAACCAATCTGAGGAAAATTCTAATTCTACACAAATTAAATCTTCAAGTGAGGAAAAGATCGGTTCATCTCAAAATACAAAAATTAAATTTTCGCAATCATCACAAGCAGCGGTAAATTCAAGTACGAATTTACATCAAAATGATTTGAATTTAAAAGTAAATGATTCATCAAAAACTTCAAGTACATCTAGCTTAGAAAAGACTAATTTAAATGTACAAAGTTCATCTTCATCAGTTGATGCTTCTTCAAAAGTGCAAGAATCAACAGTTAATAAGGATGAATATAAATATCATGATTTTATTTATTTTAATGATGTAAATAATGTTACCTCTGATGGGACTTTTGCACCTGTATATCCTTGGAAGGAAACGGGGCACCGTTGGGAAAAAGATATGGATTATGTCATGGTTGGCTATAAAGATCAGTGGGGAAAAAATGACGATGTTATGTCAGGTTTACCTGGGACGACATACGGTTATGGTAATCAAACGAGTGTGGATAAATTCGAAACAAGCCCATATGTAACGATTAATGCTCCAACCGGGTACAAATTTGATGTGGCGTATACAGAAAATTTTGATATTGATAAATCTCACTTTTTTAATTTTATTTCAGATACGGAAGTAAGATTTAATTGGCAACAATACGCGGCTGAACGCGGAAGAACAGGTACATTCGAACTTTTCTTGTATAATGCAAAGACAGGACATCCACTTCCTGTGAATAAACAAGATGGAATTCAAATTCATTGGATTTCAAATAAAGATAGCCACCCGATTGCAAATTATCCATTTATTCCAATTAAAGATTTACCAGACTTAACACAAACAAAACAGTCAAGCAAAGTGTATTACAAAGTCTATGTGCCTAAGGGATATAAGATAGATAATAAAACAACAAGCCAATATACTGCTGATCATGATAAAGCAACTGATGGCAATTATTCGTTATTCTATATTCCAGGGTATACAGGAGCAGGCGATACTAACACTTATACTTGGGCATATATTAAACCAGATTGGATGCCAAAAAGTTATTTAGAAAAAGGAACATTAAATATTGTAGGATGGGTTGATCCAGATAGTAGTAACCAAGGAAATAGTCCTGAATGGATTCCGATGACAGACAAGGCTGCGGAATTAAGTGGGGTACAAAGCAATGGTAATATCACAATAAATTATGTTGATAAGACAACTGGTAAGGTTATAAAGTCGGATAAAATTTCAGGTAAAGTGGGATCTGAAAGTAATTATTCGACCGCGAATGAAATTAAAGAATTGGAAGCTAAGGGATATGAACTTGTATCAAATGGTTATGGCAATGGAAAGAAATTTGAAAAGAATGATCAAACATTCAATGTTGAGTTGAAGCATAAAATTGAAAACTATTCAAATTCAAATAATCCATTAAACCTTAGCTTATCAAAACAAATAACAAATACGATTAATTACCGTTATGAAAATGGAGAGGAAGCCGCTCCTTCTGTTAAACAGACAATTACCTTTATTCGAACGGCGAAAAAGGATATGGTTACAGGAAAAATTACGTATGAAAATTGGACTTCAACTGAGACTACATTTAGTAGTGTGAAATCTCCTCAAATTAATGGATATGTTCCTAGCCAAGAGAATAGTAATTTAATTAAAGTAACTGAAAATAGTTCAAATATTGTTCAAACGATTACGTATTCAAAAATTAAATCAGAAAGTACGAACGAAAATAAGCCAGCTGATAAGCCGGTAAATAATAACACGAGTGAGAATAAACCAGCTGATAAGCCAGCAAATAATAACACGAGTGAAAATAAGCCAGCTGACAAGCCGGCAAATAATAACACGAGCGAGAATAAACCAGCTGATAAGCCGGCAAATAATAACACGAGCGAGAATAAACCAGCTGATAAGCCGGTAAATAATAACACGAGTGAAAATAAACCAGCTGATAAGCCGGCAAATAATAACACGAGTGAAAATAAACCAGCTGACAAGTCAGTAAATAACAATGAAATTAGTACATCAGGTTATGCAGAACAAAATATTTCAACTAAAAATGCTTTAAGTGAAAAGTTACAAAATTCGAAGAAGAGTACATTACCTCAAACTGGCGAAAATTCAAACAAACATACTTTATTAGGTACGATTGCATTAGCATTTTCAGGAATTTTAGCTATGTTAAGGCTATCAAAAAAAGAAAAAAACAATAGGTAATATGTCAGTTAGAGCATAGGATTATAATGAGGTATATGAATTTCTTTAGAAATTTAATGCCTCATTTTTTGTGATTGCTAATTATTATTAGTAAGTTTATGGTTTTTATGGCATTAATATATTAAAATAACAAGAGATTATTATATTAAATTTATTCAGAAAGTTGAGTTCAAAGTGAAAGAAAAAATCGATATAGTTTTTACATGGGTTGATGGTAGTGATCCTAATTGGCAAAAAAAAGCTAAACAATATATGCCCGAAAAAGAATTTGCTGATCGAAGATTTCGTGAATGGGGAACATTTAAATATGTATTTCGTTCAATAGAAAAGTATGCATCATGGGCAAATCATATATATATAATTACTGATAATCAATGTCCAGATTGGCTAAATTTAGATAATCCTAAAGTCTCAATTGTTGATCATAAAGAGATTATTGATGAAAAATATTTACCGACATTTAATTCAAATGTAATTCAGCTAAACGCACATAAAATTCCTGGTTTATCTGATAAGTTTATTATTTTTAACGATGATATGTTCCTTAATGCACCTGTAAAAGAAACAGATTTCTTTAAAAATGGACTGCCATGTGATTTTTTAGTGGAAAATGCTCTTACAGCATCAATCCCATGGTTTAAGTCATTATTTGGGGCAATGCTATTCATTAATCAGAAATTTAATAAGAAAAAATTTATAAAAGAAAATTTTAATAAATATTTTTCGACAAAGTATGGAGTGCAGGGCTTGAGAAGTTTTCTTTCTTTACCATATTCACAATTTACAGGTTTTATGTCTACGCATTGGGTTCAACCATTCTTAAAGTCAACATTTGAAGATGTTTGGAATGATTTTGGAGAAGAGCTAGAAAAAAGTAGTTATAATCATGTTCGGGATGCAAATACTGATATTCCAGATTATTTAATGCGTTATTATCAACTTGCGGCTGGCAATTTTACACCAGTGAAAATAAAAAAACGTAGTAAATTCTTACCAATTGGTGGAGAATTTAATGTTATTAAAGATGTAATTACAAGGGAAGAATATCTTGGATTTTGCTTAAATGATGATTCCGTTGATGATGATAATCTATTTGATGAAATTAAGAACCGAACAATTAATTTGTTAGAAGAGAAATTTCCTAATAAATCAGAATTTGAAAAATAATTAAGAGGTGAGAAGATGGTTGATAAATATGTAATTACTTCAATAAAAGATAGTAAAACATTTGATGCGGGCTCAAAGGCTAAAAATGATGATCGTTTAATTTTAGAAAAGAATGGTTACACACCTCTTGATATATCAAATTCAAATTCTAGAATTAAAAAATTATTTCAAGGTATTTGGAAAATAAAACAAATAGTTAAAGAACATCCAGCTGAGTCGTATGTTATTCAATATCCACTTTATTCTATTTTTATTATAGAAAATGTTATTAAAAATATTAGACATTATACGCCTAATGCTAAAATAATTTTATTGATTCATGATATTGAAGCCTTAAGATTAAGAACTGATGATAAAAAGTATATAGAGAAAGAAATGGCGGTTTTTAATAGTGTGAACTCAATTATAGTACACACTATTAAAATGAAAGAGAAACTTGTACAAATGGGTGTAACTACCAAAATGGTTGTACAGGGACTTTTTGATTATTTAAATCCGCAAGAAATGTTTAAAAATGAAGAAAAAACTAACAAAATTTGCTATGCGGGCAATTTAGAAAAAAGCGAATTTCTAAAAAATATAAGTTTAGAGAAAATACATTTAGAAGTATTTGGAACTCCCAAACCAGTATTTTCTCTGAAAAATAATGTGGAATATCGTGGAGCTTATCCTTCAGATGAATTACCTAAATATTTAAACGCTGATTTCGGACTCGTTTGGGATGGAACATCCTTAGACTCTTCTAAAGGTGTGTTTGGTGATTATACAAAGTATAATTCTCCACATAAAGCTTCCTTGTACATAAGTTCAGGATTACCAATTATTGTTTGGAAGGAAGCAGGAATTGCTTCGATTGTTAAGGAAAACAATTTAGGAATTGTAGTTGATAATATCTCTGATTTAGATTTAATTACTTCGAATGTAAGTTCCGAGGAGTATTTATTAATGAAAAAAGCTGTTATCAATTATGGAAAGCGTATCAGAGAAGGTAAGAATTTGTTAAAAGCCTTAGAAGTAGCTGCAAATTAGAAATGGGAGAATTAATTTTGGAAAGTAAAAGAAGAGAAAATATTATAAATTTAATTTATTTTACTGGATTAATACTTGTAATATCGATTCAATTTTTAACAAGTACAACTTTAGGATCTGTTGTAACTTCAATGTATCGTCCAATTACAATTACTGGTGAAATACTATTACTTAGTAAATATTTTCTATTTCAAAAAAATAGTACTTTAAATTTTATCTCATTCTTAGGATTGGAAATTATAGCATTTATTAATTACAAATATACCAAAAATGGAGATTTAATATATTTACTTCCAGTTATTTTTTCTTCTAAGGATATCGATGGGAAAAAAATAGTTAAATTCTTTTTTATGACTGTCACAATATTATTAGGAATCACAGTAATGCTAGCTATATCAGGAAAAATTCCTAATTACGTTTTTTCTTATAACACAGGATCATCAAGTGTTGGCAGAAAGGCACTTGGAATGGTATATCCTACAACATTGGGAGCAACTGTAATGTACTTAGTACTTGCATATTTAACTTATAAGAAATTTGATATATCATTATTTCAAAATTTGATGATATTTGTAATTGCATTTATAGTAAAAAAAGTTGCGTATGCCAAAACTGCAATGCTTTTAATATGTGTAGCTGGAATTGTAGCTTTATTTTATAAGCCGATTTGTCGTATTTTAAAGAAAATTAATATTGTAGTTCCAATTTTAATATTAGTCATTATTTTATCATCGCTATATTTAGCATATCATTTTAATTCATCTTCTCAATTTGAACAAATGATTAATATTAAATTGTTTTCTAATAGATTGTATCTTGGATATGTTGCTGCTATGACCTATCCAATTAAATTATTTGGCCAGTTTATTTATATGCGTGGATATGGTGGACAAATTGGCTATTTAATAAATCAAGGAGCGTTACATACTAATTATTTCTATATTGATAGCTTCTTTTTACAAACATTACTAATTTATGGATTACTAATTTTCTTGGTTGTAATTGGATGTATTGTATATTTCTCATATAAATTTATTAAAGAAAAGAAGTTTTCATTAGCGATTATTCTTTCTTTGATTATTATAGATAATATATTTGAATCATATATGTTCCACTATTCGTTTAATTTTATGGCAATATTGTTATTAGCGAATACAGATTATTTTATTTCAAAAGAAAATAAGACGATTAGGTAAGTATAATGAAAAGTAAAAAAGAATTATCAAATAAAGTAATAAGTTTTGTATTACCATTAGTAGTATTAATGGTAATGTTTAGCATTGTAAAAGTTTTTCCATTTGGAAATAATTCAATCACGATAAATGATGCGAATAATCAATATATTGCAATTTTAACGTATTTTCGTGAAAATATTTTGCATCCGCAAAATTTACTTTTTTCATATAAGTTAAATTTAGGTGGTCAATTTTTTAGCGTTTTAACATACTATTTACTATCACCAATTAATTTAATATCACTACTATTTCCAATAAATAAGATTCCATTATTTTTTGAATTGAATACAGTGTTCAATGCTTGTTTAACAAGTTTATTGACATACGTATTTTTAAGTAAATCGAAATATACAAGACAATCAAATAATGGGATAAATGTTGTTTTTTCGCTTTGTTTTTCACTAAGTTCATATTTCTTTTTATATAATCATTGCGAAATGTGGTTTAATGTTATTGCATTTTTCCCCCTTTTGATGCTTTTCCTTGAAGAATTATTGGACGGTAAGAGTGGCTGGAAATTTGGTATCTTATATACAGTAATGTTGTTAATGAACTACTATATTACCTTTATGATTACTGTTTTCATTGCTATTTCTTACTTTATTTGGATATTAAGTGTAAAAGATAAGAAATATATTTTTAATCGTACAAAAGTATTAGCTATAACAGGAATTACTTCTTTTCTTTTAGGGTCGATTAGCATAATACCTTCGTATTTATGTCAAAAGATGGTAAAAGATCAGGCTACATTACAAATAAATCTACACCGAATTTACCATATAAAAGATTTATTTAATAATCTATTTTTTAATATTGATTCAGCTAAAGGACAGATAATTGGGAATTCTGGTATTGCCTTTAACCACTATCCACATGTATATATGTCTTTTGTTATTACATTTATTTTAGTAAGTTTCTTTTTCAGTAAACTAATTAATAAAAAAGAGAAGATTCTTACAGGAATATTGTTGGGAATATTGTTCTTATTTACATGGAATCAAACACTTTATTTTATATGGCATGGGTTCACAGCTCCACATGGATATCCACAGCGCGGAACATTTATTGTTGATTTCGTATTGGTGATTATTTCAAGTAATTATGCAAAGCATTTTAATGTAAAAAAAGAAAATATAAAAATTCCAATTTTAGTAACGTTACTTTTAATTGTATTAAACTTTGTAAGTGTTCATAACATATCTAACTTAATAATAAATATGTTGTTACTTATTGTTGCTGCTGCATTACTTTCAGTAAAAAATGGAAAATATACTGGATGGTTATTACCAATTGTAATGCTAGATATTATTTTTTCAAATGTGGCAGTATTTAATAAATTATCAAATCAAAGTACCAATCTAGCGGCTTTTACTAAAAGTTACAATACAATGAAGCCGGTAACGGATGAAATTAATAAAAGTGACAAATCGTTTTATCGAATTGGAACTGCAGATGAAATGAATCCTAATGATCCATTACTGTATGATTTTAATGGACTATCAAATTATGTTTCACAACAACCAACTCAATTGATAAACTTTATGTCAACAGTTGGTTATTTTCAAAGAACTAATCCAGTATATCGTTGGAGCTCTTATAATAATGGATCTACGTTGGCAATGGATAGTTTAATGGGTACAAAGTACTATATTGGGAATAATAGAACCTATGCCAAAAATGTTATCGCAAGTGATAATGAATTGCGCTCAATCTCTTCTTTACAAAATGGAATTTCAATTGTCGGTGAGAGTAAAGATATTAACGATTTTAAAGTTTATAAAAATAAATGTAGCTTACCATTAGCTTTTCCTGTAGATAAAAGTGCTGTTGAAAAAATTGATTTTCCAGGATTACCAAATAACAATCCATTTAAATATCAAAACAAGGTATTTGAAAAATTATTTGGGGTAAAAGATCTATATAGTTATTTAAATCTGAGTAATGAAAAAGTTTCCCAAGTATCGAATGCTTATATGTATAAAACATCCAGATCAGGAATTGTTTATATGTATTTACCTGAAAAGATGATGGCAAAACTTCCTGAGTTAACTTTATATGTAAATGACAGGAAATTAGGGAATATAAATTCTAACTATTATACTTTGAATAATGGAGAAGGAAAAAACAGTAAAAATGGAATAGTAGCACTCGGAAAGTTTAGAAAAGATGAAGTTATAAATATTAAATTAGTGCATAGAGGTCATGATGTAAAAATATTAGCACCAATTGTTGCTGTAGAAGATGAAAAGCTAGTAGATAAATTATCAACAGATGTACAAAAATCTAATGTGAAAATTAATAAAGTTAGAGGAAATGCAATTAATATTGAAACTACTAAAGACTTTGATTCAAATTATTTAATGTTAACAATCCCATATGATAAAGGATGGGATGTAACAGTTAATGGTAAAAAGCAGAGTCCTAAAGTTCTAATTAGTACTTTTATGGGAATTAAACTTAATAAAGGTATTAATAAAATTACACTTCATTATGAAGTTCCAGGAGTAAAGACTTCAGGAATGCTTTTCATCTTAGGAACATTAATTGTATGCATTAGTATAATAAGAAAAAAGAAAAGATAGAAGTCTATAAAGTTTATGAATGATATTTAAAATAATTTATGAGCTGAATAGACTATGCTGAGTACTATAATGGTACTCAGCTTTTTTATTTAATAGAAAATTTAAAATACTTTTTTTGAGAATTTTGATATTATAGTGGATTTTATCACTAACTAGAATAAAAAAGGTACTGATAAAGTTTCTCTATCAGTACCAAAAGTATACATTCATATTAAATTTAAGTTAGTATTTTTATTACTTACTTGTTTTACTATTCTTTAAGTAATCCACCCAATTATTTATAGTATCATTATCAAAGCGAGAATCGAATTTTCGAGCAAATAAAAATCCTTGTTCTTGAGCAGTTACAAGTTTGTCAAATTCGTTGCTTCGCCATATGTGCGGACCGCCATTATCGCTCCTGTTCCAATCAATAAATCTTTTTGAACCGTCATCTTTCTCGTTTATTTTTAGGGATAAATTAAATTTTTGGGGATAACTCAGTACAAAAGATTGAACAAGCAATTCATCACCAAAAATAGAATGCCTAAAAGCTTTCGATATTTCGGCCTTATGAGAAATTAATTTAGTTGCTAGATTATTACTAATAGAAAACCAATTAGTTCCATAGCCTATCTTATAATTATATTTCTTCCATAGGTTAACTTTAAAGAGTGTCTGAATCTTTTTTTCTAAAAAACGATATACTCTAAACGTAAAAATGGTAAATTTGTTTTTAAAGCTACGAACAGATTTTTCTGGGAAAGCATGATATTGTTCTACCCTTTTCCACGGTTTTTCTTGTAAAAAATGTTCCTTATTAAAGAAACCCACACATTCAACTGAATTTTCTTTAAAGTAATTATGGATATAATCTTGTGTTTGTAAAGGTAAATCTTTAGCGGACATTAAATGATAATAAGAATATGCGTCCTTTTTAATAGCAAAGTCAAGTAAATTTAATTCTACTTGTACTTGAGATGGACCTGCCCAATTTACTTCAATTCTAGGAATCCAATAAATGTTACTATGAGTAACTTCTTTTTCAATTGATTGACGAGTATCTTCTGAGAATGCAACTTTTTTATCAATATGTATATATATATCATTTCTGGTATCATCAATAACTGAAACGATTTTTTTTAATTGGCTAAATTCATTTTGAGCAATTATTAGATAAGCATGTTTTTCCATATTAATGCTCCTTTAAAATAAATTTATGGTAAAAATTATTGGAATCATTTTGCAATTTCTTTTTATATGAAAGTTTAAACACAGAAGTATTTGATATTAATTTAGTCAAAGTTTCTTGACTAAAAGGAGAATTCAAATAATCTTGTAACTTAAACATATTTTTGTTTCTACCGATTGCTTTTGAACACCAATATCTAAAATTTCCTATATTATTTTCCCACGCATAGTTTAAAGCGTAATCAATCATAAAATAGTCAATTAATTCATCATTTTTTTCCCAATAATTTAAGAAGAAATTGTTCATGAAATTGAATAGAGGCTGATTTCTTTTACCACCTATAAAAAAGCCACACCATCTTCCTTGGGTAACAAAAAAATGCTCTTTATCTTCATGTCCAGCACATGTATATATATCATCCTTGAAAATGGAATCTTCTAATCTATCCGTAACAAAAAGAGTAGCATCCATCCATAATCCGCCATATTGTTTTAACAAGTTGAATCTTAGTAAATCTGAAAAATGTGTTAAAGATATTTTTCCTGATGATACTTTTTGATAAATGTATTCAGGAAAATCAGCAAAATTTCGTACGTTATCTTTATCAATAAGAATTACTTCAGCATTCCCAGCATTATTTTTGATAGAATCAAAACATGATTTTACAAGAACAGGCATACTTTTTTCGCCTTGCCACCATAAAATCCAAATTTTGTTATTCCCATTTTCTTCCGGTTCGACAGATAAATCATTACTAGCCTGGATAAAGTAGGGGGTTAATTTATTAAGGATTCTTTTGTGTCGCCAATCATTATATTTAACATTTAATTTTATTGGAAAATTAAATTTGCGTAATACTTTAGCTATTAATAGAGATAGATCATTCATCGATAATTACCTCGCTTAGTAATTAAATTTAATTTTTGTACGAATTCGGTATACTAATCGAATTAATGGAAATAGTACGTAATTTCCTTTTCGAATTAATGAAATAAATTTATTACTGTTTAGTTGGTTATACACATCCTGTGAAATATCCTTAATATGAGAATCAAAATTAATAAATTGTTTTTTCGAATTATCATATTTTTCAAAAAGTAAATATGTACGCATAGCCCCACCAACAGATTGGATAATTGTTTTTAAAATTACCCGTTGTTTATTATCGCTAATACTCTTTATAAAGTCTTTATCTAGTTCAACAAGTCTATAGGCAACTTTTTCTTGCATTTTAATATTCTTTATCATGCTTTTTTTAGAAACACTTTGGTTTTCATTGCCTTTTCTATACATATATACAGGAAGATCAAAATAGATAAAATCTTCAGAAACGTATAATGCCCAAATTACGTATTCAGCATCATCATAAAGGACTTTTTCAGTAATGTGAGCATTGTATTTTCTTAAAAGTTCAGTTTTAACACTAATTGTATGGAGAGATGCTTCTAAATTTAATTTAGAATTTAAAGAATAAATCTTATTTGCTTCAATATCATGCGTCATATCAATTAATTCTTTTTTATCAGGATATATCTCAACATGTTGTGTCAATACAAGATCAGTATCTGTGTTTCGCAATTTTGTTATGAATTGATCAAATGCTTCAGTATTTACCCAATCATCGCCATCAATGACTTTAAAGTATTTTCCGGTCGCTAATTCAATTCCTTTGTTGATTGTTGAGCCATGCCCACCATTTTCTTTTGAAATGTATTTAAATGTCTGAGGTGCTAAATTTTCGTATTTTTTTCCAATCTCAGACGTTTTGTCTTTTGAACCATCATCAACGATCAAGACTTCAAATTCATCTAAGAATTTGCTTTTGTAAAGGCTGGATAATGTATCTTCAAGATAGTCTTCTACATTATACGCTGCGATTGTAAGTGTAAGTAACTTCAAAATTAATCCTCCAAGTGTTAATGGTTTATAAATCAATAATACCATTATAGCTATTTTTTTTTAGAAAGCCATTTAAGTAAAAATAATTTTTGATATTATTAATAATATGATTATAGGTTTAAGGAGTGAAGAACGTTATGGATTTAAGTATTGTCATTCCAATGTATAATTGTGAAAGTACGATTAATAACGTGTTGAATTCAATTCATGATTTTATAGATAAGTGTGATGAAAACGTCGAAGTCATTTGTGTTGATGACGGTTCCAAAGACAGTACAGCAAGTATTGTAGAAGGATTTATTAAGAATAGTAATATGTTTAGTTTAATAAAAAAGGAAAATGGGGGGGGTAAGTTCAGCACGAAATACAGGAATAACAAAGGCAGAAGGAAAGTATATTATGTTTCTTGATGCGAATGATATTATTGATTCTGAAAAATTACTGGATGTTTGGAAAAAGGTAAAGCCAGATACTGATTTATTGTTTTCAGATGTAACTGCCTTGAAAGAAGATCAAATAATCAGTGGCGTTACTAAAAAGCAGAAAAAGAACTTAGCTGACATTGGAGAACATCGCATTCAGATAGGTGTTAACTTTACCATTTATTTTCGAAAGTTATTAACTGACAACGAGTTATCTTTTGATACAAATCTGCGTGTAGGAGAAGACATGTACTTCAATTTACAGTGTATTGAAGCTGCAAAAAATATTATTTTGACAAATAAAAAGTATTATTATCTTCAAGAAGCGCATTCAGTTTATTTATTCAAAAAAGAGAATTTGGATAATGAACTTTATTTTAGAAAAGTTACAGATGAATTTTTCAATAATCAAAATGATAATCAGGTAACAATTGTTAATCAGAGAATGGCGGCTAAAGGAATTATTTTCTTAGTATATCGGTACTTTGTGCCAGGAATTTTTGAAAAGCAGTTTACAGTTTATGAAGCATCGAAAAAGTTAAAAGCAATCAGTCAATCTGATAAATATGAAAAATATATTTCTTTAGGAAATCTTGATAAATACTTCAGTGGAAGGAAAAAATTGGTGCGAAAATTATTGAGTAAGCATCAATATTGGTTAACAATTGTTGCAGGAATGATAATGAACAAATTAAAGCCCGAGAAAAGGTATTAATCAGCTTTATTTAAAAGTTTGAGATAGTGATCTAAATATAATTATTGAAATCATAATTACCGAATAAAAAGAGCTATGATTTGTTCATAGTTCTTTTTATATTGAATGATTTGAATCTATCAGATATAATATAAAGGTTAGTTTTTTTATATTAATAAGAATGAGGGAAAAACGTGAAGAATAAGGTTAAGTATATTATTGGGAGTATTACCTTTGTTATTTTAATTGCTTTAATAATGGTCTTTTTAAATAAAAATTGTATGGCTCATTATTATTTTGAAAGAATGACGGGGCATGAATATCCGGATATTAGTGGTTACCATAAAGTTACCGTTGATGAGATGAACGGTACAACGGATCAAGACAAAGAACAAAAAATAAAAAAGATAATGGCTAAAGATAAAATTAACGGAATTGTATTGTTTGGTGATCCGTCCAAGAAGCCAAACATTGTTGAAAGTGATCAAAGTAACGATGCTAAAAATAAGATTGGGCCGAATGTCTTGTATCCAATTGCGTCATTGCAAAAAGTTTACACTGGGATTGCAATTCAGAAGTTAATTGATGAACATAAAATTAGTTTATCAACGACAATTAATAAATTTTATCCGAAGATTGCAAATAGTAACAAGATAACGGTTGGGGATTTGTTATCGCATATTTCTGGAATTGACGATGGGAATCAGCAAACGCCAGTAGTATTAAAAAATGAAAATGATGCATTATCTTTTGTTGAAAAGAACTTGAATTCAACGGGTAAAATTGGTAAATGGAACTATTCTGACAGTGACTATGCTTTACTTGCAGGAATCGTATCTAAAGTATCAGGAATGGGCTATCAGGATTATATAAATAAAAATATTCTTGTTCCATATAAATTAAAAAATACAAAGTTTTATAATCAAGTCAATGATAAAGCGGATGTAATTAGCGGAAATATGCAAAGCACAGGAAATGACTTATGTTTTGAAACCTTGAAAAGGAAAATGTCGGTTGCATTGGGAGCAGGCGGAATGTTTAGCAGTGCGATTGATTATTGGAACTTTGTCAACGCTTTAACGAGTAATAAAATTATTCCTTTAAACGATATCACTTCAAATACGAATAGGTATTACGATGGTGTTTATTTAGGACAAGGAACTATTCATGCAGATGGAGCGATGAATGGGTGTCAAAGTTGTTTCATTGCCAATTATGATAGCAATCAAACATTTATTTTCTTTTCAAATAATATTTCATTTAAACAGATGTTGAAAGTTAGGGGCAAATTAGTAGAAATTTGCTTTGAATAAGGGAAAAGGCACTGGTAGAAGTTTTCTGCCAGTGCCTGATTTTTATGTTTTGGTGCTGTTTAAAAATTCATTTTTAGATATTTTTAGATTTCATTGCAATCAAAAACCTCGCCCAAATTTAGGCGAGGTTTTACTTTATTTTCAGTTTTGCCCTTTATCAAACATTTCCAGATTAGCGAATAACAGCAGCGGCACGAAGTTAAACGATGCGTCCAAGAAGTGCTGGTCGATTCCCGCACTGATAAAGAAGATGATGAACGCCAATTCGATTGGCAAGTAATTCAGATTCTTTAAGAAGCGGTTATTCAACATAAAGAACAAAACGATCGCAATCAGCAGCATTGGAATTCCATACATCCATAAGATGCGGAAGAATGATGCGTCAATGAAGAATCCGGATCCTCCACCCGGCTGATAAATATACCGTCCGGTGAAACTGATTGGAAAGTTGTGGAAAAGCGTTTGTTCATGTGATAACCGGCCTGATAAAGCACTATTGATCAGGTTCAAAATCTTATTACTTGGGAAACAAGTAAATAAGAATCCAATCAGGTAGATCAAGAACATGTAAACCAACATTGTAATATTGACCGCTTTAACACTGATTTTTTTGAACAGTTGCTTGATCTTCGGGTAAGCAACCAGAAAGACCAGCAGTAAGAGTGAAAGCAACAGATCGACCCGCGTTCCGGTAATCAAATAGAACCAGAAGATGACCGCAATGAATGAAATATATTCTGGTAAGCGCAGCCGAAACTTCTTCAAAACAGCATAGGCCAGCAATAAGGACAATCCACGAGCAGCATAGTCGCTTGGATAAGCCATTCCTAGCGCATATCGGTAAACTGGCGAATACAAACTCCGCGTGGTTGAATAGTTCCAAATCACGCCGGACAATGCCAAAATCGCAGCCACAATCATGAATGCGATGTTCGTTAACATAAAGACTTTCAAAATTTGTTCCGCTTTGACATCTTTAGCTCCAATAATGAAGAAACTAAAATAAAACACGCTAACACTCGCAGCAATGTACGATGACATGTACAGGTAAAATTCCATTAAGAAGAAGATCACTAATTCTTGCCAGTTGTGCTCATCAAGAAACAGAATCTTGATGGTAATCATTAATGCTGGAATTAATTCAAGAATAAAAATGAATCCCTGCGAGAAAAACGGAAACATCTGACTATTCTTGATCATACTTGCGACAATGAAAATCGATAATGCAATCAAGTATAGCGCAGAAGCAATGTTCGGATGAGCTTCCTTAAATTTTCTTGCTTTCGTTGTCCAGTTTGTTAAGATCGAATCCATTTACATCACCTGCTTAACAATTTGATCTAATGCGGCTTTAGTGTAGTGGCCTTCACGCAACTGCATTGCCATGTTGATGGCGTTTTGTTTGATTGTCTTGTATTCGTCATCCGTGATTTGAGCAAGGACGTCATCAAGGTCGTTTAAGTTGTCGATGGCTAAGCCGACATGGTTTTCTTCAATGAATTTGGCCATAGCAGCTTTCTTCCAGATGATTACTGGGATGCCAGAACTTAAGTACAACGATGTTTTATGCGGCGCGTTGAATTGTAAGTAGTGGCCGTATGTTCCAGAACAAGTATCGAGTTCATCGCCGTCCCATACAAGGCCAAAGTTTTGCGTTAATTTCTTTGGCAATTCTTCGGGCGAAAGTTTGCCTTCATATTGGATGCAGTCTGGATATTGGTCTGCTGGATTTGGTCCGTACAGCGTTAACTTGGTATCTTTCAGGTTCAACTTTGTTAAGAAGGTTGACTTTTCCAAGCTTCCAGCGAAGACAACGGATTTGTTGTAATCCATATCTTGGTTGATCAATTGCGGATTTTGATAATCAAAAATTCCAAGGTTAACGATTGGAACGGTGATTCCGTGTTCTTTCAACCAGTCAGTCATTGGTTGGTTATGGGCGATGATCCCGTCAGCCTGTTTCAAAAGCCGTAATTCGTTATCTGAATAATTATCCGTATCATCAAACATCCGAATGCCTTCAATATCGTGGATGACGTAAACCAATTTAGCGTGGGTGTACTTTTTAATGTCTTCAATTAAGTGGTTCATTAAAAAGGTTGAGTACATTGGATATTGAAAGACGATCACATCCGCGTCATTCGCATTCTTCAGCAGCTTAGGAATCGTGATCTTACTGTATTTGAGTTTTTGCAGCTTAGCTTTAAAACTGCGATCTTGCGGATGAATGATAAACGGTAAAAGGATTTCCTTAAATCCGTCTTGCTTCGCAAATGTAAAAACATCATTCCGGGCTTTGCGACCACCATTCATCGTGTTGTCGTCGAGGTCATTAATAATGTAGTTTTTCATTTTGATTAATTCTCCTTCAGTTCTTTAAGCGCTGTGTGCATTGCCGTTTTAATGAAGTATCCTGAACGTAATTTTTCAGCAACGGCAATGGTATTCTGCTTCATTGTCTGATAATCCTCAGTGGTCATTTGATCCAAGCGGTCATTGATCTCATCGAGGCTGGCAACGGCGAAGCCAACATTATTTTCAGTAATAAACTGTGCTAATGCGGCTTCCTTCCAAATGATCACCGGAAGACCAGAGCTTAAATACAATGATGTTTTGTGCGGGTTATTGTATTTAAGGTAGTGACCGTAAGTCCCATCGCACGTTGTTGTGCTTGTGCCATCCCAAACTAAACCGAAGTTCTGGGTCAAATGTGCTGGTAATTCGTCAGGATCAAGGCTTCCTTGATAGCTGACGTTTGGTTGGTATTGGTCAGCCGGATTCGGGCCGAAAAGAGTCAATGGAAAATCTGGATTAAATTTTGGTAAAAATTCAGATTTCGCTAAGTTGCCGGCGAAAACAACACTCTTATCAAATGAATTATTCGTATTCAATTGTTGTGGGTTGTAGTAATCAAACAGGTTTAAGTTTACGATTTTAGCGTTGACGTGCTGCTGATTTAACCAATCTGTCATAAATTGATTATGCGAAATGATCAAATCAGCGGCATTCAAAATGTTCATTTCATCCTGTTGGTAGCCGCCATCTTGGAACATCCGGATACTTTCAACATCGTGGATCACAATGATCAAATTGGCATGCGTGTTCTTTTTGATTGCCGGAATCAATTTATTCATAATAAATGTTGAATAAATCGGATATTGAAAGACGATGTTATCTGCATCTTTGATTTTTTTAATGGCTTTCGGAATGGTAATCAAGCCATCCTTAAATTTCCGAATTTGGGCTCCAAGACTCTTATCTTCTGGATGGATCACGATTGGAATATTAAGTTCCTTAAACCCATCTTCGGTTAAGAACCGCGTAATATCGTTCTTAGCCTTTTGGCCCCCGTTAAGAACCGGGTCATCAATATTTACAAGATAATTATTCATTATTTGCTCCTTGATTCGAAAGAATTTTACATAGATAAAGTAATTATACGTCACAACAATGTAATGGAGCAACGCAAAATATACTGTTATTACAGTAAGCTTTAATGACAATTAATGATTAATTAATCTAAGATTAACTTTATTTTACCGGAAAAATATAATATAATACTCGGATAGTGGCTAATCTATAAGAAAGTAGGACCTTTAATGAAATCTGAGATTTATGTCGTTAGTCATAAACAGACCCGGATGCCTGAAGGAAAGATTTATTATCCGCTTCAAGTTGGACCGGCAAAGGAAACCTTTAAAGGGTATTTACGGGACAATACAGGGGATAACATTGCTGATCGTAATCAGAATTACTCAGAATTAACGGCTCAATACTGGGTTGCTCATAACCGTCAAGCAGACGTTAAAGGACTTGTTCATTACCGCCGGCTTTTCTCTGACGGTGGAAGTCACTTTTTTGCAACTGTTGACCAAAAATATAACCATGTAATGAATGAAAAGCAGTTGACCAAATTGATGGACAAATATGATATGATTTTGCCAAGAAAGCGAAATTACTACATTGAAACTTCGTGGTCGCACTATGAACATATCCATCACATCAAGGATATGGAAACGACCCGCAAAGTGTTAGAAGAAAAGTATCCGGATTATGTTCCGTATTTTGACAAGTGTGTTCAACGGACATCGGCTCATATGTTTAACATGTTCATTGCTAAGTCAGCCATTTTTGATGAATATACTGATTGGTTAATGGATGTGCTTTTTGAAGTTGAAAAGCGAACGGATATTACCGGATATACTCCATATGAACAGCGAATTTACGGCTTTATCAGTGAATTGCTGATGGATGTTTGGGTTGAAAAGAATGAAATTAACTATACGGAAGTCCCAGTGATGTTTATGGGTAAGCAACATTGGGTTAAGAAAATCACGTCATTCTTAATGCGGAAGATCAAAGGAAACCCTAATAAAGACGAGAAGTAGTTTTTAGTTTGTGAGGTGGCTTTTTTGTCAGTCAAAAAACAAAATAAGGCCTATTTGTTTGTAAAGAGATTACTGGATATCGTGATTTCAGTAATTGCTTTAATTTTTTTAATACCAGTGACCTTAGTAATTTTCATTATTGATCGTTTTGGTGACAATAAGGGCCCGGTATTTTACAAACAAAAACGTGTTGGAAAAGACCATAAGATATTTTACATGTATAAATACCGGTCGATGATCGTTGGTGCGGAAAAGCGGCTGGAAGAAGACCCGCAACTTTATCAAAAGTACATTGAAAACGGGTATAAGCTTCCACCGGATGAAGATCCGCGAATTACTAAGTTTGGTCGCTTCTTACGGAAATCATCAATTGACGAGTTGCCGCAATTCTTCAATATTTTAAAGGGCGACATGTCACTGATCGGTCCCCGGCCAATTGTTGAAGATGAATTAAAAGAATACGGCGATCGGGTAGATAAATTTCTTTCAGTTAAGCCTGGAGCGATGGGATACTGGCAAGCTTCCGGCAGAAGTAATATTATGTATCCAGAACGGTGCGACCTTGAGTTATACTATGTTGACCATGCATCATTGTGGTTTGACATTAAGGTCTTTTTTAAGAATATCGTTGCAATTTTTAAGGCCGACGGTGCTTTTTAAAGAACGTTGAGGATTAGTATGGAAGAAAAACTGAGTATAATCATTCCAGTGTATAACGACGAGAAATACTTAAAGCGTTGTTTGGATTCGATTATTAATTTAGATTATCAAAATTTAGAAATAATTTTAGTGGATGATGGTTCAACGGATGATTCGCTTGCCATTATGACGGATTATGCCGCCCAAGATGAACGGGTCAAAGCAATCAGTCAACAGAATCTAGGTGTTTCCGTTGCGCGCAATACCGGATTGGCGCAAGCCACTGGCAATTACATCATGTTTGTTGATGCGGATGACTATGTTCTCTCACCGCTTAAGATCGTGTTGAACGATGAGCAAACGGCGGATTTGAATGTTTTTGGATTTGAATCTGGTGAAGAGCAAAAGGTCGTTCGGGCCAAGTATTATGATGCCGACGAATCCATCCATGCTAAAACAATGATGATGGAAAATCCAACCCAGTATCTTACAGCATGGGGAAAGATTTTCAAGCATGATTTAATTAAGAAATACAATTTAAGGTTCAATACTAATCTGCGCGTTGCTGAAGATGGCAACTTTATGCTGCAATATTTAATGAAATGCGAAACGATCAAGTTTTCATTACCGGTTGGTTACCATTACTCAAAGGATACGGAATCGGTAATGACGACCTTTGACCGGAAGTCAGAGGATTACCTTACTGCCTTGGAAGAATCCGAACGGAACTTGGAAGGTTGTCCGGCTGAAATTCAGAAAGCATTCAATACATACGTGATGATGCACTTTAACATTATCATGGTTCATGAGACATTTGCATCGGCCAATCCGGTTAAGTACAGTTTGAAAATTAAACAGTTAAAGCAACTTTTAAATAAACCGATTTTTAAGGAAGCTTTATCCGGAATTAAGTTAAGCGAATGTCATGGATTGCGGATGTTACCGGTAATTTTGCTTAAGATGCATGCCTATCGGTTATCATCGATTTTATTCATTGTGCGGGCTAAGCAAAATGAAAAACAAGTTGAAGGTTAATAGTGAAGAGGGTCGTGAAAACGGCTCTTTTTTTATTTTCTGTTGGAAATCATTAACAATAAATTATGATTACATATATTATTAATGCTTTGCTTTGAAAATTAAAGATAATTTATAAATTTCGTAAGACTTCCTTAACACCTCTTTACCATTTCAAAATTTTTAAATTATACAATAACATCGAATTCATTAGGTTATGTCTTTTTTAAGAGTAAGCAATGAGTTACAAAAGGTGTAAGGAGATTTTCGTTATGAAAAAGGGTAAGAAACGTAGCTTGCTGATTGTCATTGCGTCAGCAATTGTTGCGGTTTTTGTTGCGGTCGGCGCTGCGATCCACGCAAACGAAATCACATCGATTACGGGATTAAGCGGTAGCGATGCAACGGTTACAAATAGCCAGGGACAGAAAGTTAATCCGGCTGATTTGCCAGCTGATGGTTGGACAGGATACAACGTCAGTTATAACTGGTCAATTCCGGATAGCACGAACGTTACTGACGGTGATACCGCAACGGTAACATTACCTGCAGGAATGGTCGTTAACCAGGACACAACTGGGGTCGTTAAGAATTCCAACGGTGAAGTTGTCGGAACCGTTAAGTTTACTAAGGGTTCATCAACTGGGACGATTACATTTAACGGTAAACTTGCTGGCCAGTACGGCAAACACGGAACCTTATCAGTCACAGCCGTCAAGAAGGTTGAATCATCTTCAAGTACAGCAAACAGTTCAGCTACTGGTGGCGGAACGGTAAATAATAACCCTGATTGGGGAATTAACAAAGCTGGCTGGCTTGATCAAGGTGCTGAAAAAAACGGTGTTCCGACTAAGATCTACTGGGATATTGTTATTAATCCTCAAGGTAAATCATTGAAGGATGTAAAGGTAACCGATACACTTGGTGCTGGTCAAACATATGATAATGGGTCAGCAACATTCCATTCAGTTGAATATCATGACGGTCAAGAAAGTACCGAAACGGGAACCGTTCCAGGAACAGCAACGGTCAGTGGGAATACAATCACCTTCGATTTAGGTAACATTGATACGCCAGTTGAAATTGAATATGAAACAACGATCACAAATATTAATGATAATGGTGGTAACCTTTGGAGCAACAAAGCTACTGTTACGACCACAACACCAAATGTTAAGTGGTCACGTTCAACAGATTCAGCGACTGTAAACTGGGGGACCGGTGGTACAGTTCAAAGTTATGCTGGTAAGATTGAGGTTACAAAGGTTGACTCGGTCGATAAAACAAAGGTTTTACCAGGAGCAGTTTTTGAATTGGAAAATGCAAATCATCAAGTTATTAAGACAAACTTAGTAACTGGTCAAGATGGTAAGATTACAATTGATGACTTGCCTGATGGTCAATATTACTTAGTCGAAACTAAGGCTCCTGCAGGTTATCAATTAAGCTCAACTCCAATTCAAGTTGTAATCAGCAGCAGCAATAACCACACAGCAACACCGGTTGTTGCAGATAAGCCAGCAGTTTCAAGCAGTAGTTCAAGTTCAAGCTCAAAGAGCTCATCAAGTAGCAGTAAGAAGAGTTCAAGTGTAAAGAGTTCATCAAGTAAGAAGTCAAGCTCAAGCAAGATTTTAAGCAGCAGTAAGAAGAGTTCAAGTATTAAGAGCTCATCAAGCAAGAAGTCAAGTTCAAGCAAGATTTCAAGTAGCAGTAAGAAGAGTTCAAGCATTAAGAGTTCATCATCAAAGAAATCAAGCTCAAGCAAGATTTCATCAAGTAGCAAGAAGAGCTCAAGTATTAAGAGTTCATCATCAAAGAAGTCAAGTTCAAGCAAGGTTTCAAGCAGTAGTAAGAAGAGTTCAAGCATTAAGAGTTCATCAAGCAAGAAGTCAAGTTCAAGCAAGATTTCAAGCAGCAGCAAGAAGAGTTCAAGCGTAAAGAGCTCATCATCAAGTAAGAAATCAAGTTCAAGCAAGATTTCAAGCAGTAGCAAGAAGAGTTCAAGTATTAAGAGCTCATCAAGCAAGAAGTCAAGCTCAAGCAAGATTTCAAGCAGCAGCAAGAAGAGCTCAAGCATCAAGAGTTCATCAAGCAAGAAATCAAGCTCAAGCAAGATCTCAAGCAGTAAGAAGAGTTCAAGTATTAAGAGCTCATCAAGCAAGAAGTCAAGCTCAAGTAAGGTTTCAAGCAGCAAGAAGAGTTCAAGTATTAAGAGTTCATCAAGCAAGAAATCAAGTTCAAGTAAGATTTCAAGCAGTAGCAAGAAGAGTTCAAGTATTAAGAGCTCATCAAGCAAGAAGTCAAGCTCAAGCAAGGTTTCAAGCAGCAAGAAGAGTTCAAGTATTAAGAGTTCATCATCAAAGAAATCAAGTTCAAGCAAGATTTCATCAAGCAGCAAAAAGAGCTCAAGCGTAAAGAGTTCATCATCAAGTAAGAAATTAAGTTCAAGCAAGATTTCAAGCAGCAGCAAGAAGAGCTCAAGCATCAAGAGTTCATCAAG
>NZ_AYZA01000014.1 GCF_001436315.1 Ligilactobacillus aviarius subsp. aviarius DSM 20655 | reverse complement strand
GATAGTAGTTGGAGGAACGCCTCCTGCGAGGGTAGGAAGTTGCCGTGCTTGTTGATATGGAGGATTAGCTCAGTTGGGAGAGCATCTGCCTTACAAGCAGGGGGTCACAGGTTCGAGCCCTGTATCCTCCATTTGAGTCGCTAGCTCAGTTGGTAGAGCATTGGACTTTTAATCCAAGGGTCGAGGGTTCGAGCCCCTCGCGACTCATCAAGAGTTAAAAAAAGTTCTTGACATTCGATTGTTAATCTTGTAAGATTAAATAGTCGTCTTAAGGACATCATGATGCTGACTTAGCTCAGTTGGTAGAGCATCTGTCTTGTAAACAGAGGGTCGGAGGT
>NZ_AYZA01000002.1 GCF_001436315.1 Ligilactobacillus aviarius subsp. aviarius DSM 20655 | reverse complement strand
ATGCTGACTTAGCTCAGTTGGTAGAGCATCTGTCTTGTAAACAGAGGGTCGGAGGTTCGAATCCTCTAGTCAGCATTATGCGGAAGTAGTTCAGTGGTAGAACATCACCTTGCCATGGTGGGGGTCGCGGGTTCGAATCCCGTCTTCCGCTTTTAATAATTATGCCGGGGTGGCGGAACTGGCAGACGCACAGGACTTAAAATCCTGCGGTGAGTGATCACCGTACCGGTTCGATTCCGGTCCTCGGCATTGAATATGCACCCATAGCGCAACTGGATAGAGTGTCTGACTACGAATCAGAAGGTTGTAGGTTCGACTCCTACTGGGTGCATTATCGGGAAATAGCTCAGTTTGGTAGAGCACTTGGTTTGGGACCAAGGGGTCGCAGGTTCGAATCCTGTTTTCCCGATA
>NZ_AYZA01000013.1 GCF_001436315.1 Ligilactobacillus aviarius subsp. aviarius DSM 20655 | reverse complement strand
CAGAAATTCCAGCCGGGTTGATACCCATAGGTATTGATACCTTGTCTCATCCATAGCAACTTGGCTGGCACTGGGTTTTGGTTGTCATTTCCGTAATCTTGCGCACCAATTGACAAGAACTCTGCGTCCCCACCGGCATTGAATGCCAAACCGTTGTACCAACTTGGAGCACTAACCATTCCGACACGAGTAAAACCCCCAAGAACTTCATTCCCGTCTTTAAATGTCATTCCGTTTCCGTCAAAACGTGTGTACCAATCTCCATAACTAACACCCATTCCGCCACCGTCAATCTGAACGTGTGATCCATAAGCGTTCGTCCAACCTGAACGAACGAACTCGGTAGTATTTCCGACAAGTTTGTTGACGTCAAGGTTGATGATATTGACATTTCCAGCATTCAGTGTTCCAGCTGTGATTTTGTCAGCCGATAAATCAGTGATAGCAGCGCTCGGAATAAACGCATTGCCGCTGAAAACAACACTTGAAGCGTCTAAGAATAACTTCTTAGACTGAATCAATGTGCTGCCAGCTTGAATATTGATTTGTGAAAGCAAGTCGCCTTTCTGAACTCGCATATTGATGTCATCAGCCATTTGAGAAATCTTTGAAGCAATCGTTGAACCGCCGTTGTCTAAAGATAGATTGTCCAGCGCACCCCAATAAACGCCGTCCCCTTTGCTATTGTCTAACACGGTTTCGACACGGACATAAGCCGCATTGCTTGGCGGTGTGAATGACAAACTGAAATCTTGCCAGACGTTGTTGTTATCATACTTATAGTACGAAGCTTGGTTCTGAATTGCGTTTTTGTTACTATCGAAAAAGTGCATGTACACCATGAACGAACCGTTCAACTTCCCACCGTAACTAAGAAGACTCTTACCTTTGAACGTCAACGAATATTGAGCGTTAATTGGCAGATATTCCTTAGTGATTGCTTTGTTGATTGTTCCGTGTGGTGTATAGATTTGAAGATAGTAACCCCAGTCTTTGTTGTTGGTTACAACACTGAAATTATCCAAGTTTGGGCAAGTGTCCCAAGGGTCATAGTACTTTCCTAAATCGACATCACTGAAATCTCCGTCAGGATAGAACGGGCCAATATTCTGAACCACCGTTTGAAAAGCATTGCTTAATTGCGTGATTTGCGAAATATCAGCCTTGCTCTGAATGTTTGATTGCAAACTGTTTGCCGTTTGCCGCAAGTCCGAAATATCGTTCTTGTTGTCAGAAATGTTGCTTTCCATGCTGTCAGCACGTTGTTTCAATGACGAAATATCATTATTAGCATTCCCAATTTGACTGGTTAAGCTATCTGATGTTTGCTTTAATTGCGAAATCTGTCCGCTATGACTCTGAACGGTTGACGTCAAACTGCTGACGGTCTGTTCCACTGACGAAAGGTCATCTTGTGAAGCCATATCATAAGGGCTTGGAGACCAATCAGTGGCAACGTTGCCTTCTTCAAGTTTCATTTCAGCAATGAACATTGAACCATTAACCATATCGCAATTATTACGGTGTACAACACGAAAACGGGTATAGTCGCCAGTTTGCGTTGCCGTAAATGTGAAATGATAAAGAATAGCTTGGTTTGTCAGCGTGGTTGTTACTGTTCCCAATTCAAGTGTTGAATTTCCGTTGTTGGCATACAGTGTAACTAATTCATTGGCTTGTCTAGTATCGCCATAGTGCCATACATAAGCACTGAAAGTGTACTGTTTTCCTTGGATAATATGAACCGGCTTGTTATCCGGAGTTGGCATTGCGTTATCCAAGGAATGATTGCCGTTTGTTTGGTAAAGATGAATAATCTTTGTTTGCGGTTTGAACTGGTAATCGTTATAAGAATAGTCATCAATGATTTCAGTTCCACCCCAACAAATGTAACCAGTGTAATTTTGCGTTTCCGGCAATAAGTTTGTTCCACCAACTTTCATATTTGAAACGGTGCTTTGAACCTTGTCCGCCGTCTGTTTGATTACTGAAATGCTGTCATGATTATTCTTGACATCACTTTCAAGTCCACTTGCTGTTTGTTTAAGAGTTGAAATATCACCTTTATTATTCTGAACAATTGATTTTAACCCGTTGACCGTTTGTTCAACAGTACTCATATCAGTAGCTGTGGCACTATCTAATGGACTTGGACCCCATGCAGGCAGTTTGTCACCATATACCATAATCGGCAATGCAAACTGTGCTGACCCGTTCTGTGTCAAAAAGAAGTGAGCTCTGGCAAAGTGGCTATCTGAAGGTGGTTGCAAGCCTTCCATTTTTAAGAATTGCCAATCATGATTTCCGTAATATGTCCTATCATTGAAATCATTCCAATGATTTCTTCCTGATTTATTGTCGGCGTACCAATTGACGCCAAACGTTGCACCCCAATTTCCGTCTCCCGAGCTGTCAACATTGCTTGCTTTGACCCAAACCCCGATACTGATTGTCTGTCCTTTCTGCACCGGTATCAGGTCAGTAGCATTGAACTCGTTATAGTTTACAGAGCCTAAGCCACTTTGTGTCTTGGAGATGATTTTATGGTTACGAAATTCGTCATCATTGCTGATTTGCCAGCCATTCAAATTCCAATGGTATCCGCCTTGCTCAAAGTCGCTATTGACAATCAGGTTCTCGCCTGCATTCTGCATACTTGCCACCGTGCTTTGAATGCTTCCTGCAGTTTGTTTGATATTTGCAATATTATTCTTATTATCCTGAACGCTTGCCTGTAATCCTTGAGCCGTTTGTTTTAAGCTCGTTATATTTCCTTGAGCATCAGCAATTTGACTACTCAAACTATCATTCTTCTTTTGAATATCAATGATTGTTTTACCTTGTTGAACCGCCTGTGATTTAACATTACTTAAATCAGCCTCAACACCTTGCAAGCCTTGTTCCGTATTTTTTAAATCTTCCTGCGCTTGTGTGACATTCGATACCACTCCAGAAAGAGTATTTTTAGTATTTTGTAAATCTAATTTAGCCTGAGATAAATCAGATTGGTTCTGTTGTGCGGTCGT
>NZ_AYZA01000012.1 GCF_001436315.1 Ligilactobacillus aviarius subsp. aviarius DSM 20655 | reverse complement strand
GATGAACTCTTAATGTTTGAACTTGACTTCTTGCTTAATGAGCTCTTTACACTTGAACTCTTCTTACTGCTTGATGAGCTCTTAATGTTTGAACTCTTCTTGCTGCTGCTTGAAATCTTGCTTGAACTTGATTCCTTACTTGATGAGCTCTTTACACTTGAACTCTTCTTGCTGCTTGATGAACTCTTAATGTTTGAACTTGACTTCTTGCTTAATGAGCTCTTTACACTTGAACTCTTCTTGCTGCTTGATGAAATCTTGCTTGAGCTTGATTTCTTGCTTGATGAACTCTTTACACTTGAGCTCTTCTTGCTGCTGCTTGAAATCTTGCTT
>NZ_AYZA01000011.1:91143-154758 GCF_001436315.1 Ligilactobacillus aviarius subsp. aviarius DSM 20655 | reverse complement strand
GCAAGAAGAGTTCAAGTATTAAGAGCTCATCAAGCAAGAAGTCAAGCTCAAGCAAGGTTTCAAGCAGCAAGAAGAGTTCAAGCGTAAAGAGTTCATCATCAAGTAAGAAGTCAAGTTCAAGCAAGATTTCAAGCAGTAGTAAGAAGAGCTCAAGCGTAAAAGCTTCAAGCAACTCATCATCAAAGAGATCAGCAACGGCTAAGAGTCACCGTGGTGGCAACCGTCCTGTAAAGAGCTCAAGTTTGAAGAGTTCAAGCAAGAAGTCAAGTTCAATCAAGAGTTCAGTAAAGAGCTCAAGTGAGGCATCAAGCAAGAAGAGTTCAATGATCAAGTCATCAAGTAAGGCTTCATCAAAGAAAATTTCAAGCTCAAGCGTTAAGTCAAGCTCAATCAAGAGTTCAGCAAAGAGCTCAAGTGAAGTTCCAAGCAAGAAGAATTCAATGATCAAGTCATCAAGCAAGACTTCATCAATGAAGGCTTCAAGCGAAGCATCATCAGTTGAATCAAGCAGTAAAGAAGTTGTAAGTTCATCATCAATGAAGTCAACAACAGCTAAGAGCCACCGTGGCGGTGCTCGTCCTGTAAAGAGCTCATCATCAGTTGAATCATCAAGCAACATCAATACTGAATCAAGTTCAACAATGAACACGGCTTCGGAATCAACAAGCAAGCCAAGCAAGGACACTGAAACAAGTGTGAAGGTACCATCAAAGGCTTCAACAATCAGTTACGTTGACAAATCAACTGAAAAGTCAGTTCCTGTGACTGTAAGCAGTGAAACGAACACAATGGTTGAAAGTTCAGTTTCATCAGCAGTGCGGACAGGATCAGGTTCGAGTTCATTTGGAAGCTCAATGATCAACAAGCCAACATTGGTATCAAGCTCAATGAACGTCCCAGTAACAAGCTGGTCAAAGGAAACTGTGAACGGAAGTTCAGCAACAACTGTTGGAACAACAGTGATCACATACTCACAAAGCGAAATTCCAAATACTAATAAGGAAAGCAACAGTGTGGTCAACAAGCCGACAGCCAACACGGCAACAACGCAAAATACAACTGTAATTAATAACAATCACAGTACAAACCAAGGCGGAGTGGCAGTTGTTGGAAATAACAATAACAACGGCAACAACGCTCAAGGTGGTCAAACAAATCAAGGCGGCCAAGCTGCTCAAGGCAACAAGAGTGGTAAAGGCAATGGCAACGGTCATGGTGAAGGCTTACCACAAACTGGTGAAGCAGCCGCAACCGCAGCAGTTGGCTTAGGAATCGCATTGATCGCAATTTCAGGAATCGTTGTTCTTGGAAAGAAGAATTAATTTCTTGAAATAAAGAAGAAGTCTTAGAGGTTATCTCTAAGGCTTCTTTTAATTGTTTTAAGAATTGATAAAATTTATTTAGATATTTTGGAATATCTGATAGAATAATTAAAGAGCCCCAAGCTGGTAGTTGAAGTTGAAGCTTGGAGCATAGTGAGTAAGTTAGTTATAGGGATAAGGTTAGAGTATTTATCAAACCCTATGCTTGTAATGATATACTCTTTAGGGTAATTAATCAATTTTATCAAGAGTAGATGATTCGGAATTCAAGCCGGATCATTTTTTATATCCGAATATTGAGTTATTGAATTTTTATTGGTGAAAACCCTTGAAGTACCAAGTTTGATTCATTAATATAGAAACGGCTTTCATTGAACAAACCGGTGCATTTATGCGAACTAAAACGTTAAATATAAAGTTATAATTCATATTTTAAAAATATTTTATAAATTTTAATAATAATTTGATTGTGGTCGGTATATCGTGATAAATGTTGAAATTACGGCAATTATTTTAAAGAAAGGCCAAAATTAGGAATTAAACAAAAATAAAGCAGCAATAATTACGTTCGATTATGCCAGAACATTCTGTGAATAATTCGTGAAGAAATCAAAATGAATTGATAAATCATCCTTCAAGAATTTAAAGGGTTAATTAAAATTAATTACACTGTTTGGCAGGTGTAACAGATTGTTTTATACTTAAAACGTTATGTAAATCAGGTAAGGAGTAAGGATCAGAATGAAATTAGTAGAAAAGAGGTATTTCGATGAAGAAAATAAGTAAAGAAAAACGCGAAATGATTATTCGCCGGACTTTGTACTTCGGATTACCTTTGATCATTATGGCGATTATCTATGCAATATTGCATGTGTATCCCTTTGGCAAGCTTTCATTGTTAACGTATGACATGGGGGAACAATACGTTGACTTTTTTGCGTTTTATAAGGATACATTGTTGCATCATCCAAGCCAGTTACTGTATTCATTTACAAATGGAATTGGTGGCGAAACATTAGGATTGTGGGCCTATTACTTATTGAGTCCATTTAATTTGATTTTGCTATTCTTCCCGAAGAGTATGCTGCCGGTTGGAATAATGATAATGACGCTGATCAAATACGGGTGTGCCGGCTTGGCGCTTGGCTATTGCTTAGAAAAGATGCACTGGACAGATCAAAAATGGATTCCGGCTGCAACGGTTTGCTATGCTTTGATGGGATGGATTTTAGCCAATGAATTTAACATCATGTGGCTTGACGTCTTAGTTCTTTTACCGTTTATCTTATACGGAATTGAAAAGATTTTTGATGAAGACCGGTCATTTTACTATACGATTTTCTTAGCATTAACGCTGTTTATTAATTTCTATATGGGATACATGGTCTGCATTTTTGTAGTTTTGTATTTCATTTGGACAGCTGTTCGCAAGTGGCAAAATTGGAAAACATTTGGGAAGAGAGCAGCTCGGTTCAGTATCAGTTCGCTTTTAGCGGCCGGATCCGTTGCCTTTCTGCTTTTACCAACGTATTTTGATATTACGAAGAGTAAAGGGGTTTATACCCAACAAACGATTCAATCCGTGATTGAATATCAACCATGGAAGATGCTCAGCAAATTCATGATTGGAACGATCAATGATAATCAAATTCAAAACGGTTTTCCTAACCTGTTTGTTGGCGCCTTAATTATCGGTGGCTTTATTTTGTACTTCTTAGCAAAGAAGATTCCGTGGAGAGAAAAAATCACGGCCGGGTTAGTCTGTGTCTTCATGTTCTTTGCAATGTGCTGGCAACCGCTTGATCTGGTATGGCACGCTTTCCAATATCCGGTATATTATCCATATCGGTTTAGTTACTTAGTAAGTACGTGGATGATTTTACTTGCTTTGCGGGGATTCGCGAAGGTCGGGAAACCAAAAATTTATCAGCTAGCAATTACGTTTATCATTCCGGTAATTTGCTGGATTGTTATCTTTATTAATCGGAAGAAGTTCAACTTCTTAACGGTTCCGAATGCGATCGCCACCTTGATTTTCTGGATCGTAATTTTTGGAATTATGACCTGGATGTTAATGGGCTGGAACAAGCAAATCAAGAAGCTTAACTTGCAAATGTTGGCTTCAGGCTTAATGCTTGTTTTAATTGCGGCTGAATGCGGGATGAACGGGTATCAAACGATCAAGAATATTCCGGGCGCTAGCGAAGTTAGTTACACGAATTTTGTAGCCAATCTCGACCGTGATATTGCGTGGATCAATAATCAGGATAACGGGCATACGTTCTACCGGATCGGCAAGACTTTCCAACGCAGTGAAAATGATTCACTGAATGCTGGATATCGCGGATTGTCAGGATTTACTTCAACGCAAAATGCGGCAGTTACAAGTTTCATGAATTCGATGGGGCAACCAAACTACCTTGGAAAGGAAAATTACACGGAAGGAACGTTGCTGACCGATTCAGTCATGGGAGCTAAGTACTTCCTTGCGCCAACTGATCAGTTTGATAATTTAGTTAAAAATAACAACTGGGTTACACCGGCAACTTCATACCGGCCGGATATTTCGTTCTATGGTCCGGTCAAACAAATTAATGGGGTAACGATTTATCAGAACCCGTTAGCATTATCGGTTGGGTTTGCAGCCACAAAGGATGTTTTGTCATCGAAGAATAACTTCCCATCAAGTGATTTTACGGCGGATAACCAAAGCTATCTGTTGAACACGATTGCGGGAACTCATCGGCAATACTTTGATAAGGTTGGCTATTATACTAAGATGACTAACTGTACATTAGATGGTGGGGCCAACGGTAATTTGATCACCACTGACCCGAACCAACCATCAACTTATGAAATTCAGCTGAAAAATGTCGGGGCTGAACCATACTACATTCAGTTAACAACCGGAATTGTTTGGAACTCGTCGATCACGATCAACGGCAATAGTATGCCAGGAATGGGAAATGGCTCGCAACCAACGTTATTTAATGTTTCAGCCAATACTCCTGGACAAGATGTTACGATCGATATTAATCCAAATAACGGCAAGACGATCGATTTGAATGATCTTGAGGTTTATAAATTTAACCTTTCAGCATTTGAAAAGACGATCTATTCTGTAATGAACAATCAATGGAAACTAACTCATAATGGCCGGTTGCAATTACGGGGCGACATTGATATTCCACATGATAAAGACGTGATGATGACCACGATTCCATTTAACAAGGGATGGAGCGCCAAGGTTGATGGGCAAAAAGTTAAACCGCGGGAAGCCTTTGGAACGTTCTTAGCAATTCCAATGACTCCGGGACGGCACCATGTAACCTTGTCGTTCTGGCCACCGCTATTGACCCTTGGAATCATTGTAACTTTGATTACCTGGGCAATTTTAGTGCTGTGCTGGCGGTATGAAAAGAAGAAATAAAAGAAACGCTGTGATTTGAATCACAGCGTTTTATTTTTCAAATGAAGATTTTTGATCAAACTTTTCATTCAGGATCGATCGTAACTGGTGAATATTTTGATCGAAATGATGAATGTTACGGTCGTTCATGCAAATGGAAAAGTATTTCTCATCATTTACTGCTTTGCGAATATCCTCAAACTGTCCGATTTCGAAGTACCGGTAGCGTTGTGGTGAAGATGGAATGAAGTTTCCCGTTACCAAGTTATAGTACCGGACGATCCATTCAGAAATATCATGATTTCCCCGAACGCGGTGCGTGATCGTTTCGTGGCATTCAGTCGGGAAAACATTTTCAACAACGGTTTTAAACTCAGATTTCAAATATGGTTGGACACAGTGCCGGTTGTAAAAGCCAGTAAAATGCCGATAGAAACAGCTTCCCAATGAACGAACGATTTCAATTCCATAGTGAAGATTAAGGTACTTGCTTCGCAATTGCTTAAGCACCTTGCGCTTGTTGAATTGCCGGTTAATAAGCATCATCGTATTCATTAAAATATAAGCGAAATCCTCGTTGGGGGAGATTGGCGATTCAATCAGAAAGTCCCGTGGCTGACCGTCAACAAAAAAGTCTTCTGGCTTTGCAGGCCGGGTAAACAGCATATCATCCTCAATAATCATAAAATGTTCGCTAAGATTGGGAATCTTATAAGCATTCATCAAGATGGCATTTGAATTAAATGTCGGGAGAAATTGATGATCGATTATTTCGCGATGATCGATCACTTGAACGTGCGAGTTGCTTGAATCTAACCACACTGGCACCTGATTATCAGTAATGAGGTAAATTTGATTGATCCATGGAAGATACCGATCAATGCTGCGAAACAAATATTTCAAAATTTCCCAATCGCGGAATCGTTCACCGTTAAAATCCTTAACTGAAAGATAAGGGGCTGCTTTTTGCTGCCATTGGGGATCCTCTCCGTTAACCCAAGGGATGACAAGATCAATTGGCCCGTTTTTCACATTAATCATCCTTTATCAAATAGTTAGTTACTCCGTATAACCCCTTTGTCCACTGTATGATACAAAATCCGAAGGCCGAAATTCAAGGTGTTTCACAGTTTCTTCTTACTATATTAAAAAGAATTTTGCATTTAAAAAATTAACTTTGAAATCGTTTTATTTTACAATAAAAGTATCTTAGTTAATAAAGAAGGTTTTTGAATGCTTTATCCAGAATCAAATGAATGTCGGATGTTAACCAGTCTTGATGGCTTTTGGAATTTCAAGGTTGAAGAGCAGCCGATTGATCCCGCTCAACCGTTGGCGAATTCAATTACGATGGCTGTGCCGGCATCGTTTAATGATCAGGTAATTGATCAGCAAATTCGCAATCATGACGGCTATTTTTGGTATCAAACAACGTTTAACGTTTCAAAAATGCAACTGGCACAACGCAATGTCTTACGGTTTGGCTCGGTTACTCACGAAGCAACGGTTTACGTAAATGGCAAGCAGGTTGGTCATCATCAGGGCGGGTTTACGCCGTTTGAAATTGAACTTGATGGGCAAATTCATCCTGGCGAAAACGACCTTAAAGTCCGGGTTTCAAACCTGTTAAGCAATAAGACGATTCCGATTGGAAAACTGACGGAAGAAAATGGAAATTACCATGTAGACCCGAACTTTGATTTCTTTAATTATGCCGGAATTCACCGCCCCGTTAAACTTTATACAACATCGCGAATGGCCCACATTGACGAGATCGTCGTTAAGTACGATACGGATCTAAAGCAAACAACCGTTAATCCGGAAGTGAGGGTTACCGGAGATTTTGACCAGGTGGTTGCTGAAATTCTGGATGAAGATGGAAACCGAATCGAACGGGTTCAGGGAAACTCATTGAACGAAATTCAAAAAATGGTGATCAGCGATACGCATTTGTGGCAGCCGATGAATGCTTACTTGTACCGTTTAAAAATCAGCTTGTTGGCTGAAGGCGAACTGATCGATACGTACACGCAGGAATTTGGTATTCGAAAAGTCGAAGTCAAAAATGCTGGGATATATGTTAATGACCAGCCGGTTTATCTTAAGGGATTTGGCCGGCATGAAGATTTTCCAATCATTGGCAAGGGGATGAACCGGGCGGTGATCAACCATGATCATCAAACAATGAAGTGGATGCATGCGAATGCTTTTCGAACATCGCACTACCCATACTCTGAAGAAGAAATGCAGCTTGCAGATCGCGACGGTTTTTTAGTGATCGATGAAGTCCCGGCGGTTGGATTATATGCCGGCTTCTCGGTTTCAATGATGGGGCAGAAAGCAGCAAATACTTGGAAAATAATGCAAACAATGGATGCCCATAAACAGGTTATCCAAGAAACGATCACGCGGGATCAGAACCACCCATCAGTTATTATGTGGTCGGTTGCCAATGAACCGGCAAGCCAGCAAGAAGGCGCTCACGAGTACTTTAAGGAAATAACGGACTACACCCGTCAGTTAGATTGGCAGCATCTTCCACTGGTGGCACCGAAAATTGCATCAGCAACGGTTGACGTTGATTTGACGGGTGATCTGTTCGACGTGATCGCATTGAACCGGTACTACGGGTGGTACATTGATTTTAATGATTTAGCCCAAGCCAAATCAGACTTGATGACTGAACTTCGAAAATGGCACCAGAAGTTTCCGGATAAACCAATTCTCTTTACAGAGTTTGGGGCTGATACGTTAAGTGGAATGCATTCGATTAACCGGGAGCCGTATTCGGAAGAATACCAGCATGATTATTATCAGATGAACTTTGATGTCTTTGATCAATGCGATTTTGTTTGCGGCGAATTGTTATGGAATTTTGCGGACTTTGCGACTCCGGCCGGATTGATCCGGGTCGATGGAAACAAGAAAGGAATTTTTACCCGTGACCGGCAGCCAAAACAAATCGTATATGATTTAAAGAAACGCTGGGGAAATAAATAGCTTAGAGATTGAAAATTTAAAGACGAGGTTGTGATTGAGGACGCAACCTCGTCTTTTTCTCATAAAAATAGCAATAATTATCCGTTATTTTATAAAAATTTAATATTTTGGCAACGATTAATCAGGAATTTTCTAAAAAATGTAAAAGAAAAATTCTCTATTTTGAAGAATTTTATCAGCTAAAAGCGAACTATGAAAAATTGTATTGCTTTTATAATTTGCGTTTTACTATAATAAAACTGACGAAATTGAGAAAAGAGGGATTTTAATGAAGAAGATCAAGAAAGTTTTGCTTTCGCTTTTTGCAATTTTAGGATTAATAACGATGACCGCCGCTTCAAGCGTTCACGCTGACGGCGATTATACTCCGAAGCATTTAACGGTGGAATTCGTTCCATCATCAAATGCGCAAAAGATGTCGGCACGGGTCAAACCGCTTGCTAAGTTATTGGAACAACAATTACACATTCCAGTAACGGTTACCGTATCAACGAACTACAATACGATCGTTGAAGCCATGGGTTCGAAGAAGGTTGATGTTGGTTTCTTGCCGCCGGATGCCTACGTTCAAGCTCACAAACAATACGGTGTTAAGGTTCTTTTGCAAGCTCAACGGTTTGGTTACAAGGAACCGGATGATCAACAAACGAATCAACTTGTAAATTACTATCGTGCTCAAATCGTTGTTCGGAAAGGCAGCGGAATCAAGAATCTCAAGGATTTGAAGGGCAAGAAGATCGCGGTTCAAGATACAACTTCAAGTTCTGGATGGGTATTCCCAGTTGCCTGCATGGAAGAACACGGGATCAACATTAACAAGGATCACATCCAAACTGTCCAAGTTAAAGGTTATGACCAAGCCGTAATGTCAGTTTATAACGGCAATACCGATGCCGCCTTCATTTTCCAAGGCGCACGGAACCTTGTAAAGAAGGACGCTCCAGACGTTATGCAAAAGGTTGTTCCGATTTACACGACCCCAAAGATTCCAAACGATACAATTTCAGTTCGCGGCGATATGAGTGCGGCATTCCAAAAGAAATTGATCAAGGCCTTCCAAAACATTGCGAAGTCAAAGAAGGGGCACGCAATTATTTCAAGTGTTTACCAACACGAAGGATATGTTCCAGCAAAGGACAGCGACTTTAATACTGTTCGGAAGTACGACAAGATCGTTCAAAAGATCAATCAGTAATTTGGAAAGGTTGAACATTTTTTATGGAAGAACCGTTAATTGATATTCGAAATGTCAGCAAGGTATATGACAGTGGAACTGTTGGCCTGAAAAACATTAATTTAACAATTAAAAAAGGTGAATTTGTGGTCGTTGTTGGGTTATCAGGGGCCGGCAAGAGTACGTTGTTGCGGACGATCAACCGGATGCACGACGTTACGGACGGCGATATTTTGATCGAGGGGAAGTCGATCATTCACTACAAGGGCAAAGAGCTGCGGAAGTTACGGCGGAAAATCGGGATGATCTTCCAAAACTTTAATTTGGTAAAACGGTCATCCGTTCAACGCAACGTTTTATCCGGAAGAGTTGGTTACTACTCAACGTTGAAGTCCGTTCTGGGGCTGTTTTCAAAGGAAGACAAGCAAAAAGCGGTTGATGCGTTGAAACAAGTTAAAATGGCTGATAAGATCTATTCCCGGGCTGATGAACTTTCTGGCGGTCAGCAACAACGGGTCGCCATTGCACGGGCGTTGATGCAGGATCCGAAAATCATGTTAGCCGATGAACCGATTGCTTCGCTTGACCCGTTAACAACGAAAGCCGTAATGGATGAATTGAAGGAACTTAACCGGAAACTTGGAATTACGGTAATTGTCAACTTGCACTCCGTTCCACTGGCAATGCAATACGCTGATCGAATTGTCGGTTTACGGGCAGGACAGTTAGTTTACGATAAGCCGATTGAAGAAGTTCAAGAAGCAGACTTTGATTCAATTTATGAAGGAGCGGCAAAGCAAAATGAATGAAGTACCGAAAAGAACGTTTGCGCAGCGGTTCCATCTTAAGTTTGTCGCATGGTCAGTTTTGTTTATCGTCCTGCTTTGCGGTTCAGCTGCGTTAACAGGAGTTAATTGGGGAGAATTTTTCAGTAATATTGGTCAATTCTTCAGTTTGATCGAGAAGATGGCGCACCCGGATTGGAAATATGTTCAAATCGTGATTCAACCCGTAATCCAAACGTTGCAGATGGCGATCGTTGGAACAACGATTGGGACGTTGGTTGCAGTGCCATTTTCAGTCGTTGCAGCGCGTAACCTGGTTAAAAATCCAGTAATCCGCGGAATAATTCGCTTTATCTTGAACCTTGTTCGGACACTTCCTGATTTGTTATTGGCGGCCATCATGGTTGCAATCGTCGGGATTGGCCCGAGTGCAGGGGTTTGGACATTGGCAATCTTTTCATTCGGGATGATTTCGAAATTATTTTATGAATCGATCGAAACGATTGACAATGGCCAGCTTGAAGCTTTACGAGCAGCCGGAGCAAACTATTTTCAAATTATCGTGTTTGCCGTTTTGCCGCAGGTAATCGAAAACTTTATCAGTTACTTCCTTTACACGTTTGAAATCAACGTGCGGGCATCAACGGTTTTAGGATATTTAGGTGCCGGCGGGATCGGAATGCTGTTGCAGCAGTCACTGGATTCCTTTGATTACAGTCAAACGGCGGTTATTATCATTGCAACGTTAATTGTTGTTCTGGTAATTGATGGATTAAGTAATTATTTACGGGAGAAATTGGATTAAATGGTTAAAGCATCGAAAAATAGAAAATATGATTGGATATTCTGGGTGATTTTAATCATTGCGGTATATGTGTGGGCAATTCTTGGAATGAATTTGTCCGGAATCCAATCATCAGCAGTTGAAGTTACGAAATCAATCTTTAATGGAATTTGCCATCCAGATTGGCATTACGTCTATAACGGCAGCGGCGAAGACTTAGTATCGCTGATCATTCAAACATTGGCGATTGCGTTCCTCGGGACGTTTGTTTCAGCATTCTTGAGTGTGCCGTTTGCTTTCTTAGCTGCCCGGTCATCAAAGCATCTCCAAGTCCGGTCCAAAATCGGAAAGTTTATTCTGGTATTTATCCGGACATTTCCGGAAATCGTGCTTGCGATCATGTTCATCAAAGCGGTTGGCCCGGGCGCATTTGCCGGGGTGCTAGCCGTTTCGATCCACTCGATCGGAATGCTGGGAAAGCTCTTTAGTGAATCATTGGAAAACATGGATCACGGGGCTGAAGAAGCAATTTTATCTGTTGGCGGAACGAAAAGTGATGCCCTTTTCTTAGCAACGTTGCCGGATATTATGCCGCAGTTCCTGTCATACACTTTGTACCGGTTTGAAATTGCGGTTCGTTCGGCTTCAATCTTAGGAATGGTTGGTGCTGGCGGGATTGGGACGCCATTGTTGTTCGCAATTCAAACCCGGACATGGAGTCGGGTCGGCATCATCCTTTTAGGAATCGTTGTGACGGTTACGGTGATCGACTGGATCTCAGGAACTTTGAGAAGAAAACTTGGTTAAAAATAGAAGGTTGCGATGTTAGGCGCAACCTTTTTGCTATCTCCGCATAATCGGGTTCCAAAACAAACGAGCTGCGTGGAAGGACGCAAACCTCCGAATCTATGCTGACGCGATTCGTTCGCTTTTCTACTTCCACCACGCTCGTTTTGAACGTTTTGTCACACCTTCATTTTTTTAACGTCTTTACTTTATTTTTAATGATCGAAAAGGGTAAAATTAGGTTATAAGTAAAATTTGAGAAGGAGTGTCGTCATGAAAATTAAGATCGTATCAACAAGTGATGTTCACGGATATATTTATCCCACGAATTTTACAAGTCGGAATGACTATCATGGATTAGGCTACTTAAAAGCAGGCGCAGTTATTGAAAAGATTCGGCGCCAAGCAGAACAAGACGGGGATATCGTATTATACGTTGAAGACGGGGATTTTGTTGAAGGCTCGCCGATGACGGATTACGCATATCAAACCTGTGATGAAAAGCACTATAACCTTGATCTGGTTAAGATGGTCAATCACCTTCAAGCAGACGTTGGAATTTTAGGCAACCACGAATTTAATTATGGCCCAGACTATTTGAACCCAACGCTTGCAGACCGGAATTATCCAATTTTAAATGCCAATATGCAAGAAGGAACGGATTACCATATTATCGATGCTCCTTATAAAATCATTGAAAAGAACGGGGTTAAGGTCGGGGTTCTCGGACTGACAACGCAATACATTCCGCATTGGGAACAACCTGATCATATTAAAGGTTGGAAATTTGAACCAGCATTAAAGGCTGCGCAAAAGTACGTTCCTGAACTGCGGGAAAAGGCTGACATCGTTGTCGTTGCATATCACGGCGGATTTGAACGCGACTTAGCAACCGGCGAACCAACTGAAAGTTTGACCGGCGAAAATGAAGGCTATCAATTATTGACGGAAGTCCCAGGAATTGATGCGTTAGTTACCGGACACCAACACCGCCAAATTGCGGAAGTGGTTAATGGAATTCCAACGACTCAACCAGGATTCCGTGGCGAAAAGGTTGGCTGCATTACACTTGAATTGAATGATCAGAAACAAGTCATCGGTTCAAAGGCTGAACTGATCGATACGGCTGATGCGGATGAAGAAATGTGGATGAATGCCCTGACTGCTGATTGGCGCAATGATGTTGAAGACTGGCTTGATCAAACATTGACGACGATCGATGGTGATATGGAGATCCATGATCCGATGCAAGCCCGGCTGCACGGTCACGCTTACCTTGACCTGGTCAATAAAGTTGAAATGGATGCCACAGGGGCTGACATTGCCGGAACTGCTTTGTTTAACGATGAAGTTACCGGATTAGGTCATGAAGTTACGATTCGAAATGTCATGAACAGCTATGTTTACCCGAATACTTTAGTCGTTGAAAAGATCACTGGAAAGGACCTTAAGGCGGCGTTGGAACGTTGTGCATCATTCTTTGAAGTTGGCGAAGATGGCAAGCTTAGCGTTTCAAAGGACTTTTCATACCCGAAGATGCAGTTATACAACTACGACTACTATTCAGGAATTGATTACACCTTTGATTTACGGCAACCGCAAGGCCACCGGGTAACTGAATTGAAGTATCACGGCAAAGATGTCCAAGATACCGATGAATTAAACGTTGCGATCAACCAGTACCGGGCTGTTGGCGGCGGTGACTATCCAATGTACAGTATGGATAAAATGGTCAAACAGGTTGAAAACGAAATGCCGCGGATGATCATTGCATACTTGCAAAAGCACCCTGAAATCAAGGCAGTTCAACCAACAAATTTAAAAATTATTATGAAATAAAAGCGAGGAATTAGTTTATGGAAAAGGCGGCAATTTATCACCGCCCGGAAAGCGAAATGGCTTACTTGGCGGGCAAAAACCAGTTTCGGATTCGGCTTCGGACCAAACATGCGGATGTGTATCAGGTCGAAATTATTTATGGAAGACTGGATCGCATTAAACAGCAAAAACTGGCAGCTGACAGTGAAGATATGGAAATCATCCGGCCGAACGTGGAAGCAATGCAATGTACCTTAAAGACGGATTTGTATGATTACTGGGAGATCACGATTCCAGTTAAGGTTCGGGAACGGACCCAATATCTTTTCCATTTGATTGGCGATCATGATGGTGAACTGCTTTATGATGCGGTTAACGTCCGTCTTTACATGGCTGATTTTTTGGAAAAGGCAACCCCGTTTAACACCCCATATTATCAAAACATGTTTTTAATGCATTCCAATCCTGAATGGACGAAACACACGGTATGGTACCAGATTATGCTTGACCGGTTTGCTGATGGTGACGAAAACAACGAACCGCTTGAAAAAGCCCGGTGGGATCTTGATAAATCAACGGCGACGAACTTTTATGGTGGTGATTTGCAAGGAGTGATCGATCATCTTGATTACCTTGATGAACTTGGAATCAACGGGATTAAGCTTTCACCGATTTTTGCATCATATTCGAATCAGAAAAACGACCCGGTCGATTTTTATGATTTGAGCTACATGTTTGGTTCAAAAGAGCTTTTCCGCGAGTTTGTCCAAAAGGCTCATCAGCACGGAATGCGCGTAATGGTACAGCTGCCGCTTGACCGGATGAGTGACATGTCGCTTCAGTGGCAAGATGTTCAACGGCTGGGAGCACAATCACGGTTTGCAAGCTGGTTTAAGGTTCGACAATTCCCGGTCCAGATTCCAAGTGAAAATGAAGACCCGGATAAGTATTACTTAACGATTGACGGCAATATTCATATGCCGAAATTAAACTTGCAAAGCCCGGCGGTTCAGCAGTATTTGCTGGAAACTGCCCGGTATTGGATCGAGACGTTTGATATTGACGGCTGGGAAATTTTGAATGCTGACGAGATCGACCAAACATTTTTGAATTTAATGACCCAACAAATGCACAGTATCAAAGCTGATTTTGTTGTCATGGGTCAATATCAATACTTACCAAACGGTGATTTAGCCAAGGACTACATTGATAGTGCGAATAACGTCGATTTTTATACGATCATGCATGACTTCTTCGTTACACATCAGTTAAGCGTTACGGAGATGATTTCGCAAATCAACGATGCGTTAATGAAGAATACCGTTTATACGAACCAAACGCTGATCAACGAGGTTGAAAGTTTTGTAACTCCGCGGTTGATCAGTGAGTGCAACGGCGAAGAAGATCTGGCGCGGGCAATCATTGCATTTACTTTTATGCAAATTGGAATTCCATCGTTCATGTATGGTACTGAAGTTGGAGTAACTGGTGAGAACGTTCCAACGAACCTTGCACCGATGAAATGGAAGGATGAAGAACAATCTTCGTCAATGCTACAATTTATGAAAAATGCGATCGCGATGCGGCGGGAATACGCTAATTTATTAAATGACGGCACCCTTGAATGGGGCCAGTTAAGTAATAAATACCGGTACTTTACGCTGACCCGTGAATATGATGGTCAAAAATTATTCTGTCTGTTTAATTTCGGATATGGAAGCGTGAAGGTCGTTATTCCGCAAAATTCCGAAGTTGTCTTGAGTCAAAACTTAATGGAAGATGAAAATAAAATTGCTCAAAATGGATTTGTGATTTTGAAAGTTTAAATCAAAAAAATAGGCTGTGACGAAAGTCATAGCCTATTTTAATAATTAGTTTTTAATCTTACAATCGAACAGCGAATGATGGTTGGAAGTATTGAGTGCTTCCAATTGAAACGCTTTGGCCTGGTTCTGGAGCGGCAATGTATTTACCATTACCAACGCAGATGGCAACGTGGTATGCAGAACCTTTGTTACCCCAGAAGTATAAGTCGCCTGGTTGAGCTTGGCTTACAGGAATTTGAGTACCGCAATTTTCTTGTTGCGTTGTTGTCCGTGGTAAGCTCTTGCCAAAGTGGTTGTATACATATTGAACGAAACCTGAGCAGTCGAAACCGCTTGGAGTTGTTCCGCCGTATACATATGGAACCCCAATGAATGATTCAGCATATGAAACAACGTTGTTTCCACTGCCTGTCCGCGTTGTTGAACTTTGTTGTGCTTGCGAACTTACTTGAGCAGCTTGGTTATTGTTATTGTTGTTTTGTTGTTGATTGTTGTTGCTTTGAGCAGCTTGTTGGTTGTTAGCTGTCCGAGCTTGTGGAGCAGCAGCTTCACGAGCTTGAGGTGCTTGTTGTTGTGAACTTGCTGAGCTTGCTTGAGCTTGTTGTGATGAAGATGAAGCAGCTGCAGGGTTCTTAGTTGGATTATTAATAATCAAGCTTTGACCAACTGTCAATGAGTTTCCTAAGTTCGGGTTAGCTTCACGCAATGAAGCAACTGATACACCGTATTCTTGGGCAATTGCGTAAAGTGAATCGCCTGACTTAACTGTCGCAGTTGTGTGGTTAGCAGCGATGACTGCTTGCTTTGAACTGCTTTGTGAGCTAACTGATGAAGCAGGAGCTGCAGAACTTACAGATGAAGCAACTGAAGTTTGTGAACTTGAACTGCTTGCAACTGTTTGTTGTGAAGCGCTGCTTGAACTTACTGAAGCTGAAGAAGCAGAACTTGAAACTGGAGCTTGTGAGCTTGAAACAGTTGTTGCTGATGAGCTTGTGACTGCTGGAGCAACCTTTGAAGTTGCAACTGAACTTGTTGCAGGTTGTATTTGGGTTGCAGATAAAGCAGGAGCTTGTGAGCTAACTGATGAAACAACTGGAGCTTGTTTTACAGTGCTTTGAACAGCTGGTGTGCTCTTAACGGTTGATTGAGCACTTGGTTGTTGAGCTTGTTGAACAGGAGCTGCTTTTTGAGTTGTTGAAGCAACTGAAGCTTTTGCAACTGGTGCTTGTTGTTGAACTGGTTGTGCAACTGTCTTAGCCGGAGCAGGCGTTGCAGCTTTAGCTGGTTGTGCAACAGCTTGACCGTCAACCTTTAATGTTTGACCAACATAGATCAAGTTTGATGTTAAACCATTTAATTGTTTTAAGTGGCCAACGCTTGTATTGAATTTTTGAGCGATTGCCCAAAGAGAATCTCCAGATTGAACAGTATATGTATGTGTATTGTTCTTTGGAGCTTGTGCGTCCTTATTTGGAATTTGTAAATTTTGGCCAACATAAATCATATTGGTATTTTGATCAATGTGGTTTAATTGTTCAATTGATTTAATTGAAACTCCAAACTTTTGAGATAAGGCCCACACAGTGTCGTTTTTAACGACGTGGTGAACAGAGTCAGCATTAACAGCAGTTGCAGCTGAAGCTAAGAATAATCCAGCAGCACCTACCGTTCCTGCGACGATTTTCTTTGCTGTTTTCTTCAAAAAATTTCACTCCTATAACTATATAGACTTTAAAAATACACCCGTATTATATTTTAAAGGGCTTTACATAATGCGTCAAATTATCAAAAGTACATATAAAAAAATTAATGCAATTAAAACGCTGGTCTAATGCAGTTTGAAGCCGTTAACATAATCTTCATAATTTACAGTTCTGTTACATCTTTATTTTTTTACTATAATAAGGGTGATTAAGGATTTTAGGAGGAGAAAAATGGAAGATCAGTTTCAAAAGATTTTTGAAGAAATCAAAGCAGATCCAATGAATCAAGAATATACGAAAAAGGGAATCGATCCGTTATATTATGCTGACGCAGATGCCCGGATTTTGATCGTCGGTCAGGCTCCGGGACGAGTCGCTCAAGATACTCAAATCGTATGGAATGATAAAAGCGGCGATCGGCTTCGTGATTGGATGGGAGTTAGCCATGACGAATTTTACCATTCAGGTAAGATTGCGGTTCTTCCGATGGATTTTTATTTTCCAGGAAAGGGCAAATCAGGCGACCTGCCACCGCGGAAAGGTTTTGCTGAAAAATGGCATCCGCGGTTGTTAGAAGCGATGCCGAATTTGAAATTGACATTACTGGTTGGAAGTTACGCCACCAAGCATTATTTACACCTTAAAAGCTCAGCGAAACTAACGGATGTTGTTCATAATTACCAGGATTATTTGCCACAATATTTCCCGTTGGTTCACCCTTCACCGCGGAATCAATTATGGATGAGTCGCAATCCGTGGTTTGAAGAAGAAGTTTTACCAGATTTAAAACACCGAATTGATCAATTCTTGAGATAGTTTTCTGAAAGCTCACCGCAAAAGTTAGCTTTTTTCTGAAAAGCGTGTATAATAGTAAGTTATGAATTTACTTACAAATAGTTAGAATGAGGTGAGACTTTGAAAGCAAAAATCCCAGAATGGAAACAGAATTTGCGGGTTCTTTGGTTTGGAAACTTTATTGTTGGAATGGGATTCCAATTGATCATGCCGTTTATGTCCTTATACATTAAGACGTTAGGACATTTTAATCGGATGCAATTGAATCTTTGGAGCGGAATCGTTTTTTCAGCAACTTTTTTAGTTTCATCATGGATGGCCCCGATTTGGGGAAAATTTGCTGATCGGCACGGCCGCAAGAAAGTGATGCTGATTTCGGCTGCCGGCATGGGAGTCATGATGGCTTCGATGGGATTGGTTGCTCATGTATGGCAGTTAGCTCTTTTGCGGTTACTCCAGGGATTCTTTGCCGGATACGTTGCGAACACATCAGCGCTGATTGCTTCTCAAGTTCCAAGCAAGCATAGCGGGAAAGCATTAAGTACCTTGTCGACCGGGACAACGGCCGGAATGCTTCTCGGACCATTATTCGGCGGAGCAGTTGCCGGAGCGTTCGGTTATCGGGTAACCTTTTTCTTGACTGGGCTGGCATACGCAACGGTATTTACGTTGACCCTGTTTTTTGTTCACGAACGGAACTTCACGCCGGTTTCAAAGGAAAAGACGCTTCCGGCCCGCGAATTGTTTAAATCGCTTGAATATCCGCAAGTCATTATTGGAATGTTTGTTACAACGTTGATCATTCAGGCTGGAAATAATTCGATTTCACCAGTCATCAGTTTATATGTTCAACAATTATTGCATGGCGGCCATAGTGTTGACATGGTTAGTGGAATCATCGCTGCTTTGCCGGGGATTGCAACGTTGTTTGCAGCTCCGTTGTTCGGAATATGGGGTGATAAAATCGGAACGCAGAAGATTTTGCGTGGCGGTTTGATCTTTGCAATGTTAGTCTACATTCCACAGGCCTTTGTAACGAATGTCTGGCAGTTAGGAATTTTACGGTTCTTAGTTGGAATTTCAGATGCGGCATTGCTTCCACAAGTTCAGACGTTGTTAGCTAAATATTCGCCGAATGAATATTTAGGCCGGGTATTTAGTTATAACCAGTCAGCGCAATTTATGGGAAACATTTTTGGCCCATTGATTGGTTCAACGGTTTCAGGAATGTTTGGCTACGGTGGCGTGTTCTTATCAACTGCATTTCTAGTTTTGATCAATATTGGATGGGTTCACCACAGTACAAAAGGAATTGATGCGAAGAAAGCATAAAAAATGGTTGGCAATCGCCAACCATTTTTTATTTTGCAATTTGAGTTTTCGACACGGCCTTTAAAATCAGAAGGTCAACGGCTGCCTGGATCGGCCATGAAATAATTTCTTTAGGAACCCGCACAGCCAACAAAGCGGTCAGTGCCATGTGATGCGGGGAAGTCATGCTTAAGATATAAACCCACAGAGTCGTAAAAATAACGTTTGAAATTAAGATTTGAATAAATTCATATAAAAAGACCCGTTGCCAGGTAACTTTCTGGTGGTAAAGAAATGCACCGGCGATGATTCCACTGATAAATGCGGAAAAGGTAAATCCGGGAAAGAAGACTCCGCCGGAACTGAATACGGTGTTGGAAATAATATCAACAAGAACGAGGATCACACCGCCAAGCCACGGACCGGTCAAGTAACCGATCAATGCCGTTCCAAGAAAACCAATTCCGATTTTTAAAATGGCGGGATCGCCGATCGAAATTTTGTTAAGAACGATCTGGATCGCAATCAGCAGCGCAGACATTGTAACGGTCCGAACATCGAGTTTCGGACTCTTCCAAGATAATTTTTTCATCAAAAAAGCCTCCCAAAATCCACGGGGGAGACACATACACCAGATGAATTTTATGGTGAATGCGGATATAAATCGCCCGTTATGGTTCTGCCAAAGTTCACATTCCGTTCCATTGGCCATTTACGAGATATATCCTACCCCTGTTGTGACCTATTCTAACACTTTAAAAAATGAAATTCCATATAAAATTTTGATATAAAAAAATAATGTTCACATATTAGTGAACACTATTGCTGTTTTTACTTTTGATTAATCGAATTATCTTGATTAAATATTAATTATGATGGTCGCTGATTTTTTGCTTTAAAATCGCACTGCCATAAATCAACGCTTCAATGACCGTGATAAAGAAACTGACCGGCCAGTTCGTTAAATAACTTAAATATAATCCGATCCAAATTCCGGTGATTGCGAAGATGAAGGTCAGGCCAATCATTTTCCATAATGAATGCGCATAGTATTTAGATGCGGATGCCGGAATCGTAAGCAGAACGAAAATCAGCAACGCACCAATGATCTGCGCCGTAATGCTGACGGTCAACGCAAGCATTAAAAGGAAGAGGATTGAAATCAACTTGTTATACCGTTGATTATATTCAGAACCTTGGGCATCAAAGGAATTGAAAGCTAATTTCCGGAAAGTAAAGAAAATCAGAATCAATAAGAAGATGCTCAAGCAAACGAGATCACGCAGGTTAGTAGCATCAATGCCGACGATGCTCCCAAACAAAATGCTGGTTGCGTAGTTGGCTTGTTTATCAGAAAGTGACAGGAAAAGCACTCCCAGGCCTAAGAAAATTCCTGAAAAAACACTGATCGATGATTCGCGCCGGCTGACTTTTTCACCTGAAAAGCCGATAAATAACGCACTGCAACAGGTGAAAAGCAACATTCCTGCAAGCGGTGAAATGCCCGCAAACACGCCAAAACTTGCACCTGAAAAGCCGATTTCAGAAAGGGTGTGGGCAAAGAATGATGTTTGCCGGGCGATGACGAAAACGCCCATGACAGCACAAATTAATGCGATAAATATTCCAGCAATGAATGCATATTGCATAAAAGCATAATTAAACATTAATTTTCTCCTTTCTTCATTTTAGTCATCGTTGCGGTTTGATTTTCAAGGTGCAACTCGTTATCAGCATATGCAGCGATCAGTTCCGGATCGTGGGTGATAAAAATCACAGTTAAATCATGATTTTGCATGATCGATTTTAACAGCTGCAACAGAAAGTGCTTGGCTGATTGGTCCAGGTTAGCAGTGGCTTCATCCAAAATTAAAAGCTGCGGATCAGCGCACAATGCTTGGGCAAGGTAAGCCCGTTGCTTTTCACCGCCGGAAGCTTTTCCTAAAGGCCGCGCTTGGATGCGGGCCAATTTTGTTTCGTCCAGAATTTCACGTAATCGTTGGTTCATCGCTTTTGAATTCCATGGAAGAATGCGATGTTTAAATCCTAAAGCAACAAAGTCATGAATGTTAAGAGGATATTCATCATCAATATTGCGCAATTGCGGGACGTATTGAACCTTATCGCGCGGAATTGCAAATTGCGCATGAATCGTTGAATTCCGGTTAAGGTCCTGAATTAGATGCTTGATCAAAGTTGATTTACCAACGCCGTTTTCACCCGTAATGCACGTTAATTCATTGCGCGGGATTGCAAAGTTCAGGTTTCGAAAAAGCGTTCGGTCAGGGACTTTAATATCTAAATTTTCAACTTCTAAGATTGGTTGCATATGATGATTACCTCTTTGTTTGAACGATTTTAGCGAGTTGATCTAATTCATTACTGAACCAGTCGATGTAATTGCCGCCTTTTGGCATTGTTTCGGTAACTTCGAGAACCGGAATGTTTTCTTTCCGGCAAAGGTCAGCGATGTTATCAACGATTTTGCTATCATCTTGTTTATTTAAGACGAAAAAGGCGATTTTGTGTTCTTTAATATTGTTTTGCAAGTCGCGAATATCAGTATATGACGGATCTGATCCTTCTTCGATTGCAAGGGCAAAATGGCTGTCAGTAACCTTAAAGCCCATTTTTTGAAGGGCATAGTTAAAAACTGGTTCACTGACCGCGACGTTGGCATTTTGCTTTTCGTTTTTGATTTGATCCATTTTTTGGTTAAGAATGTTCAACTTCTTTTTATAAGCAGCCGCGTTCTTTTTAAAGGCTGCGGCGTCTTGAGGTAAAAGTCGGCCATATTGGGCAGCTAACGCGTCAACATATTTTTCAATGTTGGCAGGGTTGTACCATAAGTGTTCGTTATCGCCGTCTTTGGCACCAACGATTTTCCCAACTGAAAGAATTTTCCGGGCTTGCAGTTTATTGACCCATGTATCGTACCCTACTCCGTTTTCAATCACAAGATTGGCCTTAGCAACTTTTTTGGCGGTTGCGGTTGTCGGGGTAAAGTCATGTGGATCAATGTTTGGACTATTAATGATCGACGTTACGGTTCCGTGATCGCCGAGAACTTCCTGAGCAATGTTGCCGTAAAAATTGGTTGTTGCAACGACATTGAGTTTGTCAGTTGATGCTTTTTTAGTGGACGATTGCTTTCCGCAAGCACTTAAAGAAAATGTGAATAAAATTGCGCCGACAGCTAATAAAAATAATTTTGAAAATTTCTTCATTCAGTAGCTCCTTTAATGAAATTAGTAATGATTACTTTTTAGATAATAAAGGGGCAAACTAGGCGTGTCAACAGCCAAAAGTCCGTTAGATCGGGATTACGATTTAGAAATTGAATTGAATTGCTTGTTTATTAGAAAGTGAAAAACGAGGATTACGATTTAAATTTTTTTATTGAATTTTTTGTGAAGTGAAAAAAGAGTAAAAAAATAACCCGCATGGGATGCGAAAGGGCAAAAAAAACTCTGCATTATACATTGTATAGTGCAGAGAAAAAAAGGAGTAAGTGATGATGAACAGAACTCATATTAACGTGAGCCGAATCTAGGGGGAGATGGAAGCCCACAAAGCTCTTTCATCAATATCTATATAATACCCTGGTTTTAATTCAGTGTCAATCCTTTTTGGGAAATTTTTTATCTTTTTTGTTTATAAATGTTTTTGAATTTGTTTTTCAATGATTGTCAGCATATACGGTGTGTAAAAAGCGTTAGTTCCGCTGGCAGTATTTTTCAAAATAAAATCCTGGACTTCATTTTGAAGACGATAGGCCTTGATAAATTGAGTCCGGCATGCTTCATCAAATGAATCAAGTTCGCCGTTATAGATAAACAACGCCGGCCGTTTATGCGACGGAATCATTGCGGTTAATTTAGAGTAATCCGTCTCGCCGAATAAAAAGCCAGCCCGGAAACGTAAGGGGAGAACCCGCGGATCTTCGGCATTCCATTCAGGATCATTAGCAGTAAAAAGGGTCATTCCGCTTAGATCGGCTCCGCGCTTTTCGCCCCAGATGAAGATCCGGTTAGTGTCGATTGAAAATTGGGCGGCGTGCAAAAGCAAAAAGCGAATTGCAGATTTAATTTCGCCCACCTGATGATGCAGATCCCCGGTTAATTGATCAGCTGCCATCATCGCAATTGTGAATCCATGGGCGCTTAACCGGGAAAGCGGAATGGTGTGAAGTTGTTCTTGACCGTCCCCGATGAAAATAATCAACGGGTTGAACTTGGCAGTTGGGGGAACAAGAACATGAACAAAATGATGCGGTAAATATTCATGGTTTAAGCTTAAATGTGGGAGTTGTTCAGTGGTTGGTTCGTTAAAAAATTCAGTCATTTAAATTCCTCATTTGATAAATTTCTACTATATAAGTATAGCGTAAAAAGAAATGAATAAAAATTCTCAAAGAAAGAGAATGGGTCCGGAATTCGCCTTGCTTTTAATGAGTAAATAAATTAAACTTATCAGTAGTGTGAAACATTGAAAAATTAAGTGTTTCACGAAGAACAGAGAAAGGAAATCCGATGACACCAGAAGAATTTAAACAGGAACTTGCACTTCATGGAATCATGCTTTCTGATAAGCAGATGAAACAGTTTGAAGATTATTACGAGTTGCTGGTTGATACTAATAAAGTTGTAAACTTAACAGCAATTACGGCGAAAAAAGAAGTTTATTTAAAACATTTCTATGATTCGCTGATCCTTGGAATTGAAGTTCCAGCTCTTCGGACGGAAGCAGTTACGCTTTGCGATGTAGGTGCTGGTGCCGGATTTCCATCAATTCCAATGAAAATTGCTTTTCCGCAATTAAAAGTGACGATCGTTGATTCATTGAATAAACGCATTAAGTTTCTTCAAGAATTAATTACCCGGCTGGGGCTGACCGATGTTGAACTGTGCCATGCCCGGGCGGAAGAATTCGCGGGCAAAAAGAGTAAGCATCGTGAAAGCTATGATTTTGTGACTGCCCGGGCGGTGGCCCGCATGTCCGTTTTAACAGAATTGTGTCTGCCGCTGGTCAAAGTCGGCGGCCAATTTATTGCGCTTAAAGCCCAAAAAGCCGATCAAGAATTAGCTGATGCCCAGAAGGCAATTCAAGTTCTTGGCGGGCAGTTTAAACAAGATATTCAAACTGAATTGCCAGCCACGCATGATGAACGTCACTTATTGATCGTTGAAAAAGTTAAATCAACGCCAAAGCAATATCCGCGCAAGGCGGGTACTCCTGCACGGAATCCGATTGTTTAGACAATCAAAGGAGGAAAATTATGGCATTTTTATTTTGGGGTAAGAATAAAAAGAAGGAAAAGGATGCTGAAACCGCAACGCCAGATGTTGAACAGCAGCCTCGTCCAGAAGACCAGGTTGAAGAAATTGCGGTCAATCAGATCATTCCCAACCGCTTTCAACCACGGCAAATTTTTGCTCAGGAAAAGATCGATGAATTAGCGGATACGATCAAAGATCACGGGTTACTTCAGCCAATTATTTTGCGCGAATATGAACCTGGAAAATATGAAATCATTGCTGGTGAACGGCGTTTCCGCGCAATTCAAACGTTAAAGTGGGAAAAGGTCCCGGCAATTGTCCGGACAATGTCGGATACCGAAGCAGCTTCAATGGCGGTGATTGAAAACTTACAACGCGAAGAGTTAACCTCAATCGAAGAGGCTGAAGCATACCAGCGCTTACTTGATTTAAACAATTTAACTCAGGCACAGCTGGCTGAAGAACTCGGGAAAAGCCAATCATTTATTGCTAATAAGTTACGGTTGTTGAAGCTGAGCCGGCCAGTTCAGCAAGCAATCTTAAACCGTAAGATTTCAGAACGGCACGGGCGGGCGCTGGTTCGATTAGATAACGAACAACAGGCCAAGGTCTTAAAAGATGTTTTGAATAATCACCTTTCAGTTAAGGAAACTGAAAAGAAGGTCAACCGGATCGTTGTTCCCCGCATGAAGCCGAAAAACCGGCCGCAAATTAAAGGGGTTGCCAAGGATGTTCGACTGGCAGTCAATACGATCAAACAGTCAGTCAATATGGTTCGTGAAACGGGAATCGACGTTCAGGTTGAAGAAGAGACCAACGATGATGTTCAAAAAATTGTAATTGAAATTCCATTAAAAAATAAAAATGAACGAAACTAGTGAAGGAGAGTGGATTAGATGGGACGCGTAATTGCACTTGCCAACCAAAAAGGCGGGGTTGGTAAAACCACGACAAGCATTAACCTTGGTGCTTGTTTAGCAAAATTAGGCCAGAAAGTATTACTGATCGATGCCGATGCTCAAGGAAACGCAACGAGCGGACTTGGAATTCGGAAAGCAGATATTAAAGCGGATGTTTATGATGTTCTGGTAAATGAAGTTCCAATGACGGATGTGATCATTCACACCAGCCGGAAGAACCTTGATATTGTTCCGGCAACGATTCAATTATCAGGTGCTGAAATTGAATTGACATCTCAAATGGCACGGGAAAAACGGTTAGCGGATGCAGTTGTGCCGATTCGAGACAGCTATGATTATATTTTGATCGACTGCCCGCCTTCACTTGGAATGCTGACGATCAACGCGTTTACAGCTTGCGATACGATTTTGATTCCGGTTCAAAGCGAATACTATGCTTTGGAAGGATTAAGTCAGTTATTAAATACAATTCAGCTTGTGCAAAAGCACTTCAATCCAAACTTGAAGATCGAGGGGGTCTTGTTAACAATGCTGGATGCCCGGACTAACCTTGGAAACGAGGTTGTTGAAGAAGTTAAACGGTTCTTTAAAGACAAGGTTTATCAAACGATTATTCCCCGCAACGTCCGGCTTTCAGAAGCTCCAAGTCATGGAATGTCGATCATTGACTATGATCCATCATCACGGGGAGCGAAGGAATACATGGCGTTAGCAAAGGAGGTCTTAGCAGCTCATGGCAAGTAAGAATAAAAAGGGACTTGGCCGCGGAATCAATGCTTTATTCGCTGATTTTGACGAAGAAAAAGAAGCAGATGAAAAGGTTGAAGAACTTCAACTTGACGAGATCCGCCCGAACCCTTATCAACCACGGAAAAACTTTGATGAAGAAAATTTAAAGGATTTATCAGATTCAATTCGGAAAAACGGGGTCTTCCAACCAATCATTGTGCGCAAATCAAGTGTGATGGGTTATGAGATCATTGCCGGTGAACGCCGTTTCCGGGCTTCAAAATTAGCTGGAAAGGACTCAATTCCAGCAATTGTGCGGGCAATTGACGATGAACAAATGATGGAAGTTGCCGTCCTTGAAAACTTGCAACGGGAAGATTTAAGTCCGCTTGAAGAGGCTGAAGCTTACAGTACATTGATGAAGAACCTGAAAATTACCCAGTCAGAGTTATCAGAACGGTTAGGCAAGTCGCGGCCATATATTGCAAACTATTTGCGCCTCTTGGATCTGCCCCGGGAAGTCAAAGCATTTGTTCAAGACGGTAAGTTGTCAATGGGCCAGGCCCGGACATTGCTGGCTTTGAAAGACAAGGATAAGTTAGTTGAACTTGCAAAGAAGACGGTTAAGGAAAACTACACGGTTCGTCAATTGGAACAAATCGTCAATGACATGAACGGGAAAAAGAAAGTCAAAAAGGACCGGAAAAAGAAACTTTCACCGTATCTTCTTCAAAGCCAAGACCGGCTTCAAGAAAAATTTGGAACGAAGGTTGCAATCAAATCCAACGAAAAGACGGGCAAGGGTAAAATTGAAATTAACTACCTGTCAACGGAAGATTTTAATCGAATCTTGGATGTTTTAAACATTGAGTTGTAATCATGAATTATTTATGAGGCGAGCTTTTAAATGAAAGATTATGATTTAAACGACATTGTTGAAATGAAAAAGGCTCATCCGTGCGGAACCAACCGTTGGAAAATCATTCGGATGGGAATGGATATCAAGATTGAATGTACGGGGTGCGGCCACATTGTAATGCTTCCCCGGCGTGAATTTGAACGCAAAATGAAGAAAATTTTAGAAAAAGCTAATTAGAAAGAGTGAATGAAATGGCATTAACAGCTGGAATTGTCGGCTTGCCAAATGTTGGAAAGTCAACGCTATTTAACGCAATTACAAAAGCAGGAGCAGAAATGGCAAATTATCCATTTGCGACAATTGATCCCAATGTAGGAATGGTTGAAGTTCCTGATAAACGATTGGCGCGGATCGATGAAATCATCCCTGCCAAAAAAATTGTCCACACCACCTTTGAATTTACTGATATTGCGGGAATCGTTAAGGGCGCCAGCAAGGGTGAAGGATTAGGAAACAAATTCTTGGAAAACATTCGTCAATGTGACGCGATCGTTCACGTTGTTCGGGCTTTTGATGATGATAATATCACTCACGTTTCAGGAAAAGTTGACCCAATCGATGATATCAACACGATCAACCTTGAATTGGTATTGGCCGACCTTGAATCGATCAATAAGCGTTATACCCGGGTTGAAAAGGTTGCTAAAACCGGGCGTGATAAGGATGCCCAAGCTGAATTCGCCGTTTTGCAAAAGATCAAGCCAGTGCTTGAAGAAGGAAAGCCGGTTCGCTCGATTGAATTTAACGATGATGAAAAGAAAATCGTTAAGGGCTTATTCTTATTAACTTCAAAGCCGGTCCTTTACGTTGCAAATATCGGTGAAGAAGATATGGCTGATCCAGACGGCAACAAATACATGCCAGAAATCAAGAAGTTCTTAGCCGAAAACGATCCTGGTTCAGAAGTTATCGGGGTTGCTGCCGGAACGGAAGAAGAAATCGCCGAAATGGATGATGACGAAAAGAAGGAATTCCTTGAAATGGAAGGCGTTGAAGAGCCTGGATTGAACCGGCTGATTCGGGCCTCATACAAGTTATTAGGCCTTGAAACATTCTTTACAGCCGGTGGGAAAGAAACCCGGGCTTGGACTTTCAGACACGGAATGAAGGCTCCGCAAGTTGCCGGAATTATTCACTCAGACTTTGAACGGGGCTTTATTCGCGCTGAAACTGTTTCATTTGATGACCTTGATAAATATGGCAGCATGCAAGCCGTTAAAGAAGCTGGTAAGATGCGCCTTGAAGGAAAAGACTACGTGGTTCAAGATGGCGACATTATTGAATTCCGGTTCAATGTCTAAAATAAGAGTTTAAAAGTCGATTTCAGTTAAAGGAGGAACCGTTGTGGCAGACGAAGATATTCGGCAAAAAAATCAAAAAGCAGCTCAACGTCAGGCAGAAACCCGTGAAAAAGAACGTCAGGAAAAAATGATCGAAATCAATAAGCAATTCGCGGACTTGACTAAACGGAATGCAGAGTACATGATCAAGTTAAACCGGGCGTTGAATGCTCAAGGGTATGACCCTGAAAAGAAAGCAACTGCTTTAAATGAAGTTTATGAAGAATTAAAAGTTAAGCAAAAACAAGGCTATACAGCTGCAAAGTTATATGGTCCGGCTGCTAAAAAAGCAGACGATATTATTAACGGACCGAAGCGCGAATTGGAAAACAAACCGCCTAAGTTCTGGGAATCAGCTTTGGATAACGGATTATTGATGTTCGTTATGTTCTGTGCAATGTACGGAATTTTAGGTCTGTTTTCAAAACGGCAAACAGCAGATGCTGGGTGGTTAACGATCGTTTCAACTTCCGTAATTGCCGGCTTAGGATTAGCAGGATTCTACAAGGTAATGAATAACCGGAAGGCAAAGCACCGGATCTTACGGGCAATTGGAGTCTTCTTAGGCTTGTTGATCGTTTGGTTCGCTGCCTTTGCATTGATCGCCAAGATTCCGCCACAGGTCAACCCGGCCTTTACGCCGCTTGCTGATATCCTGTTTGCACTGATTGGTTTTGGTGTACGGTATCTGTTAAAGAAGAAATTGAATATTCGTTCATTCTAAGGCTTAAAGAGGCTGCGACTGGTGTTGCCGCCTCTTTTTGAATATTGGTACAGAAATTTTTTGCGCGTAGATCCCTTGATTAGATTTTTTTAATTAATCGAGGTGTGTTAAAATTAAAGCTAAAGGGGAAAACAGTTTTATTAAGGGATCTAAGATTAAAGTTTGATGAAAAGATGGAGGAATATTTTATGGAACTCGGAAAGAATTTAGAAGAAGAACGTGAAAGTTATCACTTTACCCAAAAAGAGGTTGCTGACATTTTGCACGTTTCACGGCAAACTGTTTCAAACTGGGAACGTGATGTCAGCTATCCGGATTTGGAAAGTCTGGTATATTTAAGTGATTTATATCACATTTCAGTTGACCAGCTGTTAAAACATGCGATGTAAGAGTTAAGCGAGTCTTGATAAAACTGAACGAGGAGGTTGCATCTATGGGCAGCCTCCTGTTTTTAACCCCATTGTCATGTTTTCGTCATCTAAGCGTTCTTGACAAACGCCTGAAATACCATAGAATTAAGAAAGAACATAATGATTGCTGAATGCTGGAGGAAAGACATAAATGAATCAAGATAATACCGGAATTAAACTTTTTGCCTTAAATTCCAATCCTAAATTGGCTCAAAAAATTGCCGATGATCTTGGAGTTGAGTTGAGCGATACAACTGTTCATCATTTCAGCGATGGTGAAATTCAAATTAATATCGACACAAGTGTTCGCGGATGCGATGTTTTTGTTATTCAATCAATTTCAGATCCAGTCAATGAAAACTTTATGGAATTAATGGTAATGATCGATGCGTTACGGCGGGCAAGTGCCGGAACGATCAACTGCGTAATTCCGTATTACGGTTATGCCCGGGCTGATCGGAAGACGCGGCCACGGGAACCAATCACAGCAAAACTAATTGCTAACTTTTTGACGATGGCAGGTGCTGATCGGGTAGTTACCCTTGATTTGCATGCTGGTCAGTTACAAGGATTTTTTAATATTCCGGTTGACCACCTTTTAGCAATCTATAGTCAAGCTGATTACTTCAAGAAAAACGGCCTTGATAAAGATGTTGTGGTCGTTGCTCCGGATCACAGCAGTGTAAAATTAGCGCGGAATTTGGCAGAATGCCTGAAAGCACCAATCGCAATTGTTGATAAGCGGGATTCGAAACGCGTTGATAAAAATACTGATGTGATTGGGGATGTCAAGGGCCATCAATGCATTATCTTTGATGATATGATCGATACGGGTGCGAAAATGGCGGATGCCGCTGCCGTGTTGAAACAAGCGGGGGCAACGGACGTTTACGGTTGTGCAACGCATGCAATTTTCTCTGGCAATGCGGTTAACGAATTGAAAAATTCAGCGCTTAAAGAAGTTATTGTAACCGATACGATTCAAATGCCTGAAGAGAAAAAGTTTGAACAGTTAAGAATCTTATCAGTTGCACCGATTTTTGCGAAGGCAATTTCATTGATTTATCACAATCAATCAGTTGATTCATTATTTAACAAAAACGATAATATTTAAACAATGGGTTGAACGGAAAAGCGAAAGTTTTACAATGCTGTTCAACCCTTTGTATCTACTGGAGATAAAAGGAAAGCATGGAAAAACGAAGCGAATCGATTAAGCGTCGGCGACAGGAAAAACTGGCGAACATTAAATTTCGAAAAATTGATATTTTAATCTTAATAATGACGCTTCTTGGCCTTTTTGGCTATCGGCACTGTATGCATGTTGCTGATCATCACCAAATTGTGATCGAACAACAGGCCAAAGCGCGGGCTGCTAAAATAGCAAGGAAAAAAGTTGCAGCCGCAAAGAAGCGGGCTGCAAAGTCAGTAATGCGGACGCCGATCAATTGGCAGGAGTCTTCAGAAAAGGTTCCGTATCCAAATTTAAATAACGTTAAAAATTTCTGGATCAAAGTGGCGTTGTTAAAGAACCGGACATATTTGATGTCGGGGAATAAGGTAATTTACACGATGTACTGTAGTGGTGGCCTTTTCCATAAGGATCCGAATACCGGAAAGATGGTCAGCGATACGCCGACGGGAACATACCAAATTCAACCGGAACGGGGCCAAAGCTTCTTTAACAGTTCATTAAATGAAGGCGCAAATTACTGGGTTTCGTGGAAGGATAACGGGGTTTACCTTTTCCATACAGTCCCAACAAAGAAAGACGGAAGTTACAATGTTCCGGAAGCTGAGAAGCTTGGAAAGCAACCGGCTTCGCACGGGTGTATTCGGCTATCAGTTCCGGATGCGAAATGGATGATGCAGAATTTAAAGGTTGGAACAAAGGTTGTTGTTCAAAATGATTAAAAAGTTGGGACATCAGTTCCAACTTTTTATTTTTTTAATGTTGATATTTTGAACGTGTATGTTAAAATACAATTAAATTAAAATTAGTTTTTGATGAAAGAAGAATCATGATGACAAAGGAACAGGATATTACATATCAAGATCTGCAAAAATTTAACCAAGATTATGAACAAACCCCAGCGTCAGCTTCACTTGGCCGGGCGGTTCAGGAAAACGGCGTGATCGCAGCCAGCCGCAACTATGCAGCTAAACGCGGTTTAAACCGGGTATTTTCAATTGAGGTTGAAACCGGAGCAGTGACTGCTCAGAAAAAGAGCGGTCGTTGCTGGTTATTTGCAACGTTGAATACCATGCGCCACGAATTTGAAAAGAAATACAATGTTAAGGACTTTCAGTTCTCCCAAAACTATAATTCGTTTTTTGACCGGTTGGAAAAGGCTAATCATTACCTTGAAGAAGTGATTCGGTTGGCTGATCGTCCAAGCGATGACCGGGAATTACTTGATGTTTTGAACTGGAATGATAATGATGGCGGTCAATGGGCCAATGCGGCGGCATTGATTGACAAATACGGGGTTGTTCCGCAAAGCGTCATGCCGGAAACTTTCGCAAGTGATCAAACGAGCGACTTAAACTCATCATTAAATCTGAAACTTAGTAAGGATGCAATGCATCTGCGTGAAATGAAGGCAGCCGGGAAATCCGATGAAGAATTAAGGGCATATAAAAAAGAAGCTTTAAGCGATATTTACCGGATGCTTGTTTATGCGTTTGGACAACCGCCAGTTAAATTTGATTTTGAATACCGTGATCAAGATAAAGATTACCACATTGATCGCGATTTAACGCCGAAGAGTTTCTTTGAAAAATACTGCAAGCGGAATTTTGATGATTATGTTTGTTTGTTAGATGCACCCGATCATGAAATGGATCAAAAATATGGTCTGCCAAGTCAAGACTATATTTACAACGGCAAGCATATTGAATTCTTGAATGTGGGCACTCAAGAATTGAAGGATGCCGTGATTGCATCACTTAAAAACGGTGAAACGGTTTGGTTTGGATGCGACGTTTTACAAGATCTTGATCGGCAAAAAGGTTACCTTTCATCTGAATTCTTTAAACAGGGTGAATTATTTAACGTTGACCTTGAATTAAGCAAAAAAGATCGCCTGATGTCACGCAACGGGGAAGTCTCCCACGCAATGACGTTTACGGGCGTTGATATCGTGGATAGCAAACCAACCAAGTGGAAAGTTGAAAATTCATGGGGAAGTAAAATCGGCGACCAAGGCTACTTTGTGATGTCGGATGAATGGTTCGATAAATACGTTTATGAAGTCATTATTAACCAAAAGTATATTTCAGAACGTGCTAAGCAAATTAATCACCAAGCAAAGATTGATTTGCCAGCATGGGATTCATTGAGATAATTTGAAAAGAAAGGTTACGGCGATTGTCGTAACCTTTCTTTTTTCTTAAATCGTGAGAGTAAGAATTTTTCGTTAAACAAATATTATTTTTTTAAGATTCATTATTAGGAATAATAGAAACTATTTAATCTATGGTACAATCATTAAATGAGTGATAAAGTTAAAAAGTAAAAAATTTTATCAAACAAATAACTATTATGGGGTGAGTTTAAACGTGAGAAAAAGAGAAAAGAAATCCTCGCGTAAAGTTTCGGATTCAAGCAAAAACACCCGTCTCTTGCAATTGCTTTCATTTGCATTACCGATTTTGATTTTATTAGGGTACTTTGCTTACCGGAAGATGTTCCCGTTTGGAAATTCGTCAATTTTGACGGTTGACTTAGGGCAGCAATATGTTGATTTTTATTCATTTTATCGGAACACATTGCTGCACCATTTCAGTCAATTCTTCTATTCATTCCAAAATGCGATTGGGGGCAGCATGTGGGGAACATGGGCATACTATTTATTCAGCCCGTTTAATTTAGTATTGCTCTTTACGCCTGGAAAATGGATCACATTCGGGATTCTCTTGATTACCGTTTTAAAAGTTGGATGCAGTGGATGGGCATTCAGTAAGTTGCTGCTTAAAGAAAAGTGGCAAAAAGGATTCTTAGTTCCAGCATTTTCAATTGCATATGCCTTAAACGGTTTTGTGGTTGCAAATATCTTGAACATTATGTGGTTAGATGCATTAGTTTTCTTGCCACTAATGATCATCGGAATTGAAAATCTGATTGAACGGAAGAGCATGTGGGTCTACCCGGTATTTTTAGCAATTATTTTAGTTACAAATTACTACATGGGTTACATGATCTGCATCTTCGCGGTTTTATACTTTGCATGGACATATGTCCGCAACAGTGAAAAGATTCAAGCAAAGTGGAAGACGATTGGAAGCTTTATTGGCCGGTCGCTTCTTGGAGCCGGCATGGCAGCCGTTGTCTTATTACCAACGTTCTTTAACATTATGCAGACCAAGGCGCAATATAATACCAAGTCATTCCAATGGAAATTTGATTACTCACCATGGAAGATCTTGCCGAAGTTTTTGGTCGGCGGGTTCAACTTTGACCAAATGCCAAAGGGAACGCCAAACATCTTCGTTGGAACTTTGGTATTAATTGGATTTATCTGCTACTTCACATGCAAGGAGATCAAACTGAAAGAAAAGATCGCAACGATCGTTGTGAGTGCCTTCTTTGTTGTTTCCCTTTGCTACCAACCGCTTGATTTGTTCTGGCACGCAATGCAATTCCCTGTATGGTATCCATACCGGTTCTCATACATTGTCTGCTTCTGGATGATTCTAATTGCGGCGCGGGGACTATTGAAGATCACCCGGCTATCCCGGTTACAGTTGATGCTCAGTGTTATTGTTTTAGGGGTAATCGTCGAATACAGCTTCTACAACATTAAGAAGTTTGGTTTCTTAAAGAGCACGAATATTGTAATCAGCAGCGTGATCATCATCGGATTCTTAGTATTATTCTCAGTTCCGATGAAGAAATGGTTCAAACTTTCATTATTAGCATTAACAACCGTCGAAATGGGGGCAAACGTCGCTTTGAGTTTGAATCCAATCGACTATGTTAAACAAAGCGATTTTGCCGGCTTTATTTCAAACCTGAATACTGCGCTTGATGGAATTCGGCCAGGTAAGAATGAGTTTTACCGGATCGGCAAAACCTTTGAACGTTCAAAGGACGATCCAATGCAATGTAACTTCTATGGAACCGATGAATTTAATTCAATGATGGATCCGAAGACTTCAAACTTTATGAACGAAATTGGGGATTCATCCGGTGATAATTACACGGGTTACAGTAACGGGACGCTATTCTCAGACTCATTCCTTGGAATCAAGTACATGTTGAATCAAACGTCAGATACGAACGTTTTATCACCATATTCAACCCGGCTTGATTTGAGTAATGATAATTTGGTAAATGGAACCAACACGATTAATATTTACAAGAATCCGTACGTCTTGCCGATTGGTTTTGCCGCAAGTCCAGATATCTTGAATGTTAAGTTACAATCTGCCCAACCAATTCAAAATCAAAACATGATTGCGGCTGGCTTGGCAGGCAACAAGAAACTGAAACTCTTTAAGTCATATAAAGATTTAAGTGTTGTTTACAGCAACTTGAAGGATGAAGGAAATAATACGTATACCAAGGTCAATGGTAATCAGGATGCAACGATTCAAATGCCATTTACACCAAAGACAAACGATCCATACTACTTAACGATCGGACCAGCATTTGCCAATAATGGTAACTTGAATTGTTCATTCACGATCGGTGATCAACAGTTGACCCAAACCGGGGACTTTAACTCACCAATGATCTTGAACATTACCGGCGGCGGTCAAAAAGATCAAAAGCAAACGTTGACGATGACATTGACTAACAATAGTTTGCAACTTGACAGCTTTGGGTTGTATCACCTTGATATGAGTAAATACAAGTCATTAATGAATGATTTGAATGAACACCCATTGAAGCTTGATCACTTCAGTAATACGAAGATCAGCGGAACGATCGACGTTCCAAAACATGAATTGATCATGACAACGATTCCTGCTCAAACTGGTTGGCACGTTAAGGTTGATGGCAAGACAGTTAAACCGAAGAAGGCGCTTGATGAATTCTTAGCAGTTCCTGTCAGTGCTGGAAAACACCAAGTAACGTTTACTTACCGGACACCATACTTGTTCCTCGGAGCAATCGTATCCGTTGTAAGTATCGGAATTTTAGTTGTTTTGAAAAAGAAGGAAGATTCAACCGTTCGTCAATCAGAACCTGAAACGACGAAATAGTAAGTGTAAAAATGAAAGGGGTAACTCAAGATGGCAGAATCAAGAAGTAAAAAACATGGGAAAGTAAGGAAAACCCTTGTAAGTATTTTGGTTATTTTATTGGTATTATGCGGCTTAGCATTGATTTTTAACGAACAAATCAAATCATTTGTTGTTAACCACATTTCAACGACCGCATTAAACAAGCCAATCAGCAGTTCAAAGCCGAAGAAAGGGCAATTCGATTATGATGCCGTTCGTCCGGTTGACACGAAAGATGTTGCCAAGGCTGCAACTTCAAATGCAGCGGATTCAATCGGAAAGATTGCGATTCCAGATGTCGGGATTCACTTGCCAGTCTTCTACGGTTTAGCTCAAAGCAATTTGATGCGTGGGGCTGGAACGATGAAACAAAATGAAACGATGGGTGAAGAGGGCAACTACTGCCTTGCCGGTCACCACATGGAAGACAACAGCATTTTGTTTGGACCGTTAGCAAACATTGGCGTTGGGGCCAAAGTATATTTGACAGACGGAAAGAACGTTTATACTTACAAGGTTACATTGAAGAAAATCGTTAATGAAGATCAAGTTCAATGGTTAAATGATGTCCCAGGTCAAAAGTTATTAACATTGGTAACCTGCTCATCAGGAACTCCTGGAGTTAAGACCCGGATCATTGTTCGTGGCGAACTCCAACAGGTTCAACCGGCAAATAAGAGTACTTTGAAAGTGTTTGATAAATAAGAATGAAAAAAGCTATGGCTTTGGCCATAGCTTTTTTTGTTACTTTGATTTTGGAACTACGCAATGCCCGTTGCATGCGCATTTTTGATCATCGATCATCGGGCAATGACAAATTCCGTCCTTACCTGCACACGGACAGCCGGCAGTACATTGCATGCCATTCGTACAAAGTGGTGCATTTTGGTTTTCCATCTTTTTTCACCTCCTAGTTAAAAGGGTAGCATTAATAATTAAAAAGGAACGGTTAAAGTTTAAAAAGTTTATAAATAAGTCTTATTAAAAATTAAATTCCCAATAATGACGGGTGATTTTTGATAAAATAATAAGCATAGGTTATTAAAATTCGAACAATAATTAATATTAGTAATGAGTAAGATTACTTTAGGAGGTTAAAATTTGAAAAAAAGAAACTATCTTTTATGTTCATTAACTTTGACGGGAATGCTGGTAGCGGGAAGTTTGGCCCCGGCTGTGAATGCAACAACGGTTGCGGTCAATCAGCAAGCAGCGCAAACATCGGGTAATTCACTTCAAGGACAGTTGGATCAAGCAAAAGCTAATCTGCAAGCTGCGCAAACGAAAGTGAATGAAGCGCAAAGTCAATTAAATACAATTAATCAACAAGTTAAAAATAATAGCGATAAGTGGCAGGCATTAGATAAACAGCTTGAAGACCTTGATAACAAATTAGCAAGTTTAAACAGTAATTCAAGCAGTGTCAGCAGCGGAACGACAGATCCACGCGCTGAAGTTGCAAAGCAAATTCAACAAGTGCAAACTGAATTGAAAAATGTTCAGGCCCGACACACAACGTTAGCCCAACAGCAACAAACTGCTAAGGCAAACCTGAGTGCTGCTCAACAACAATTGGTCACTGCTCAAAAAGCTTATGACCAAGCAAAGCAGGCATTTGATGCTGCGCAAGCAAGCAGTACAACATCAAGTGCCGTTTCAAGCAGCACTTTAAATGGAAGTTCAAGCGTTGCAACCAGTGGAAGCTCCAGTGTAGTTCAAGCTTCAAGCAGCTCGGTAACGGCAAACGGTGCGATTTCATCAAGTACGGATTCAAGTTCGACAAAATCAAGCTTAAAGGGATCAACTAGTACCTCAACGGGTTCAAAATCTTCAAGTTCAAGTTTGACACCGCAAGAACAGTTGAAAGATGCTCAACAAAAGCTTGCGGATGCAAAGAAAAACTTGCAATCGGCGCAAACGAATTATGATAATGCAACTCAAAAGGCACGGAGTTTGAGTCAGCAATGGCAAGACTTGGATAATAAGGCGATTCAATTAGAAGACCAGTATTATCAATTAGCAGATAAGAATACTGCAGATGCCAAGCAAATGTATCAAGAAATTGTTAAGTTGCAGACCCAGGTTTCAAATACTTACCAGCAATATACTGCGGCAGTTAAAGACCAACAAGCTGCGAAAACAGCCCTTGATAATGCTAAAAGTGCAGTTACAAGTGCGCAACAAGCAGTTGACAAAGCCCAGGCAGCATTGAATGGAACCAGTTCTTCAAGCTCAAGTAAGTATTCATCATCATTGAGTAAGAGCAGTCTAAAATCATCGAGCAGTAGTAAAAAGAGTTCAAGTGTAAAGAGCTCCTTAAGCGAAAAATCAAGTTCAAGTAAGGTTTCATCAAGTAGTAGCCAAAAGAACTCAAGTACTTCAAGTAATTTAAGCAGCCAATTGAAGTCATCAAGTAGTAAGAAGAGCTCAAGTGTTGAAAGCTCATCAAATAAGACTTCGAGCAGCAAGCAATCAAGTACTTCAAGCAGCACAAGCAGTAAGAAGAGTTCAAGCATTGAAAGTTCATCAAGCAAGACTTCAAGCAGTAAGCAATCAAGTATTTCAAGCAACGTAAGCAGCCAGTTGAAGTCATCAAACAGCAGTAGTAAGAAGAGTTCAAGCATTGAAAGCTCATCAAGCAAGATTTCAAGCAGCAAGCAATCAAGTACTTCAAGTAATACAAGCAGCCAAATGAAGTCATCAAGTAGTAAGAAGAGCTCAAGTGTTGAAAGCTCATCACGCAAGACTTCAAGCAGTGTAAGCAGTCAATTGAAGTCATCAAACAGCAGTAGCCAAAAGAGCTCAAGTATTGAAAGTTCATCAAGCAAGGCTTCAAGCGATAAACAATCAAGTACTTCAAGAAGCGCAAACAGTAGTAAGAAGGACTCAAGTAATAAGCAATTAAGCACTTCAAGTAACGGAAACAACAAAAAGAGTTCAAATGTTGGGGATTCATCGAGAAAGACTTCAAGTAGTTCGAAGTCATCAAGTGGCGAATTAAGTGGCAAAAATTCATCAAGCAGCTTGAAAAAATCATCAACTCAAGATCCAGCAGATCCTGGAGCAAAGAGTTCAAACTCAAAACCAGCTTCATCAAGTACTGAATCAAATGGTTCAAAGAAGACGGCTGATCCGGATAAAAATGTTGCTGATCCAGGAAATAAGAGTTCATCATCTTCAATGAACTTTGCTAAAAATGAAGATCCAGCAGCGAAGAATTCAAATGATCCAACTGTTCAAGGACAAGCAGGTGCAAAGCAGTTAGATGTTTCAAAAGCGAATGCTGATAACCGGAAGTTGCCGGCAACGGGTGAACAACGCGGAATTTTAACAGCGATTGGAGCAGTAATTTTGGCTGGCTTGGGAGCAATGATTCCTTTCAGAAAAAAGAGTGATAAATAATAAACGATAAAAGGTCGGGTTTTCCCGGCTTTTTATATTTTTGAAAGAAGAGTAAAATAAAAGGATATGTTATCAGATTCAAGGAAGTGGAAAAATGGCAGTTACGATCACTGATCAAAACTTTGCTGAAGAAACAGCTAGCGGATTAGTTTTGCTCGATTTTTGGGGCGATTGGTGCCAACCGTGCAAGATGCTGGATCCGGTTCTTGCACAGCTTGAAGATCAATTCGACAATCAAATTAAGTTTGCAAAGGTTGATGTTGGGCAATACCGGGAACTTGCGGAGCAATTTGGAATTCAAAATATTCCGACTCAAATTTTATTTGTTAATGGGCAGGCCAAAGAGAAAATTACAGGATACCGGCCATTCAAACCATTTGAAGATTATCTTCGTCAAAAAATCGATCAATATCTAAATTAAAAGGAAGAGTTTTAAAATGAGTGATAAGGTAAAAAATTATTTGAGCGTTGCTTTCTTTGCCTTTTTTGGCGGAATCAGCAGGTATTATTTAGGAAAAATTTGGCAAAGTAGCGGAACGATCGTTGCTAATTTGGTAGGATGCTTTTTGTTAGCATTTCTGACGTATTATGTGATTGAACGCGATTTGCTTGCTGGATGGCTGAATGTTGGATTGGGAACCGGGTTTATCGGGGCATTTACGACCTTTTCTTCATTTACAGTTGATTTCATGAAATTGGTAAACGCCCATCATTTGATTCATGCGATGGCTTATTTAAGTATTAGTATTCTAGGCGGTTTTTTATGTGTAACTCTCGGCTATATTTTAGCAAGCCGGCTGGTAAAGAAGGAAAAGGGTGAATTTTAATGATTTGGATGTTAGGTTTAGGTGCAAGCGCTGGAGCATGTGTGCGGTATTTTTTAACGAATCTGATCAAAAAACACGTTAAGGGTTCATTCCCATTAGCAACGTTCTTTTTAAATGTTTCAGGGGCCCTTGTTTTAGGATTCGTTGTTGGAATTAAGCTTAAGACATTACCATATGCAATTCTTGGAACCGGCTTTTTAGGCGGTTACACGACCTTTTCAACGTTTAATACGGAATTGTTTGCATTACTGGATGATCATAACTACCGGATGGCGGTGTTATACGGAATATTAAGTTATGTGATTGGAATCAGTTTTGCTTTTCTAGGGTTTATGCTTGGTCAGCATTTGATCGGTTAATATGGTAAGATAGTTAGTGATGTTTAGAATTGAAGGATTAATGAATTGGATGGTAAGAAATGAAAACTGCGATTCTGACAGATAGCGCGGCGATTATTGCTCCTCAAATCAAGCATAAATTAGCAATTAAAACGTTGTCGTTACCGTTATTGTTGAACGGCAAGCGATATTATGAGAAGTATGACTATGATCGGCAACAGGTTAAGGCAATGCTTCGTGAAAAAAATTCGTTTTTAATGTGCGGTCAGGTGTCAGTGACAGCAATCGATGAATTTTTGAATGAACTGATCGATAAGGGTTATACAGATGTTATCTGGGTTTACCTTGATAATGATATTAGTGGTTTAGGAAATAATTTGCGCTCATATCAGCAACGCCATGATCAAATCAACATTCATTTGGTTGATTCGTATTCAATGGGCGTCGCAGAGGGTAATTTAGCGGTATTAGCAGCGAAACTGGTTGCTCAGGGAAAGGACTGGAATGCAATTGAGCCGATTTTGAAAGAGGTTCGGAATAGCAATCAGACCGTGATGATTTTAAAGAATCTGCGGCATATTTCGACTACCGGATACGTTAAGAATGGGGTCTTTCCGATTCAAAAAACGATTTTTCGCCCGCAAACGTTAATGCGTTTTAATCCGCAGGGGCAGCTTGAAGTTCAAAGTACTTATCTGCAGCATAGCAAACTTTCCCGGACGATTCGGCGAATGATCATGCCGGCGTATCAAGAAATGGCAGGGCAACTTCAAATTACGATTACCGCAATTCGAACTCGGCATAACGATCAAGTGATTTCACGGTTGATTAAGGCAATCAACCGGACATTTCCGGCTGCCCAAATTAAATTATATGAAATGAACCTTTCGATGATTGCCCATATCGGAACGGATGGGATCGTCATCAGTTGGGGTTAAGCTAAAAATCAGGGATGGTGAATTTGTCATCATTGCTGATTTTTTTTATACTAGAACATGAGTGGTTCGCGAAAATCCCACTTAAAAAAACTAGAAAGAGGTTTGATACCTGTGAATAATCAAAAAAAACAGTCTTTAGTTAGTCTAACTAAAGCCGGAATCGTTGCGGCCCTTTACGCGGCATTGACAATTGTATTGTCGCCGATCAGTTACGGTGCAATGCAGATTCGGTTATCTGAAATTTTTAATAACCTTGCCGTTTTCAATAAGCGTTATATTTGGGCATTAACGATTGGATGCGCAATTGCCAATCTTAATTCACCGCTTGGAATTGTTGATATCATCTTCGGTTCCTTGGGGACGCTTTTAATGACAAGCCTGAGTTATTTCTTAAGCCGGCGGGTCAAATCGACGGCCGGCAAGCTTGCAATTGCAGTGGTTGTATGTACGTTGATGACCTGGACGGTTGCGTTAGAATTACATTTCGTAAATCACCTTCCGTTTTGGCCAACATACTTAGCGGTTGCAGTCGGTGAATTCATTTCAATGGTAATTGGTGCGGTAATTTTTGGAATTTTAAGCAAACGAATTGATTTAACAAAGTAATGGAGGATCAAAATGACATTTGAAGAAGTTTTACCGGAATTAAAAAAGGGTAAAAAAGCCGTTCGAACAGGTTGGGGCGGTTCGGAAGAATACATTTTCGTCGTTAATAATGACACTTTGAACGGCGAAGCAATCAACCCGTATTTAATGATTCGGACAAAGGAAGAACCGGCATTGTCGCAATTCATGCCGACCTCATGCGACGTTTTAGCTGAAGATTGGAAGTTGGTTGACTAATGAATTTATATCCGGAATTTGAAGGAAAAATCGTTGTTATCACGGGCGTTTCATCGGGAATCGGCTTTGAACAGGCCAAGGCCTTTTTGGATGCCGGAGCGAAAGTTTTCGGGGCCGATATTCAAAATGGTGGCCAAGTATATGAGCTGAATGATCACGGAAACTTTAACTTTACGAAATGTGATGTAAGTGATCCACAGGAAATTGAGGCCTGGTTAAATCCAATCATTGAAAACAACCAGATCGATATTTTGATCAATACGGCAGGAATCCTTGACGGCTATGCTCCGACTTTAGAAACGACCGAAGATCAGTGGGACAAAATTTTTGATACGAATTTGAAGAGTATTTTCAGGATCACAAACCTGATTTTGCCGCAGATGCTTGAAAATGGTCATGGAACGATCGTTAATATGGCATCGATTGCTGGCATGGTTGCCGGTGGTGGCGGCGCTGCATACACGGCTGCAAAATTTGGAATTATCGGTTATACAAAGCAGTTGGATTATGATTATGCTGCGAAAGGCATTCGAGCAAATTGTATTGCTCCCGGGGCAATTGAAACCCCAATGAACGCCAAGGACTTTGAAGAAGACGATGGCAAGATGGCCAAATGGGTTGCTGATCAAACCCCAGCAAAACGTTGGGCGCAACCAGAAGAAGTTGCTGCGTTGACCATGTTCTTAGCAAGCCCGCGAGCTGATTACATTCATGGAACAGCGGTCCCAATCGATGGCGGTTGGTTAGAAAAATAAAGTGACTGACCTGGAATTTCCAGGAACAGCCACTTTATTTTTTATATGAAGCAATTTCAATTAAATTGTTATCCGGGTCAGTAATGTAAATTGAAGTCATTTCGCCTTCGGATCCCATCTTTTTTTCAGGGCCTTCAACGATGTTTACAAAGTAACTTTTAAGGTGGTTTTCAACATCATTGATGTCATCACCGACAACGATGCATAAATCAGCCGCCCCAATTGTTGGATGGTCAGCTTTTAACTCGGTTGGCCGGTCGGTCTTTTGAAGTCGAATCAACTGGTGACCGCACCGTAATGTAGTGACATTTTCATCGGTTTGATCTTCAATGACAGGCATGTCAAAAACTTCGTGATAAAACCGCGTTGCTTGCGGAATGTTGCTGATAGTTAAAACAATATGATCAAGACGTCGAACACGCATAATGGGTGCTCCTTTCTAGAACAAAAATTCAATCACATAATATTATACACAATGCAACTTGATTCGTTAAAAAATTGATTAATAATTTTGAAAGCGTTTATTTCAAAGCGCTTTTGTTTTATAATCATAAATGTGAATATAACAAATAAGGAGAAAGCATATGGCAAAGAGATATGGTGCAATTGAAGCCGGCGGAACAAAGTTTGTTTGTGCTGTCAGTGACGGAAATTTAAACGTTTTAAAGCGGGTTAAAATTCCGACAACGGTTCCCGCCGAAACGATGAGTGAAGTTTTCAAGTTCTTTGAAGAAAACCCATGTGATGCAATTGGAATTGGTTCATTTGGTCCAATCGATGTTAACCGTAATTCAGATACATACGGTTACATTACAACAACGCCTAAGGAAGGCTGGGCAAATTATGATTTCCTTGGCGAAATGAAGAAACGGTTTGACGTTCCATATGCATGGACAACGGACGTTAACGTTGCTGCATACGGTGAATTAAAGCGTGGGGCTGCTAAGGGATTAGACAGCTGCGTTTACTTAACTGTCGGAACTGGCGTTGGCGGTGGTGGAGTCGTTAACGGTAAATTGCTTGAAGGCTTTGGCCACCCTGAAATGGGACACATGATCATGCGGCGCCATCCAGATGACAAGTACGAAGGCCATTGCCCATATCACAAGGATTGTCTTGAAGGGTTAACAGCTGGTCCAGCGGTTGAAGCACGGCACCATGGGGTAAAAGCATACGAAATTCCAAAGGATGATCATGACTGGGAAATCGAAGCATACTACCTTGCTCAAGCATGCATGGACTTAACGGTTGTTCTTTCACCAGAAATGATTATCTTTGGCGGCGGTGTTTCAAAGCAGGAACAACTCTTCCCAATGATGCGGGAATCATTCAAGAAGCAAATGAATGGCTACTTGAAGACGCCTGATTTGGATAAATACATTGTTCACTGTGCATTAGGCGACGATGCTGGAATCACAGGATGCTTACTTTTAGCACAAGAAGAAGACGAAAAAGCAAGTAAGTAGTTTACAAAAAAACGAACTGATAAAAAGCAGTTCGTTTTTTTATCTGTGCACAGCTTTATTATAATTACGCCTTATTGAGATATAAATAAAAAGAGATTAAAAAACTTTAAATATCGTGCTGGATTTCATATTCCCACTTAAATTGCTGCTACAATATACTGTGTATAAGTATTGAGTAATTTTAATGAGTCAAAGGTTATAGAGGTGTACAAATGAAAAATAAAAGTTATTTCGGCGATCGTTACAACCGAGTAAAACTATATAAAAAAGGTAAGTTTTGGGTTGCTTCTTCCTTAACGTTCTTATCATTAGGAATTGGAGTGGGGGGGGATAGCAACAGGCATTGCTCACGCACAAGAAGTGCCTCAAGCTTCAATTGAATCAGCAAAAATTTCTAGTCAACGACTTGTTAGTGAAAACAGCAAGGCGTCTATTCAAATACAATCAAGTTCACAATTAGAAAAAATAAAAGTCCAATCAGAAACAGAAAAATCAGCGACAACGGAGGTTCCTTCATCATCAGTTAAGCCTAATAGTAGTCTTCAACAAAGTTCAAGCTTAGTTTCTGCTGCAAGTTCGTTAGCTGTTTCTTCACAAAGTTCGAAGAGTTCAAGCAGTCACATGTCGAGTTCAGCGATTTCATCTTCGAAGGCTTCGATTTCCTTAAATTCAAAGGAAAGCAGCCAAGTCGAAAGCTCAAAGTCGTCAAGTAGGGCTACAAGTTCGCTTTCATCCAAGGCCTCACAATCGTCAACCAAGCAAAATTCAATGACTGGTTCCACATCTTCGCCAACATCACTTGTTGATGGCGAAAAGGGAACATTATCGAATGATCCGGAATTCCCGTCCGCAGTCAAAACGACCGTTAATGATGGCCAACGGTTGAGTGAAATCAATCCGGTAATAAAGAACCATGATGAAAATGAAAATGCAACCTTTACGGCTACCAATAAGCTGTATGATATTAGTTCAACTTATGTTGGAGATGTCACCTTATCGCCAGAAGATGCCCAAAATATCGATATGGATAATTTGGATGCCCAATGGTATATCAAATATGAAAATAACGATGGGCAACTGATCAATGATGTTATTACGGCTGATGATCGTTGGGATAATGGTGAAATTTACTACTCATATGAAAATGGATCAAAGGTTCGAACAGATACTGAATCAGGGGTAAATTACCTTTCAAAGAACGGTTATTCCCTTGATCAAGTTGAAATTAACTATTTCATTAATCCCTGGAACCAAAGTGTAACGGTAACGCTTTATTTTGACCATAGTCGGTCAGCAGGAAAACCAGTTGACGTTGTTTATCAAACTGCTGATGGTAAAATTTTAGGAACGGGAACTGCAAGTTATGAAAGTTCATCAGGAACGGCCGAAGCTACGCCATACATTGGTGATACTTACACAACTACTGCCAAAACATTTACGGGTTATCAGTTAACAAATACACCATCAAATGCGACAGGAACGGTTACTGATTCAGCACAAACGGTAACATATACGTATGCTCCAATTCAAGAGAAGGTAAACGTTCAAATCATTGATGATACAACTCATCAAACGATCAAGACGGTTACAGTCAATGGGAGTTTTGGACAAACCGTTTCAGAAACAACCAATGATATTTTACAAAAGAATTTGACCAATGCAGCTAACTATAATGTTATTAGCAGCACTTGGCCTAGTTCGTTAACCTTTAATACTTCAAATAATGGAGCAACCTATACGATTCATGTTAGTCATAAAACGAAGTCAGCAACGGTAACTGCTAACGTTACCCAAACGATTCACTATGTGTATAGTGGCTCTTCAAAGCGGGCGCAACCGGATCATACTGCTCGGATTACATTCCAAGCAACGGAAACGGTTGATGAAGTTACTGGACAAATTATTTCGCAAACTTCATGGAAGAATGTATCGGGAACAGATGAATTTCCATCGATTCAATCACCGGAAATCATTGGCTATACCCCAAGTTATACGGCATCACAGGCGATTACAGGGGTAACTGCTAATACGCCGAATAACGTCCAGACAATTACGTACACGCCAAATAACTACGTGATGACCATTACATTCTATGATATGGATGCTAAACGAGTCATTCAGCAGAAGGTCCTTGAAGGTGCTTATGGAACGACTGCAAACTTTGACTATCAATCGGTAATTAATCAACTTGAAAGTCAAGGTTATAAAGTTGCACGGAACAACATTCCTTCAAAAGGATTAGTATTCAATAACACTGGAAAGCAAAACTATGAAGTTGACTTTACCCACACATCAACGGTTTTACCAAGTGATGCTAAGGGATTAACCAAGGTTATTGAAAGAACGATTCATTATGTCTATGCTGATGGGAAAGCCGCTCATGCTGATGACGTTCAAACGGTTACGTATACACGAACAGCGACAGAGGATAATGTTACCCATGAAATTACTTACGGTACATGGACAGCAGCAAATAATAACTCAACTTTTACGGAAGTTAAGTCGCCAACAATTAATGGATATACTCCAAGTATTGCAACCGTTGCGGCTGAAAATGTCAGCAGTAATGCAAATAATTCCGTTGTTACGGTCGTTTATACTCCAAATAATGGAGGGACTCAAACACCGCAAAGTGATACGAAAACAACGGTTACCCAAACCATCTACTTTTTAAAGAATGATGGAACGCAGTTGCTTCAACCAAAAGTAACAACAATTACATTTACGCGGACGAAGAATGCCGATGGAACATATACTGCTTGGACGGCAGAGGGCAGCGATGATTTTCCGGCATATACTGCACCAACAATTAGCGGTTATGAACCAAATATCAAGACAATTCAAGCGGTAAATGATGTTCAAGCGACTGACGCTAATAACGTTCAAACGATCATTTATTCACCAATTGAAGCCGATGCTGAAATTGTATTTTATGATCAAACAACAGGGAAGAATATTAACGTTGTTAACTTGAACGGTGATTTTGGAACGTCTTCAAGTTACTCGCCAGCAACTGAAATCAGTACGCTTGAATCAATGGGTTATAAGTTAGTATCAAATGACTTTCCTAAAAACGGAATTTCATTTGAAGAAACCGGCAGTCAGCAGTACACCCTTGTATTTGCACATACGATCGTTCGGGTGACTCAGACATCAACGGTAACCCAAACAATTAAGTATCAATATTCAAATGGAACTCAAGCTGCCGCTCCAGTAATGCGTTCATTAACGTTTACGCGGACGGGGACATTGGATAAGGTAACCAACCAAGCAACTTATGGCGATTGGAAACCGCAAACAACGAATGTTTTCGGTACGGTTAAGTCACCAGTAATTTATGGCTATTCGACTTCTCATCCGGAAAGTACGGCGGTAACGGTTGATGGTTCAAGTCCAGATAATGTTCAAATTATTACCTATATTCCAAACACGGAAACGGCAACGATTACCTTTACTGATCAAACAACGGGTCAAACAATCAATCAGGTAACGGTTCAAGGCGATTTTGGAACGTCATCAAATTATTCGCCAGATGCTGAAATCTCCGCTTTGGAAAGCCGGGGATATGAATTAGTAAGCAATAACTTTAAGCCAATTTCATTTGATAAAGATAGCACAAGTCCGCTTGTTGATTATCAAGTTGTTTTAAAGGAACAAATTGTAAATTCAACTGAAACAAAGACAATTACCCAAACGATTCACTACGTTGATCAGACAGGAAAGCCACTTGCTGCTGATCATACGGCAACGATTACCTTTACGCGTCCAGTTACAACGAATAAGGTGACAAGTGCAACTACTTATGGAAATTGGACTCCAAGCAGTTCAGAATTTCCGGCAGTTGTTTCGCCAACGATTACGGGTTATACCCCTGATAAGGCTGAAAGTACGGCAGTAACAGTTAGTGCACCGACGGCAACAACTACGCCGCAGAATAATGTTCAAACGATTACGTATACGCCGAAACAAGAAACAATTAAGATCGAATACATTGATGCATTTGATCCAAGTGATCCGGCGACACCAAATTACAATTCGACGAATGTTTTAAGTACGACGACCTTGACGGGAGCATATGGAAGTGAAGCTACTTATTCACCAACAAGTACAATTACTAATTATCATAACCAGGGATACGAGCCAGTTGGTTTCCATCCATCTCTTCCGGCAAAAGGATTATGGTTTAACGTTGATGGTACACAAGTCTTTAAGTTTTATTTGATCCATCAAACAAAACAGGTTGCGCAAACAGCCCACGTAACATATACGGTTCACTATGAATTAGGACAAGCACCAGCTGATGGTTCAAAAATCAATTTACCGGCTGATAATGTGCAAAACTTCACCTTCACGCGTGATAACACGGTTGATGAAGTTACCGGAAAAGTTTTATCAAATGGTAAATGGAACGTGGCTTCACAACAAACAAAAGCTGTTACATCACCAACAATCACAGGTTATACGGCCAATCCAACAGTTGTGGCAAGCCAGGTAATTACACCGAATGCCGATGGAACGGATGCTTCAATTACTAAAGATGTAATTTATACACCAAACCAGGAAAGTGCAAAGATCGAATATTATGATCAAACCACTGGGAAAGTATTAAGTACGGATACAGTTACAGGGGCATTTGGAACAAAGTCAAGTTATAACCCAGCGGAAAATATTCAGAAATATATTAGCGAAGGTTATCAGGTTGTATCTGATGGTTTCCCAGCAGGAGGAATTGATTTTAATAATGCCGGGAATGTTCCAACTTACCGCATTACATTCAAGCATCAGGTTACAACAGATACAGTTACAAATAATCCTGATAAAATTAGCGGTTTAAGTTTAACAGGAACCCAAACAATTAATTATGTTTATGGAGCAAATACTGGTAAACAAGGTCAGCAAGCAGCACCGACCAAGACAACAAAGATCACCTTTACGCGGACGGCAACTTATGACCATGTAACAAAGCAGGTTACTTACGGAGCATGGACATCGCAGGCAACGGGGTATCCAGCAGTTGTTTCACCAGTAATTAGTGGATATACTCCGAGTGCGGCTTCATCAACAGCAATCACAGAAAAGCCGGCAGCTAATGCAACTGCAAGCGATATTAGTAATACTCAAACGATTACGTATAATGCCAACCAAGAAAAAGCGGTTGTTAACTATATTGATGAAACAACTGGGAAGACACTTAACTCGGTTGCGTTAACAGGAGCCTTTGGATCAACGGATAAGTATGATCCAAGTTCGCTTATTAAACAGTACGAATCAAAAGGTTATGTATTGGTTAATAATGGGGTTCCAACAAACGGAATTCAATTTAATCAAGATGGTAAACAATTAACATATGATGTAATGTTCAAGCACGGGACGACAATTTATGGACCTGCTTCAACGAATTTGCCTCAGGGAGTAAAGGTTTCAACGTCAACTACCCGGGTAATTAACTACGTCTATGGAACGAATCAAAATGGACAAATTGTTGCCGGAACGCAAACCGCAGCTCCATCAAATACGGAAACTGCTAAGTATGAACGGACAGTGACGGTGGATAATGTTACAGGTGCTCAAACAGCTTCCGCTTGGAAACTTGTAAGTGGCATTGCAACATTCCCTGAAGTTAAGTCACCATCAATTACAGGATATACAGCTAATGTTGCTGAAGAACCTTCAATGAGTGCTTATCCTGATGATCAAACCCATACAGAAACGGTGGTTTACACACCAAATCAGGAAAAGGCAACAATCACGTATATTGATGATACGACGGACAAGACTTTGAAGACAGATACTATTACTGGTAACTTTAATTCAGATTCAAATTACGATCCACAAACTGTAATTAATCAATATGAAAAACAAGGGTATCAACTTGTTAGTGATAATTGGCCAACGAATGGAGCAGTCTTTAATAAAGATGGTGTTGTTCAAAATTACCAAGTTCATTTGAAAGAAGCAACCCAAGATTTCGACACATCGAATAATCCGGATGACCTTGATCTGAAACATACGGTAACCCAAACGATCCATTATGTATTTAGTAACGGTAAACAGGCGGCACCGGATGCAACGGCTTCAATCACGTTCAACCGGACAGCGATTAGAGACGAAGTGACTGGCAAAATTACGTATTCGGCATGGCAAGCAGTTGGAAATGACGATTTTCCTGCTGTGAAGTCGCCGGTCATTACGGGTTATACCCCAAGTGCAGTTTCATCAACTGCAATTAACAATGTTACTGGCGATGCGGCTGATAATGTCCAAACGATTACTTATACTCCAAATAAGGAAACCGCAACGATCAAGTATGTTGACCAGACAAATGGTGAGACATTGCAAACTGTAACGATCAATGGAGTTTACAACGGAACAACTGCATACGATGCAAATTCAGTTATTCAAAACTATGAAAAACAGGGATATGTGCTTGTAAATAATGGGGTACCCGCAAATGGCATTACCTTTAACAAAGATGGAGTAACACCAACTTATACGGTAACGTTGAAACATGGAACAACGACTTATACTTCAACAAATAATCCGGCAAACTTGGATTTGAGTAATACGGTAACGCACACGATCCACTACGTGTACAGTACTGGTGGTCAAGCTCAGCCAGATAATGTTCAAAAATTGACATTTACGCGGACGGCAACAAAGGATAATGTAACGGGAACAATCACATATAGTAATTGGGAACCAGCAACCGGAACCTTTAGTTCAGTGCCAACGCCAACAATTACGGGTTATACTCCAAACGCAACATCATCAACAGCAGTTACTGGAGTAACATCATCAAGTGCTGATAGTTCACAGACGATTACGTATACTCCAGACCAAGAAAGTGCAACGGTAACATTTATTGACCAAACAACGGATAAGACGATCAAGAATGTAACCTTGACGGGAGCATTTAACTCAACATCGAATTATTCACCGGCGAGTGAAATTGCTGCATTAGAAAAGGCGGGGTACCAATTAGTAAGTAATAATTATCCGACAACGGGTGTTAAATTTGATGAAGCAGGACAAGCCCAACACTTTATGATTACATTGAAGCATACGTACACAACAGAAACACCAACTTCAAATCCAGATGGGCTTAACCTTACTCATGATGTGGTTGAAACGATTAATTACGTCTATGCGAATGGTAAGCAAGCTGCTCCAACAAAGACAACGACGATTGCCTTTACGCGGACAGCAACAAAGGATAATGTAACTGGCAAGATCATTGGGTATTCAGCCTGGCAAACAAATGGTAATGATAGTTTCCCAGCGGTTGTTTCACCACAAATTACCGGTTACACACCAGATAAATCGAGTGTTGCTGCAGTTTATCATTTGACCGGTCAATCACCAGATGTAACGACAACAGTAACGTATACTGCTGATCAAGAAAAAGCAGTCGTGCAATACATTGACGATACAACTGGCAAGGTGATTGCAACGGATAATCTATCGGGAGCATACGGAACCGATTCTTCATACCAACCTGAAAATGAAATTAAGAAGTATGAACAAGCCGGTTATCAATTTGTAAGCAGTGACTATCCACAAGATGGAAACGTCTTTGATCAAAATGGCAAAGTCCAAACTTACCAAATTCATTTGAAGGAAACAACGACAACGTTTACCCCAAATAATAATCCGCAAAGTTTAGATTTAACGGATACTGTAATTCAAACGATCAAGTATCAATTTACTGATGGGAAGCAGGCAGCTTCTACTAAGAAAGCATCGATTACGTTTACACGGGATGCAATCAAGAACAATGTAACGGGAGCAATTACTTATACACCGTGGACACCGGCAATTAGTAACTTCCCTCAAGTTACATCACCGGAAATTACTGGTTATACTCCTAGTCAAAAACAAAGTTCAGCAGTCGCAGTCCAACCTGGCGATAAGGATAATGTTCAGGTGATTACTTATGCGCCAAACCAAGAAAAGGCGACAGTAACGTTTATTGACCAAACAACTGGCAAAACTTTACAAGTTGTTGATTTAAGTGGTGCATATGGAACAGTTTCAAGTTATCAACCAACTGCAACGATTCAAAAGTATGAAGCCGAAGGATATGTTCTTGTGAAGAATGGATATCCACAAGGTGGTGCAAGCTTTGATGAAGACGGAACGGTTAATAATTACAATATTTACTTGAAACATCAAGATGATCAAAACCCAGCTGGCTTAGACCTCGATCAAACGGTAACGGAAACGATCAACTATGTTTACGCTAATGGTAAACAAGCGGCAGCAAGCAAAGTATTAACGTTACACTTCCACCGTGATGCTCAAAAGGATGCCGTAACGGGTGCAGTTACCTATACTCCATGGCAAGCAGTCGATGGAACTTCATTTGATGCAGTTAAGAGTCCGGTGATTACTGGGTATACCGCAAACAAACCGGTTGTTCAAGCTGTTGATGGTGTTTCAGATAAAACTCCTGATCGGACGATCACCGTAACTTATACACCAAATCAAGAACAAGCAACGGTAACGTTTGTTGATGATACGGCAAATAAGGTGATTTCAAAGGTTAACCTTAACGGTGCATTCGGAACAACATCTACTTATAGCCCAGCAGCAACGATCAAACAATTAGAGGCTAAGGGTTATGAAGTTGTTAGCGATGATTTCCCAACAAATGGAATTGAATTTGATCAAGCCGGTAAAGTACAGAACTTTACAATTCACTTGAAACACAAAACAACAATTAACACTGTTGATAATAATCCAGATAATGTAGCTGGATTAACGCATGAAGTGACGCGGACGATCAATTACCGTTATCAAAATGGGCAAACCGCTGCAAAATCAGTTGTTCAAAGCGTTACATTCACGCGGACGGCAACAAAAGATCAAGTTACTGGACAAATTACTTATAGTCCATGGGCAAGAAGCCGGGATGTTGCATTTGCAGCAGTTCAATCACCAGAAATAGCTGGTTATACTCCGAGTGAAAAAGTAGTTTCAGCGGTTGCAACGGTGAATGCTGATACCCAAAACATGGTTGAAAATGTTATTTATACTCCGAATGAAGAACAAGCAACGGTGAGCTTCATTGACGATACAACGGGCAAGGTGTTATCGACGACAACGTTAAGTGGCGCATATGACACAGATTCTGATTATCAACCAGATCAAACGATCAAGCGCTATGAAAGCAAAGGATACGAACTTGTAAGTAACGATTATCCACAAGACGGAAACATCTTTAACCAGGCTGGAAAAGTTCAACACTTTGAAATCCATTTGAAGCACCGGATTACGACAGACACAGCAACCTCTAATCCAGATAAGTTGTTAAATCTTCAGCATACGGTAACGCGGACGATTAATTATCGTTTCCAAAACGGAAAGACAGCTGATCCGTCTGTTGTGCAACAGATTGTCTTCAGTCGAAGCGCAACCTTTGATCATGTTACTGGGCAAATTACGTATTCGAAATGGAAAGCATCTGCAAATGACGCTTTCAGTAAGGTAATTTCACCGACTATTAAGGGTTATACGCCAAATAAAGCAGCAATTCAGGCCCTTAAGAATGTTGCTGAATCAGCTTCAAATATTACCCAGGTCGTTACCTATTCTGATAATCAAGAAAGTGCAACGATTACTTATGTGGATGATACAACAGGAAAAGCAATTCAAACGGTAACAGTAAATGGTGATTTTGGAACTAAGGCTGATTACGATGAGTCCGCAGTCCTTAAGAACTATGAAAAGAAGGGTTACCAGTATGTCAGTGGAAATTATCCAGCAAATGGAATCACTTTTGATGTTAGTGGAGTTGTAAAGCATTACGTTGTTCATTTAAAGGAAACAATTAATAACTATACGCCGGATAATAATCCAAAGAAGCTTGACTTAACGAAGACGGTTACCCGGACGATCAATTACGTGGACGCCAACGGCAAGCAATTGGCTCCAAGCGTAACGCAAACGATCACGTTTACGCGGAACGCAACGGTCAACGAAGTTACGGGTCAAGTAACTTACACTGATTGGCAACCAAGCGGCAGTGACAGCTACGATGCGGTTGAATCACCAACTGTGAAGGGCTACACGCCAACGCAAAAGACAGTTAAAGCTGAAAACAACGTTTCGGTAAATTCAACTGATCAAGTTGTCAATGTCGTCTACACGGCTGATAAACCAGCAACACCGGAACACAAGCCAAGTGGACCGGACAAGAAGCCAGTTACGCCAGAACACAAGCCAAGTGAACCGGACAAGAAGCCGGCAACACCGGAACACAAACCGAGTGAACCGGACAAGAAGCCGGCAACACCGGAACACAAACCGAGTGAACCGAATAAGAAGCCAGCCACACCAGAACACAAGCCAAGTGAACCGGACAAGAAGCCCGCCACACCGGAACATAAGCCGAGTGAACCGGACAAGAAGCCAACGACACCGGAACACAAGCCGAATGAACCGGACAAGAAACCGGCAACACCGGAACACAAGCCGAGTGAACCGGACAAGAAGCCCGCCACACCGGAATACAAACCGAGTGAACCGGATAAGAAGCCGGCAACACCAGAACACAAGCCGAGTGAACCGGACAAGAAGCCGGTAACACCGGAACATAAGCCAAGTGAACCGAACAAGAAACCGGCCACATCGGAACACAAGCCAAGTGAACCAACTAAGAAGCCGACAGTACCGGAACACAAACCAAGTGAACCAGCTAAGAAGCCGCAAGCATCAGTTGCAAAGCCAACTGAACACGTTCAACCATCGAAGAAACCTGTTCAAACCACTAAGCCAGCGGCAGGACAATCATTGAAGGTTGAAACGGTGAAGAAGGCTGTTTCAACGAAGCAGGCTTCATCAGCAAATGATGGAACGGTTCGCGTTGCAGAACAATCAACCACGATTGAAAAGCAAACGCCAAATAATTCAGCTGCGCAACCAAATGAAAGTAAGAATACTTTGCCGCAAACCGGTGAAGATTCAACAAATCATTCGTTGTTCGGTGAATTGTTGCTTGCTCTTTCAGGATTGCTCGGACTCTTCGGAATCGGAAAACGGAAAAAAGATAAAGAAGAATAGATGAATGAGAAACGAATCTTTGTCAATTGAGTTGGCGACGAACGTTTAAAGAGAAGCATTGACTGTATTTATGCAGTTAATGCTTTTTTTGGGTTAAAAAGCGAAAAGCAAGTAAAAAAATAGTATTGATGATTTTTTCACCAATACTAAATCTTATGGGAATATTTTTTGTTTAAAAGTGTTTTCCTTTCGGTTTATTCCACCAGCCAGAAGCCCTCTTCTTAGCAGGCTTCGTTTGTTTCCGTGGCGGAATTGGTTCTTCAGATGAAGAATCTGATTCGTGATTTGAATCTGTTGGGATTGACTGATCAACCGGTTGATCGTCATTTTGAATTTCATAATCGGTTGCTGGTTCGAGGAGAATGTCTTCATCTTCGGCAGGTGAAGTATTTTCCTCAGCGGTTCCAAAGATCACTCCTAATAATCCGGTCTTCTTCAAAATTGCAAGGTATGCAAGTCCAAAGCCACCGGCAAGCACTGCACAGTAAATAAATGCGGTGACTTTTGATTCTGGAACGAAGAAGATCTTGATCAACTTGTTGATGACAAATGTAATTGCTAACAAGACAGCGTTGATCTTAAGAATTTTACCAGCATAGTGCAGTTGCCCTTTTTGGATGTAGTTGCGCCGAAGCATCAAGTAAACATCTAAGGTTACAAGTCCAAAGGCAATTGAGGTTGCCAGTGTCGGACCGAATGCACCGAAGAAGTAAATTGCAGGGGTCTGCAAAGCAAGCTTTAAGATTACCCCAACACCGAATTTCTTGATGGCATAGCGTTGATAACCCATTGACTGAACTGCAGTGAAGAAGTTCATGAAAAGGGCCAAAATAATACTGTTGATCAATGCAAATGACATTAATTGAGCACCAATCTTTTGGAAATCAAAGAAGATTCCGTTGACTTCCCAGGCTAAGATCGAAAGCAAAATTGATGCCGGAATCAAACATGCTAAGTTTAATTCAATGTTTTGCGAAAGAACGGTTCCGGTTTCCTTGCGGCTTTGCTTTTGCGCTAACAGCGGCAAAGACGTTTCGGAAATGGCCGTTGTTAATGAAATTACGACCGCGGTGATCTTATTCGGGTTGGCCGAGAAATAAGTAAAGAGGTCGCGCGCCGTTTTCAGCGGCATATCCATCATTCCGACCGCAATTGTTTTGAAAGTCATCTGATCGACAAATTGGAAAATCGTGATTGCTGATCCGATAACAACGAACGGAATGGCATCGTGAATGATTGCTTTGAAAATTGAAGGAATGTGATTATTGTCTGCTGGCAGACTTTGTTTGTACATTTCCTTATATTCATTGCGCTTTTTAAATCCGTGATATGTTAAGTACAGTAAACTGAAGACCGCCCCGACAAAGGCAGCAAATGTACTGTAATTAACAGCCTTTAAGAAACTTCCATGGAAGACTTCCATGATCACAAATGTCGTTGCGATGATAAAGATGACCCGCATGAGTTGTTCCCATAATTGAGAAATTCCATACGGTTGCATGTCCTGATTTCCTTGGAAGAACCCTCGAATCAGACTCATTGGCGGTAAGATTACCAATGCGGGAACGCAGCACCGAATCGTAACCGTTGTTGCTTGAACGGAAACAACCGGACTCGTTGCCGCAATCCAAGGAGCGGCGACCCAGAAAATGATTCCGGAAATCAACCCCATCCCGATCATTACGATCATTCCGTATTTGAAAACCCGTAAACTGTTGCGGAACTTATTTTCACTATTGTATTCCGCGATTTGCCGGGCAATCGAAGACGGAAATCCTGATTGACTTAAAACAAGAAAAAGGGCGTATGGAGTATACGCTGAATTAAAGATTGCCTGAGCAGCATTTCGCTGTTCGAGGCTTCCCATCATCATTAACCAGGGAATTAAATAGATGATTCCGAGGACCCGTGAAAGGATACTCCCCATCATCATCCAAAAACTTCCAGATAATAATTTTTTCTTCATATATAATTCTCTCCAATACTAATTAAACATAACAAGTTTACCACTTTTGAATTGAATTTTAAAAGTTGATTATAAGATGAAAAAAGAGGTCGTGACAATTATGCCACAACCTCTTAATTATTTTGGTATAATCAGGTTCCAAAACAAACGAGCTGCGTGGAAGAACGTAAATCTCCGAATCTATGCTGGCGCGATTCGTTTGCTTTTCTGCTTCCACCACGCTCGTTTTTGATGTTTTGGCACGCCTTGTTTAATCATTAAAAGTTCCGTTTTCAACGTCACTTAAGAACCGTTTTAAGTGCGCGAAGTAAACCGGAGCATTATCGATCATATGGTGGTGACCACCGTAAGGAGTGGTTTCTAACCGAGCATGTGGAATATCATGGGCCATTCGTTTAGCAGACTTCAATGGCATTGTTTCGTGTTCACCGAATGTCAATAAGGTTGGCATTGTGATGTCTTTCATCCGGTCGCGGATATCCCATTCTTTTAATTTTCCAGTTACAACGAATTCGTTGTTTCCTTGGAATGCGTTGTATACCGGAGTAGCCATTGTTGGAATCAAGTGGCGAATTGCCATTGGTTGTTTCCGATCAACGTATTCCCGGTTCAAAACGTCAACGTAGCCTTGGTAACGAGCGTTATCAAGGTCATTCTTGGCTTCGCATTCTTTCATGTAAGCAACAGCTTCAGGAGTTAATGTCTTTTCCCGAAGAGCGTTGATGTGTTCAAGGTATTCGTCAATGTTGTCGACCATTGATGAAATGATCAATCCCTTTAAGTGTTGGCCGTATTTAAGAGCGTACATCATTGCTAGAGCGCCGCCCCATGATTGGCCAATTAAGTAGAAGTTATCATAGTTGAGTTTTTGCCGAAGTTCCTCTAATTCTTCGAGGTAGTAGTTGTATGTAAGGTATTTTTCGGCAATCTTGGGGTCTGAGTAATCTGGTTGGTCAGAATAGAATGAACCAAGTTGATCATACATTGTAACTTCAACGCCGAGATCAGCCAGTTCTTCCCCAAAGTTTTCCCAATATTCGTGGTTACCGCCAGGGCCGCCATGAAGGCAAAGCAATTTGATATCGCCTTGTCCTTCGGTGTGAGTCCAAATGTGATAGCCGTTATCAAGTGTAATAATATGAGTTCCTTGACGCATGTTTTTCACCTAATTTCCTCTAAATTAGTTTAATTGTAGCACTAATTTTAGAAAATGCTCAAACTTATAGTATATTAGAAGAGGAATGATCAATGAGAGGGTGATATTTGTGTTTGATAAGAAACAATTTGCACATGTCTTTGATGTGAAGGACTTTAACCGGTTAGAGATTAGTCTGACCGGAACAGATTTGGTTATCCGCCAAGCAGAAAATGCGGGTATCATTTATTATGGTGAACAAAAAGACGATGATCGGTTTGAAATGAAGCAGGAAGGGCATACGTTGCGGATAACGGAAAAGAGCAGTTTGAATGTTTTGAAAAAGACGTTGGCCTTTAAGTTTTCAGTTGGTAAAAGCCGACTAGAAGTTACCATTCCACAGACTAACTTTTTAAAGTTAAGTGCGGAAGTGACTAAGGGTGACGTGGCAATCGACAACGTTAAAACGTCAACAATTAGTCTGATCGTTGGAAGCGGAGCATTAACGATGGCTGATTCAACGATCGATAATTTGGATGTGAAGGCTCAAAGCGGAAATTTAGTAATGAAGAAAACGCTGCTTGGAAATGCCAAAATTGAAAATCGAACCGGGGATATTTTACTTGATGAATTCCAAAGCGGAGATTCAATGACGGCTGCTTTTGCTGAAGGCCGGTTAAAGATGCGGGATGTAACCTTTAACGATGCTAAGATCACACTTGGTCAAGGCGATGTGCGGGTTCGCGGTTTTAAGGCGACCGGTGATTTCAACTTATCAACCAATATCGGTGATTTGTCACTCCGGCAAATTCAGGCACCAACGATTACGATTGCAGCGATCCGTGGAAATGACCTTAAGAATCCAGCAAGTGTTGAAGGGTTACCCCAACATGAGCGCGGCCATGCCGGAGCTTCATTCTTAACAAGTGCCGGTCATTTGGATGTCAATAAAGAAATTGAAATTACGAAAGAATAAGAAAAAGATGTTGCGGTTGCAACATCTTTTTTTAGTTATTGTCAGTTGACGAAGAATTTAAATTATAACGATCGAGCCATTTTTGTTCTGGTTGAATTCGGTTGGCATACCCGTTAACTTCATTTTTCTGGTCTTGTGAAATGTAGTAGTCATTTACTAATCGTTGAATCGAGATCGATTCGGTTTTAACTGGTGCATTAGCGACGCCGCCAGTCGTTCCGTCATCATCAACGTATTTAATGATGACATTCGGACCATCGGGTTTAAAGTAAAGGTAACTTGTTGGATCGCCATTCGTTGTGAGAAAGTCCATTCCCCAGAATTGCTGGCCATAATCTGAGCCTTGAGGAACACTACCATAGTAAAGACCACCAGGTTGTCCATTGTCAGCGCCTTTAAATTCATCAGGATCTTTCAAAAGACAAATCAAAGTTCCAAGTTGTTGACCTGAAAGGTGCCGGGCATCATAACTCAAACTGTTTGATTGAGAATTTGATGATGAAGCGGTAGTTGCTGAATCCTGATCAGTGATCGAACTTGATACCGGTTGCGTTGACTGATGATTTTTTTGAATATCCTTTTGGACTGTTTGAGGATGAGTGACGGCTTTTGCCGAATGGGTAGTGGTCCCGCACCCGGCTAAAATTGCGGAACATCCGAGAAAAACAGTTCCAATAATCAGTTCCTTTTTCATAATTTTAAATCTCCCGCTCTGTAAAATATTTTACAAAATTCATCTTAACAATATATAAGGAAAAAGACAATGTTCTGATTAAACATGATTTAAAAATTAATAATTAACAAATAATGTTGCTTAATTTACCATTTCTTATCAAGCGGAAGACAAAATAATGCGGAAATATTGCCATTTGGAAGGAAAACGAATAGTATTGTTTGTTGGATGAAGATTATGAACGAAATCGAAATCTGGGGGATTACATATTAATAAAGAAAGGGTAAGTAAAGTGACAAAATTTAAAAAGAACTTTATTCGATTGGTTGTATTGATCACGTCGATGTTTTTAGTGTTCATTCCATCTCAAAATGGAAGCTTGCATGCCGCAGATCTAACGAGTTCTGAAGTTGATTCAATTACGACAAATGTGGGATCTGCTACACCAGGTCAAAAGGTTCACTTCACCATGACCTTAGGGAACAGTAAACAGGTGATTCATACCGGCGATACGATTCACGTTGAATTTCCAAAGGCAACAGCGGATGGAGCAGGAATTACTGGAGTGCCGCATACCGTTTCAATTAAGTATGAAGATCCAAGTAATCCTGGTGATCCGTTAAATGGACAAAACGTCGCAACTGCGCAAATTACAAGCAGTGGAATTACAATTACTTTTAACAGTAAGATGAATGGTCACGTTTTGAATTCCGGTAAATTACAGTTTACAGGAGTCGTAACAACTAAAAGTGGGACGAATCCAACCAAGGTCAATAATTGGCCAAATTCAAATTCGATTCCAACCCCAACGATTAGTGTCAATTCAACGCCCTCAACTTCTGGCAACCAAGGGGGAACACCAAATATCGTTGCGCCAAAGGGAACCGTGAAGAAGAGTGGAACAATTGCCAATAACGGAAACATTAATTGGCAAGTTCATGGCGTATTAACGAATAGCGGAACGTCAACCATTAAAGACACTGCCAAAGACGGTCAGGAAATTGTTCCGAGATCAGTAAAGGTAACTTACTTTATTCAATATGAAGACGGTCAATGGGGAACAGTTCATTTGACCTACTCGCAAGCAAATTATCCTTCATCAGAAGGAAAAATTACTGTTTCAGGAAATTCGTTGACCATTACTGCGAATGAATACAACATTTCGGGAGCATTAATGGGAGCAGATGAAAGCGGCGATTGGTATCCTGTAAAGCAAGTGGCATACACGATCACCTACCAAACAAAGGTTTCATCAAATGAACAGGCAAGTCAATGGCAAAATACTGCAAGCCAAATAAATCCTAATGGAACGCCATCAGGATCAGCAACGGCAACCGTGAAGAACAATTGGCATGGAACAATTGATGGTTCACAGCCTAAGTATGGAGTTAGTTTGCTTAAAATCGGCGAAGAAAATGGCAAGACAGTTGGATTAGCCGGCGCAACGTTCCAAATCAATGGAAATGGAATTACAAAGGATGCGGTTTCAAATCAAACTGGATACTTTAACTTCAATGGACTTCCAACCGGAACGTATACAATTAAAGAAATCAAAGCTCCGAAAGGTTATAAACTTAACCCAGAAACAATTACTGTAAAGATTAGTGATACTGGAGTTACAACGGTTACTGTTAACGGTAAGAATATTACAAATGATGCGAAGGTTGTTGATACGCCGATTGCAACTGCATCAAGCAGCAGTTCAATTAAGGGTAGCAAGAGTTCATCAAGCAGGAAGTCAAGCTTAAGCAAGATCTTTTTAAGCAGCAGTAAGAAGAGTTCAAGCGTAAAGAGTTTATCAAGCAAGAAGTCAAGTTCAAGCAAGATTTCAAGCAGCAAGAAGAGCTCAAGTATCAAGAGTTCATCAAGCAGCAAGAAGTCAAGCTCAAGTAAGATTTCAAGCAGTAGTAAGAAGAGTTCAAGTATTAAGAGCTCATCATCAAAGAAATCAAGCTCAAGCAAGATTTCATTAAGCAGCATTAAGAAGAGTTCAAGCGTAAAGAGCTCCTCATCAAGTAAGAAGTCAAGCTCAAGCAAGATTTCAAGTAGTAGCAAGAAGAGTTCAAGTATTAAGAGTTCATCAAGCAGCAAGAAATTAAGTTCAAGCAAGATTTCAAGCAGCAAGAAGAGCTCAAGCATTAAGAGTTCATCAAGCAAGAAGAGTTCAAGTGTAAAGAGCTCATCAAGCAAGAAGTTAAGCTCAAGTGTGAAGGTTTCAAGCAGTAAGAAGAGCTCAAGCGTAAAGAGTTCATCATCAAAGAAATCAAGCTCAAGCAAGATTTCAAGCAGTAGTAAGAAGAGCTCAAGTATCAAGAGTTCATCAAGCAAGAAGTCAAGCTCAAGTAAGGTTTCAAGCAGTAAAAAGAGTTCAAGCATTAAGAGCTCATCAAGCAAGAAATCAAGTTCAAGCAAGATTTCAAGCAGTAAGAAGAGTTCAAGCGTAAAGAGCTCATCAAGCAAGAAGTTAAGCTCAAGCGAGATTTCAAGCAGTAAGAAGAGCTCAAGCATTAAGAGCTCATCAAGCAAGAAATCAAGTTCAAGCAAGGTTTCAAGCAGCAGTAAGAAGAACTCAATGATTAAGTCATCAAGCAAGGCTTCATCAAAGAAGTCTTCAAGCAAAGGATCAAGCTCAATTAAAAGTTCAGCTAAGTCAGCAATAAGCAAGAAGCACCGCGGAATTGTTAAGTCAAGCAGTTCAATTAAGAGCAGTGTAAAGAGTTCAAGCATCAAGAGCTCATCATCAAGTAAGAAGTCAAGCTCAAGCAGGATTTCAAGCAGTAGCAAGAAGAGCTCAAGTGTAAAGAGTTCACCAAGCAAGAAGTCAAGCTTAAGCAAGGTTTCAAGCAGCAGTGTAAAGGGTTCAAGCATTAAGAGCTCATCAAGCTCAAGTAAGGTTTCAAGCAGCAGCAAGAAGAGTTCAAGTGTAAAGAGCTCATCAAGCAAGAAGTCATCAAGCTCAAGTAAGGTTTCAAGCAGCAGCAAGAAGAGCTCAAGCGTAAAGAGCTCGTCATCAAGTAAGAAATCAAGCTTAAGCAAGGTTTCAAGCAGTAGTAAGAAGAACTCAAGCATTAAGAGTTCATCAAGCAGCAAGAAGTCATCAAGCTCAAGCAAGGTTTCAAGCAGCAGCAAGAAGTCATCAAGCTCAAGCAAGGTTTCAAGCAGTAGCAAGAAGAGTTCAAGCATTAAGAGTTCATCAAGCAAGAAATCAAGCTCAAGCAAGATTTCATCAAGCAGTAAGAAGAGCTCAAGTATTAAGAGTTCATCATCAAAGAAGTCAAGTTCAAGCAAGGTTTCAAGCAGTAGCAAGAAGAGTTCAAGCATTAAGAGTTCATCAAAGAAATCAAACTCAAGTGAGGTTTCATCAAGTAGTAAGAAGAGCTCAAGCATCAAGAGTTCATCATCAAAGAAGTCAAGTTCAAGCAAGATTTCAAGCAGTAGCAAGAAGAGTTCAAGCATTAAGAGCTCATCAAGCAAGAAGTCAAGTTCAATCAAGAGTTCAGTAAAGAGTTCAAGTAAAGCATCAAGCAAGGCTTCATCAAAGAAGGCTTCAAGCTCAAGTGTAAAGAGTTCAAGTGTGAAATCATCAGCTGTATCAAGCAGCAAGGCTTCAAGCAAGAAGTCATCAGTTGAATCAAGCAGTAAAGAAGTTGCAAGTTCATCATCAATGAAGTCAACAACAGCTAAGAGCCACCGTGGCGGGGCTCGTCCTGTAAAGAGTTCATCAAGTAACATCAATACTGAATCAAGTTCAACAATGAACACTGTTTCAAGCTCAGCTAACAAGCCAAGCAAGGACACTGAAACAAGTGTGAAGGTACCATCAAAGGCTTCAACGATCAGTTACGTAAACAAATCAACTGAAAAGTCTATTCCTGTAACAGTAAGTAGTGAAACGAACACAATGGTTGAAAGTTCAGTTTCATCAGCAATGCGGACAGGGACAGGATCAGGTTCAAGTTCATTTGGAAGT
>NZ_AYZA01000011.1:40125-91133 GCF_001436315.1 Ligilactobacillus aviarius subsp. aviarius DSM 20655 | reverse complement strand
GCCAACATTGGTATCAAGCTCAATGAACGTCCCAGTAACAAGCTGGTCAAAGGAAATTGTGAACGGAAGTTCAGCAACGACGGTTGGAACAACAGTGATCACATATTCACAAAGTGAAATTCCGAATAAGGAAAGTAACAACAAACCAACAGCTAACACGGCAACAATTACACATAACGTTCAAAATACAACTGTAATTAATAACAATAATAATCACAGTACAAACCAAGGCGGAGTAGCAGTTATTGGAAATAACAATAACAACGGCGGCAACAACGCTCAAGGCGGCCAAGCTGCTCAAGGCACTCAAGGCAGCAACAATGTTGAGAACAATCAATTAACTGCAAATGGTCAAAATACACAAAACGGGAATGGTAACAATAGCGATGGCAGCAACTTACCACAAACCGGTGAAACTGGAGCAAGTGCATTGATTGCTTTAGGAGTGATTTTGATCGTTGGATCAACAATTGCTTTCTACATTAAGCAGCGTTAATAACTAATGATGAGAAAAGGGAATGCGATGGAAAGTCGCATTCCCTTTTTTGTTAAGAACTGATAATCTTTTTAAAGAAAAAATTATATTTTACAAATATTTAAGGTAATGTTTAAACAAAAATGCGTTTTTGTTGTGTTGGATAGTGATTGATAATAAGATTGAAAGTCGGAGATTATTTTATAGTGAATTCAAATCAAAAGGGGGATTTGATAACTATAAAATCATTCTAATTTTTAAGGAAAGGATCGATAAAATGTCAAAGAGTAAATCTCGAATTGTACGGTTTTTGATGGTTGTAATTTCTGCGCTTGCTTTGATTATTCCAATGACGCATTCTCAAAAAGTTCAAGCAGCAGATATTACAAGTTCAGAAGTCAATTCAATTTCAACAAATGTTGGGCAGGCTAAACCTGGACAACGGGTATACTTCACAATGACCTTTGGGAATAGTTCACAGGTTATTCATACGGGTGATACGATTCACGTAACCTTCCCGCAAGCAACTGATACGGCTGCTGGGATTCAAGGAATTCCTCACCAGATTCCAGTCAAGTATAATAACCCAAGTGATCCAGGTGACCCGCTAAATGGGCAAACGATTGCGACTGCTGATATTTCAACAACGGGTGTGACAATTACATTTAATAGTAAGATGAATGGTCACATTTTAACGTCAGGGAGGTTAACGTTTGCGGGTCAGATTGCGGCTAAGGCCGGAACTAATCCAACCAAGGTTAACAATTGGCCGAATATGGGAAATGTTCCGACACCATCAATTCACGTTAGCCAGACGATTAAGCCGAACACCAATCCTAACGTTGGCCAAGGTGGAACACCAAACATCATTGCACCAACCGGTCAAGTTAAGAAGAGTGGTCGGATTGCCAATAATGGAAATATTAATTGGCAAGTTCACGGGGTTTTAGGTGACCCAGGAACAACGACCATTACGGATACATTGAAGGATGGTCAAACATTGGTCCCAGGATCAATTAAAATCACCTACTTTATTCAGTACCAAGATGGTCAGTGGGGAACTGACCACTTCAGATATACTGAAAAGACTTATCCAGCCTCTGAAGGTAAGATAACAGAATCAAGCGATGGATTCACAATTACTGCAAACCAATATGACATCGCCGGTGCATTGATGGGGGTTGACCAAAGTGGTAACCAGGGCCAAGTTCAACAGGTTGCGTATACGATCACGTACCAATCAAGGCTTTCATCAACGGAACAAAATGATCAGTGGACAAATTCAGCTACGCAAACCAATCCTGACGGCTCAAGCGGCGGTTCAACAACGGCAACTGTAAAGAATAGTTGGCAGGCAACGGCGGACGGAATTCAACCGAAGTACGGGGTAAAATTACAGAAGGTTGAAACCACAAATGGTCAAATAGCTGGCTTATCAGGAGCAACATTTGAACTTACTGGAAATGGAAAGAATCTTACAGCGGTCTCAAACGCTGCAGGGGTCGTTGGCTTTAGCGGATTACCAGCTGGAACATATACGGTAAAAGAAACTAAGGCTCCAGCAGGATACAGCATTAATAATGAAAAAATTAATGTAACGATTGATGATAAAGGAAAGACAACGGTAACGGTTGATGGAAAAGATGTTACTGATAATGCATGGGTAATTGATACGCCATTAGCTGCAAGTTCGTCAAGTAGTTCATCGTCAAAGAAGTCAAGCTCAAGCAAGATCTCTTCAAGCAGTAGCAAGAAGAGTTCAAGCGTAAAGAGTTCATCAAGTAAGAAATCAAGTTCAAGCAAGATTTCAAGCAGCAGTGAGAAGAGCTCAAGTGTAAGGAGTTCGTCAAGTAAGGTCTCAAGTAGTAGCAAGAGCTCAAGTGTAAAGAGCTCATCAAGCAAGAAGTCAAGCTCAAGCAAGATTTCAAGTAGCAGTAAGAAGAGTTCAAGCGTAAAGAGCTCATTAAGTAAGAAGTCAAGCTTAATTAAAAGTTCAGTAAAGAGCTCAAGCAAGAAGAGTTCAATGGTCAAGTCATCAAGTAAGGCTTCATCAAAGAAAGCTTCAAGCAAGAAATCAAGTTCAAGCAGGGTTTCAAGTAGTAGCAAGAAGAGCTCAAGCATCAAGAGTTCATCAAGCAAGGAATCAAGCTCAAGTAAGATTTCAAGCAGCAAGAAGAGCTCAAGTATTAAGAGTTCATCAAGCAAAGAATCAAGCTCAAGCAAGGTTTCAAGCAGCAGTGAGTTAAACGCACCTTCAAAGAATGATTCAAGTAGTAGAGAGAGTTCATCAAACATTGTAAATTCGTCATCAACAGCTAGCTCAAAGAGCATTGGTGCAAATTCAAGCACGGCTTCATCAAATGGAAATGGTGGCGGAAATAGTTCAAGTAAGTCACAAGGCTCTCAAAGTATGACATCATCACTTGTGTATACATCAAGTATTGTTTCAGTATCTGGAGGAACGGGAACAAGTAGTTCTTCAGAAAATACAGGAAACGGGTTACCAAGTAAAGGTTCAAGTTCAATTGGGCCTTCTACGCCAAGTCAAAAGCCGGCCCCAGCTCCTGCATTTTCAACAAGCGTGATTATTAAATCAAGCTACGTTCAAGTTCCGGTTCCGGGTTCTGGAAACAATAATGAAGGTGGATCATCAGGAAATGGTTCTTCTCAGAACCAAGGTTCAAGCAACATTGGAAATGGAGCAGTTGCTGAAACAGGAAATACGAATGGCGGCAACGCACAACAAAACAATGGTGCTCAACCAATAGGTAATCAAAGCATAGAAAATAGTTCAACATCATTGAAAGCTCAAACAAGCCAACAACAAGCTGGTCAAAAAGAAAATTCACAACAAAAACTTCCTCAAACCGGTGAAGCAAGTTCAATTGTGATTGTTAGCTTAGGAGTTGCAATGATTGTTGGATTGGGAGTTTATCTAGAAAAAAATAAATAAAGGGATTGTTTGAAACATTAAAGAAGTTGCAGAAATGTAACTTCTTTTTTTATAATCTAAATTTAATTAAAGTTAAAGATTGTTGGAATATTACGAATGAATAAAAAATATCTCAAAATAAAATTTGGGTTTATCAAATGGATGAACGGCCGAATGGAAGCGGTTATCATAAATCATATTAAAAAACGCTATTTTAAAAATTTTAAGTGTTGATTTATTAAAATTTTTTTATTGATTTCAAATAATTCAGTAGGGTAAAATCAAACCACAATATGTTAAAGATAAATAAGCTTATTAAATAATCCTTTAATGTAGTGTGATTAAGAATCACGATGCATTTAATGACTTAAAACAAATCAAATGTTAATATTTCAGGACTTAAACCTGTAATGAAACCTCCGAGTAACTTTTCGAGGAGGATGATTGAATTTTTAGTCATAATCAAAAATGCTCCAAAATCGTTAGGTAATCTAATAATTTTAGAACACTTCTGAATTACGATTTTATGATTCGAATGAGGTAAGGTAAGTAACTAAGGATTCAATATGAGGGTTTAAGTGTAATGAAATTCAATAATGAACCAATTAAAATAAAATCCATTCAAATATTGGTGCGCTAGGGTCTCTATATACAATTCAGTTTTATTGTGAAGCTTAATTTGCGATAATTTTGTCCACTCAATAAGACACTGGCGAAAATTCCACAGTACTTTTTAACCTTATAAAATGACCAATTCAGATCGAACTGCACGATTTGAGTTGGTAAAATTGTTAAAATTAAATCCCCATTAATTTTGACGATTAATGAACTTTTCTAATTTAGAGAAGTTTAATTTGATAATTGATCCTCATTGATTATCAAAATTCGAAAACGAGAGTCCTTTTATAAATAACACGTAGATCGATTTAGTCCAATTAGAAGATAATTGGCAAATCCAAAATTTTATTTTGAAATGGTTAAGCTGTTGAAAGCAATAACTTTTCAAAGAAGGAATAGGTAAAATAAAAAATTTAATTGTTGGTTTTAAAGAAGGGGGATCTAAATGGATCATTTAGTTCATTTAATCAAACATTGTAAAATGGCACTTTTATCAGTTGCTATTTTGATAGTATCATTATTCAGCAGTTCGATTACTGTATTGGCAACAACGCCAACTGATGCCGGCGCAGGCCAGGTAAAGGTCACAGGACTAACAATCGATAAGCATGAAGTTCGAAATAACGGCTATGTAAATGTGGCTGTGGCGTTTCAAGGTGGAGCAAACGTTCAACCTGGAACAACGTTAACTATTAATTTACCGCAAAATACAACTAATGTTGCGGGCTTGCACGGTGTTCGTGGAAAGCAAGCAATCAATGCAACGTATAATGGAAATACCATTGATAATGTTGCGACTGCTGAAGTTTCGCAGGATAAGGTAGTAATTACTTTTAATGACCATGTTAAACAATTGCCTAACGGATTTGTGGGAAATTTCCGGTTTAACGCGGTTGCAGAAGCAGCGATAAATTCAAAAGATAAAGTTACTCCAGCAACAATTACGGTCGATGGTCAATCAGTATCAATAAATGTTACTAATAACTCAACCCCTGTAGGACCAGGGGTGTCATCCCAAAAGCCAATTGATACAAGTAAGACTTACTTTAATAAAGGCGGATATTTTGGAAAAGACGGGAATATTAACTGGGGAATCAATGGTTCGATTCCAGATGCAAACACGGGTAATATTGTAATCACGGATACTCCGTCTGGACCAGCGACCAAGATCAACCAGGCTTCATGGTCAATTGCGATTAAGTCAGCGAACGGTTATACTGATAAATTCAGCGTTGGTCGGGCACAAAAAGAACTACGCGCCAAAATTACCTTTGATGATAAGGGAGGATTTACCTGTGTAATTCCTGCTGATGTATTGAGAAATACGGTTTGGCATATTCAATACAATTCGCAAACAATTGAAACCCCAACAAATGGTGATACGTTTGATAATCATGCAGCTGTAAGTTATAACAATAAGACACAAACGGCTGATAAGCAGATATCTTTTAAGCAAAATATGAGCGGTGATATTGTTGGTTTTGATACTGGAAAATTAACTCTTCAAAAACAAGATGGACTGACTAAGGTCGCTTTACCAGGAGCACAGTTTTCTTTGTATAAGAACGGTACAGCGTTGAAAACCGCTGTTACGGATAATACCGGTAAATTAGTATTTACAGGACTTACAGATGGAAATTATACGTTGAAGGAAACGAAAGCTCCTAATGGGTATCAATTACCAAAAGATGAATACCACTTTACGATTAGTCAGGGTAAACTTGCAAACTCAAATTTACCTAAAAATTATATCTTGAAGAATTATAAGACTGCTTCAAGCTCAAGTAAGATTTCAAGCAGCACGAAGAGCTCAAGCATCAAGAGTTCATCAGGCAAGAAATCAAGTTCAAGCAAGATTTCAAGCAGCAGCACGAAGAGTTCAAGTGTAAAGAGTTCATCAAACAAGAAGTCAAGTTCAAGCAAGGTTTCAAGCAGCACAAAGAGCTCAAGCATTAAGAGTTCATCAAGTAAGAAATCAAGCTCAAGCAAGATTTCAAGCAGCACGAAGAGCTCAAGCATTAAGAGTTCATCAAGTAAGAAATCAAGCTCAAGCAAGATTTCAAGCAGCACGAAGAGCTCAAGCATTAAGAGTTCATCACCAAGCAAGAAGTCAAGTTCAAGCAAGGTTTCAAGCAGCACGAAGAGCTCAAGCATTAAGAGTTCATCACCAAGCAAGAAGTCAAGCTCAAGCAAGGTTTCAAGTAGCAGTAAGAAGAGTTCAAGCGTAAAGAGCTCGTCAAGCAAGAAATCAATTTCAAGCGTGAAGGTTTCAAGTAACTCATCATCAAAGAAATCAGCAACAGTTAAGAGTCATCATGGTGGTGATCGTCCTGCCAAGAGTTCAGTGGCTAAATCGAGTTTGAATAGTGAGAATAGTTCTGTGAAGTCATCAAGCGCAAAGAGCTCAACAGCGAAGTCATCAAGCAAGGAGTCTACATTAGTTGAAAATTCAAGTGTAAAGAGTTCATTAGAAAAGCCATCAAGCACAAAATCTTCAACAGCTAAGAGTTCATCAATTGAAAGCTCAAGTACAAAGTCTTCAACAAAGAAGTCATCAGGCGTGAAGAGTTCATCGATTGGAACAAGCAACACGAAGTCTTCATCAATGAAAACATCGAGTGTGAAAAGTTCATCAATTGAAGGTAATAGTGTTAAATCTTCAACGATGAAATCATCAGGTGCAAAAAGCTCATCAAATGCAATCAGCGACGTGAAGTCATCAACTGCTAAGAGCTCATCATATGCAACCAATAGCACGAAATCTTCATCAGTTGTAAAGGATTCTTCTCAAGAATCGTCAGCCAAAGATCACAACCAAGAAACAACTTCTGGATCAAAAGGTAAGGAAGAACAATCTTCAAATGGTCACAAGGCCGGCGTAATTGTAACAAATAACAATAATGGAAAAGGTAATACCACTGGTAAAAGCCATGGAAATGGCAATAATAGTGGTAACGGGAATAATTCATCATCCGGGTCCGAATTACCTCAAACAGGTGAAAAACAATTTACGATTTCATTAATTGTTGGAATTGCAATCTTAGCAAGTGTTGCTGGTGCAACCGTTTATAATAAGAAAAAATAATAAATTTAAATGAAAAACGCCCTGCGGTAACTCACCGCAAGGCGTTTTCTTAATTTATTTCAATTCTTCATAATCAACATTTAATTCACAGTTTTCAAGCTGAAGTGAGTAAGTAATGTCCTCGTTTCCGCGGACGGTCATTTCCATGTCGGTTGAGTAAATTACAAGCCCAAGTTGATGACCTTTAAGCAAATGGTAAAACATCGGCTGAAGGTCCAATTCGAATTGGTAGAACGTTTTTGGAACTAATTCATCCGTTTTCCATGGATGTTCACGGTTTTGAAGATTGATGTGTCCCTTCGTGATCATTTTCCACGGGGTTGGTTTTGCAAGTTTGAATTCCTTTAAATCATCAGGGCGCCATTGATAACCGGCATCAAGGGCCTTCAAGTCAAGCGTTGCCGGAACTTCACCCAGCCGCTTGGCCATTCCGAAGTCAACGAGCATGAAGCTCAGCATCCCCTTATCAACACTCGAGGCAACGTCTAACTTAATGTGCGGACACCCTTGAAGATAGATGTCGTGTTGCAGCTTTTCCGTCTTGAAGATCAACCGGTTGTTATTAAGGGCATTTTTTTCATCACTTAAAAGATCAGCGCGCCACTGATTCCAGTTCTTTTTATACTGATCAAAGGCAGCTTGTTCAAGCTGGTCATTAAATGATGCGACTGCTGGTGCAGTTGCATGGTCAACGAGCTGTTCATTTTCAAATCCAAATTGATGGGTTTGCGGATTTTCAGTATGCCATCCATCAAATGCATGCCACGTGCTTTCAGTACTATTATCCTGAACGCAAACATCTGGAAGTAATTCATCAGCGTGGTTTTCAACGCCGTATAATTTATTTGATAGCCAGATATTCATCATATCTGTGAAATCAATTGATTGGAAATTATTAATATAAATATGTTGTCCCTGATGTAAGAAAAGTTTCTTTGTTACAGGAAGCTTTTCTAGTTCGCGATACAAGTTATAAACATTGCGTGGTTTAACGTTCCAGTCATTTAATCCGTGAACCATTACGACGTCACACTTAATGTTTTCGACATCTTTAAGATAGTTGCGGGCGTCCCAAAATGAATTATAGTCTCCGGTTGTCCGGTCTTGGCCGGCTGTGATTTCGGCAAGATCACGGTTGAATTGGTCCTTGCATTTCAGGTAATCACCGGCTTGTTTTTGCCGACTGAAACATTCTTCGGCAAGAATATCGGCATCTTCACCTGGGAAGCCGCCGGGAGCAATTACAAGCCCGCCGTCCCGGTAGTAGTCATACCAACTTGAGATCGCAGCTTCTGAAATGATGGTCTTCAAACCGTCAACGCCGGTTGTAGCTGCAGCCGTTGCAAGCGTCCCGAGGTATGATTTCCCGGTCATTGCAACGGAGCCGTTACACCACCATGCTTTGATTTCGATGTTGTCGGTTTTATTGGTAAATGCCCGCCGGTTGCCTGCCAACCATTCAATGATTGCAATCGTCGATTCGGTTTCTTCCTTTGAACCGCAAGTCCGTTCGCCGTCAGAATCCATTGTTCCGATTCCGGCTGCATAAACGGCAGCATACCCGCGGGCAAGGAAGTAGTCGTTTAAGGTAACGGCTTTGGCGTGACCGAACGTTTCTTCAGCCGTCTGCGTTTCGCTCTGGACTTGGCGCGCAGGCGGAAGTTCAACGGCGGGTTCATGAAATTCAATGTCTTCATATGTATTGTTGTTTGGTTGCTTGCGTTTCAGCGACACGTCAACGTTGTGCATTAATTTATCAGCTGCATGATCGTTGGTTCCTTGATTATAAGGACTGGCAGTATAAAGCGCCGGAACTTTTAAACCATCGTTGGTTTCGACAGGCCGAATGATTTCGGCTTTCAGCAGATCGCGTTTGCCGTCATGATCAGTGTCCAAGGATGATTCAACGTAAACGACTTCACGAATCAATTTAGAAGTGTCAAATACCGGTTGCGTTTTTCCGTTGAAAATCAGCGGCTTTTGCTCAACCGGCAAATTCCAGAATGGTTTAAAGTAGCCCTTGGCAGCTAACAAATCAAGGTAGGTTCGGCCGCCTTTGCCGTGAGTACAAAGCAAATCATACCAAGCATCGATCAAGTCGGCTGCATTGGTTAACTGATCGTGGTGGAAAAGGTGCAGGTCATCCATTTTTTCAAATAGATGATCGATTTCAAAGTCATCGTCAACTTCAAAACCCAATAATTGCATTGCAACCGTGTAGAAGACTTCAAGTGTTAATTGATGATGATCAAGATAGTCCTTTAAGTCTTGATCAGGGGTTGCGAGCAATGCGTGTAACTTTTGGTCAAATGCACTTGAACTTTGAGCTTCGATCAACGCACACCGTAGGAAATGAAGGTAAAGGTCATTTAATGACAGTGTGCATGCATCAGCGTCTAAAAAATTAATTTTTTGAAGTTCATTAATTTTTTGCTGATGATCAACTTTAAGATGTGCAAACTGATTAATTTTCATTCAAAATTCCTCCCATTAAAGGTTAGTTTAAGTATATCAAGATTGGAGATTACATGACAAAAAAAGTGGGGCATGGTAAGATAGTAATTGAAATATTTGTTCGGAGTGGAGTTTGTCAACCTTAGGCAAACTCTTTTTTTATAGGCAATCGATGCGAGTCGAGAAAGGAATTTGATCGTGGAATTTTTAGGAACATTATGTTTGGTATTGATCACAACTTCATTGGCAGGTCACTTTAGCCGGCGAATTGGAATTCCGGCTGTCATTGGGCAGTTGCTGGTTGGAATTTTGATTGGTCCGGCCGTTTTAGGATGGGTACATAACAACGCGTTTATGCATACTTTTTCTGAGATTGGCGTCATCATTTTGATGTTTATCGCAGGGCTTGAAAGTGACCTTGGAATGCTGAAAAAGTATTTTAAACCGGCACTGGCGGTTGCTTTCAGCGGTGTTGTTTTTCCCGTGGTGTTGATTTACTTTTTCGGAAAGTTATTTCACTTTTCGTTTGAACAGGCGATTTTTCTGGGAGTAACCTTTTCGGCAACTTCGGTCAGTATCTCAGTTGAAGTCTTGAAGGAATTGAAACGGCTAAAATCCAAGGAAGGAACGACGATTCTTGGAGCGGCCGTGATCGATGATATTATTTCGGTGATCATTTTAAGCGTGCTGGTAAGCATGTTTAGCAACGTTGCCAAAGCACAGGGTGGCCATCACTCAAGCAACCTTTGGATGAGTTTCTTATTGGATGCCCTTTATTTTGTCGTGATTTTCTTCCTGTTTGAATGGATCGCACCGAAGATGATGCGGCTGGGTGAGCACTTAAAAGTTGCTTCATCAGTGACGTTAATGTCGATCGTCTTGTGCTTAGGGATGGCATGGCTTGCTGAACAGGTAGGCTTAAGCGATGTTGTTGGAGCGTTTTTTGCAGGGGTTGCGATTGCCCAAACCCCATATAAGCAGGAAGTTGATTCCAACATCGAACCGATCGGCTATGCGGTCTTTATTCCGATGTTCTTTGTTAGCATTGGCTTGAATATGACGTTCAAGGGCTTTTTTGACGACTTGATTTTTATCGTTTCGTTAACGATTTTAGCATTGATCACCAAGTGGCTTGGCTGCGGCCTGGGAGCAAAGGTTTTAGGAATGAATTACGATTCAATGAATATTATTGGATCGGGAATGGTTTCGCGGGGTGAAATGGCGTTGATCATCGCTCAGATCGGGTATGAAGCTCATTTATTGAGCTCAGAGTATTACTCGGGAGTAATTTTCGTAATCATCCTGACGACCCTTGCAGCACCATTTATGCTCAAAGCAGCGATCAAGCGGCAAATGCGCAATGAAAAGTAAAAATGAATATTGAATGAATAACCCTTGAATTTACTGAAGATTCAATGTATTTAGTAGGTTCAAGGGCTTTTTCATTGTATAATGACCAACAGAGATACTATAGAAATCAGGTAAGTGAAATGAGGTTATCGGAGAAAGGATACAAGTTGATCGTTAAACTGTATCAGCTCCCATTTATTTTAGTAATGCGGCGAACGATGCTGATGCTTTTTCCGTTTGCGGTTTTAGGCAGTATTGCGTCGGTGTTCAACGTTTCAATTTTGTCGCGAACAGGGTTTATTGGGAACATCTTTTATATTACCCAATGGTTGCCGCACGTTGCGCGGATCCGGTCAATGTTTGCAGCCTTCAGTATGATGACGGTTAAAATTTTGGCGGTTCTGGCTGCATACCAGGCCGGTACGCATACTGCCCGACTATATCATAAAAATACTGAAATGACCGGAATGACGGGGATGCTGGCATTCTTGATTATTACTTTACGTCCAGTCCAGCGTCAATATGGTCCGCAGACTTTTCTTCAATTCAACGTCAATAATAATTTGATGGGGATTCAAGGAATTTTGGTTGGAATTTTAATTGGTTTTATTACGGGGCAGATTTTCCGAATTTTTAACCGCAAGCCAATTTCGATCCGTTCAGATTCGTTTTCGCGGGCTTACCGGACAATTATCCCGGTCATGATCACCCTTGGAGCAGCGATCATTGTTAACCAGTTGATTATTCAAGTTTACAAGTATCAAATTCCATCTGGAATTTCGAATTATTATCAAGCATTATCATCGAAAAAGCATGGCTTAGTGATGACTTTGATTTTAGGGGCGTGGTCAAGTTTTTTGGCATGGCTGGGATTGAGCGGTCCGTATAATCAAGCCAGTTTCAATGATGATCCGGCTGCGGTCGCAGACTTAACGTATGCCCTGAAACACCATAGTCCATGGAATGTTCCATATAAGTATACGCAAACAACGCTATATCACAGCTTTGGAACGTTTGGCGGGGTGGGTTCAACCTTAGCCCTTGTCATTGCCATTATCATTGTTGCCCGGACGAGCCGGTATCATCAGGTTGCACGATGGGCAGTTTTTCCAACGTTATTTAATGCTAACCAGCCGATTTTATTGGGAATTCCAATTTTATTTAATCCGATATTCCTGATTCCATTTGTCGCAACGCCGGTAGTCAACATGCTGATTGCAGCGTTTGCGATTCATTTCCAAATCATGCCGCCGGTAACTTATCCGTCACCGCTTGATACCCCAGGAGTCTTGTCAGCGTTTATTGGAACGGGTGGAAATCTTATGGCATTATTAGTCGGAATTTTAATTATGACGCTTGATGTATTGATTTACATTCCATTTGTTAAGTTGTCAGAGCAAATTCGCAACGAAATGCAGACCAAGGAACGGCAACGGTTAAGAATGCGGTAATAAGGAAGTGAAAAAGATGGATGCACATAAGAAACGCAGTGGGATTTTCTTATTGGTTGCAGGAATCATCATGTTAGCAATGGCAATTCCATCGTATTTTTGGACGCGCAATAACATTGATGAGCTTGCTCATTGGCAAAATTCCAAACTTTCACCGGTGATCATGATTCCCGGAAGTTCGGCAACGGTCAACCGGTTTGACGACATGGTAAAATTATTGAATCAGACTGATCACCAGAATCATAGCCTCTTAAAGGTCAAAGTGTTCAATGATGGGAAAATTAAATATTACGGTAAGATTCGCTCGGGTGATAACGAACCGATCATTGTGGTTGGCTTTCAAAATAATCATGATGGGTATAGCAATATTCTGAAGCAGGCAAAAATGTTCAACGAAGCCTTCAAAGCGTTGCAGAAAAAATACTATTTCAACAACTATAAGGCGATTGGACATTCAAACGGTGGTTTGGTTTACACCGCCTTTTTGGAAAAATACTATAAAAACTATGATGTTCGAATGACAAGTTTAATGACGATCGGTTCGCCATTTAACTTTGATGAAACAAATCTTAAATATAAAACGCAGATGCTGTCTGACTTTATTAAGGCACGGAAAAATATTCCCAAGAATTTGACGGTTTATTCCGTTGCGGGAACCGAAAACTACGACTCGGACGGGTTAGTTCCGTTGAATAGTGTGGAAGCGGAAAAATATGTTTATCAAGGCCAAGTCAAACATTATACTGAAATTACGGTAACGGGTGTGAACGCTGAACACTCTGATTTGCCGCAAAATCAGCAGATTGTTGACCTGATTCAGAAATATATCTTGACTTCTGATTATCCAGCTCCGGGTGCCGGAACGGGTCACCAGCAGGTAAAGCAATAAAATTAAGTGCCACTTCGGTTTATCGAATGATTTGCTTTTGGTAAAATAAAAGTAAATGATTTTCGAGAAAGGAGCGGCACTTTTTTGCATACTTTGGGGATTATAATTGGAGTTATTTGGATCATTAACTTACTGGCTGCAATTATTACGGTTTTCCATGAAAAACGCGATATTTCAACGACGTGGGCATGGTTACTGGTGCTGGTGTTTATTCCGATTTTTGGATTTTTGCTGTATCTGTTTGTGGGACGTAAGATCTCGCACGATAAGATCTTTACGATCCAAAAAGAACAGGAAAAGGTTATTAACTCGCTGACGCGCCGCCAAAAAGAAATGTGGCAAAAGCGGGACCTGGACAAGAACAGTACCCAACAGGAACGTGAATTGGAGCATTTGTTTCTTGAATCGGAAGGGGCGTTTTTAACAACGAATAATCAAACCCAGTTGTTTGATGACGGCAAAGCCTTTTTTGATTCGCTGTTAAAGGATATCAAAAATGCCAAGCACAGCATTCACATCGAATTTTACACGTTTTATGCGGATAAAATCGGGCATAAGGTTCTGCATGCTTTAGAGGATGCAGCCGAACGCGGCGTCGAAGTCCGGGTCCTGTATGATATGTGGGGTTCGATTGGAACCAACTACAAGTTTTTCAAACGGTTAGAACAGCTAGGCGGCGAAGCTCAAGGATTCATTTCGAGTTCCGAAAAACAGTTGATCACCACCCCACGGTTGAACTATCATGACCACCGTAAACTGGTGATCATCGATGGCAAAACGGGCTACATCGGCGGCTTTAACATCGGCGATCAGTACCTTGGCCGGCTTGAAAAGTACGGTTATTGGCGCGACACCCACATGCGCATTTACGGAATGGTAACGATTCAAATGCAGGCCCGGTTCATGATGGACTGGAATACAACTTGCCGGCGAACAACGAAGAGCCGGTTTGAATTTGAAAAGAAGTACTTCCCGGTATTTGAGGGCAACGGCAAGACCAAGATGCAGATCGTTTCATCTGGTCCGGATAGTGAACGGCATTCGATTCGGCGCGGGTACCAAAAGATCATTTCAACGGCGCAACGTTATCTGTATATCCAAACCCCGTACCTGATTCCGGATGATTCAGTGATCGAATCGTTGATCATTGCGGCATTATCAGGGGTTGATGTGCGGATCATGATTCCAAGCAAGCCGGATCATCCGTTTGTTTACCGGGCAACGGAATATTATGCCAAGTACTTGGTAAATAATGGGGTCAAGGTTTACCGCTATGATAATGGTTTCCTGCATGCGAAGACGATGATTACCGATGATACGATTGCTTCGGTCGGATCAGCCAACCTTGATTTCAGAAGTTTTGAATTGAATTTTGAATGTAATGCGTTTTGTTATGACGCGGATTTGACCCGGCAGTTGAAGACAATTTACGAAAAAGATTTGGAACACTGTACCGAATTAACCCCGGAATACTTTGAAAAGCAGTCCCGGTGGCGGAAATTCAAGCAGTACTTCTCACGGCTGTTATCGCCGATCTTATAAATTAAAAAATGGAATCGGATTTTTCCGATTCCATTTTTGATTATTCACGATTTCTAAATTTCGGCCGTTTCAAAAGGAGATTCAATCCAACGGCACAGACACTGGCAATTACGATCCCGTTTCCGAAGAAAAGCTGAAGTGATTGCGGCAATGCTTGGAAAATGGTGGGGTAAACTGATGCCCCTAATCCAGCACCAACCGAAATGGCAACAATCAACGTGTTGCGTTCGTCGGTAAAGTCAACTTTTAAAAGCATCCGAATTCCTTGAACACTGATCATTGAGAACATGACGAGCATTGCACCGCCTAAAACCGGGGTGGGAATGATGGTTGCCAATGCCCCGATTTTCGGAAGCAGCCCCATCAGCATCAGTAAGCATGCTGCCCAGTAGATCGGACGCTTAGTCCGAATTCCAGAAAGTTCAAGCAAGCCGACATTTTGAGAGAAGGTTGTATACGGGAAAGTGTTAAAGATTCCGCCGAGGATCACGGCTAATCCTTCTGCCCGGTATCCTTTTTTCAGGTCTTCTTTTTGAATGTCGCGGTCAAGCAGGTTTCCTAAAGCAAAGAAAACGCCAGTCGATTCAACCATTGAAACCAGTGCAATGATGATCATTGTTAATGATGGTGAAAGGGCAAACCGTGGCATGCCGAAGTAAAACGGTTGCGGAACGTGGAACCATGCGGCTTGGGTAACGGGTTTGAGAGAAATCATTCCCATAAATGAGGCAACGATTGTTCCGCCAATCAAGCCGATCAAAACGGCAATCGAACGGATAAATCCTTTGCCCCAAAATTGGATTGCAAGGATGATTAAAATCGTAATGCCGCCAACCGCGATATTTGGCAGTGATCCGAAAGATTTGCTGGCGACGGTTCCGCCACCGAGGTTTTGAACGGCAATTGGAATCAGGGTCAATCCAATCACGGTGATCAAACTGCCCGTTACAACTGGTGGGAAAAGTTTGCGAATTTTAGCGAACTGTCCGGCAATCAGGAAAACGAAAATTCCGGCAACGATGATCGAGCCGTACATCGTTCCAATTGAGTATTCATGACCAATCATTTTGAGCGGTTCAACGGCTTGAATGGCGCAGCCTAAAATAACGGGCAAGCCGATTCCAAAGTACCGGTTACGGGCAAGTTGGAGAAAAGTGGCCAGGCCGCACATGAAAATATCGATTGAAACCAAATAGGTCATTTGAGTGCTGGAGAAGTGCAACGCGGTTCCAATCAATAACGGAACGGCAACCGCCCCGGAATACATTGCCAGTAAGTGTTGAATTCCTAAAATAAATGCTTTGCGGTGGTTAACTTCAGATGATGGTTGGTTCATAACTAATCCTCCATAAAGGTGACGTGCTGATCAGCAAGTGATTTGATTCGAACGAGGGATTCAAGCCTGTATCCTGAATTACGAAGTTGCTGGCCGCCTTTTTGAAAGGCTTTTTCAATTACGATTCCAATTCCAGTAAGGGTGCATTCGGCTTGGTTGCATACTTGAATCAGGCCGTTGACCGCTTCGCCATTTGCCAAAAAGTCGTCAATGATCAAGACATGATCGGTTGGGTTAATGAATTTGCGGTCAACTAAAATGTGATTGGTAACCTTTTTAGTGTATGAAAAGACGTCAGCGTGGTAACTGTTGTCATTTTGAATTGCACTTTTAGATTTGCGGGCAAAAACGACCGGAACGTTGAAAGCTAAACCGGTCATCAGGGCTGGTGCGATTCCAGAAGCCTCGATCGTTAAAATTTTAGTAACTGGTTGGTCATCAAAGAGGTGCTTGAATTGTTGACCGATGCGCTGCATTAATTGTGGATCGATTTGGTGGTTCAGAAATGAATTGACTTTTAAAATGTCGCCATCAAGGACTTCGCCATCTTGTAAAATACGTTGTTTAAGTTCTTCCATGTATAAAAAAATCCCTTCATTTTTGCTTGAAAATGCTGATGGTTAAGCAAATGCAAAAATGAACGGATTTAAAATGATTCCGAACACTCAAAGCTTATAGTCCGATGTTTTACGGTATCGGGTAGAAACTTGCTAACCATATCATAGCGATTATATAAGCAAAAAGTTAATTTAAATGTTAACTATATTATGAACGATTATTTTGAATTGTCAAACATTGGTGAATAATTTCGGGAACAAAAGACAATTTTGTTCTTGAAAATCAGTGGAGATTCCTATAAAATAATCAATGGTCATTTTAAGAATTTTGAAGGGGAAAACGAAAATGGAAACCTTTGATTATGAAGATGTGCAATTAATTCCAAACAAATGTGTTTTGAAAAGTCGGAAAGAGGCGGATACCCGAATTAAATTCGGTCCCCGGACGTTTAAGCTCCCGGTCGTTCCGGCAAACATGGCAAGCGTGATCGATGAGAACCTTGCTTTATGGTTGGCCCAAAACGGGTACTTTTATGTGATGCACCGGTTTGAACCGCAAACGCGGGCGGCGTTCGTGCAACGGATGCACCAGCAAGGCCAATTTGCATCGATTTCAATTGGAATCAAGGATCGTGAATATCAGTTAGTTGATCAATTAAAGGAAATGCATGAGGTTCCAGAATATATCACGATCGATGTTGCGCATGGTCATTCGGATTACGTAATGAAAATGATCGATTATATTAAGAAGCAATTACCGGAAAGTTTTGTGATCGTGGGTAACATTGCAACGCCGCAAGCAGTAATCGATTTGGAAAGTGCCGGTGCCGATGCCACGAAAGTTGGAATCGGACCAGGCAAGGCCTGCATCACCAAATTGAAAACTGGATTTGGAACGGGCGGCTGGCAATTAGCTGCGATTCAAGCATGCAGTGCGGTTGCTCATCATCCAATCGTTGCGGATGGCGGCGTGCGGTACAATGGCGACATTGCTAAGTCGATTCGATTCGGTGCTTCGATGGTGATGATCGGCTCAATGTTTGCCGGCCATTTGGAATCGCCGGGAGAAATCGTAACGATTGACGGTCAAAAGTATAAGAAGTACTGGGGTTCAGCATCAGCCGTTCAAAAAAATGATGTGCACAACATTGAAGGCAAACAGTTATTGGTTCCGTATCGCGGCAAGATCAGCGATACGTTGCAAGCCATGCAGGAAGATCTGCAGTCGTCGATTTCGTATGCCGGCGGTCGGAAGTTAACTGATTTACGGAAAGTTGATTATGTGATCGTTAAAAATTCAATTATGAATGGCGATCAGTTAGGAGAGTAAAAAAGAAGGTTGCAGACGCAACCTTCTTTTTACTTATCGGGTTCCAAAACAAACGGAGCTACGACGCGAAGCTAGTGAAGGGACGCAAACCTCCGAATCTACGCTGGCGCGATTCGTTCGATTTGCTGCTTCCACCACGCTCGTTTTGAACGTTTTGTCACACCTTTTTATTGAATACTTACAAATGAATTGAATTTCATATATTCATAGTGCAGCCGCATGCTTGAAAACTCAAACGGCGTTCCGTTATCAAGGAAGAAGATGCCTTCCATGACGCCGACTGGTTGAGTTGGATCAAGCTTCAGTAGTTCTTGATCTTGCTGGGTTGACGGTTCAGCAAAAACCGACATGAATGATTTTGAAACGGATTGTTTTAATTCACGGTGAACATAGTCGAAAATCGATTTTTCGAGAATGCTGCTGCTCAATTTCGGGAGCAGCTTGATCGGAATAAAGCCGGTTTCAATCATAAATGGCTGATCGTCAAAGAACCGCAACCGCTTGATCTGGTACACGAAGTCTTCGCTTTCAAGGAAGAGGTCGCGTTGGAGTTCAGCAGTGGGACGCACAACATCAAAACTTAAAACTTTAACGCTGGGCTTTTCACCGTTTAATTGGAAGTTGTCTGAAATTCCAAGATTTTTACCGGACCCGTAATTAAAGACAGATTCGTTCTTTAAGTAAAGCGGGTTGATGAATGTTCCGGAACCGCGCTTTTTAAAGATGATTCCGTCACTGGCCATCCGGCTGAGCGCCCGTTTGATCGAACTGCGGCTTACATCGTACTTTTCAGCAAGGCTGCGTTCATCAGGCAATTTCATGTCTGGAAATTCATTATTAAAAATCTTCTTTTTTAAATCGGTGATAATTTGCTGGTAAATCAATTCAGCCATGGTTAAACTCCTCTTATATAGTGCTATTACCAGTTAAGCACATGGCCGCGAAGATGACAAGTGAAATCTAGAAAGGCAAATTAATGCATGAAAAATGTAAAAAGTGTATAATCCTTTTTAGGAAAATTTATTTCAATGAAGAAATAAGTTTTTAATTACATAAGAATGTTAGAGATCAACTCTAATAGGAGGATATTATGGCATCAGTATTAGTTGTAGGTGGAGCCGGATACATCGGTTCACATATGGTCGACCGTTTAATTGAAAACGGCGAAGATACAGTTGTCGTTGATAACTTATGCACAGGACACCGTGCAGCTGTTAGCGACAAAGCAAAATTCTATGAAGGCGATATCGCAGACAAAGACTTTATGCGGAAGGTATTCAAGGAAAACCCTGATATCGATACGGTAATTCACTTTGCTGCATACTCATTGGTTGGCGAATCAATGCACAAACCTTTGAAGTATTTTGATAACAACATTACAGGCTTGATCAAGCTTCTTGAAGTTATGAAAGAAGTTGGTGTAAAGAACTTAGTCTTCTCATCATCAGCTGCAACATATGGTATTCCAGATCACATGCCAATCAAGGAAACAGACCCACAAAACCCAATCAACCCTTACGGTGAAAGTAAATTAATGATGGAAAAGATCATGAAGTGGGCTGACGAAGCATACGGCATCAAGTGGGTCGCATTACGTTACTTCAACGTTGCGGGTGCAAAGCCAGATGGCTCAATTGGTGAAGACCACGGTCCAGAAACCCACTTAGTTCCAATTATTTTACAAGTTGCTCAAGGCAAGCGCGACAAGCTTCAAATCTACGGTGACGACTACAATACTCCAGATGGAACAAACATCCGGGATTACGTTCACCCATACGATTTGGCCGACGCTCACATCTTAGCAATGAACTACTTGCGTGACGGCAATCCATCAGATGCATTTAACTTGGGTTCATCAACTGGATTCTCAAACTTAGAAATGTTGAAGGCTGCACGTGAAGTTACAGGAAAAGAAATTCCTGCAGAAATTGCCGGCCGGCGTGGCGGAGACCCAGACTCATTGGTTGCTGCTTCAGACAAGGCCCGCAAGATCTTAGGCTGGGAACCAAAATATGATGATGTTCACAGTTTGATTGAAACTGCATGGGCATGGCACTCAAAGCATCCAAATGGCTTTGATGACAAAAATTAAGAAGGTGTGACAAAACGTTCAAAACGAGCGTGGTGGAAGCAGAAAAGCGAACGAATCGCACCAGCATAGATTCGGAGGTTTTCGAACTTCCAAGTAGCTCGTTTGTTTTGGAACCCGATTATGTAAAAGTAACGAAGAAGATTGCGACGTATGTTGCAGTCTTTTTTAATTTAAAATAATGAATGACAACGCTTTACTCTAATTAGAGATATGAGATAATGAAATCGTAGAACGATACTACTTAATTACAGGAGATCAAAAAAATGGACATTTTACAACATACATTTGGACGTTATCAGAATGAAAAGGTTACGGAAATTACGTTGGTCAATGACAATGGGGTTGAAGTGTCATGCCTGACGATGGGCGCAATTTGGCACCGGTTCGCAGTGCCAGAAAATGACGGAACGAAGAAAAACTTGTTGTTAAGTTTTGACGGAATTGACGATTATTATTCAAACAATCAAAACATTTGCAAGTCGATTGGTCGGGTCGCCGGCCGGATCAAAGGCGCTTCGTATGATTTGAACGGTAAGCATTATCAATTACCGGCAAATGAAAATGGCAATACATTGCACGGTGGTCCGAACGGTTTTTCAACGTTGAATTGGAACTATTCAACTTCAATTTCAAAGAATGGCATCAGCGTTATTTTTCAACGGAAGATCGATCAAGAAATGGACGGTTTCCCGGGCAACATTTTAGCAACGATCATTTATACGTTGAACAACAATAACCGGGTGACGATTGCATATAGTGCAATGAATGGCAAGGAAGATACGCTTTTCAATCCAACGTGCCACGCATACTTTAACTTAAGCGACCGGCGTGATTTGACAACACATGAAATGCAGATTAACAGCACCGGAATTTTGGATGTGAATAATCAAATGATCCCAACCGGTGAAGTATTGTCCGTTGCGAATACACCATATGACTTCCGCGATTTCAGCAACGTTGCTTTAGCAGTCGGCAAGGTCCACGGCCTTGATACGGCGTATGTTGTAAACGGTCCTGGTCAAGGAACGAAACCAGTTGCGGTTTTACGTGACCGGGAAAGCGGCCGCCAGATCACGGTCAACTCCGACCGGAATGGCCTAGTGGTTTATACTCCGGAAGAAATTGCGGATCAAAATATGTCATTCAGCCGCGACCATGGCGAACCAGCTAACAAGAACGAAGGAATCGCGCTTGAATGTCAAATGCTGCCGGATGCAATTCACCAAGATAACTTTGGCGATATTGTTTTGCCGCGGTACAGTAAGCAAACATACCGGTTCTCATTTACCTATGACCGGATCAAAAATGAAGATTAGTGGAGTAAATTGAAATGCAGAATTTCTTATTTGACTTTGACGGGACGATTGCGGACTCTGGCGATGCAGCTACCCTTGCGACCCAAGCATGCTTTAAGGATTTTGATCTTGAAGTCCCGACGGCCGAAACGGTGCGGTATTATATGGGGGTTCCGATTGAAATCTTTATTCCGGAATTAGTTGAAAAACAAGGCAAGCATTATTCAGCTGAACAGTTTGAAGCAATGTACGACAGTTTTCGCCGGCACTATGGCGAAATCGAACAGGAAACAACGACCTTGTTCCCGCAGATGAAGGACACGTTGACTGCATTGAAAGATGCCGGTAAGAAGCTCTTCATCGTTTCAAGCAAGGCTTCGACTTCGCTCAAACGGAATTTGAAGACGCTTGGAATTGCCGATTTGTTCGATGATTTGATCGGCTCTGATCAGGCTGAACATTATAAACCAGCTCCAGATGGGGTCTTGATGGTGATTGAAAAGTATCATCTGGATAAGAATGAATCGGTGATGATCGGCGATGCGAAGTATGATCTTCAAATGGGCAAGGCCGCCGGCGTGAAAACATGCGGCTGCTTGTGGGATACGTTTGACGCGCAGTTATTAAAAGCTGAAAACCCGGACTTTCTTTTAGAAAAGCCCGCCGAATTATTGAATATTTAAGTGAAAGGTGTAATGAGCCAGGGATAAAGCGTGGTTTCATTACACCTTTAATGTATAATTAAATTATTGTGAACTAACAGATGGAAAGGGAAAAGAATTAATGAGTTTATGGCAACGCTTTTTGAATAATACGCGGTTACGGCGGTTTGTGATCCTGCTGTTTTTGATTGGAATTTTATTTGCATTCCACAAAATGATCAGTATTATTCTGCTGACGTTTATTTTTTCATTTTTGATCATCCGGTTGATCAACTGGATTCAAAAGCGGATCAAGATCCCGTCGCCGGTGATCGTGGTCGGGGTGTACCTGTTGCTGATTCTGTTATTTGTGGCGGCAGTCACGACCTATGTTCCAAAGTTGATCGTTCAGTCGGAAAACATGATCCACTCGATTTTGCATTTTTACAAGCACTTGCCAGAAGGAGCCGGTGAAATCGCAACGTACGTTTCAGCCTACATCAAGCACAGCGACTTTAGCCAGCAGCTGAAAGGTGGAATGACGGTTATTTTTGGCTATATCAGCAAGGCCGGCTCAATGGGCTTTACGTTCGTAATGTCATTGCTACTGAGTTTCTTCTTTACGGTCGAAAAGGATACAACGTTTAAATTCTCACGCAGTTTCTTGGAAGGACCGTACTCATGGATTTTCAAAGACATTTATCACTTTGCGAAAATCTTTACCAATACATTTGGGGTTGTCTTAGAAGCGCAATTTTTAATTGCAATCGTGAACACGATTCTGACGTGCATTGGGCTGGCAATCATTGGCGTTCCGCAAATTGCCAGTTTAGCTGTGATGATTTTTGTGTTAAGCTTGATACCAGTTGCGGGGGTCATCGTTTCGACGATCCCAATGTCGTTTGTTGCGTATACGGATGGCGGATTCCGCGATGTCGTTTACGTCCTGATCATGTTGTTGGTCATTCATGCGATCGAAGCCTACATTTTGAATCCGAAGTTCATGTCAAGCCGCACCGAACTGCCGATTTTTTACACCTTTGTTGTGTTATTTGTTTCAGAACGGCTTTTCGGAACATGGGGCTTGATCGTTGGAATTCCGATTTTCACTTTCTTATTGAATGTGTTGGAGATCGAACCGCATCCGGGACGGCATCAGAAATTGCATCGGAAAGTGCAACAGCGGCGCAAGAAAGGTGAGAGCAATGAATAAGGAAGATTTTGTAAAACAATATGCGGTTGAACGCCAAAATACGAATTCAGTAAAGTGGGACGGCATGCAAGCCAAGTTCGGCGAAAACGATCTGTTGCCGATGTGGGTTGCCGATATGGAATTTAAGACGCCGGAAGCAGTTCGGGAAGCGTTGCATGCCCGAATCGATGAAGGGGCATTCGGTTATTCATTTACACCGGACACATACTATGATGCTTACTTTACATGGCAAAAAGAACGGTACGGAATTGAACTGCACAAGGAATGGGTGCGGTTTAATCCGAACGTGGTGCAATCATTAAGCAACCTGGTTCAGTTATTGACAAAGCCGGGGGATGCCGTGATGGTTTTGCAACCCGTTTACTTCCCATTTATGGATGTGATTGAAAAGAACGGTCGCAAGTTAGTTGTTTCAAATTTGATCGATAATCACGGTCATTATGAACTTGATTTGGACGACATGCGGCAAAAGATGATCGATAACCAAGTCCGGTTAATGATTTTCTGTAACCCGCATAATCCGGTCGGCCGGGTATGGTCAGCCCAAGAACTTGAAGATGTCCTGGAACTTTGCCGTCAGGAACAAGTATTAGTGATTTCAGATGAAATTCACCATGATTTAATGATCGATGGCAGCCAATTTACATCAATGTTGAACATTAGGGACGGTTTTTACCGCGATAACCTGGTCGTTGTTGATTCCCCGTCGAAAACCTTTAACTTGGCGTCATTGTGGAACAGCCATGTAATCATTCCCAATCCGCAAATTATGATGCGCTATGACGCATATCAGGAACGGATGAAGAATCCGGGCGGTTGTTTGTTAGGCCAAGTTGCGGGTGAAGCCGCATACCGGCATGGCACCGAATGGCTTGAAGGATTGCTTGAAACGATTGCGGATAACTATCATTATGTTCGTGATGAATTAAAGAAGGAACTTCCAGAAGCTGTGATTTCACCGCTTGAAGGAACATACCTTGCATGGATCGACCTTTCGCAACTCGTCGCCAATGAAGACCTGCAGACCGTCATTCAGGATAAAGCAAAATTAGCCGTTGATTTTGGCGACTGGTTCGGTGAAGCGGGCAAGGGGCACATCCGCTTTAACTTAGCGACGACGCCGGCCAATGTCCACCAGGCAACGAAGCAGTTAATTCAAGCCGTTCGGGCATATCAGGAATAATTTGTTAAAGAGACTATTAATTTTTAATAATTCAGTGTAAAATATTCAATGTAATATCTTAATTCAAGAAAGAGGTTACGAATATGTCAAAATTAGTATTCATCCGTCACGGACAAAGTGAATGGAACTTAAAGAACCTTTTCACTGGTTGGACAGACGTTAACTTAAGTGAAAATGGGGTTGCAGAAGCTAAGGAAGCTGGTCGCAAACTTAAAGATGCCGGCATCCAATTAGACCAAGCATACACATCAGTTTTAAAGCGTGCCATCATGACATTGCACTATGCTTTGGAAGAATCAGACCAATTATGGATTCCAGAAGTTAAGTCATGGCGCTTAAACGAACGTCACTATGGTGACTTGCAAGGCCAAAACAAGGCAGAAGCTGCTGAAAAATTTGGTGAAGAACAAGTTCACATCTGGCGTCGTTCATATGACGTTTTACCTCCAATGTTAAGTGAAGATGATCCTCGCTCAGCTGCTCAAGATCGTCGTTACGCAAACTTGGATCCAAACGTTATCCCTGGCGGTGAAAACTTGAAAGTTACACTTGAACGTGTAATGCCATTCTGGGAAGACCACATTGCTCCAGACTTGTTAGCTGGTAAGAACGTAATCGTTGCTGCTCACGGTAACTCATTACGTGCTTTAACAAAATATCTTGAAGGTATTTCAGATGATGACATCATCAACTTGGAAATCCCAACAGGTCAACCAATCGTTTACGATTTAGACGAAAACTTGAAAGTTGTTGACAAGAAGCAACTTTAATTTGAAGTTGATTAAAATGAAAAGATGCGCTGCGGCGTATCTTTTTTTTTACCTTAATTAAGGCGGAGGAAGAAATGATTGATATTCGGAAACTTTATCAAACAATGGTTGCCCATTGCGGGGAACAGAACCCAAGCCGGAGATCGTTCTCGGGGCGATTCTAGTTCAAAATACAAGCTGGGAAAGTGCGCAAAAGTCGCTTGATCAGTTAAAGGAAACCACGGCATTTGATCCGCAGCGCATTTTACAGCTCGATGATCAAACATTGCAGGCGCTGATTCGGCCCAGTGGCTTTTACCGCAATAAATCCAAAGCGATTCGGGCAGTCTTTACATGGCTGGATGATTTTAATTTTGACTATGCGGCAATTCGGCAGCACTTTGGAAAGAACTTACGGCGCGAACTTTTAAAACTCCGCGGCGTTGGCAATGAAACGGCGGATGTTTTATTGATCTATGTATTTGATGTTCCGGCATTTGTGGCTGATAACTATGCGCAAAAGCTGTTTGCGCATTTAGGGGTTCCAAGCAAAAACTATCAAGACCTTGCCCGGCAGATCACGCTTCCAGTCGATTTTACGTTTCATGAAGCGCAGGTCTTTCATGGCCTGATCGATGATTTCGGGAAGAAATATTTTCGCGGCCAGGATACATTTGATGAAAGCTTTTTGGCCGCCTTCAATTAAGGAATTTGATGATAAGCGTGCTAGAATGAAGGTATCAAAGTGAGAGGAAAATGAAGGATGATTAATTCAGAACGAAAATTTGACTGGTTCAGTTTGGTAATCGGAATTTTATGGGTGATTTTAGGCGCAGCCGCCATTAATTCGCCCAGCACCGCCATCAGCGTGATCGCCGTTTTTGTCGGAATTGGGGCCCTGGCAAAAGGCATTTACACGTTATGGCTGCGGCGGGCGATTCAAATGTTGACGGGCAGCAACAGCAAGATGAGGTTGCTGATCATTTCGTCCGTGGTTGATATTATTTTAGGAATCATTTTCCTGTTCCGAATTCATTTTGGCTTCGGAATTATTGCTTACCTGTTTGCATTCTGGTTTATCTTCGATTCGATTTTGCAACTGGTGATCGACCACTTCTTTAAGGCAATGAACCGGTCGTACTTTGATATTTTGATCGTGTTAAACATCATTACGTTGATTTTGGGCGTGGTGTTGCTGTTTAACCCGATGTTATCGATTTATACCTTGATCGGCGTAGTTGCATTCTATTTGTTCTTGATTGGAATTACAAAGATTATTCAAGCGTTTTAAGAAAAAATGTGGCTTTTCAGTCACATTTTTTTACTTTAATGCTTTATCAGGAATTACCCAAATCACAACTGCTAACAGACTGATGGCAATTGTCGAAATGGGAACGACATAGCCGCAGCAAATTGCCAAAATGTTAATCAGCAAGTTAAGGTGAAGTTTAAAATGATAAACCTTAAAGCGCGGCAGGGTATTTAAACGCGGGTTAAAGTGAATTAACGTCCGCATTAAAAGGTAGTACGATCAGCATAATGGCGGCGTAAAACATTTCCGGGTCGCGCTGGTTGATATTGCATGCAAGCCAAGACGAAGCAAACGGCAAGAAAGTGATAAAAAGCAGGAAGATGCTGTTTGCCCATGAAACTTGCGGCGTGATTTTAAGATGCTTAAGGCCGGAAAATAACCTGCCATGGTTGACCCAGTACATTGAAATCAATAAAAAGCTGTAAATGTAGGTTAAAAAGTGGTCATTGGCTCGCAAGATGTCACTGAAAAAATGACCTGTCGGGACGTGAATATCAAGAACCATCAGGGTGATCACGATGGCGATCACCGCGTTCGTGTAATCTTCAAGCCGTTCAACTTTATTCATCATTCCACCTCCGATTTGCTTTTAATTATAGTTCCATTTGATGGTTATGAGGATAAAAAAGACCGTCAAAGATCATGACTAAATTAAAAAATGATGAGAATTAAAAACTTAAATATTTTTTTGAAAGCAACATTTAATCTAAAAATGTCGATGTAAAATTCCGAATCCAAGAAAATGGGCATTGATTTTTGAAAACAAACCGCGTATCTTTTCTCAATGAAAATTGAAAAGGAAGAGATGTTATTTATGGAAAAGTCAATTAAGACGACCCTTCTTGGATCGGCAGCGGTATTAATGTCCGTTTCACTTGCAGCGTGCGGGAATTCAAATGCAAGCAAGTCAACGAAGAAGACAACAGCCCCGAAAACAGAAAAGGTTCAAAAGAAGTCATCAGCAAGTTCAGCAACCAGTGCCGCAGAATCATCAGCAGTTTCAAGCAGCGCGAGTTCTAAAGCTTCATCAATGAGCAGTGCCAGTTCTTCAAGTACGGTGTCAGCTAAGAATTTGACACCGCAACAACTTGGAATCTTAGTTGTTCTTAATCAAAATCCGCAATTATTGCAGAATTTGAATACAAGCTCTGATGATCCGGTAGGGTTATGGTACGCTTCAAGTAATGATAATAATACTAGCCCGGAATTGGCTGGATTTGATGCAATTACAACCCATGGAGATGGAACAGCTAACTTGTATTATAAATTGAACGGTAATAATGTGATTATTAAAAAAATGGATCCGAACTCTGGTAACTGTGTTGCAGATGAAAAATTAATGACAATTACAGTTCCGGTATCACAAATTATGCAGAATTACTCAACTCCGCAACAACAAAGTCAAGTTAATAATGATGCCAACAAATTAAGACAGGGAAATAATTAACTTGATTGAAAATCAAACATATTTCTTAAGCAAGAATTGCAAAGTTTGCAGTTCTTGCTTTTTATTTTAATAAATAACAAAATGTTAAAGATTTAAACGAAAGAATTAAAACTTAAATGTTAAGTTTGTATTTAAATCAACAGATATTTTTTTATGTTGATTTAAATAATGGAGTTTGTGAAAGCATTTCAATCAAATTGTGAAAAAAGATTGATTTTTTCCATGTGGGGGGGGTAGAATTCGTTACTGAAAATAACGTTAAGAAAAAGGTGAAGTACAAATGAAGAAATTTTCTAAATTAGTTGCTGTTAGTGCAGCAGCCATGACTTTTGGGATTACAGGTGTCTCAGCATTGAATAATACAAAAGTTGTTAATGCTGATAATTTAACTGCTGATAATGGTAAGTTAACTAACGATATTAATGGGATGAAAGCTGAAAATTCACCATTACATGAAGAAATCAACACAGACTTTGGTTGCTTGATTGAAGGAATCAACAAGACAGCTTCTCAATTACAACCCAATGAGAGTTTAAAGAATATTAAGCAAGACTTAAATAACAATACTTATGAGTTGGGAGAAGGCGACAACTATAAAGCTGGTGATCAAAATAGTGATTGGGGCACTTTAAGAAATACTTGGCAAACAGATGACACCGTAAAGGACAATGCTGCTGCTGAACAAGCTTATGAAGGTGTATACAATGACGCTAACCAAGTATTAGCAGATCTTTACAACCAAGGTAGTCAACCAGCCGCTTCAAATGCTAACAAGCAAAACGCAAACAACAATAACAATGCGAATGTTCAAAGTAACTCATCAAACAAAAAAGCTGATGTAGTTGCTAATGCTAATAACAACAACGCTAAGAAGGACAACACTCAAGGTGCTGTTGCAAACAAGCAAAATACAAACAACGAAGCAAACGCTCAACAAAACACAGTTAAGAGCAATGCCAATGCCAACGTTGAAGGTGCAAAGACTGTCGCTAACGAAAACGAATCAAACTCAACAAAGAACCAAAACAATGGTGCCATTGCTGAAACTCAAAACGAAAACACAACAGCTGCTGGTGAAACAAGCACAGTTGTTAAGGCTCAAGCTAAGTCAGCAAGCAACTCAGCAGCTCAAAAGAACAACACTCCAGTCTTCCCACAAACTGGTGAACAAACATCAGAAATCTTGGCTGTTGCCGGTGGTTTAATCATCGCTGCAACTGCTGCTGGAATCGTTGTTTACAAGAAGCGCAACTAATATCTAACAGTTAGTTATACCCATTTGAAGAAGGTCACCTGCCCTTTAGAGGTTTTCTGACCTTCTTTTTTTATTGAAAAGGAAGAAAAGGATGATCATGATGGAGCAAAATGCAAAGAAAAAGATGTCAACCAAGAAGAAAGTTTTAATTATTATCGCCGTAATCGTTGGAATTTTGGTAGTTTGCTGGGGCGGTTATGAAATCTATGCAAACAAGGTCCCAGAATATAACCAAAATACAACGGGCATGATCTATGGCAATGATAAAGAAGATACGTTGGATGAACAACAATACAACGGCTTTAAGAAAATCGTTCAGGAAGCAATCCAACAAAAGTGTTCGGACGTTGATCCAAGTCAGTACAAGGATGACGGCATTGCGGTTGCCAAGTCAGGTAACAACTCATATGAAATTGCCTGGGGATGTGAAAAACAAGGCCAAAGGTACACAACAATGGTGAAGGTTGATATGCAAAAGGGAACCTTTATCGGCGGACCGAAGTTCAAGCTTGACTACTTCGTTTCAGACTTTAATAACGATGCAACGGCAAGCAACATTGAACAAGGCATTAGTGATTTAGGAAGTTTATTAGGTGATTAACATGAAGAAATCAGTAATTTTGGTTAGTGCATTAACGGCGTTGACCCTTACCGGTTGCGGCAATCAACACCAAGTGCCGAAAAAGAATTATGAACCGAAAAAAACAGCGGTCAAACCGCAAGCTCACAATTCAGCTAAGAATGATTTGTCTTCAACGATAACTGCAAGTTCAGCTTCCAGCCAAGCTCAAGCAGAATCATCAAGTGCTTCAGCAGCATCTTCAAGCTCAACGCAGCAAGCGTGGACGTTGGATTCAGCCAAGAACTATTACTTAGCAACCGTAAGAGATAATGATGGTAATCCGCTTCAATTAGTCGGTGACATCCCAACCGCAGCTCAAAACGGTCCAACCGTTTGGCAAAACATGGGAACATCGAATAACGGTCAAACCATGAACGTGGGAATCAGCGGAACGCAAATTTTCACGATCACGAATAATGGCGATGGGACGTCAACGATCCAACTTGGAACCGTCACAATGAAAGTTCGCAATTCCGACCACTGGATCTTGGAAAATAACCAGCAACAATAATTTGTAAATGTGAACTAAATATGAATTTTTTTTGATTTAATTTGGAATGAAGAGTACACTCTTAGGTGAATATATTTAGCAAAATTATTTTAGGGGGTTCTTTTTATGGCAAAGAAGTTTTGTCCCAAGTGTGGAACCGAGCGTCAAGGCAACGAAAAATTTTGTCGGAAATGCGGCTATCAGTTTGCTGAAGCGGCATCAACGGTAAAGCAACCCGCTGCCCAACCCAAAGTTCAACCGCAACGGCGCAGTCGGCTAGCACCGAAGCCGCGCAAACCAATGTCAAAGAAACAGAAGGCAGGGTTGATTGGAATCGGGGTCGTGATTGTTGCTTTAATTGCATTCTTTGTATGGGGCAACAATTACTATTCAGAAACCAATCAAATCGACCGGATCGCTCAAGACTTATCGAGCACCAAGAAAGATGCATCCGGAATCGTAACCACGTCTGACCCGAACTTGAAGATCACTTCAAGCACGGTCAAACCGCTTCAAGAATACTTTGAAAATAATAAAGATGACTTGAATTCTTTGGTTTCAGATGTTGAAAGCGGCGCAAGTCTGCATGGAATTACCCTTGTCCAAGACGGCCACTACTGGTTGTTCTTCCCGAAGTACAAGTTAAATGTTCCGGCAGCCTATGCCAAAGTTGAAACGAACCATGCTGGATCAACGGTTTACGTCGATGGCAAGAACGTCGGCAAGGCAACTGGCAGCGATGGCGAATACACGAAGAATGTGGGTCCATACTTCCCCGGAACGCACACATTCCAAGTTAAGACCAATGTTAACGGGCGCAATCTTCAAACCAACCAGGATGCGGATGATATTTGGGGTCAAAGTAATGACGAACAAATGACGATCACAACGGCAACCTTTAAGGTTAAGAGCATTGCGGGCGCAACGGTTCTTCTTGATGGCAAGAATGTCGGCAAACTTGACGGTAACGGCGAACTAGAATTTAAGGACTATCCAATTACGAAAGGCCTTGAATTACAAGTTCAAGCCAACGTCAATGGCAAGACGGTTACATCCAAGAAGATGAACGTTTATGACCAGGTTGAAGATGACACGAAGACATTGTCACCGAAATTTGCCGGGGTAATTTCTGAATCAGATGCTCAATCATTGTTATCAGCAGCATTTGATCAAAGTACAGCAACTTCTGATCAAGGTGCTGACCTGTATCAAAACCAGGAAGGAAACAGCGACTTTAAGCAGGTTAAACAAATGTTTGACGGCTTTAACAAGAACGATAACAACGATTCATACACAACGGATGTTACCGTGAAGAGCATCATGCCAGGTGGCGACGGCAAGAGTGATGTCGTTTACGATGTTAAGTACGTCTTTGATCGCAGCGATGGCAGTCAACTTGCTCAAGTCATGGAATATTCAGGCTGTGTCCTTGAAAAGAATCCAAACTACGATAAGAACGATGAAGGTCAACCATACATGATCGATACGATCGGTAAGGGTAAGATGATTCAAAACAACACCGTTTCAGGTGACGACAATAATTAATGAGGGTGAAAGAAAATGAAGAAATGTCCAAAGTGCGGCGCACAAATGTCGAGTGATACAAATTTCTGTACTGAATGCGGTGCAGATTTACGCAACGTTTCGGTAAGCGACGAATCAGTTCAATCAACTGAAACGTTTGAACCAAACGGAACGGTTGAAAATCAAAACCAACAACAAGCAAATCAAAATACGCAACAAACTGCTCAAGCCCAAGCAACGCAACAAGCACAACAACCTGCTCAAGCTCAACCAGTTCGGCGGTCGATCGATACCGAACAAGCTAAGCAAACAGCTGCCAGCTACTGGAAATGGTTGCTTGGTTCATGGGCTCACCCAACCAACACTGAAGCTCCAACTTCAAAGTGGTTTGGAGTAGTTTCAATTGCGATTGAAATTTTCTTGTTCTGCGCATCATTCTTTACAATGGTTCAAAAGGCAGTCGCATACCTTAACCAACAAGCAAACAACGTCTCAAATGGTCTTGCTGCTCTTTTAGGCCAACAACAAAACAACAGTAATTTGATCCACTTCAATTCATTTGGAACATCATTTGAAATCTTTATTGTATTGTTGCTGTTAGACGCTGCTGTTTTAGGTGCCGTTTACGGCATCAACTGCTGGGTATTCAGAGAAAAGGAAAGCTTCTTTGATTTCATCAACCGGTTTGCACACTACACAAACGTTATTTTGATCACAAACCTCTTGTTCTTCTTATTCAGCTTGATGTCAGCCTACACAATGATGGCCCTTGTATTAGTACTATCAATTTTCCTTTACATTTTAGGAATGACAATGGTAATCGTTACCCGGCAAGGAAGTCAACGCCTTGACCGGCTTTATGGAGCAGTCTTTGTTGCCATCATTATCTTAATTGCACTTGGCATTCTTTGCGCAATCTGCGGCACAGCGGTTGACATTGCAGTTAAGTCATTGACTGGCGGATTAGGGAATTAGGATATAAATTTTGGATAAATAAAGGAACTTCTGCGAAGGCTGGAGTTCTTTTTTTATCCATAGTAAATCCGAACTATATTTTAAAATTTATTCTTAATATTTTGTGTTATACTCCTTTATAGTGAATGGAAAGGGAGCAATTCTTAATGAAATTAATCAAAAAGGTAATTATGTCAGTTGCTGCAATCGTCCTTGCTTTATTGATTGGCGGCAACGTGCATGCGTCAACTACGAATTCAAAGGAGTATACGCCAAAGAAATTGGTAATTGCGTTTGATCCATCATCGAATGCAGAAACGATGGAATCAAAGGCGCAACCATTCGGAAAGTTGCTTTCAAAGCAGCTAGGAATCCCGGTCAAGGTCGTGGTTGCAACTAATGACGACACGATGATTGAAGGGATGGGGTCTGGCAAAGTCGACTGTGCGTTCTTACCGCCTGAAGGTTATGTTTTAGCTCACCAAAAATACGGCGTTAAAGTCATCTTGCAATCGACCCGGTACGCATACAAGGAACCGGATGATCAAATGACTCACCACCTGGTTAAAGATTTCCATGCTCAGATTTTAGTGCGGAAAGGCAGCGGAATTAAGTCGTTGAAAGATTTACGCGGAAAGAAGATTGCGGTTCAATCTTCAACTTCAACGGCTGGCTGGATTTGGCCGGTAGTTGCCCTTTACAAGCACGGCATCAATATTTATAAGGATCACATTCAAACCGTTCAAGTTAAGGGTCACGACCAAGGAGTTATGGCCGTTTACAATGGCAGTGCCGATGCTTGCTTTGTCTTCCAAGGTGCCCGGAACATCGTGAAGAAGGATGCTCCAGATGTTATGCAAAAGGTTGTTCCGCTTTACACGACGCCGGCGATTCCGGACGATACGGTTTCAGTTCGCGGCAATATGAGCCCGGCATTCCAAAAGAAACTGATCAATGCTTTCCAAACGGTTGCTAAATCAAAGCAAGGTCACAAGATCATTCAGGAAGTTTACCAACAACAAGGTTATGTGAAGGCAAATAACAGCGACTTTAACAAGGTTCGTGAATATGCAAAGATCATGCAAAAGATTAATCAAAGTAAATAGAAGGTGTGACAAAACGTCAAAAACGAGCGTGGTGGAAGCAGAAAAGTGAACGAATCGCGCAAGCATAGATTCGGAGGTTTGCGTTCTTCCACTCAGCTCGTTTGTTTTGGAACCCGATTATGCGGATATAGCAAAGAGGTTGTGACTTATGTCACAACCTCTTTTGAATCTAATTATTTAATTTTAAAAGCGATCGATTGATATGGTTGCAACCGGATGGCATCTTTCAATTGCATCTTCCGTGGTTCGCCGTAGTTATCGATCAAGACTTCAACTTCTTTATTTTGCAGGTCAGCTGGAATATCAGCCCAGGGTTCGTAGCCGTAGAAGTTGTTCAGGACGAATAATTGTTCATCACTGTCGTCAAGGTAACGCCGGTAAGCGAAGACTTGCGGATGATCTTCCAGTTCAGCCTTAAAGTGACCATCGGAAATCAAATCTTCCGTTTTCCGGAGATTGATCAGTTGTTGATAGTAATTAAAAATTTCGCCGTGATCAAGTTCGGCTTGAACGTTGATCTGATCCTGGTCAGTCGGTTTCAACCATGGCTTTCCGGTTGTGAAACCGGCATTTTGACTGTCATCCCAGTGCATTGGGACCCGTGAGTTATCACGTGCCTTGGTCTTCACGATTTCAAAGGCATCGTGGGCGCTCATCCCGTTATCCATCATTTCCTGGTAAGCATTCAGCGCTTCAACGTCAACGTAATTGTGGATCGAGTAGTAATGCGGATCGATCATTCCAAGTTCTTCGCCCATGTAAATGTACGGTGTTCCGCGCAACAGGTGAATGGCAGTTGCGAGCATTTCAGCTGATTTTTCACGGTAGTTGACTGGGTCGCCGAACCGGTTCAATGCCCATGGCTGATCGTGATTATTCCAGAACAGGGCTTGCCAGCCGTTACCGCGGTCGATTCCGGCTTGCCATTCATTTAAGATGCGTTTGAGTTTCATGAAATCAAACGGAACTTTGTTCCATTTTTCGCCGTTTTCATAGTCGACTTTTAGGTGATGGAAGGCAAAGACCATTGAAAGCTCATGGTCGTCTGGCTTCGTATATTCGATTGATTTTTCGATCGTCGTGGATGACATTTCACCAACGGTTACGGCATCTGGATCCTGACCGAAACTTTCACGGTTGAGTTGCTTAATGTAGTCCTTAACGACTGGAGTATCAGTGTAAAGGGCTTTTTCGTGATCGATGTTGCCATCTGAATCGACTAAAACTTCATCTTTTCCAGTAACGTTCAACACGTCAAACCGGAAGCCTTTGACGCCCTTTGTTCGCCAGAAATTGACGATGTCGACAGCTTCTTGGCGGACATCGGGATTATGCCAGTCAAGATCGGCTTGAGACGGATCAAACAGGTGAAGATAGTATAAATCGGTGTCACCAAATTTTGCCCAGGCCGGCCCGCCGAATTTTGATTCCCAGTTTGTCGGAAGATCGCCATTCGGCTTAGCCGGCCGGATGTAGAAGTATTTCATGTACTTTTCATCGCCGGCTAAGGCTTTTTGGAACCATTCATGGCCAGTTGAACAGTGGTTGAAAACCATATCCAACATCACGTCGACGTTGATTTTCTTTAACTTCGCAACCAATTCTTCAAAGTCCGCCATCGTTCCGAAGCGCGGATCAATTTCACGATAGTTGGCGATGTCATACCCGTTATCGTGCTGTGGTGAAACGAAGAACGGGTTGAACCAGATCATATCAATGTTGAGCCTGGCGATGTAAGGAATTTTTTTGATAATTCCTCTTAAATCCCCGATCCCATCGCCGTTACTATCATAAAAAGATTTGGGATAAATTTGATAAATAACTTTTTTTCCTAAATTCATGGGAAAAGTCCTTTCTATTTTAATTTGATTTTCTGTCGCCGGGCAAAGTCGCTGAATTTAAATTTGTCAGGCCGGTGGTAAGATTCAGTCAATTGAAAAAGGGTCGTGTCATTTAAAAATGATAAGCTGCGGACAACGACAACAAGTTGGTCGCCGGTCAGTTTCAGTTGGGCAGCGACTTCGTCATCAGCCTTTTCAACGGTAATTTCCTTTGAAGCGTACGAAATATCCAGCCCTAATTCACCTTCAATATAATCGTATAACGAATTTTCAGCAACCTTTTGCGGAATTTCGTCAATTGGCGGAGTCAGCAAAAAATCACGGTCGATTACAACTGGTTCATGATCGATCATTCTGAGCCGTTCAATGTAAATGGATGGTTGATCGGCATCAACGCCCCGGTTTACAAAGTATTGCGGAATTGAAGTGCAGGGTTCGTTTTTAAGAACCGTCGTGACCGCATGCATTCCCAATTTTTGATTAAGTTCCTGGAAACTGGTAATTCCGGATACCGGGAAAGTAAATTTTTGATAATCAAGGACGATCGATCCTTTCCCTTTGATTTTTTGAATTAGCCCCAAGTCATTCAACTGGGAAAGGGCACTGCGAATCGTTTCACGCGAAGTTCCGTACAGGTCGGTAAGCTGATGCTCGCTTGGCAGATAGTCCCCTGGACAGTACAATCCATGATGGATTTTTTCAGCAAGATCCTGGGCAATCATATCTTGTTTGCTCATGAACGTCCCTTCTTTCATTGATTTAAGTTCAAGTTCTATTTAACCATAGAATGTATAGTCAGGCAAATTAATAAAAGCTAATAACGTTGTCAAAATAATTTTGAAAGCGATTAAAAAAGATGTTGACAACTTGTCTATACAAGATATAAAATAATGACAGAAATTAAAAGAAAGTGCTTTCAAAAATTAAGGAGGAGCCGCAATGGCAAAGAGAACAGATATTGAGATCCTTGCACCGGCAACGGGGAAGGTCTTACCATTATGCGAAACAAAGGATGAAGTTTTTTCAGCAGGAACAATGGGCCAGGGATTCGGCCTTGAACCATCAGCTGAAGGTGAAATCGAAGTTGTTGCTCCGGTTAGCGGAACGGTCATGATGTTGGCTGATACTAAGCACGCGATTGGAATTCAAACCGCAGATGGGCTTGAAATTTTGATCCACATGGGAATTGATACGGTCAATTTGAAAGGAACCCCATTTACGGTTCATTGCGAACAAGGTTCAACGGTTAAAGCAGGCGAACCGATTGCAACGATGAACCTAAAAGAAATCGAAGCCCACAAGCTCGCTAAAACGATCATGGTGATCGTAACGAACTCAGCTGATAAACTTGAAAGTCTTTCATTAGATGAAGGCGAAATTCAAGCCGGCGAACCAGCCGCTGATGCCCATTTGAAAGGTGCCGGCAAAAAGAAAAAGGGCAAACGGGATTATGATGCATTAGCAACGACGATCATCAAGCTAGTTGGCGGGAAGGAAAACGTGAATAACTTGATCCACTGTATTACCCGGTTGCGGTTCTACTTAAAGGATGAAAGCAAAGCAGACACTGAAGCATTGAAGAATACCGATGGCGTAATCGATGTGATGAAGGCTTCAGGCCAGTATCAGGTTGTCATCGGGAATGAAGTGACGAACGTTTTTGATGCGGTAATGAAGCAATTAGGACCATTGGATGAAGACGCAGCCGCTGCTCAACCGGCAGAAAATGACGGGAAGAACCCAATCAGCCGGGCCTTTGGCAATTTGATCGGCTTTATTACCGGTTCAATGAGTCCGGTAATCGGCGTTATCGCTGCATCTGGGATCATCAAAGGAATCTTGGCATTGTTGACTTTGCCTCAATTAGGTTCGATCTTAAGCGTGAAGAGCACGATGTACATGACGGTCAGTGCAATGGCGGACTCAGCCTTCTTCTTCCTGCCGATTTTAGTTGGTTATTCAGCAGCTAAACGGCTTGGCAGTGATCCAATCGTTGCGGCCGTTATCGGGGGTGTCTTGACTTATCCGCAAATCATTACTTGGGGGAAAGCCTTCAAGACGATGTTTACCGTTGGTGGATTCCACTTCCAATTCTTGAACTACACGTATTCAATTTTCCCGATGATCGTTGCTGCATGGTTGGCCAAGAAGGTCGGTGACTGGTTGAAAGACCACCTGCCAAGCTACCTTCAAATGATTTTCAATCCGTTGATCACGATTTTAGTAGTTTCAACGATCACCTTAGTAATCACTGGTCCAATTATTCAAGGGGCTGCGAACGGAATTGCCGACTTCGTTAACTGGTTAGTTCAAGCATCAGGCTGGATCGGCGGTTTGATTATTGGTGGTTTCTATCAGTTACTGGTTATCTTCGGGTTGCACTGGGGCGTTGTGCCGCTGGTTGCCCAACAAATTGCCCAAACGCATCAAAGTGCTTTGAACGCAATTATTTCAGTTACAATGGTTTCTCAAGGGGCTGCCGTTTTAGCAGTTGCAATCAAATCAAAAAAGGGTAACATGAAAGAACTTGGCTTTGCAGCTGCCATTTCAGCCTTCTGCGGGGTTACAGAACCTGCAATTTACGGGATTAACTTACGTTACAAGAAAGTCTTCGTTTCTGGTTTGATCGGTTCAGCTGTCGGTGGGTTGATTACCGGCTTGATGCACGGAACAATGTACGGCTTTACGGGTTCATTGATTGGATTCTCATCATTCTTCAATCCAGCTCATCCAACCCAATTAACAAGCTTCTATGCATTCTTGCTTTCAAGTATTGCCGCCATTATCGTTTCATTCCTTGTAACATGGTTCTGGGGCTATAACGATAACATGTCAATGGGCAAGAAGGTTGAAAAGAAGAAACGTCCAGGAACAAAATAAAAATATTAATTAACCGATAAAATCTCGACCGCTTTGTTAGTGGTTGAGATTTTTTTATGTGATTCAACTATAATAAAAGTGTTAGTTCGCATTGACATTGATAATTTGTATTGTGTAAAATATAAATTAATTTGAAATAATGAGAGAAGGATCATTTTGAAAACCAAAAAGAAAATGTCGCTTGCCCAGCGAATCAACATTCTCCGGGCAGCGGTCATGGGCGCAAACGATGGAATCTTGTCAGTTGCCGGAATCGTTATCGGGGTTGCCGGAGCGGCGACAAGCAACTTTGCGATTTTTATTTCTGGAATCGCTGGAATGTTAGCCGGAACGGTTTCAATGGCAATGGGCGAATATGTTTCAGTCAGCGCTGAAAAGGATTCGCAAAAGCAAGCGATTGCGACTGAAAAGCAAGCTCTTAAAGATGATTATGATGGTGAATATGATTTTGTAAGACAAAAGTATTTGAAGAAGGGCATTAAGCCGGAATTGGTTGAAAAGGCCGTTCATGAAATGATGGAACGGGATGCACTCCGGACAATGGTACGTGAACGGTATGGGTTTGACGTTGATGAATTTACCAGCCCATATGCGGCCGCGATTGCATCAATGGTCTCATTTCCGTTAGGTTCGATCTTACCGTTGTGTTCAATTTCGTTTTTCCCGCATTCAATCAAAATCGTAGCAACGTTCATCGCGGTGATCATTGCATTGGCAATCACCGGGTGGGCCGCTGCTTGGTTGAACCACGCTAACAAACTTCACGGAACGGTGCGGAATGTGATTTCCGGGATCATTACGATGTTAGTAACATATGGGATCGGTCATTTATTCGCGCACTAGAAAGGAGGACTTAGACAATGGCAAAGAAGAAAAAAGATGAACAACGCTCAGCAATGGGCGAACGTTTGAATGTTTTACGGGCCGGAGTTTTAGGCTCCAACGATGGAATTTTAACGGTTGTCGGGGTCCTTTTTAGTGTGGCGGTTGCGACGTCGAACCGGTTTACGATTTTTATCGCTGGTTTGTCTGATTTGCTTGCCTGTGCCTTTTCAATGGCTTCGGGGGAATATGCTTCGGTAAGTACTCAACGCGACATGGAACAGGTAACGGTTAAGGAAGAACAGGCGCTGTTGAAGAAAGACCGCGAAGGCGAATTAGCCGCAGTTCGGAAATACTACATGGAAAAAGGGGTTTCCGAAGAAACGGCTGAAGACATTGCGGAGGATTTACTGGATAAAAAGCCGCTTGAAACGGTGGTTGATGTGAAGCACGGATTGATTTTAAACGAGTACATGAACCCGTGGAACGCAGCTTTTTCATCATTGATTTCCGCTTCGCTCGGCGGAATTTTCCCGTTAGCGGCAATGACTTTTAGTCCGGTAAAGTGGATGTGGCCGATTACGATCTTGGCCGTTTGCGTTTCCGTTTCGTTGACCGGTTATTTAAGTGCCAAGCTTGGAAACGGGTTGGTTAAAGTGGCTATTAAACGGAACTTGATCGTCGGGATCATTACGATGATCATTCACTACACGTTAGGATTAATGATTTAGCCGCTTTACAGGGATTTGAATAACGTTTAAAATGAAAGTAACAATTTCAATGACCGGATTGAAGTAGAAGATCCAGTAACAGAGAGGTTTCAAGTGCTGAAAGAAACCAGGATCTTCGAAGTGGGACCGACCAGAAATTCCAACTAAATATTGGTAACAAGTGGCAGGATAACTGCAAATTAGGTGGTACCACGGTTAAAATCGTCCTATTCAGAAATGATGGGGCGATTTTTTGATTGGTCAAGAAAAAGAAAGGAATTTTATCATGGCAGAAAAACCAGTAATTTTAACCGGTGATCGTCCAACCGGCAAACTTCACATCGGACACTATGTTGGTTCATTAAAGAACCGGGTTGAAATGCAGAATACAGGAAAATACACGCCGTTCATCATGATTGCCGACCAGCAAGCATTGACGGATAATGCGCGTGATCCGGAAAAGATCCGCAAATCATTGATCGAAGTTGCGCTGGATTACCTTGCAGTAGGCTTGGATCCAGCCAAATCAACGATTTTTGTTCAATCCCAAATTCCAGCCCTTTCAGAATTAAATTTGTACTACTTAAACTTAGTAACGGTTTCGCGGTTGGAACGGAACCCAACCGTTAAGGCTGAAATTCAACAAAAGAACTTTGAACGGTCGATCCCAGCTGGATTCTTTACATATCCGGTCAGCCAAGCAGCTGATATTACAGCGTTTAAGGCCAGCCTTGTGCCAGTCGGCGATGACCAGGAACCAATGCTTGAACAAACGCGGGAAATTGTCCGGAGTTTCAACTCAATTTACGGCGATGTTTTGGTTGAACCAAAGGGCGTTTTCCCACCAAAGGGTTCAGGACGAATTCCAGGATTAGACGGCAATGCCAAGATGAGCAAGTCGTTAGGCAATGCAATTTACCTTTCAGATGACGCAGACACATTGCGGAAAAAGGTTATGTCAATGTACACGGATCCAAATCACATTCACGTTGAAGATCCGGGTCAAGTCGAAGGCAACATGGTCTTTACCTACCTTGATATTTTTGATGATGATAAGGAAAAAGTCGCTGAATTGAAGGCCCAATATCAACACGGCGGATTAGGCGATGTGAAAATCAAACGTTACCTGAATGAAGTCCTTGAAAATGTCTTAGGACCAATTCGGCAACGACGGGAAGAATTCGCCAAAGACATTCCAGCGGTTTACGATATGTTGAAAAAAGGCAGCGAACACGCCAACGAGGTTGCAAACCAAACCCTTGAAGAAGTGCGGCACGCGATCGGCGTTGATTATTTTGGATAATAAAAATGGCATTCAGAAAATTCTGAATGTCATTTTTACTTAAACGCATAATTATATTGATAATACTTGGCCGACAACTTTGTCAATGTTCCGCTCATCCGCAAGCTGTTGATGACTTGTGAAACTTGTTTGGCAAGCTGGTCATCGTTTGTAATGGCAAACAGTTGCTGCGATAAAATTTGCGGATCGCTAACCTTTTTAAATGGCGGCAGTTTTAAACTCGAATTATTGATCTGGGCTGCCTTTTCCCGTTCCGGATGCTTATCAAGGTAAAGGTTATATTGATATTGGTTCAATAAAATTGCCTTAACTTGATTTTGATCAAGGGCGTTCACCAGCTGATTGACCGTCGCAAACTTTTGCGGTTTAAGTTGAAGCTGGGTTAACATTGTTCCTTGCCCGCTTTCGTCCAAAATTCCAATCTTTTTATTTTGAAGACCGGTCAATGAGCGGGACTTGGTGCTCAGCATCACGTTTTTAATATATAGATAAGGCTGCGTTTGATAAACGTTTTTCAATTTTGGGGTTGAAAAGCCCATTGCCAGGTCAAGCTGGTGGTCAGCAACGGCTTCTTCCAGCTGAGATTGCTGCCGGTATTGGCGAATTACAACCCTTCGGTGGAGCTTTTGCCCAATTTGAAGCGCAAGCCGCTGGTCAAATGCACTTGAGTTGTGATTGGTGGTTTCGGTTTGAATTCCGACTTTTAAAGCCGGGGCGGCTTCGATTCGTGAAAAGAGGCTGCTGATTCCGATCAAAGTCAGCAGCGAAACCAACAGGCGCGTAATTTTTTTCAAAATAATGCCCTCCGCGAAAACTTTTTCAAGATATTATATAATTAGTTTAACAAAGAATTGAGAACAGGGAGTAAAAAGAATGCAGTGCTTCAATAAATACTATCAAAAGCCATGGCAAAAGCGGTTGGCGATTTTGAAAAAAAACGGATTTCTGGATGAAAAGGAAATCAATCAGCTTGAAACTCAAGCCGTTGACCCAACGCTTGGCGATACGATGATCGAAAATTTCGTAACGCAGTACCAGCTTCCTGAAGGCCTAGCGATGAACTACGTAATCAACGGCAAGGAATACGTCGTGCCGATGGTTACGGAGGAGCCGTCAGTTGTTGCGGCGGCCAGCAATGGAGCTCGTTTAGTTAAGTTTGGCGGCGGTTTTCAAACCAAGTCATTATCCCGTCTGATGATCGGTCAAATTGCAATCGAAAACGTAACGGCGATGGATCAACTCGTTGAAACGATCGATCAACGGCAAGATGAATTCTTGGAAATTGCAAATCACGCCCATCCATCGATCGTGAAACGCGGGGGCGGTGCCCGGTGGATTCGAACTCGGATTTTGGCCGATGATATGTTGTCAGTTGACATGGCGGTCGATGTTCAGGAAGCAATGGGGGCAAACATGCTGAACACGATGCTTGAAGCGGTGGCCGATGAAATCCGGTCAACCTTGCATCAGGACATTTTAATGAGCATTTTGTCAAACTATGCAACGGAATGTTTAGTTTCAGCCCATGTTGAAATTCCGGTTACGGTTTTGGCAAAGGAAAAGATCGACGGAGCAACGGCAGCTGCGAAAATTGCTCAGGCAAGCCGCTTTGCCCACCTTGATCCGTACCGCGCAGCAACCAATAATAAAGGCATCATGAACGGAATCGATGCGGTCGTGATTGCCAGCGGAAATGACTGGCGGGCCATTGAAGCCGGAGCCCATGCCTATGCCGCCTGTGACGGCCAATATCGCGGGCTGAGCCAATGGCGGGTTGATGGTGATCAACTGATCGGTGACCTGACAATGCCGATGCCGGTTGGTTCGGTTGGCGGTTCAATTAAAATTGTGCCGTTAGTGAAGATCAATCACCATTTGATGAAAATCGAAAGTGCCGTTCAGTTAGCCCAAATCATTGTTGCAGTTGGGTTAGGGCAAAACTTGGCGGCCTTATACGCATTGGTAACCGATGGGATTCAACGCGGTCACATGCGGTTGCAATTGAAGAGTTTAGCGGCATCAGTCGGCGCAACTAAGGATGAAATTCCAATGCTCGTTAATGCCCTTGAAGAACAGCATGCCCGGGATTCACACACTGCAGAAGTTTTATTAAAGAAGATACGTGAGGAAAAAGAATGACAGAACCACAATTAAATGAAAAAGTTCAACAATTGATCAAAAAAGCAGAAGCGCTTCAACCAAATGGCATTGAGATCCAATACCATGACGAAAAATCGGGCTTTGTGCGTCACGACCAGGCACAGCACTTTTTACGCAACGGAAAATTAGTGATCGACGTTTTAGATCAAACCGACGTGAACTACATCGTTTCGCATGAACTGTTGCACTTTATGTTGATGTTTGAAAAGCTGCCGCAGATCGCATTTAATTTGGAAAGCGGGCGGCAAAAGCTTGATACAAAGTACACCGCTACGGGAATGGAATTGTATGATATTTTGATGCACTTCTTTGTTTATGACCGGCAGCGCGAATTAGGCTTGATCGATGACCAGGTCGAAGATTTGTACTTTAAAGGCATTTTGGCAGTCTTAAAACCGGAACCGCAAGATCATCAGGATGACTGGATGGTTTTACGGACGGTCAACCTGCTTGATGCGTTGATTTTCTTTAAGGACCAACAGGATAATGTTTTACCGAAATTGCGGGAATTATACCCGAAGGCAACTGCGCAAGCCGAAAAACTGTATGCAATTGTTACGGCTAAACCGCTCGACTCGGCTTTCAACGTTCGGCGGGCAATCGTGAAATTATATAAAGGCTTTGATGAAGCATTGAAGAGCTATGGCTTGTATGAAATGAATTTGAATTCGTATGTTTCATTAACGCCGGTTTTAAGTGATCGCCAGTTACGGCTTGAAGTGCGGCAATTATTTGAAATTTTCCACACTGATATGAAGGAAAACCTGCATTTTCGGACGGCTTACATCGGCCGCATGAAAAATGATCAGCAAAATGTTTTTGTTATTCCTGAACCAAAAGGCAGCGAACAACAGCGGTCAGTTGAATTTCGGCACATTTATGAGACCCCGGTTGGAGAATATTTAGATTCAATCGGTGTCCCATACTTGAAACGTTAATTATCAAACGGAGGCGGTTAGATGACAAAACTGAATGATTTGATTCAACATGCCCGCCAGATCGTATTTATGACCGGTGCGGGAGTTTCAACGGCATCGGGAATTCCGGATTACCGTTCAAAAAATGGGTTGTATTCGCATGGGCAAACCCCAGAATACCTATTAAGTCACGATTGTTTGGTGAATGAACCGGAAGTGTACTATGACTTTGTGATCCATAATTTATTTTATCCGGATGCCCAACCGAACATTATTCACCAAAAAATGGCGGCGCTGACCCGGGAAGGTCGGGCAACGATCATCACCCAAAACATTGATGGCTTGCATGCGCAAGCTGATCCGGCACCGGATTCGCTAATTGAATTTCACGGCAATTTATATAATATTGTTTGTCAAAAGTGCGGTCAAAAGGTTGATTGGCATGAATATCTAAAAGATATGCATCATCGGAATTGCGGCGGTATTTTGCGCAGCCAGATCGTTCTTTACGGTGAAGGAATCGATCAGCAGAAACTTGAACACTCGATTCAAGCTATTCAAGCGGCCGATTTGATCGTCGTTGTCGGGACTTCATTTGTTGTTTATCCGTTTGCAGGCTTATTACAGTATCGCCGTCTGGACGCTCAAATTGCGGCGGTCAACAAGGAACCAATTCAAGTTCCGCCGCAAACCACGATGATCGTTAACGATGCGGTGCAAGAATTCGCTCAAGTTAAGGTCTGACTATGATATACTAAAAATAATGATTTTTGAGATTGAAATTTGATTTCACATTCAAGGAGAAAGGAAACTGAACATGGCAGACAAACCAACATTTTACGTAACCACACCAATCTACTATCCATCAGGGCGGTTACACATTGGAAATGCATACACCACAATTGCATGTGATGTTTTAGCCCGTTACAAGCGGCTTCAAGGATACGATGTATTCTTCCTGACCGGAACGGATGAACACGGCTTGAAGATCGAACAAAAAGCCAAGAAGATGGGCATCACGCCGCAAGAATACGTTGATCAAATGGCTGCGGATATCAAGCAATTATGGAAGAAACTTGAAATCACCAATGATAAGTTTATCCGGACAACGGATGACTATCATGAAGCAGCTGTTCAACAAATTTTTGAAAAGTTATTGAAGCAAGGCGACATTTACAAGGGAACATATAAAGGATGGTATTCAGTTTCAGATGAAGAATACTTTACTGAATCACAGTTGAAGGAAGTTTTCCGGGATGAAAATGGCAATATGACTGGCGGAATTGCTCCATCAGGGCATGAAGTTCAATTAGTTGAAGAAGAATGCTACTTCTTTAAGATGAGCAAGTACGCTGACCGGTTAGTTCAATACTATGATGAACACCCTGAATTTATTGAACCGGCTTCACGGAAGCAGGAAATGTTGAATAACTTCATCAAGCCGGGATTGGAAGACTTGGCCTTGACCCGGACCAGTTTCGACTGGGGCGTTAAGGTTCCATCAGATCCAAAGCATGTTGTTTATGTTTGGATCGACGCGCTTTGCAACTATATCACGGCTTTAGGTTATGGTTCAAAGGATGACAGCCTGTTTAAGAAGTTCTGGCCAGCTGACATTCAAATGGTTGGAAAGGAAATTGTCCGCTTCCACACAATTTACTGGCCAATCATTTTGATGGCGTTAGATTTGCCATTGCCAAAACACATCGTCGGTCATGGCTGGTTAGTTATGAAGGACGGCAAGATGTCGAAGTCAAAGGGCAACGTTATTTATCCTGAAACAATCGTTGACCGCTATGGCTTGGATGCATTGCGTTACTACTTAATGAAGGCTGTTCCGTTCGGCAATGATGGCCGGTTTACTCCGGAAGACTTTGTTGAAAAGATGAACTTTGATTTGGCAAACGACCTTGGAAACTTGCTTAACCGGACGGTCGCAATGATCAACAAGTACCGGGATGGTCAGATTCCGGCCCTTGAAAGCAATGTGACACCATTTGATAAAGACCTTGAAGAAACGGCCGCAACGGCAATTCAAGAATATTGTGATGACTTGGACAAGACGTACTTTGCAAAAGCTCTTGAAAACTTATGGAAACTTGTTTCACGGACAAACAAGTACATTGATGAAACGGAACCATGGAAGCTTGCCAAGGATGAATCAGCCGAAGCAAATGCCCAATTAGACAGCGTTTTGGCTCACTTAGCAGCCAGCTTACGGGTAATTGCAATTCTCTTGCAACCGGTAATGACCCATGCACCGCAACAAATTTTTGAACAGTTAGGATTAGCAACTGACAAGATGGAGATCAAGAATCTTTCATACTTTGATTTGCCAGCCGGGGCAACGGTTGTGAAGAAGGGAACACCAATCTTCCCGCGGCTTGATAAAGGCGAAGAAATTGAATACATGCAATCAATGATGACTGCCAACGAAAAGGCAAAGGGCCGGAAGAACATGGCGGTTAACAAGGAAGATGCATTTGATCCTTCAAAAACAACGTTGAATTTAACGAAGAAAGAAATTCGGTTTGATAAGTTTGAAAAAGTCGAATTGAAGGTTTGCGAAATCAAGGCGGTTGAAAAGGTTGAAAATGCCGACAAGTTATTGAAATTCCGGTTAGATGCAGGTGATGAAGGCGACCGGCAAATCATTTCAGGAATTGCAAGCTGGTATCCTGAACCGCAAAAATTGGTTGGCAAGAAAGTAATTGCAGTGACGAACTTGAAACCGCGTGAAATGCGGGGCGAACTTAGTCAAGGAATGTTACTTTCAGCTGAATTTGGCGATCAGGTTCAACTTTTGACCGTTCCAGAAAATATTCCAAACGGTTCAATCGTTGGCTAAAATCTAAAATTGGGAGAAAAGACTGGCAGGTTGAGTTGAAACTGAAAAATGTCCAGTCTTTTTTCATAAAAATGAGAGGAGCAGGAAAATGATTTCAATTTTCGATTCGCATACCCATATCAATTCCCACGAATTTGATGATGATATTCCAGACGTCATTGACCGGGCAAAGGCATTGAACGTTGATTCAATGCTTGTATTGGGCTACGACGGTGAAAGTGCTGACAAAATGGTGAAATTGATCAACCAGTACCCGGATATTTACGGGGCAGTTGGAATTCACCCGGAAGATGCGGCCAAATATGATGATTTTGAAGACCAGTTGCGGGTTTATATGATCGAACCGAAAGTGAAGGCCGTTGGTGAAATTGGTCTGGACTATCATTGCGATGTTGACCATGATTTGCAAAAGGAAATCTTCAAGAAGCAGATCAAACTTGCCCATGAATTTCATTTACCGATCAGCGTTCATAACAGGGATGCGTTTGAAGATACCTATGACGTGATCAAAGAAACCGATGGGGCCAAGTATGGCGGCATTATGCACAGCTTTAACGGTGACGTGCAGTGGGCTCAACAGTTCCTTGAGCTTGGAATGGATCTGTCATTTAGCGGCGTCGTAACATATGATAACGCCAAGAAAGTTCAAGAAGCTGCCAAATATGTTCCGGCTGATCGGATGCTGGTTGAAACGGATGCCCCGTATTTGACGCCGATGCCGTATCGCAACCAACGCAATGAACCGGGAATGACCCGGTATACAGTTGAATTCTTAGCGCAATTGCGGAACGAAAACGTTGACCAGTTGGCCACGCAAACAAGTCAGAATGCAAAGAAAGTATTGAAAATCAATGAGTAAAATGATGGAAGATAAAATGAAAATTCAAGAAGTGATTGTCGTTGAGGGTAAAGACGATACCAAACGAATTAAAATGGCGGTGAATGCCGATACGATCGAGACCCGCGGATCAGCAATTAGTGATGAAACCCTTGACCAAATTGCGGAATTACAAGAAAAACGGGGAGTGATCGTGTTCACTGACCCTGATTACTCCGGTGAAAAAATTCGGAAAACGATTCGCGAAGCAGTCCCAGGAGTCAAACATGCTTTTTTGAAACGGAAAGATGCCGTTCCGGTTCATCAAGGAAGTTTAGGCGTTGAACATGCAAGCCCCGAAGTGATCCGCGAAGCATTGAAAAATCTTTACACGGAAGTTCCGGATGCGCCAGCGATGATTTCACGTGAAACGTTGGCGGCCAAGGGATTGATCAATGGTCCGGCGGCCAAGAAACGTCGGGAGTTACTGGGTGAAATTTTAAATATTGGCTATACGAACGGCAAGCAACTGTATAAGCGGTTGCGGTTGTTTGAAATTACCCCGGGTGATTTTGAAGATGCAATGCAAAAGGTTGAACAGCAAATGGAAAACGGTGATCAACATGAAAAATAATGAAATTGAAATTGCGAATCCAACTCGTACGCGGGCAATCATGGAAACGTACGGGTTGAATTTTAAGAAGAGCTTAGGCCAAAACTTCTTAACGGATATCAACGTGTTGCATAACATTGTGGACGCGGCCGAAATTAGTGAAGAAGATGATGTGATCGAAGTTGGGCCTGGAATTGGAGCTTTGACAGAGCAGCTTGCAAAACGTGCTCATCAAGTAATGGCTTTTGAAATCGATGAACGGTTGATTCCGGTGTTAAAGGAAACGTTAGCGCCTTACGACAATATTACGGTTGTCCAGCAAGATATTTTAAAGACGAACCTCGAACAGCAAATTGAAGCCCATTTCGATGGCCATCATCAGTTGAAATTGGTTGCCAATTTGCCGTACTACATCACGACGCCGATCATCATGCATTTGTTAGAAAGCGGGATTCACTTTGATGCGATCGTTGTGATGATGCAAAAGGAAGTTGCCCAACGGTTAACGGCGGAACCGGGAACAAAGGACTACGGTTCCCTTTCAATTGCGGTTCAGTATTATACCGATGCCAAGATTGCCTTTATTGTTCCCAAGACGGTTTTTGTTCCGCAACCGAAAATCGATTCAGCAGTTGTTCGCCTAACACCGCAAAAGCCGGTGAAACAGCCTCAAGATGAGCAAGCATTTATGCAACTGGTAAAGGGCAGCTTTGCTCACCGGCGGAAGAGTTTATGGAATAATCTTTTAGGAATTTACGGGAAGGACCCGGCAACTAAGGAACGGTTAGAAAAGGTTCTTGCACAGGTTGGAATTGAAAAATCAATTCGAGCTGAACGGCTGACAATTAGCCAATTTATAGATTTATCTAATGGATTAATAGAAAATGATTAGAAATTAGAGTAATTTATTGCTTTTTGTTAAAGATTTGTGCTAAAATTGAGATTTTCTTTCGTGTGTGGTATAGTGTACGCTGACGGGAGGATGAAGCACATGCCAAGCACTTTAGCAAAAATTAAGTCGATGTTGGATAGTCATATTGGAAAGAAACTGACCGTTACGTCTCATGTTGGACGCAAGAAGATCTTAACCCGTAAAGGTAAACTGAGCGAAACATTTCCAGCTGTTTTTGTAGTTGAACTCGACAAGGATGAAAGTGCAGTTGAGCGTGTTTCATACAGCTACACGGATGTTTTAACTCAAAATATCAAACTTGAATTTGAAAATGAAGAGGCTGAAGAATAGCCTTTAAATAACGATTAGAAGTGTCTATTTCATACGAATGCCGTTTTCCGCGGTATAGTATGAAGTAGATACTTTTTATTTTATAAGAATGAAGGAATTGAGTTGAAGAAAATCGGGAAACGGATCGGTCAGGTTTTGATTGGAATTATTGTGATCGCGTTGGTTGTTCAAATGATCTTATTGGTCCCTAGTCCGCAAAAAGGGTTGCGGCAAGACCAACTGCGAAGTGATATTCATTATCAAGATGTCCCAACGTTGCTGATCAATGGATTTGGCGGCAGTAATTACACGTATAATAAAATGATCAATTATTATCAAAAAGAAAACATTGCGCAAAAAACAATGACGATCCATGTAACGCCGACCGGCACGGTGCATGTTTCCGGGTCAGTCAAAGGGAAAAAGAATGCGATGATTCAGCTTTTATTTGACTGGAACCTTGCCCAAACGTACAATCCGCAAACGAATTGGACGATCAAGGTTATTAAGATCTTGCATAATAAATACGGGATCAATGAATTGAACGTGGTTGGTCATTCATGGGGTGGAACGGAATTTTTACACGCCCTTGGACAATCAAAATGGATTCAGCGAAACGTGAAGTTCAATAAGGTTGTTTTGATGGGAACGCCGGTTAACGAAGGCGTTACGAATAAGGTAACGTATCCGCAAGCACTGCGGGAGCATTTAACGGACGCTGAATATCGTAAATTGAAACGGGAATATCAGGACTTAACGCCGTGTTCGTCAATCAAGTTTTATAATGTGATGGCTGATTACCATGATCATACAGATACTTCAGTTCCCAATGTTCAGTCTGAATTTTTAGCAACGATCTTAAACCCGAAGTGGTCATCATGCAAGACCGTAATGTTTTATGGAATCAAACACTCTGCTTTGCATCAAGATCCAAAAGTTCTGATGAAAGTGGCAAAAATGCTGTATGACTAAT
>NZ_AYZA01000011.1:0-40046 GCF_001436315.1 Ligilactobacillus aviarius subsp. aviarius DSM 20655 | reverse complement strand
AACTTTTCGAACTTCCACATAGCTCGTTTGTTTTGGAACCCGATTATGCGGATATAGCAAAAAGGTTGCGACTTATGCCACAACCTTTTTAGTTACAATTTTTCAAGTTAAACGGGCGCACAAGGTAGACTTCCTTACAAAAGCCCCGTAAGCTGTTGTAAATGTGCTGGGCCCGTGATTGTTTGGTTGAGATTCCAAAAACAGTTGGCCCGGTTCCGCTCATTTGAGCTGCCTCAGCCCCAAATTTGATCATTTTTTCTTTGATTCGGATGATCTCAGGGTACTTTTGAATCGTAATCGGTTCAAGCGAATTCCCCATGCTTGCGGTCAATCGTTTCCAGTCTTGTTGTTGAATTGCTTCAACGACGCTTTCAACGTTTAGGTGCTGAATTTCACTGAAATCAATTTGTTTTAAAATGGTCGGCGTTGAAACACTGGCCTTTGGTTTAGCAACAACGAACCATAAGGAAGTCAGATCGTTTAACGGGGTGATTTTTTCGCCTTTGCCTTCAACGAGAGCCGGACAACTGTATACGCAAAACGGAACGTCAGAATCAATTTCAAGCCCGATACGAGCAAGGTCCGTTAACGATTGGTTAAGACTCCAAAGCTTGTTAAGACCGCGCAACACGGCGGCAGCATCAGCTGACCCGCCACCCATTCCCGCCGAAACAGGAATGTGCTTGTCGATGGTGATCATTACTCCCTGATCGATCTGAAAAAGTTCTTGAAGCTTTTTCGCTGCTTGAAATGCTAAATTTCGTTGATCTTGCGGAAGAAAGCCGGTATTTGTCTGAACCTGGATCGCGTTCGAATCATCACGCGTTTCAATGTGAACATAATCCGCTAAATCGATTGCCGTCATGACCATCCGCCATTCAGGATCGCCGTCAAGATGCCGGAAAAGGGCATCAAGACTAAGATTTAACTTAGCAGGTGCCTTTTCTAAAGTTTCCATGGGACCTCCTCATTTCACCTAATAATTAATTTTTATTATATATGTTTTTCAAAAAGTTTTAAACCATAATTCATAATTTAGAAATTGCATTTTTTTAATTTAATAATTAAAATAATCTTATCGTAAAAATTAGATAAGATAAGGGTTAACCGGATGTTTTTCCTGATTTTATCCGTAAGTAAGCGTTGACTAAATTGCCAGATAATGGTAGAATGACGTCATTCGTATTAAAAACCGAATATTTATTCTTATACGAAGGATAAAATGATATAGGGGTTAATTATTAAGAGAAGAGCAAACTTACGTTAATAATTAATAGAATGAAACATTAAATTAGGAAATTTTAAGAATGGAGGACTTGAAGATGAAAGTACGTAGAAGTGATCGTTTGATCGATATGACAAGTTATTTTCTTAACAACCCGCACAAACTTGTATCATTAACATATTTTGCAAAGCGGTATGAATCAGCTAAGTCATCAATTAGTGAAGACTTAGCCATCATTAAGCGGACATTTAATGTACGTGGCATTGGAGTCTTAGAAACAATTCCAGGAGCTGCTGGTGGTGCCCGCTTTATCCCATCAATCGGCGAAGAAGAAGCTGAACGCTTTATTTGGGAAATGGCAGCTGAACTTTCACAAGAAAACCGGTTATTGCCAGGGGGGTACGTATACCTTTCAGACTTATTAGGCAAACCGGAAGTCTTACGGCATGTCGGCCGGTTGATTGCCCGGCAATACATGGGCCGTCAAGTGGATGCCATCATGACCGTTGCCACAAAAGGTGTGCCGATTGCGCAAAGCGTTGCATACTACATGAACGCTCCATTTGTAATTGTTCGGCGCGATTCAAAAATTACTGAAGGTTCAACCGTTTCAGTTAACTATGTTTCAGGATCAAGCCAACGAATTGAAAAGATGGAATTATCGAAGCGGAGTTTGCGGCGTGGCTCACATGTTTTAGTCGTTGACGACTTTATGAAGGGTGGCGGCACGATCAACGGAATGAAGTCAATGATTGAAGAATTTGACTCTGAATTAGTCGGAGTAACGGTCTTTGCTGAAGGGGTCGTTGATGAAGGCAGCCGGTTGATCGAAGATTACACTTCATTATTGAAAGTTGATAATGTTAATACATTGAATAAGACAATCCACGTAAGTGCCGGAAATTACCTTGCAAAGGTATTTGGTAAGCGGACAGAGTAGGATCAAAAGGAAGCTGAAAGGCTTCCTTTTTTTGAATGTAACAATAATTGAAGTTCATATTTTTTTAAGTTAGAATTTATACATGAGTAAATAACTTTAATAGAGAATGAGGATAAATCAATGACAGCAAAATTTGCAATTATCTTAGCAGCGGGTCAAGGAACTCGCATGAAATCAAAGTTATACAAGGTTCTTCACCCGGTATGCGGCAAGGCCATGGTTGACCACGTCCTTTCACAAGTTGAAAAGGATAACGTCGATCAAATCGTAACGATTGTTGGCCACGGGGCAGAAAAGGTTCAAGAAACCCTTGGCGACCGGACAGAATATGCTCTTCAAGAAGAACAATTGGGAACTGGCCATGCCGTTTTGCAAGCAGAAAAGATGCTTGGCTCAAAGGATGGCATGACGTTAGTAACATGTGGCGATACGCCATTGTTTACGGCTGAAACGTTTGCTAAGTTATTTGAATATCATGAAAAGAACGGCGACGTAGCAACGGTTTTGACAGCCAAAGCCGATGATCCATTTGGCTACGGTCGCGTAATTCGCAACGCTGCTGGCGAAGTTGAAAAAATCGTGGAACAAAAAGATGCAACGCCTGAAGAAGCCAAGGTTGATGAAATCAATACGGGCGTTTATGTGTTTGATAATCAAGCATTGTTTGAAGCCCTTCACCAAGTCAACAATGACAATGCTCAAGGCGAATACTACTTACCAGATGTAATCGGAATCTTCCAAAAAGCTGGTAAGAAGGTTGGCGCCTTTGAAATGGATGATTTTGAAGAATCAATGGGCGTTAATGATCGCGTTGCGCTTGCAAAGGCAACAAAGGTAATGCAACGGCGAATCAATGAAATGCACATGCGTAATGGGGTAACGATTATTGACCCAGATAACACGTACATTGACGCTGATGTTCAAATCGGAGCTGATACAGTCGTTGAACCAGGCGTTCAGCTTAAAGGAAAGACGGTTATCGGTGAAGACTGCGTGATCGGGGCACATTCACAAATTCGCGACTGCAAGATCGAAGATGGCGTCACGGTTACTGTTTCATATCTTGAAGAATCAGTAATGCACAAGAATTCAAACATTGGACCATACAGTCATTTGCGGCCATTAGCTGACATTGGCGAAAATGTTCACATCGGAAACTTTGTTGAAGTCAAGAAAGCTGAAATCGGTAAGAATACTAAGGTTGGCCACTTAACATATGTTGGCGATGCAACTTTGGGAAAGAATATCAATGTTGGTTGTGGAACGATCTTTATCAACTACGATGGCATGAACAAGCACCACACAAATGTTGGCGACTACTCATTCATCGGAAGTGGTGCCAACTTGGTTGCTCCACTTGAAATTGAAGACCACGCTTACGTTGCTGCCGGATCAACGATTACAAACGATGTTCCAGCTCATGCAATGGGAATTGGTCGGGGACGTCAAGTAAACAAGGAAGGTTACTATGATCGCTACCCGGTTGCAGAAGCTGCAAAAAAGGCCGAAAAAGCTGATAAAGACTAAGAATTAGCTTGATTTTAAGCCGGTTAACGCATACTATATATTAGTAGAATAATCATTATTGGAGGCAATCATGGCTGAACAAAGTTATAATTCAAAGGTTAAAATTTTTGCTTTGAATTCAAACAAACCATTGGCAAAGAAAATTGCTGATGCCGTAGGAGTTCCTTTAGGTAAGACTTCAGTTGACCGTTTTAGCGATGGCGAAATTCGGATCAATATTGAAGAAAGTATTCGGGGGGATGAAATCTTCATCATCCAGTCAACGTCTGCACCGGTTAATGACAATTTGATGGAATTGTTAATTATGATCGATGCTTTAAGACGGGCAAGTGCATCAACGATCAACGTTGTAATGCCATATTATGGATATGCACGGCAAGACCGGAAAGCTCGTTCTCGTGAACCAATCACTGCAAAATTGGTTGCAGATATGCTTGAAAAGGCGGGTGCCGATCGCGTAATCGTGCTTGATTTGCACGCTGCTCAAATTCAAGGATTCTTTGATATCCCAGTTGATCACTTAATGGGCGCTCCATTATTGGCCGACTACTTCTTGAAGAACGGCCTTGAAAAAGATGCAGTTGTTGTTTCACCTGATCACGGTGGGGTTACCCGGGCACGGAAGTTAGCCGAATTCTTAAAGGCTCCGATCGCAATTATTGATAAGCGGCGTCCAAAAGCCAATGTTGCCGAAATTATGAATATTATTGGTTCAGTTGATGGCAAGCGGTGCATCATTATCGATGATATGATCGATACTGCCGGAACGATCACGTTAGCGTCCCAAGCATTGATGGATGCTGGTGCAAAGGAAGTTTATGCATGTGCAACGCACCCTGTATTATCAGGTCCAGCAATTGAACGTCTTGATAAGTCTCCAATTAAGAAGATTATCGTAACGGATTCAATTCAACTTCCAGAAGAAAAGCAAATCGATAAGTTGACTCAAGTTTCAGTTGGTCCGCTTATCGGCGATGCAATCAAACGGATTCACGAAAATAAACCGGTTAGTCCGTTATTTAAGAATCGTTTTCGTTCAGATAAAATTGATGACTAATTAATAAATGATAAAGGAAAGAGGTCATGGTTTTCACCATGACCTCTTTCCTTTATCCACATAATCGTGTTCCAAAACAACGAGCTACGACGCGAAGCTAGTGAAGTTCAAAAAACTCCGAATCTATGCTGGCGCGATTCGTTCGCTTTTCTGCTTCCACCACGCTCGTTTTTGATGTTTTGTCACACCTTCTTTATTTATTTCGGAAAAATCAACCGGTCATTATGCAAATACTCTTCAAATTGCTGGTAAACGGGTGTGAAAATTTCAAGCTGATTGCCCTTGGCAAGCATTTCCCGCGGGAAGAAGAATCGTTCATCGCCGGTGATTTTACCGCTAATGGCTTTGACCAGCGTGCTGACCGTTGAAAGTTCGATCAGGCTTCCATCCGTTTGCATCAATTCGATTTGCGTTTGTGGCTTTTTGGCATTCGGATTGTATGAATCGTACGGCAGATCAAAACTGTCATTAGTGGCTGCATAATAATACGGATCAAAACCGGCTTCAGCAATCAATTTGCGTAAGGTTGGTAACAACGAACGCGTATCATCATTGACCTTAGCTGATTTAAGTGGTTTGCGGTTTAAGAAGCGCCGAGCGAGATCTTTAAGAATGTGATCATCGCATTCGCTCCAAATACTGAAACAGGTATTTAAAACGCCATCATCAAGCTTCAAGTACTGTTCAAGTGAAAATTGATTATCAAAAAACGGATTTAAAGTTTCGTATGCAAAGTCATGCGGTAACTGATCCATTTCATACAGGTCCTTTGCTCGTTTCAATAATGAACTTAAAATGACTTCCATTGACCGGGAAACGGGATGGAAATAAACTTGCTGGTACATTTGAAAACGGCTGACAATGTAGTCTTCAACCGCATGCATTCCACTAAAGTTGAAGGCGATCCCGCCGTGGTACGGCCGCATGACCCGTAAGATCCGGGTGAGATCAAAGTTACCGTATTTTGTTCCGGTAAAGTACGAATCGCGTAAAAGGTAATCCATCCGGTCCGCGTCGATCTGGCTTGAAATCATTTGAACAACTTGCTGGTTCGGATAGGTCTTCGCAATTACGCTGGCGACCTGCGCAGGAAAATCATCGCTGACCTGCCGCAGAACGTGGTTGACTTCGGTTTCCGGCGAAGTGATGATCTGCTGCGTCATTTGTTCGTGGTTAGTATGAAAAATATGCTCAAAAGTATGCGAGTATGCTCCGTGACCAACGTCATGTAACAAAGCGGCACATAAAGCAACGAGCCGTTCACGATCATCCCATAGACCATCATTGGCCTTTTGCGTTGGATAATTACGTTGGAAGAGGTCACAGATTTTTCGGGTGATCTCATACACCCCAACGGAATGCGAAAAACGTGAATGCTCAGCTCCGTGGAAAGTATAACTGGTCGTGCCAAGCTGTTTGATCCGGCGTAACCGTTGAAATTCCTTGGTATTGATCAGGTCAAGGATCACTTGGTGCTGAATGTAAATGTAATTATGGATCGGGTCACGCAGAACCTTTTCCATTGGTAAAAGCTGCGGATGCAAAACTGTGATCGGAGCCACTTCCTTTCGGTTAATGATTGCCTTTATTATACCGCAACCGGCAAATTAATCGGTGGCAAAGTGAATGGCGGCTCGATATAATAGAACTAAGGATTTTTAATAAGGAAGTGATCAGATGGCATCCAAAAATGAAATTCCGGTCAAAATTCACGTTGAGACCGTTCATCAGCAAGATGGGCAAAAGGAAGAATATGCGGAAGATTTTGATGGCCGGTTGATTGAGATCGGGGAGACGGTTTATTTGCGGTATGAAGAAGAACTCCCAGAAAATGAACACGCAAAGGTGACCTTTAAGATTGCAGGCGATGAAGAGGTTCAACTGACCCGGAAACTTGAACATCAGAAGCTGCATTTGACCTTTAAACCCGGAAAACGAATTCCATCCCGGTACCAAACTCCGTACGGTAATATTCCGGTTGAAGCTTTTGCCGGTCGCATGGAAACGGTGCTTGAGGATGATCCGCGGGCCGGTAAGTTAGAGATCGATTACCGCCTTTATAATGGGGATTCTTTACTTGGCGATTATAAAATCAGATTGCAATTTACCGCGTAGTATTGTATGATGAAGAGTAAACTGCTGAAAGGACGTGTACCAAATTGGGGCTTGAAAAATTCGAAGGTATGAATAAAGATGAATTGTCAATGATCGAAGTTTCACGGGAAATTTTGCATGAAAAAGGCGAACCGATGGCGTTTGCTGATTTAACAAACGAGGTTCAAAATTTCCTTGAAAAGAGCGATGAAGAAATTCGCGAACGGTTGCCACAATTCTATACTGACTTAAATATTGATGGCAGTTTTATCTCATTGGGAGATAATATGTGGGCATTGCGCTCATGGTATCCATTTGAATCAATCGATGAAGCACTTGTCCATTCTGATGAAGCAGATGATGACCAACCACGCAAAAAGCGGAAAAAGGTCAATGCTTTCTTAGACTCAAACAATGATGACGATGTAATCGATTATGACAATGATGATCCTGAAGATGATGATTTTGCCGATGATGACGATGATCACCAACAAGATTTGAAGGATTACCAAAACGATTTGGATGACGTGGACGATGGCGATGACCCGCAAGACGATTTGCCAGATGGAATCGAAGGTCAACTTAACGAATTTTCAGATGACGATGATGAATAAAGGCTTGACGTTCGAATAACGATTAGGTAGAATCTTATTTGGGCGCTCGTGAAGAGCCTTTTGAACGGAGAAAGCTCCCTACCTTATGAATTAAGGTAGGGGGCTTGTTGTTTTTTGTAATCCCCGGAAATCAATTAATTTGGAGGAATATTTCACAATGACCAAGTATATTTTTGTTACTGGTGGGGTTGTTTCCTCACTTGGAAAAGGTATTGTTGCAGCATCTTTAGGCCGCTTACTTAAAAATCGTGGATTAAAGGTTACAATTCAAAAGTTTGATCCATACATCAACGTGGACCCCGGAACAATGAGTCCATACCAACACGGTGAAGTTTTCGTTACTGATGATGGAACAGAAACTGACTTGGACCTTGGCCATTATGAACGGTTCATTGATATCAACCTTAACAAGTATTCAAACGTTACGACCGGGAAGGTATATTCAGAAGTTTTAAAGAAGGAACGGCGCGGTGATTATTTAGGAAAGACCGTTCAAGTTATTCCGCACATCACAGATATGATCAAGGAAAAGATCTTACGTGCCGGAACGGTTACTGATTCAGACGTTGTAATTACTGAAATCGGGGGAACTGTTGGGGATATTGAATCCCTTCCGTTCCTTGAAGCTTTACGGCAAATGAAGGCGGAAGTTGGCGCTGATAACGTGCTTTACATTCACACGACCCTTCTTCCATACTTGAAGGCTGCGGGTGAAATGAAGACCAAACCAACCCAACACAGTGTAAAGGAATTACGGAGTGTCGGCATTCAACCAAATATTTTGGTTGTTCGCTCTGAAAAACCGATTTCACAAGGAATCCGGAACAAGATTGCAAGTTTCTGTGACGTTGATCCAGAATCTGTAATTGAATCCCTTGATGTTGATACGCTTTACCAAATTCCATTGAACTTGCAAGCTCAACACATGGATGATATTGTTTGCCGGAAATTGAAACTTGAAACTCCAGAAGCTGATATGACTGAATGGAAAGAATTAGTTGATCGGGTTCGGAACCTTAAGGGCCATGTCAAGATTGCATTGGTTGGAAAGTATACTCAACTTCCAGATGCATACATTTCAGTTAATGAAGCTCTCCGGCACGCTGGTTACAAGGTAAACGCCAAGGTTGACATCGATTACTTTGATGCTGAAAACATTGATAAGAATAACGTTGCTGAAAAACTTGGCAGCTATGACGGAATTATTGTTCCTGGCGGTTATGGTTCACGGGGAATCGAAGGAATGATCCAAGCAATTCGGTATGCCCGTGAAGAAAACGTACCATTCTTAGGGGTTTGCCTTGGAATGCAAATGGCAAGTATCGAATTTGCCCGCGATGTTCTTGGAATTGAAGATGCAACAACTGGCGAAGTTAACCCAGACGCACCACACAAAGTAATTGATTTGATGGAAGCACAAGCCGACGTTGAAGACATGGGAAATACTCAACGGTTAGGAGCATATCCATGCAAACTTCGTCCAGGCACAGTTGCAGCTGCCGCTTATGATAATCAAGATGTAATTCAAGAACGTCACCGTCACCGTTACGAATTCAACAATGAATATCGCGATGCGTTTGAAGCTCACGGCCTTGTCTTCTCAGGAACATCACCGGATAACCGCTTAGTTGAAGTTATCGAAATTCCAGAAAACAAGTTCTTCGTTGCATCACAATACCACCCAGAATTCTTATCACGGCCACAACGTCCAGAAGGCTTATATGCCGCATTCGTTAAAGCTGCTTTTGAAAATCAAAAGTAATTTTAGAAGGCGAATTGAATTAAATGTGTTATCCTTATAGTAGCAATAGATGACGGAGGCGAACTAGGGATGAAAGAAAAGAAATTAGGACACCTTGCTGAAGAAATTGTAAAGTATCAAGAAAAGTATCATTTAACAGATGCTGAATTGGCACTGACAAGTCATTTTTCAGTCGAACGGATTCATGCAATCAAGGCGGGACAAGTTGAAGTTCGTCCTGAAGAATATGAAGAATTACAGGAATTGTTGGCTGATGAGGAACCAGTTACAAGTGATGATAAACAATAAAAACTGTAATTGAGAGCGAAGAGGCTGCGACAATCATGTCCAGTCTCTTTTATTGTATTTACCGAAGTTGATTGGCGTTAAAGAAAGGAAAGTAAAATGGTAAAGAGAAAACGCAAAAAGCAAAAGGTTACTCCGTCACAGGTTATTATTACGGTCTTAGCCGCAATTTTGATCGTGCTTGCCGGAGGAAGAGTTTCTGGTAAACTAGGCCGGCTTGATCTTGGAATGACGCAAAATGTCCGGGCAGGTCAGAATACTCCGAATCAAAAGTTGGCATCAAGCGTATTAACGGATAGTGTTAAACAACAGCTTGGGGGTTCGATCACCTATAACGGGCATGGGGCGTTCATTATCAACAATAATCAAAATGATTTGAATGCGCAGATTGCAAGTGCGCCGTATGCAACGGATGAAGTTGATAACTTGGGCCGGCCGCACATTGGAAATGCATGGTTGAATAAGACTTGCCGGCAGTACAAAAACCGGGAGCAAACTGGGAACGGTCGCACCGATTGGAAACCAGCCGGATTTCATCAATTAAGCGGATTACCGGGAGAATATAAGCATGCTTATGATCGGGGACACCTGTTAGGATATGCATTGGTTGGCGGAATTCGTGGCTTTAACGCTTCGGAATCGAATCCGGCCAACGTTGCAACCCAAACTGCATGGGCAAACGAAGCCCGGTCAGCAGATTCAACGGGGCAGAATTATTATGAAGGATTAGTCCGGAAAGCGCTTGATCAAAATAAGCAAGTTCGTTACCGGGTGACTGATATTTACGACGGTAATAATTTAGTTCCGTCAGGGGCGCATATTGAAGCTAAGTCGTCCGATGGATCATTAGAATTTAACGTTTTTGTTCCGAATGTTCAAAACAATATTCGAATCAATTACGCAACGGGCTACGCGACACAAAATTAGTAATATTCTTTAAAAACGATTGAAACCCAATTAAGGATTTTGTATCATTAAAGTTGACACGTCGCCTTGACGATGGTTCGGATTATAATAAATAAATTTAAAAAATTAGTGAGGATTCTTGCGATGAAAAAAATGATCGTCAAAGGAGAACAGCGCTTGCACGGCGAAGTAACGATCGGCGGTGCAAAAAACAGTACGGTGGCCTTGATTCCGGCTGCAATTTTAGCTGATACTCCGGTTAAATTTGACTCAGTTCCTGAGATTTTAGATGTCCACAATTTAATGTTGATTCTTGAAGCGATGAATGTAAAATCGCATTTTTCGCATGGACAATTAGAAATTGATCCTACTAATATCGAGAACCGCCCGTTACCTGGGGATGCGATTCGCAGTTTGCGGGCATCATACTATTTCATGGGTGCAATGCTTGGCCGGTTTGGTAAGGCGGTTGTTGGATTCCCTGGCGGAGACAACATTGGACCACGGCCGATTGACCAGCATATTAAAGGATTTAAAGCGCTCGGTGCGCATGTTGAAGAGGAAGATAACGCGGTTCGGATTACGACTGGTCCTGAAGGACTGCATGGGGCGCGGGTCTTCTTTGATATGGTATCTGTTGGGGCAACGATCAATGTTTTGCTTGCCGCCGTTAAAGCAAAGGGAACAACGATCATGGAAAATGTTGCAAAGGAACCAGAAATCATTGACTTAGCAACGTTCCTGAACAATATGGGAGCCCACATTCGCGGTGCCGGAACGGATGAGATCCGAATCGAAGGGGTTGAGAGTTTAAAGTCGACGAATACCCACACGATTATTCCAGATCGCATCGAAGCTGGAACTTACCTTGCATTTGCAGCAGCGAATGGTGACGGGGTTTTGGTAAAGAATGTAATTACAGAACACTTGGACCCATTCATTGCTAAACTGCGTGAAATGGGCGTTACGATGGAAATTGATGAAGACAGCATTTACATTCCAGGCAATGACCGTTTGAGTCCGGTAACTGTCAAGACATCACCGTTCCCTGGATTTGCGACTGACTTGCAGCAACCGATTACGCCATTATTAATGTGTGCGCAAGGAACATCCAAGATCATTGAAACGATTTATCCGAAAAGAATCAAACACATTCCTGAAATGCAGCGGATGGGTGCAGATATCTCATGCAAAGATGGGGTATTTACGATTCATCATGCGAAGAATCTTAAGGGAGCCAATGTTGATGCCGGTGAAATTCGGGCCGGGGTTGCGCTCCTTGGACTAGGATTGATGGCTAAAGGAACAACGGTTATTAATAATGCAGATAATATTTTGCGTGGTTATGACCGAATCGTTGAAAAGATGCGTGGATTATCAGTTGATATCGAGTTATTGACGGTTGCTGATAATCTTTAGAAAGTAGTGCGGGATGGAAAAGAAAACATCAAAGAAAAGCGAATCCGAAAAAAAGCGGGTTTTAAAGGGAAGAGCATCTTCAAAGGCAAAGGAAACTAATAAGAACAAGGAAGCTCAACAACAGGCTTCACACGAAAACATCACCCTTGAAGATCTTGAAAAGAAGACGTTGCGGGAGATTTATGAATACGCGCGTCAGTATAAAATTCCATATTACAGTCAGATGAATAAAAAAGAGCTTGCGATGGCAGTCGTCCGGGCGCAAGCTGAAAAACAAGGCTATTTCTTTATGAATGGCGTTCTTGAAATCATTTCTCATGATTCATATGGGTTCTTGCGGCCAATCAATTATGGCCCGTCGCAAGAAGATATTTACGTTTCGGCAAGTCAGATCAGTTTATTTGGTCTGCGGAACGGTGATCGGGTCGCTGGGTTAGCCCGGCCGCCACGGCATGGGGAACAAAACTACGGCATGATGCGAATCGACTCGGTCAACGGTAAGGCGCCGCAAGAAGCCAAGAACCGGCCGCATTTCCCAGCACTGACCCCGATTTATCCGGACAAACAGATCAAGTTAGAAACGACTTCGAAAAATATTTCGACGCGGGTGATCGATCTGTTTGCCCCAATCGGATTTGGTCAGCGGGGATTGATCGTCGCGCCGCCCAACGCTGGGAAAACTAGCTTATTAAAGGCGATCGCTGGCGGGATTTCGGCTAACTATCCAGATGCTAAGTTGATGCTGCTGTTAATTGATGAACGGCCGGAAGAAGTTACGGATTTAGAGCGAACGGTTAACGGTGAAGTGATTTATTCAACATTTGATCAACGTCCGGAAAATCACGTGCGCGTTGCTGAACTCGTTTTGGAACGGGCAATGCGGCTTGTCGAAGATAAACAGGACGTTGTAATTTTGCTTGATTCGCTTACCCGGCTTGCTCGGGCATATAACCTGGTTGAAACTCCAAGCGGACGGACGTTATCTGGTGGGGTCGATCCAGCAGCCTTGTACAAACCGAAGAAATTCTTCGGGGCAGCCCGCAACGTTGAAGAAGGCGGCAGTTTAACGATTCTTGCAACGGCGTTAGTTGATACCGGCAGTCGAATGGATGACGTGATCTATGAAGAATTTAAAGGAACCGGGAACCAAGAATTGCAACTGAGTCGAACACTGGCTGAACGGCGAATCTACCCGGCAATTGATTTGGATAAATCAGTTACCCGGCGGGAAGATCTGCTGCTGAGTGATGACATTCGCAACGCAATTTGGAAGTTGCGGCGGAAGTTGATGACAAACGACTTGACGCAAGATACAACGGAAGTTTTGAACATGCTGCGCAAGACGAAGAATAACGATGAGTTTGTTCAGCAAATCAGCAAAATAAAGTCGGTTAAATAATTCAAAGAGTTATTGCATGAAAATTTTATTCATGATAACATGGTGTATGTTGCATGTTATATGCATAAATAACTCTGGCTCAGCAAATGGACCAGGGCAAAGGAGCGAAATTAAAATGAAACAAGGAATTCATCCAGATTACCACAAAGTTGTATTTATGGATTCATCAACAGGATACAAGTTCTTGTCTGGTTCAACAGCAACATCAGATGAAACTGTTGAATGGGAAGATGGCAATACATACCCATTGATCCGTGTTGAAATCTCAAGCGACTCACACCCATTCTACACAGGTAAGCAAAAGTTTACTCAAGCAGACGGGGTTGTCGATCGTTTCAACAAGAAATACGGCTTTACAAACAAATAATTGGAATGAGAAGTTGGCGAAGGCCAACTTCTTTTTTTCTAGGCTTTCGTCTCCAAGTGAGCTAAAATTAAGTTAAGCAATCCGGTTGAAATTGGATTGTAAATTTGATATTTTATACTTGTAAAAAGTAAGTAAATCAAATATGGGAAGGACGATTAGAATGATTAAAGAATTAACTGACCAAAATTTTGAAGCTGAAACCGCTAAGGGCGTTACATTTACAGACTTTTGGGCAACATGGTGCGGTCCTTGCCGGATGCAAAGCCCCGTTATTGATCAATTGGCTGATGAAATGAGCGACAAGATTCAATTTGGAAAAATGGATATTGATCAAAATCCTGGGACAGCCCAAGAATTGGGAATTATGTCAATTCCAACAATGGTTATCAAAAAAGATGGTAAAATTGTAGATACAGTTGTTGGGTATCATGATAAAACTCAACTTGAACAAATTATCAATCAATATCTTTAATTAATGAGGTGTCACAATGGCAGATAAATACGACGTAATTGTGATCGGTGCAGGCCCTGGTGGAATGACGGCTGCGCTTTACGCATCACGGGCAAACCTTAAAGTTGCAATGCTTGATCGTGGGGTATATGGCGGTCAAATGAACAACACGGCAGAGGTTGAAAACTATACCGGATTTAAATCAATTTTAGGTCCGGATTTGGCTGAGCAAATGTATCAAAGTTCAATTCAATTTGGAGCAGATTTTGTCTACGGCAACGTTGAAAAGGTGACGGTTGACGAAGACGGTATCAAGCACGTTAAAACTGATAGCGGCGAACTTGAGGCTCCGGCAATCGTAATTGCAACCGGATCACAATACCGGAAACTTGGAATTCCAGGTGAAGATGAATACAGCGGTAAGGGTGTTTCATACTGTGCAGTATGTGACGGTGCTTTCTACCGTGGAAAAAATGTGACGACGGTCGGTGGCGGTGATTCGGCCGTTGAAGAAAGTGAGTACCTTGCAAAGCTGGTTAATAACGTTAACATTGTTCACCGGCGTGATCAGTTACGGGCCCAAAAGATTTTGCAAGATCGAGCATTTGCGAATGATAAGATTGGCTTTACGTGGAATACGATCGTAACTGAAATTGTGGGTGACGGTAAGAAAGTTACCGGCGTAAAGACTCACAACAAGGAAACGAATGAAGATCGGCTAGTTCCAACCGATGGCGTATTTATTTACATTGGAAATGTTCCAATGACGGAACCATTTAAAGACCTTGGAATTACTGACGAACAAGGTTGGGTCATTACGGATGACGAAATGAAGACGAGCGTTCCAGGCGTGTTTGCAGTTGGCGATGTTCGGGATAAGAAGTTGCGTCAAATCACAACCGCTGTTGGTGATGGCGGAATTGCCGGCCAAGGCGTCTTTAGTTACATCGAAAGTTTAAAAGACTAATTTGATCAGATTAAAGTGAGAATCAAACAGATTAATGTTCGGTTCTCGCTTTTTAATTTCAAAGAAATGTCGAAAAATAACTTTCGTATTTATTTGACCGTTTACAAAAGAAATTTTGTGATATATATTTATTAATGTTGTTTGATTTAAACAATCAAAATAATGTTCGTATTTTACCGAAGGAGTGTTACTTTTGAAAGGCATTGCAAATTATTTCGAGTTTGATAAGCTGCATACGAATTTTAAACGGGAATTTGTTGCGGGCGTTACCACTTTTGTATCAATGGCCTATATTTTGTTTGTGAACCCGAGCGTTTTAGGTGCATCGGGAATGGATAAGGGGGCAGTCTTTACGGCAACGGCTGTTTCGGCTGCTTTTGCATGTTTAGTGATGGGGTTATACGCGAAGTATCCATTTGCTTCCGCTCCAAGTTTAGGGATCAATGCATTCTTTACCTACTCAGTATGTATCGGAATGCATATTCCGTGGCAAACCGCTTTAGCCGGTGTTTTTGTAGCATCGATCATTTTCTTACTGGTAACGGTTTTAAAACTTCGGGAAACGATTATTAATTCAATTCCCGAAGACTTGAAGTATGCAATTTCTGCCGGAATTGGTTTATTCATTGCATTTGTGGGGTTGCAAGATGGAAAAATCATTATTGCTGACAAGTCGACCCTGGTTGGTTTAGGCAGCATTCACGGAGCAGTTTGGGTAACCTTGTTTGGGTTGCTTGCAACGGCTTTGTTACTGATTTTAAATGTTCCTGGAGCAATCTTTATTGGAATGGTTCTGGGGGCAATCTTTGGAATCGTAATGGGATATATTCCAATGCCGCATCATTTTATTTCGGCAATTCCAAGTTTGAAGCCAACATTCGGCGTGGCCCTTCATCATCTTGGAAGTATTAATACCGTCCAGATGTGGATCGTTGTCTTTACGTTCTTATTAGTAACATTCTTTGATACGACCGGAACGTTGATTGGGTTAGCCCAACAAGGCGGTTTTATGAAGGATAATAAGTTGCCGCGTGCCGGTCGCGCCTTGATGGCCGATTCAACTGGGATGATGGTTGGTTCAGTGCTTGGAACCTCACCTGTCGGGGCTTACATTGAATCATCAGCCGGGATTGCCGTTGGCGGTCGGAGCGGATTGACCGTCGTGATCACTGGAATCCTCTTTATTTTAGGGATGTTCTTTTCGCCGCTTTTAGGTGTAGTTACTTCTCAAGTTACTGCTCCAGCATTGATTATCGTTGGGGTTTTAATGGCCCAAAATATGGCAAAAATCCATTGGGACAAGTTGGAAATTGCGATTCCAGCATTCTTAATTTTGGTTGGAATGCCATTGACATACAGTATTTCTGACGGGCTGGCTTTAGGATTTATCGCTTATCCGTTAACGATGCTGGCAGCTAAACGTGGCAAGGAAGTTCCGGCATTGATGTATATCCTTGGAATCGTTTTTGTGATTTTCATTTGGATTTTGAATCACTAGGATTTCGTTCAAAACTTGAAAAATCGCCGGGGATATGATTAAATTATCTAACTGTGAGTGAGAATGTTGTTAGGGAAGCTGTTTAAAGGTTTTCTTGGGAGATTACGACAATAATTCACGAGGTAGATATATGTTAGAAATTGAAAAGACAGTTGATCTTGACCGCAATTTGTATAAAGACGCTGTCGCAATTCGGGAACAGGTTTTTGTTAACGAACAGGGAATCCCGATTGAAAAGGAAATGAAGGGTGAAGATGGACCGTGCTATTACGTTGGATACGTTGATGGTCATCCGGTTGCAACTGCGCGGGTTGTAAAGAAAGCGAATGAGTGGTTAATCCAACGGGTTGCGGTCGTTTCTGAAGAACGCAATAAGCATTATGGAACTGAGATGATGGCGCAGATTGAACAGGACGCGCTTGCTCAACAGGCTGAAAGATTGATTTTGCACGCTCAAGATGATGCGCAATCATTTTATACCCAGTTAGGATATCAAGTTGAAGGAGATCAGTTTGAAGAAGCTGATCTTCCCCACCATGTAATGACCAAAGATTTGTAATCTAAAATGAAAAATGATATGGTATTGGTATGCGATGAGTCGAGGAAAGCCGGCCAGAGATTTTCTGGTGTGCTGCGGCACAGACGGCTTTAAATCGAACGCGGACACCATTACTGCCGGATTGCAGGGTGGCGTTGAACTTTTAATGTGGATAAAACGTTCAACTATTTTGGATAAACAAAATACCGCAAAAGTGAGGAGGTCAGACAAATGTCGGCCTCCTCTGCTGTATCGTAACTAATTTTTATTACCAAAATAAACGGAGGATCAGGAATGATTGGATTAATTGTTTTAGTAATTGTGATTGCATTGGTGATCACATACATTGTAATGTACAACGGTCTTCAACGTGCCAAAGTTAATACTGATGAAGCGTGGAGCCAAATTGATGTTCAATTGCAACGGCGGAACGATTTGATTCCAAACTTGGTTGAAACAACGAAAGGCTATGCCAAACATGAACGGGAAACCCTTGATGAAGTTGTTGGCTTACGGAACAAAATTATGCAACTTCCAGCTGACGCCCACCAAGAAAAAATGGAGATTTCAAATCAATTAACGGATGCATTAAAGTCAATTTTTGCATTGTCAGAAAATTATCCTGATTTGAAGGCCAGCCAAGAATTTTCACAACTTCAAGAAGAATTAACAAACACTGAAAATAAAATTGCTTATTCACGGCAACTCTTTAATAGTTCAGCCGCATTGTATAACCAAAAATTAGTAACCTTCCCGTCAAACATGGTTGCTCATATTCACCACATGACAAAGGTTAACTACTTGGAAACTCCAAGTGCAGCGAAGGAAGCACCCAAGGTTTCATTTTAATTTTTGAATTAGTTTGTTGAAACGGAGGTTTTAGCAAATGCTTTATCAGCAAATCGCGCAAAATAAGCGGAAAACGATTTACGTTTTAATTGGATTTTATGTTTTAGTCGGCTTGATGGGAGCGGCTCTTGGCTATTTTTGTTACGGCCGGGCAACGATTGGAATTGCAATTGCGATTGGCGTTGGCCTTTTCTACATGATCATGACGTTGACCCAATCAACGTCGATCGTCATGAGCATGAATAATGCCCATCCGGTTACTGAAGAGCAGGCGCCGGTTTTATATCACGTTGTTCAAGACATGGCAATGGTCGGTAAAGTTCCGATGCCAAAAGTTTACATTATTGATGATCCAAGTCCTAATGCATTTGCCACCGGACCAGATCCGCAGCATGCAGCCGTTGCCGCAACGACGGGCTTGCTTGAACGGTTGAACCGGGAAGAGCTTGAAGGAGTAATTGGCCATGAAATCAGTCATATTCGAAATTATGATATTCGGCTGCAATCAACGGCGTTAGCATTGTCATCCGCAATTTCATACCTTGCAAACTTAGGAGTGAATTCGTTCTTTTGGGGACGGGTCAACCGCGATGATGATGACAATCAGTCAGCAATTATTGCAATGATTTTTTCGATTCTAACGCTGATTTTAGGTCCGCTTGCAGCTACCCTTGCTCAAATGGCCCTTTCACGGAACCGGGAGTATCTTGCTGATGCGGGATCAGTCGAATTGACACGTAATCCGCAAGGCTTGATCGATGCCTTAAGGGCAATTTCAGATAGTGAACCGATGCGGAACGCGAACACAAGCAGTGCATCACTTTACATTGCCGATCCGTTTAAAAAAGGTTCATGGACCCATTTATTTGATACTCATCCGCCAATCGAAAAACGAATTGAGCGGTTGGAACATATGTAAGTATGAGAAGGTGTGACAAAACAGTAAAAACGAGCGTGGTGGAAGCAGAAAAGCGAACGAATCGCAGAGCATAGATTCGGAGGCTTGCGTCCTTCCTCTAGCTTCGCGTCGCAGCTCGTTTGTTTTGGAACCCGATTATGCAATAGTAAAGAGACTGCGACTTATGTCACAGTCTTTTTTTAACAAGAAAATAATGATTGAATGTGGTACAATATCTTAGATTAGGATTCGGAATGAATAAGGAAAGGAAGATAAAATCAATGAAGATGCAATTATCAGAAATTGCACGGGTATTGGAGGTTGAAGATATTCCGGCAGAGTGGAACACCATTACGATCACGAGTGTCAGCTTCGATAGTCGGCAAATGAAGCCTGGGGCGTTGTTTGTCCCATTGAAGGGCGAAAACGATGGCCATCAATTTATTCAAAAAGCAATTGATGCTCAAGCAGCAGCAACCCTTTGGCAAACTGATCACCGGGCAATTCCAACTGCAATTCCTGCATTACCGGTTGAAGATACGTTAGCTGCAATGCAAAAGCTTGCCAAGTATTACCTGCACAAAATTAATCCGCAAGTTGTTGCAGTTACCGGCAGTAATGGGAAAACAACCACGAAAGACATGATCGCGGCGGTTTTGCAAACGCAATATAACGTAACGAAAACTTTTGCCAATTTTAATAATGAAATTGGGGTTCCAATGACCTGTCTTTCAATGGAGCCGAATACGGAAGTTTTAGTGGTCGAAATGGGAATGGACCGCTTTGGCCAGTTGGATAAGCTTAGTCGGCTGGTCGAACCTGATATTGCGGTCATCACAATGATCGGGGAAGCCCACATTGAGTTCTTTGGAACCCGTGACCGGATTGCCGATGCCAAAATGGAAATCACTCATGGATTAAAAGAAGACGGAACTTTAATTTACAACGGGGACGAACCGCTTTTGCGGGCACGGACGGCGGATCTTGTTCAGGCAACCAAGACATTTGGGTTAGATGAACAAACCGATGATTTGGCTGCAAGTGATATTCAAGGAAATGATCACGCAACGACCTTTAAAGTTCCGGCATTAACTCCTGATGAATTTAAGATTCCAATGATTGGGGATTACAACGTTAAAAATGCGTTAGCAGCCATTGAAGTTGGAAAGTTAATGCATATTGAAATTGCCAACATAATTCAAGCTTTGAAGACGTTTGCGTTAACTGCTAACCGGACTGAATGGGTCAACGGGGCCCTTGGCGAACGGATCTTAAGCGATGTTTATAATTCAAATCCAACAGCGGTCAAGGCGGTTCTGCATTCATTTAAGGAAGTGCCAGTTGAAGATGGCGGGCGCCGGATCGTCGTTTTAGGCGATATGTTGGAACTCGGTGAGCAATCACCTGAATTGCATGCTTCACTAGCAGAAGCAATTGACCCGGCCAAAATTGATGAAGTTTACCTTTACGGAAACGAAATCAAGCCGTTAAAGACCAAGCTTGAAGGAATGATGGCTCCTCAACGGATCCATTACTTTGAATTTGGCAACCAGGAACAATTAATTGATGACCTTCAACATGATTTGCGTCCGGAAGATGTTGTTTTACTGAAAGGTAGCCACGGAATGCATCTTGAAAAGGTCTTAGCTGCCTTGAATCCGGCAGAGAATGAAGATTAAGGAGAATTTGAGATTGAATTTTAGCGATTTAGGATTAGATAATCAATTATTAGAAGCGGTAAAGCGAACCGGCTTTGAAGAACCGACGCCGATCCAGGCCAAGACCATTCCGCTGGTTCTTTCGGGAATCGATGTGATTGGTCAAGCCCAAACCGGAACGGGCAAAACGGCGGCTTTCGGATTACCGTTACTGCAAAAGATTGATTATTCGCGGCGTGAGATTCAAGCGCTTGTGATCTCACCGACCCGGGAACTCGCAATTCAAACTCAGGAAGAAATCTTCAAACTTGGAAAAGAAAAATTAGTAAAGGTCCAGGCGGTTTTCGGCGGGGCAAATATTGTCCGGCAGATTAAACAGCTAAAAAATTATCCGCCCCATATTTTAGTTGGAACTCCAGGACGGTTACTTGACCATCTTCAACGGGGAACGGTCAATTTAAGCAAGGTTAAAACGCTTGTTTTGGATGAAGCGGATGAAATGCTTGATATGGGATTTCTGGATGACATCAATAAAATCATTGCGCAAATTCCAAAAAAACGGCAGACGTTGCTTTTTTCAGCAACCATGCCACCAGCAATCTTGAAAGTCGGCAAACGGTTCATGAATCACCCGGAGATTGTGAAAATCAAGAACCAGCAATTAACGGCTGATTTAGTTGACCAATTCTTCGTTAAGGTTCGGGAAAATGAAAAATTTGATGTAATGACGCGGATTTTAGACGTCCAGGCACCTGAATTAACGATCGTTTTTGGACGGACGAAACGGCGGGTCGATGAGCTTTCGCGCGGATTGGTTGCCCGTAGTTATAATGCGGCTGGCATTCATGGTGACTTGTCACAGCAGCAGCGAAGTGCGGTCTTGAAAAAATTTCGGGATGGTGACCTTGATATTTTAGTGGCCACGGATGTTGCTGCTCGCGGATTGGATATTTCAGGTGTCAGTCATGTCTACAACTATGATATTCCGCAAGACCCGGAAAGTTATGTTCACCGGATTGGGCGAACAGGGCGGGCCGGTCATCAAGGAATCTCGGTCACGTTTGTCACCCCTAATGAAATGGATTATTTGCGGGTGATTGAAAAACTGACCCGTAAACGGATGATCCCAATGCGGCCGCCGACAGCCAAGGAAGCCTTTAACGGTCAGATGGAAAGTGCGATCCGGGAGATCGATAATTTGATTTCGCGGACTGATACGGATAAATACAGTGATCAGGCCAATGAATTATTGAATGAATACAGTACGTTGGACCTTGCAGCAGCATTATTGAATACCGTTTCGCGCGAAGATGCATCTTCAGTTCCGGTCAAAATTACACCGGAACGGCCATTACCGCGGCGGAAACGGGCTAACCGGCATGATAACCGTTACGGTAAAAATCGGAAACGGAACTATCGTGACCGGAGCGGAAAGCGGAAGGACCAACGGCCAAAGAAAAAACAGGCAACCAAGCCAAAATATAAGATTCGGAAACGATAACAATGATTTGGGGATTAGGAATTGATTTAACGGAAATTGAACGAATTCATCGCATTCGCCAAAAGGGGGATGCTTTTGCCCGCAAGATTTTGACGGCCAATGAATTGGCGGTGTATCAGAAACTCGGTTCAAAGCGCCAGGATGAGTTTTTAGCAGGCCGATTTTCAGCAAAGGAATCATACAGCAAGGCGCTGGGAACTGGAATCGGGAAGGCGGTCAATTTTAAGGATTTGGAAATTATCGATAATGAACTCGGCAAACCCGAGCTGCGCCGTCACCCTAAGCAGAATGAATTAAAGGCGTTCGTTTCAATTTCGCATACGGATGAGTTAGTAATGACAGAGGTTATTTTGGAGAAGAAGGACTAAAAATGATTATTGGAAAACATCGTGGAACATGTGCCACCATTGATTTAGGGGCAATCAAGCATAATTTAGAAATTGAACGTCAACGAATGGAACCCGGCCAGGAATTGTTTGCCGTGGTCAAAGCTGATGCATACAGTCACGGTTTAGTTCCCGTTGCAGTTGCTGCACAGGAAGCCGGAGTTGACGGCTTTTGCGTGGCGGTGATCGATGAAGCCGTTGCGTTACGGGAAAATGGAATTACAAAGCCGATTTTGATTTTAGGTGCTTCACCAGAAACGGAAGCCCCGTACATGGCAAAATTCAACTTATCAACGGCAGTCAGCGACCTTCACTTCTTACAAACGGCCCAGCCATTATTAGCAGCCCAAAATTTGAAGTTAAAGGTTCACCTTGCCCTTGATACGGGAATGGGCCGGATCGGATTCCGTGATCAGGAAACCGTTAAGGCAGCAATCGAATTTATGAACCACCATCAAGCCCAATTTGAATTTGAAGGGATCTTTACCCACTTTTCAACGGCTGATTCAGCGGATGATTCTTACTTCAAGAAGCAATTGAATAAGTTCCATGAACTGATGGAAGTTGTTACTCAACGTCCGCGTTACGTTCACGTTGCGAACTCAGCTGCTTCGATTTGGCACAAGCAATGCGGCGGGAATATGGTCCGGCTTGGAATCGGAATGTACGGGTTGAATCCATCAGGTAAGGAAGTTCAACTACCGCACGATGTTGCGTTAAAACCAGCGTTTGAACTTACCAGTCACATTGTTGAAGTTAAGCAGGTTCATCCGGGAGATTCGATCAGTTACGGGACAACGTACACGGCTACTAAAGATGAATGGATCGGGACCGTTCCGATGGGCTATGCTGATGGCTGGTTACGGCGAATGCAGGGGTCAACGGTTTTAGTTGACGGCCAGGAATGCGAAATCGTTGGCCGAATTTGCATGGACCAATTTATGATCCGGTTACCGCATGAAGTGCCATTGGGAACGAAGGTTACGCTAATTGGTGAAAACGGCGGCAAGCAAAAGACCGCCCAGGATGCTGCGGATTATGCCGGAACGATTCATTACGAAATTCTTTGTTCGATTGGACAACGGGTTCCGCGCTTTTACGTTGAAAAATAACAGCGGTGGAGGAATCAGCCATGGGGTTAAGTGAAACGGAAGCAGTTCAAAAAGTATTAGCATGTTCAAATTTGAAAGTTTACTGTGATTACTATTCGATTACGGTTGACGACATCAAGCACCAACCGCAATTGGCATTTTACATCTTAAAACACCGTAATTCACTTGAACAATTGATTGCGGGTTACAGTGAGATGGAAGCAATCAATCAGGATATTTGTACCGAATTTCAACGGTGCGAGCAAGAATGTCAGTCAATGATTCGGGAGTTAGTAAAGGATCGGGGATCAAATGAATTCAAAAATTAAACGTGGTGATATTTACTATGCAGACCTATCCCCGGTCGTTGGTTCAGAGCAGGGTGGATTGCGTCCAGTGTTGGTCATTCAAAATAATATTGGCAATCGTTTTAGCCCGACCGTGATTATCGCAGCAATTACGTCGAAAATTTCGAAACCAAAAATGCAAACGCACGTAGCGGTTGCGAAGTCGAAGGACGGATTAGGAAAGGATTCCGTAATTCTGCTTGAACAGATTCGGACGATTGATAAACGGCGCTTACAACGAAAAATTACCCATTTGGATGATTCGATAATGAATCAGGTTAACCATGCGCTTGAAGTGAGCGTAGGTTTAGGAGAAATTGATTAAAAAAAAGGTTGTGACTGCGGTCACAACCTTTTTTTCTACATTGACGAAGCATGTAAATTTTCAATTTCAGTAACGGTAAATTTATTTCGTTTCAAACTAGCAACGATCCGTTTGAGTTTGTGTTCTGAAACTTCAGACGGAAGGGTAAATAAGATTCGCTGAATGTTGTTTTTTTCGTGCAGATCAAGTGAAATACAGCTGGCAATCACCGTATAGCGGGTAATGATCTTCGACATTTTTGCAAGGTCACCGCGATCGCCGTTGGAAAGAATGGTCAAGACATAACTTCCGGTATCAACGTTCCATGATTGCGATAGCATGTTCAACAAGCTGCTGTGAGTTAAAATTCCATAAAATTGATTTTCTTCATCTAAAACGGTAATGTACGGTAAGTCTTTAATTGTAAAGAAAATATTGAAAAATGCCGAGTTGATCGAAATAAACTTGGTGGCATTTTTAAGTAATTGAGTTACCGGTAATTGCATATCGCCGCCGCGTGACTTATGCCGGTAAATGTGCATTTTGTAGATGTTTCCACGGAACAATTTACCTGATTCGTCAAGAACCGGAACACAACGAAAACCGGATGCTTCCAAAATATCGAGCGCCTCTTCAAGGGTTGCTGTTTCGGGAATGGTTGTTAATTCACTTTTCGGTTTAACAATTTCTTTTAAAATCATGATAAAGCTCCTTAGATCGTCATCAAAAAGTTTCAAACATTATAATAACATACTAAGGAACCTCTAAGAAATATTTAATTCAAAAAAACATTGCAAAATCGTTTGAAACTAAAATATGATATACTAAATGCGAAATCAGATTAATGGGTGGCTTGCTGAATTGCAGGCCGTTTTTGCGTATTTTAAAAGATGACTAGAAGGAGGTTTTTCAAATGAAAATGATCGTTGGCCTTGGAAATGTCGGTTCACGGTATGATGGAACCCGACACAATACTGGTTTTATGGTGGTTGATGAACTTGCCACGCGGAACCAAATTGAAATTAATAAAGAAAAAGATGAAGCAATGATCGGTCAGGGAATGATCGATGGCGAAAAGGTTTTATTGGTTAAACCGCTGACTTTTATGAATGATTCCGGAAGAGCAGTGCGACCGTTGATGGATTTTTATAAAAGTGATGTCGATGACCTGGTGATCGTTCAAGATGACCTTGATATGGAAGTCGGCCGGGTCCGCTTGCGGCAAAAAGGATCAGCAGGCGGCCACAACGGAATTAAAAGCATTATCCAGCATGTTGGAACGCAAGATTTCAAACGGGTCAAGGTTGGAATCGGACGGCCGAAGATCATGACGATCGTTGATTGGGTATTAGGAAGATTTACCCCAACGGAACGTCCATTCTTTGAAGAAGGTCGGGATAAAGCGGTTGCCGCAATTGAATATTGGGTTCAAACCGGCGACTTTATGAAGACGATGAATAAGTTTAACTAGAAGAAAGAGATGAAGGCATGGATTTAAGTGAATTGATTGGTCAAACTGATGAACTGCAAACTGTTCGGCAACAGTTAACGCAGCCGGGACGCCATTTGTTAACGGGGGTCCTGGGATCAGCGAAGACGTTGATTTTGAAAAGTCTGTTTCAGCAATTAAAAAAGCCGTTCTTAGTTGTAACGGACACGCTCAGCCATGCCCAAAAGTTAACGGCGGATTTAACGAATGTTTTGGACGAGGAACAGGTTCGGCTTTTCCCGGTCGAAGAATTAGTGGCGACCGAAATTGCAACCAGCTCACCTGATTTTCAAAGTCAGCGTGTGCGGGCGTTGACAGCGCTCAGCCAGCATAAGGCTAAAGTTGTTGTGACTTCTGCTTCAGGACTAAGACGCCGGTTAGCACCGGTTGAAATGTGGAACCACAACCAACTGACTTTTAAGGTCGGAGCAGAACTCGAGCTTGAACAGGTCAGCCACCAGCTGGTTCAAATGGGATATCAACGACAAAAGTTAGTCGATCGTCCCGGTGATTTTGCGATTCGTGGGTCGATTATTGATATTTATTCACTGAACCATGAACTTCCTGTTCGAATCGATCTTTTTGATACTGAAATCGATTCGATCCGGTTCTTTGAGATTGGGAATCAGCGCAGCTTGGAAAACGTTGATGAAATCAGCGTGATGCCGGCAACCGATATGATTCAAAATTCCCAGATTTTCACTGATGGGATTCGGCGGCTGCAAGAACTTGAAGCTCAGGTCAAACCAGCCTTAAAGGAAGAGCAGGCAGATGAATTGCGGCGCCAACTTGATGCGGTCATCACGATGTGGAAAGACCAGGAGTTATTAAAAGAACACCGTATTTTCACCCAAATTCTCTATCCTCAAGCAACGTCCCTGCTTGATTATTTGGATGACGGGGTTTTAGTGCTTGATGATTATGCCAAAATTTTGGAACATGCAGATGAGATCGAGCAAAACGAACAGGTTTGGCTGGATGAAAAGGAAGAACTGAAGCCGGTGCTTGATCAATTACAGCTCGGGTTTGAAGTTCGCAAACTTGTTCGGGAAACCAAAAAATCAACGCTGTTCATGTCATTGTTTAAAAAAGGAATTGGGCGCTTAAAGTTTGCATCATTAACGGATCTTAAAGTGCGCACGGTTCAGCAATTCTTCAGCCAAATGCCGTTATTACAAACGGAAGCGCGGCGATGGAACAAGCAAAACCAGACTGTTGTTTTGATGATTCAGGATGAAGAACGCCTGACGAAGATTTCCCAGACCCTTGATGATTTTGAAATTCCAAATATTATGACCCAGCCAGAAAATTTACAACGCGGAATTCTTCAAATTGTACGCGGCAGTTTGCAAAGCGGATTTGAAGTTCCCAGCGCGAAACTGGTTGTTTTAACGGAAACGGAACTGTTTGCGAAGGCAACAAAGAAGCGGGCCAAACGGCTGACAATGGAGAACGCTGAACGGCTGAAAAGTTACACCGACCTTAAAGAAGGGGACTTTGTCGTTCACGTTGATCACGGGGTTGGCCGGTATCTTGGCGTTAAAACGATGGAAGTCGATGGCAAACACCAAGACTACCTGACTCTTGAATACCAGAAAGGGGCTAAGCTTTACGTTCCGGTCAATCAATTAGACCGGGTTCAGAAGTATGTGTCATCGGACGCAAAGACACCGCATTTGAATAAACTGGGCGGAAGCGAATGGCATAAAACCAAAAAGCGGGTCGCAAGTAAGATCGAAGACATTGCGGATGAACTGGTTGATTTGTATGCTGAGCGCGAAATGAAGACGGGATTTGCCTTTCCTAAAGATGATGCATATCAGCGGGAATTTGAAGATGCATTTCCGTATACTGAAACCCCGGATCAGCTTCGGAGTACTTCAGAAATCAAGCAGGATATGGAAAACAAGCACCCAATGGATCGGTTGTTGATTGGCGACGTTGGTTACGGGAAAACGGAAGTCGCTTTGCGGGCTGCATTTAAGGCCGTTGAAGCGGGAAAGCAGGTTGCCTTTCTGGTTCCGACAACCGTTTTGGCCCAGCAACACTATGAAACGATGATCGAGCGGTTTGAAAACTTTCCGATTGAAATTGGGATTTTATCCCGGTTCAACACCCCGGCTGAAACCAAACAGGTCCTTGAAAACTTGAAGGACGGAAAGTGCGACATTGTGGTTGGAACGCACCGGCTTTTATCAAAGGATGTGCAGTTCAAAGATCTCGGATTGTTAATCATTGATGAAGAGCAGCGGTTCGGTGTTAAGCATAAGGAACGGTTGAAACAGTTGAAATCAACGGTTGATGTTTTAACGTTGACGGCAACGCCAATTCCGCGAACGCTTAACATGTCGATGCTTGGGGTCCGTGATCTATCAGTGATTGAAACTGCCCCGGTCAACCGTTATCCGATTCAAACGTACGTTATGGAACAGGATAATCAGGTGATTGCAAACGGAATCCGGCGGGAAATGGAACGTGGTGGCCAAGTCTTTTACCTGCATAACCGGGTCAAAGACATTGAAAAAAAGGCGGCGGCGTTGCAGGCCCTTGTTCCGGAAGCACGGATTACTTATATTCACGGTCAAATGACGGAAAACCAAATGGAAAAGATCTTAATGGACTTTATTCATGGCGATTATGATGTCCTGGTGACCACAACGATCATTGAAACGGGGGTCGACATTCCAAACGCCAACACCCTTTTTGTTGAGGATGCTGACCGGATGGGACTGGCTCAGCTTTATCAGCTCCGCGGACGGGTCGGCCGTTCAAGCCGAGTTGCATATGCTTACTTTATGTATAAACCGGATAAAGTGCTTACTGAAGTCAGTGAAAAACGATTGGAAGCAATCAAAGACTTTACGGAACTTGGATCCGGATTTAAGATCGCGATGCGGGACCTTGCGATTCGCGGAGCCGGCAATCTTTTAGGAAAGCAGCAGCATGGTTTCATTGATTCGGTCGGGTATGATCTGTATACTCAAATGTTGAATGAGGCTGTTGCCCGGAAACGCGGCGTTAAACCAGAAGAAAAAACGGATGCGACGATCAATTTGGACGTTGAAGCGTACATTCCGCAATCTTACATTGACGATGAACAACAAAAAATCGAAATTTATAAGCGGATTCGTCAATTTAAGAATTTTAATCAGTATCAAGAAGTTCAGGATGACCTGATCGACCGGTTCGGTGATTATCCGGATGAAGTATCGAACTTGCTGGAGATCGGATTATTAAAAATGGATGCTGATCGGGCATTAGTTGATCAAATTTTCCAAAAGAAAGATGAGATTACGATCGTCTTTTCAAAGAAGGCAACGACGCGGTTATCTGGCAGTCAATTCTTAGCAGCGGTTTCGCAAACCAAGTTGTCAACGTCAATGAACGTTGATAATTTGCAAATGAAGATTACAATTAAGAAAAAGGCTGATCAGACTCTTGCCCAAATTATTTTAGAAATGCAGAATTTGCTGAGTGAAATTGCAAAAATGCTGTCATCACAGGAGAAGGTTCATGAAGGATAATCGAATGAAAAATGTCATGAACGGGGCGTTGATTTTATCATTGGCGGCCCTGATTGCGAAAATCTTAAGTGCGTGTTACCGGATTCCATTTGAAAATTTAGTCGGGAATACCGGCTTCTATGTTTACCAGCAAGTATATCCCATTTATGGAATCGGAATGACGTTTGCATTGACGGGATTCCCGGTTTTTATTTCAAAGATAATCGCTGAACAAGATGAAGAAGCGGCTAAGCTAGCCGTTTCACATCAGATTTTTGTGATTTTAGCCTTTTTTGGACTCGCTTGTTTTGGCTTTTTGCAGCTTTTTGGACACCAAATTGCATTGATGATGGGTGATCGGCACCTTACCCCGCTGCTTGGCAGTGTTTCATGGATGTTCCTCTTTATGCCGATCCTGGCAGTCGGCCGGGGATATTATCAAGGAACGTTTAACATGACCCCGACGGCGATCTCACAGGTCACCGAACAGTTTATTCGGGTAACCGTCATTATTTTCGTGGCGTTGCTTGCAGTTCACCGTCATTGGACAGTTTACCGGATGGGGACGTGGGCCATGTTTGCGTCAACGTTTGGGGCAATTGGGGCCAGTATCAGTTTTATTCCGTTTTATACTAAGAAGTTTTGGCAAACAAAGCGGTCGGCCCACCAAAGCTATTTTAATTTGACCAAGCGGATTTTTTCAGACGGGTTGATCATTTGCTTGTTTGCATCAATGATGGTGCTGTTGCAGCTGGTTGATTCGTTTACCGTTAAAAATAGTTTGGTTTCAGCCGGAATGCTGCCGGCAGTTGCCAAAAGCATTAAAGGAACCTATGACCGGGCCCAACCGTTAGTTCAATTAGGAATGGTCGTGGCAGTCAGTTTTTCATCGACATTGCTGCCGACCCTGACGGATGCATTGCAAAAAAATCAGTTAGCCCGGTTCCGCCAAATTGCAAAGCTATTGATGCGAATCAGTGCAACGATTGCGGCTGCAGCAACGGTGGGGATGATCGTGCTGATGCCGGAAATCAATACGTTGCTTTTCAGTACCCCTACACTTTCGCAAACGATTGCCGTTTACGTGTTAAGTGTCTTCGTGATCACGCTGATCAGTACTTATAATTCGATTCTTCAAAGTCTTGACCAGTTCAAGATTACGGCAGTCGGTTTGATCCTTGCGGTTGTCGTCAAAGCCGCCATTAATTCGCTGATGATCCGCCATTTTGGAATCATCGGGGCAAGCTGGGCAACGGTGATCAGTTTACTGGTTGCCCTTGGAATTATTTTGTGGGCTTTGCCTTCGGGGGTTAAGAATTTATTCTTTGACGGTGAGGGCTTTGTGCATAAACTTTGCTTGGCAGTTTTAATGATGGGGCTGAGCGTTGGAATCGTTGTGCATGGTTTGCGGATGGTTATTTTCCTTTCACGCAAAGGATCGATCGTCATCACGGTGATCGGAATGCTTGTTGGCGCGGCTGTCTTTCTTTCAATGGTGATTGGGCAAAAGATGTTTACAACGCGTGAATGGCTGATGATTCCCGGCGGTAAAAAGTTACTATTAGTTTTAGAAAAAATTGCGAAACGAGGAAATTCAAAATGAGATTAGACAAATTTTTAAAAGTATCACGAATCATTAAACGGCGTTCGGTTGCAAAGGATATTGCTGACCAAGGCCGAGTAACGGTTAACGGTAAGGTTGCTAAGTCATCTTCCAAGGTTGCAATCGGCGATGAGATCGTGATTAATTTTGGTAACAAAACTTTGACCGTTAAAGTTAACGATATCAAGGATACAACGAAGAAAAACGAATCGCAGGATTTGTATACGGTTGTTTCTGAAGAATATCAAGAAGATTATCGGATGTAAGGTACTTTTTTAAGTGGCGGTTTGTTATAATTTGAGTAGTGAGATCTAGTCGGTTTGATAAGGAGAGTACAATGGCGCAAAAGAAGAAAAGCAAAAAGTTAAAGGTCATTAATCAGGAATACTATAATCAGCAAACCGCTCAAAATGCAGTTACTCAAAAACAACTGGCATTAACGCGGAAACACCGGATGAAAATGCTGATTCTTTGCGGCGTGATGTTGGTGATCACGATCATGTTTGGCTTTAACATTATTCAAAATAACATTCAGGCAGCGGTTCTTGGAAAAAAGACACGGGAAGCGCGCGTGGAATTAAAGAGTGCTAAACAACAGAATCAAAAGCTGAATCAACGGGTAGCTGAGTTAAAGGATTCGGATTATTTGGCGAAAATCATCCGGAAGAAATACTTCTTCTCAAAAGACGGCGAAACGATTTATAGTTTGCCAAGTGATAAGGCCAAAACCGTTACTGAAAATTAGTTAAATAAATGAATTTAGACGCTTATTAAAATATTTAAACAGTGTTATACTGAAAGAAACATCAATTTCTGGGAGGATTAAATTTTTTTATGACAGTTGAAGTGGGAACGAAAGTTTCAGGTAAGGTTTCAGGAATCACGAACTTCGGAGCATTCATTGATCTTGGTGATCACCAGACCGGGTTAGTTCATATCAGTGAAGTTTCGAACACGTACGTCAAGGATATCCATGATGTCTTAAAGGTCGGCGACGAAGTTCAAGTCAAGGTTCTGAAAGTTGACGATGACGGCAAGATCTCATTGTCGATCAAGCAAGCCATGCCGAAGCCTGATAAATCCAAGAATAATCATCACAATGGCAATCGCCAAGGAAGTAACCATCGTTTCCATGGAAACAAGAATAATCATCAAAAGAAAGATTTTGATGCCCTTTTAGCAGGGTTCCTAAAGGAAAGTGATGAACGGTTAACGTCCCTTAAACGGAATACCGATGGTAAGCGTGGCGGTCGCGGCGGCCGGCGCAGCTAATATTAATAAGTTGAAAAATATTAAATCCGAGACTGGAGCTTGTCCCAGTCTCTTTTCGTATCTGAAATAGGTGACCGAATGGAATTAGAATTTATTCAAAATTGGAAGAAGTTTGATTTAAATTGTCAGCCGCTTTTAGTAGCCGTTTCAACGGGCGTTGATTCAATGGTTTTACTAGATTTGCTGCAGCACTTATCTGCTGATCTGCGGCCGCAAATTACGGTCGGCTATGTTGATCACCGTTTGCGAAAGCAAAGTAAGGATGAAACCAAGTTTATTCAAGAATATTGTCGTCAGCATCACTTACCGTTGAAAATTGGTGTTTGGGATGCTGATCAACACCCACAACACGGAATTGAGGAAGCTGCACGAAACTTTCGGTATGCTTTCTTTTCAAAAACGATGGCTGAGTTGAAAATTTCCACGCTGGCAACGGCGCACCATGCCGATGATCTGGCAGAAACGTTTTTGATGAAGCTGCTTCGCGGCGGTGAACTATCCCAGTTGGTGGGGATTGCTCCTTGCCGGTCAATGGGACAAGGACGGCAAGTGATTCGGCCGCTTTTACCATATTCCAAACAGCAGCTGTATGATTATGCCCGGCAACATCAGTTAACCTTTTTTGAAGATGAAACCAATCACGATGACGATGTTTTGCGGAATCGAATCCGCCACCACATTATTCCGCAATTAAAACAGGAGAATCCACGCTTTTTGGATCATGTCCGCAGTTACACGCAACAGTTAAGGTCGACGTTGAAAGTTAATCAGCAAATTTTACAGCAGCAGTTAACCCAGTTGCTCGAAGATGATCGGGTGAGTCTACCAGCATGGCTGCAACTTGATGCGGCAATGCGGCGGGCGGTATTAAAAGAATATCTGATTCAGCATGGCGTTCCGCTTCACCAGCGGCAGTTTGCCGAGGTCAGCAGCTTTTTAGAAAATCGCCAAAAACCGCAAGGAACCTTTCAGTTGGATGCGAAGCGAGCGGTGGTTAAGGAGTACATGCACTTCTATTTAATTTCCCGGGAGAAAGCATTCGAAAAGGTTTCGAATCAATCATTCTTGATTCAAGGTGAAACGCCGGCTAGCACGGCAACCTTTGAACTAGCGCTTAACCACCATGAACAGCGGGATGCAGACGAACAACTAAGGTTTAGCCGTTTGCCAGCCGGATTAACTTTGCGGCATCGGTTGCCGGGGGATTGGCTGCGGATTCGTGAAGGAACTAAAAAACTGACCCGTTTTTTAATTGATAAAAAAATTTCACAACGGGAGCGGCAAGCATTGTGGGTGATCGCTGATGAAAAGCAGGAAGTTTATGCCCTTTTCGGTGATCAGCCAAATTCAATGATCTATTTGTCACAACCCGTGGAAAATGCTACAATTCGTTACATAGTAGCGATAAAGTACAGAAAGAGGTAAAAAGATGAATGATGATATTTTGAAAGTTCTTTATAGTCGAGAACAGATTCAAGATGCAACTGAGAAAATGGGAAAGCAGATCACCAAGGATTTTGAAGGCAAAGATCCGCTTGTAATCTGTATTTTAAAGGGTGCGGCCGTTTTTTACTCTGATATCGTTCGCGAAATCAATACGTACTGCGAATTAGATTTTATGGACGTTTCAAGTTACGGCAACGAAACCGTTTCATCGGGTGATGTCAAGATCATTAAGGACCTTGATACGTCGGTTGAAGGCCGGAATGTGCTGATCATTGAAGATATTATTGATACTGGCCGGACATTGAAATGTTTAGTTGACCTATTTGAAAAGCGGAACGCCAAATCAGTTAAAATCTGTACTTTATTAGATAAACCGGATCGGCGGATCGAAGGAATTGTTCCGGATTATACGGGCTTTAAAGTTCCAAACGAATTTGTTGTCGGTTTTGGGCTTGATTACATGGGCCACTACCGGAACTTGCCATTCGTTGGGGTTTTGAAACCGGAAATTTACGCTGATAATCAAGAATAGTCAAAAAAAGTCAAGTATGATATGATTAGCTTGATAACTTTGAATTATTAGTTATTGTCGTAGGAGGAAATAATGAATAATAACAATAAAAAGAATGGACTATTCCGGAATAGTCTTTTCTACATTGTCGTCTTCCTGGGAATCATGGGAGCGGTCTACTACTTTACAGGTGGCAGTAACGACTCATCGACCCAACAAATTCAGTCAAGTACATTTATTTCTGAATTAAAGAAGGACAATGTAAAGAAGTTTACGTTAGAACCTTCTGGAAACGTTTATAAAGTTTCAGGGGAATACCGTAAACCAGTAAAGACTTCCTCAAAGAAGAATAGTCTGACAGGCATGGGCGGCGGCAGTTCAACCGCGAAGAACTTCACAACGGACATGGTTACTAACGAAGGAACCGTGAATGAAGTGATGAAGTACGCCCAAAAGAATCACGTTGCAAACAGCGCGAAGGAAGAACAATCAAGCAGCATTTGGATGCAGTTATTGTTGACCATCGTGCCGATCGTGATCATGATTTTCTTCTTCTACATGATGATGGGCAATGCCGGCGGTGGCCAAGGCGGCGGTCGGATGATGAGCTTTGGCAAGTCAAAGGCCAAGCCAATCGACAAGAAAGAAAACAAGATTCGTTTCTCAGATGTTGCCGGTGAAGAAGAAGAAAAGCAGGAATTGGTTGAAGTTGTTGAATTTTTGCGTGATCCGCATAAATTCCAACGGTTAGGGGCTAAGATTCCATCAGGGGTTCTGCTTGAAGGCCCTCCAGGAACTGGGAAAACTTTGCTTGCAAAAGCGGTTGCTGGTGAAGCAGGCGTTCCGTTCTTCTCAATTTCTGGTTCTGACTTCGTTGAAATGTTTGTCGGGGTTGGGGCAAGTCGTGTTCGTGACTTGTTTGAAAACGCCAAGAAGAATGCACCATCGATCATCTTTATCGATGAAATCGATGCCGTTGGTCGCAAACGGGGCAACGGCATGGGCGGCGGCCACGATGAACGTGAACAAACCTTGAACCAATTGTTAGTAGAAATGGACGGGTTCGAAGGTGACGAAGGCGTCATCGTAATGGCAGCCACCAACCGGTCAGATGTTTTGGATCCAGCCTTACTTCGTCCGGGTCGTTTTGACCGGAAGATTTTGGTTGGCCGGCCAGATGTTAAGGGCCGGGAAGCCATCTTGAAGGTCCACTCAAAGGGCAAGCCGTTGGCAGACGATGTTGACTTGAAGATGATTGCTAAACAAACTCCGGGCTTTGTCGGGGCTGATTTAGCAAACTTGCTGAACGAAGCTGCATTGTTGGCTGCGCGGCGCGATAAGAATGAAATCGATGCTTCAGATATTGATGAAGCTGAAGACCGGGTAATTGCCGGACCAGCTAAACGTGATCGGGTAATCAGTGAACAAGAACGCCGGACCGTTGCGTTCCACGAAGCCGGCCACACAATTGTCGGCCTTGTTTTGAATGATGCCCGCGTCGTTCATAAGGTTACGATCGTACCTCGGGGACGTGCTGGCGGATATGCAATCATGCTTCCGCGGGATGATCAAATGCTGAACTCCAAGAAGGACTTGAAGGAACAAATCGCCGGTTTGATGGGTGGACGTGCTGCCGAAGAAATTATCTTCGGACAACAATCATCCGGAGCTGCAAACGACTTCCAACAAGCAACTCAATTAGCACGGGCCATGGTTACTGAATACGGAATGAGTGAAAAACTTGGGCCGGTTCAATACGAAGGGCAAGCAAACATGCAACCGGGCGAATTTGACGGTCAACACAGTTACTCAGGCCAAACGGCAAACTTGATCGATGAAGAAGTTATGCGGCTTTCAAACGAAGGAATGGAAACTGCTAAACGGATTATCCAAGAACACCGTGAACAACACCGGGTAATTGCTGAAGCCTTATTGAAGTATGAAACACTTAACGAAAAGCAAATCTTGAGTTTGTTCAAGACCGGCAAGATGCCAGCTGAAAATGAAGATGAATTTCCAAGTGAAAAATCAGGTTCATTTGAAGAAGCTAAGAAGGCATTAGAACGGAAAGACGCTCAACGCCAAAAGATCGATGCTCAAGAAGTTGCAGCTGAAAAAAAGGCCGAAAAACAAGACGATGAATCATTACCAACGCAAACATTCTATCCGAGTGAAAAGCATGATGATTCACATCAAGACGAAGGCTAAATAGCATAAAGGGTGACTATGGTTAACATGGTCACTTTTTATGTTAATCGGAATTAAATATTTTTTTATTTTTAAAAAAGAACATGGTAAAATCTTAGTTTGGAAGAAAAGAAGGGATAGTTTATGAGCGATTATTTAGTAAAAAGTTTGGCGTTTGACAGTCAGATCAGAGCATATGCAGTCGACGCCACAGAAACGGTCAGCACAGCTCAAAAATTGCATGATACTTGGAGTGCGGCTTCGGCAGCCCTTGGACGGAGTCTGGTAGGGACTTTATTACTCGCATCAGCTTCACTTCAAGGCGATGAAACAATGACGGTCAAGATCAATGGGAACGGTCCGGTTGGCGGAATCGTCGTTGATGGCAATGCCAACGGAACGGTGAAGGGATACGTTCAAAATCCGCATGTTCATTTACCGTTAAATGATAAACACAAAATTGATGTGAAGGGGGCCGTCGGAACAGAAGGTTTTCTTGCAGTTACAAAGGATCTCGGCTTGAAAGAACCATTTACGGGGCAAGTGCCGTTAGTATCCGGCGAACTTGGCGAAGACTTCACGTATTATCTTGCTAAGTCAGAACAGATTCCATCTTCAGTTGGCTTGTCAGTTTTTGTTAACAGCGATAACTCAATTGAAACGGCGGGTGGCTTTATGATTCAGGTAATGCCGGGAGCAAAGGAAGAAACGATCAGCCAAATCGAAAAGCGGTTAGCTGAAATTCCAATGGTTTCTGAAATGATGCGCGATGGCAAGAAACCGGAAGATATTTTAAATGAAATTCTCGGCGCTGAAAACGTTAAGGTCCTTGATAAAATGCCGGTCAGTTATCACTGCGATTGCTCGCGGGAACGCTTCTTAGGCGTGTTGACAAGTTTACCGACTGATCAGCTTCAAGAAATGGCCGATGAAGATCATGGAGCTGAAGCCGTATGCCATTTCTGCGGCAAGAAGTATCAGTTTACTGAAGACGAATTACGGAAGATCATTAAGGTCAAAAAACAAAACGGAAAGAAAGAGGATTAAGCAATGGAATGGAAAATTGGTGATATTACAATTCCAAACCGGGTCGTTGTTGCGCCAATGGCAGGGGTAACTAACGTTGCGTTTCGGATGATCTGCAAAGAGTTCGGTGCGGGATTAGTTGTTTGTGAAATGATTTCAGATAAGGGAATTCATTTTCGAAACAAAAAGACCCTGGGAATGTTGTTCGTTGATGAAAGCGAACACCCGGTAAGTGTTCAAATTTTTGGTGGGACAAAGGATTCGCTGGTTGAAGCAGCCCAATACGTTGCTGAAAATACAAGTACGGATATCATTGACATCAACATGGGCTGCCCGGTGCCAAAGGTTACGAAGACGGATGCTGGGGCCCACTGGTTGCTTGACCCAGACAAGATCTACGAAATGGTCAAGGCGGTTACGGCGGCAGTTGACAAGCCGGTCACGGTTAAAATGCGGACCGGTTGGGATGATGATCACATCTTAGCGGTTGAAAACGCATTGGCGGCTGAAGAAGCCGGAGCATCAATGCTTGCAATGCACGGCCGGACCCGGAAACAACTTTATTCAGGGCATGCTGATTGGGGTATCTTAAAGGATGTTGCTGATCACTTAACGAAGATTCCATTCGTTGGAAACGGCGATGTGCGTACTCCGCAAGACGCAAAGCGAATGCTGGATGAAGTTGGGGCTGATGCCGTCATGATTGGCCGGGCAGCATTAGGAAACCCATGGATCGTTAAGCAGGTAACCCATTACCTTGAAACGGGTGAAGAAATTCCGGAACCGACTCCGGCAGAAAAAATCAAAGTTGCCAAAGAACACCTTCACCGTTTGATCAAGCTGAAAGGTGAAAAAATCGGTCCCCGGGAATTCCGTTCACAGGCAGCATACTACCTGAAAGGCATTCCGCGGTCTGCACGAACAAAAGCAGCATTGAATGATGCTGACACTGAACAAGAAATGATCGAGATCTTTGATAACTTCTTGAATGATTTAGACAGTGCGGCAGCAAGACGGGCTGCTCGCCGTGCACACTCACGAAATTAATTAAAGATGTTTAGTGTTTTTTGATATGATATAATCTCACTAGAGGTCAAAAATTAAGAAAAGAGGGCTATTATGGCAAAAGATCAATCAATGAATGATCAGATGCGGGTTCGTCGCCAAAAGATGCAAGAATTGCGCGATGAAGGTATCGATCCATTTGGTCACCGGTTTGAACGGGACTCAATGAACGCCGATCTTCATGAAAAGTATGGCGACATGACAAAAGAAGAATTAAATGATGCAGGTTACACTGCAACGATTGCAGGCCGGATGGTTGCTAAACGTGGAAAGGGTAAAGTTGGCTTTGCTGACTTGCAAGACCGTTCAGGCAAGATGCAATTGTATGTTCGGAAAGATGTTGTTGGCGAAGACCAATATCATATTTTCAAGCGGTCAGATTTAGGTGACTTCCTTGGAGTAACGGGTGAAGTTATCAAGACTGATATGGGTGAATTGACTTTACGGGTTACAAAATTGACGTTCCTTTCAAAGGCTTTACGTCCATTACCTGACAAGTATCACGGTTTACAAAATATTGAACAAGTATACCGGCAACGTTACTTAGACTTGATCACTAACCGGACAAGCTTTGAACGTTTCATGAACCGGAGCAAAATCGTAAAGGCTATTCGGGACTACATGGATGAAAATGGTTTCGTTGAAGTTGAAACACCAATTTTGAGCAACATTGCCGGTGGGGCTGCTGCACGGCCATTTATCACGCACCACAACGCATTGGACATTGACATGTACTTGCGGATCGCAACGGAATTGTCACTTAAACGGTTGATCGTTGGTGGAATGGAACGGGTTTATGAACTTGGACGGGTCTTCCGGAACGAAGGAATCGATACCCGGCATAACCCAGAATTCACAACCATGGAAACCTATGCTGCATACTGGGATTTAACTGACGTTATGGATGAAACGGAAGGAATCTTCAAGGCGGCTGCTAAGGTTGTAACGGATAATGGAATCATTACTTACCAAGGAAATGAAGTTAACCTTGATAAGCCGTTCAAGCGGGTTCACATGGTTGATTTGATCAAGGAAGAAACCGGCGTTGACTTCTGGAAAGAAATGCCGCTTGATGAAGCCCGGAAGATTGCTGATGAACATAATGTTCATTACGAACCATACTGGCAAGTTGGCCACATCATTAATGAATTCTTTGAAACATTCTGTGAAGAAAAGATCGTTGACCCAACATTTGTTTATGGTCATCCAGTTGAAGTTTCACCACTTGCGAAGAAGAATGAAAAGGATCCCCGGTTTACTGATCGGTTTGAACTCTTTATTCTTGGTGGCGAATATGCAAACGCCTTTACTGAATTAAATGATCCAATCGATCAACGTGAACGGTTTGAAGCTCAAGCAGCTGAACGTGAAAACGGAAATGATGAAGCCGAACACATTGATGAGGATTACTTGGAAGCAATGGAATACGGAATGCCGCCAACGGGTGGATTAGGAATCGGAATTGACCGGTTAGTAATGTTATTGACAGATGCACCATCAATTCGGGATGTCTTATTATTCCCAACCCGGCGTCCAGAAAAATAATTAAATCACTTTTTTAAGGAGCACATGAAGTTCATGGGCTCTTTTTTGATTTTGGAAAAATTATAATATTAAAATTATAATATTAAATTTCGAAAAATTAAGAAAAGGGATTGACGGTGATTGGGGTTTGATGATAAACTAACAAAGTCGTCAAAAGGAACAACAGTTGATGTTAATAATTAAATAAAAAAGTTATTGACAAGTTGGTGCCTGTTTGATAATATAATAAATGTTCCGCTGATGCGGAGTTAAATATTTGATAGATCTTTGAAAACTGAACAATGTTTCGACACACAAATGTGCAGGGCAATTCATG
>NZ_AYZA01000010.1 GCF_001436315.1 Ligilactobacillus aviarius subsp. aviarius DSM 20655 | reverse complement strand
CTTGCTTGAGCTTGACTTCTTGCTTGATGAGCTCTTAATACTTGAACTCTTCTTGCTACTGCTTGAAATCTTACTTGAACTTGATTTCTTGCTTGATGAACTCTTAATACTTGAACTCTTCTTGCTGCTTGAAACCTTACTTGAGCTTGACTTCTTGCTTGATGAGCTCTTAATACTTGAACTCTTCTTACTGCTTGAGATCTTGCTTGAGCTTGATTTCTTGCTTGATGAACTCTTGATGCTTGAGCTCTTCTTGCTGCTGCTTGAAATCTTGCTTGA
>NZ_AYZA01000009.1:64329-108157 GCF_001436315.1 Ligilactobacillus aviarius subsp. aviarius DSM 20655 | reverse complement strand
ATGAATTGTCCTGCACATTTGTGTGTCGAAACATTGTTCAGTTTTCAAAGATCTACTTCATATCAATGTCTTTTAACAGACAACATTTGATATTTTATCATGCAATCAGAAAATGTCAAGAACTTTTTTCTTAACAAAATCAACTGCCGACTTTTAATAGTTTATCAAAAAAATAAACACTGTCAAGAAGCGATAAGATCAAATCTCAACAACGTTTATTATATTATCTGAATTTATTCTAAAGGTCAAGAACTTTTTTTATTTTCCATTTTTTATATCTTCCAAAGCATCCTCAACCCAGCCATCTAATCGCTCGGCGATTGGCTTAAATCCTTCTTCAACATGCCGATTACTCCAGTATTTTTTATACCGATGAGCGATCTCATCACGATTATATTTAAAGTTAAATGGCTGTTCCAAACAGCGTAATGACAATGATATCTTTCCTGTATACTCATCAATATCAACAATCATTACCTTAACCATCTGACCAACTTTTAAATAATCACTGACATCTGAAATAAAACCATGCTTTAACTCGGAAATGTGAATCAATCCTTGAGTATTGTCATCCAATAAAACAAACGCTCCATAGGGTTGAATCCCGGTCACTCTTCCTGTCAGAACCATTCCAATTCGATAATCCATAACTATTCCTCAATTGTGATGCCTTCAATAACTACATCTTTTTCAGGCTTATCTCCAGGAAGGGTTTTTACATTTGCAATTTTATCAAGAACATCCCATCCCGAAATTAAATGACCAAAGACCGTGTGCCGGTGGTCTAACCATGGAGTCCCGCCTTCACGATACTTTTCAATAATTTCATCCGGATAACTTGCAGCCTTCATTTCCTTGATCATCATCGGATCAAGATTTTCATTTTGAACAATAAAGAATTGACTTCCATTTGTTCCAGGGCCAGCATTGGCCATTGACAATGCCCCTCTTAAATTAAAGGCTTGATTTGAAAATTCATCTTCAAATGGCTTTTCCCAGATACTGTTACCACCCATTCCGGTTCCAGTTGGATCGCCGCCCTGAATCATAAAATCTTTAATGACCCGGTGAAAGATCACCCCATCATAATAACCTTTTTTTGACAATCCAACGAAATTTTCAACTGCTTTCGGTGCAATTTCAGGGAAAAGTTGAAATTGCATCTCACCATAGTTTGTCTTGATCGTTGCTTTTGGTCCCTTTTCATTTTCAAGGTTCAACTGTGGATAATTCAATATGGACATCTCCTTCAAATTTTTCTAATATGTAGTATAACAAACTTAGAGAACAATTAAAGACGGATGGTGAGGATTTTGGAAAATGAAATTTATGACATTACAATCGTTGGTGCAGGTCCAGTTGGGTTATTTACAGCAACATATGCATTAATGCGTCAAGCTAAAACTCAAGTTATTGAAAGTCTTTCTGAAGTTGGCGGCCAAGTAACTGCTCTATTCCCCGCAAAACAGATTTACGACGTTCCCGGATATTTTAAAATTTCTGGAACTGACTTAATTTCAAACTTAAAAGAACAAACTGATTTCTTTAAACCTGAAATTCACCTTAACGAAACCGTTGAAAAATTTGAAAAAGATGACGATGGAATTTTCCATATCCAAACAAATAAACGAACGACCCTTTCACGATCAATTATTCTTGCAACCGGAGTCGGCGCATTTGAACCGCGAAAACTTAAAGTTGAAAATGCCGCTGACTTTGAAAATACTTCGCTCTTTTACAGTGTGCCTGACATCTTGATGTTTAAAGACAAAAACGTAGTTATTGCCGGAGGTGGCGATTCAGCCGCCGACTGGACGATTGAACTAAGTAAAGTTGCTAAAAAAGTTACACTTGTTCACCGACGTGATCAGTTCCGTGCCCTTGAAAGTTCAATCAGTAAAATCAAAGAACTCGCAAATGTTGAAATCCTAACTCCGTATATGATCGATGGGCTTGAACATCAAGGTAATCAAACGCAAATTCGACTTAAACGTTCACGAACAAAAGACGAATATCAAACGCTTCTTGCCGATGCATTAATTGTAAACTACGGTTTTAAAACGGACACTTCGGTTCAAAAAAAGTGGAATCTTGAAACAGCTCATAATCAAATTAAAGTCGACAGTACCCAGCAAACATCGATCAAGGGCGTTTATGCAATTGGTGATAATGCATATCAAGAAGGTTGCGTTGATTTAATTGCTTGTGGGTTTGGCCAAGCACCGGTCGCAATCAACCATGCCCTTGAAACAATTTATCCTGAAAAACGGCAGCCAACTCACAGTACTCAGTTAATGAAAAACTTTAACGTTGAATAAACTTAATTGTCATCCCTCCATTAAAAAGGTATACTTCTAGTGTCACTAAAATTTTTGGAGGGATATTTTGCATTTAATTTCACAATTTATTGATTTTGTTTTACATATTGATTCACACCTTGTTGCCATCGTAAATCAATTTGGCGACTGGACATACTTAATTTTATTCGGAATTATCTTTATTGAAACTGGTGCAGTGATTCTCCCATTTCTTCCCGGGGATTCATTGCTATTCGCCGCAAGCGCTCTTGCAGCTAATCCGGAATATCACCTTCACATTTGGACATTCGTAATTTTATTCTTAATCGCTCCAATTGCAGGTGATTCGTTAAACTTTACGATTGGAAAAACAATTGGAAAACATCTTACAAAAAATTCATTTTTTGGACGTTTCATTAAGGAAGACGACCTCAATCGAACCGAAGCCTTCTTTGAAAAACACGGCGGAATCGCAATTTCACTTGCCCGTTTCATGCCAATTATCCGAACATTTGCCCCATTTGTTGCTGGCGGAAGTGGAATGAAATATTCAACTTTTATTCGGTACAATGTCTTAGGTGCGATCGGCTGGGTCATCCTTTGCTGTGGTGGCGGCTACTTCTTCGGTAACTTCCCATTTGTAAAGGAACACTTCTCATTGATCGTGATCGCAATCATTGTTGTTTCAGTTTTACCAGCAATTTTCAGTGCGATCAAAGCAAAATTATCAAAAAAGAAAGCCTAACAAAAAAAAGCAAGATGTTTGTTCATCTTGCTTTTTTTAATTCATGTTTACCATACCAAATTAGACCTAACCCCGCTAAAATCCAAATTAAAAATACTAAAAGAAAACACGCTTCAAAAAAGCTTTCTGGAAGAGCTTTAATAATTGGATCGGTTTGCGGGTTAAAGATCCAATCTCGATTTCGAAATAAAACTTCATGAAACAAAATAAAAATCCGATTGAAGGCAATCACTAAAATAAATACAAATGTCCCTAATAAAGTCAGTCCCATCTTAACGGGTAAAATCAACTGCCACATCTGATGCTTTCTTATGCGGTTCCTAATTACGATTCCCGCTAAAATTCCAAAAATCATCAAAACGACATTATTAAACTCAATCAACTGTTTCACATTTGCAAAATGAGTCAATCCCTTTGATGAGGAAAGGAGACTTGTTTGCCAATGATGGATCCATCCGCATTGAAGATAGCTAATTAAATGACAGTAGTTGATCATTAATTCATGATTACTCAATCCTACGAGCCGTCCGAGGTGATCACGCACGACAAAGAAATGATATAATCCCGTAAAATTAACTGTCATAAAAATTGAAAGAGATACAACTGCAATTCCAATCACAATCATATCTCTTAGTAAAATCAAATTATTTTTCTTCATCAGATACTTGCCATTCATCTAACGAATCGATTTGATGGGTTGGTTGGACCTTTTCACGGGCGACTTCTTCCTTGGTTGATAACCCAGTGTAAACGATAATTGTATCCATTCCAAAGTTGATTCCTGCCATAATATCCGTTCGATAATTATCGCCAACCATCGCAACCTGATCCTCCGGAAGATTCATTTTTTCAAGCGCTTTTTCCATAATAATATTTTCAGGTTTGCCAACATACGTTGCCTTTTGTTGGGTAGCATATTCAATACATGCAACGATTGAGCCGGCACTTGGAATCATTCCCCGTTCACTTGGTAAATTCGAATCTGGGTTTGTTCCAATAAATTTTGCCCCATTCCGAACTGCAAGGGTTGCAAGTTCAAGTTTATGGTACGTAACGTCCGTATCTAAACCAACGACAACATAATCAGGATTCTGTTCATTAAACCGGAATCCACGATCCAATAAGGCTTGTTGTAATCCTAATTGGCCAACTGCATAAACCTGCCGTTTGTGTTCGTCTAAATCAGCAATATAATCTGCCGTTGCAAGCGCCGAAGTGTACACATTTTCCTTTTTGACGTGGATATCATAGTTTTTACTCAAATTTTCAACAATCTGTTCTGGTGTTCGGGTACTATTATTTGTTACAAATAAAAATGGAATTTCGAACTTTTGCAACCGTTCAATAAACCGTTTAGCTGCCGGAATCCGTTCTTTTCCCCGATAAATCGTTCCGTCTAAATCAATCATGTATCCTTTGTATAATTTATTTGGCATTTTGATCTCTCCGCTTATTATTAGTATTATTTTTCTTCTTTCGAATTACAAAGTGACGGCTCCCCTGACGGCGATTCTTGGACTTAACCGTTTGAATCTTAGGTTTCCGATTATTATAATTCGACTTTTTATCTGAACGTTTATGGTTTGTATTTGTACGTGATCGTGAGTTTTTCCGTCGTCTTTTTTTGTGAGCTGCTGGAGCCGGAAAGCTGTCATGAACCTCACAATTCTTTAAAATAAAATACGCACAGCCAAAATTACAATATTCATATAAATAATCTTGCAAATGACTGATCTTTTGAGATGGTTGAACCTTACGCTTATCATCGTAAAATCCGCGTAACCGCAATTGATCATATCCCATATCACCGACAATATAATCAAACTTGGTTAAAATTGGACTGAAACGTTCACGCAACTTATCAACCTGAAAACCTTCATGATAATTTTCAACCAATTGATACTTGCGCCCATCAATGATCACATCCGTATCATTTGGTGTAACGACCGTACTTGCGTATTCTTCAATCGCCTTTGCCTTTTTCGCAAGCTGCTCTTCCATTTTTTCACGCCTTTTTTCGTTCACAATCTCACCTCCAACTTAAACTCTTCTTTTAAAATTATACACTAAAATGAATAACTAACAAAAAAGCCGTGGCACCTGCCACAACTTTTTCAAAATTATTGATTTTCTTTTACCCACGCATTGATTTCATCAAGGAAACCGTTAAATTCTTTTTTATCCTTCAATGATGGAAAATCACCCAACAAGATTTGAGATGCTTGATGAGCCTGACCGCCCTTTTTCTGAACCATTAAAATTGCTTTGCGCGATTTTTCAGATACAAATAATTCACGCGGTAAATTCAGCAATCCCTGCAAATAACCATTCTTCTGAATCATCTTCAAGAGTGGTTGGGCTTCCTTAGTTTCAAAAATTCCACTTGGAACAACAAAAAGTCCCCAGCCATTTTCGGCGAGCTTTTCGATTCCACGCTCAATCAATAAATAATGAGCAAAGGAATGACCTTCCGCAGCATGCGTTTCAAACTGTGCTGCACGATCATCAAGCGGATAATATCCGACTGGCAGATCACTAACTACCAGATCAACTTGCGGAAGCATTAAATTATCCAATGCATCCTGATGGAAAAGTTCAACATTGCTGATTCGTTGGAGAGCAAGGGAAACATCTGCAATTGCTAATAACGTATCATCATTATCGACCCCATACGCTTTTAAACTTTGATTCCCGAGAGACTTTAAATTGTTTAAAATTACAGCAAGCAAATTCCCCGTTCCAACTGTCAGATCTAACATCGAATTTAATTTTTCTTTTGGGGTTATTTTTTCAATCAGAAAAGTTATCAAATATCCAATTGAATCCGGCGTCATTTGATGATTAGGCTGAACTCGTTCTTTTTTATATGACCCCAATAATAATAATTGGATAACTTGACGAATCTCTTCTGAAGAAAATTCACTCAAGTCCAAGTGCCGATATAACTTTTCCAACTCATCAACCGTTGAAGCGTCAATTTCTTCCTTCCCATTAATCTGATTTTCAAGCAGGTCGCTTAACGCCTCAATCAATGCGTCAAAATATGAAAGATCAAGTTGCTTTTGGAAAATTTCGATAATTTGACTCAGTGTTTGGTATGCTTGTTCAATATCTTTTAACTCCACGCTTTAACCCTCACGTTCTAATCAATATTCGTGTAACAGTTTAACGAGTTCCAATTCTGATTGCAAGCATTACTTAAAAGGTTCGAACGAATATCGATTTCCGTTTTTCAACGTAATTTCATACCGCTGTTCATGAAAACGGACTTTTCCAGTGTTAAACTTTAATTCCTGATTATCATGAAGGTGATGAGTTTGCGCCATGTTTCGCATTGTTTGAGCTTCCTTTAAATTGATCTCTGAACGGTAAAAACTCAAGTGATTATTGAAAAATTCAAGTTGTCCCAAAAACAGCGCACTAAAGAAAATTAAAAATAAAATTCCGCTTGCAAACAATGATCCCCTAACTTTAGTTTTCATTACTTTTCCTCTGCATTACAACTTTTCGATGATATTGATGGTTATGGACTTTGACCCAGATTTCCAAAAACGGCTCTGAATAACGGTAACGAAATCCATCAATATTCATCATTAATGGCATAAATCCCTGACCATTTATTCCCTGTAAAATTAAATTTCGACGATTTTTTTTAAGCAAATAATCATTGTGCTGGGTTTGACAGTATAATACCGGCGTTCCATTATTTTGACTTTCTTTCCATTGAAAACGCATTTGTTCTGATTCGAGCGTTGAAATTAATTTTTCCCATTGAATACGCTCCTTACTTCCAGAATTCGAATTCAACTGCCGGTGAATCCCATAAACACTGCCACTAATCAGCAATAATCCCAAGCTTGAAATGATTAATGCAATGATGACTTCAACCAGTGAAAACGCCTTAATTCTATTTTTCAACATTGATTTGATACTCTCCCGCATCCGAATGAACTTTGATCTGGTTTAACGGCTTTCCCTGATTGATTTGCGATACGCTTTGCTGAAAAGCTTCTTGAACCTGAAGATTTTTTAAATACAATTCATCTTCATTTTTCATAAAACATGACTGGTTAAAGTAAAATGTTGCAATTGCCAATGAAATCAAGGTCAATCCAATAATCGCATCGCTGATCAAAAAGGCTGAAATTTTACCACTCTTGTTTGGTAACACGGTATACCCCTCCAAAACTAAGTTCAAAAATTAAGTTATATGAATAATGTCCTTTCTTTGAAACAAGCGGAATCGTTGTCGGGCGGGTCACGCCTGAAGGTGAAATATAAACACTTTCAGCACCGTATTTAATTAATGTTGGCGGATATTCTAGTTCCTCCGTTTTTCGCCCGACTAGAATCTGAACATCTTCCTTTCCAAAAAATGCACGCACAATTTGATGATGTTCTTTTCCTTGCATCGCCGCCTTATCAAGCTTACTTGTCAAATTCTGCATAAATTGTTCTTCTTTGAATTGGGCCGAACTTCGGGGCGCAAAGTAAAAACTTAATAATAAAAACAAGAAAGCTAATGCGAGAACGATGGTTGTTTCAAGTAACGTAAAGCCCCTACTTTTCATTTAAAACATCTTGAACCGTAATCTTTTGATCAGCTAATTTCTTTGCTTGCTGGTTCGTCAAGTAGTGATCCGTTACCAGCATATTCGTCGTTAGCGCTGAAGCCTCGGTATTTGGATGCTCCGACAAATATAGTTGAGCCTGCGTTCGAAGTTCAGTTCGCATTGCATTTGAATTAACGTTGACCGCATTTTTACGTTGATGATTAATATTTGGAATAATAATTAAAATCAATAAACTGATAATAAATAACACGATTGCCATTTCGATTAAAGTAAATCCTTTTACTTTCTTAACCTTAACCTTGCTCATTAAGAAATCCCTCCTAAATTTGAATAAATTGGAATCAAAATTGACAGATAAATTCCGACAATGATAATTGCGATTATTAAAAATGCAATTGGCTGAATCAGATTAATTAACCGATCGACCTTCTTCAGTAATCTTTGATACATTGTATTGGCATAAATTAATAGGTCCTCACTCAACTCTGCATTCGTTTGACCTTTATTTAAAAAGATATTTAATTCTGATGGAATAAATGCATAATGCTTAATAAATGTTTTGATTTCTCTGCCTGAAAGCAAATGCTGATTTAACCTCTCACCAAGTTGATAAAGTAACGTTTGCGGTTCAAACCGTAATAAAAAATTACAGACTTCATGAAATCCAAGGCCGCTTTTTAAAAGTAATGCCAAATTAAAAGATAAATAGTAATAAGCATAGCAGCGGTAAACATTTCCGATTAACGGCAACCGACTTAACCATTGATGCCGGGCAATTGACGGCTGCTTTTTCAGCCAGTAAATTCCATATAACAAATAGATAATGATGATCAATCCCAACATCATTCCGCCAATTTTGCCACCGTTGATAAGCCACTGAGTGATTCCAGAAGATTGTTTTCCTTGTTCACTTAATGCCGTGATTGTCGGGCGCAACCATGTTAATAAAACCGTGATCATCATTATTAACAGTCCAAATAAAATACACGGATAAAATAAAGCTGCCCGGATTTTTTCACGCTGCTCGACCCGTTGGCGCATGTATTTTCCCAACTGCGAAACGCTTAATTCCAACTGACCATGGCTTTCTGCAAGCATCAGTTGATAGTAAATTTTTGAATTCAAAAACTGCTGAATACTCTCACTAAACGTTTTTCCGCTTTCTAGCTGTGCCAATGCCATCTCAAAATCATTTTTCTGTGTAGGATACAGGATTGCGAGGTTAATTAAACATTGTTTTAGTGAAAAACCGCTTCGAAGCATGTCAGCAAGGGCTTCAAAAAATTCTGCTTGGATTTTTAATTTCCACTTTCGATTGTTGTTTATTTTTTTACCCATAAAGGTACCTTTCATAATCCTGATGTGTAATTTCTTGACGCTGGTAAATTTCCTTAAGATTTTGTTTCCATTCCGGAGTCATTCCGCGTTGCTCTAAAATCTCATACGGGTCATTTTTCCGTAAATCTAACTGATCAAATAATACTTTCGTTTCATGACTGGTCGTTGGAATCAACCGCTGATAATTAATTAACTGCAACGTTTGTTCAAGGTCTGTTAATGATATTTCAAGATTACATAACCGGGATACAACACCATAACAGTTTGCAGCGTGGACGGTGCTCAAAACCAAATGGCCACTCAACGCCGCTTGAATTGCAATTTTTGCAGTTTCCTGATCGCGGATTTCACCAATAATTAAAATGTTCGGGTGATGCCGCAATGCAACCTTAACTAAATCTTGATAGGCCATTCCCGCCTTTTCATTTACCTGCAATTGCAAGATATCGGGGTAAAAAATTTCAATTGGATCTTCAATGCTTAAGATCTGCTGATCGCCAAACTGCTCTGCAAGCTTATACATTGAAGTGGTCTTTCCTGAACCTGTTGGCCCCGAAAAAATAACTAAACCGCGTCGCCGGCATGCCGTCTTGATCACTTGCCACTGATCAGGAACAAAGTATCGCTGATGGGTAAGTTGTGCGATTGCATAAATTAACCGAACAACCAAACTTTCACTTCCCTGAAAATCACCGACACTTGATAACCGACAATCAACCACTGTCCTTTGAGATGAATACCGCCAAGCTCCGAGTTGGGGCCGTCGATGCTCGCTGATATTCATATGCGCTTGAAATTTAAGGTAATTGATACATTCCAATGCAACCGTCGTTTTTAATTTTTGATAGCGAACATCCACCCCATCAACATTAAAGTTAATCAGGTATCCATCCCGGTGCGGTAAAAAATAAATATCACTCGCATGACGCTGAATTGCATCATCCAGGACCTTAAGCACAATTTGCTGACTTTCCATTTGCGATAACCTCCTTTCACTTATAGATACGCTAAAAGGAGATTTTTTTATAAAAAAACGAGGAAGTTCAAAACTTCCTCGTGATTGATAATTAGTTTTATTTAGTTTATTTTTCAGCTTCTAAAGCAGCTTTAACCTGTGCTTCAGTTGGAATTGAAGGAATTGCGCCAACCTTTTGAACGGCAATTGAAGAAGCCTTGCTTGCGTAAATAATCGATTCTTCAAGGTTACTGAAATCTTTATTTAACCGTGAAACCAACGCTCCAAGGAACGTATCGCCCGCCGCAGTTGTATCAATTGCATGAACCTTAAAGGCCTTTACCAATTTTTCTTCCGTTGCAGTCTTAAAGTATGCTCCTTTACCGCCTAACGTGATAATTACATTTTTGGCACCTAACTCTTGAAGCCGGGTAGCAGCTTCATGCGCAGTGATTTGGTCAACAACCTTGATCTCCGTTAAAATTTCTGCTTCCGTTTCATTCGGTGTGATCAAATCAACGTTTTGCAATAATTCAGGATCAACATTCTTATGTGCAGGAGCGGGGTTCAAGACGGTTACAACCCCAGCTTCTTTCGCAATCTTGAACGCATGCGTTGCTTGATCAAATGGAGTTTCAAATTGAGTAACGATAAAATCAGACGATTGAATCATTTCACGGGCATTTTCAATATCTGCATCCTTGATTTCCTGATTAGCACCGCCATAAATAATAATACTGTTTTCGCCGCTTTCTTGAAGCATAATAAAGGCTTGACCTGTTCCCTTGCTTGAAACGGTAACCTGTTCAGTATTAATTCCGGCATCCTTTAGGAAACTAAGCATCATTCGGCCATTCTCATCATCACCAATTTTACCGATAAATGAAGTTGCTGCTCCTGACCGGGCTGCTGAAATGGCTTGATTAGCTCCTTTACCGCCGCCAGCACTCCGTTGGTCAGTCATTGCTAAAGTTTCACCGGGTTGCGGCAACCGCGGGATCTGAAGAATCGTATCAACGTTTAAACTTCCTAAAACAGTAACTTTGTTCAAAGTTATTTCCTCGCTTTTCCATTTAATTCTAAGTTATCAGTTAAAAATAAACTATCCTTTAATAAGAAAAAGCCGGACCAATTCCGACTTTTCATTTCCATATTAATCTTCGTCAGGGAATTCAGCTGTCGTGAAGACTTCTGAAACATCATCTTCGTCTTCAAGCTTGTCGATCAACCGTTGAAGTTGTTCAACCTTGTTAGCTGGAACTTCCGTTGTTGTTGTTGGTACCATTGTTAATTCAGCGGTATCTAAATCATAATCTTTTTGAAGTGCATCCCGAACACTGTCAAAGTCTTTTGGATCAGTATAGATTTCAAAGACTTCATCAGAAGTTTGAACGTCATCTGCACCTGCTTCGATTGCTGCTAATTCCATTGTATCTTCGTCAACATCTAAATCTTCACGTGAGATTGCAATGTAACCTTTCCGATTAAACATGAAACTAACTGAACCGGATTCACCTAAATTACCGCCATTACGGTTAAAGTCACCACGAACTGCTGAAGCTGTCCGATTCCGGTTATCAGTCAAGGCATGTACCAAAACAGCAACCCCTGCTGGGCCATAACCTTCATATGTGATTTCTTCGTAGTCTGCACCGCCAGCACCCGTTGCTTTATCAATCGCACGCTTGATGTTATCCTTCGGCATGTTAGCAGAACGAGCTTTATCCATAACTAGCCGTAATTGTGGGTTTCCGTCTGGATCAGGACCACCTGCCTTAGCAGCCATGTAAATTTCTCGTGAGATTTTTTGGAAAATTTTTCCACGCTTTGCATCCTGGGCGTTTTTCCGTCCTTGGATATTATGCCATTTTGAATGTCCTGACATTTCGAATACCTCTTTCCAGTTTTAGAATTTGACAATTACAGTCATCTTAGATGATACCAAAAAAGTTGCCACTTATCAATATCAATTAGCGAGTTGACCCGCGTTTAATGAATCCATATTGAAGTTCGATCGTCTTGTCTAAGTCTTCGTCTTCCTTATTCATCATCTTCGTTAAGCACCGCATTGCAACCGCACCAATATCGTAAAGTGGTTGGGTAATTGATGACAATTTTGGCCGAACGATTTGGGTTAATTTCGAATCATTCCCAGTGATCATTTCAAATTCAGCTGGAATTTGAGCACCGGCATCAACCGCACCGTTCAAAACCCCCGTTGCCAATTCATCATCAGCAACAAATGCAGCATCCGCGTGGGCAGCAGACAATGCTGGCCATAACGTTTCACCGGCCCGATAACTGTCGTTTGTTTCAAAAACAAGGTCCTGATCAAATTCGATTCCGTTTTCATCAAGGGCTTCTTTATATCCCTTTAACCGGTATTCACCATTGATTGGGTAATTCAATGGTCCTGAAACAAACGCAACCCGTTTATCGCCATGCGCAAGTAAGTTATTGACGGCCTCTTTGACAGCCTTTACGTAATCAACATGCACACTTACAAATTCATTTTTATGATCGATCGATCCGGCAAGAACAACCGGCGTCTTTGAACGCTTGATTTGTTCACGTAATTTTTCAGTCAAATGGGTTCCCATATAAATAATTCCGTCAACCTGTTTAGCAAGCAACGTATTAAATACTTGGATTTCCTTTTCTTCGTTTCCATCGGAGTTTGCAAGGATAATATTATACTTGTACATTGTTGCAACGTCGTCGATTCCACGCGCTAATGATGAGAAGTAGACATTCGTTACATCTGGGATAATGACTCCGACCGTTGTTGTCTTCTTGCTTGCAAGTCCCCGTGCAACCGCATTTGGACGGTAATCAAGTTCATCAATGACTTCCATGACCTTTTTCCGGGTTCCCGGTTTAACATTCGGATTTCCGTTTACAACCCGTGAAACGGTTGCCATTGAAACGCCAGCTTTTTTTGCAACATCATAAATTGTAATTGATTGTTTTTCCATAACTGAGTCCTTTCATTTAGTATTGTATATTTTCATTTTCAATAATCCATATATAAATCTATCAAGTTTTCATAAGAAATGCAAGCGTTTCATTTAATATTAAACCGTGGATTTGATTCCCCTCTTAGGAATTATTTTTCCCCTGAGATTTTCATTAATAACTTCTCGATTTTCTGAAAATAAGCTTAATTAAAATCTATCTTTCTTTTTTCTCATCAGATTCTTATTTTAGGCTTAAACTATGGTATACTTAAACTAATTTAAGATGAAAGGATGAGTTAAATGTCACATATTGATACTGTTCAACAATGGCTTGCTCAAAATAACTATGATATTGCGTATATCAGCAACTATAAAACAATTGCCTACTTCACCGGTTTTGAAAGTGATCCGATCGAACGGACCCTCGCCCTCTTCATTTTCCCGGATCATGAACCATTTATTTTTGCTCCTGCGCTTGAAGTCGGCTCTATTAAGGAAGCTGGATGGAAATATCCGGTTTACGGATACCTTGATCACGAAGACCCATATGCGCTGATCAAAAATCACATTGATAAAATCAATCCTAATCCAGAAAAGTGGGCCATTGAAAAGGAAAACCTGACCGTTGAACGTTTTGAAGAAATTCAAAAACAGTATCCGAATGCTCAATTCGAAGGTGACTTAACTCCCCTTATTCAACACGAAAAACTTTTCAAAACCCCTGAAGAAATTGAAAAATTGAACCAAGCCGGCAAATGGGCCGACTATGCATTCGAAGTTGGGTTCAACGCTTTACAAATGGGTCGAACCGAACAAGACATCGTCGCTGAAATCGAATATGCCCTGATGAAAAAAGGCATCATGCAAATGAGTTTTGATACCATTGTTCAAAGCGGGGCCAATGCAGCTGATCCCCATGGTGCTCCGAAAAAGGAAAAACTTCAACCAAACAAACTTTGCTTATTTGATCTGGGTGTAATGTATCAAAGCTTTGCTTCAGATGCTTCCCGGACAGTTGCCTTTGGAAAAATCGATGATCAACAACAAGAAATTTACAAGGTTTGCCTTGAAGCCCAATTAAAAGCCCAAGATGCTGTTAAACCTGGAGTAACCGCCGAAGAACTTGACCATATCGCCCGGAAGGTTATTAGCGATGCTGGTTATGGTGAATACTTCATTCATCGGTTAGGTCACGGTCTTGGCCAAAGCGATCACGAATTTCCATCAATTATGGAAGGCAACAAGATGGAACTCCAACCTGGAATGTGCTTCTCAATTGAACCTGGAATCTATATTCCAGGCTTCGCAGGAGTCCGGATCGAAGATTGTGTCCACGTTACTGACAACGGCTGCGAACCGTTCACCCATACTTCAAAGGAATTAAAAGTTATTCCATTAAACTAAAGTAATAAAAAAAGCTGGATTTAAAATCCAGCTTTTTTTACTTATCCTCATTTTATAATTGAGGTTCATTATTGTCATCTAAACTCTTTTCGGGTTCTTCCCATCCTTCTGGGAAAAATGTGACCGTCTTTAATTCGTCTTCTTCACCGAAGTTCGGATCATCAATGAAAATATCATCTTGCATTACTTCATCATGATCTTCAACTGGTTGTTCAATATCTTCTTTACTACCTTGAATGTAAGTCTTCAAATCTGAAGTTGCTTGTTTCAACGAAGAGAACGCATCTGAAACAACTGATTCATCTTTTAAATGATTGAAACGATCAGAAATACTTTGCTTAAAGTTATTGATCGTATCCCGATTTTCGTCAAGGTAATCGTGGGCATACTTATCATACTTTACAGCTGTATCACGTAAATTAAGCAATGTTTCGTCAATCTTCATTGCAATCCGATCTTTTTGTGATTCGGTTAACTTTTTCGAAATCACAAAAGCTGAAGCTGCGGCAACACCTAAACCTAATAAAAAGCTCTTTTTCATTATAAGCTCCTCCATTCTTTTCCCAATTAATCAAACATTATTTCTTATCTTTCTTTGACTTGGCCTTGCTAATTGCGTTAAATGCATGCTTGCCAACACTAAATAACGTTGAAGCCTGTTTCATCTTTGAAGTATCCTTAGCGGTTGCTGCAATCTTACTTGCCATCCCGCGACTTGCTTCATTTAAGTCAGAAACACTTTCACTTAAATCAACAATCGTATCAAATAACGGTTCTACCTTTTGTGATTTTTCATTAATATCCGCCATTAACGTATTGGTCTTATCTAATAATTGTTCGACTTGATCTGAAATATTATCAGCATCTTTTGTAAGTGAACTCATTGATTTTGTAAGTTGTGAAACCGTCTTTACAAGTCGTGATAATACCCGACACATAAACACAACTAAGACAAGGAATGCAATTGCGGCAATTATTCCAGCTAATTGTCCAAATGTCATTGTCACGCCTATCCCTCCTGTCCTAATAACTACGGTTTTAGAATAGCATTTAATAGGTTAAACCGCAATCATTATTAAATTGCCTAATAATGTCATTATACCAAATTTATCCGAAAAACGGACGGTTCTTTGATATAATACAAGCAGTTATTTAATTTTTGAAGGAGGAAATTTCGTGAACCACTTTATTCTAACTGCAACTGCCGTAAGTGCCGTAAAGAATTCAAAGATTGCAAAGGAACCTGGCATTTGGATGCGGTTCATCGAAAAAATCAATTGGGATAAAATCATTTCGCTTGTGATCTCAAAGGCGATCATCTTAGTCTTGATCTGCTTTGCATTTGTGGTGATCAATTCGCTTGGTAAAAAATTGATTCGCAAATTGATCCTCCACACCACGAAAAAGGAAAAGAAAAACAGCTACATTGCTGATGGGCGCATTCGAACGATCTACACCCTTGTGAATAATATTTTTCACTACACAATGCTGTTCTTCTTGATTTACGCGTTATTATCCCTCTTTGGAATTCCGGTTGGAACGTTGATTGCCGGTGCTGGAATCGCGAGTGTTGCCCTTGGACTTGGAGCCAAAGGATTCGTTACGGACGTTGTGAACGGCTTTTTCATTTTGCTTGAACAACAATTTGTGGTCGGGGATTCCGTTAAAATTGCCGGAATTGAAGGAACGGTCCACGCAATCGGGTTGCGAACAACTCAGCTGATCAGCAGCGATGGAACACTGCATTTCATTCCTAACCGCGAAATCACAACGGTTGCTAATATGTCCCGCAACCCAATGCGGGCCGTTATCAACATTCGGATTCAACCGCAAACTGATATTCAAAAAATGACAACGATCATTGAACAGGTCAATCAAAAGCTTAACCCTGATGATAATCAAGACATCGTCAGCGGGCCGACTGTTCAAGGCCCGGTTGACGTTGGTAAAGGCGAATTAGTTTATCGCGTAGTCATCATTGCCAAAAACGGAGCCCAAGCAATTATTCAGCGTGAATTCTTGCATGCTTACCTTGAAGCACTCACGAAGGCTGGAATTAAGGTTCCAACAAGTCCAATTGAATTATCAGCAGACCAAAAAGAGTAAAAATAATGAGGATGTGACATAAGTTGCATCCTCATTATTTTTTATTCACGTTTTTCAATTTGATACTGATGATCCAGTTCATGAACCATATAATTGACCGCCTTCATGATCTCCCGGCGAGTAATAATTCCCTGAAAAACATTTTGCTGGTCAGTAACCACCAAAAATGGCTGGTCCACAAGCAGATGCAACAGCTCTTCAACACTTTCTGTATTCGTAACCGTTGGGACATCGCGTTGCATAACGTCCGCAACTGTTTGCTCGCTTAATCCAGTTGGATCGATTCCGTTTAATCCCAGCATTGAATCGGTAATCATTGCAAGTGAAATCAATCCCTTAAAATGCTGTTCATTATCTAAAACCGGAATCTTGGAATACCGGACCTTTGTTAAAACTAAAAAGGCATGATTCAACGGATTACTTTCAAAAACATTTGCGACCTTATCTGCCGAAATCAGAAAATGTTCTCGTTGATTTTCAATTAGCGTTTCAGCTGCATTTGCAATCATCGCGTTTCTCCCTTCCACTCCTCTTTCTTTTATTTTACATGATTTTTCGTAACAATTACGAATTTTGTGAGGAAAAAATAAGAAATAGTTTTTAAAAAAAAGAAGGTGTGACAAAACGTTAAAAACGAGCGTGGTGGAAGCAGAAAAGCGAACGAATCGCGCAGCATAGATTCGGAGGTTTTCGAACTTCCAAGTAGCTCGTTTGTTTTGGAACCCGATTATGCGGATATAGCAAAGGAGGTTGCGACTTATATCACAACCTCCTTTTAATTTCAATCAACGATTATTTATTTAACCGTTCGTCTAATTCTTTTGTCTTTTCTTCGTAACCTGGACGGCCTAAGAGAGCAAACATGTTTTGCTTGTATTCTTCAACACCTGGTTGGTTGAATGGGTTAACCCCGTTCAAGTAACCTGAAATTGCAACGGCAATTTCGAAGAAGTACATTAAGTAGCCTAATGTGTATTCTGTTTGGTCAGGAATGTTGATGAGCATTTCTGGAACACCACCATCAGTGTGAGCAACAACAACGCCTTCGCAAGCTTTCTTGTTAGCATCGTCCATTGTCTTACCCTTCAAGTAGTTCAAGCCATCAAGGTTCTTGTCATCCATTGGAACATCAATGTTGTGGTTTGGCTTTTCAACGTTGATAACTGTTTCCATCAAAGCACGCCGGCCTTCTTGGATGTATTGACCTAATGAGTGCAAGTCAGTTGTAAAGTTAGCTGATGATGGGTAAATACCCTTGCCATCTTTACCTTCTGATTCGCCCATTAATTGCTTCCACCATTCTGTGAAGTACATCAATGATGGTTCGTAGTTTTCAAGTAATTCAATGTTGTAACCCTTGCGGAATAAGATATTACGTAAAGCAGCATATTGGTAAGCTTCGTTCTTTGATAAGTCTGGATCTGAGTACGCTTCACGAGCATCTGCAGCACCCTTCATTAATTGATCAATGTCAACCCCTGAAGCGGCGATTGGTAACAAACCAACTGGTGTTAATACTGAGAACCGACCACCAATGTCATCAGGAATGATGAATTCTTCATAGCCTTCATCGTCAGCTAATGTCTTCAATGCACCCCGAGCACGGTCTGTTGTTGCGTAGATTCGTTCACGAGCGCCTTCCTTACCATACTTTTCTTCCAACTTTTGTTTGAAGATCCGGAATGCCATGGCTGGTTCCAAAGTTGTTCCAGATTTTGAAATAACGTTAACTGAGAAGTCACGGTCGCCAATAACTTCTAATAAGTCATATAAGTATGATGATGAAAGTGAGTCGCCGGCAAAGAAAATTTGAGGAGCATTACGTTTGTCAGCGCCAATTAAGTTGTAGAAGTTGTGGTTTAAGAATTCAATTGCAGCCCGAGCACCTAAGTATGAACCACCAATTCCTAAAACAACCAATACTTCTGAATCTGATTGAATCTTCTTAGCAGCTTTTTTGATTCGTTCAAATTCGTCCTTGTCGTAATCAACAGGTAAATTCAACCAACCTAAAAAGTCGTTTCCTGCGCCTGTACCTTGACGCAATTCTTCATCTGCAGCATTAACCATTGCTTGCATTTGTCCAAGTTCATAGTCGTTAACGAACTTGCCTAAGTTTGAGCTATCAAATTTAATGTGAGCCATCGTAATATCTCCTTTTCCTAAAAATTATTACGCTTACATTATACAATATTTTTCACCGAATGGCACAGTAAAAACACGATAAATTATTATTTATGCTTATAAATCCTTAAAAATAAATGATTTGATTTCAAAATCTTCTTTAATTAATTCCAAAAAAGACTGCAACCAAATTTGGCGCAGCCTTTCGATCATTTCCTATTTAAGAATTCCCAGTAAGAATCCACCTAAAATAACCATTAATGATCCAATCACAACGTAAAACCATTCACGCTTCGTCTTCTTTTCACCCAAGAAGAAGATTGAACCAAACGTTGAAATTACGATTCCCATTTGTGAAAATGAGAAGCTGATTGCCAACCCAACCATTGTTGTGGCTTCAAACATGAACAGATTCCCTGTTCCCCATACTAAACCGGTAAGAATATTTTTGTAAGTTTCCTTTTTAAATGCGTTCTTTCCAAGCGCAAACATTGAAGCTCCTAAAACCATTCCGATGGCTTGCGGCAATACCATTGCACGGGTATCAACGTTGGCCCAGTGAACAACGACCGTGTACCCTAAATAGCCAAGCGTTGATAAAATCAATGCCCGTGCGCCGCCGTTCCAGTCTTCACTGACCCGTTCAGCATTCACAGCGGCATTCTTCTTATCGCGTAAAGCAGTCAAAGTTGCCCCGATAACAAGAATGATCAAGGCAATTGAGCCAATTGATAATTGACGTTTAGTTGTCCATTCATGAAATAAAATTACGCCCGCTAATGCGTTGGTTACTAATTGAGCTCCGGTTGAAATTGGAATTGCTTTTGAAACCCCAATTGATTTCATTGCATGGAACTGTTGGTTCTGGCCTAAACTCCAGAATAATCCCGAAATCAAACCGACGATCCAAAGCTTCCATGTACAGTTGGCCATAAAGTGTCCCCAACTGCACAGTGTCATAATAATTGCGAATAACAAGGCACCCCAAGTCATTCCAAGTGTTTGTTGGTTAGCAGTTCCTCCCAACTTTCCACTAATTAATCCAATACTCCCCCATGCTAATGCGGGAATTAAGGCAATTAACATTGTAAAAATTCCTTCCTTCTAAATGTAATCTCTTCCAGTCAGTATTTGTCCAATATACACGAATTTTGATTCTTACGCAAGGGCTTTCAAGAATTAAATATTCACTAAATCTCAAAATTCACTTAACTAAATAGTCCAATCTGGGGTATTATGTAATAAGTATGATGAGGAGAGTTAGGTATTTTTCCTATCTCTCCTCTTTATCCATTTTTAAATCTAAATTTGTATATTTGGTTTAAATTCAAAGGAAAGGACGCTTTAATCGTGCGTTTTAAAAAGTTTCATCAATTTTTAAACACTCGATGGGGTTATTTTACGTTACTTGCCTCACTATTTTGGCTAAAAACAATTTTAGTTTACCTCATTGATTTCCGTTTAGGTGTCAAGGGAATATATGAATACTTCGTTTTACTGATCAATCCGATTGCAACCACGTTGCTTCTGCTTGGATTGGCTCTTTACGTTAAACGGGGAGTTCCCGCGTATATATTCATGACGTTAATTGACATTGCCAACACCGCATTGCTGATGTTCAACGTTATTTATTACCGTGAATTTACTGATTTTATGACGATCAACGTTATCCTCGGTTATTCTTCCGTTTCTGAAGGATTGAGTACAAGTTCGCTTGCCCTCCTGAAGCCGCAGGATCTGATCATTGTAGCCGATTTGATTTTGATTGCCATTGGATTTATTACCCGGTTCTTAAAGGTTGATCCAAATCCGATTCCGAAAAAGCAAGCCGTCGCAATGACCTCATTTTCAGTTTTCATGCTGCTTTTTAACATTGTATTAGGTGAAATCAGCCGGCCGCAATTGCTTACCCGGACATTTGACCGTGAATATCTGGTCAAATTCCTTGGGCTGGATTCATTCACCGTATACGATGCGATCAAAACAGCCAAGAATAATCACGCGCGGAATAGCGCCACGAGTTCAGATTTAAATAAGATCCTTGAGTTTAATAAGGAAAACTACGCCAAACCCAATCCAAAGATGTTTGGAATTGCCAAGGGAAAAAACGTTATTATCATTCACTTGGAAAGTTTCCAACAATTCCTAATCAACTATAAGTTGAATGGCCAAGAAGTTACTCCATTCTTAAATAGTTTGTATAACAGCAAGCAGTTTTATAGTTTCGCCAACTTCTTTAACCAGGTTGGCCAAGGAAAGACGTCTGACGCTGAAAACATGTTGGAAACCGGAACGTTTGGCTTGCCTCAAGGTTCGCTCTTCTCTGCAATTGGGACTGGCAATACCTTTGAAGCAGCTCCAGCAATCTTAAACCAAACTGAAGGATATACAAGTGCTGTTTTCCATGGAAACAACGGTTCATTCTGGAACCGGGATAACGTATACAAGAACATGGGTTACCAGTACTTCTTTGATTCAAGCTATTACAATACAAATTCAAATAACTTAACTGAATATGGATTAAAGGATAAATTAATTTTCCATGATTCGATCAAGTATCTTGAACACTTGCAACAGCCGTTTTACGTAAAGTACATTACACTGTCGAACCACTTCCCATTTGCAATCGACCAAAAGAACCAATCGATTCAACCGGCAAATACGGGGGATGCATCAGTTAATAATTACTTCGTAACGGCCCACTACTTGGATCAAGCACTGCAACAATTCTTTGATTATCTGCATAAATCAGGATTGTACAATAATTCGGTGATCGTCCTTTACGGTGACCACTATGGAATTTCTGATACCCGGAACTTGAAACTCGCCCCATTGCTTGGAAAATCAGCTTCGACCTGGAATAATTTTGACAATGCACAAATGCAACGGGTTCCATTAATGATCCACATTCCAGGTGACAATAACGGTGGCGTTCAGTATCAATACGGTGGCGAAATCGACTTCTTGCCAACGTTGCTTCACCTTCTCGGAATCAATACTCAAAAGTATATCCAATTCGGAACAGACTTGTTCTCACCGCAACATAACCAAGTAGTTGCGTTCCGGAATGATAACTTTGTAACGCCGAAATATACAGTGGTCGGAAATACCATTTACGAAAACAGTACCGGTGATGTGATCACGCATCCATCTGAAAGCGTCAAGAAACAAATCGCTAAGGATCGAAAACATGTCAATGAACAGTTGACCTTATCAGACTCATTGAATAACAAGAATCTTTTACGGTATTATGTTCCAAAAGGATTCAAACCGGTTGATCCAAAAGATTATAACTACCATAATGACTTTGCTAAGGTTTTAGCACGTGAAGCTCAGCTTGGAAACAAATCAGATAGTCTGTGGACGTTGAACCATGATAAGACAACGATCAACGATTACAATAGTGATGCTCCTGAACTTCAAACAACAGATAAGAACACGCCAAACGTTGAAAGTGCCGACTCATCTGCTTCGAAGTACTTCAGTAAAATGCACGAGTATACTGGATTAATGTCGAAGATCGAACAGGGCCAAGGATTAGATTCTTCTTCATCTTCAACATCGAATTCATCAAACTAAAAAAGAAAATCGGATTGGAAAAATTCCAATCCGTTTTTTTGATATCAAAAAAGACCTCAGGAATCATCCTGAGGTCTTTTATTAGACCTTTTCACCTTTTTGCAGCTTAGCCGCCATTTCATTGATTTTTCGCAGCCGGTGATTAACCCCCGACTTTGAAATTGGGCCGCCGGGAACAAGTTCTCCGAGTTCTTTCAAACTTAATTCTGGGTGAGCCACCCGAACATATGCAACTTCCCGAAGCTTATCAGGCAACTTATCAAGGCCCAAATGTTCATCCAGGTACTTAATATTTTCAATCTGCCGGTTGGCTGCATCCGCAACTTTATTCAAATTTGCGGTTTCACAGTTAACGATTCGGTTAACTGAATTACGCATATCGCGAACGATTCGAATATCTTCAAACTTCAGCATTGAATTGGTTGCTCCAATCAATGAAAGAAAGTCCGCGATCTTTTCGGCTTCCTTCAAATAAGTAATATACCCGCTGCGCCGCTCAGTTTTCCGCGCATTCAAATGATACCGATTCATCATTTCACAGATCGTATCATTATGCTCTTCATAAAGCGAATAAATTTCTAAATGGTAACGCCCAGTCTCCGGGTTATTAACCGATCCGGTCGCCAAGAAGGCTCCCCGTAAGTATGAGCGCACCTTCAAATCATTATCAAGAAATTTAACCGGAACCGTTTGTTTGATTTGAAATCCATCTAAAATATTCAAATCATTCAAAACACGTTCACTATTGTTACGCAGCTTAACAATGTATAAATTGTTCTTTTTAAGTTTCATTTTTCGCCGAACGATCAATTCACTTTCAATTTGATAAAATTGTTTCAACAGTGAATAAATTCGCCGGGCCGTTGCCGGATTTTCCGTTTGAACAGCTAACACAAAATGGTGATTTTCAATGCTCAATGATCCGTTCATCCGAATCAAGGCCATTAATTCAGCTTTACCGTTCCCCTCTTCATGAATCTCAAGTGTTGTGAGTTCCTTTTTTACATCACTTGCGTAGGACAAATGAAATCATCCTTTCTAATTAATCCATGAATTTGGTCGCCCGATCAGTTGCATTAACTCTTCAACCACCTGCGTTCCATTGTGGAATACCCCATGATCGCGCAGTTCAAGGAAATTATCCGAAATTACCCGGCATCCCTGAGCACGTAATCCTTTGAAGTCATGTTTAACTTGATCCAAATATTCGTCATACTTTTGCCGGTCCATGTAATTTTGCGGCACCGGTTCCGTATTAACTAAAACCGTATTAATAAAATTATGGTGCAAATGATCGTGTAATACGCGGACGTGCTGCGCATCCGTAAAATGTTCGGTTTCACCCTTCTGCGTCATGATATTGCAAATGTAAACAACTTCGGCCCTGCTTTTAAGAACCGCTTCACCGACATTACTGATCATCAAATTCGGCAAGATACTTGTAAAAAGACTTCCTGGTCCTAAGACGATTTGATCAGCATTCAAAATTGCATCGATCACTTCAGGAACGGCTTGCGGTTCGGTATCATCAATGGCAGTGACCCAAACCTTTTCAATTGTCTTTCCAGCCGCTGAAATTTCAGACTCGCCGGCTAAGTGGGTTCCATCCCTAAACTTGGCATTCAAGGTTAACGGTGTATTTGATGCTGGATAAACATGCCCATCGACTTGCATCATCTTTGAAAGCTGCTGAACGGCTTCAAAGATATCATCGTTGTCCATTTCAGATAACGCAGCAATAATCAAATTCCCAATCGCATGTCCTGAGAAAAATTGATCATCCGTTTTAAACCGATATTGAAAAATCTTTTTGTATAATTCAGGAACATCTGACAACGCAACCATTGCATTGCGAATATCTCCTGGTGGAACCACGTTAATGTAGTTCCGAATCACTCCTGAAGAACCGCCGTCGTCCGCAACGGTTACAACCGCGGTAATATCGACATCTTTTTTACGCAATCCCTTTAAAATTACTGGTAGACCGGTCCCCCCGCCAATCATTACAATTTTTGGTTTTACCTTACTCATGAGCGGTTTACAGTCTCCTTTCTGCGATTAACATCCCGATGAGCGATCGTTACGTGATAGTCCTTTTTTAGAAACTCACCTGTACGGCGGGCTAAAGCAACTGAACGGTGTTGACCACCAGTACAGCCAATGGCAATGACGACGTTGGTCTTGCCTTCTTTAATGTATCCCGGAATGACGGTTTGCAATAGTGCCTCAAAATGGTTTACAAATTCCGTTGTCTTATCGGAATTCATAACATAGTCATAAACTTCTTGATCAAGGCCGGTTTTGTCCCGAAGTTCAGGAACATAATATGGATTTGGTAAGAAACGAACGTCCATTACAATATCCGCATCAATCGGCAATCCATATTTAAACCCAAATGACATCACATCAATGTGGAATGGATACTGGCCTTCATCCGTTTGAAAACTATGAAAGATTTCTTCCCGCAACTGCCGCGGCGAAAGCTTGCTTGTATCAACGACCAACTGCGCCTGGGCTTTAATTCCTGAGAGCAATTCCCGTTCCCGCCGGATGCCGTCTAACGGCCGGCTATCGCGTGATAACGGATGGGAGCGCCGGGTTTCCTTATACCGCGCAACCAATTCTTCGTTGGAAGCATCGAGGAATAAGATCCGAATATCAATTCCTAAATTGTGCTTTAATTCTGATAAAACCTCATTGATCTCATCGTAAAAATTCCGAGCCCGCAAATCGATTACAAGAGCCACCTTATGGATTTTCCCGGTTTCCTTGATCAGTTCCCAGAATTTAGGAAGCAATTCAGGGGGCATGTTGTCAACGCAAAAATACCCCAAATCTTCGAAACTTTGCATTGCAACTGTTTTACCAGCCCCGCTCATTCCCGTAACAATTACCAATTCATCTGATTCGCTCATCATGATTTCCTCCCTTGTTCATTCACCACAATCCTTAATTTAATTATTATAATACATTTAACATTAATTTACCGCTTCTTTAAAAGATCTTTTAAATATTTTCCCGTGTAGCTTTGCGGGTTAGTAGCAACTTCTTCCGGCGTTCCCGTTGCAACAACCGTTCCGCCGCCTTCACCGCCTTCAGGGCCAAGATCGATCAAATAATCGGCACTCTTAATGACGTCCAAATTATGCTCGATCACTAATACCGTATTGCCCTTATCAACCAAACGTTGTAATACTTTCAACAATCGATTGATGTCATCCGAATGCAACCCGGTCGTTGGTTCATCAAGAATGTAAAGCGTCTTTCCCGTGGCTTTCTTATGCAATTCTGAAGCCAACTTCATCCGTTGTGCTTCACCGCCAGAAAGCGTCGTTGCTGACTGTCCTAATTGAACGTATCCTAAACCAACATCTGAAATCGTCTGCAATTTCCGTTTGATTTTCGGAATCGCATCAAAAAATTCAAGGGCTTCGTCAACCGTCATGTTCAAAACTTCCGCAATATTCTTCCCTTTATACTCAACTTCAAGGGTTTCTGAATTAAACCGGGAGCCATGACATACCTCACAGTCAACATAAACGTCGGGAAGAAAGTTCATTTCAATCTTAATGATTCCATCGCCCTTGCACGTTTCACAACGTCCGCCCTTAACGTTAAAACTAAAGCGTCCTTTATTGTATCCACGCATTTTCGCTTGATTTGTTTGGGCAAAAAGGCCGCGAATATCGTCAAAGACTCCCGTGTAGGTTGCGGGGTTGCTTCGTGGCGTCCGGCCAATCGGCGACTGGTCAATGTTAATTACCTTATCAAGATTTTCAACCCCGGTAATTTTCGAGTACTTTCCTGGCTTATCAGTTGAATTATGATTGATTTTCTGTGCCAAAACCCGTTCAAAAATTTGATTGACTAATGTTGATTTTCCTGAGCCAGAAACGCCAGTTACAGCGATAAACTTTCCCAACGGAAATTCAACATCGATGTTCTTTAAATTATTTTCTGCAGCCCCATATAATTTAATTGATTTTCCATTTCCTTCACGCCGCGTTTCAGGAACGGGAATATATTTCTTTCCTGATAAATATTGGCCGGTCAATGAATTTTTGACCTTCATTACCTCTTGCGGCGTTCCGGCAGCCATTACCTGACCGCCATTTGCACCCGCACCAGGACCAATATCAATTAAGTAATCAGCCGCCCGCATCGTATCTTCATCGTGTTCAACAACGATCAGCGTATTGCCGAGATCACGCATCGATTTTAATGACGCGATCAACCGATCATTATCTCGCTGATGCAGTCCAATGGATGGTTCGTCAAGCACATAGATAACTCCTGACAAGTTTGACCCAATTTGCGTTGCCAACCGGATTCGCTGCGCTTCACCTCCGGAAAGGGTTCGGGCTGAACGACTAAGGGTTAAGTAGTCTAACCCTACATTTTTCAAAAATGTTAAGCGATCATGCAACTCTTTCAAAATTGGCCGGGCAATCATTTCCTTTTGTTCACTGAACTTTTGCTTATCAAAAAATTCAAGGGCCTGATCAACCGGCAGATCTGAAACTTCGCCAATGTGCATTCCATCGATTTTAACCGCCAATGCTTGCGGATTCAGCCGATAGCCGTGACATGCCTTACATTCCTGACTGGTCATGTAGCGACGCAAAATATTGCGGTTAAACATGCTGTTCGTATCCCGGTACCGCCGTTCAATGTTCGGGATGACCCCTTCAAACGTCATATCGACATCGCGTTTGCTGCCAAAGTCATTTTCAAAGTGAAAATGGAACTGTTTCGTTCCGGCACCATACAATAAGGTCTCCTTCTGCTTAGCCGTTAACTTGCTAAACGGTTTATCCATCTTGATTTTCTTTGCTTTACAAAACTGACTAAGTAGTGAGTAGTAATACTTTGAACTATCCGGAGCCCACGGCGCAATCGCCCCTTCTTCAAGGGTTTTGCTTTTGTCCGGGACAACTAAATCAGGGTCAACTTCAATTTTTTCACCAAGACCATCACATTCTGGACAAGCCCCAAACGGCGCATTAAATGAAAATAGTCGCGGCTCAAGTTCCTTAATTGAAAAGCCGCAATACGGACATGCCAACTTTTCAGAAAACTGTAATACCTGGTCGCCAATCACATCAACAGCAACATAGCCATCTGTGAGTTTTAACGCCGCTTCAACCGAATCAAAAAGCCGTGACCGGATTCCACCCTTGACAATGATTCGGTCAACAACAACTGAAATCGAATGTTTTTTATTTTTATCAAGTTCAATTTCATCACCGATTTCATGCATTTCGCCATCAATAATGACCCGTACAAAACCAGCCCGTTGAATTTTTTTCAAAACTTCCTTGTGCTGGCCCTTTTTATCCTGGACGACTGGTGCTAAAATCTGAATTTTTGACCGTTCGGGAAGTGCTAAAATTTGGTCAACGATCTGTTGTGGTGATTGACTGGTAATTTGATGACCGTCATTCGGGCAAATCGGTGTTCCAACCCGCGCCCACAAAAGCCGCAGGTAGTCGGTAATCTCAGTAACCGTTCCAACCGTTGATCGCGGATTTTTCGACGTTGTCTTCTGATTAATTGAAATTGCCGGTGACAGTCCATCAATCGAATCGACATCCGGCTTCTCCATCTGACCTAAAAATTGCCGCGCGTATGATGATAAACTTTCAACATACCGTCGCTGCCCTTCAGCATACAACGTATCAAATGCCAGCGAACTCTTTCCGGAGCCAGATAAACCAGTAATAACAACTAATTTATTTTTGGGAATTGTCACATCAATGTTTTTCAAATTATGCGCGCGTGCGCCATGAATTTCAATTTGATCCTTTGCCACGTCAATTCCTCCTTCTTACCCAATTTCAGCTTCTAATTCGAGAATCGTGTCCCGAAGTGAAGCTGCTTCTTCAAATTTCAAGTCTTTGGCCGCCTGCTTCATTTGGGTCTTCAGCCGGTCGATCATTTCTTTTTGTTCTGCCTTGGTCATCTTGCTAAATTCAACTTCGTCACTTGCCAAATCTTCAGTTTCCTTATCTGAATTATCAAGCACTGAAATTTGGTCCCGAATATCTTTTTTGATTGTTTTCGGTGTAATGTGGTGCTTCCGGTTATACTCTTCTTGAATATGGCGCCGCCGTTTCGTTTCATCGATTGCCGCCTGCATTGAATCCGTAATTTCATCGGCATACATAATTACATGCCCGTTAACGTTCCGGGCAGCCCGTCCGATCGTTTGGATCAATGACCGTTCATTCCGCAAAAATCCTTCTTTATCCGCGTCCAAAATCGCAACCAGGGATACTTCCGGCACATCGATTCCTTCCCGCAAAAGATTGATTCCGACAAGCACATCAAACTTACCGAGCCGCAAATCGCGAATAATCTTCGTTCGTTCAAGCGTTTTAATGTCGGAGTGCAAGTATTTGACCTTAATTCCAAGTTCCTTGAAATAATCCGTGAGATCCTCTGCCATCTTTTTCGTCAACGTTGTTACAAAAACACGTTCGTGCCGTTCAACCCGCTTATTGATTTCACCAACAAGGTCATCCATTTGACCCATCACTGGGCGAACTTCAATTTCAGGATCAAGCAACCCGGTTGGCCGAATGATCTGTTCAACGACATGATCGGTTTGTTCCTTTTCATACGGTCCCGGGGTCGCTGACATGTAAATGATTTGATGAACATGCTTTTCAAATTCTTCAAGCTTTAGCGGTCGGTTGTCAAGCGCGCTTGGAAGCCGAAAACCATAATCGATCAGCATTTGTTTCCGTGAAATATCCGCATGATACATGCCCCGAACCTGCGGCATTGTAACGTGTGATTCATCAACGACGATCAGAAAATCTTTCGGGAAGAAATCCAACAACGTGTACGGCGGTTCACCTGGTTTGCGGCCATCCATATGCCGGGAATAATTTTCAATTCCTGACGTATAACCCATTTCCTTTAACATCTCAATGTCATACGTTGTCCGTTGTTTCAACCGTTCTTCTTCAAGCAATTTTCCTTGAGAATGCAATTCCTTTAACCGGTCGTCAAGTTCATGCTGAATGCCGTCAATTGCGCGTTTAAGCTGGTCATCATTCGTCATGAAATGGGTTGCCGGGAAAATTGCAACGTGGTTTCGGTCACCGAAAACCTCACCAGTCAACGGATCGATTTCCCGAATCCGGTCAATTTCATCGCCGAAAAATTCAACCCGAAGTGCCCGTTCATCATGCGAAGCAGGAAAAATTTCAACGACATCCCCATGCACGCGGAACCGACCCCGTTGAAAGTCAACATCATTCCGTTCATATTGGATATCAACTAACGATTGTAACAACTTATCGCGTTCGATTTCTTGACCGACCCGCAATGAAATTGTGTGCTTTTGATATTCAAACGGGCTCCCTAAACCAAAGATCGATGATACGGAGGCAACAACGATCACATCATTGCGTTCCAGCAAAGCACTTGTTGCTGAGTGTCGTAATTTATCGATTTCATCATTGATACTTGAATCCTTTTCAATGTACGTATCACTGGAAGGCACATATGCTTCAGGTTGATAAAAATCATAATAACTAACAAAATATTCAACCGCGTTATGCGGGAAAAATTCCTTCAATTCGCCATAAAGCTGCCCTGCCAATGTTTTATTGTGGGCAAGAACTAAGGTTGGTTTATTATTATTTTTGATTACATTTGCAATCGTAAACGTTTTTCCAGTTCCGGTTGCCCCAAGCAGGATTTGAGATTTTTCACCCTTTTTCAATCCTTCCGTAAGTTCTTGGATTGCTTGCGGTTGATCACCCGTTGGCTTATAGGGTGCAACTAAGTCAAATTTCCGATCCGCTTGCCGTTCGATCATTTCCATTCTCCTTTCTCAATCAGATTGTTATCAATATTTTATCATAACGAACATATTTTCGCATTTTCAAAAACTTAATTTCGGCAAGCAAAAAGGCTGGAAATTCACCAGCCTTAAATGCTTTTTAATTCAATTGATTCGATTAGCCTTTAACAAAGGCCATCACTGTATCTTCAAATTGTTGCCGTTTAGCAAATGCTTCGTCTTGTGAATCGGCTTGCGTTCCAATGTAGAACTTAATCTTCGGTTCTGTTCCTGAAGGCCGAACAGCGATCCAAGTTCCATCTTCAAGCAAGTACTTCAACACATTTGATTTTGGAATCTTGATTTCTTCAACTGTCCCGTCAGCATTCGTCTTCGTTGACTTTTCAAAGTCTTCTAAGGCAACGACCTTGTAACCGGCAAATTCCTTTGGTGATTCTTCACGGAATTTCGTCATCAAGTCTTCAATTTCCTTAGCACCTTCAACCCCATCAAAGGTCAATGAAATTGTCTTTTCAGCGAAGTAACCATACTTCTTGAAGAGTTCTTGCAAACCATCATAAAGGTTCATGCCTTGCTTCTTGTAGAAGGCAGCAACTTCGGCAAGCATTACCAATGATTGGATGGCATCTTTATCGCGAACGAATGGACGAATCAAATAGCCGTAACTTTCTTCGAACCCAAACATAAATGTGTGTGAACCGTCAGCCTCAAAATTCTTAATTTGTTCAGCAATAAACTTAAAGCCTGTTAAAACGTTGATCATCTTAACGTTAAAGTTGGCAGCGACTTTCGTTGCAAATTCGCTTGATACGATTGATTTAACAGCCACTGCATTTGATGGCAATGTACCGGCATCTTTCCGGGCCGTCAAAATGTAATTCAAAAGAATGGCTGCAATTTGGTTCCCGGTCAATAACTTGTATTCACCATTTGGTTGACGAACCGCAGCGCCTAAACGGTCAGCATCCGGGTCAACCCCAATCAACAAGTCAGCCCCTTCTTTTTTACCGAGTTCAATTGCCAAATCAAAGGCAGCCGGATCTTCTGGGTTTGGCTTTTTAACGGTTGAAAATTCCGGATCTGGTTCAGCTTGCTGCGGAACCATCGTGAAGTTTTCAAAACCCGCTTGTTTCAAAGCCTTTTCCCCTAACATTGCTCCCGTACCGTGAAGCGGCGTAAAGATCAACTTCATTGTTTTGCCTTCTTCGGCAACCAATTCATGATTGATCGTTACTTGGTTAACTTCTTCTAAGTATGCCTTATCAACTTCGTCACCAATAATCTTAAGGGTACCGTCTTCGATCAATGCATCCTTATCAGCAACCTTAACGCCGAAAATGTCCTTCACTTGACGGATATACTTAGTGATCATATCTGATTCTTTTGGTGGCATTTGAGCCCCGTCTTCGCCGTAAATCTTGTATCCGTTGTATTGCTTTGGATTATGACTTGCAGTGATCATAATTCCCGCATATGTATGTAAATGACGAACTGTAAATGAAAGTTCTGGAGTTGGCCGCAAACTTTCAAAAACGAATGTTGGAATTCCATGAGCTCCTAAAACCCGGGCAGCATCAAATGCAAATTCTTGTGAATGATGCCGTGAATCATAACTGATTGCAACCCCGCGTTGCTTGGTTTCATCATCAAGGGTGTCCATAAAAGTTGCAAGCCCTTCAGTTGCTTGGCGAACAGTATAAATGTTCATCCGGTTGATTCCAACCCCTAAAACGCCCCGCATTCCAGCAGTTCCGAATGAAAGCGGTTCGTAAAATGCATCTTCTAATGCTTCTTGATTATCTGCTAATTGATCTAATTCAGCCTTTAAATCAGCTGCTAATTCAGGATTATCTTTCCATGTTTGATAGGTTTCTTCCCAACTCATTAATATCACCTTCCTAAATATCACTTTAATTTTACTATAAAAGCGTTTTTATCGTAACTATTTTTGATTAAATTTTATCTTTTAATTGCATCTTGGTCTAAATACCACGGTTGCTCAGCCTTCCGCCGCCGCACGATCCAGATTGCCAATGCACTGAAGAAGAAAATAAATGATAGCCACTGTGAAACCCGAAGCGGTCCGAGCATTAAACTATCAGTCCGCATTCCTTCAATAAAGAACCGACCGAATGAGTACCACATTACATACGTCAAAAAAACTTCGCCGCGTTTAAATAACTGTTTTCGATGCCGGAGGACCATCAGTAAAATAAACCCAGCAATATCCCATACTGATTCATACAAAAATGTCGGCTGGTAATATGTCCCGTTGATACACATTTGCTGAACAATAAAATGCGGTAAGTGCAGTGTATTTTGCAAAAATGCAAGCGACGTTGCAACTCCGTGAGCTTCCTGATTAACAAAGTTGCCCCACCGGCCAATTCCTTGAGCCATAATTACGGTTGGCGCAACAATGTCTAAGAACTCCCATGCTGAGATCCCCCGGTGCTTGCAAAAGATGATCAACGTAATTGCCGCGCCGATCAACCCGCCGTAAATCGCAATTCCGCCATCCCAAATCCGGTAAATCATTTCGGGATTCGCTGAATAGTATTGCCATTGAAAAACAACGTAGTAGATTCGGGCACAAATAATTGAAATCGGTAACCCAATAATCAAATAATCATAAATGTTTTCTTCATCAAGTCCGCGGCGATTTCCTTCCCGAACTGATAAAATAACCGCAAGTAAAACGCCGGTTGCGATAATAATTCCATACCAGTGAACCATGATCGGTCCAATTGTAAACGCAATTCGATTAATAATCGCTGTTGCTGCAATATTCAAAATTTTCCATCTCTCTTATTTATTCTGAGTTGAATTTTCCTTAATCAAGTTATTTAAGTTTTCATCAAAAGTCTTCGTTGCATCGTAACCCATTGTCTTTGCCCGGTAATTCATTGCCGCTGCTTCAACAATAATGGCCATGTTCCGTCCAACTTTAACTGGAATCGTGATCTTTGGAATCTTGATTCCGAGCAACTCTTGTTCTTCTTCGCCGCTGCCTAAACGATCGAATTGTTTATCCTTACTCCAATTTTCAAGGTGAACGATCAGTGAAATATGGGCATGCGTCCGAACAGCCCCTGCACCATATAAATTCATGACGTCGATGATCCCAACTCCACGAATCTCAAGTAAGTGAGCTAAGATTTTCGGCGGTTCACCGTAAACCGTAAATTCATCCTTCTTATAAACTTCAACCCGATCATCGGCAATCAACCGGTGACCGCGTTTGATCAAGTCAAGGGCAGTTTCTGATTTTCCGACCCCGGAATCCCCGGTGATCAGAACTCCTAACCCATAAATATCAACTAAAACGCCATGAAGCGATTGCCGTTCTGCAAGTTGACCTTGCAAATAATACGTGATCCGTGAAGCAATCCGCGAAGTTGACGACTTCGTTCCCAAAATCGGGATATTCTTTTCCGCCGCTGCGGTTGCCATACTTTCGGGAACCGGTAATGACCGTGAAACAACCAGGCATGGCGTTTCATCAGTACATAACTGCCGCATAACTTTAAGTTGATTTTCAGGAGTCAACCGTTGTGAAAATGAAATTTCCGTCATTCCGAAAAGCTGAACCCGTTCAGCCGGGTAGTAATCAAAGTATCCCGTCAATTCCAATCCTGGACGAGACATATCATCGGTTTTAATTAACCGTTTATCGAGGTATTCTTGCCCTGAATACACGGTCAATCCGCATGCATCAGCTAACTGTTTGACTGTTACACTTCGCATCCTCATTCCTCATTTCTGAAAGCCTTTTTATCATTAACATTTTACCATTAAATCTAACCAGTGCCGATTAATTATTCAATAAAATGGTCGGAAACGATCATATTGACCACACTGATAATGATTGCCGTCACCAACGTTGCCCCAAAACTGCTGAAGGCAAAATCCGGTTTAAGTGCCCATGAAGCAAGTTCAAGCATAAACGCATTGATCACCACGTAAAACAAGCCAAATGTCAGTGCAGTGATCGGCAATGACAGTAACACGATGATTGGTTTAACAAAGCGGTTCAGCAATCCGACAACGACTGCCGCCACAAATGCCATCCAAAGGCTTGAAACGTGGAACATTGATGGAAAAAATCCGGCAATCGCAATAAAAATCAACGTATCAAGAATTGCTTTTTTCCAGAATCCCATGAATGATTTCCCTTCTACTTCTTAATATCTTTTTCCTTCACGTCCCGAATAACTTTCCGTCCTTGATTATTCGGCCGTGCAGGACGATTTGATGTTTGATCTCCAAAAAAAGAACTAAAGCTGGTGGCCGATTGGTTCGGATTAAGCGGCATTGCCAGAGCTAAAATAACATAAATGCCGACTGGCAAAATCGAAAGCCGGGCAAACATTGAACAAATCAGACCAAAAATCAAGTAACCAATTCGAATATACTTCGGATCAATTCCGAAATAATCCGCAAAACCACCGCATACTCCAAATAAAATCCGATGATCGTTTGAACGGTAAAGTTTCTTTTTCATTCAAATCCTCCCACTTTAATTCATCTTCCGAAACTGAACGATTCCAAGTTCATACGGTGAATCGTTATAAATTGCTCCTTCTGTGATTTTTAAATCACCACTCATTGTCTTGACCTTCAAATGGCAATATGCCGAATCAAGCTGTAATGCTTCATAAAATTGATTTTCATTCGTAACTGGTTGATTATTGCACGTCAAAATCACGTCACCAGGATTAAGACTCATCTTCGCTGCCGGGGTTCCCGGACGAATGGCAATTACCCGAATTCCTTCGCTCACTTCAATATATTGCGCCCGGTTTTTATTTACCTGTAAATAATGGTAAAGGTGAATTCCAACCGTCATCGCCAGCATGATCATGATCCATAAAATTTCCAAATGCGGCAATAACCATGCGCCAACTGCGAGGACGAAGGCACCAGCTGCCAAAATTAGGTTTTGTTTTTGGACCGTTTGCATTCGGGCTTCAACTTGTTCGCCGCGAATCCGGCCTGCACTGCCGACAAAAAACGGCAAAATAAACAAACTAAAATGAACTTCGCCGAAATGAATCAACGGCAAAAAATGGAATAGTTTTTCCATTAAAGTTCCTGGAATATAAATCATTAACGGCAAAACCGTAAACTCGCTCCAACGATAAACTGCTAAGCGCCGTTTCCGCCGATTCTGCTTGATTTGCGGCGTAAACCAGACCGCACTTTCGCCATGGGTCAATCGGCCTTTAACAAGGTAATTGAATCCCAATAACAATAAGATTACCGGTAAAACTGCTGGTTGCCGAAGAACTGCTAAAATTCCTAAAATGTAAAGCGGAACGGCACTCAGATCAATGCGGGATATGCAAAGAACAGCCACTGCCGCCAAAATTTCGTATAGGACAATTGCTTTCATCGGTAAATAGCAGCCAATAAGCAAACTGATCAGCGAACCAACGATTCCCCATAAAATTCCCTTCTTAATAAAATGGCGAATTTCAAAGCAATCCTTATTCAATGCAATTTTAAAGTTCCGCCGATCACTGCGAATTCGAAGCGTGTAACAAACACCCGTCCATAAAATTCCCAGCCACAATAATGGTTGAATCAAAAATGTTCCAATTAATTTAAAAAATTCCATTCATATCCCTCTTTATTGCGGATTTTCCTGTTGTAACTTCCATTGAAGATAAGCATTAATAAAGCCGTCAAGGTCACCGTCCATTACCGCCTGGTTGTTGGCCGTTTCATATCCAGTCCGGTGATCCTTCACCATTGAATACGGGTGAAAAACGTAAGACCGAATCTGCGAACCCCAGCCGATATCCATTTGTTCACCTTGAATCTCAGCTTTTTGCCGCTGCTTTTCTTCCAATTCACGCTGGTAAAGTTTAGCCCTTAACATGCTTTCCGCTGTTGCCCGGTTTTGAAATTGCGACCGCTGTGCCTGACTAGAAACCACGATCCCGGTCGGAATGTGAATCAACCGGACCGCCGATGACGTTTTATTAATATGCTGGCCGCCGGCACCGCTTGACCGGAAAACTTCCATTTTGATATCTTCTGGCCGTAAATCGACTTCAACACTGTCGTCAAGTTCTGGCATCACGTTAACGGACGCAAATGATGTGTGGCGTCTGCCAGCCGCATCAAACGGAGAGATCCGTACCAGCCGGTGAACACCCTTTTCACTGCGAAGATAGCCGTATGCATTCGTGCCCTTGATCATTAAGGTTACACTTTTAATTCCGGCTTCTTCACCAACTTGATAATCCGCAACTTCAACCTTAAAGTTATGCTGTTCTGCCCACCGCATGTACATCCGCATCAGCATCGAACCCCAGTCTTGGGATTCGGTTCCGCCAGCGCCAGGATGAATTTCAAGAATTGCATTATCCTTGTCATACTTTCCATTTAACAGCAAAGACAGTTGATACTTTTCAAGTTGCGCTTGTGTATCATTGAGCTGCGTCTCCAATTCCGCTCGGAGCTCCGCATCCGTTTCATCTTCCTGTACTAATTCAAATAAAACATCTAAATCGTCAATTGATTGTGAAAGTTGATGAAAGTTATCAAACTTATTTTTTAATTCATTATTTTCATTAATTAACTTTTGAGCAGCCGTGCCATCATCCCAAAATCCAGGTTCAGCCATCTTCGACTCGTTTTCAGCAATTTGCCCTTCAAGACTCTCTAAGTCAAAGAGACCTCCCGAACTCAGAGATCTGATGGTTCATTGCTTCGATTTGATTTCGATAATCCGCAATTTCCATTTTGATTCTCCTTTGATATTAATTCTCTTTCATTATACATGAATCGCTTTTGAACGAAAACTACCATAAAATACAGAAAAGGGATCGCAGCATTTGCCGCAATCTCTTTCTTTGCCTATTTCTTCTTTGCAGTTGCAACTTTCTGATCCGGGAAGAACAGCGTAAACGTTGTTCCTTCTCCTTCAGTACTTGTAACCTTGATTTTTCCTTTATGCTGTTGGATCAACTGGTGAACGATTGCAAGTCCCAATCCGGATTCGCCCTTTGTCCGCGCCCGTGATTGGTCTGCCTTGTAATACCGTTCCCAAATATTATCCAACTGTTCCTGACTCATTCCGATTCCGGTATCTGAAACCTTAATTTCTGTTCCAACTTGCTTTTCACGCCGTTTAACGGCCACCGTGATCGTTCCATCCGTTGTAAACTGAATCGCATTTTGAATGATGTTATAGAAAATCTGCGTAAACCGGTCATAGTCAGCACATACCGGAATGTCTTCCTGCGTTTGCATTTCGAAATGGTCGTTTGCTTCATCGGCTTTCGGCGTGAGTTGCCGCATGATCTTGTTCAACGTTTCGGTTGCGCTAAACTTTGTTAAGTTAAGCTGCATCGAACCGGACCGAATCCGTTCATAGTCCAAGTTATCATTAACAAGCCGAATCAACCGTTTTGTTTCGTTACTCATTAAATCAATACTTTCGCCGACCTTGTTTTCAGGAATTGCATTGTACTTCATTCCTTCGAGCAAACCGTTAATGGTCGTTAACGGTGTCCGCATTTCATGCGCAGCATTCGCAAAGAATTCCTTGCGTCGCTGTTCCTGCCGCTGAATTTCTTCCGACGATGCTTTCAGTGACGTGGCCATTTGATTAAAATCAATCGCGAGTTCATCAAGCTCATCTTGATTTCCGTGTTCAATCTGAACATCAAAATTGCCCTCTGCGACTTGGCGGGTAGCAGCCTGTATCTTTTTGATTCGCTTCGTAATGTAACGGGCAATCAGGTAACTGATAATGAATCCCAAAATCGTACAGATCATTAACGCAAACGTTAAATTTTGCTGAACCTTGCGGAAATCGTTGTGAATGTTTGAAACGGCAGATGCAACTGAAATGACGGCAACAAGCTGACCGTTAACATCAAAGCACGGCATGAAAATATCCGTCATCCGTTGCTTGGGCATCATTTTCGGGTGTTCACCATGGTGATCCTTAAACAACCGTCCCTTCCCTGCAAGGTCATCCCGCCGTTTTAAAATTTTGCCGCTTTGCAATTCTTTCCAATCATTTTTCGAAATCGTTGACTTAAACCCGTATTGCGGATAAAGAACTTGATCCGGACTGGTATAAATCGTAAAATGCACATCATTGTTCTTCAAGATCATTTCACTATCCCGCAGTTCTTGGGCATTCAACGTGATTTGGGTTTCGCCCTGGTCATTCGTCGTTAATTGCAATGCATTGTTGCGAATACTTTGAGCATAGCCCTCCATCCGTGTCCATGCATCCTGGTAAACATTTTCCTTTGTCAGGTGAAACAAGGAAACCCCAACAATTGCAAGGAAACACACGATCATTGTAAAAAACAGCAACATTTGCTGATAAAGAAGTTTGAACTTAAACTTCATTTTACTTTACCTCAGAATCATCAAACTTGTAACCAACACCCCAAACCGTTTGAATCACTTGGGGGCCAACCTTTTCGATCTTTTGCCGAATCTTCTTGATGTGGGCATCAACGGTCCGTTCATCACCGTAGTATTCATAGTCCCAAACCAGTTGCAATAATTGTTCCCGTGAAAAGACTTGCCGCGGTTTTTGAGCAAGGGTCTTTAAAAGATCAAATTCCTTCGGGGTCAAATTATTTAACGGCTTATCATCCAAAAAGACTTCCCGCGTGGTTGTACTCAATTTCAAATGATCAGTAACCACATCAAATTTTTCAGCGGTATTATCTTGGTTTGGAGTTCCGCCGCCAATCGTTGCCCGCCGGTGAAGAGCTTTGATCCGGGCAATCAATGTGATTGGTGAAAACGGCTTAACAACGTAATCATCAGCTCCCATTTCAAGCCCTAAAACCTGGTCGCTTTCTGAATCCCGCGCTGTCAAAATGATGATCGGAACGGTTTTTGAAATCTTCCGAATTTCAGCGTTCACCTGCATCCCATCCATCTTTGGAAGGTTCAAGTCCAACGTGATCATATCCCAACTATTAGGAGCGGCCTTGAACTTTTCAATGGCTTCTTCACCATCGTAGGCATACGTGGCATCCCAATTTTCCTTTTCAAAAAACATCGACATCATTTCACATACTGATTTGTTATCTTCAATCATTAAAATCTTCATTAATATCTCTCCTACCTAATTATCGAGCTGAATTTAACAAAAAAGACTGAAGAAGGATCATTCCCTAGCTTCAGCCCTCTTATGGAGATGGCGGGAGTCGAACCCGCGTCCAAGCATATCGCCACCTAAACATCTACGTTCATAGTCACACTATTTAAATTTCATTAATAACTCCGCCGTGTAACATGGCCACCGTTATCAACTAGCCTGATCGATCTCTTTTGCCAATTTCAGACGGGAACTGACAACGTAGTCCACTGCTTATAAAACCTTAATTAGAACGTGGACGATCCTAATCAAGATTTACGCTATACCGCGATTAGGCAGCTAAGGCGTATGAATTATTGTTATTTTTTGCAGTTATATTTAACTGAGCGTTTTATAGTAGTCGCAACCTACTAAGCGCAGTTTAAGCTCGACCTATACCTGTCGAATCCTAAACATCCCCAAAATCTGTTACATTAGTATTCTATCATAATCATACCAAAAAACAAATTTTGTGCTTGCCATCCCTTTATTTTTCCTTACTAGTACACAATTACCGGTTCATTAACTGAAAGTGAATTGTAAACTTGGCCGGCTTGGTCTGGACGAATATTGGCACACCCGTCTGATCCTTGAGTCAAGTATGCATCCTTGGCCCAGTTTGTCCGCCACCATGCATCGTGGAAGCCGCAACCATCGTTTGTAAATTGAGCCCAGTATTGAACCTTGCAGCTGTAAGCTTGACCGTTATAGCCAACCCCCTTCAAGGTTGAAGGTGATTGTTTGTACATAATGTAGTAAACCCCTTTAGGAGTATCATTATGTGATTGGACGTTCCCGGTTACAACGTCAACTTGATCAACTAACTTTCCATCACGGTAGAACCATGCATGTTGATCAGCGATTGAAAGTTCAGCGTAAGTATCACCGATGCCATCGTTTGATGTTACGCCATAGCCCGTTCCGTTTTCATTGTAGCCAATCCCATAAATATTATTCTTGGCATCAACGGTCTTCGTTCCATTTTCGTAAGCCTTTAAGATGCTTGCAACCGCACTCTTCGTATCAATTGCCCAGCCATACGTCTTGCCTTGAACTTGAATGGTATTGCCATTTGAAGTCTTAAAGTTGAACTTCTTGCCAAGGGTCGATTGACTCTTGTTGATTTGATCAATCTTATCCGCAAGGGCCTTTGAATTAATTTGATACTTGCCATTGATATATTTAGCTGACGTGATCATTTGTTTAGCTGGTAAATTATAATCTTGATTTTCAACCTTATAATCAACCGTTGCATTCGCCAAATCTTGCAACTTCGTCTTTTCATTTTCAACTTGTTGGCTTGATTCGGTTACTGGCTTAGCGATGATGGCTTTCAAATCAATATGATCATCGTTGACTTGATTATCATATTCCTTCATCATTGCTTTGACGTTGTATTGATTTCCGTCTTTTGCCTTTTCAACTGAAACCGTTCCGTTCTTCAAAACGGCGCAGGCATCCCGTGCTGGTGTCCGGTTAGCGTTCATTGCGGTTAACTTTTGTTGCACCGCATTGCGCAGATCAATTGTCCGGTATTGATTATTTTGATTTGATGAAACGTTATAGTTTTTTGCCTTACTTGTTGGAATCAAAGTAAATTGTTTCTTCAAAATTGCTTTGACTTCTGGTTCGTCTTGAGCGGTAACTCCGGAAACGGTTTGCTTTCCTTGGTAAATTACTCGATTACCAACTTTAACCATATTATCCAGTTTCCCGTTCTCGAGTTTTGACATTGCTTGACTTGCAGTCAATCCCCCAACATTAACTCCATTAATGGCAACTCCTTTATTAAAATGGTTTGCTTGATAAGCTGCCATTCCACCGAATGCAATGGCAATTACTGCGACCACAACGATCGTAATAATTGCTCCTTTCTTTTTCGCTTTGATACCTATCAATCCCTCCATTAGTTTACTTACCTAATTATAGCTTTTAAAATTAAGTTTTCAATCCTTAATTTAACTAAATTCATTGAATTAAAAATGGGAAATTTATGACCGTTTTCTGATAAATTTATAAATCCTAATAAACCGCGATTTACCCTGCTAATAAATTTTCACTGGTCAAAATATTTTTTATTACCTATTGAAAATTTCTTATCCTATTAAAACTACATTTGATCCATTTTGGCATTCAACATTTGGTCAACAATTACATTTCCCTTATTGTCCGCATGGCCTTTAGTCCAAATAAACTTAATTTGCGGGAAATATGGTAAAAGACGGTCAATTTCCTGCCACAATTCTTGATTAGCAACCGGTTCACCGGATGATTTGCGCCACCCGTTTCGTTTCCACGACTGCAGCCACTTCTTTTGAATCGCCTGCAAAACGTACTGTGAATCTAAGGTGGCATTAATTTTTTCGTGATTCCATCCGCGCTGTCCCAGAACTTTCAACGCATTTTTTAAAGCCATCAATTCCATCCGGTTATTGGTTGCGCCGTATTCACCGCCTGTTCCGCGCACATTATGACCATCCCGCCGAATCAAGAACGCCCAGGCCGCCTTATCATCAGCATGGACATGATCGCCCGCATGGTTGCCATGGTTGCGGGATCCGCCGTCGGTAAATAAAAGAATATCCGGATCCTTCCAGCCGCTTTGGACTGCCGAAGACGAAGACTTCTTTTTGGAATTTGAAACTTCATTCCCTTGAAGATAACTTTCGGCATCAGTTCGTTGGCGAAAACTTTTATATTCTGCTTTGGGAAATCCCTTAACTTGGGCTTCACATTCACTCCAAATTGAATAGATTCCTGGTTTGCGTCCCTTGCGCACAGCGTAAAATTTCATTGTAATTCCCTTCTAAAATAAAAAATGAGGCTGCGCTCATCGCTCAGTCTCGCATCCGTCTTTAACTTTTTACCTTTTAATTACTTTTCGAATTTCGTCCGTAACCCGTTTAAAGATTGTTCTAATCCTTTTAACGGTTCTTTCAGCGTCAAATAGTAGACACTTTGAAGTCCTTTTTTATGAAACGAAACAATCCCTGCATCCCGCAAAATCTTAAGATGATGCGAAACAGCGGGTTGAGTAATTGCCATTCTCTCCGTAATTGAAGTTACCGTCAACCCATCATCTAAGTGGTGAGCAAGGAGTACGATAATTTTTTGCCGATTTCGATCTGCCAATGCATGCATTACATTAAAGTCTTTTTCAAATGATTTAATCGCAGCTTCTTGCTGTTGATTTAACTTGCTAACTGCCATCCTTCCCCACTTCTTTCATAAACCAATTTCAATTATAGAGTACCATTATGATTTGATAACAGCAAGCGTTTACACCACAATTTTATAAATTTAAATTAAATGAACAGATAAATTGATAAAAACATGCACGCCGTCCCGCCCATGACCAGCAAATGCCAGATCACATGGGCAAACCGTAAATTGCGAATGCTGTAGATCAATGCTCCAAGGGTAAAAACCACCCCGCCAGCAATCAATAACCACGATGAGGTGATTCCTAAACTTGTTAACAACGGTTTAGCTCCCAGTAAGCACATCCATCCCATTAAAACATACAGAAGAGTTTCAACCTTTTGTTGCCGGTTCTTGGCAAATAAGTGATAAGCCATTCCGCCAAGGGCAAGTGCCCAAATCACAACCAGCATCCCAATTCCTAGCCAGCCGCGAATCGCCAGTAAACAATACGGGGTGTAAGTCCCGGCAATCAATAAGTTGATCCCGCAATGATCAAAGCATTGGAAAATTCGACTAAGCTTTGTAAAGTACAACGAATGAAAAAGGGTTGAAAACAAATATAACCCAATTAACGTTATTCCATAAATAATCACCGTAACCGCAACCAGGATCGAATTTGTTTTGATGCCTTTTAAAATCAATAACACTAATCCCCAAATACTTAAGCCGATTCCAATTGCGTGGGTGACTGCACTTAAGATTTCATTGATAATCTGTTCTTTATGTGTCATGTTCTCGCTCCTTCATCCTTGGTATCTTAATTATACTACATCTAGATTTAAATTCTAGTTATAATGAATTTAAATATTAAAATCAATTGGAAATCTAATTTTATTTTCAATTCAAATTCCAAAGCATGCTATAATTAAATCAGATTAATTAAAGAAGGATTTAACACAATGAAGATCGATGAATTACTTGCAAACGCGCCGCAACTGCCGCAATGGAAAGAGCTGCCTGATCTGGCCCTTTATATGGATCAGGTCGTCAGCCTTGGAAACCGGTACCTTGAATCGATTATTTCGGGCCCAATTACCGCGTCGATGGTGAACAGCTACGTCAAAAAAGGATTAATGCCGAAGCCGATCAAAAAGAAATATTCACAAGAACACGTTGCTTCGCTGATTCTGATCACCATCATGAAACAGGTCTACTCACTTGATGATATTCATGAATGGTTGCTTACCAACGTCCAAGATAATTACCAGGAAAATTACAATTCATTTTGCAAAGCTTTCAACACTGCGTTTGCTGATCTTGATTTGCACCACTTTAACCTTGACTTGCATTTTGATGAATCAAGCCGGGCTGAGTTGGCCTTGAACCTTATTATTCAAACCGTGATTTGTAAAATCATTAGTGAGCATTTAATTAATGAGCATTAAAAAATTCCGTTAAGCATTGATTGCTTAGCGGAATTTTTATTCTTTACAAAAAACGCCCTCCATCGCTGGAGAGCGTTTTTCATTTGCCATTATTCTTCTTTATCTTTTTTCCGTTTTCCGATTCCGAAGAGTCCAAGCAGTCCTGAAAGAGCGATCAACAATCCGCCGAACAACGAATGATTTGCTGAATCTTCACCGGTTTGCGGCAAAGTATTCTTAT
>NZ_AYZA01000009.1:0-64319 GCF_001436315.1 Ligilactobacillus aviarius subsp. aviarius DSM 20655 | reverse complement strand
TTATTTGGCGTTTGCTTTTCAATCGTGGTTGATTGTTCTGCAACGCGAACCGTTCCTTCATTTGCTGATGAAACCTGCTTCGTTGAAACAGCCTTCTTCACCGTTTCAACCTTCGATGATGATTGTCCTGCCGCTGGTTTAGCGGTTTGAACAGGTTTCTTCGATGATTGAACGTGTTCAGTTGGCTTTTCAACTGATGTCTGAGGCTTCTTAGCTGGTTCACTCGGCTTGTGTTCTGGTGTAACTGGCTTCTTGTCCGGTTCACTCGGCTTGTGTTCTGACGTAACTGGTTTCTTATCCGGTTCACTCGGCTTGTGTTCCGGTGCCGCCGGCTTTTTGTTCGGTTCACTTGGTTTGTGTTCCGGTGTGGCCGGCTTCTTAGCTGGTTCACTCGGCCTGTGTTCTGGTGTTGCCGGTTTCTTGTCCGGTTCACTCGGCTTATGTTCCGGTGTAACTGGCTTCTTGTCTGGTTCACTTGGCTTGTGTTCCGGTGTGACCGGCTTGTCCGGTTCACTCGGTTTGTGTTCTGGTGTTGCCGGCTTCTTGTCCGGTTCACTCGGTTTGTGTTCCGGTGTTGCCGGTTTATCAGCCGTGTAGACGACATTGACAACTTGATCAGTTGAATTTACTGAAACGTTGTTTTCAGTTTCAACTGTCTTTTGCATTGGCGTGTAGCCCTTCACAGTTGGCGATTCAACTGCGTTGTAGCTGTCACTGCCGTTTGGTTGCCAGTCAGTATAAGTTACTTGACCCGTAACTTCGTTGACCGTTGCGTTCCGCGTAAACGTAATCGTTTGCGTTACGCTTGGCGCCAACTGTTTACCGTTCGCATCCACGTAATTGATCGTCCGGGTAACCGTCTTCGTTAAGTCAAGCTTCTTCGGATTATTTTCCGGCGTGTAGTTGCTTGTCTTTTCCGTAAACTTGATCGTGAAGTGTTGTGTTACTCCGTCTTCGCCAAAGATTTGTCCGTTTGTTGGATAATCATTGCTTACCAATTGGTAACCTTCACTTTCGTACTTATCAATTACTGCCTGTGGATCGTAGCTTGACGTTGAACCGTATGGGCCGGTCAGCGTTGCGGTTGACAATACTTTGCCGGCTGTTTCATCAACATACGTTACCGTTGCTGTTTCATTGTTTGCCGTGTAGACAACGTTCGTTACGGTGTTCGTTGCCGTTGCTGGAACGTTATTGACCGCGCCAACTTGGGTCGTGCTTGGCGTGTAACCCTTAACGGCTGGTGATTCAACTGCGTTGTAATCATCGTTGCCGCTTGGTTGCCAATCAGTATACGTTATTTGACCCGTAACTTCGTTGACCGTTGCGTTCCGCGTAAACGTGATCGTTTGCGTTACGCTTGGAGCCAATTGCTTGCCGTTGGCGTCCACGTAATTGATCGTCCGGGTAACCGTCTTCGTTAAGTCAAGCTTCTTCGGATTATTATCCGGCGTATAGTTCGTTGTCTTTTCCTTTAATTGAATGATGTAGTGTTGAACCACTCCATTTTGGCCAAAGACTTCGCCATTTGCTGGATAATCACTCTTTACAAATTGATAGCCTTCGCTTTCATACTTATCGATCACTGCTTTTGGATCATAATCTGAAGCTGTTCCAAAGTCACCCGTTAAATCATCTGTTGATAAAACTTTGCCAGTTGTGATATCAATATATGAAACCGTCGCCTTTTCTTTATCAAGGTCATACGTTACGGTTTGCGTGATATTCGGATGATTTTCAGCAACGTTATCCAATGCACCAACCGTTTGGATATTTGGAGTATAGTCCCGAACCTTTGGTGAAGCAACTGGTGCAAAATCATCTGCCCCTTCAACCTTCCACGGTGAATATGTGACTTGGTGAGTTACTTCATCAACCGTTGCGGTCCGTCCAAACGTGATCGTTTCGATCTTACTTGGTGCAGCTTGATCACCGTTTGCAAATTGATACTTGATCGTCATGGTAATCTTGTGACTCAATGTCAATCCCATTGGGTCGTTATCTGGCGTCAAAGTTTCAACCTTATGCTTCAACGTGATCGTGTAGTTCTTCACCGTTCCATCCTGGTTGAAGACGACGCCACCTTGTGGATAATTGTCGCTAACAACTTCATAGCCTTGATTTTCAAGCTGCTTGATCGTTGCCGCTGGACTGTAATCTGACGTTGAACCGAATGGGCCCGTCAAATCAGTAACTGAAATTGTCTTCCCCGTTGTTACATCCACAAATGTAACCGTTGCTTTTTCTTCGTTTGGAGTATAAACAACGTTCTTCACAATGTTACTTGCATTGGCAGCCACGTTATTCACAGCTCCAACTTGAGCAACACTTGGAGTGTAGCCCGTAATGGTTGGTGAATCAACGGCTGGGAAGTCGTCATTGCCAACTGGAGTCCATGCGCCGTAAGTTACTTTGCCGGTAACTTGGTCTTTTGTTGCTGTCCGGGCAAACGTTACTTTATTTGTTACGCTTTGAGCGGCCGTTTTACCGTTTGCATAAGTATAAGTAATCGTTTCGCTGACAGTCTTCGTTAAGTCCGCAACATTATCCGGATTGTTTGTTGTTGAGTCGCTTGTCACTTTGTGTTTCAAGTGAACAACATACTTATTCACATGTCCTGGGTTGTTGAAGACTTCACCGTTTGCCGGATAGTCATCGCTGACTAATTGGTAACCGTGATTTTCAAAGTTCTTGATTTGACCTTGAATATCATAGTTAGCTTTTGAGCCGTATGCCCCGGTTAAGGTTTGCTTATTCAAAACTTTGCCGGTTGTATCATCAACATACGTTACCGTTGCTGTTTCTTGGTCAGCAGTATATGTGACAACTGTTGTTTGATCAGCACTTGTTGGCGTGACTTGCACTGGTCCAACAACTGATTGACTTGGCGTATAGCCCGTAATCGTTGGTGAGTCAACTGCTGGAAAGTCATTGTTTGCAGCTGTCCAATCGCTGTATGTTACTTTGCCCGTAACATCGTCTTTCGTTGCGGTCCGCGTGTACGTGATTTGAGCAGTATGCGGTTGACTAGCAGTTGTGCCGTCAGCATATTGATACTTGATCGTTTGGGTGATCGTGTGACTCAAATCTAAGTGATCTGGGTTATTCGTTGCGGTTTCCGTGGTTGTCTTGTGCTTCAAGTGGATCGTGAAGGTTTGCACTTTTCCATCTTGGTTGAAGACCACTCCACCTTGTGGATAATCATCACTGACAACTTCATAACCTTGACCTTCAAGTTGCTTGATCGTTGCGGCTGGACTGTAACTTGAAGTTGTGTCATATGCGCCAGTCAAGTTTGCAACCGTAATCGTCTTGCCGGTCGTATCGTCAATATACGTTACCGTTGCCTTTTCTTGATTTGGAGTATATGTCACCGTTGTAGTGTAATCTGGGGTTGCTTCGCTCACGTTGTTGATTGCATTCACAACACTTTGGCTTGGCGTATATCCTGTGATTGCTGGACTGTCAACTGCTGGGAAGTTCGTCCCATCAACTGGCGTCCATGCACCGTAAGTTACTTTCCCCGTAACATCGTCCTTCGTTGCATCCCGGTGGAATGTCAACGTAACCGTCTTGCTTGGAGCGGCTTCTTTGCCGTTACTGTAAACGTACTTGATCGTTTCTGTAACGGTATGATTCAAGTCTAAGCCGGTTGGGTTGTTATCATCCTTGTGCTTCAAGTAGATATTGTAGTTCATAACCGTTCCGTCTTGACTGAAGGTTGCGCCGCCTTGTGGATAAGAATTATCAACAAGCTGATATCCTTGATTTTCGTAATCTTGGATCTGTTGTTGCGGATCGTAGTTGGCCTTCGTGTTGTATGCGCCGGTCAAGGTTACGACTTGCAATGTCTTGCCTGTTGTTTGGTCAATATACGTTACCGTAATCTTTTCCTGATTTGGAGTGTAAACAACGGTTTGGGTTGAATTTTGGTCACCTGGTTTAACTGCAATTGCTGCTGTTTGAGCAACACTTGGAGTATAACCCGTAATCGTTGGTGAAACTTCTTGAGGAAAGTTGCTGATTGCAGGTGTCCATGGAGTGTATGTGATCACGCCGGTTACATTGTTCTTCGTTGCGTCCCGCGTGAACGTTACACTTGCCGTCTTTGAATTTGCCGCCGTTGTCCCATCTTGATATTGATACTTAACGGTATGCGTTACCGTATCGGTCAAATCAAGGTTGGCAGGATTATTACTTGGGGTATATTGCGTTGTTGTTTCAGTTAAGTGAATTTGGTAAACCTGTTGTTTGCCATCTTCACCAAAGACTGCCCCGTTTGCTGGGTAATCATTACTTACTAATTTATATCCTTGTTTTTCGTAACTTTGGATCTGACTGTCTGGATCATAATCCGACTTCGAGTTGTATGCTCCGCTTAATGAAACGGTCTTGATCACCTGACCAGTTGTGTCGTCAATGTATTGAACACTTGCTGTTTCCTGGTTTGGAGTATACGTTACCGTGACATTGTCCGCCGGAGTATTGACGTTAACCCCTGTAACTGCCGAAACGACCTTTTTGTCTGGAGTGTAACCCGTAATTGCCGGTGAATCAACTGCTGGGAAGCTTGTCTTCCCGCTTGTCCAAGGAGTGTAGGTGATTGCACCGGTTACTTGATCCTTCGTTGCTGTCCGCGTAAAGGTAATTGAACTCTTCTTCGTTGGAGCAGCCTGCTTACCATCGCTGTATACGTAGGTAATTGTTTGCGTAACTGTCTTAGCTTGGGTTGATTGGGTCATCTTATGCGTCAATCCAATCGTGAAGTTTTGAACCTTGCCGTCTTCGTCAAAGTCCACTCCGTTTGCAGGATAGTTATCACTTGAAACTTCGTAACCTTGAGCTTCATATTGTTGAATGACACTTTGCGGGTTGTATGAATCCGTTGTTCCGTATGCGCCCGTTAAGGTTACGGTTTGCAATGTCTTGCCGGTTGTTTCATCAACAAATGTAACTGTCGCCTTTTCTTGATTTGGTGAATAAGTTACAGTTTGAACATTGTTTGCAGATGTTCCCGTCAAATTATCCACAGCAGTTGTTGCTGTCGGATTTGGAGTATAACCCGTGATCGTTGGTGAAACAACTGATGGGAATGAGTTGCTTCCCGTTGTGGTCCAGTTTGTGTAGCCCACGATCTTGCCTGTAACGTTATCCTTCGTTGCGGTCCGCGTGAAGGTAATTGAAGTTGTCTTCGTTGGCGCAGCTTGCTTACCTGTATTGTAAACGTACTTAATCGTTTGCGTTACCGTGTTGCTAAGATCAAGGCCATCCGGGTTATTTGTTGGCGTTTCGGTTGTATAAGTGTGTTTCAAATGAACCGTAAAGTGTTGCACTTCACCGTTTTCATCGAACTTAACTCCGCCATTTGGATAGTTATTGCTTACAAGTTGGTAACCTGCTTTTTCAAGCGTACTGATTTCAGATGCTGTTGAGTAATCTGAAGTTGAGCCGAATGCCCCGGTCAACGTAACCGTCTTGATCGTTTGGTTCGTTGTATCGTCAACATACGTTACCGTTGCCGTTTCTTCATTTGGCGTGTACGTAATCGTTTGCGAGCTATTAGCACTTGTAGCTGTTACCCCTGAAACTGCCGTACTTGAAGTTGCACTCGGAGTGTAACCGGCAATTGTTGGCGTCGTCACTGAACTAAAGGTTCCAGATGCTGGACCCCAGTTGCTGTATGTGATCGTTCCTGTAACGTTATCCTTCGTTGCGGTCCGCGTAAAGGTAATCTTTTGCGTATTATCCGGTTGAGCTTGACCGCCGGTACTGTATACGTAATGAACTGTATGCGTAACCGTATTGCTTAAGTCAAGACCAGCTGGGTTATTCGTTGAAGTATATGTTGTTGTTCCGTGCTTCAAGGTAACCGTATAGGTTGGAGTTACGCCATCTTGACTGAATGTGATTCCGTTAGCTGGAACGCTATTGTTTACAAGAACGTATCCTTGCTTTTCATAACCTTGAATTACAGATGTTGGGTCGTATGCAGTTGTTCCGTCATAAACCCCATTGACCGTTACGGTTTGAAGCGTCTTTCCGGTTGTTTGGTCAACGTACTTCACCGTTGCCGTTTCCTTATTTGGGGTATACGTAATCGTTTGAACGTTATCCGGCGTACTTTCAGTCACATTATTAACCGCTGTTGAAGCCGTTGCACTTGGAGTATAGCCAGTGATCGTTGGTGATTTAACTGCTGGGAAATCATCGTTTGAGCTTGCAACTGTCCATGGCGTATACGTGATTGCTCCAGTGACTTCGTCTTTCGTTGCCGTCCGGTTGAATGTAATTGAAGCCGTTGCGTCTGGAGCAGCTTGCTTTCCGTTACTGTATACGTAATGAATCGTTTGCGTTACCGTGTGCTTCAAATCAAGGCCATCTGAATTTGAAGGCGTAAAGGTTTCCGTTGCTTCCTTCAAGTGAACTTGGTAGTTTTGTACAACGCCGTCTTTGCCGAAGACTGCCCCGTTTGTCGGGTAATCATCGCTGACTAATTGATAGCCTTGTTTTTCATATGAGTCGATCGTGGCTTGCGGATTGTAATTTGAATCCGTGTTGTAAGCCCCTGTTAACGTTTCGGTTGATAACGTTTTTCCGGTCGTATCGTCAATAAACGTTACGGTTGCCTTTTCTTGGTTTGGCGTATACGTAACCGTGACCGTTGAATTTGAGTCCGTTGCTGCTACTGGTGATGCTGCCACTTGGGTTTGGCTTGCAGTGTAGCCCGTAATTGTTGGGGACGTTACGGCCGGGTATTCAGCGTTGCCCGTACTTGTCCATGCAGTATAGGTAACCTTGCCCGTGACGTTATCCTTCGTTGCCGTCCGGGTAAACGTTACGGAATTCGTTACTGGGTTAGCTGCTTGTGAACCGTTTTGATATTGGTAATTAATCGTCCGGCTAACCGTCTTTGTCAAATCAAGGTTATCAGGATTGCTTGATGGGGTTTCAGTTATTGTCCCGTGTTTCAAAACAATTTGGTAAACCTGATTTGAGCCATTCGTAAATGTAATTTGATTATTCTTAACACCGTTTGAAACTAACTGATAGCCCTTAGCTTCAAGCGCTTTGATTTCACTTGTTGGATCATAACTGACGGTTTGACCAAATACACCATTAACGGTGTCAGTCTTAATGATCGAATTATTGTCCGTTTGATCAATGTATTCGATCTTTGCTGATTCGTCATTGGCGTTATACGTAATTGTTTGCGTGTTATTGCTTGCACCTGGAGCGACCGTAACCGCTGTTGATGAGGCTGCACTTGGCGTGTAACCTGCAATCGTTGGTGATGTTACGGCCGGGAAACTCCCGCTTGCCGGGGTCCAAGCGCCGTAAGTAACTTGCTTTGTTACGTGGTCATATGAAGCACTCCGGGTAAATGTAACCGTCGTTGTCTTCGTCGGAGCAGCTGTTTGCCCTGCTTTTCCTGTATTTGAACCGTAAACATAGTTGATCGTTTGGTTAACTGTGCTTGATAATCCAGCAACGTTATCTGGGTTATTGGTTGTTGTATCTTGTGTAATATTGTGCTTCAAAACAATCGTAAAGGTTGGGTCAGCCCCATCCTGATTGAAGGTATAACCATCCGTCGGGTATCCGTTTGAAACTAAAAGATATCCTTGCTTTTCATATGATTCAATTTCACTTTCAGGAGAATACGATGACTTGGTATCATAGGCTCCCGTTTCTGTAACTGTATCTAAAACTTTATTGTTTTCTGTTTGATCAACAAACTTAACCGTAAACTTCTCCTGATTTGGATTGTACGTTACGGTAACCGTTGAGTTGGTTGAACTTGGGGTAATGTTGCTTTGAGCAGCCACCGTTGCTTGATCAGGCGTATACCCCGTGATCGTTGGGGATGTTACGGCTGGGTATTGACCCGTTGTTGGCGTCCATGCCCCGTATGAAATTACCTGGTGCGTTACTTGGTCAACCGTTGCGGTCCGCGTAAATGTAACTGTCTTGGTTACTGAGTCAGCAGCCTTTGTCTCGGCTAATGAGCCAGCATCCTTGCCGTAAACATAGTTGATCGTTTCACTGACCGTCTTTTGCAGATCATCAGTTGGCAAATTATCTGGATTGCTTGAAACCGAATCCGTCCGGGTCGCATGCTTCAAAACGATCTTATATGTTGGCGTTGTGCCATCATAGTTAAAGTCGATTCCTCCAACGGGAAGGTTATCACTGACAAGTTGGTATCCTTGTTGGATATACTTCATCAATGTTGGAGCCGGGTTATAACTGCTTTGAGTTCCATAATTCCCCGTTAAGGTTACTGATGACAATACCTTGCCCGTTGTTTCATCGTAGTATTGGACAATTGCGGTTTCCTTATTCGGTGTATACGTGATGGTTTGCGTATTGTTTTCCGGATTATCTGGATTGACCGTAACTGCCGTACTTTCAGTTGCACTTGGAGTGTAACCCGTGATCTTCGGTGAAGCAACTTGAGGGAATACTGAACTAGCCGGGGTCCATGCACCATTTGTGACGACTCCAGTAACATTATTCTTTTCAGTTGGCCGCGTGAATGTGATCGTTGTTTCATGCGGATCAGCAATTTGATTGCCGTTTTGGTCAACATAGTTGATTGTTTGCTTTACCGTTTCGGTTTGCGTTGAATCCGTAACCCCTTCTGTAAAGTCGACCGTGTATGTTGATGCACTCTTACCAAAGGTAATGCCAGTTGATGGGAATCCATCCTTAACCAAGACATAACCTTTTGATTCTAATTGACTGATTGCACTCTTCGTTGAGTAATCAGATGTCGAACCATAATTTCCTTTTAATGTAACTGATGTAATTAATTGACCAGTTGTATCGTCAACGTATTTAACCGTAACTGATTCTTGAATCGGGGTATAAATGACCGTTGTTGGTGCGATCGTGTCGCCTTCTTCAACGTCCGTTACCGCAGGAACAACGCTGACCGATGCCGTGTAACCTGTAATCGTTGGCGATGTTACGGCTGGAAATTCATTCGTTGATGAAGTCCATTGACCATAAGTATATTGGTTCGTTACATTATCACGCGTTGCTGTCCGGCTAAACGTGATCGTTGCGGTGTGCGGCGTTGCTGCTTGTTTCCCGTTAGAATATTGATAATTGATCGTTTGGGTAACCGTTGACGTTTGCGTCGTTGTAGTCGTTCCGTGAGTAAAGTAAATGTTGAATGTTTGCGTACTTTCGTTAAATTCAATCGTTGCTCCGCTTGGAACATCACTCTTCGCTTTATCAAGGACGTACCCGTTATCTTCAAATCCCGCAATGTACTTTTGCACATCGTTTGGAATCGTTGTTCCGTGGTCCCCGCTTTGGGTTGTTGTATAAACTAACTTGCCGCCATCAGTTTCATCGTAATAATTAAAGACAACTGTCCCTTGAATCGGGGTGTAAACGATCGTCTTTGAAATATTAGCGGTCGTTGCTGAAACGTTTGTGATCATCGGCACTTGCGATTCATTTGGGGTGTAACCCGCAATTTCCGGTGCGTCAACGGCTGGAAAATCAACCTTGCCGCCAACCGGTTGCCATGCAGTATACGTCCCGTTGCTATTCTTTGTCCGGGTAAACGTAATTGTTGCCGTATACGGAGCCTTTAATTGATTTCCATTTTCGTCAACAAAGTAAACGGTTTCCGTAACCGTTGTCTTCGTATCTGATTGCGGTGTTTGAGTTCCGCCATTCTTCGTGTAAATAATTGTTTCCGTTAAATCCGCACTATCAGATGAAATTGGAACTACTCCGCTTTCTGCCTTGCTTGGCGTGTATCCCGCAATCGTCGGTGATTTCACTGACGGAAATTCAGCTGGGTTAGTGGTTGTCTTCCAATTTGAATATGAAATTGCCCCTGTAACGTTATCCTTTGTCGCTATCCGCGTATACGTAATTGTTTGGACAACACTTTGAGCTGCTTGTGATCCATCAGCATAAATATATTTAATCGTGTTCTTAATTGTTTTTGTCAGATTTGGCGAATCTGGCGGAAGAACAGTCGATGTATGTGTCAAATCAACTTCGTAGCTTTGGCTATCTGAATTAGTGAACACTAACCCCGTTGACGGAATCGTACTCCGTTCAACCTTATAGCCTTCTTTTTCGTACTGAGCAATTACGCTTTGATAATCATAGTCTGGTTTAGTGCCGTAACCACCTTGAAGAACCTTCGTTGACAACACTTTGCCTTCATCGGCATCGTAATACGTAATTGTCATTGATTCTTGGTTCGGATTATACGTAACTGTTTGGTTATCACTGCCACCCGGCGTTGCCGTTACGGCTGGAACCGTAACTTGGCTTGGGGTATAACCCGCAATCGTCGGTGATGTTACAGCTGGTAAACTCGTTGAGTCGCTGGTTGTCCAGTTGCCAACTGTTTGTTCACCCGTAACTTCGTCAGTTTTTACTGTCCGGGTAAAGGTTACGGTTGTAGTCTTCGTCGGCTCTGCTTGATTACCGTTGGCATATTGATATTTAATTGTTTGAGTATAAGTTGATGTTTGGGTTGTTGTGTCAATTTTATGAGTTAAATAAACGTTATATGACGTCGATGATCCATATGAAAGAACTCCATTTGCCGGTAAATTTGATTTTGAAATCTGATACCCTGAAAGATTTTGATTGACAAATTGTTGAGCGTTGTAATCAACACTTGAACCGTATGCTACCTTAACATTATCTGTATCAACAATTGTCCCTTCTGCCGAATCAATATAATTTACCGTGACTGTTTGCACATTTGGAGCATACGTATACGTTACCGTTTGTGATTCTGATGAAACCAGTCCCGATGAATTGGCAGGCGTTTTAACCAAATGGTATCCCTTAAAACTTTCTGCACTTGTTGAATACGTATCGCCAACATATGGGGTGGAATCAGAATCACCTGTCGGAGCCGTATATTCTGCTGTTCCAGTTCCTAATATTTTTCCGCTCTGAGTTACATACTTGACCGTTACCGCTCCACCCTGTTTTCGTACCGGTTGAAAAATCAAAGTATAATATGCCGAAATTTCATTATAAGGCCCAGTTATTGTAATCGGTAAATCAGCAATATACTGGTAACCTTCGTTTTCAATTGTAGTAACTATTGTTTCCAAATTAGCTTCCACCTGGTAACCGTACATGTTAGTGTACCCTTTCGGTGTATGCACTGTTTCCCCAGATGTGGTAACAAAATAAATCGTCCAATCGCCATAAGAACTCTCATTTGCATCTAAAACTGAATTGTGTGAACGAACCCGCGCAACATCTTCCGCTTTAACTGCATTTTTCAGGGTCGCTTCAGTATCATTTGCTTGGTCTTCTTCATCATTCTTCCGGTTAGCGATCACTGGCGTACTTTGAACAAGCTTTGTTCCGGCATTGGCACCTAAAACAGAATCTTCCTTGTTTGTGAGATCACTTGCCAATGCTTTATCAGCCGTTACGCCAGCAATCTTGCCCATTGAACTTGCAGTTGAAGCACTTGAAGAATGCTCTGCGCTCTTCTTTGAAGCGCCAACTGAACTTGATGAACCTTGAACGCTTGAAGAGTGCACTGAAGAAGCTTCTTCACTTGATGAAGATGCTTGCTTGCTGCTTGATGATTTCACAGCTGATGATTGTTTGCTTGTTGATGAAGCTGAACTGATTGATGAGCTGCTTTGAACCGAACTTGAAACTGATGAATCAGTTTGAGATTGTGATTCGCGGCTTGAACTAATTGAACTTGATTTTTGACTAGCACTCGCTTCAATCACTGAACTTGCAACTGATTGCGGTTGCATGTGAATTGAAGAAAATGACCGTGCATTGATTTTTGACGCACTTGAAGAAGATACTTCTTCGACTTCTTCATTGCGGCTGCTTGATGAAATGTTTGCGGCCCGAACTGTGCTGACACCTGCCCCAATCCCTAATGATAAAAAGGTAATTGAAGATGCCACCCAGAACTTGCCTTTTTTATATAACTTTACACGATTATAACGATTTCCAATATAACTCTTACTCTTCATTTTATTCTCCCCATTAAATTTATATATATCTTCTATCTACGTTAATTTAACCCTTATAACTACTCATTAGTTTTACATAGAAGATTATACCAGTTATTCGGGACAAGTCGAATCAAAAGCCTTTATATTCAGGCTTTTTAAACAATTTTTAAACTTTAAACAAAAAAGGAAATTTGATTTTCATCAAATTTCCTTAATCTTCAAACTTTGATCACATTATTGCCCTGTTTGACCCTGTTTTTGGGCTGGTTGACTTTGATTATTCGCAGTCTTGGATGTCGCATCTTGGTTATTCTGCCCTGATTGCTGGTTATTTCCATTCTGACTTTGCGTTGAATTTTGATTTTCTTGACCTGAAACCGTGATTTGAACATTGATTGAACTTGGGCTAACCGCAATGATTCCATTTTGAATGGTGTCAATCGGAACCGTCTTCGTTGTATTCGATGTTACCCCGCTAACGGGAACAGCCACGTTCAAACTTTGCAGCCGGCTTAACGCCTGTTTCGTTCCCGTTACCGTAACGGTCTTCGTATCCGTCGATAAACTGTAATTTTTCGTATTATCGCCGCCGCCACTCGCAACTAAGTGGATATTAACCTTCTTAGTGGTTGTGGCCGCATAAATCGGAACCGTTGCCTTGACCGTTGTCGGTTCAATTACAACGTTTAACGGTTTGCCATTTTCATCAAGGGCTTCAAGCGTTACGTTTTGCGTAACTGAATGTTGAACGCCCTCCGGCAAACTAACATTGGCGACCACGTTTGTTACCGCGTTGATCGAACTGCGCGAACCGATCACCTTTGCCCGTGAATAGTTGCTGGATGCAATTCCGGCAGCGTAGCCGTTACCGATCAAGGTTGAATCAAACCGGACTTGAATTGGGAAGGTTGCCGTTGCCTTCTTACTGATCGTAACCGTCACTTTTTCAGGTTGAACGTTCGCGCTCAATTCGTGACTAACACCTGAAACTTTTAACTTAACAGTGTGTTTTCCAGGCTTTAAGCCTTCCAAGTCAGCATACGCTTGAAAGTTTTTAGTATTTTCTGCCGTTTGAACAAGGGCTGCCGGACCGTTGATCTTAACCTTAACGTTTTCCGGATAACCTTCAACAAAATACTTGGAACTGACATTCACCTTCAATGGCACCGTGACCGTTGCTGACTTTTGGGTCGACAAGGTGGCTTTATTCGCTGCCCCATTCGTGTTTGCCCCGGTATCAGTTGTTACATACCCAAAGAGGAAGCATGCAAAAATCAAGGAAATAATGGAATATACAAATTTCGTGTTTGACAATTTACTGAATTTCAATGTTTCCGCCCCCTCTTATGAGCTGTATGGCCTGCTGCGTGACTGTTCCGGTTTGCCTTGCGGGCTTTCATCTTACTGAAGAACCGGACAAAGACATTCTTTTGCTTCTTCTCTTCTGCCGGAACTAATTCATTGTGTAACAACTTTAAATAATCTTGCCGGGTCAAGTTCCGAATCAATTCGTTGTTCTTCGTGATCGTAACTGCCCCGGTTTCTTCTGAAATAACGATCGTCAACGCATCCGTCACTTCACTGATTCCGACGGCTGCCCGGTGCCGCGTTCCTAATTCTTTCGGAATCAAATTACTTTCTGATAGCGGCAAATATGCGGCCGCAACCGCAATCCGGTTATTCTTAATAATTACCGCACCATCATGCAACGGCGTGTTCGGAATGAAGATGTTGATCAGCAATTCACCACTGACATCGGCATCCAACGGAATCCCCGTTTCAATGTAATCTTCAAGCCCGGTATTCATTTCAATCGTCATTAAAGCCCCGATCCGTCGTTTTGACATGTATTGAATCGCCTTATCAAGGGCTTGGATCATCTTTTCTTGGGCTTCATTCTGCTTCTTTTTATTATTAAAGAACAGCGACCCGCGTCCTAGATGCTCGAGACCGCGCCGAATTTCCGGTTGAAAAATTACGATGATCGCTATGATTCCCCAGTTAATAATCTGGTCTGTGATCCACGAAACCGTCCGAAGTCCTAAATACCAACTGATCAATTTAATAACGATGATCACTAAGACACCTTTAAAAAGCTGAACCGCCTTTGTTCCGCGTAAAAGCATCATCAATTTGTAAATTGCATACCAAACAACTCCAATATCCAACAAGTTGATAAAGTGTTGCCAGGTAAAAATACTGCTTAAGAATCCCATTTTGTCCTCCTCGTTCAGCGTATATATTATAATTGTATCATGAAAACAATTTTAAGAAACCGCAATAAACCGTTAATTCTTATTAACTATTCATTAAATTGATTTTTTTGCCTGCAAAGCCATTCCAAAATTGGTACAATGGTAATAATACTTTTTGGACTTTCTTCGAACCGAGGTGTTTTCAATGAATAAAAAAGTTCAATGGATCGTACGGCTGCTGTTTATCTTCTACATGCTGTACATTGGCGGCGTAATTGCGTCTGGCAAAGCATTATACAGTTTCTTGCTGCTGAATACTTTTCTGGCATACATTCCGATTGAGATTGGAATGCACATCAATGAAAAACAGCCCCGCTGGTTGTTCGTCATCCTCTTTATTTTGTGGCTGTTATTTTATCCAAATGCCCCATACGTTTTAACTGACCTCTTCCACTTAGCAAAAATCAATCCTTACAATGCCGTTACCGGATTGATGGTCTTTAAGCTTCGCATTTGGTGGCACTATGGCAACTTAGTATTCAGTGCTTTGATGTCCAGTCTTTTTGGCGTTTGGAGTCTCTCATGTGTCAGCAAGGTAATCGCCAAGCGGTTCAAAAAGAACAGTCCGTTTTTTGAAATTTCGATCGTTGGGATTTTGATCCTTGCTTCTTCGATTGGGGTTTACATTGGCCGGTTCTTACGGCTTCACACCGTTTACCTGTTCATGGATCCGCACGGCGTGATCAACGACTTGATCCAAATGTGGAATATCCGCATGCTGGTTTTTGTCATCTTGATTGCCGTCTTCCAAGCATTGATCTGGTTAGTGATGAATATTTACCGCTCAACGTTTAATAAATTTGAAGAATAAAAAATAAGCTGTGATGTAAAATCACAGCTTATTTTTTAATCACGGTGCTTTCCGTTCTTGTCTAATAATCCTTTACCTAATTTTTCTGAACCTAATTCAGTAAAGTCATAGTGAAGTTTAGCATTGTCGTTGAATTCGTCGATTGCGAGTTGAATCAACTTATCAATTAAATCTGAATAACTGATTCCTGAAACTTCCCATAATTGAGGGTAAAGTGAAATGTTAGTAAAGCCTGGCAAAGTATTTACTTCACCTAAGTATGGAACACCATTTTCATCAACTAAGAAGTCCATCCGGGCTAAACCACGGTTATCCAAGGCTTTAAATGCCTTAACTGACATTTCTTGGATTTCCTTTGTTAATTTTTCTGGTAAATCAACTGGAATCTTGAAGACAACGCCTGAAGCATCAACGAACTTGTTGTTGTAGTCGTAGAATTCATCCCCGTTGACGTCAACCGCACCAAGCTTTGAGTACTTCGGATCGCGGTTTCCAAGGACTGAACATTCAACTTCCCGCGGATTCTTGATGGCTTCTTCGACCATTACCTTGTAGTCGTAACGGAAGGCTTCTTGAATCGCATCGTTGTATTCTTGTTCAGTCTTGACCTTGTTGATTCCGACTGAAGAACCTTGACGAGCAGGTTTAACAAACATTACGTCGCCTAATTCTTCCTTAGCCTTGCTGTATGGATGTTCATCAACCGTTTCAGGTGTAACGACAAAGTACTTTGTGTTCCGAACTCCGTGCAACGTTAATAATTGCTTCGTTAAATCCTTATCAAATGAATTAGCTGATGAAGCAATTCCACTTCCGATCCATGGCTTATTCAATAAGCGGAAAAGACCTTGGATCGTTCCGTCTTCCCCCATGTTTCCGTGAATTACCGGATAGAAGACATCAACATCCTTTACTTCAGATAAGTTTTGGATGTTTGCTAACGGATTTGAAAAGTCAACGTCCTTCGTTGCTTCTGCAACCACTTCATCCTCTGGTTCGCCATTGAAAATCCGAAGAGAGTCTTTGTTACCAAGTAAGAAACCTTGCTTCGTAAACATGAAGACTGAAACTTCGTATTTGTCTTTGTCTAAAGCGTCATAAATGTTGTGAGCCGAACGCTTTGAAACGTCATGTTCAGATGAGTTTCCGCCAAAGAATAATGCAATATGTAATTTCTTTTTGCTATCCATTTACTTAATCACCTTTTGTTTAAAATTTTGTTCGTACATAACTTGAAACCCAAGTATAGCATAATTTATTATCATCTGCACCCAATTGCCCTTAAAAAAGACGAATTTCAGCCAGGCGTTTGTGCCGCTTGCTCTTCTTTAAAAATTCTTCGCGGGATTTTGCCATGGTAGCTTCAAACCGGTGAAGGCTATCAATATCCCATAACGGCATTGCGCGCTTTTTCCGGATAAATTCCTGATTTCCGATTGCCTGTTCGATTTTCATGACATCGTCGATTTTCGGACATTGACTGTGGTCAAGCATTCCGACCGGCCGCCCCTGTTTGAAGGCGTGTTGTAAAGCGGACTCTGTCTTCCCGTTTTGATCGGTTTCAACAACCACTAAACCATCAGCAAGACCGCTTTCCCATTCATCACGGGCTGCTAAGAATTGACGCCGGACAATCGCCCCCAGGCTGTAGGTTGACATTAATGCACCGCCGTTATCAATGATTTCTTGAGCAAAATCCTTATTCTCTTTCGGATAGATTGGCTGTTCCAAACTATGGCCTAAAATGGCAACCGTTGTGCCGCCAGCCTTCAATGCGCCGGTGTGGGCCGCCGTATTCGTTCCAACGGATAATCCACTAACCACGGTCAGCCCATCCTTGGCAAACTGATATGCCATCCGTTCCGCCATTTTGTAACCAAGTTCCGTTGGCCGCCGGGTTCCGATAAAACCTACTGACGGTCCTTGAAGAGCCTTAACGTTTCCTTTGACGTAAATAATCAACGGATAATGATTCAAACTCCGCAAGTTATCCGGGTAATCTGCATCTTGATAATTCAAGATTTGAATTCCATAACTGCGAGTCTTTTCCATTAATTTCCGGGCATCCGCAAGCATGTTTTTCCATTTTTGATAATCCAGAGCGCCTTCGTTAATGCGCCGGTTAATCGTTGAATTACGGTGCATGTTCCGGAAGTTTTCCAAAATCAGCCGCGGCTTAACGGTATCAAAAAACTTCAACACCGTCTTCGGACCAACGCCCTTGATCATTTGCAAAGCTAAAATTAATTCTGTAAGTTGATCGCTATCCATTTTAATTCCTCTTATTCCATAAATTACTATTCTAAGTATAAAGGTTATCGAAATATTTTAGAAATTAAACGCATTAAAAAAGGCTGCGACCTGCGCCGCAACCTTCTTTATAATCGGGTTCCAAAACAAACGAGCTACTTGGAAGTTCGAAAACCTCCGAATCGACGCTGACGTGATTCGTTCGCTTTTCTACTTCCACCACGCTCGTTTTGAACGTTTTGTCACACCTTAATTAAAATCTGAATTATTACTAAACATGTAACTCTTATGGTGATACCTCATCGACATGATCAGGCCGATCCCAATCATGTTCCCGATCAACGAAGATCCCCCTTGACTAATAAATGGTAATGGAATCCCCGTTAACGGAAGTAATCCGATACTCATTCCAATGTTTTCAAATACGTGGAATAAAATCATCATAATAACCCCGGTTGAAATGTATGCGTAAAATTCATTCCGGGTTTCAAATGTTACTTGAACCATTTGGAAAATCAATAACAGATAGATGAAAATCAAGACACATCCACCAATAAAGCCAAAGTTTTCCCCGATAACCGAGAAAATCATATCAGATTCCCGAACAGGAACGTAAACGTTTGAAACGTTGAACCCTTTTCCAAATAACTGACCCGAACCAATGGCTTCAATACTCCGCCATAACTGGTAACTTGAACCGGTCGTGTTATTTTCAGGGTGCAACCAAGCATCGATCCGTTGGAATTGATAGTTCTGGAATCCTAAGTGCAGCAGCACTTCCCGGTTAAAGACCGCAAAGTAAATTGCGATTGCCCCAATAACGAAGAATGCCCCGAAGATTGGAACAATAATGCGCCATGAAATTCCGGAAATTAAAACCATTCCGCCGAAAATTGCTAAGAAAACCAACGTTGTCCCAAAGTCATTTTGAAGTTTTAACAAAATAACGATCGGCAATGTCCAGAGAAACATTTTACCAAGCAACTTCCAATCCGTTTCAATCGTATGCTCAGGATACAAGGAATTATGCTCGGCAATCACCCGCGCCAGCATCAGAATATACGCGGGTTTCATCACTTCAGACGGCTGGAAAGTCAATGATCCGATTGCAAACCAGCTTTTCGCCCCTGTTTGAGCCGCATACGAACGACTATACAGGAAAAGCAACAGGAACATCAGCGTGATTCCGATGCCGTAAGCAACCGGGGCCACTTTCCATAACTGCTCGGCGTCAAACTGCATGATGATCACGACCGCGATGATTCCGAACACATACCACATTGCCTGTGAGACTAACGTTTTAGTTACACTCGCATTACTTGTATCGTGCTTAACGGCAACGTAAATCGAAAGCATCCCGATTACGGCTAAAACAAGAACTGAGAAAATGATTCCCCAGTCGATCCGGTCATCATTACTTTTTACCCGCCGGTTATTTTTCGTATTACCCAATTTTAAAGCTCCTTTGCGTAATCATCCTATGAGTGTAAATGGTAATGACTGATCAAAATATTAACTGCTTCTGAATGGCTTTTCACACTGAACTTTTCGCCATCTGGAAGACTGGCAGTAAACTTATCATCTTCAGGTTTGACCGTTCCCAAAGACTTTTCACCTAATTTTAATTCAGCAACCGTTACCCCATTGATTACCTTTTCATCTTCAACTAATTCAATCGTTTTAGTTTTTTTTGACACACGCTTACCTCCTTAAAGTTATTTATTTAAATGTTCTTCATTGTAAAAGAAATTTTCATTGGGATCATCTTTCCAGCTTTCATTTCGCTGCAAGCTGAAATGATCTGGAACGGGATCATATCCACCCTTTACAAACGGATTACACCGTAAAATGCGCGCTGCAGCCATCAAGCCGCCTTTCAATGCTCCAAACTTTTGAATTGCCTGCAAAGCATAGTTCGAACATGTCGGGTAATACCGACAACTTGGCGGAAACAACGGTGAAATAAACCGTTGATACTGATGGATGATCCACGTAAAAATACGTTTAAACATTTCGATTATCTCTTTTGATTTTCGCTGCCAAGAATTTTTTCAAGCAAAATTCCCGTTCCGACAGCAACATCATCTAACGGTGTATCTGAAATATTAACCGGAATGTTTAAATTATCCATCAGTAATTGGTCCATGCCGTCAAGCAATGCACCGCCACCCGTCATCATGATTCCATGATCGATGATATCGGCTGCAAGTTCAGGCGGAATTACTCCTAAGACATCCTTTGCTGCTTCAACAACGTTCATCATGGTTTCATTCAACGTTGGTTCAACATCGTCAGACTTCAAGGTAATTGTCCGGGGCAGTCCTGAAACTGTATCCCGGCCACGAACATCGATTTCTTCATTCCGGTGTCCTGGAACAACCGTCCCAATTTCGATTTTTACCTTTTCAGCAGTCCGTTCACCAATTTGTAAATTATACTTCTTCTTTACAAAGTTTAAAATATCCATGTTCAACCGGTCACCGGCAATCTTCAATGATCGGCTGGCAACAATATCACCTAATGAAAGGAACGCAATATCACTTGTTCCCCCACCAATATCGATGACCATGTTTCCAAACGGTTTGAAGATATCTAAGCCAGCTCCAACAGCCGAAACTTTTGGTTCAAGTTCCAAATAAACCTGTCCGCCGCCAATTTTTTCAGCAACTTGGCGAATTGCCTTATGTTCAACGTCCGTTGTATTCGTTGGGCAGCAGATCATAATATTTGGTTTTGACATGAACCCCTTAACATTCAGCTTCTTAATGAAGTATGAAAGCATTTGTTCCGTAATATCAAAATCTGCGATCACTCCGTCTTTTAACGGGCGGATTGCCCGGATACTTCCCGGTGTTCGGCCAACCATTTGATAAGCTTCTGATCCAACAGCCAGAACCTTATTTGATTTTGAATTGACAGCTACTACTGAAGGTTCGTTTAATACAATTCCTTCACCTTGGATATTGATCAGCACATTGGCTGTACCCAAGTCAATCCCAATGTCTTTTGCCATAGCAATTCTCCTTTAATAATCATTACTCAAAATTAAGGATATATCTCGATTATTATACCATAGAATCATTTTTGAATTCACGTAAAATCAAGATAATTGTTAGTACCAAAAAAGGGACTGTTCCAAAATCCAGCCCCTTATTACTTAATAATTTGATTAATTTTTAACTTCGCTGTTGATTTTCATTTCGTTTCCGGTAATATCATTGACCCGCTTGATTTCTGCACCCAATGAAGCAAGCTTTTGATTAAAGTGCCAGTATCCCCGATCAAGATATTCCAAATGGGTTACTTGCGTGATGCCCTTTGCGATTAACCCAGCAAGGATCAACGCAGCAGCGGCCCGCAAGTCAGTTGCAGCAACTTCAGACCCGCTAAAGTTTGTTGGACCGTTCAAGACAGCGGCATTGCCTTCAACCTTAAAGTCGGCATTCATTCGCCGTAATTCTTCCAGGTGCATGAACCGGTTTTCAAAGACCGTTTCCGTTAATGTGCTTGTCCCATCAGCTGCTAATTGCGCAACACTGATTTGCGGTTGCATATCAGTTGGGAAACCGGGATGCGGCATTGTCTTCACGTCTGCTGGTTTAAGTTTTTCCGGTCCGATTACGCGAATACCGTCATCTTCCCGAATTATTTGCGCACCCATTTCTTCAAGTTTAGAAATTAATGGTTTATTGTGTTCTTCAACGGCATCTTTAATCAAAACATTCCCATTGGTGATTGCAGCGGCAACCATAAATGTTCCGGCTTCGATCCGATCTTGAACGACCGTGTGTTCAACCCCATGAAGGTGATCAACACCAACAACCTTGATCGTTTCTGTTCCAGCACCTGTTACGTGTGCCCCCATCTTATTTAAGAAGTTGGCAAGATCAACGATTTCAGGTTCCCGGGCAACGTTTTCAATGATCGTTGTTCCCTTGGCTAAGGTTGCGGCCATCATAATGTTTTGGGTTGCTCCAACACTTGGGAAGTCAAGATAGATGTTAGTACCCTTTAAACCATCCGTTGTGGCTTCGATATAACCATCGTTGCGAATGATTTTGGCACCCATTGCCTCTAACCCCTTCAAGTGCAGATCAATCGGCCGGGAACCAATTGCACAACCCCCAGGCATTGCAACCTTCGCATGTTTAACCCGTGCCAAAAGCGGTCCTAAAACAACGATTGAGGCCCGCATCTTTGAAACATATTTGAATGGTGCTTCGTATGATAGTTCATCGGTTGAGTCAACCGTAATTTCTTTTTGATCTTCATCAAATCCAACTTTAACATTTAAAAAGCGGATCACATTATTCATTGTAAATACATCTGATAAAATCGGGACGTTATGTAAAACCGTGCGGCCTTCAGTTGGAAGAATCGATGCAGCTAAAATTGGCAAAACCGCATTTTTTGCTCCTTCAATTTCAACCGTTCCATTTAACTTGTTTCCGCCGCGAACAATAATTTTTTCCAAGTCTAATCCTCCATTACAATAGATATCCTAAATTTCGTACACTATCGATGAAGTTTAGGAAAAACTGACTTACTAAAAAGCCCAGGGCCGTTGAAACCAAAATAAGAAACAGCCGAAACGTCCGTTGCCGTTCCTTATTGACATAGTAATCCAGGCGCAAATCGCGCAAGATCTTAAACGTAATCAGGATAAAAGTAAAGTTACTGATGATCGTCAGTAACGCATTTAATCCAATTTGTCTCATTAACCCCTCACCTCTCAGTTTGCAATTATAATATCATAGTTGTCCTTTAGATAACAATATTAATGATAAGTATATCTTGCATACCTAACTAATATACACCCTTTTATATCAAATAACATTAATTTTTAAATTAACTTAATATTCGTAATTAAATGATTAAATTATAGAAAAAGAGGCTATGACTTTCGTCATAACCTCTACGTTTAGTTAAAAGCTTAGTTTCATTAATGGCCTGAAATCTTGATCCGGTTTAAAGCCCGCTTCAATGAAATTTCAGCCCGCTTTAATTCTTTTACATCATGTTCATTTTGTGCCTTTTCGATCCGTTCTTTAGCCCGATCGCGTGCACGTTCTGCCCGTGATGTATCGATATTTTCTTTTCTTTCAGCTGCTGAAGCAACGATTGAAAGAACGTTATTTGAAAATTCTAAGAATCCACCGCCAATGGCAATTTCATCATATTGATCTTCTCCAGTCTTGACCCGCACTTCATCGATTGCCAATGAAGCTAACACAGGAGTATGGTTCGGCATAATTCCAAGTTCACCTTCAGCAGTCTTACAGATTGCCAAAGTAGTCTTGTTTTCATAAACTTCACCATCTGGAGTTACAACAGACACTGTTAATTCAGGTTTGTCACTCATTTGACGTTCCCTCCTTAAGCATTAGCTGCCAATTTCTTAGCTTTCTTTACAACATCTTCAATTGTTCCGACACTCCGAAATGCTTCTTCTGGAAGATCATCATACTTCCCTTCAAGAATTTCCTTGAATCCTTGAACGGTTTGTTCAACTGTTACGTATGATCCCGGGAATCCATTGAACTTAGCAGCAACGTGGAAGTTTTGTGATAAGAACAATTGGATCCGCCGTGCACGTGCAACAGTTAATTTTTCTTCATCAGATAATTCATCCATTCCAAGAATTGAAATGATATCTTGCAATTCACGATAACGTTGCAATACGTGTTGAACTTCGGTTGCTACTTGGTAATGTTCTTCACCAACAATTTCAGGAGCCAACGCACTTGAGGTTGAAGCAAGCGGGTCTACGGCTGGGTAAATCCCCTGTTGCGTCAATGAACGTTCCAAGTTAGTTGTGGCATCCAAGTGAGCGAAAGTGGTTGCTGGAGCAGGGTCAGTATAGTCATCGGCAGGAACATAAACCGCTTGAATTGAAGTGATTGAGCCCTTCTTAGTTGAAGTGATCCGTTCCTGTAATTGACCCATTTCAGTAGCTAAGGTTGGTTGGTAACCTACGGCTGAAGGAATCCGTCCAAGCAAGGCTGAAACTTCTGAACCAGCCTGAGTGAACCGAAAAATGTTATCGATGAAGAGCAAAACGTCTTGTCCTTCAACGTCACGGAAGTATTCAGCAATTGTTAAACCAGTCAAAGCAACCCGCATCCGGGCACCAGGTGGTTCGTTCATTTGACCGAATACCATGGCTGTTTTATCTAAAACGCCTGATTCCTTCATTTCAAAGTAAAGGTCGTTTCCTTCACGTGTCCGTTCACCAACACCGGTAAATACTGAGATTCCGCTGTGTTCTTCAGCAATGTTGTGAATTAACTCTTGAATTAAAACAGTCTTCCCAACACCGGCACCACCGAACAAACCAATCTTTCCACCTCTGATGTATGGAGCAAGCAAATCAATAACCTTGATCCCCGTTTCCAAAACTTCAGTCCCTGGATTCAATTGATCGTATGCTGGAGCATTGCGGTGAATTGGATCACGACGATGATCTTCACTAAATTTAGGACCGTTATCGATCGTGTCACCTAAAACGTTAAATACCCGTCCTAAAGTATCTTTACCAACTGGAACAGAAATTGATGAACCTGAGTCAATAACTTCTGCACCACGCTTCAACCCATCAGTTGAATCCATGGCAACAGTCCGCATAACTCCGTCCCCCAATTCAAGGGCAACTTCAAGAACCAAGTCTGAACCATCTTCACGTTTTACGTGAAGCGCGTTGTCAATTTCAGGTAAAGATTCATTTAGAGGAAATTCAACGTCAACAACAGGTCCGATAACTTGTACTACTTTACCAGAACTCATTCGTAATTCCTCCTAATTTTATTCTAAGGCAGCTTGAGCACCTGTAATTTCAGTAATTTCAGTTGTAATTGCACTCTGCCGTGCCCGGTTGTATTGCAATTGCAAGGTTGAAATAATGTCATCTGCGTTATCTGAAGCAGATTTCATGGCTGTTGAACTTGAAGCATGTTCGGATGTCTTGGCATCCAAAATTGCACCGTATACTAAGCTTTCAGCATATTGCGGCAAAACAACTTCCAAGATTGCATTTTGAGAAGGTTCAGCATCGTATGCTGGAGCTATTTGGCCTTCTTTAGCTTCTTCAAGTCCGTCATTTTCCAAATCACCAACATTTTCAGCAGTAATTGGAAGCATCTGTTCAGCACGAAATTCTGACGTTAAGGTGTTTACAAAGTGGTTGTAACAAACGTATAATTTGTCGAATGCTCCGCTTGTAAACATCGTAACGATTGCTTGAACAATTGGCCGAACTTCTTTAAATTTCGGCACATCATTAACACCTTGATATTCGTATCCGATGTTAAATCCGCGTTGTTTAAAGAAATCTGCACCAGTTGAACCGATTGCTAAGATCACAATGTCATCTTTCTTGTTGTCAGCTTTGCTTACGTTATCAATCAACGTCATTGTTTGTTTTAATACCGTACTGTTGTAGCTTCCAACTAAGCCCCGATCTGATGTGATCACAACAATTCCGACCTTCTTGACCGGACGTTGTTGCAACATTCCCAATGAACTCATCGGATCATCGCTCTTCTTTGATGAGCTGCTTACTGAGATACTATCTAATAAGTGTGATTTAGCAAGATGAGTGATTACACTCCGAATCTTGGCGGCATAGACTTGATAACTTGCTGTATGTCTTTGAATTTGATTCAATTTTACAGTTGATACCATTTGCATGGCATTTGTGATTTGTTGTGTTTTCTTGGTCGAATTGATCCGACGCTTAACACTTTGTAATGAACCAGCCATCAGCCTTCACCACCCTTTCTATTTGTTGCTTGCTTGGAAAGTATCAGCATAATCCTTGATTGCAGCATCAAGTTTTGCTGTATCTGGTAATTGACCAGTCTTCTTAATTTCGTCAAGCAAGTCTTTGTGATTATTGTCGAAGTAGTCAAACAATCCATCTTGGAACTTCGTAATATCATCGATCACAACTGAGTCTAAGAAGCCGTGAGTCAATGCATAAAGGATTACAACTTGTTTTTCAACAGGAAGTGGTTTATGTAACGGTTGCTTCAAAACTTCAATTGTCCGACGACCACGATTCAACTTAGCTTGCGTAGCTTCGTCCAAGTCAGAACCGAATTGAGTAAATGATTCCAATTCAGCATATGAAGCTAAGTCCAAACGTAGTGTTCCGGCAACTTTCTTCATGGCTTTGATCTGAGCGTCACCACCAACACGTGAAACCGAAGTTCCGGCATCGATCGCAGGACGAACCCCAGCATAGAACTTATCACTGTCCAAGAAAATCTGTCCATCAGTGATCGAAATAACGTTAGTTGGAATGTATGCTGAAACGTCCCCGGCTTTTGTTTCGATGAATGGCAAAGCAGTCATTGATCCGCCACCAAGTTCATCACTTAACTTAGCAGCCCGTTCGAGCAAACGTGAGTGCAGATAGAAAACGTCACCTGGGTAAGCTTCACGGCCAGGAGGTCTTCTCAAGATCAATGAAAGTTCACGATAAGCATCAGCCTGCTTTGTTAAATCATCATAAACGATCAAAACGTGTTTACCGTTGAACATGAATTCTTCACCCATTGCGGCTCCAGCATATGGAGCGATGTAAAGCATTGGAGCAGGTTCTGAAGGACCAGCTGAAACAACGATTGTGTAGTCCATTGCGCCAAACTTGCGTAATGTTTCAACTTGTTCGCGAACAGTTGATTCCTTCTGTCCAATCGCAACGTAGATACAAATCATATCTTGATCTTTTTGGTTTAAGATCGTATCGATTGCCAATGATGTCTTCCCAGTCTTCCGGTCACCGATAATCAATTCACGCTGGCCCCGACCAATCGGAACTAAAGCATCGATCGCTTTAATCCCAGTTTGAAGTGGTTCTGAAACAGATTGCCGTTCCATAACACCCGGAGCTTTTCGTTCTACTGGACGTGTCTTATCGGTTTTAATTTCGCCTAATCCATCAATTGGTTGTCCTAATGGGTTTACGACCCGGCCGATCAATGCGTCCCCAACAGGAACTTCCATGATTCGGCCAGTCCGCTTAACAGTATCACCTTCGCGGATTCCCTTGTAGTCACCCAAAACAACGATCCCAACATCTGTTGATTCCAAGTTTTGAGCCATACCGAATACTCCATTTTGGAACTCTACCAATTCACCAGACAAGGCATTATCGAGACCGTTAGCACGAGCAATACCATCACCAACATAAGTAACAGTACCAACTTCATCAACAGATAGTTCATCTTTATAATCTGCTAATTGTTTCTTAATAAGAGCACTGATTTCCTCAGCCTTAATGCTCATAAAAGTCTCACCTCTTTAACGTTTTAGTAACAGACGCTTGATCTTTTCAAGCTTCATCTTAATCGAACCGTCATAAATATGACTTTCAGATTGCATGACAACCCCGCCAATGATCGATGGATCAACCTTTGCATCCAAGATGACTTGGTTTGCACCTTCAACCTCAGCAAACTTCTTTGCAAGAGTATCCTTTTGTTGATCATCTAATTCAACGGCTGTCCGTACAACGGCCCGAACGACTTTGCGGTCTTGATCATAAAATCTGTTAAATTCATCGATGATTGCTTCTAAGTTACTGATCCGCCGGTAGTCAAATAACATATTGAGCAGATTAGAAACCAATGCTGAAGCATTTGTAGTTAACGCAGAAAGAGTATCTTTCTTTGCTTTCTCATCGATTTGCGGACTTGTCATAAAGTTAACAAATCCAGGTTCTTGATTTAAAGCTGCTTTTAATTCATTTAATTCAGCTGCTGTTTCAGCAAGTGAATTTTGATCTTGAGCAACTTCAAAAAGGGCATTGCCATAACGACGTGCAATTGTTGCATTATCTATTGCCATTTTGCTTTCCCAACCCTTCAATATATGAATCAACTAATTCCTTTTGACTTTCAGGTGTTAGTTCTTTTTGAATAATCTTCGAAGCAATTTCAATAGATAATTCAGCGACATCGTTCTTTACACTTGATAAAGCATCTTGCTTTTCTTGTTGAATATCTTTCTTGGCATTAGCCTTCATTGTTTTAACTTCTTCATTTGCAGCATTTACAATTGAAGCTTTTTGTTGTTCACCGTTTTGTTTTGCGCGGTCAATGATTCCAGCGGCTTCTGTCCGTGAGTTTTCCAAAGCCGTTTGCCGTTTTGCAGCAAGGCCTTCAGCTTCTTTCCGGGCCTTTTCAGCAGAATCAATGTCGTTTGAAATCTTCGTTGCACGTTTATCCATCATCTTTGTGACAGGACCCCATGCAAAGTGCTTAACGATCAGCAACATGATAATGAACATAATAAGGTAGAAGAGGAAATCCCCCCATTGTACCCCTGCATCACCAAGTAAAAATGTCGAATACATCTATTGACACCTCCTATCCGTTATGGATTTCATGAAAGATCGTTATTTAACTAACAACATGAACGCAATAACGATTGCAATGATCGGGACAGCTTCGATCAAACCAACACCAATGAACATGTTTGTCCGTAATTGACCACTTAATTCTGGCTGACGAGCCATTGATTCCAACATTTTTGAAATAACCATTCCGTTACCAACACCAGTACCAATCGCAGCAAGTCCCGCAGCAATCCCTGCACCTAATAATGCTAAACCTGTCATAATATAATTCCTCCTTAAAATATCAGGCCTCTTTTTCGACCTTTTGTGAAATGTAAACCATTGCCAATGTTACAAAGACATAGGCTTGAATTGCTCCAATAAAGACGGAGAATCCTTGCCAAATCATTTCTAATGGCATTGCTGGGATAAATGTTAAAATCCCATGAGATTGAGCCATTTGGAAAACTAACTTAAGTAATACTTCACCAGCGTAGATGTTACCATAAAGACGAAGAGCAAGGGTAATGAAGTTTGTAAATTGCTCTAAAATCTTAATTGGAAACAGTACCGGCATTGGACTTAAAAATGTATTTTTGACATACCCTTTAAACCCAAAGCGGTTAACCCCAGCAATATGTGAAATAACAAGAACCATAAATGCCAACGTTAATGTCGTCATTGGCGAAGCAGTTGGACTCTTTATATATGTAACATCCCCAATTACAAACTGGATGATCAATCCTAATTGGTTAGCAACAAAAATAAATACAAAGAGTAAAAACGCAAGTAATCCATAGTTACTTCCCTGAGCACTCGGAATCGCTGACTTTACAATTCCGTTTGTAAAATCAACGATCCATTCGAGAATATTCTGCTTGCCGGTCGGCTTCATCTGCAGGTTGCGTGAAAGCCAAATTAAAACAGCACATACAATAATTGCTGTAACAAGTCCGGCGACACAGTTCCCGACGTTAAATGAGAGCCCGAATAGCTTGACAATTTTACTTCCGTCATCAAACACCAAGTCTCACCTCTTTCCAATTGTAATAAGGTTGAAAACATTACGGTCGAACCATAAAATGATTTCGATCCAAAGATGGACAATCTCTGAATACATTTTTCATCATACCACCATTTTTATTAAATACAAAACCAATTTAACGGCGTAACACCACCAATTAAACGTATTTTAAAAATTTAATGTAAACGTTTTATAAATATAAATGGTCATAAAAAAATCGCGGTATAATCACATTTTGATTTTCTTAAACTTTATTAATAGAATTTATAGATTAATTAACAACTATAATATTCGGCTATTATTTTGTTCCAAAGAGCCGGTCACCGGCATCGCCTAATCCGGGAACAATGTAACCATTTTCGTTTAAGTGATCATCCAATGCAGCAGCGTAAACATCGATGTCCGGGTGAGCTTCCCGCAAAGCCTTGACTCCTTCTGGAGCAGCGACTAAGCAAACAAACCGAATCGATTTGGCGCCCCGCTTCTTCAATGCATCAACGGCTGCAATGGCTGAACCACCAGTTGCCAACATTGGGTCAACGATGATCATTTCCCGTTTATCAAGGTGATCTGGCATCTTGACAAAGTATTCGTGCGGTTGAAGGGTTTCTTCATCCCGGTACATTCCGATGTGACCGACCTTTGCGGCTGGCAATAATTCAAGGACGCCATCGACCATTCCGAGTCCTGCCCGCAAAATTGGAACGACAACGACCTTTTTCCCAGCCAACCGTTTTTCAACGGCCGTTGCAACTGGGGTTTCAACCTCAATATCTTCAAGCGGCATATCACGGCAAACTTCGTAAACCATCAATTCGGCAATTTCGTTGACAACTTCCCGAAATTCCCGTGTTCCGCAATCCTTGTTTCGAATAATCGTTAATTTGTGTTGAATTAATGGGTGATCTAAAACTTCAAACTTTCCCATTTCAAACATCTCCTTTGATTTTTATTCAGTCCTATTTTATCGGATATTAAATAATTTTGCTACTCTAAACCCCAAGTTTGATTTCCGCTGGCTTTTTCCAAGCGGTTCATGTAGGCTTCCCCTAAACCGGTTGTTGGAAACTTTTGAACGAGGATCATTTTGGCATGTTCATCATTGTCTAAATGCCGGATCCCTGCAAAGAATTCTTTGCTTGCCGATTGCACATCTTGCCCTAAACTGAATTGAAGTTCAGCATTTGAAAGCGAAGCTAACACCTTATCCGTTGCCATTACCGCTACCTTTTGATCCTGATCTTTAAGCCATTGGTCAACTTGATCCCAATCTTGATCATTGACCATCAAAACTTGAGCATCCGGATTATAATGCTTGTATTTGGCTGCGGGAGCGGCATCCTTGCTGTCCTTCAGTAAAACCCTGGTTCCAAGAACATCTTCAATTTCTTTCGTGCTGATTGCTCCTGGACGAATAATAACCGGCGTGTCCCCGCTTAAATCAATGATCGTTGATTCTACGCCGACTGCGGTTGGTCCGTCATCAACGATGCCCGCAATCTTGCCTTCCATATCATGAAAAACATGCTCAGCGGTCGTCGGGCTTGGCTTGCCCGATGAATTAGCAGACGGTCCAACGATTGGGGTTCCTGCTAGTTCGATCATTTTCAGCGTTACTTGATTATCCGGCATCCGAAAGGCAGCGGTTGGTAATCCGCCCGTAACAACTGGAGCTAACGCATGCGGCAAGGTTTTAAAGATCAGCGTCAACGGTCCTGGCCAAAATTGCTTGATCAGCTTTTGCCCCCATTCATTGATCTCCCCAACAAACCGTTCAACCATTGCCGTTGAACACACCGTAACGTTTAACGGGTTATCGGCTGGCCGGCCCTTAGCTTGGAAAACCCGTCGAACAGCCTTTTCATTGGTTGCATCTGCCCCTAATCCATAGACGGTTTCAGTTGGAAACGCAATTAATTCTCCAAGTTGAATTTCTTTTGCTGCTTGCGCAACTTCATCTGGTTTATAAATTTTAGTAATTTCCATTCGTTTGATTTCCTTTCTTAAAATTTGACCCGCACCATCCGGTCATGATGATTGATATCTTGGCGCACTTCAACGCTTGCTTGCGGAAACTGCTTTTCAAAAATTTGTTTGACCGCTTGTCCCTGATGAAACCCGATTTCAAAATACATTCGGGTATGCGGTTTTAAATACGAGGAACATTCCGCAGCAATTCGCTGATAAATTGCCAAACCGTGATGCGGTGCAAATAACGCAAGTTCCGGTTCGTGTTCTAAAACACTGCGGTCCATGTACTTCCGTTCGTCTTCAGCAATATACGGGGGATTCGAAACGATCAAATCGTATTTTCCATCCACGTCATTTAAAAGATCACTTTGGACAAATTTGACAGATTCATTTAGCACCGTCGCATTCTGTTTGGCAACGGCCAACGCATCAGTCGAAATATCGCTTAACGTTACGTCCCAGGTTGGGCGTTGAGCTTTAAGCGCCAAGCCGATTGCGCCCGTTCCGGTACCAACATCCAGCAAGTTGATCGGCTGCTCATCATAATCCGCTAAGATCCAATCAACCAGTTCCTCCGTTTCCGGGCGCGGAATCAAGGTTGCTTCAGTTACTTTAAGCTGCAGACCATAAAAAAATGCCTTGCCCGTAAGGTATTGGGCTGGCCAACCGTCAACAAACTTTTGAACGTTTGTCTGATACTGCTGCCATTCCTCATCCGGCATTGGATCGCGAAAATGCATCAACAGTTGGGCTTCATTCCATCCCATCTGATCGCACAACAGTAAATCAGCGGCATCCGCTTCCAATCCGTGCGCTTCAATAAAAGAAAAAGCCCATTGACGGGCCTTAAAATAATTTACTGCATTATTCATTTTGCAATTTCTCCAATGCCTTAGTTTGATCATACAATACTAACGCATCAATAATGTCATCTAAATCACCGTTCATGATCTTATCCAACTTATTCAATGTCAATCCGATCCGGTGATCCGTAACCCGGTTTTGCGGGTAATTATATGTCCGAATTCGTTCTGACCGGTCTCCAGTTCCAATGGCTGACTTCCGGTTTTCGTCGTATTCACTTTGTTCTTGGGTCTTGTAGTAATCGTAAACCCGGGCTTTCAAAATCTGCATTGCCTTTTCCCGGTTTTGTTGCTGTGAACGTTGGTCTTGCATTGAGACTACGATTCCAGTCGGCAAGTGCGTCATTCGAACAGCTGATGAAGTCTTGTTAATATGCTGACCACCGGCACCTGATGACCGGAAAACATCGACCCGAATATCCTTAGGATCAATTTCGATTTCAACGTCCTCTTCTTCCGGCATTACCCCGACCGTTGCGGTTGAAGTGTGGACCCGGCCAGCTGATTCAGTAACGGGAACCCGTTGAACCCGGTGAGCGCCGCTTTCATATTTTAATTTCGAATAAACATTTTTCCCGTTGATCAGCAATACGACTTGTTTGAATCCGCCGACTTCGGTTGGAGTTTTATCAACGATTTGCACTGACCAACCTTGTTTTTCGGCATAGCGGGTGTACATGTTGTATAAATCTGCTGCAAACAAACTTGCTTCGTCCCCGCCGGCAGCTCCCCGGATTTCCATGATGATGTTCTTTTCATCATTCGGGTCTTTGGGAATCAAAAGAATCTTAATTTCTTCTTCAAGTTTTTCCTTTTCAGCCTTTGAATCTGCCAGTTCATCCTTGACCATTGATGCCATTTCTTCATCATCTAAACCGGCATTCAACATTTCCTCATCATCTTTGATCTGCTGCGTAACCTTCTTATACTGGTTGTACTTTTCAACGGTTTCGCGCAAATCGGCCATTTCCTTTGAAAGCTTAGTGAACCGTTGCGTATCAGCAATTACATCCGGATCAGAAAGCAATTCGCCCAGCTCTTCGTAACGGTCTTCAAGCATTTGTAAACGATCAAATAACTTATCCATCTTGTCCTCCATTAAATATTATTCTTCAATATCTTTGCGGATCTCTTCCAGCGGCGGGTTAACGTAGTGTTTCCGGCAAACTGGGAAATATGCCTCGTTGCCGCCGATCATGATCTGCTCGCCGTCATAAACCGGCTTGCCATCATGGATTCGAAGGTTCATGGTTGCTTTTTTGGCACAGAACCAGCAAATGGTCTTCATTTCTTCGATTTTGTCAGCATATAGCAAAAGATATTCGGAACCTTCAAACAACTGATTCCGAAAGTCGTTCTTTAAACCGAACGTCATTACTGGAATTCCTAATTCATCAACGATTCGCGTCAATTCAATCACGTGATGTTTTTTCAAAAATTGGGCTTCATCAACTAACACACAGTCGATGTTCTGTTTTGAAGCCACAATTTCATACACATCCGTTTCATCAAAAATCGGAATTGCCGGCCGCCGTAACCCGATCCGGCTTGAAACATATCCGACTTCATCCCGGTTATCCAGCCCGCTTGTTAAAATCACAACGTGCTTGTGCTGTTCCTCATAGTTGTGAGCAACTTTAAGGATTTCAATCGTTTTACCGCTGTTCATTGCGCCATAACGGAAAAAAAGCTGTGCCATAAACCCATCTCCATAAAAAAAGTCTTTCTAAATAAGTATATACGATTTAAAGGCAAAATTCATTCCCTCACTTAAAATTTTCGGTGCTTTAATTATTAATTCGGACATTTATTTCGAGTTCGCTCAAAATAATTAACAAATTTCATTGTCCTTTAGTCCTTTAAGGTTAAAATAGATTAACAATATCATCAAAACACAAATAATTATTGGAGGATCAGTAATGACGACCATCGATTTATGTATTAAAAGCAACCACGTTTTAAATGTCTTCTCCCGGTTATTCGAACCGAATGTCCTCTGGATCAATGACGGGCAAATCATTGCCACCGGCGAATCATCGACCTTCCATGCCCGGCGGACTCTTGATTATGCTGACCAATACATCGTTCCCGGATTTATCGACGCTCACGTTCACATTGAAAGTTCCCTTTTAACGCCAAGTGAATTGGCCAAGGTAATTCTGCCGCAGGGAACGACCAGCATCTTCACCGATCCGCATGAAATTGCTAATGTTGCTGGGGCAAACGGCATTCAATCCATGATCGATGACGCACGGCAATCGCTGCTGGACGTTTACACGATGCTGCCTTCCAGTGTTCCATGCACTCCGTTTGAAGACAGCGGCGCAACTTTGACCGTCAAAGAACTGAAACCATTTTACCAGAATCCAACTGTCCGCGGCTTAGCTGAAGTGATGGATTATCCAGCAGTTTCGTCGAATCAACCTGATATGATTGCTAAACTGAACGATTGTCTTCAAGCCGGCCGGCAAATCGATGGCCACGGATCCGGCCTTTCACGACACCAGCTCGATGTTTACCGGCAACACCAAATTTCGACTGACCATGAAGCAACTACGATCCAGCAAATTCAAGAACGGATTAATGAAGGTTTTTACGTTTTCCTGCGCGAAGGAACCGTTGAACGCGACCTTGAAAATACCGTCGGCGCAGTCAATGAATCCAATGCCAGTCGGTTCGCATTTTGTACTGACGATAAATTAGTTGACTCCCTTTTAAATGAAGGCGGGATCAACGACTGCATTCGCAAAGCAATCCACCATGGTCTGCGGCCCGAAACAGCATACACAATGGCGAGTTTTAACGCTGCGCAAGCTCACCAAACCCCTTTCATCGGTGCCCTCAATCCGAATTACCAAGCGGACATCGTTGTCTTAGACGACCCGTATGATGTTAAGATCCACCAAGTTATCAAAAAAGGCCACTTAATTTCAAATCATGATTTTAATACCCACCCATTATCGTTTGCGAAAAACACAATGAACTTTGCGCTTTCGCCAGCTGATCTCCAACTTCGGCTGAATTCAGCTACCGCAAACATCATTCAGGTAATTCTGAACCACATCGAAACTGAACACTTAGTCGAACCCGTTTCAATTCATAACGGAAACTTCTGTCCTGATCCTTCCAACGATCAACTTAAAATGGTCATCGTTGAACGCCACCATCATACTGGCAAAATCGGCAAAGCGATCGTAAAGGGCTTCAATCTAACTCATGGAGCCGTTGCATCCTCAATTGCCCACGATTCCCACAATATTATTGCCGTTGGAACAAATGACGCGGATTTATTTGCTGCCATTCAGCATCTTCAAAAAGTTGGCGGCGGAATCACTATCTTTGCAAATCACCATGAACTGGCAACCCTGCCGCTTCAAATCGGCGGGTTGATGTCAAATCTTTCATATAAAGAGACTGCTCAAAAATTAAACGCGATCACCGCAGCTTACCAATCGATCAGCCGGCCGATCGCCTTTAACCCATTTATTACCTTATCGTTCTTAGCGTTGCCGGTCATCCCAACCTTAAAATTAACGGCACGCGGCCTTTACGACTTTGACCAGCAAAAATTTATCCCGATTGAAGCTTCTATTAATTAAAGGACGGAAAAGTGAATTTCAGATTCTATTATGATAAAATGCGAATAGTATTTTAATTTTAGGAGATAGATCAATGGCACTTAAAAGTAAATTGGCAATTGCTGCCGGAAAATCTTCTTACTGGTTTTTGCATAATGTAATGCATGGCGGAACATCGCTTCCAGGCAAGATCACCCTTGCAATTGATCCAGACGTTTTAAAGGAACTCGCAAAGGATTATGAAATCGTGATCGTTACCGGAACCAACGGGAAGACCCTGACAACGGCCCTTACAGTTAAAGTTCTTAAACAAAAATACCCGGAAATTTTGACTAATCCGAGCGGTTCAAACATGAAGCAGGGAATCGTCAGCACATTTTTATCTGCTAAAAAAGTCAAGAACGGTAAAAAAATCGCTGTTTTGGAAACGGATGAAGCCAACGTCCCGATTATTTCACAGTACGTTGTCCCAACCGCTTTCGTTTTAACCAACATTTTCCGGGATCAGCTCGACCGGTTCGGCGAAATCTACACCACATATAATAAGATCCTTCAAGGAATCAAGATGCACCCGCAAGCTAAGATCATTGCAAACGGAGACGAACCGTTATTCCACAATTTGCAGGATCTGCCAAACCAAGTTGTTTACTTTGGCTTTGACAACCAACCGGATCAGGATCAAAAAGCTCCGGCCAATACGGATGGAGTTTTGTGTCCAAAATGCAATCACATTTTGCATTATTACAGTCGCAGTTACGGCAATTTGGGAAAGTACTTCTGCCCGCACTGCGGATTTGAACGGCCAGAATTGACTTACCGGATGAATGCGATCGTGGATCAAACACCGCAATCATCAACCGTTAAGATCGATGACCATGAATTTACGCTTCACATCGGCGGAACGTATAACATTTACAACGCCCTGGCTGCATATTCTGTGGGAGCTGAATTCAACCTGTTGCCGCATGAAATCACAAAAGCCCTTGGCGCTGATGATAAAAACATCTTCGGCCGGCAAGAAGTTGTTCACGTTGGGGATAAAGACGTAACGATCATCCTTGTTAAAAACCCGGTTGGTCTTGACCAGGTATTGCAAATGATCAAGACGGACAAGAACCCGTTCTCGTTGGCATTCCTTTTAAATGCGAACTATGCTGACGGAATCGACACCAGTTGGATCTGGGACGGCAGTTTTGAAGAATTGCCATTTGACCACATTCCATCTGTGTTGACCGGTGGTGAACGGTATAAGGACATTACTTTCCGGATGCGGGTTGCCGGAGTTCCGGAAGAACATTTTGCCCAACGGCCCGACTTGAAAGAAGCCGTCAACTACATCAAACAAATGCCGACAAAGCACGTTTACGTTTTGGCAACCTACACTGCAATGTTGCAATTACGCAAGATGCTTGCTGACGAAGGTTACATCAAAGGAGGAATGGAATAATGCAATATCATTTGAATTTAGCCCACCTCTATGGTGATTTGCTTAATACTTATAGTGACATTGGCAATATTTTGGTTTTGAAATACTATGCCAAACAAATGGATACCGATATTGATGTTCAAATCATTTCTTTAGATGATGACTTTGATCCAGATAAATTCGACTTCGCCCTTTTCGGCGGTGGTCAAGATTATGAACAAACGATCGTTTCAAAGAATCTGCCAAATAAAGCAGCAGCCATTAAAAAATTCATTAACGATGACAAACCAATGCTTGCGGTTTGCGGTGGTTATCAACTGCTTGGGCAATATTACATCGGCGCGGATGGCAAAAAAATTCCGGGAGTCGGCGCCCTGCCGCACCGGACTGAAACTCAAATCAATAACCGGTTCATCGGCAATATTCGAATCAAAAACGAAGAAACCGGCGAAGAATATCACGGATTTGAAAATCACAACGGGGTAACGTTCCTTGGCGAAGGCGAACGTCCGCTTGGAAAAGTGATCGAAGGTCATGGAAATAACGGTCAAGATGGTTCTGAAGGTGCAATTTACAAAAATGTCTTTGGCACATATTTCCACGGCCCAGTTCTCGCCCGGAACGGAAACCTTGCAAAACGTTTCTTATTACTGGCACTGAAAAAGAAATATCCCGATGCTGACTTTAGTCAACAAGAAGCATTGGAAATTAAACCAACATATTAAAAAAGAACGGTTGCGCTTGATTGCGCAACCGTTTTTTTATGCCTTTGTAATATACACATATAATTCAGTTGTTGAAAACCCGATCGAGTACTTGATTCTATGATTGATAATCGTCTTCGACGTTGTCTGGGTTTTATCCTGATTCTTCGTCTTGCTTTCAAATTCATGCATGAGCTGCTTGCCATTGGCGCCAAGGGCTTGACTGAAAAGTGCAAACGCCGTGCCGAATTGCTGCGCCTGAGCCTTGTCCTTAAAACTTTTGACCGGGATCATCATTGTAGCCCCCATCAAATTCCCGTTTTGCACATTCAACCGCAACGTATATGCTGAGTTATCCACGACATTGTGAATCCCGCTTAACTGCGCTGGGAGTTGTTCACTTTTGGTTGTGGATTGCAACTGCTGAACCTTTTGTTCAACCTGTTGCACCTGCCCCATTTGCTGCATCAGTTGCAGATTTGGTGAGCTTGACGCCTTCTTCAAGGCCGATGCTGTCTTTAACGTCTGAACCTCTTGCGGGGATAACTTGCTCATGACGACCATTTGATTGTACTTTTGCACAATTTGCTGGTAGTTGCCCAGTTTTTTCGCCGCGTTCACCATTACGGTTTGCTGCTGTTGCTGACCGCCATGCGCAGCTGTGATCTTCACTTTTTGTTGCTGATCACTTGCTGGGACCTGAATCACAAAGGTTTTGTCGTGAACCTTAACGCTGTGCTTTGTTCCATTGTCAATTTGATAGGTAACCGTATTTTGGTTAGCGGTATGACCCTTAACGACGGCAACCATTTCATCCGGTGAATAAGTTTTCGCCGTGGTCGATAAACTGACCTTGCTACAGCCGGTTAGAAGCAATGAAAGCCCCGCGGTTAAAATTATTCCTAATTTTTTGTGCATGTTCATTCCTCCTAATCCATCTGAATATTGCCTTCAAATTGTGAATTATACAAATCAGCGTAGAAACCATTCTTCGCCAATAACTGATTATGCATTCCGGTTTCCACAATTGAACCATGATTCATCACAATAATGTTATCCGCATCCTGAATTGTTGATAACCGGTGCGCAACTACAAAACTCGTCCGCCCTTCAAGCAGCTTGTTCATGGCATGTTGAATCTGTAATTCAGTTCGCGTGTCAACGCTTGAGGTGGCTTCATCCAAAATCAAAATTTCGGGATCAGCTACAAACGCCCGCGCAATTGTCAACAACTGCCGCTGTCCTTGTGAAATGTTCGAAGCGGATTCATCCAAAACGGTTTGGTAACCGTTGGGTAATTGTTCCACAAAATCATCCACATGCGCCGCCTTTGCAGCCGCAAGGACCTCTTCATCCGTTGCATCCTCGCGCCCGTACTTCAAGTTATCCCAAATCGTGCCTGAGAATAACCATGTATCCTGCAAGACCATCGCAAAGTGGGACCGTAATTCTTCGCGGCTCATATCCCGCGTATCGACCCCGTTTAACCGAATCGAACCGCCTTTAATATCATAGAACCGTTCAAGCAGGTTGATGATTGTCGTCTTGCCGGCACCGGTCGGCCCGACGATTGCGGTCATATGCCCTTGCTTGACCGTCAAATTATAATCTTCCATCAAAATCGGGGCGTTGTCATAACCAAACTTCACGTGTTCAAATTCAATTAACCCGGCCGGATCCTTTTCAACCGGTAACCCGGATTTCGTTTCCTGCATATCTGGTTCATCCAAAACGCCGAAGACCCGTTCAGCAGATGCAATCGTTAATTGAATCGTGTTTGCCAGGTTGGCTAACTGGGAAATTGGTTGCGAGAAGTTGGTCGTGTATTGCAACATCGCCTGCACGTTCCCTAATGAAATCTGCCCACTGGTAACTTGAATTCCACCGACAATCGCAACGCAAACGTAAGTCAAGTTACTGATAAATGACATGATCGGCATCATAATTCCGGAAGCCATTTGGGCCCGCCATGATGCTTGGTATAAGGCTTCGTTTTCCTTTTCAAAATCATCGATCGTCTTTTGTTCCCGGTTAAAACTCTTGATCACGTTTTGACCCGCATAGTTTTCTTCGATTGCCCCGTTCAAAATTCCGAGGTGCTTTTGTTGCGCACCGAAATTTTTCTGCGATTGCGGCGCAATAATGCCGATACAAATCATACTTAACGGCACTGAGCAAACGATGATCAACGTAAGTTTCCAGCTGATCGTCAACATCAGCCATAACGTTCCGACAAGTTGAACAACGGATGTAACCAACTGCATCAAGCTTTGCTGCAAAGTTGATGAAATGTTATCCATATCATTAATGGCCGTACTGATAATATCCCCGTTCGAGTGCGTGTCGTAAAAGTTGACCGGCACCGTCATCATTTTATGCTTCAACTGTTTCCGCATGCTGTAAACGGTATGTTGCGACATGTAGTTCATGATGACCCGTTGGATAAACGTTAATACGGCTGAACCGACGTACATTGCCATGACGATCATTAAAATGTGGCCGATTTTGTGAAAATCAATTGGCCAGTGATGCATCGCAATGCCGGCTTTTTGCATTGCCGTTCCTTTCATCACGCCTTCAAAAATCGTCGTCGTTGTCTGACCCAAAATTTTCGGCGTGCGAATCTGCAATACTTGCGCGGTGATTGCCAACGCCATCGTAACTAAAATGGCCGCAATCTGATTCTTCATGTACTTTAATAACCGCCATGTTGTCTTCCAAAAGTGCTGCGGTTTTTCAATTGGACCGCGATTTCGTTTAGGCATTTTGTTCACCCTCCTTTGATTCCCGAATTTGGGAGTTCACAATTGACTGGTAAACCTTGTTCGTTGCGAGTAATTCCTGGTGAGTTCCTTGGCCGACGACTTGACCTTTATCCAATACCAAAATCAAATCGGCATCAGCAATCGTTGAAACCCGTTGACCAACAATGACCACAACGTGTTTTTGAATTTCTTCATCGGCTTTCAAGGCTGCCCGCAACTTCGCGTCCGTCTTAAAGTCCAATGCTGAAAATGAATCATCGAAAACGTAAACGGAAGCTTGTTTGACCAAGGCACGGGCAATTGCTAACCGTTGCCGCTGCCCACCAGAAAAGTTAGCGCCGCCCTGTTCAACGTGCGCGTCAAGCTGCCCGTCCAGTTCCTTCACAAAATCACTGGCTTGCGCAATCTCAAGGGCGTGCCAAATCTGTTCATCGGTTGCTTTGGCATCCCCGAACTGCATGTTTTCGCGCAGCGTGCCTTCAAACAGGTTCGCCTTTTGCGGGACAAATGAAACGGCCTGGTGAATGGCCTGCAACGTCGTGTTCCGAACATCGACCCCATTGACCTTAACTTCACCCTGAGTCGCGTCATAAAACCGCGGAATCAGGTTGATCAAAGTCGATTTCCCTGACCCAGTTCCACCAATGATCGCCAGCGTCTGGCCGGCATGCAGCTTAAAGTTGACCCCTTCAAGCGCATCCTTTTGGGCATCCGCATACTTGAACGCCACGTTGTCAAATTCAAGCGCCGATGGTTTATCCAATGATTGCGGATCCTTAGCGTCCGTGATCGGCGTCGTCATGTTCAAGACCTGATTCAACCGTTTCGCTGACGCCTGCGCCCGCGGAACCATTACGAACACCATTGAAAGCATCGCAAAACTCATCAAAATTTGAGCTGCATACGTGATAAAAGCGATCATGTTCCCGACTTCCGTGGCTTGAAAGGCAATCAAGTGACTGCCCCAATAAGTAATTACAATATTCATTGCACTCATGATCAGCGTCATCAATGGCATCATTAACCCGGTAATGTTGTAAACTTTGATCGCATTGTGCGTGTAATCCTTGTTGACTTCATCGAAGCGTTGCTGTTCCAGTTCATCTTGCCGAAAGGCCCGAATGACCCGGACTCCCGTTAAGCCTTCACGAAAAACCTGGTTAACGCGGTCGGTTTTCTTTTGCATCGCAAAGAATAACGGACCGGCAAAGCGGATCACCAATGCCATAATGACCGCGATCAACGGCAAAATGACAATAAAGATCGTCGTCAACGTTGCACTCCGCCGGTAAGCTAAAATACTTGCGCCAATCAACATCAATGGCGCCATCAACATCATTCGCAAAAACATCAACGTTACGTTTTGAATCTGCATAATGTCGTTGGTTGTCCGCGTAACCAATGATGACGTCCCGATCTGGTTCATTTCATCATGCGAATAATTGATCACTTTGCGATAGACGTCACTGCGCAACCGCTGCCCTAACTTTTGCGAACCTTTTGCTGAAAAATAAACGTTAAACGCTGCGGCTGCAACACTGATCAGCGAGAAAATCATCATCTGAATACCGACCATCCAAATGTAATGAACATTGCCCTTCGCAACCCCATTATTGACGATGTTCGAAGTCAGCGTCGGCAAGTACAGCGTCGTTATGACTTGAATCGCCATGAAAATCGTTGCTCCGATAACCTTCGACTTCGGCAATCGTTTCTTCAATAGATTAATCATCCGCATTTCCTCCTTGATCTTGAATTCCGAATTGTAACCAATTCAATAAGGTATTAAAATTTTGAATCGCTTCCTGATACGGATCATCAACGTTGAAGCGGTCCGCCATAAAATACATGCTGATCGACTGGATCATCATCGTTGTGATCTGCCGGTTAAGCAAAACATAGTTATGCGCGGTCAATTCGATTCGTAATTTCTGCTGATTAATCAACTCACGGTCATCCCCGTGTTTTGACCGCCGTTGCTGATGAAGCGCCTTGCGCATTTCCTTTGAATTACGGAACTGGAAAAAGGTATTCTTCCAAAAGGCATGATTCTTTTCATCCCGCATCATATCAAGAATATCCTTGAACAAAAGCGGCACTGCTGCAAAGAAATCACCCTGATGTTCCTGCAAAAGCTGGCGCCATGTTTGATACCACTCTTGCGAAAACTGCATCACTAAGTAGGCCTGCAGATCATATTTATCTTCAAAATACTGGTAAAAACTTCCGCGCGGAATCTCAGCAAGTTTAATAATATTGCTGATGGAAGCGTCAATCGCCGGCACCCGAGAAAACTCTTCAAAACCCGCCTTCAATAGCCGCCGCTGCTTCTCCTGCGGAAGATTCAGAAATGTTTGCTTCGGCATTTTTTCATTCCTTTCTAATTATATGACACACTGTCATATGACAATATGTCATATTAGTGCTTTAAGAATCAAATGTCAAATTAATTTGAATCATTTCCATTTCAATTCGCTTCCTACTTAAAATTTAATTGGAACTCAACACCTTAAATGTCCGAAAGTATCCCCTTGGTATAAACCCCAACTATGATGATTGCTATTCAAAAGGTTTTTTTTAGATATAAAAAGATCCTGCTTTTCAGCAGGATCTCTAAACCTTATATCAACCTATTTTTCCGCAAACACCACTTTTTCTTCCGTATCAATGTAGCTTGCGGAAGCCGGCGTTGCGAACACCATTTCACCGTTCTTATCGCTGAAGATTCCTAACGCTGCAATCTGCGCCATGTACTTCTTCAACGGTTCAGCTTCAAGTTCCGTTTTTACGTAGTTAAGCTGCAAGTGGTGCATTGTGTTCTTCGTTGCTGAGCGAAAACCTAAGTTTAATTTCTTCATTTAAATTCCCTCTTTCGTAATTAATTCGCTGACCGATTATTCACTAACTGCTGGTGAAGCTGAAAGCTCTTCGGTCCGGGTAACCTTGATGTTAACAACATTTTCGCCGGTCAACTTGCCGATGATTTCAGCAAATTCCGCGATCTTGTCGTCAGTTGCGCTGGCATTCACGCCGTTAAATGTCCGCCGGCGGGTCTTGCCTTCGCCTAAATCATGTTCAAGGTAAATTCCGGTCTTCTTCCATTCTGCTTTAACTGTCATTTTAAATTCCTCCAATTTCTAAATGGCTGAAAATCAAGTTCGATCACGACCTGTCATCGGATCAAAACCGATTTTCAAGTTCATCGTGGTGGTGTAAGTCGCGCGCCCCTTACATCTTTATTAACGAATTGACCCGCGATTTTTCCCACCCTCAAAATTGATTTTTTTCAAAAAAAGATTCAACTTTCTTTCGCAACCGGGCTTTACGCCGATAAATCGCATTCGGATGAACCCCGATTTGCGCGGCAATTTCCGCCACTTTTTTGCCTTGAAGCCGTTGTTCAACGTACAGCCATTCCTTCGCAGTACAGATTGCGCGAACGGCTGCCAATAACTCCGCCTCTTCAATTCCAGCATGCACATCGACCCGGTCATCCACAATATCCCAGTCTTCATCAGCAGTTGAAATGATTGGCGCTTCAACTTCATGATTGCGCTGCTGCTTGCTTAAATAATCCAGCAAGCCCCAGTAGATCTTGGTGAAGAAATAATTAAACCGGCGTTTTCCGGTATACTGATTCGTCGCATACGCCTTTAAATACAGCAGGCGCCCTTCCGAAACCAAATCATCATACTCATTATGGGCTTTCGTAATATGCAGCTTCTTCAACACCGCATAAATCACGGTGTCATCGGCTAATAATTCCTTAAATCCATCTTGATTTTCCACATTCAAATCCGGTCATGACGTTTCCTTTGTTTGAATTTCAACCTGGCCAAATTGATACTTCAAGCATAAAAAATTCGGTTAATTCTTAATAGATAGCAATCAATTTCAAAGGCTTAGAATTGAATCGAATTCTAAAATTCAGAATGATTAAAGAAAGCGTTGACAGGAGTGCTAACCGTTAAGTAAAATTTATAAATATAACAAAATATTATCATTTTTAATAAAAATTAATAATCCAGTCAGGAGTTATGCCCATGCTGATTACATATCATGTTAATACGAACCAGCTTCGCCATTCATCCCGGATCGTGATCGATCATGATGCCACCCTCGATCCAGCAACGACCATCATGTTTTGTAAAATCCATGAACAAAATCTGCGCACCATGATTTTTCGCAACGATGGCACGATCATTAAGACCTCGCAAACTCCGAAAGTACTGATCAAAAAGCTGCTTGCGCCGCACGGTGATCTTGGGGCAGTTCTGATCGACGGGATCGTCAACCATCTTTATCAAACTTCGCACCCCGGAACGCGGCAGCTGCCGATCATGGGCAAAGAATGCCTGATTTTCCCCGCAGCTGGAATGACACGCCATCCAGGTTGCTGGGTCTTCTTAAACAAATATCCGATTCGCAAGGAAAGCCCGTACCGCTTCACGGTCGATGTCCCGGAATACGACATTGAAATCCGGCTGGAGGTCGACCGCAAAGTTTTTCAAACCAATAAAAATACCGCGTACCAGTGTTACGGCGTGGCTCAAGCCATCTTCCCGCAGCGGTTCACGGTTAAACTGCCGCCACATTATGAAACGACACTTACTAATCAAGAAGTCGCCAACATCATAAATTCGTTAGGAACGTCGCGGATCGTCAAGATCTTGAAGGATAATTTCGGGATGAGTTTGTGGGATATTAAACGGATAATTAAGTAAAAAAGAAGTTGCGTAAGTTACGCAACTTCTTTACTTATCAGGATTATTTTTAATCCACTATTTCCTTTAAATGCTTTTCAATTAATTTCATTCGTTCATCATCTTCGATTCCAACTCCATACCATTCTTCTCTAGAAAAACCGTAGAGCTGGCGATATTGTTCACTATACTTCTTCAAGTAATAACCTTGAACGATGTCTTGTTTGTAAATGTATATTCCCGCATACATGAAGCAGGCCATAAAAAGCGGAAAAGTATCACACATTAAAGCGCCAATTAAATCCTGATATCCAGTAATAACTGTCTTGATCAAAATCCAAATTGCAGCCAAAATCAAAACATATTTTGAAATCGAATTCGTTATTTTTTCCGCTTTCGATAAGACATCCTTTTTTTCTCCTTGATGATAAAGAATGCTGAGTATGTTCTGATTTAATTTATGGTTAATAAACCAAAACAGAAAGATGATTAGAATCACATAAAAGTATTCCATGAATACCGAATTCAAGGCTGATCCCGTTGCAGAAAGAAAAGCTACTGCTCCACAAACACAAAACCAACTTAAAGCCGCTACAATTCGGGTAGTATAGCTATATTCCCGATTAGCCTTTCGTTTACTATACCTTATTTTGCAAAAGACACTTTCTAAAATAAAAATTATTGAAAAAATTAGAGTAATATAAAATAAAATGTTAAACACATTATTACTCCAAAGAAGTTTGTCTGGAAATGCTGCCGGCCCTCCATAATTTTTAAAAAAGTAGAAAAATTTTATTACCAAAGGCCCCAAAAGAAACGTAAAAATTTTTCCTTCTAATCTTCCGTTATCCTGTTTGTTACTTGATTCCTTTAAAGACTTTATTACAAATTCTTTATCAACTAAATTTTGACTTTCTTCAAATGAAGCCCCATATAATCGTTTACTCTTCATCTTCACTCTTCCCTTTTACATCCCGATTAATCTTTTGTTTAACCTTGCGTTCTTCTTCCTTCAACTTTAAGTGTTTTTCAATCGTCTTCATTCGGTTCCAATCATCAACTTTATCGCCATACCATTCATCTCTAGAATAACCGTAAAGTTGTCGGTACTGTTCACTATATTTTTTTAAATAATAACCTTTAAGTGTTTTTTCAAAATAAAACCATAGTAATATCCACCATAGAGCCATAAAAAGTAATGGTGCAAATATAGTCAACAACACTTCTTGAATATCTTTTAATCCTGAAAATAAATCTTTGATTACAAAAAGAATTGCTCCTAATACAATAATGTTTTTAGAAATCCAGTCCGCTATTTTACTGGCTTTCTTTGCCCGATGATTTTGATAAGCACTGCCATACAAAACTGCCATTTCTTCACCATAGAGTTTTATAATTATCTTATAACTAATGACAACATCGATAATTATATACAAAGGTTCAAATATTACTGAATGTAAACATGATGCAGTTATTGGTAACATTATTATTGCTATAAAAATACATGATATTCCAAATCCAACAATCATTTTTTGATTGAAATCATAGTCTCTTAAAAATTTATTTTTTCGAATTTTTATCTTGCTAATTAATGCATATAGAATAAAAATAGAAGTCAAAATCAAATTACATACTACCAAAAAGTTAAAAATAAATTGCGTCCACATTAGTTTTTTATCAAAGTTAGAATTTGTAACTGGTAAATGCGTAAATATTATTATAGAAATAGTCCCAAATAAAATCATTACCACTTCGCCCCAAAAGCGATTCCGGTCCTGTTTGTTACTCGATACTTTCAATGCTTCTTCAACATACGATTCATCGACTAACTTGCGGCTCTCTTCAAAAGTGGCATCTAAAATCGTTTTTTGATTTTTCTTCCTTATTCCGTTCATTTTTATTCATCCTTACACAGCTATTCTTTCTGAAACTTTCCTGTCGACATGCACAGCAAAACAAGCAAAACGATTTTATAAATCATTCCGATAATCGGAAACATCGGCGAAATAAAACCAATTATATTTAACGTGTAGTTCAGCCCGTTCTTCATTCCCGTATCACGAAGCCGGCGGACATTCAGGGCTAACAGCGGAATCATTAGTCCGAGTAAAACCAGCCCGGAAAGTGCCATCAACAGCCACGAACCATTTTGCAAACATCCGCTGATTACTTTCACTATCAAGCACCATATAAAATTAATAATCACATATGATAACAGGCCCCAGCCAAACATTTGCAAGTTAGCCCGGCCGTTAAAGTTAAATGCATTGCGGAAAAAAGATTTCCACCCTTGAATAAAGGTAACCTTTAACTTTCCTACAGTTCCGTCCGGGTTAAATACGACCACGGGCTCACCTCCGTTTTCATGACTTGCTTTCGTAGCAGTAATAATCACCACGACGAGACTGGCAATCATCCCAATGAAGCCGCCATACATCCATAACACCGGAAACCATTCAACCGATTGGGAAGCGACTGCCAAATCACCTAAAAGACCAATGATTGCCCCCACAAACGGGAGCGCAATGATCGCGATGATTTTACCCGTAAGCCCGAAATGCAAAGAACGAGAATGGGCCATGCAGAGCATGAATATTACTGCAACAATTAATACTAAAACCAATCCAAATACCATTTCTTACTCCTCAAATTCTTTTATTGTAATTTATTAATTATTCTGCGAGCGCCTTCGATACTTACATATAGTTCCCCAAACAATAACTATAATTCCCAGAATCAAAGCTACAATTATCCCCAATGCAACTCCAATCGCAATTCCAGCAGCTCCTCCAAGCATCCATAACATTGGGAACCATTCAGTCGCTTTTGAAGCCACCGTTAAATCACATTTAAATCCAATTAGCTCTCCAACAATTGGAAGGACGCCGGAAACCACTCCAGTTACAATCGCGATTACGATTGCAATCACAGTACAAATCTTTTTTGCCCGCGATGATAGATATTTTGCAATATATACCGCATACACGATCAACGCAACAAGCACAATTGAAATCAATAATTTCATCGCTTACTCCTAGAATCTTTTTATTAAATTCATTCCGTAATTCACTCACGTCTCTTAAAATGATAGCAATATTTAAATTACGATTACGATTCATTTTAAAAAATTAATCTTTTCTTAAACTTTGACATTAAAAAACACCAACTGCTTTCACAGTTGGTGTCAGATTGATTTTTATTTCATTTCGCCGCTTGGATTATCATGATTTAACGTGATGAGCTCACCTGGTTCGACCTTGAAGAAAGCGCCCACTAATTTCCGTAAATCTTCCATTGCGGGTTCCATGTTTGCTGCCTGTTCTTTAGTTGCGGCTTCAGTTACTAAAACGGCATGCGTCGTATCTTCCGTCAACATGGTTCGTTTAGCTTCGCGCCAGTTCCAGCAGCGGCAAATTGCTCCACCTTGATCGTAGTAGCAGACTTCGCCCGGAAGTGTCGGTTCGCTGTCATCGGCTCCCAACGGCCAGAATTCATCGCCGCCGGCAGTTACGCCCAAGTGCATATCGCCATTCATTTGATCAAGGTCTTCACCGCCGCACGGAACACCATACCGCAATGAAACGCTGTTATATAAATCAACTAACGGAATGATCGGCTTAAAGTCGCGGTCCTGACTGACGCGTTTCAGCATTGCTTCAATTGATGACCGGGCGCCCTTTTTCTTTTTGAATTGTTGATACACTTTGCGCCAACTAGCAACGACCGGATTGTTGCGGAACGTTTCGGCTTGAATGTACTTCTTGGATTCTTCCTTCGCATCCGCAAGCAGTTTCTCAAAGTACGGGTCGTCCTTTTCATCAACGTGGTTGTTGATTCCGTCGACCGTAAAATACTTGATTTCGGCTTCCGGGAACTTTTCAAACAATGATTCATCTAAGATAAATTTTTTCATTTCTTTTTCCTCCTCACCTTAATTTTAAGGCAGTTAAAAAAGTGGGACAAGAGAAGAAAAACACCAGCCGTTTTCACAGCCAGTGTTTCATTCATTTCGCTTATTCAACACCCATTTGTTGTTTAACAACGTTCACGATTTCCATAACGTAATCATGAACCAATTCAGGAGTTTTGGCTTCGCACATTACCCGTAATAAGTCTTCGGTCCCTGAAGGACGAACCAAGACGCGGCCTTCGCCGTCCATCTTGGCTTCAACTTCTTTGATGACCTTTTGAATTGCGGAATTGTTCAATGCCGCCTTCTTATCCGTTACGCGAACATTTACAAGTTCTTGCGGATACTTTTCAACTTCGGCTGCTAATTCAGACAGCTTCTTGCCGGTTTGCTTCATGACATTCAATAATTGAAGGGCCGTCAACATGCCGTCCCCCGTTGTATTGAAGTCTAAGAAGACAACATGGCCTGATTGTTCGCCGCCGAGGTTGTAGCCGTCCTTCAACATTTCTTCAACAACGTACCGGTCGCCGACCTGCGTCTTAACTGAATTCATTTCAGCCTTTTCCATTGCCTTGTACATTCCAAGGTTACTCATCACGGTCGTTACGATCGTGCTCTTCTTCAACCGGCCGCGTTCGTTCATATACTTCCCGCAAATGTACATGATCTTGTCGCCGTCAACAATGTTACCTAATTCATCAACAGCAATGCAGCGGTCGCCGTCCCCGTCAAAGGCAACGCCGGCTTGCGCACCCTGTTCAACAACGAATTTGGCTAAGGCTTCTGGATGAGTTGAGCCAACGCCATTGTTGATGTTCAAGCCATCGGGATTCGTGGCCATCGTTGTGAAATCTGCGCCTAAATCTGCGAACAAGCGTGAAACCAACGTACTTGTTGACCCGTTTGCCCCGTCAACGCAGATGTGCATTCCTGATAAATCATCCGGAATTGTTTGTTCAAGGAATTGAGTATACTTCAAAGCACCTTCCTTAAAGTCACTCATTGTTCCCAAGCCTTCTGCTGATGGACGTGGCAATGTGTCTTCATCCTTATCAAGCAAAGCTTCAATTTCGGCTTCCTTTTCGTCAGACAACTTGTAGCCGTCGCCACCGAAGAACTTGATTCCGTTATCTTGAACCGGATTGTGCGAAGCTGAAATCATGACCCCGGCGTCAGCATCTTGCAAACGAACCAAGTATGCCACCCCAGGAGTTGTGATTACGCCTAAGTCGAACACTTCAATTCCAACTGAAAGTAATCCGGCAATCAATGCGTGTTCAAGCATTTGGCCTGAAATCCGGGTATCACGTGCCACTAAAACGCGTGGTGCCCGTTCCTTATTTGTAGCATGTTGCGTTAATACATAACCGCCGCAACGGCCCAATTTAAATGCTAATTCAGGGCTCAAAGATTCATTCGCAATGCCCCGAACGCCATCTGTTCCGAAATACTTCAATTTCATCGTATTTTCCTCATTTCATATTAGTAACTAATATAACTATTATATCATTTTGGCATCCCTTGTTTCTTATAAATTGTTAAAACAAAAGAGCCCACAATAGTGATATTTTAACATAAACCCCGCTGAATGATTAGTCTTATCTTGAACAACCGCGGTTCGATACCGTGATTCTGGTCATAATTAGGCATTGCTTGACTCTAAATTTTATCATTTTTACACTTTTCTTTTTTCGGTGCGAAAAAAGAGACCGCGACAACTGCCACAGTCCCATGAAAGCAATATTTAATTTTTAATCTTCACCGATGATCCGCACTTCGGTTTCAAGGGCAACGTCAAATTTTTCTTTGATTGTCCGTTGAATGTGATGGATCACATCCATGTAATCCGTTGCGGTTGCATGATCAACGTTAACAATAAAGCCGGCGTGTTTCTTTGAAACCTGCGCACCGCCGATTTGGAACCCTTGAAGCCCCGCATCGTGAATCAATTTTCCAGTATAGTGTCCTACTGGGCGTTTGAAAACACTGCCACATGACGGATATTCAAGGGGTTGCTTGGAAGCCCGCAAGAAACTGTATTCGCGCATGGCGTTGATGATTTCTTCCTGATTACCGGCTTTTAGTGAAAAGGTTGCTTGCAAAACAATTTCGTCTTCATCCTGCAACCGGCTGTGGCGGTAACCAAAACGCAATTCATTGCCGCGATAAGTTTTTAATTCACCTTGACGGGTAATCACTTCCACCGACTTAACAACCTGTGAAATTTCGCCACCGTATGCGCCAGCGTTCATGAAGACCGCCCCACCAACACTGCCTGGAATTCCTGATAAAGGTTCCATGCCGCTTAAACTGGCTTCGCTTGCCTTTTGCGCAACATCGATCAGCAATGCACCCGACTGCGCAATAACTTGGTTCGCTAACAACTTGATCCGGTCTAACTTTGTCAAAATCATAACCATGCCACGAATCCCGCCGTTTTTAACGATCAGGTTGCTGGCATTCCCGATGACTGTCAACGGCACGTTTTTTTGATTCGTCCAGTCAATTACGCGCTTGACTTCCTGAATTGAAGCCGGCAACGCTAAAATATCAGCTGGACCTCCCGTACAAGTATTGGTGTAATTTGCGAGCGGTTCATCAAACTGAACTTCGATTCCCTGTAATTCTTTTTTAACTGTTAACTTTTCAAAATCCATATTAAAACCCTCAAACCTCAATTTGATTCAAATCAAATCTTCACAATTCTGCTCGAATTTGCTTGCTTTTTCATTTTAACATTTTTATTATAAATATTCCGCAATAAAATGATACAATAATGGCAATAAATCTTTGAAGGAGCAAACCAATGGACTTTGTGGCAATCGACTTTGAAACGGCCAACGGCAAGCGGGACAGTGCCTGCTCGTTAGCGCTGACCGTTGTTCAAAATAATCAAATCGTTGATGAATTATATTCACTGATCAAACCGGAATCAGACTTTTTCTGGCGCAACATTCAAATTCACGGTATCAAACCGGAAATGGTTGCTGACTCGCCGAAATTCAATGAACTTTGGCCGCACATTCAGCAATTTTTCGGTCCGGATCAAATCGTGGTCGCCCACAATGCGCGGTTTGACAACAGCGTTCTCAAGAAAACATTGGAACACTATCAATTACCGGAACCGCATTACCTTTCCCTTGATACGCTGGCAACCAGCCGGGCATTCTACAAGGGATTACCGAATTACCGGTTGAATACCGTTTGCGATGCGCTCGACATCAACCTTGAGCATCACCACAATGCGCTTGATGACTGCGAAGCCTGTGCCAATATTTTACTTGAACAGATCAATCATTTTGGTACGCCGGCACTGAAACCGTATGTGCAAAGTGTATAGAAAAAAGGCTGTGACTTTCGTCACAGCTCTTTTTTCTATAATTGCTTTTCTAACTCGTTCACCAATTCTTCATACCGCTTTCCGTGCGGTTCAAATTCAAGGTAGCGAACATCGTCATTGTCATCATCTTTTTTCAAATGAACGATCAATTTGTCAGCCGGAATTTCATCGCCGACAAATTGTGACCATTCAACAACCGAAACCCCATCGCCTTCAAAATATTCTTCAAGGCCAAGGTCATCGCCGCCAGTTTCTTCAAGCCGGTAAACGTCCATGTGATACAACGGCAAGCGTCCTTGTTGATACTCGCGAATGATCGTAAATGTTGGGCTCTTAATGTTGCGGTGAATTCCGAGTCCTTCTGCAAGGCCTTTGGTGAAGGTCGTCTTGCCGGCTCCCAAATCACCGTCAAGCAAAAGAATATCGCGGGCCTGCAACAATGGTCCCATTTTCTTCGCAATTGCTTGCGTTTGTTCTGCTGATTCAACTTTGATTTTTAACATTTTCTTACTCCATTAAAGTTTGAGCTGCGGTAATAATTCCCACTTGGTATGCGTCATCTTCCGAAGCGCCCCGAGATAAGTCTGAAACAGGTTGATTCAAGCCTTGCAAGATCGGGCCGATCGCCGTGAAGTTGCCTAACCGTTGGGCAATCTTGTAGCCGATATTTCCAGATTGCAAGTCAGGGAAAACAAAGACATTGGCTTGCCCTGCAACTTCTGAACCCGGTGCTTTGCTTGCGCCAACACTTGGAATCAAGGCGGCATCAAATTGCAATTCGCCGTCGATCATTTCATTCGGAGCTTTCTTTTGGGCAATTTGCGTTGCTTCCATTACCTTCGCAACTTCCATTGAGTGGGCGGAACCCTTCGTTGAGAAGCTCAACATGGCAACCTTCGGATCAATGTCAAATAACCGGGCCGTCTTAATACTTTCAACGGCAATTTCAGCTAATTCTTCCGCTGACGGGTTAATGTTGATCGCACAGTCGGCAAAGACGTACGTTTCCTTGCCGTCGTTGCGGGTCATAATAAATGAACCGCTTGTCCGGGAAACGCCCGGCTTCGTTTTAATGATTTGAAGCGCTGGCCGCACCGTATCGCCGGTTGGGCTGATTGCCCCTGAAACCATGCAGTCCGCTTTGTGCATGTAAACTAACATGATTCCGAAGTAGTTATTAACGTTGCGCAACCATTCACGGCCTTCGTCAGGCGTATTCTTACCTTTCCGCCGTTCAACGAAGGCATTTAACATTTCATCAAATTGGTCATCCGGATACGTCTTGGGATCAATGACTTCAGCATTGGATGGCAACGTAATTTGGCTAGCATTCAGCACGGCATTAACTTCCGCTTCCGTTCCTAAAATGATTGGGTCGGCCAAGCCGTCTTGAGCTAACCGGCAAGCCGCCTTCACGATTCGTTCGTCGCTGCCTTCCGGAAAAACAACTTTGATGCCTTTGCCCTTGATCTTTTGCTTTAAGTTTTCAATTAAATCCATTCAACTTTCCTCCTATACTACATCTCAGATTCATCAACGTGTTCGGGAAGCTGCCAATCAATCGGCTGCTCGCCCATTGCTTCCAGCGCCGCATTGGCTTTTGAAAACGGCCGCGAGCCGAAAAAGCCGCGGTTAGCTGAAAGCGGACTTGGATGCGCTGACTTGATGATGATGTTGCGTGATTGATCGATAAATTTCTCTTTTGATTGGGCTGCTTTGCCCCATAAAATAAAGACAACTGGTTGCGGACGTTCCGATAACTTTTGAATCGCAACGTCAGTCAACTGTTCCCAGCCTTTGCCGCGATGTGAAAACGCCTGACCATTCCGCACCGTTAACACGGAGTTCAACAACAGGACTCCTTGCTGCGCCCACTTCTTTAAGTACCCGTGATTGACCGGCTTAATGCCAAGATCACTTTGAAGTTCCTTATAGATATTTTGCAGTGATGGCGGAACGGGAACTCCCGGCAAAACCGAAAAGCTTAACCCATGAGCCTGATGCGGTTCGTGATACGGATCCTGTCCCAAAATTACAACTTTGACCTTTGAAAAGGGCGTCCATTCAAATGCCTGAAAAATGTGGTACATATCTGGATGGATCTGATAGTGTTGATATTCGCTTTTCAAAAAGTTATGTAATTGCTGGTAATACGGCTTTTCAAATTCCGGTTCTAAAACCTGCTGCCAGTCATTATGAATCAACGTTTTCATCATCGTCACCTCTTCCGCCATTTTACCATATTTAAAATCATGCTAAAAATAAAATATTCATTTTGCCATTTGCAATATGTTAAAATATTGGTAATCAAACAAAGGAAGGTATATTTTATGATTCAAATCATTGCATCCGACATGGACGGGACATTACTGAACGGCGAAATGACAATCTCAAAATTTAACGCTGACGCGATCAAGGAAGCCCAGAAAAAGGGCGTTCACTTTATCGTTTCATCAGGGCGTTGCTGGTACGAAGTCAAGCCTTTGCTTGATAAGTTCGGCATCAAGTGTCCGATGATCTCGATCAACGGCGGTTTAGTGCTTGACGAAAACGGAAAGACCGTTGTTTCAACGCCGGTTCCGCCGTCAATTGCCCGACAGATCATGGCCCGGTTAAAACGTGCCGGTCTTTACTTTGAAGTCGTTACGAAAAACGGAGTATGCTCAGACGACAAGTCCAAACGGATCGAAAACTTTGCTGAACTGCTTGCATCCATCCAACCGGATACCCCGTTTAAACTGGCGGTCAGCTTAGCTTCGGCCCGAATGGAATTAGTTAATATCCAATACGTAAAAGACTATAATGACATTTTGGAAGATCCCCATAATCCGATTTATAAAATCGTGGCATTCAGTCAAGACGGTCCCAAAGTTCTTGACCCATTACGCGCCGAATTTGACGCTAACCCAGAATTAGTTGTTACTTCATCCGGCGAACGCAACATTGAGATCAACCACGTGAATGCGCAGAAAGGAATTGCCCTTCAACGATATGCAGATTCCTTAAACATTCCGATGGATAACGTGATGGCGATCGGGGATAACAACAACGACGTTTCAATGCTGAAAGTTGCCGGTGTCAGTTATGCCATGGCCAACGGGACTGACGAAGTCAAAGCCATCGCCAACCATTTGGCTGAATCAAACGTCAACGATGGGGTCGGTAAAGCCATCCTGACAGAATTAAATCGGAAATAAAGATGCTTTAGAAGTTTGGTGGTGAAAATGCGATCACTTTATATTAATTACGAAACTCTTCGGCGCAATGATTCTGCGCTGATCGTTCGCAACTGTAATCATCAGGTTAAATATCTCGTCAATGGCCGGTGGGGAAACCAGTTAGACAAAATCACTGTCAATTCCCTTTACGGCGATGAACTGCTTGCAATCAATCAACTGACAGCCGGCAAGATCCAACGTTTTGAGATCACTTGCGATCATCATCAAATCAGCACTTTCAGGCGCGTTCTCAATAATTATGATCATCCACTGTATCTTAAAAAACTTCACTGGCTGATCTGGGGAAATCAACGGCAATTAAAATACCGTGCATTTGAACTTCATCGTCCGGTAATGAAAACGCAAATTACACCAACGGTTCCGAAACTGCTTGAAATCAAGGTTAACCGCCAAGCAGACGAACCGATCGTTTGCGGAATCATCGCCCTGTTAAATTATTGGGCCTTGCTTGATGAACAACTGTTGAATCCAGATCTAACAAAGTTGTTTCGGCAAAATCATCAAAATGAATTAGCATAAAAAAACGCTGTGACCTTTTCGTCACAGCGTTTTTCTTATCGATAATTTTTCAGTGTTCGGCGAATTTCACGTTCCTGATCACGCTTCTTGATCGTTTCGCGTTTATCATAATCATGCTTCCCTTTGGCAATTCCTAAAAGAACCTTTGCAAAACCATGCTTCAAATAAACCTTCAACGGAACGATCGTGATTCCCTTTTCACTTGTTTGCCCCGTTAACTTTTGGATTTCTTTTTTGTGCAAAAGCAATTTCCGGGCCCGCAACGGATCGTGATTGAACCGGTTCCCTTGCGTATACTCAGAAATATGAACGTTCATTAACCATGCTTCGCCGTTATGAATTTGGGCAAAACCGTCTTTCAGGTTAATGCGCCGCTCCCGCACTGATTTGATTTCCGTTCCGGTCAACACCAGTCCGGCTTCAATCGTTTCCAGAATCTGGTAGTCATGCCGCGCTTTTTTATTTTGAGCTAACGGTGCATCCTTTGTTTTTGGTTTTTTCATCGCTAACCACCCTTTCACATCAATAAATTAATGGCGGTATCGATTGTCCTGATTGCGTTTGTGCTGATTATTCCGGCGCCGATGATTGTTCCGGTTGCCGCGATAGCCGTTCTTGCGGTTATCCTTGTGGCGGTCATTTCGGTTGCCGTTATTACGGTGGTCATTCTTACCTTTACCATCCCGTCGGTTGCGGCTGAACGGCTTTTTCAGTTCAGGCAAATCAACCCCGTCCAATAAATCCGTCTTCGGTGCATCCTTCGGGTTAAGCAGCTTAAAGTTGACTTCGTGCAATTCGACGTTAACGTCCATCAACTTCACGCGTAACGGTTGTCCGATCCGATATGTCCGCTTGTAGCGCCGACCAACCAATGCCATTTGTTTTTCAACGTAAACATAGTAGTCGTCCTTCATTTCGCTGATGTGAATCAATCCTTCAACGGTATTCGGTAAGGCAATAAACATTCCAAACTTCGTTACTGAGCTGACAACCGCATCGAATTCTTCACCGATGTGATCAGCCATGTATTCAGCCTTCTTCAAATCATCCGTTTCCCGTTCAGCATCAATTGCCCGCCGTTCCATTTCTGAACTGTGCTTCGTTAATTCAGGCAGTTTATCCTTATATTTGGCTTGGGCAGCTTCACTTGTTCCGTTTTCCGCATAGTAGCGAATCAAGCGGTGCACGGTCAAGTCTGGGTACCGCCGAATTGGTGAAGTAAAGTGCGTGTAGTCGCTTGCGGCTAAGCCAAAGTGGCCGATTGGATGATCATCATACTTCGCCTGTTGCATTGACCGCAAAAGCATGGTTGAAACCATCGCTTCTTCAGGCTTACCGGCAACCTTCTTCAAGATTCCCTGCAGCATCTTCGGTTGAATGTCCTTTTTCGTTCCCGTCACTTCAACGCCTAAAGCTGATAAGAATTCAAAGAATGCCGTGATTTTTTCTTCCTTCGGCTTTTCATGGATCCGGTACACAAACGGAACGTTAAGATTGTTATAGTGCGCTGCCACCGTTTCGTTAGCAGCTAACATAAACGATTCAACCATCCGTTCACTGGTTCCCCGGTTCCGCAATTGAATGTCGATTGGGTGACCGTCATCATCCAAAATGATCTTAGCTTCATCATCTTCAAATTCAATTGCGCCGCGCCGTTTCCGCATCTTCAGCAAAATCTTATGCAATTCAGCCATGTCTTCAAACATTGGAACTAATTCCTTGTAACGTTCCATGGTTTGTTCATCGTGGGCTTCCAGAATCTTGTTGACCGCAACGTACGTCATCCGTTCCGTTGACTTGATCACACTTGGGAAAATCTTGTGGTTAACGACTTTCCCTTCCGGATTAATTTCCATTTCACACGTCATCGCCAACCGTTCAACGTGCGGATTAAGCGAACAAATTCCGTTTGACAGCTTGTGCGGCAGCATTGGAATTACCCGGTCAGTCAAGTAAACTGACGTTCCGCGTTCATATGCTTCCTTATCAAGCGGACTGCCGGGAGTAACGTAGTGCGAAACGTCGGCAATGTGAACCCCTAAGTGGAAGTTGCCGTTTGGAAGCTTCCACGCATTGACCGCATCATCAAGGTCCTTTGATTCGATACTATCGATCGTGACCAGCTTTTGATCAGTTAAATCAACGCGGCCTTCTTTTTCTTCTTCCGTAACATAATCTGGAATATGGCTGATTTCTTCAAGCACATCATCTGGGAATTCAGTTGGAATGTCATGCTTATAAACAACCTGTAAAATGTCGACCCCGGGATCGTTAACGTTCCCAATTACCTTAATTGGAACAACCTTTAACATTCCTGGAAGGGCCGTACTTGGGTAAGCCGTAATATCAGCCAGCACAACTTGGCCTGGGACCGGATGCAAGCCTTTATCTTCAACAAAGACTTGCAGGTTCGTCATTTTCTTATCGGTTAAATGAATTGTTCCTAAAATTCCTTGCGGTAAGTTTTGGTCTTCATCGCTGCGGAATTCGCCAACAACCTGCGTTAAAGCATGGTCTTTGACTGCAACGACTTTTCCTTCCGGGCGGACTTCATGTTCGGGATCGCCCGGCGTAACCATTTCAATTTCAACTTCATCACCGTTCAAGGCTGACAAAGTGTTTAACGGGTTAATGAAGAAATCCGGTTCGTCCGGATCGATCGTTACAAACCCAAAACCACGGTCGTTAGCGTGAAAGACCCCTTCATAATGCGGCATTGGCTTTTTCAAATAGAACCGGTTATCATCGTCGAACCCAAGTTGATCGTCATGTTCCATTTGCGTCAATGCTTGAACAACGAATTTAAATTGGGCTCCATGGTTCATGTCAAGATAATCTGCCAATTCCTGCACCGTGAAGTGCCGGTCGGATTCTTCATTAAACTTTTTATACAATGCATTAATGATTTCTTGTTTTTCCATTCGTTTCCTCGTTTATTAAAGATTAACTATTTGCTTTTTTATGTAAAAAAGGGCCGCGACAAACGTCACAGCCCACCTTCTTTTTGACTAATGTGAAGAAATATATACTAAGCCTAAAGCAATCGCAAAGAATAAAATACCTAAAACAACAGTTACCTTCTGCATAAAGGCTTCAAATCCTCTTGGCTTTTGCTTACTGAAAAGATCAGCTGCACCACCTGATAAAGCAGTTGAAGCATTATCAGTCTTTGCGGGTTGCATCATTACTGAAATAATAATTAAGACCGCGATAATTACAAGTAACGTTAAGAGCGTATTATACAATTCACTTATCCTCCTCACTCTTCCGTTATAAAACCAATTTATATTTTATCATTTATTGAATTATTTTGCCAACTGTTTCTTTTCATGGACCGCCTGGGCAAGCTGATCGATTCGATGGCGGATCCATGCCCGGTTTTCATGCGAGGTCAAAATGATCAACGTATCGCCGCTTCGAATGACCGTATCACCATGCGGGATCAATTCGCGTTCGCCCCGCCGAATTGCCATCAATAAGCATTCCTTCGGCCATTGGAAATCACGCACTGATTTATCCTGCAAGAACGAACCGGCAAATACTGGAATTTCGATTCGGTCTTGGAAAGTTGACGTTTCGGCTTCTTCTTCCTTTTCTGGAAGCAAAGCATCCAGCATTGCTTCGTAAATTGGCCGTTCCCGCATAATATCTGTAACGGTGTAAGCAATCAATGAAACAACCGCTAACGGCATTAAGTGGCTTAATGAGCCAACCATTTCAGTAATCAACAGAATCGCCGTAAACGGCGCTTTCCCGATGCAGGCAAAGTAGCCTGCCATTGAATAGATCACACAGTTGATCACTAATTTTTCCGGCATTAAGCCCATTGCGACGCATACTTTTCCAAAAAGCGCCCCCACAATGGCCCCAAGGGTTAAAATCGGCAGGAAAATTCCACCAGGAAGGCCGGAACCGTATGAAATCGTTGAGAAAATCAACCGAACCGCAAACAGTGCAATTAAAATCGCAATGCTTGACCAAAAATGACTGATCCCTAAAACAACCGAATTCCCGCCTCCAAGAACCTGCGGCCAAATTAACCCCAGCGGAATAACCATCAACAGCGGGACAACAGAATCCCAATTCCGCGGCAGCCATTTGATTTTGGCATACACCTTATCAATATTCAATGTCATGTATGAATAAAGCTTTCCCAAAAAGCCCAAGAAAATTCCTAAGAAAATCAACAAGAAATAGTATTTGATTGGGAATGATTCAAAGTAGTGCAAATGCAAAACCGGCGTCAAGCCAAAGAAATTCATTGAAATAAAATCGGATGCAATCGCTGAACTCAATGCCGTCGTCCAAATCAACGGCGAAAAGTTATGGTAAACTTCTTCCAGAACAAACAACGACGAAGCAATCGGGGCGTTGAAGGCTGCTGAAAGACCAGCAGCCGCGCCACCAGCAATCAAAACGCGCCGGCCAACGCCTTTGTGGTTCGTCTTTTCAGCAAAACCTTGACCAACCGCAGCGCCGAGTTGAATTGAAGGACCTTCCCGTCCAAGAAATAACCCAGAAGCGATTGCGAGAACGCCGCCGACCCATTTCCGCCAAAGAACGCTCCACCAGTTCATTTCCATTTCACCGGCTAACTGTCCTTCAACTTGTGGAATCCCAGATCCCATAATATCCGGATCCTTTTTAATCAACCGTGCGTTGATCAATGCGATCACAAGCATCAATAAAGCCCACGGAATAATGTATATTGGGTGACTTCGCATATAATGATAAGCAATTAAAGCATAATGCAATCCAATCTCAATGAAAAACCGAAACAAGCTTACGACAAACCCAACGATCAATCCCACGCCAAGGCCTTTAACAATAAACTTGAAGCGGGTTAAATCAATCCGTTGATCTTTATTTTTTGACACGATAATCCCTCTTCACGTAAAAGTGTTACTTAGAAAAATATAACATTATCCGCAACTAAAAAAAAGAGGAAAACCGAAATTCGGTCTTCCTCTTCAAGCTTGAAATCAAGCATTATTTGTTCATAATGTCTTGACGAGCTTGTTCGCTCAAGTTGTAGAATGAGTGGATACCCTTGTATTCTGCAACGTTGCTTGTTAATTGATCTTCGATCCGCATTAATTGGTTGTACTTAGCGATCCGATCTGTCCGGCTCATTGAACCAGTCTTGATTTGACCTGCGTTTGTAGCAACAACCAAGTCAGCGATTGTTGTATCTTCTGTTTCACCTGAACGGTGTGAAACGATAGCTGTGTAACCAGCTTCCTTAGCCATTTCGATAGCTTCCATTGTTTCTGTCAATGTACCGATTTGGTTAACCTTGATTAAGATTGAGTTTGCGCAACCCATCTTGATACCCTTACGTAAGTATTCTGTGTTTGTAACGAAGAAGTCGTCACCAACCAATTGAACTTTCTTACCAAGTTCGCTTGTGATTGTTGCCCAGTCATCCCAGTTGTTTTCGTCGATTGGGTCTTCAACAGATACGATTGGGTACTTGTCTACTAAGTTTTCGATGTACTTGATGAATTCTGGTGTTGTGAATTCTTCACCTGTTGACCAACGTAACTTGTAAACTTTCTTTTCGTCATCCCATAATTCTGATGCAGCAACGTCCATTGCAATTGCAACGTCCTTGCCTGGCTTATAGCCGGCATCTTCAATGGCACGTACAAGGTATTGTAATGGTTCTTCGTTGTTAGCAAAGTCAGGAGCGAAGCCACCTTCATCACCAACAGCAGTTGCCTTGCCAGCATCCTTTAAGATTGCTTGTAAGTGGTGGAATGTTTCTGAACCCATGCGAACAGCTTCCTTCATTGAAGGAGCACCTACAGGCATGATCATGAATTCTTGGAAGTCAACCTTGTTTGTTGAGTGAGCACCACCGTTGATAACGTTCATCATTGGTGTTGGCATAACGTGAGCGTTGAATCCGCCGATGTAGTTGTACAAAGGAACTTCTAATTCATCTGCAGCAGCATGTGCAACAGCGATTGATACAGCTAAGATTGCGTTAGCACCTAACTTACCTTTGTTTGGTGTACCGTCTAAAGCGATCATTGCTTTATCGATAGCAACTTGATCTGTAACTTCGTAACCAACGATTTCTTTTGCGATAACGTCGTTTACGTTAGCAACGGCTTTTGAAACACCCTTGCCCATGTAACGTGACTTGTCACCATCACGTAATTCAACAGCTTCGTGTTCACCTGTTGAAGCACCTGAAGGAACGATTCCACGACCAAAAGCACCTGCTTCTGTGTAAACTTCAGCTTCAACTGTTGGGTTACCACGTGAGTCTAAGACTTCGCGAGCATAAATTTCTGTAATTGCAGACATATGTTATAATCTCCTTTAACTTTGATAAACAATCTTAGAAATTGTCTTCATGTACTATTTTACTGGTTTTACTTTAAACTTTCAACGTAAATCCATTCAAAAATTAGTCTTTGTAGTGAGCTAATTGTAAGAATGAGTCTGGTTGTAAAGCAGCACCGCCGATTAAACCACCGTCAATGTTTTCCTTTGACATGATTTCCTTAACGTTGGCAGGCTTTACTGAACCACCGTATTGGATGCGAACTTTGTCAGCAACCGTTTCATCGTATAAGTCAGCAACTGTCTTGCGGATTGCAGCGCACATTTCTTCAGCTTGGTCAGCTGTAGCTGTCTTACCTGTACCGATTGCCCAGATTGGTTCATAAGCAATTACCATGTTTGAAACTTGGTCTGCTGATAAACCTTCTAAGTCAGCCTTGATTTGGCCTTCAACGAATTCTTCTGCTTTGCCAGCTTCACGAGTTTCAAGTGATTCACCGCAGCAAAGAATTGGCTTCATGTTGTTTGCAAAGATTGCCTTTGCCTTCTTGTTGATGTCTTTATCTGTTTCGTGGAAGTAGCCGCGCCGTTCTGAGTGGCCGATGATGACATAGTCGATGCCCATTTCGTTTAATACTTTTGGTGATGTTTCACCTGTGTAAGCACCTTCGTCTTCAAAGTAGCAGTTTTCAGCACCAACATGTAATTCTGAACCCTTAGCTGCTTCGATCAATGCTGGTAAATCAACTGCTGGAGCACAGATCAATGTTTCAACATCCGTGTTCTTTGGTAATTCATTCTTAACAGCATTTACAAATTCAGTTGTTTCTTGTGGGTTTTTGTTTAATTTCCAGTTACCTGCAATAATTGGAGTACGCATAATCTTCATCCTTTCTTTCAATAAAAATAGGGAGGTTTGCCCTCCCTATCTGAATCAAATTAATTATTTGTCTGATACAGCGGCAATACCTGGTAATGTCTTACCTTCAAGATATTCAAGTGATGCGCCACCACCAGTTGAGATGTGAGTTAACTTGTCAGCTACACCTAACTTCTTAACAGCAGCTGTTGAGTCACCACCACCGACAATTGTTGTAGCATCTTTCAATGTACCTAAGAACTTACCAATTTCAAGTGTACCCTTTGCGAAGTTAGGCATTTCGAATACACCCATTGGGCCATTCCATACAACTGTCTTAGCGTCTTTCAAAACGTTTTCGAATTCTTCAACTGATTTTGGTCCGATATCTAATGCCATGTAACCATCAGGAATATCGCCTTCGATAACCTTGCTTGGAGCATCGTTATCAAATTTTTCAGCACATACGTTGTCGATTGGAAGAACTAACTTGTCGCCAGCTTTTTCCATGATTTCCTTAGCTAATTCGATCTTGTCTTTTTCAACTAATGAGTTACCGATCTTGATACCCTTAGCTGCGTAGAATGTGTATGCCATTCCACCGCCAACGATGATCTTGTCAGCCTTGTCGATCAAGTGGTTGATAACACCGATCTTATCTGAAACCTTTGCACCACCTAAGATAGCAACAAATGGGTGTTTTGGATTGTCAACAGCATTACCTAAGAACTTGATTTCCTTTTCAAGTAAGAAACCAGCAGCAGCTTTCTTGCCGGCAGCCTTCATGTTTGAAGCAATCCCAACGTTTGAAGCGTGTTTACGGTGAGCTGTACCAAAGGCGTCGTTTACGTAAACATCGCCAAGTGATGCCCAGTACTTGCCTAATTCAGGATCGTTGCCTGATTCTTTCTTACCATCTAAGTCTTCGAAACGTGTATTTTCAACAAGTAAAACGTCGCCGTCTTTCATGTTGTTGATTGCATCTTCTAATTGAGCACCGCGAGTTACAGGAACAAATGTAACTGGCTTGTTCAATAGTTCTGCTAAGTGCTTAGCAACTGGCTTCAATGTCAAAGCCTTCTTGTCTTCTTCAGTCTTTACACGACCAAGGTGTGAGAACAAGATTGCCTTTCCACCGTTGTCGATAATGTAGTTGATTGTTGGTAAAGCAGCTGTCATCCGGTTGTCGTCACCAATAACGCCGTCTTTAATCGGAACATTAAAGTCAACACGAACTAAAACTTTTTTACCTTTAAGGTCATCTTTTAAATCAGATACCATAAGTTTAGTCATAGTGCCTAACCTCCATAAATATAAATTTGGTAGTTAAATCGGTTTTTGAAGCCAATTTCACTATAAAATAAAGGCGGATAGAGGCTATACCTCCACCCGCCTCTATAAAAATCTTTCGATTTTCACACTTAAATTAATTATTTAAGCATGCTTGCGAATTTTTCTAATGTACGGATCATTTGAGCTGTG
>NZ_AYZA01000008.1 GCF_001436315.1 Ligilactobacillus aviarius subsp. aviarius DSM 20655 | reverse complement strand
AGAGCATCTGACTGTTAATCAGGGTGTCGACGGTTCGAGTCCGCCTGCCGGAGTTTTAAATGACTAATGAGCATTCACGTTAGTGATTAACATAATTGTTATGACCCGTTGGTCAAGTGGTTAAGACACCGCCCTTTCACGGCGGTAACATGGGTTCAAATCCCGTACGGGTCATTGAATATGCTGATTTAGCTCAGTTGGTAGAGCAACGGTATCGTAAACCGTGGGTCACAGGTTCGACTCCTGCAATCAGCATGAAAAAACGTTCATAAATGTTTATAAGCCTTGATATAAGGCTTTTTTTGTTTGTAAAATAACGTTAATATCAGGTAAAATTCAAAATCTTGACACACTGCTGACACATTGAATTCTTCAATGTGTCAGAAAGAAAAAAATAATTAATAAAAACGTTGATATATCAAGGAAGAATAGCATAATCCAATGTGTCAGAGATGAATAAAGACGAAAATAGCGAGCAAACTGCTCGCTATTTTTTGTTATTAAAATCTTTAATCAATGGAATTAAATCTTTTGAAATCGTATCAAGATCACTGTAATTAAGTTTATACATTGTTTTAATTAATTCAACTGTTGAAGGTGGTAGTTCAGAAAAGGTATTCGCAATATCATCGCCAACAAGCTTTCCTAACTGAATACCTAATGCTTTACATATATTCAGTAATTTATTGAGGCTGATATTGCTGATGCGTCCAGTTTCTAATTTGGAAATAAAGTTAAGTGAAAGGTTACTTTTTTCAGCCAATTTTTCTTGTGATAATTTTTGTTTTATTCGATAATACCTGATTTCATTTCCGATATTTAAATTTTCATACATATAAGTTTATATCTCCAAAAATGTATTTTATAACTAAATCATAGAGATATTCACACTTGGTTACTATGTAACAAAATAATATATTTTAAATAATTATTAATATTTTAATCGAAAAGTGATACAATTTTCATTGGTAAATTTTTATAAATGGTTAAAAAGAAAAGATTGTTATTATGAAAAAGTTTAAAAAGATAATTGTTCCATTGTTGGTTGTTTTATGTATTCCATTGTTTTTAGCTGGATGCGGATCAAAAGAAACATTTGCTGATAGTGCACAAAATAAAAATGGAGAAATTTGGTTTGCATTGAACGGTAACACCGTCGAAAACATCTTTTACGTTCAAAAGAATTCAATAACGAGTTATGAAATTGGAAACCACAAATTATCATTTTTTACTGGAAAAAATAATTCAGAAGTTTTATCAGAAACCAAAAAAATTGGTTCTGATAAAGTTGGTTCATCTGAAGCAGAACCATATACAGTTAAATTAATTACTGATGATAACTCAAAAGTCTTAAAAGAAAAAGTTTACGCTGGAGGTACATCAGAAGATGATGAACTTTTCACATTAGAAAATCCGAACGTTAAAGTTAAGGTAAACGGCAAATTTTATTATGGATATAATGCAAATGCCGACGGAGACAAAGGTAAGTTAATTTCCAACTCAGGAAAACAAGTTACTTTTGACAATGATAAAACAAATAACGTTGAACAAGTAAATCAAGAAAATGATTAATAGTTTTAAAGGTGTTTTATTATAAATGCCTTTTTTATTTATATTGAACTCGAATTGACCAATTTCCCACAGATGACTATACTTTAAATATTATTAAGTTTATTTATGGAAGGAATTTAAAATTGACTCCAATTAAGTCGCAAAAAACATTTTTAGGACACCCGCGCGGACTGGCAACCTTATTCTTCACTGAAATGTGGGAACGGTTTAGTTACTATGGCATGCGGGCAATTCTGCTGTTTTATATGTTTTATTCGGTAACGGAAGGCGGATTGGGCTTTAGTAAAGCGACGGCCGCATCGATCATGTCGATTTACGGGGCGCTAGTTTATCTGACAAGTGTTCTTGGCGGGTTTATGAGTGATCGCCTGTGGGGCAGTCGGAAAACGGTTTTGATCGGTGGAATTTTAATCATGCTTGGGCATATCGTTTTAGCAACGCCATACGGCAAAGACGCGTTGTTTATTTCGATCATTCTGATCACTTTTGGAACTGGGATGTTAAAACCCAACGTTTCTGAAATGGTTGGCAGCCTGTATGATAAGGATGATTATCGCCGGGAAGCCGGATTTAATATTTTTGTATTTGGAATTAACGTGGGGGCCTTTATTGCGCCAATTATTGTGGGGTACATTGGGCAAACGTATAATTTTCATATCGGCTTTTCACTTGCCGCAATTGGAATGTTTTTTGGACTTGTTCAGTATTCGATCGATGGCAAGCTGTACTTATCGCCTGACAGCATGTTTCCGAATGATCCGCTTGAACCGGAAGAAGTTCGCGGACTGATCAAAAAGGGGATTGCGTGGGTTATTGGGATCGTTTTGACTTGCGTAATTATGATCGAATTTAATCTGTTTAATATTGGCAACGTGATCCTTGTATTGTCGATCCTTTCAATTGGAATTCCGATTTATTACTTTGTTGTAATGCTGACCAGTCAAAAAGTAACGGTGAACGAACGTAAGCGGGTCGTAGCCTACCTTCCATTATTTTTAGCTGCGATTGTCTTCTGGATCATTGAAGAGCAGGGATCAGTTACTTTGGCGATTTTTGCTGAAGAACAGACTAAATTGACGGTGTTGGGTCATTCATTTCCAGCAAGCTGGTTTCAAAGCATGAATCCGCTGTTCATTATGCTGTACGTTCCATGCTTTGCTTGGCTGTGGAGTAAGTTAAAGAATCGTCAACCATCGTCAGCAACCAAATTTTCATTGGGATTATTTTTTGCGGGAATTTCGTTCTTATGGATGATGCTTCCGGGAATGCTTTACGGGACTCACACAAAAGTTTCGCCTCTTTGGCTGGTCATGAGTTGGGCGTTGGTCATTATTGGGGAAATGTTGATTTCACCGATTGGACTTTCAACGACCACTAAATTGGCTCCACAAGCATTTCGGTCACAAATGATGAGCATGTGGTTCTTAACGGATGCGGTCGCGCAGGCGATCAACTCGCAGATCGTAAAGTTTTACAATCAGGCAACCGAGATTCATTACTTTGGAATCATTGGGGGAGTAACGATTATTTTAGGATTGATCTTGCTGATGATTGCTCCGAGAATTAAGCGATTGATCGCATCAAACTAAAAAAATAATTTTTTTGAAAAAAGTCCTTGCAATTTTTCTAAATTGCATGTATGATAATTAAGTCGGATGTGATAAGGCATTTGATTTAATTGAATATGGAGGGGTAGCGAAGTCTGGCTAAACGCGGCGGACTGTAAATCCGCTCCTTCGGGTTCGGTGGTTCGAATCCACTCCCCTCCATCATCTTATTGGGGTATAGCCAAGCGGTAAGGCAACGGTTTTTGGTACCGTGATGCGCTGGTTCGAATCCAGCTACCCCAATTTTTTTATTGGGTAAAAGATTGTGCAAGGGCACAACCTTTTTTGTATTAACCGGATAAACGAATAATATTTAGTGATATACTAATGGTATAAATTTTAAAGGAATGGATTTAAGGATGAGCTCTCCAATTTATATTCGAATTCATAATGATTTAAAGGAATCAATTGAAAAAGGCAAGTGGCAGGTCGGCGATCGGATTCCAGCGGAACGGGAATTGGCTGAAAAATATGGCGTTAGCCGAATGACTTTGCGCCAAGCAGTCCAAACGCTGGTTGATGAAGGAATTCTTGAACGCCGGGTCGGTTCTGGAACGTTCGTTGCCCGGAAAAAAGTTCAGGAAAAGATGTCAGGGACAACGAGTTTTACCCAGCTGATGGAAAATCAGGGAAAGACGCCTTCAAGTAAGACAATTTCGTATCAGGTAACGACCCCATCGTTAAGTGAGCAGGAACACCTGAAACTTAGTGATCACGATAACATTTTACGAATGGAACGGATTCGGTATGCAGATGAAATTCCGATTTGCTTTGAAGTTGCAACGTTACCATATTCGCTAGTTAAAAATTATCAACGAGCGCAAATTACCCGGTCGTTATACCAAACGTTACAGGAACACGGGCTTGAGATTGGGCATGCCCAACAGACGGTTTCGGCATCAAGCGCATCGGAAAAGATTGCTGATTATTTGAAAATCAAACGGGGAGCACCGATTCTAAAGCTACGCCAAATTACTAAACTGACAACGGGATTACCGTTTGAATATGTGCGAACAGAATATGCCGGCGAACGGTTTGAATTTTACTTAGAGAAATAAAAAATAAGGCTGAGGCCTTATTTTTTTTGCTTGAATTTTTGCCGATAAACGCGGAATAAATAACGCGGCAAAGCTAACATCCGTTTAAAGCGGGTCGGTTCTTGGATCAGCCGGAAGAGCCATTCAATGTGATGATTGATCCAAAATTCAGGGGCCCGTTGAACGTTGCCGGTCAAAACGTCGAAACTGCCGCCGACGCCCATCCAAATTGAATTGGCAACGGACCGGTGATGGGCAATGAAAAAGTCTTGTTTTGGAAACCCTAACGCAACAAAAACAAAATCCGGTTGGGCTTGCTGAATTTCGCGAACGATGGGGACTTCATCATTAAAATAGCCGTCATGCATTCCGGCAATGATTAAATGCGGGTATTTTTCCTCAATTACATTTTTCAATGCGGTGATTACCGCTGGCTTACCGCCTAAAAAGTAAACTTTCTTTTGATTTTGATCAGCAGATCGTAACAATGCTTGCATGGTATCAAAGCCGGTTACCCGTTCGGCAAGCGGGGTGCCCAGAATCTGCGCACCTTTCACAATCCCAATTCCATCCGCAGTAACGTAATCAGCATGGTTGATGATCTGCTGGTAATTAGGATCGCGGGTGGCTGCCAGAACGATTTCAGGGTTAGCCGTAACGACAAACCGGTTAAGGTGTTGCTGGTTATCGGCAATCAGTTGGTGAACCAATTCTTTCTGGGTAAAATTATCAAATTCAATTCCAAGAATATTGACCTTTGAACGCGTCATGATCTTCCTCGTTTCTGCTTTGTTTATTTCATTATAGAACAAACTATTTTGCGGTGGGAACCCGAAAAGTGATAAAATATAAGCACTATTATGTATCTAGTAAATTACGATCTTAAAGAGGAATATCATGATTAATAAATATGCAGACGACAGCTTAGCACTTCATACTGATGCGTATGAATTGAATATGATTGAAACGTATTGGCGTGAAGGGATTGCCGATCGGAATGCAATCTTTGAAGTTTATTTTCGCGATTTGCCGTTTCAAAACGGGTATGCCATTTATGCCGGATTGGAACGTGTAATTCAATATATCCAAAACCTGCACTTTTCAGAGTCTGACCTTCAGTACTTAAAAGAAGAGATGGGTTATCAGGATGATTTTATTGAATACTTACGGAATTTCAAAATTCGGTTAAGTATTCGGTCAATGGTCGAGGGAGAAATCGTATTTAATAATGAACCGTTGATGCAGATTGAAGGCCCATTAGCGGATTGTCAGTTAGTGGAAACCGCAATCTTGAATATTATCAATTATCAAACGTTGATTGCGACCAAAGCTGCCCGGATTCGGTCAGTTGTCGGGGATGATCCCTTACTTGAATTCGGCAGTCGGCGGGCCCAGGAAATGGATGCCGCCATTTGGGGAACGCGCGCAGCTTACATTGGCGGCTTTGATGCAACCAGCAACTTGCGGGCAAGTAAGATTTTTGGGATTCCAGCAAGCGGAACCCATGCCCATGCATTAGTGCAAGCATATCAAAATGACTATGAAGCATTTAAAGCATATGCTGAAACGCATCATGATTGTGTCTTTTTGGTTGATACTTACGACACATTACGTTCCGGCGTTCCGAATGCGATTAGGGTTGCGAAGGAAATGGGCGATCGCATCAACTTTTTAGGGGTGCGGATCGATTCTGGCGATATGGCATACATTTCAAAGTGTGTGCGCAAGCAGCTTGATGCAGCCGGTTTCCCGGATGCTAAAATCTATGCTTCAAATGATCTTGATGAAAAAACGATCATGAACTTGAAAATGCAGCATGCCAAAATTGACGTTTGGGGTGTCGGCACGAAACTGATCACGGCGTATGATCAACCAGCTTTAGGTGCAGTTTACAAAATGGTCGCCATTGAAAATGCGACAGGTCAAATGGAAGACACCATTAAAATTTCAAGTAACGTTAATAAGGTGTCAACTCCAGGAAAGAAGCAGGTTTGGCGGATCACCCGGAAAGATTCCGGTAAATCAGAAGGCGATTACGTTGCCCTTTATAATGAAAAGCCGCAACAACGAAAGTCGCTGTTGATGTTCCACCCGCAATATACGTATATCAATAAGCAGGTCACAAACTTTAATGCGCGGCCATTGCTGACGGAAATTTTCAAAGACGGCGAATTAGTCTATGATCAGCCAAGTTTACAAGAAATCAAGCAGTACGCTGAACAGCACCTTGAAAGTTTGTGGGAAGAATATAAGCGGTTATTGAACCCGCAAGATTATCCCGTTGATCTTTCAAAGAAGTGCTATGATAACAAGATGAAAATTATTCAAACCATTCGGGAAACGAATAACCAAAAGCCGCTTCCGAATGATATTTAATAAGTGGAGTGAGAGAAATGCGTGAATTACAAGCAAAAATCATTGAAACGTTAAAGGTTCAACCGCAAATCGATCCGGAAAAGGAAATTCGCCGGTCAATTGACTTTTTAAAGGCATACTTGAAGAAAAATTCATTTTTAAAGACCCTTGTCTTGGGAATTTCAGGTGGCCAAGATTCAACGCTTGCTGGAAAGTTAAGCCAAATGGCAATTACGGAAATGCGGGAAGAAACGGGCGACCAAGATTATCAATTTATCGCGGTGCGGCTTCCATACGGTGATCAAGCCGATGAACAAGATGCAATGGATGCCATTGAATTTATGAATGCTGATCAAACTGTGCGGGTCAACATTAAGGAAGCTGCTGACGCAATGGTCAAGGCGGTTGAATCCAACCAAATCGAAGTCAGCGACTTTAATAAGGGCAACATCAAGGCGCGGCAACGGATGATCGCACAGTATGCAATTGCCGGGGCTAATCACGGTGCAGTGGTTGGCACAGACCACGCAGCTGAAGCAATCACCGGTTTCTATACGAAATACGGAGATGGCGGTGCTGATATCACCCCGTTATGGCGGTTAGACAAGCGTCAGGGCAAGCAAATGCTTGAAGTTTTGCATGCGCCAAAGCACTTATATGAAAAAACGCCAACAGCTGACCTTGAAGATAACCGGCCGGCTTTGCCTGACGAAGTAGCGTTAGGGGTAACGTATAACGATATTGATGATTATCTGGAAGGAAAACCGGTTGATGATCACAATGCGGAAATCATTGAAAACTGGTATGTGAAGACGGAACACAAGCGGCACATGCCAATCAACGTTTATGACGAATTTTGGAAATAGGGTGAAAAAATGCGACGGGTAAATGTTAACCAATATTTAGGTGTGATCAACAATGTATTAGACAGCACCCAAAAGATGAGTGCGAAGATGGATCCGTACTTCAATATTTTTCGAAGTGCATTGAATGATGATGAAGAAATCGAAGCCGAAGACTATCAAGCTACGCAGGAAAGTTTTGGCGAAGGCGTTAAGCAATATCAAACGAACTTAACGACCTTAGAAAAGGCGCAAGCTCCGGCCCAGTTGATTGGGGTTCATAAGAACCTGATTGCTCATTACCGGGAATTTGTAAAGGGCTGCGAAGCAATGAATGCCAGCATTGATTATCAAGGCTACCAAGTTGACCGGGAACAATTTGATGTAGCTGAAAAGGCACAGGAAACGGCAATGGATAAAGTTAACCGGAGTGTCCAAAAAATCATCCGGGGACTCCATTTGGCATAGTTTAAGGGTGAAAAAGCAGGGAGGCTGCGACGTGGGTCACAACCTCTTTTTAATTTTAAAGGAGGAGAAAGATGGAACAGCAATATCTTGAAATTACAGCACATCAACTGCCACAATTGCGGCCGCATCAAATCAAAGAAACATTAAAATTGCTTGAAGATGGGAATACGGTTCCGTTTATTGCCCGGTACCGGAAAGAAATGACGGGCAGTCTTGATGAAGTCCAGCTGCGCGAAATTCAAAAAACATACGATCAGGTTGCCAAAATTGAAAAACGCAAAGCCGATATTATTAGCAAAATTGACGAACAGGGGAAATTAACCGCAACGTTGAAGGCCAAAATCAACCAAGCGGATAACATGCAGCTGCTGGAAGACCTGTATTTGCCATACAAGCAAAAACGGAAAACGAAGGCGCAAATTGCTAAGGATGCGGGGTTAGAACCGCTTGCCCGGTATGTTTTAGGCTTTAATTCCGGGATTGAAGCTGAAGCGGCAAAATATTTGAATCTGGAAAAGGAGATCATGACGGTCGATGATGCTCTTCAAGGCGTTCATGAAATTATTGCGGAAGCATTTGGCGAAAACGTCCAGTTACGGGACTGGGTTCGGCAAAACACGTTAAAACACGGGAAAATTGTTTCAAAGGTCAAAGACGAAGAAGCTGATGAAAAGGGTGTTTATCAGCTGTATTATGACTTTGAACAGCCAATCAGTAAGATGGCCTCCCATCAGACGTTAGCCCTTGACCGTGGTGAAAAAGAAAATATTATTCGGGTAAAGGTTGAGCTCGATGAGCAATTTGTATTACGGTATTTTCACTCCCGGTTTATCGGCAGTCGTCAAGGCGAAGCAGCCCCCATCATTGAAAATGCATATACGGATGCTTATCGGCGGTTCATCCGGCCGGCAATTGAACGTGAAATCCGGAAACAATTAACGGCAAAAGCCGATGAAAAGGCGATCAATGTGTTTGGTGATAATCTGTATCATTTGCTGATGCAGGCGCCGTTAAAAGGTAAAACGGTTCTTGGATTGGATCCTGCGTTCAGAACGGGCTGCAAGCTGGCAGTGATCGATTCGACTGGGAAGTTCTTAGCGAAAGCCGTAATTTACCCGCATGAAAAAGCGAAGGGCCAAAAGCCGAATCCGAAGTTGCAGGCAGAAGCCAAGGAGAAACTCAAGGCCTTAATTAACGATTATCACGTTGAAATGGTTGCGATTGGAAACGGAACTGCCAGTCGGGAATCTGAAGCGTTTGTTGCTGAAGTTTTAAAAGAGATTTCAATGCCGGTTTACTACGTGATCGTCAATGAGGCGGGGGCTTCGGTTTACTCCGCAAGTCAAATCGCCCGGGACGAATTTCCCGACTTTAACGTTGAAGAGCGGTCAGCAGTCAGTATCGCCCGGCGGCTCCAAGATCCATTAGCTGAATTGATTAAAATTGATCCGAAATCAATTGGGGTTGGTCAATATCAACACGACCTGCCAGAAAAGGAACTGGATAATAAACTGAGCCAGGTAATTGAAACGGGCGTTAACCAGGTAGGGGTTAATTTAAACACTGCCAGTCCGCAACTATTAGAACATATTTCAGGATTGAATAAGTCGATTGCCAAAAATATCGTGAAATACCGTGATGAAAACGGCAAGTTTAAGACGCGGAAGGAATTACTGAACGTTCCGCGGCTTGGAAATAAGGCATATGAACAATCAGCTGGTTTCTTACGGATCGTGAACGGGACGAATCCATTGGATAATACCGACATTCACCCTGAAAGCTATGCGGTTGCCGAAAAGCTTTTAGCGGCTAATCAGGCAGCACAGGATGAGATTGGAACGGCTAAGTTGAATCAAAAATTAAAACGGTTTGATCAAAAGCAGTTTGCGGCGGAAAACCAAATTGGCGAAGCCACGTTGGCGGACATTGTTTCAAGTTTAGAAAAGCCGGGACGTGATTTCCGGGATACGATGCCAATGCCGCTTCTGCGTTCGGATACGTTTCACCTTGAAGATTTGAAACCGGGAATGCAGCTTCAAGGAACGGTCCGGAATGTTGTTGATTTCGGCGTTTTTGTGGATATTGGCGTTAAGCAGGACGGGCTAGTGCATATTTCGAAGTTAAGTGATTCATACGTTGCGAACCCGCGGGATGTGGTTGCTGTTGGGGATATCGTTGATGTTTGGGTCGATAGTGTTGATGAAAAACGCGGCCGAATCCAATTGTCAATGGTTGCGCCAGCGGAACAGAAGGTCGAAAAATGACTGATCAAGAACTGCAACGGTTAATTGAACGGATTTCGATTGAAGCATTCCAGGTTCCGTTTCGCCATACTGCAAGCTTTAATTCCCGGTTGCGGTCAACTGGTGGGCGATATATGTTGGAAACTCACAATATTGAAATCAATCCGCATATCGCAACCGATTACCCGCCCGAAATTTTGATCGGGGTAATTAAGCATGAACTGTGTCATTATCACTTGCATTTGAATCACCGCGGTTACCAACACCGTGATCATGATTTTAAAGTTTTACTGCAAAAGGTTGGCGGGAGCCGGTATTCACCATCCAGTTTACGGCCTAATCCGCAAATCGTGTATGAGTGCCGGCAATGCCATAAACGGTATTATCGCCAGCGGCATTTTAATGTCCAGAAGTACCATTGTTCACGGTGTGGCGGTCATTTGAAATTAATTTCAAAATAATTAAAAAAAGATATTGCGTCTGATAATTTTGTCTGTTATAATTATTTCTGTTGTCGCGGGTATGGCGGAATTGGCAGACGCGTCAGACTAAGGATCTGGTGAGCATTGCGCTCGTGATGGTTCGAATCCATTTACCCGCATAAAGGTGAGCTGAGGTATTAGGCCTCAGCTTTTTTTTACCTAAAAACACAAATATTTTGCATTCATTTCCTTTCAGGAGTATCTTAGATTAAGATTTTAAATTAGGTGTATATCTGCTTGAAGGGTAATGAGAAAAAAGAATTTTGAGGTGAACATAATGTCAGTTGGTGTTAAATTAACAGCCAGTGCAGGGTATTTACCTGAACGGGTCGTTACAAATGATGAATTAAGTAAAATTATGGATACTTCTGATGAATGGATTCAAGCTCATACAGGAATCAAAACTCGTCATTATGCAATTGATGAAGATTCATCTGAAATGGCAACCAAGGTTGCGGAAAAGCTTTTGCAACAGGCGCATGTTGCTCCGGAAGAAATTGATTTGATCATCGTTTCAACAATTTCACCGGATGCATTGACGCCATCAACCGCTGCCCTTGTTCAAAAGAATATTGGGGCGAAAAAAGCCTTTGCCTATGACTTGTCAGCAGCCTGTGCCGGATTTATCTTCGGTTACAGTACCGCAGATAAGTTTCTTCACAGTCCGCAGTACAATAAAGCAATTGTGATCAGTGTTGAAAATAACTCAAAGATGATGGACTTTACGGACCGGACATCGGCTGTTTTCTTCGGCGATGGGGCTGCCGGCGCATTGTTAGAAAAGAAGGAAGATGCAACGGATTCACTGCTTGCTGAAAAAATGCGGGCCGATGGCAACATGGAAGCCGTCAACAGCGGTCGAATCAAGCCGATTTCAGATGTTAAGGCTGAAAATTATCCGCAAGCAAAAGCGTTTTATCAAGATGGCCCGGCCGTGTTTAATTTTGTAACGACAACGGTTATTGACCACATGAAAGATTTTTTAAATGAAAATCAGATCGATCCGCAAGAAATTGATTTAGTGATTCCTCACCAAGCAAATTTACGGTTGCTTGAAAAGATTTCCGAAGGATTAAATATTCCATTTGAAAAGTTTGCCGTCAACGTTGATCACGCTGGGAATACTTCTTCAGTGGGAATTCCGTTGGCATTAAGCGAGCAGCTGGCAAATGGAAAGCGACCAAAGAAAGCATTATTGACGGGCTTTGGTGCAGGATTAGTTTACGGCAGTTTATTGTTAGATTTAAGTGATTACTAAAAAAGATTGTGCGAAAAAATCGCACAATCTTTTTTTAGTATCCGTAATTTCCGGTTGTTCCTGCACCTGTTCCGGTTCCCGTACCGGTTGCTCCAGCAGTCCGCCCATAGTTGCCGCCGGTTGCATTTCCCGTTGCCGCGCCGGTTCCAGTCCCTGCTGTTTGATTAGCAGTTCCGGTGCCTGCACCGGTCCCCGTTCCGTATCCTTGAGTTTGGGTCCGAGGAGAAGCCGTTGTTGTTTGGTTTCCATAACCTGTTCCGGTTCCGTAACCAGTCCCAACATTTCCCGTTGCTGAGCCGTATCCGTTACCGGTTGAAGTGGTGTCTGTGGTTGAATCATCATCACTGCTGCCATCACCTTCAAGTTGGCTGAGTGAGTCTTTTTCAAAGTTATAATCCGAATCTTTTAATCTTAATTGGTGCCGAATTTCATTTGAAATCTTCCGTTTTTCAGCGGCAGTTGCGACTTGGTATGATAAGCCGCTTAACATTTCGGTATGCCCTTGAAGGACTCGCGATGAAACGTGTTTGCCGGCATCCTTGTAATATGATTCGATCATCATTAAATCATCATATGAAAGGTCAGTCTTCAAGCTTCCTTGGATCGCATTGATCGTTTTGTTGTATTTCGTTAATGAAGAAGCGGACATTGCCTTTTTGATGATGGCCGTTAAAATTTGTTTTTGCCGTTTTTGCCGGCCGTAATCTCCTTGAGGGTCGTCATCCCGCATCCGTGAATACGATAATGCTTGTTTACCATCAAGTTTGACGGTTTTCCCTTTTGTAACTGAAACATTTTGGTATGAGAACGTCAATGGTGGGGTAACGGTTACGCCGCCAAGATCGTCGATCACTTTAACTAAGCCGCCCATGTTGATCAGCATATAGAAGTTGATCGGGATATCAAGCGTCTTTTCAACGGTCTTGACCGCCAAATCGGTTCCGCCGTATGTATAAGCCGAGTTGATCTTGTCATACTCGTTATTTGAACCTGAAATATGAACGGCCGTATCCCGCGGAATACTTGTCATGGTGATTTTTTCCGTTTGCGGATTGACGGTCATTACGATCATCGTATCGGTCCGCCCCTTAAACGTTCGTCCAAGATCACCGGTATCGGTTCCCATCAGCAAGACTGAAAACGGCTTTTTATCCTTCAAAACTTGGGAAATTGTTTGATCTTTGCCCGTTGGTGAATAAGCCTTGGACATTGCTGTTCGCGTATGATTTAAGATGTTCAGGGCAAATGCGCCAATTCCATAGAATCCAATCAGTAACACAACTAAGCAAATCGCGCAGATCTTCTTGCGGAGACTTTGTTTCGCCCGGTTCCGCTTATGATATTCTTCGGTTCGTGAAGGAATTTCATCATATAATGATGAATCTTCGCGTTTGTTATTATCCATATTGACTCCTTAATTTTATCTTCAAAATTTTACATTTCAATTTTATTTTTCGCTTATCTATTGAATTATACCAAAAAAAATAATTGAAAAGTTGAATAAATTGCGAATTTAATAAATGGAGGGATGATAATGATAAAAAGACTAATAATTAGTGGTGTCACCGCATTATTATTACTATGCGGGGCGGAAAAAGTTCACGCTTCAAGTTATTACTGGGCGCCAAAGACGAAGATTAATGACGTTGAGGTAACGGTTTCGGCTGGTCCGGAAATTGAATTGCCAAGTGCAGTGAATCATGATTTTGAAAAGAGCGAAGATAATTTAGAAAACGAACAAAACGACAATCCAATCATTCGTGAAGCCCGAAAATACCTTGGAGTGCCATATGTTTGGGGCGGGACCACCCCGCACGGGTTTGATTGTTCAGGCCTTGTTCAATATGTATATGCGCATTGCGGGAAGCAGTTGCCGCGGGTGACGACCCAACAGGAACATTGCGGCAAAAAGATTCCGCTCGATCAAGCCCACCCAGGAGATTTATATTTCTGGGGATTTCCGGGACAGACGTATCACGTTGCAATTGCGTGCGGAAACGGGAAGTTTATTCAGGCCCCTGCGCCAGGTCAATCCGTAATGGTTTCGGATGTCCAATTTTTCCGGCCGGATTTCGCAATTCGGCTTGATTAAAATTCTTTCTGCTTTATCGTCCGGAGGGATTTTGATATGATAAAAATTGGTTAAAAAGCGTAAGAAGGTGAACTAATGGTTAAGTTAGTTTTACTCCGCCACGGACAGAGTATTGCGAATCAAAAAAATGAATATACCGGATGGTCAGATGTTCCGTTGACAGCGTTAGGGGAGGCGCAAGCCCACTCGGCCGGTCGGCTTTTGCGTGAAGAAGGAATCCAATTCAGCGATGTTCATACGTCGGTTTTAGTGCGGGTAATTAAAACCGCTAATATTGTTTTAGATGAAATCGATCAATTATGGATCCCGGAACATAAAACTTGGCGGTTGAATGAACGGCACTATGGCGCGTTACGGGGATTAAATAAGGATTATACCCGTCAAATTTATGGAAAGAAGCAGGTTGCGCTTTGGCGGCGGTCGTACTATTCGGTTCCGCCAGAATTAAAGAAATTTGATGATGATCGGCGGTATGCAAGCGTTCCGCATGATTTGCTGCCGTTATCTGAAAGTTTGGAAATGGCTTCAGCCCGCATTATTCCATACTGGGTCGATGAAATTGCTCCCCGCCTTAAAGCAGGGAAAAATCAGCTGGTTGTCGCTCACGGAAGTTCCTTACGGGCATTGTTAAAATACTTGGAACGCATCAGTGATGAAGGCATTGATGGGGTTGAAGTTTATAATGGTGAACCAATTGTTTATACGTTAGATGATCAAACCCTTGAAGTTTTGGATAAGAAAGTTTTGTCATACGAAAAAAAATCTGCCAATTAGGCAGATTTTTTATTTTGGATTGAATTAATTATTAAGCCAATGCACCCATTGGATCCCATGGGGCAAGAACAGTTGGTTCTTCCTTCAAGATTTCTTGAAGGTCCTTTGGCAAGTATTTCTTGTTAACAACGATTTGGTAGCAGAATTCTTCCATCCAGTCATCGCTCATTACGAAGAATCCTTTTTCGCCGACCTTATCGCCCCATGAATTTTCAACTTTCCATTTTGTTGGTTGACCATCAACCAAATCGACGCCGGTCAATACCATGGCGTGGGTCATCATGCTTTCGCCGTAGTCAAGCCGTTCAGCCTTTGACATTGAAAAGTCAACATCGAAAAGTTCGTCTTGGTGGTAAAGGTTCGTGTCCATGATTCCTTTCTTCCGGTCGGATTCTTGACCAACATCTGAACCGAACCAAACACTTTCACCATGTTTAAGTTGTTCGATGGCAACTTTGCGGAAGGTTTGCATATCAAGGTTCAAGTGGCGAACTTGCCGGCCGCCTAAAACATTTCCAAGCATTTCAACCGTGTACATGTGGTTGAATGGTTTGTCAGCGGTTGGGGCATTGATAATTGAAACGTAATCGTCTAAGTTCCAACCAACGTATTTCTTGAAGAATTCTTGCGGCGTAATGTTTTCGATCCGGTGATAGTTGTTCTCAGTATCACGGTATTCAAAATCAAAGTTTGCCGGTGGTTCACCGAATGTGTAAGCTAACATCCGGTAAATTTCGTTCAGCATTTTTTCCTTTGCTTTTTGAATATCAGCATCACTCTTGTTAGCGGCAACTAATTCACGCAATTCAACGGCATCTTTGCGAAGTTTAAGGTTGAGTTGCTTATTGATTTCCATTGAGTTTGATGAGTTGAATGTTTCCGGCATGACGGTTTGCGGAACGACCCCGTATTTTTGAATCAATGCGACTAACATGTCCCATTGACCACCATCTTGTTGCGGTGTTTGCATCAACCATGTAACTTTCCGGTCAGAAGTTGGTAATTCAGCGGTTTGCAAGACATTTTCAAGGAAGTAGTTTGATTTTTCAAGCTTGTCCCAGAAAAAGGTATAGTTTTGTGAAAGTTCAAAGTCGTCTTTCATGTGCAACTTTTCGCGCATTGAGTGCCGCATTGTGTTTAAAGCAGCAAACATCCAGCAGCGGCCTGACCGTTTTTGATCAGCAACCTTGCCGGTGTCAATGTCGATTGAAAAGACCCGGTCCATTGCGACTTCTGAACGGTAGTCGGCACTGACACTTAAAATTCCGTTTTTAGTAACGGCACGTTCATTAACTTCGTGACCTTCATGCTTATCAAGGTCAGCTTGGAAATTTTGTAATTGTTCTTGACTAATTGCTTTACTCATAAATATTCACCTCAAAATTAACGTTTAACCTGAATTACTTCTGGACCATCTTGCCGGCCAACGATTACCGTGTTGACCATGTCAAGGAACAAACCTTGTTCAACCACTCCGACTTGGCTGATCAAATATTTTGCCAATGTGTGGGGGTGATCGATTTCATGCAAGTAAAGGTCGATGACATAGTTATTTGAATCGGTCCGGACGCGTTCATTTGTTTGCGGGTCGATTCTGAATTTCGGGTTAAGGCCTTTCTTTTCAAACCGTTCAAACACTTTTTGACTACCATATGGAATGACTTCAACCGGAAGCGGGAATGAGCCTAACTTTGGTGAAAGCTTGCTTTCATCAACGATCCACATTACTTTATCCGAATTGATCGCAACGATTTTTTCAAAAAGCAATGCGGCACCGCCACCCTTGATTCCTTGAAAATCAGAACTGATTTCATCTGAGCCGTCGATCGTTAAGTCGATGTGGTCAACTTCATCAACGGACTTTAACGGAATTCCAAGGCTCTTAGCTTGTTGGGCTGTCCGTTCGGAAGTTGTTACCCCGGTAATGTGCAGGCCTTCTTCTTGAACGCGCTTGCCCAAAGCATCAACCATGTATTTAACGGTTGTTCCGGTTCCAAGTCCAAGAATCATGTTATCTTTGACAAATTCGACTGATTTTTCTCCAACGAGTTTTTTAAGTTGATTTTGATCCATCAGTAATCCTCCTTTTAAATTGAGTGAAGTGGTTTGGCTAAATATGAATTAAATTCAGGATGGTGGTTGAAAAATTCAAGGGCTTCAGGCCAAAGCGGGATAATTTGCAAATCATCGGCTTTAAAGTGCTGAATAACGTCCTGAATTAATTTAATTTTCAAACTTTGGTCATCTTTGACCCACACCCGTTCAATAACATAGAGGGATGAAGGTGAAAAATGACGGAATCCAAGGTTAGCGATCATTTCATCGTTCTCTTGGTAAATCAGTTCGTTTTCATTCCAAATTGCTTCCATAATTAAACCTCCACTTACCATAAAGTTTAGCATATTCGGGCTAATAAAGTTATCCATATTCAAGTTTTTAATGGTATGATTAATAAATAAGAATGAGCAGAGGAGAATTACTATGAATCGTGGTTTTGAAGTTGTTTCACGTTATCAAAATGCGGGCTTGACGTTGCCTCAACGAGCAACCCAGCATGCTGCCGGCTATGACTTTTGTGCGGCCGAAGATTTTGTTCTTCCAAGCATTTGGAAATTGAACTTTGTTAAAATCTTTAAAGCATTACGGGAGCAAAAGCCCCTTACTGATCAAGATTATGAAGATGCTAATCATGTTTTGAAACCATATCTTGTTCCAACGGGCATCAAAGCTTACATGGGTGATGATGAATTTTTGATGTTGGCGAACCGTTCAAGTTCACCATTAAAGCGCGGTATCGTTCTTCCTAACGGGGTTGGAATCGTGGATGCCGATTATTACGGCAATGCAAATAACGAAGGCGAGATCTTCTTCCAATTAGTGAATTTCGGGGTCCGCGATCAAGTGATCAAAAAGGGTGAACGGCTTGGTCAGGGAATCTTTATTCCATATTTAACAAGTGATAATGAACAAGCTCCGCAAATGAAACGGACCGGGGGCTTTGGTTCATCAGGAAAATAATAGGATGATTGAAAATGGCAAAAACAAAAACACAGTATGTATGTCAGGAATGCGGGTACGTTTCACCCCGTTATCTTGGGCGGTGTCCGAATTGCGGGGCATGGAATTCATTAATTGAAGAGGTTAAAGAACAACCATCAGCAATTAAGCAGAAGCCTCACATGACATTTGCGGGCAACGAAGTTAAACCCCAGTTGATTGATGAGGTTTCAACTTCGGAAACGCCGCGGGTCAAAACGCAATATGAAGAATTTAACCGGGTGCTTGGCGGCGGCGTGGTTCCGGGCTCCCTTGTGCTGATTGGCGGGGATCCCGGGATTGGAAAGTCAACGTTGCTGTTGCAGGTTTCCGGACAGTTGGCTCAAACGCAAAAGGTCCTGTATGTTTCAGGCGAAGAAAGTGCAGTTCAGATCAAATTACGGGCTAACCGGCTGGGCGTTGGCGGCAGTAACTTTTATCTGTATCCAGAAACAAATATGGACCGTATTCGGCAAAACATTGAAGAATTAAAACCGGATTACGTTATTATTGATTCGGTTCAAACCATGCAGGAACCGGAAATGACTTCGGCAGTCGGCAGCGTTGCCCAAATTCGTGAAGTAACATCCGATTTGATGAAAATTGCGAAAACGAACGGCGTAACCGTCTTCGTTGTTGGTCACGTTACCAAGGGCGGAGCGATTGCCGGACCGAAAATTTTGGAACACATGGTTGACACGGTGCTTTACTTTGAAGGCGACCAGCACCGGGCTTACCGGATTTTACGGGCAGTCAAAAACCGGTTTGGTTCGACAAACGAAATTGGAATTTTTGAAATGAAGCAGGGCGGCTTGGTTGAAGTTGCGAACCCATCTGAAGTTTTTCTTGAAGAGCGGTTACGCGGCGCAACGGGTTCCTCAGTAGTGGTTTCACTTGAAGGAACGCGCCCGATTTTAGTTGAGATCCAAGCTCTGGTAACTCCAACGGCTTTTGGAAATGCCAAACGAACAACAACAGGGCTTGATCACAACCGCGTGGCCTTGATCATGGCGGTTCTTGAAAAGCGGGCGGGCTTGCTGTTGCAAAATCAGGATGCGTATTTGAAAGCGGCCGGCGGAGTGAAACTCGATGAACCAGCGATTGACCTTTCGATTGCGGTCAGTATTGTTTCCAGCTACCGTGATGCAGAAACGTCGCCGACAGATTGCTTCATCGGGGAACTCGGATTAACGGGGGAAGTTCGGCGGGTCAACCGCATCGAACAACGGGTTGCTGAAGCCGCCAAACTGGGTTTCAAACGTGTTTTTATTCCGAAAAACAATCTTGATGGTTGGCAGATTCCGGCCAATATTCAAGTTGTCGGCGTTCAAACCCTTGCAGAAACATTAAAGATGGTTTTTAGATAGGAAGAAGGTGAGATTATGCGGAAAAAGTTGATTCGCATTGCATTAATGATTTTAGGAATCGGTGCCGGGTACTCATTTTTACCAGCACTTTGGGCAATGTTTCATGTTCATAATCCGTGGCTTGCAAATGCCCCGATGGACATGCTGATTGGATTGATCGCCTTTACGTTGCTTTCATTTTTGCTTGTTGATCCATTTGACCGGATAATCGATCGGATTGAAAAGAATTTACTGCACCAGCAAACGGATAGCCTGATTTCAGAAGTAATTGCAATTATTTTAGCGTTGATTCTCGGTTTTTTGATCACGACCCCATTGACGCGGTCCCATTCGCTTTTCGTGAATGCCTTTTTGCCAATTGCGATTTTAATTTTATTTGGGTATCTCGGCTTTGTGGTCGGACGCTCCCGGACACTTGAATTCCGGAATCTTTTTAATCGCAAAAAGAAGGAAAAGAATTCACCGGATGGAACGGTTCTGGAACGTAAGGCCGGACAGAATTTCTATCACTATAAATTACTGGATACCAATATTTTGATCGATGGACGGATCTATGATCTGGCCAAAACCGGTTTTCTTGAAGGAACCCTGGTCGTTCCCAACTTTGTATTATATGAACTTCAGTATATCGCTGATTCCGGTGATAGTATCAAGCGGGTTCGCGGCCGGCGCGGCTTGGACATTTTGAATAAATTACGGGCTGAAAAAATTGTCCCGATCGAAATGTATGATGGGGACTTTGATGATATTCAAGAAGTTGATAGTAAATTGATCAAACTGGCGAAACTGATGGACGCTGAAATCATTACGAACGATTATAATTTGAACAAGGTCAGCGAGTTTCAAAACGTGCGGGTCTTGAATATCAATCAGTTAGCGAAGTCATTGAAACCGCGGGTCATTCCGGGTGAAAAATTACAGGTCACGATCATCAAAAATGGAACTGAACGGCAACAGGGAGTTGCATACCTTGACGATGGAACGATGATTGTGGTTGAAGACGGAAAATTCTTCATGAATAAAATGGTCGAAGTTGAAGTTACAAGTGCAATTCAAACGGATGCCGGCCGAATGATCTTTGCGAAGTTGGCTCATTCCAAACGCGAACTGAATGAAAAAAATGATAATTAATGGTGAAGCATTTATTTTTTTAAGATTTCATTGTAAAATTAAACGGTAAATATTTATAAATAAGAACGGCAAAGCGTGATTGCGGTTTGTTGCAGCTTTAGATAAAAATAACAAGGAAGAGGCGCTATTAATGGCTAAGAATAAAGTCAGAGTGCGTTACGCACCAAGTCCAACAGGACACTTACACATTGGAAATGCTCGAACAGCATTGTTTAACTATCTTTTTGCTCGGCATAACAAAGGAACTTTCGTTTTACGGATCGAAGACACCGATACAAAGCGGAACGTTGCCGATGGCGAAAAGAGCCAAATGGAAAACTTAAAGTGGCTTGGAATCGACTGGGATGAAGGTCCAGACAAGCCAGGCAAGTATGGTCCATACCGTCAATCAGAACGGAAAGACATTTATCAGCCATTAATTCAAGAATTGCTTGATAAGGGCTTAGCATATGAATCATACATGACCGAAGAAGAACTTGAAAAGCAACGTGAAGAACAAAAAGCACGTGGCGAAGCTCCGCGGTATGTTTATGAATATGAAGGAATGTCAGATGACGAAATCAAGGCAAGCCAAGAAGCTGCACGGGCAAAAGGCATCAAGCCGGTTATTCGGATTCACGTTCCGCACAACAAGACATATGAATGGGATGACATTGTAAAGGGCCACATCAGTTTCCAATCAGACACGATCGGCGGCGACTTTGTCATTCAAAAGCGGGACGGAATGCCAACTTACAACTTTGCGGTTGTTGTTGACGATCACATGATGGAAATCACCCACGTTTTGCGGGGTGACGACCACGTTGCTAATACACCAAAGCAATTGGTTGTTTACGAAGCCTTTGGATGGGAAGCTCCTCAATTTGGTCACATGTCATTGATCATTAATTCAGAAACCGGGAAGAAGTTAAGTAAGCGGGATGAAACGGTTCTTCAATTTATCGAACAATACCGTTCACTTGGTTACTTACCAGACGCAATGTTTAACTTCATTACATTGTTAGGCTGGTCACCAGTTGGCGAATCAGAAATTTTTAACCAACGGGAATTTATCAAGATGTTTGATCCAAACCGGTTAAGCAAGTCACCGGCTGCCTTTGACATTAAGAAACTTGAATGGATCAACAACCAATACGTCAAGGCTGCAAACTCAGACGTAATTGCTGATTCAGCATTGAAGCAATTGATTAAAGCGGGTAAGGTTGAAGAAAACCCAGACACAATGAAGATCGAATGGGCACGTCAATTGACAAGCTTATACAAACAACAAATGTCATACACGGGTCAAATCGTTGAAATGGCTGATGTTTTCTTCAGTGAACCAGACAAGCTGGATGATGCTGCTAAGGAAGAACTTGCAGTTGAAACGGCACCGGTTGTGTTAAAAGAATTTGCAGAACGCGTAAAGAAGCTGCCAATTTTTGATGCAACTGAAATTCAAAACACGATCAAAGCAATTCAAAAGGAAACCAAGATTCGCGGACGGCAATTATACATGCCGATTCGAATTGCCACAACGCGCGCAATGCACGGTCCGGACCTCGCACCATCAATTGAATTGCTTGGACGGGAAAAGGCATTGAAGCACCTTGAACAAACATTAAAGGAAATTGGTGCTTAATGAAGGCAAATATTTGATAAAAGAGGGCGGACGTTGGTCACCCTCTTTTGTGTACAGGAGAGCAAAATGCAGATTTACAATACATTAACTAATCAAAAAGAAGAATTTAAGCCGGTTCACCCGGGCAAGGTCATGATGTATGTTTGTGGACCGACCGTTTACAACTACATTCATATCGGTAATGCCCGGAGCGTGGTTGCGTTTGATACTATTCGCCGGTATTTAGAATATAAGGGATTTGATGTTCAGTATGTTTCAAACTTCACGGATGTTGATGATAAGCTGATCAAGGCAAGTCAGGAAACCGGAATGACAGTCCCTGAATTAGCAGATAAATACATCAAAGCATTTTATGAAGATATTAATGCGTTAAACGTTGAACGGGCAACGTTAAATCCGCGCGTAATGGAAAATATGGATGATATCATTGCGTTTATTGACGAATTAGTTCAAAAAGACGCTGCTTATGTTGTTGACGGCGATGTGTACTTCAAGACTCGCGAGTTTAAGACTTACGGGAAACTTTCAGGTCAATCAATCAACGACCTTGAACAGGGAGCAAGCGAACGGGTAACGGATGAAGAACAAGCCAAAAAGCATGATCCGCTTGACTTCGCTCTTTGGAAAAAGGCCAAACCGGGTGAGATTGCCTGGGATTCACCGTGGGGAAAGGGCCGTCCTGGATGGCATATTGAATGCTCGGTGATGGCAACTAAGTATCTTGAAGACACGATCGATATTCATGCTGGCGGAGTTGACCTTGAATTCCCGCACCATGAAAATGAAATTGCCCAAAGCGAATCCAAGACAGGACATAAATTTGTTAATTACTGGATGCATAACGGGTTTGTAACGATCGGCAAGGAAAACGAAAAGATGAGCAAGTCGCTGGGGAACTTTGTCACGGTTCATGACCTGGTAAAGAAGGCCGATCCGCAAGTAATTCGGTTCTTTATGGCAACAACGCATTATCGGCGGCCAGTTCAATATACGGTAGAAAACCTTGCCGAAGCCAAGACCAATCTTGAAAAGTTGACAACGGCTTACCGAAATCTCGATTACCGGATGAAGGATGCCGGTGAAATTTCAGCTGATGAAGCGGTTCAGCGGCAATTCGAACAATTAGTCAGCGACTATGAAACGGCAATGGACGATGATTTTAATGTTCAAAATGCAATGACTTCGCTTTATGAATTTGCTAAGTTAATGAACGTTTACGCTGAAAAGGAGCAGGTTTCAAAGAAACTTGCCAAGGCAATGTTGACGAAGTTTGAAGCATTGACCCAGATTATCGGAATCAAGATGCCGAAGCAGGAATTATTGGACGAAGAAATTGAAAAGTTGATTCAAGAACGAACCGAAGCCCGGGCAAATAAGGACTATGCCCGCAGTGATGAAATTCGGGATGAATTGAAGTGCCAAGGAATCATTCTTGAAGATACTGCGCAAGGAACACGGTGGAGAAGAGAATAATGGCAATTGCAGATTATAATCAGATGAACGGAATCGCCCTCGCTTATATCGGCGACGCAATTTATGAAGTATATGTCCGGCAGCATTTGCTTCAAAAGGGACTTACCAAACCAACTAAGTTGCACCATATTGCAACCCGGTATGTTTCGGCAAAGGCCCAAGCGTTTTTGGTCGGACGAATGGAAGATCAGCACCTTCTGACAGAAGAAGAACAAGAGTATTTTAAGCGCGGCCGGAATGCGAAAAGTCATACATCAGCGAAGAACACATCGGTAATGACTTATCGGATCTCGACGGGGTTTGAAGCCCTTTTCGGCTACTTATATTTAAGTGAACAAAAGGACCGGTTGGATGAAATTGCAGCATGGTGTATTAAAACGGTTGAGGAGGAGAATTTAAGTGGCTCAAAGTAATACAAATGATATGGTGATCGGGCGGCATCCAGCCATGGCAGCGCTCAAGTCGGGGCAGACGATCAATAAGGTGTTTGTCCAGGCGGAATCGAATTCAGATGCCATCGCTGAGATCGTGACCCGGGCGAAACAAAAGGGAATCATTGTTTCCCAAGTTCCGAAAACGAAATTGGATCAACTGAGTAATAATCAGAATCACCAAGGCGTTGTTTTGACGGTTTCGCCATTTGAATACGCAACGGTTGATGATTTATTTGCGCGGGCCGCCAAGCGCAATGAAGATCCGCTTTTCTTGATTCTTGATGGGATCGAAGACCCGCACAATTTAGGATCGATTTTACGGACCGCGGATGCAGCCGGTATTCATGGAATTATTATCCCCAAGCGCCGAGCGGTTCAACTGACGTCAACGGTTGCGAAGACTTCAACCGGCGCCATTGAATACGTTCCAGTAGCGCGGGTTACCAATTTAGTTCAAACCGTAAAGCAGTTAAAGGAACGCGGAGTATGGGTCTTTGGAACGGATATGAAAGGCCAAGATTTCCGGAAGTGGAGTGCTAAGGGACCGACGGCAATGGTCATTGGAAATGAAGGAAAGGGAATTTCACCGCTTTTGAAAAAGGAATGTGATGAAATGCTGACGATCCCGATGGTTGGGCATGTTCAAAGTTTAAACGCCAGTGTGGCTGCTAGTTTATTGATGTATCAAGCATTTTCGTCGCGAGGAGAATAACCGATGAAAAAGCGGGTTTTAATTGTGGATGCCTATAATATGATTGGAAATTGGCCGCAGCTCGATAAGTTAAAAAAGGCTGACCGGCTGGAAGATGCACGCGATCAGCTGTTGAAAGTCCTTTCGAATTACCGGAAACAAATGGACATGGAAATCATTGTTGTCTTTGATGCAATGTACGTTCCGGGACTTTCAAAAAGTTATCAGCAATACGACTTAACGATCATTTGGACGGATGAAGGGCAGAATGCTGACAGTTATATTGAATCTTTGGCTGGAAGGCTCCTTTCACCATTGACGCAGGTAACAGTCGCCACCAGTGATCAGGCCGAACAATGGACGATCTTTTCACAGGGGGCTCTTCGGAAGCCGGCATGGGAATTATATCAGGATATTAAGCATGCCCGGCGAAAAGTCAGTGAGGCAACGAAGAATTATCAAATTCAGTCAACGGTTCGAAAAAGTCCGTGGGATGAGCAGCAGTTGGAAAAACTTGCGCAATTACGGGATGAACTTTCAGAATAATTTGACACGTGCAAAGAATTAATTGTATAGTTATCTTGAGATTTTAGAAGGAGAGAATTATGTCTTCAAAACGTAAAATTGCATTAGCTTGTTCAGTTTGCGGTTCACGGAACTATACGATCACTGAGAATCCGAACCGGACTGAACGCCTTGAAGTAAAGAAATTCTGTAAATACTGTAATAAACATACTCTTCACCGAGAAACGAAATAAAGGAGCGAGAACGTTGAAATTTTTTAAAGAAGTTATTCAAACAATGAAGGATACAACGTGGGAAAATGCACGCGAAACCCGGAAAGATACATCAACGGTTGTTACAATGTCAATTCTCTTGATTATCTTTTTTGCAGTCATTGACGCTGCTGTTCAAGGTTTGATTTCCTTTATCTAGTCAAACGCAGAAAAGTTTGTTATACTAATGTCAGTTGAAAGAACCTTCGCTTTGCGAGGTTTTTTTATTTTGCTTTGAAATCAAATGAATTAATGATGAATGGAAGGATCACAATGGCAGAAACATCAGAAAAAAAGTGGTATGTTTTGCATACATACTCTGGATATGAAAACAAGGTCAAGACAAACCTGGAATCACGTGCCCAATCAATGGGAATGGAAGACTACATTTTTCGGGTAGTTGTTCCGGAAGAAGAAAAGCATGAAACAACCAAGACGGGAAAGGAAAAGGTCGAAACGTTAAAGACCTTCCCTGGCTACGTGTTAGTTGAAATGGTAATGACGGATCAATCATGGTACGTTGTGCGGAATACCCCAGGGGTTACCGGATTTGTCGGTTCTCACGGTTCCGGAAGCAAGCCAGCACCATTATTGGATTCAGAAATCCAAACGATTTTACATGGCCTTGGCATGAGTACCCGTCACCAAGACTTTAAGGTTAACGTGGGTGATTCCGTTGCAATTATCGATGGACCATTTAAGGGTCAAGTAATCAAGGTAACAGAAGTTGACGGCGAAAAGATGAAGATCAAAGGAAACATCTTAATGATGGGCCACGAAACAAACGTTGAAGTCGGCTTTGATGAAATCGACAAGATCGTTTAATTTGAGATTCAGTTTTAAGATTAACTATAATGGGTGAGGTTGCGGAAACAACCTCATTTTTATTAAGCAATAGAAAGAATTGATAAAAATGCGAGTTCAAGAACCAACGCTTTTCATTCATGGTTATTCGGGAACGTATTTTTCTTTTCGCAAGATGCTGAAACGGTTTGCGAAGAACCATTGGGGAGAAAAATCATGTATTGCGATCATTTCGCGAACGGGACATATTTATTTTTGGGGACGGCCGCGTTCATTGATTCAAGTTTTATTTTTAGAAAACCGCGATAATGTTGCCCATCAAGTTAAATGGATCTGGAAATTATTGAACCAGTTGAAGACAAATTATGGGATTCCGCATGTGAATCTGGTTGCCCATTCGATGGGATGCGTATCGGTTTTAATGTATTTGAATCAATATGGATATGATGAGCGGAATTCGAAGGTCAAACGGGTGGTTACGATTGGGGCTCCGTTCAATGACCTTGAAGTTGGGAAGCGAACGCCGTACATTGAAGACCATCCGTTAACGACAACGGGCCCGGTTAAAATGTCTCCTCTTTACCGGTGGATGAAAGCCAATAATATTGGGATGCCCGCAGACATTCGTTTCCTGAACATTGCGGGAAATTTGCAGAACGGGACTTTTTCTGACGGTCAGGTTTCGGTCAATTCGGCGCTGTCATTGCGTTACTTGGTCAGGGATGTTCGGCGGCAATATCAGGAGTATATTATTCATGGGAAACAGGCTGAACATAGCCTTTTACATGAAAACGAACAGGTCGATCAAATTATCGGCAAGTTTTTAACTCACTAATAAAAGAATTGAAATGGAGTGAAATTCAATGAAGTTAGTTGCGATTTTAATTGGATTAGGGCCGTTGATCGGATGGGGAATCTATCCGACGATTGCATCTAAATTTGGCGGCAAGCCCGTAAATCAAATTCTTGGATCAACGATTGGAACGCTGATTTTTGCGATTGTTTATAATCTGCTCGAGCATTTAGGCTTTCCTCAGGGTAAAGACCTGCTGCTGGCAATCCTTTCTGGAATTGGCTGGGCAGTGGCGCAAGTGATCACCTTTTATTCATTTACGTTGATCGGTTCTTCGCGGGCAATGCCGGTTACAACGGCTTTTCAACTTTTAGGAGCTTCGCTTTGGGGCGTTGTTGCGCTTGGCGATTGGCCAACGATGGTCGATAAAGTTGTTGGCTTTGTTGCTTTGGCGGTAATTATTCTCGGTGCTTGGATGACAGTCTGGAGTGAGCATAAAACAAAGGAAGACAGCAATTCTTTGCGCAAAGCAGTTATTGTTTTGCTGATTGGTGAAATTGGATATTTGGCTTACTCAGCCGCTCCGCAAGCAGCAAGCATTAACGGGAAACAGGCTTTCTTGCCGCAAGCAATCGGAATGGTAATTGTTGGCGTGATCTACGGAATTATTACGCTGGCTCGGAAGCAAGGCAATCCGTTTACGCAAAAGGTAACCTATAAGCAAATTATTTCAGGATTTTTCTTTGCGTTTGCGGCCCTTACATATTTAATTTCAGCACAGCCGAATATGAATGGATTGGCAACCGGCTTTATTCTGTCACAAACATCCGTTGTTTTAGCAACGTTGACCGGAATCTGGTTCTTAGGACAAAAGAAAACGCATCGTGAAATGGCAGTTACAGTTGGCGGCTTGATCTTGATCATCGCTGCGGCTGCAATTACAGTCATTGTTTAAAAACATAAGTTTCAGTGCAGACCATTGCACTGAAACTTTTTTTGTGGTATATTTTAAAAGTATGTTTTACACATACTTAGTGGGAGGTCAAATCTGAATGGCCATCCGAACCACACACGGAAGAGGAGGTTTTTTACCGTGGCAAAGAATGTAGTAAACGTAGTTAAGTTACAAATTCCTGCTGGAAAAGCAACTCCAGCTCCTCCTGTAGGTCCAGCTTTAGGACAAGCGGGTATCAACATTATGGGATTCACAAAGGAATTTAATGCACGGACAGCTGACCAAGCTGGCATGATTATTCCTGTTGTTATCAATGTATATGAAGACCGTTCATTCGACTTCATTACAAAGACACCACCTGCTTCAGTATTACTTAAGAAGGCTGCTGGTGTACAAAAAGGCTCAGGCGAACCTAACACAAAGAAGGTCGCAACAGTTACAAAAGACCAAGTTAAGGAAATCGCTGAAACAAAGATGCAAGATCTAAACGCTGCAGACGTTGAAGCTGCTATGCGCATGATTGAAGGTACTGCACGGAGCATGGGCTTTGTTGTTAAAGACTAAGCATAACTAACATGCTTCCCAGTCGGACACTTTGCGAAAGTAAAGATGTCAAGTGGGAGGTTTATCCGATGACCACATTTTGCAAGGAGGAAAACACTAATGGCTAAAAAGAAAAGCAAGAAATATTTAGAAGCTGCAAAGCAAGTTGAAGCTGACAAGAGCTACACATCAGAAGAAGCCCTTGAATTAGTTAAGAAGATCGACTTTGCTAACTTTGATGCAACTGTTGAAGCTGCATTTAACTTAAACCTTGATACAAAGCAAGCTGACCAACAATTACGGGGCGCAATGGTTTTACCAAACGGTACAGGTAAAGACCAAAAAGTTATCGTATTTGCTAAGGGCCCTAAAGCTCAAGAAGCTAAGGATGCCGGTGCAGATGTTGTTGGTGACGACGACTTGGCACAACGGATTCAAGATGGCTGGTTAGACTTTGACGTTGCAATCGCAACCCCAGACATGATGGCTCAAGTAGGTCGTTTAGGTCGGGTTCTTGGTCCTAAAGGCTTAATGCCAAACCCAAAGACTGGTACAGTTACAATGGATGTTAAGAAGGCTGTTACAGACGCTAAGTCAGGTCAAGTAACATACCGGACAGACCGTGACGGTAACGTTCACGTTCCAGTTGGTAAGGTTTCATTTGATGCCAAGGCATTAAATGAAAACTTCATGGCAATTTACGAAGTAATTGCGAAGGCTCGTCCAGCTGCTGTTAAGGGAACATACATCAAGCACTTATCAGTTGCTTCAACATTCGGACCAAGTGTTACAATCGACGTTAACACTCTTAAATAAAAAAGTAATTGACCGATAAAATCGGTTATGATAAACTAAAAAAGTTGATAATAGTTCTACCTAAGACTCAGGTGGCGTAAGCCTCAAAATCCTGCCGAGGAGAATACGGTTCTTTCTCTATGTCTTAGTGTAGACATAGAGTTTTTTATTACTCTAATCTACAACTAGGAGGTGAAAACATGGTTAAAGAAATTATCGCTAAGAAGGCTGCGATCGTTGACGAAGTTGCTGACAAGTTCAAAAATTCAGTATCAAACGTTGTTGTTGACTATCGTGGTTTAACTGTTGAAGAAGTTACAGACTTACGTAAACAATTACGTGAAGCCGGAGTTGAAATGCGCGTTATTAAGAACACATACTTAAAGCGTGCCGCAGCTAAGGCTGAAATTGAAGGCTTAGACGACGTATTTGCTGGTCCAACAGCTGTTTGCTTCTCTGAAGAAGATGTTACAGCTCCAGCCCGGATTTTGGTTAAGTTTGCTGAAGATCACGAAAACCTTGAAATCAAGGGTGGCATGATCGAAGGTAAGGTTTCATCATTAGACGAAATCAACGCTTTATCAAAACTTCCAGACCGCGACGGTTTGCTTTCAATGTTACTCTCTGTATTACAAGCACCAGTTCGCAACTTTGCATATGCTGTTAAGGCTGTTGCAGATAGCAAGGACGAAGGTGCTGACGCAGAAGCAGATGCAGAATAATTAATTAAAAATAATTTTTAAATTTCGGAGGAAAATAAAATGGCATTAGATACAGAAAAGATCATTGCTGACTTAAAAGAAGCTAGCATTCTTGAATTAAACGACTTAGTAAAAGCTATCGAAGATGAATTTGGTGTTTCAGCTGCTGCTCCAGTTGCTGCTGCAGGTGCTGCAGGTGCAGACGGCGCTGCTGAAAAGTCAGAATTTGACGTTGAATTAACAGACGCAGGTTCAGCTAAGGTTAAGGTAATCAAGGCTGTTAAGGACATTACAGGTCTTGGCTTGAAAGATGCTAAGGGCTTAGTTGATGACGCTCCTTCAGTAATCAAGGAAGGCGTTGCTAAGGACGAAGCAGAAGACATGAAGGCTAAACTTGAAGAAGTTGGCGCAAAGGTTACTCTTAAATAATTAAGAGCATGTCTTCAAGGAGGATGGATTTCCATCCTCCTTTTTTTATTGAATTTTTTAAAAATAGTTTTTAATTTGAAATGGATTTCTCCTTTTTCCTTTTATCAAAAACGAACTTATTATATTATTTTAATTAGGACTGTTTTTAGATTAAGGAGGAGCGATAATGCGAAAAGCATTTACGCGAGTAAAAGATTTTTATGAAAAACATGCCACGTTGCTGAAAATGGTTTTCATCCTTTCAGTGCTGTTGTTTGTTTTTACTGAAATTGGAAGAATTTTTCATCAATTAAATTGGCATCAGGTTGGCGAAGCCCTGTCAGATCAACCACCGGTTGTCATTATCGCAATGCTGATTTGCGGGTTGATTGCGGTTTTGCCAATGTTGATTTATGACTTTGTGATCGTTAAATTTTTACCGGGTGATTTTTCGACCGGCTACATTGCGCGCAGCGGCTGGGTAACCAATACCTTTACGAACGTTGCGGGCTTTGGCGGTTTGCTTGGAGCGACGCTGCGGGCGAACTTTTATAAGGATGGCGCAAGCAAAAAGGAAATCTTATATGCGATTTCCAAGATTGCATTGTTCCTGCTAGCCGGCCTTTCAATTTTCTGTTGGATCTCATTGGTAATGATGTTTGCCATTCCATCAGAAGCAATTTTCCATAAGTATTCGATTTGGTTGTTGGCCGGCGGATTGTATTTCCCGGTGTTATTCTTTGTTACGAAGTTTAAAGATAATGAATTTTTCAAGGATTTAACGTGGAAACGCGAATTTGCATTGATCATTGGGTCAACGGTTGAATGGGGCTGTGCGGCCTTATTCTTCCTTGTGATTGGCGCCTTGATGGGAATCCATATCAAGTTGATCGATGTTGTGCCGTTGTACATCATCGCTGAAATCTTGGGGATCATTTCAATGGTTCCGGGTGGATTAGGTTCATTTGATGTGTTCATGATTTTGGAATTGACGCACCTTGGTGTTTCAAGTGAATTAGCGGTTGTTTGGATTCTTTTCTTCCGGTTGTTCTACTACATTGTTCCGTTTATTTTAGGGGGCGTATTCTTCGTCCATGACATGGGACATCAAATCAACGAAAACTTTGACGGGATTCCGCAATCGGTTATTCAAAAGGTTGCCCATGGGTTAGTAACGTTGTTCATGTACTTTTCAGGAATCTTTATGTTACTTGAATCTGCGTTGCCAAACTTTACCTTCTCAAATTCAATTTTGATGAAGTTTATGCCGTACACTTTCTTTTTCCTGAATCAGATGACGAATATTTTGTTTGCGTTCCTGTTGTTAGGAATGGCGCGGGCAATTCAACTCAAGCAACGCAAAGCGTATGTTCCAACCTTGATTATTTTGGCAATTGGGGTTGTGAACACGTTGTGGAAAGAGTATACCCCGACCTTGGCAATTTTCTTGGTCTTTGTAATGATTTGCATTGTGCTTTCACGCAAAGAATTATACCGGGAAAAGATGCAGTTTTCATTTGAAAGTACGGTCTTAAGTATGTTGATGTTCGGAGGAGCTTTCTTGCTCTACATGTTAGTCGGAATCTTAAACCGGCCGCATCAACATCACCATCACCGGATCCCAAGCGGGTTGATTTTCCCTGATCAGCAAGTTTGGCTGTACGGATTAGTTGGAATGATTATTGCCGGCTTGATTTTGTTAGTCATGATGAATTACTTTACAAAGGGTAAAGATCCGTTTAATCAGATGGAATTCCCTGAAGAACGCATCAAGGCGATCATTGATCAGTACGGCGGGAATGAAGTTAGTCATCTTGCTTACTTAAAAGATAAGTTTATTTACATTTTCCAAAAAGATAATGAAGATCAGCTTTACCTGATGTACCAGATCAAAGCTGATAAAATTATCATTATGGGCGAACCGGTCGGAAATCAGCGGTATTTGAAGGACGCGGTGCGGGAATTAGTTTCACTATCGGATAAATATGGTTATCAGTTAGTATTCTACGAAATTAATTCGAAGTTAACGATGATCCTTCACGAGTTTGGTTTTGACTTTATCAAGACCGGGGAAGAAGGTTACGTTGAACTTGATAAGTTTACGTTGAGCGGAAAGAAACAACGGGCACAGCGGGCTTTAATGAACAAGTTCGAACGCGAAGGCTACGAGTTTTCAATAGTTGAACCGCCGTTTAGCGAAGAATTAATGATCGAATTAAAGGAAGTTTCTGATAGTTGGCTAGGCAGCCGGAACGAAAAGGGCTTCTCCCTTGGATTCTTTGATGAAAGTTATATTCAACGCGCACCGGTTGCAATTGTTCGCGACAAAGACGGAAAGTTAGTATCATTTGCAACCTTAATGCCAATGGAAAAGGACACGTTGTCGATCGATTTGATGCGGCATCGAAGCGATGCCCCATCGGGAATCATGGACAAGGTCTTTATTGAGCTTTTCAAATACGGTCAGGAGAATGGTTATAAGTACTTTGACCTTGGAATGGCTCCGTTATCTAACGTTGGGGATTCAAAGTACAGTTTTATTGAAGAGCGGGTTGCCCATTTCATTTATGAATATGGCTACAAGTTATATGGTTTCCAAGGATTAAAGTCATTTAAGAATAAATATGCAAATGACTGGCATTCAAAGTACACGACTTACCGGAAAAGGAGTTCGATTGCAATTACGATGTTGCAATTGGTAATGGTTGTTAACAAGAAACGGAAACCGGAGAAGTTTACGGTCTTAGCACCGAAATTCTTGCAACAATAATTATGATGATAAAGGAACATTGCGGATGCAGTGTTCTTTTTTTGTTTTGAAAAGTATTTTAAAACTTGATATAATATTTATGTTGATAACGACACAAATTGAAGGAGGAGCAAAATGGAAAAACAATTTAAAACCCTTGATGATTTTTTAGGAACTCATTTTATTTATACATATGATAATGGTTGGGAATATGAATGGTATGCCAAAAATGATCATACAGTTGACTATCGGATTCATGGTGGAATGGTTGCTGGTCGTTGGGTTAAAGACCAGGAAGCTGATATTGTAATGTTGACTGAAGGCGTTTATAAGATCACATGGACTGAACCAACTGGAACAGATGTGGCGCTCGACTTTATGCCAAACGAAAAGAAAATGCATGGAACAATTTTCTTCCCCAAATGGGTTGAAGAACATCCAGAAATCACGGTTACTTTCCAAAATGAACATATTGATGTGATGGAGGAAGCCCGGGAAAAATATGATACTTATCCGAAATTATTAGTTCCTGAATTTGCAACGATCACTTACATGGGTGATGCAGGCCAAAATAATGAGGATGTAATTGCCGAAGCTCCGTATAAAGGAATGACAGATGACATTCGGACCGGAAAGTATTATGATTCAAACTATAAACGGATTAAAAAATAGTTAAAGGAGAATCAAAGTGCCACGACCACGTGTATTACCATTTATTATTTTAGGATTACTGAATAAAAATGGATCAATGTCTGGGCGAGATATGATTAAAGAATTCAAGAATGAAATCAGCGAATTTTGGAGTGTATCGCACAGTCAGCTTTATCCTGAGCTTCAACGAATGCTTGAAGAAGGCGATATTGAAGTTCGGAAAGGTTCATCAAATCTTAAAGTCATTAATTATCAGATTACAAAGAATGGAATTGAAAAGCTTAATCAATGGTTTAGTGAATCAATCAATCTTAAAAATGATGATTTAACATCGGTCAAACTATACTGTATTGTTGACCGTCGTTCTCCTTTATTATCTGAAATTTTTGAAAAAGAGTTTGATTTGCATAATCAAAAATTAAAGCATTTGAAAGAACGAAGGCAAATGCTATTTCAGAATCAAGAACAAATCAATAATGAATATGGCCACTATTTGATTCTTACCCGGGCAATTCGGCGTGAAAAGGCATATTTAGACTGGCTTAAAATGAATAAGAGCAAAAAAAATCGATGATGAAAAATCCATCATCGATTTTTTATTTATTTTACTTAATAAACGGTTCTTCGACATCTTCGACCTTGATCCGGGCAAGTTGAACTGCAAGAAAATCATTGACTTTAAGCCATTTTGAGAGTTGAGTTGCATTTTGATCATTTGCTTGTTCATCCTTGGCAACGACAAGGGGGTCAAGTTGCTGAATTGCATGGGCAATTTGTGGGTAGTGATCAATTATAAAATCACGAATTTGCTGGTCACTCTTAAGTTTAAACTGGACGCCGGTATACCACAGATGATCTTTGAGAATCTGTTTTGCTGTGTTTTGAATGAAACATTCATTTTGATTCTCGTTTGAAAGATCGATGTACAGGTGATCAATATCGATCAGTCCTGAACTGGCATTTTCCTTTTTAAACCGCATGATATTATGAAACGTTGTAACTTCCTTTGATTGCATAAAATATTCCTCGCTTTTATTTTTCAGGGTCATCATTTGCCCATTTTTCGTAATCTTCATTGGTCATGGCTTCAACTTCCCCAAGACGATAGCCATTGCCGACCTGAGAGAAGAAATCATGGTTCGATGTGGTTGTTGAAATTCCGTTAATGACGGTTGGTTCAACGTCTTCGGCTGTATCAGGGAAGAGCGGATCTTGACCGAGGTTCATTAACGCTTTATTTGCGTTATACCGGACAAAGGTCAATACGTCTTCCGTCCAGCCAACTGGATCGTAAAGAAGGTGGGTGTACTTTTCTTCGTTTTCGTAAAGTTTCATCAAGAAGTCATACAACCAGTCCTTCATTTGTTGCTGTTCATTTTCGCCGCGTTCCTTTAATCCAAGTTGGAACTTGTAGCCGATGTATGTTCCGTGAACAGATTCATCCCGTAAAATCAATTTGATGATTTCAGCGGTGTTGGGCAATTGGTTGTGGCCCAAGTAGTAAAGGGGAGTGTAGAATCCCGAATAGAAAAGACATGTTTCAAGAAAAACATTCGCAACCTTTTGTTTCAACGGATCTTCAGCCGTATCGTTATAAATATCGCTGATCCATTTGGCTTTGTTTTGAAGAAATTCTTCAGAATCACTCCATTGGAAGATTTCGTCAATTTCGTCCGGAGTATTCAACGTTGAAAAAATCGTTGAGTAACTTTTGGCATGTACTGATTCCATGAATTGAATGTTATTTAAAACGGCTGTTTCATGTTGCGTGCGAACGTGCCGTCTTAATGATGCCATTCCATCCTGGGATTGAACGGTGTCAAGCAAAGTCAAGCCGCCAAAGACATGGCCAACAAGGTACTTGTGATCGTCATCAAGTTGGTGCCAATCCTTCAAGTCGTTTGAAACCGGAATCCGGGTATCAAGCCAAAACTGTTCCGTTAATTTTTCCCACGTCGCTTTATCAATTGCGTCATCAATCTTATTCCAGTTGATTGCTTTGTAATTATTGCTCATCAGAAATTTCCTCACTTTCCTATGCTAAAACGTCAAGCATTGTTTGATAGATCCGTTCCACATCGCGACTAGTCCCCCGAAGTTCATATGTATCGAGAAACGGAACGTTGAATTGTTGGGCGTACCGGCGAGCAGTCAAACAGAACTGCTGGTTAAAATTCCGGTTTCCTGAACCAATAACTCCTAAACAGTGAGTGGCATTATCACCGTAATCAATGTATTCCCCTAATGCATTCGTCATTAATTCCTTAACGCCGTTATCAATTCCGTTGCCGCCATCAAGGTAGGTTGGAACGAAAACAAAATAATCTTCAGTTTCGTCATCAAACGGATCGGCTTCACTGATCTCCTTTGCGTTGATCGTGTCGTCCGGCCGATGAGCTTCAGCATAGTCTTTTAACTTTTCAATAAATGACCGTGTGTTGCCTTCAATTGAGGTAAATAAAATGTTGATTTTCATAAAATAAATTCCTTTCTTCCCCTAAAAAGAATGTTAGATTGAACAGCTTTCACATTCATTCACACTGAATGCTTCTGAGCCGTCGTCAGTATATGTTCTGACGTAGTATAAACTCTTGATTCCCTTATGCCATGCGTAGTTCCGGATGATCGACAGGTCGCGGGTCGTCATCTTATCTGTGCGGCCGTCCTTCCATGGATACAGGCCTTCAGCAATCGTTGACTTAAAGTACAAGGTAATTGAGATTGACTGGTCAACGTGCTCTTGAGCTGCAGCGTAGACATCGATCATCTTCCGCATATCTAAGTCATACGCAGACTTGTAATATGGCATTGTATCGGTTGAAAGGTAAGCAGCCGGATAGTAAACCTTCCCAATTTTACCTTCTTGCCGTTCTTCGACCTTTTGAATGATTGGTTGAAGGGAAGCAGTTGTGTTGCCAACGTATGAAATTGAGCCGGTTGGAGCAACTGCCATCCGGTAGGCGTTGTACAAGCCGTCACGCATGACGTTTTCTTTTAACTTAGCCCAGTCTTCCTTAGTTGGAATAAAGATACCGGCGAATAATTCCTTAACGCGATCGCTCTTTGGCCCCCAATCTTGGTTAACGTACTTGTCAAAGTATGAACCGTCAGCATATGCACTCTTTTCAAATTCAAAGAATGTTTCTTGCCGTTCCTTGGCAATCTTGTTTGAAGCAACCAATGTCCAGTAATTTAATAACATAAAGTAAACATTGGTGAATTCAATTGATTCTGGCGAACCGTATTGAATATGGTTCTTGGCTAAGAAGGCGTGCAGGCCCATTGCTCCTAATCCAACTGAGTGGCTTAACTTGTTGCCTTCATAAATTGATGGCACGACTTTGGCGTTTCCTTGATCAGAAACGAATGTTAATGCCCGCATCATGGTTTCAACGGACTTGCCGAAATCAGGTGAAGCCATCAAGTTGACGATGTTGGTCGATCCTAAATTACAACTGATATCGGATCCAAGAACTTCGTATTCTTGAAGGTCGTTGATCTTTGATGGCCGCTGAATTTGGGCAATTTCTGAGCAGAGATTGCTCATGATGATTTTACCGTCAACGGGATTAGCCCGGTTCATAGTATCGATATTGACGATGTACGGGTAGCCGGATTCTTGTTGAAGCTTACTGATTTCCTCTTCAAGTTCCCGGGCCTTGATCTTCTTTTTATGAATCTTTGGATTATTGACTAAGTTGTCATATTCCTTGGTAATGTCAACGTATGAGAATGGAACGCCGTATTCCTTTTCAACGTCATATGGTTCAAATAAGTACATGTCGGCGTCTTGTTGAACTAATTCATAAAACTTATCAGGAACAATTACCCCAAGGGAGAGGGTCTTCATCCGAACCTTTTCATCGGCATTTTCACGTTTAGTTGCTAAAAATTCGATGATGTCGGGGTGGAAGACGCTTAAGTAAACCACGCCGGCCCCTTGACGTTGGCCGAGTTGGTTTGAGTAAGAAAAACTGTCTTCCAAAAGTTTCATTACCGGAACAACTCCCGAAGCCGCGTTTTCGATTCCTTTAATTGGAGCCCCAGCACCGCGGAGATTGTTCAAGGTAATTCCAACGCCGCCGCCGATCTTTGAAAGCTGCAATGCAGAGTTAATGCACCGGCCGATCGAATTCATATCATCAGTTGGTTGAAGTAAGAAGCAGGATACGAATTCTCCCCGGCGTTTCCGCCCGACATTCAAGAACGTTGGGGTTGCGGGTTGATAACGTTGATGGATCAATTCATCAGCAAGCTGCATTGCAAGGTCTTCATCGCCGTTTGCCATGTAAAGGGCGTTCATTGCAATTTTATCTTCATAAGTTTCAAGGTAATAATTGCCATCATTTGTTTTTAAGGCATATTGATTGAAGAATTTGTAAGCTGCCATGAATGATTGGAATTCGAAATGTTGGTCTTCAAGGTAGGCATACAGTTTTTTGATAAATTCAAAATCGTACTTTTCAACAAATTCTTTTTCGATGTAGTCATTTTCGATGAGAAATTTAAAACGTTCCTCTAATGAAGAGAAGCGTTTGGTGTTTGGTTCAACATTCTCTTTAAGGAAGGCTTGTAAAGCTTCCTTATCTTTTTCCAATGGAATTTTATTGTTTACGGGAATGTTGATCTGGTTATTTAAGTCATAGTAGGTTACATTGCTGATATCGATGTCTTTAATTCCCAAGATGATCGCCTGCTTTCTGTGAGGGTTTAGTTAGCAGCAACAAGTTCCTTTAGTTGGTCTGGCCGGAAGCCGTTAATGATTGGTTCTGAATTGTTTTCAAGGACGGGAACACTTTGAAATCCTTTTTCTTTTAAGTAATCAACGTATTCAGGTTCTTCTGAAATGTTGTGTTCTTCAAAGGTAATATTGTTTTGTTCTAAGAAGCGTTTGGTCATTTTGCATTGGATGCAGTTGTTTTTTGTATATAAAACTAAATTCATCTGGATGTCCCTCTTTCCGTTAATTTCGTGTACGTGATGTAAGTATACACTTTTGAGAAAATAATACAATATGTAGTTGTTTAACAATTTGATAAGCATATATATGGTGGATATTCAAGAATCGCGTCATCAAAGGGTTTGCTTTTAATTTTAAAAATTCGTATCATAAAAACAAAGAGAAAGGACGGAAAATTTTGACAAATTATTACTATTCAGAACACCCAGATGTTGAGCATCAGGAACGGCGGTGGAATTTTGATTTATTAGGAAATGAATTTTATTTTGTGACTGATAATGGGGTTTTTTCAAAACGCACGGTTGATTTTGGTTCCCGCACCCTGTTGGACGCACTGGAAGCAACGGGAATGTTTGAAAATCTTCAAGGAACGGTCCTCGATGTCGGTTGTGGATATGGTCCGATTGGATTGGCGCTTGCAAAACGTTATCCGCAATTAACGGTTGAAATGGTCGACGTCAACCATCTGGCACTTGACCTTGCTAAGGAAAATGCGACATTAAATGAAATCAACAATGTGGATATTTTTGCATCCGACGTTTATACCCAGGTGGATAAAAAAGATTATCAGGCAATTGTTTCTAATCCGCCGATTCGCGCGGGCAAGAAAATCGTTCATCAAATTCTTGAGGGCGCATTTGATCATCTTCAAGCTGGGGGAACCCTGACGGTTGTGATTCAAAAGAAGCAGGGCGCCCCGTCTGCGAAAAAGAAAATGGAAGAAGTTTTCGGTAATTGCCAAATGATTGCCCGTAATAAGGGATACCAAATCTTGCAAAGTCAAAAGGAATCATAAAATGGAAGAAAAGCACGCGCAATTTATGCAGGCTGCCCTGCATGAAGCACAGCAAGCAGCCACAATTGGGGAGATCCCGATTGGCTGTGTAATTGTGAAGGACGATCAAATTATTGGCCGCGGATTTAATTATCGCGAACACTCAAACTTGGCGACGGACCATGCGGAGATCCGGGCAATTCAAATGGCCAATCAGGCGCTTCAAAGTTGGCGGCTTGAAGACTGTACGTTATATGTTACCTTGGAGCCATGCCCAATGTGTACGGGAGCGATTTTAAACGCCCGCATTCCGGAAGTTTATTATGCCGCGGCCGATGAAAAAGCGGGAATGGCCGGAACACTTGATAACCTGTTGAATGATCCGCGGTTGAATCATCAAGCAATTATCCACAAGGGCTTGATGCAGGAACAAAGTTTGAAACTTTTGAAGTCGTTTTTTGCACAGGCTCGAAAAAAATCATAAAAAAGACTGGAATTTTTAGTGGAGTTACGGTATCATATTAATTGCCGTAAGGCCTTAAGACAATATCGTCTTAGCGAATCGTGTCAGGTCCGGAAGGAAGCAGCACTAAGTTCTGTTCGGTATGTGTCTTAAGTTGATATGAATTTAAACTCTCGGTCTTAGGGATCGGGAGATTTTTTTTAGAAATTTATTGATAGGAGGAACCTTTCATGGCATATCAAGCTTTGTATCGAACATGGCGGCCGCAACGTTTTGAAGATGTTGTGGGACAGGAAATGATCACTAAAACTCTTCGCAATGCAGTGATGACGAATCAAACGTCCCATGCATATTTGTTTACTGGTCCCCGGGGAACCGGGAAAACGTCGACAGCGAAGATCTTTGCCAAGGCAATTAACTGTCACCACCAGGAAAACGGTGAACCATGCAACGAATGCGAAATTTGTAAAGCCATCACAAACGGCAGTTTGAATGATGTGCTTGAAATTGATGCGGCCTCAAACAACGGGGTCGAAGAGATCCGTGATATCCGTGATAAGGTTAAATATGCTCCAACTCAGGCCGACTATAAGGTCTACATCATTGATGAAGTTCACATGTTATCCACGGGCGCATTTAATGCTCTGTTGAAAACCCTTGAGGAACCGCCGGCCAATGTTGTGTTTATTTTGGCAACCACGGAACCGCACAAGATTCCGGCAACGATCATTTCACGAACACAACGGTTTGACTTTAAGCGCATTACTTCAGCAACGATTCTAAAACGGATGGAATACATCTTGAATCAAAAGGATATCCAGTATGAAGATGCGGCGTTAAAGGTGATTGCCAAGGCTGCAGAAGGCGGAATGCGGGATGCGTTAAGTATTCTTGATCAGGTTATTTCGTTTGGTGAAAATAACGTTACGCTGGAGAATGCATTGCTGGTAACGGGCAGCGTGACGAAAACGGATCTTTTGAATTACTTACAGGCGGTTGTGGATCAAAAGACGCCGGAAGCATTGGAAATGATCCACAAATTGGTTCAAGACGGCAAGGATGCTTCCCGCATTGTGGAAGACTTAGTTGAATATTGCCGGGATTTATTACTTTATCAACAATCCCCAGCAATGCTTGAGGAAACTGAACTTGGAATGCTCGATGAAGCCTTTAAGAAGTTTGCTCAGGAAATTGAACCTGAAATCGTTTATCAGATGATCAATATTTTGAATGAACAACAGGAAAATATGCGCTATACGTCGCATCCAACGGTTTACCTGGAAGTTTTAACGGTTAAATTAAGTCAGCTTAAAAATCAACCGCAAGTTTCTCAGGCAAACTCTCAACCAGCAATCAGCGCGGATCAAGCTCAGATCGACCGGTTAATGAACCGAATTCAACAACTTCAAGATCAAATCAATAGTTTACAACAGACGCAACCGCAAGCAGCCCGGCCTGCTCGGCGGCAAGTGGTTTCAACGAACCAAACGAAGGTCAAAGAAGTTAAGGTCAACTACGAAAAAATCAATGAAGTCTTAGGAAATGCTACGCGGGCAGACCTGAATCGTTTCCAACAAGTTTGGGGCGATTTGGTCAACATGCTAACAGTTCCGCAACGGGCGATCATGAGTGTCAGCAAGCCGGTAGCTGCCAGTTCTGAGGGCGTTGTGATTGGGTTTGAATATCCGTATCTTTGTCAAAAAGCGATTGATGATCGCGAACTTCAGGATGCACTGACTAATGGATTAAGCCGGATTGTAGACCAGAATCTGAGTTTGCTTTTCTTACCAAATGAACAATGGTTGAAGATTCGGCAGGATTATCTCGCAAAACGGAAAAACGGGAAGGCAAATGCGCAACCGGCCGCTCAAGCAGAGAATGATGCGGCTGATTCGCAAAGCGAAGAACCAGCTCAACCGCCGATCGTTGCGGAGGCTCAAAAATTGTTTGGAAAAGAAGCAGTTCAAGTTAAAGAAGATTAGTGAGGTGATTAAATGCAATATCCAGAACCAATTGCAAAATTGATCGATAGTTACTCGAAGTTGCCGGGAATTGGCAGCAAAACAGCGACCCGGCTTGCATTTTTCACCCTTGATATGGATGAAAAAGATGTGGAAAACTTTGCCAAGGCCCTTGTGTCAGCAAAGAAAGATCTGCATTTTTGCAGTATTTGCGGCAACATTACTGAAAGCGATCCATGTGTGATCTGTGCAGATAAATCACGTGATCAGAGCCAAGTGATCGTTGTTGAACAACCAAAAGATGTGATGTCGCTTGAAAAGATGCGGGAATACCACGGGTTGTACCACGTTTTGCATGGCGTGTTATCTCCAATCGAAGGCAAAGGACCGGAAGATATCAATATCACGGGCTTGATCAAGCGCCTGCAGCAAAATGACCAAATCAAAGAAGTGATTTTAGCAACTAACGCAACTCCAGAAGGGGAAGCAACGGCAACATACATTGCACGGCTGATCAAACCGGCGGGGGTAAAAGTTACTCGTTTGGCTCATGGATTGGCGGTCGGCAGCGACATTGAATATGCAGATGAGATGACCTTATTTAAGGCAATTGAAGGGCGGACGGAACTATAATGTTTGGATTTGGAAGAAAAAAACGCAATCAAGAAACATTGAAGAAACAATATGACCGGAAATTGTTAGCTGATATTGAGTTGGCAAAGGATGAATTTAATAACATCCGGCACAACGACGATTTGTTAGCGACCATGTCAACGGAAGAGTTGCTGGCAAGTGAGCAAATTGCTCGGGCTAAATTTGAATTTCTTTTCCGGGAAGCCAAGCATCGAAAAGTGAAGGCTAAGATTCAAGAATCAGTGATCGTACGATAAAAATAGGCTTGCGCTGAAAGGCGCAAGCCTATTTTTTTATAGATGATATCGATTATTATTTTCCTGGTTGCGGTAGTCTAAAATTTTCAGGTTTGCAGTAATGACTCCGCGATATTTTCCATGCAAGGATAATTGCTGGTCATGAGGATTTAATTTGATTGTCATTTCGTCATCCATAAACATCTTGGTGTAATCCTTATAATAGAAATTTCCTAAAGAAGTGGCTAAATGTTGATTATATTCGTGAAAATCACAGTCTTTGTGGACAATCAAAATTCGAAACGCTTGGTTCAAGGTGCATTCGGTTTTGCCTTCTGCTAAAAAGCCATTGCCGTCACCATAATCAAGCAGGACAATTGAAGTTGGGTCATCAAATAACGGTGCTAACTTTGATGCCGCTTCAGGGGTAAGCGATAATTTCATTGTAAAGACTCCTTTCATTGTTAGTATAACTTACTTTAGGTTAGAAAATAGTTAAAATGCTTTTTGAATAGATACTAGTATAATGATTATATTTTGTTAAACTATGCAAATTTTGATAAGGTAGAAGTAGGACTTAGAGAATCAGGAAGATATTTTAGGATATTTGTTAGGGGGAAACACCTTGCAAGTGAAAGTTTGCAGGGTGTTTTTGTATGCTTTTTGATTGGAAAAAATAAAAAGACAATTTAATAAATCTATTGGAGAAATCTCTCAACTTAAAGTACAATTAAAGTATTAATATTGAAGAGAGTTGTTGGCATTGAGTGGAAAGTTTATTACATTTGAAGGACTTGACGGGTCAGGGAAAACAACCGTCATTCGAAATGTAATTAAAGCCTTTGAACAGTCGCCGGACGCTGACCGCTTTATGTACAGTCGCGAGCCCGGCGGTAATCGGATTGCGGAGGCAATTCGGAAGATTATTTTGAGCGAAGAATATGCCGAAATGGATGCCCGGACAGAAGCATTATTGTTTGCTGCAGCCCGGCGGCAACATCTGGTTGAAAATGTTTTGCCAGCGTTGAAGGATGGCAAAATTATTATGAGCGACCGTTTTGTAGATAGTTCGCTGGTATATCAGGGAGCCGGACGTGAAATCGGAATGGATGCCGTTGCAAAGATCAACGAGTTTGCGACGAACGGTTTGACACCGGACCTGACACTGTATTTTGAAATTGACCCGGAAGTCGGGTTAAATCGAATTCAAAATAATCGGCAAGATGAAGTCAACCGGCTGGATAAAGATCAGCTTGATTTTTACCGCCGGGTCCATCAGGGATACTTGAAACTTGCTCAGGATAATCCGCAACGCATAAAGGTTATTGATGCCAGTCAGTCAATTGAGAAGGTAACTGACGATGTGCTTGCAATTTTGAAGCAGTTTTTAAAGGTTAAGGAGCACGAATGAAATTAGTAATCGCAATTGTTCAGGATAAAGATAGCGATCAATTAAGCAACCAGTTCATCGAGCATGACGTGCGGGCGACGAAGCTTGCATCGAGCGGCAGCTTTTTGCGATCCGGAAACTCAACTTTTTTGATTGGAATTGATGATCAGCGGGTCGATGAGGTGCTCGAAATTATAAAGCATGTCTCGAAGAAACGGCGGAAGTTTATTACCCCGCCGGTTGGAGTCGACACCCATGTTGAAGGGGTGCGGAATAATTATCCGCGCCAAGTCAGCATTGGCGGTGCAACGGTTTTTGTCCTCGATGTTGCTCAATTTGAACAGTATTGATTTGATGGAGGAATCATGGAGCAGGAGATCACAGCAATTCAACCACAATTAACGCAGCATTTTGCGAAATTGATAAATGAAAATCGCCTTGCACACGCGTATTTATTAAGCGGAGCATCCGGAACAGGCAAGCTTAGTCTTGCGGTTTGGATCGCACAGGGAATTTTCTGTAATCAGCGGAATGCGGATGGAACGCCGTGTTTAAAATGCTCGGAATGCCGACGGATTGCTGCGAATGAACATCCTGACGTGGTGCGAATCATTCCTGAAGGACGGTCGATTAAGGTTGATCAAGTCCGGTACTTAAAATCGGAATTTTCTAAAAGCGGGCTGGAAGGTAACCGGAAAGTTTTCATCATTCAAGACGTTGAAAAGATGACGACCAGTGCAGCCAATAGCTTGCTGAAATTCATCGAAGAACCCAATGGCAGCATTACGGCGTTTCTCCTTTCAAGTCATGCCAATCAGATTTTGCCGACGATCGTTTCGCGGTGCCAGGTTGTTGAAATGGCGAGCTTAAACCGGGAAACTCAATTAAAAAAGCTCATGGATGCTGGAGTTGATAAGGTGGTTGGATCTGTTTTGGTGAACTTAAATGCTGATTTTGATGAACTGGTCGCGTTAGGGACCGATGAACAGTTTCAGAAATTGCTTACCGAAGTTGTGAATTGGATGAAGGCAATTTTAGCGGATGACTGGCGGGCATTTGTCTATGTTCAAACCCGGTTGATGCCGTTAGTTGATGAACGGCCTGCTCAGGAACGTCTTTTGGAATTGATGGTCATGATCTGTCGGGATTTGATTTTATTGCGGTATCATCAGGACGATGAAGTTGCATTTATCACCGAAAAGCAGATGCTTGCTCAGGCAGCTGAACAAATCCCAGCTTCCCAGCTGACCAAGGGCGTTGAATTGGTGATGAATTGCTGGAACCAACTGGCAGTTAACGTTTCATATCAAAATGTATTAGAAGGATTAACATTGCGGTTATGCCGCTGCTACCACAAAAGATAGGATATGATAGGAATGGATAAAGGAGAATTATACGATAGTTTTGAAACAATGGAAGCTCAAGCAAATGAAATGGCAGCGACCCTTTCATTGATGCGGAATCAAATGACGCAGATCATTGAAAAGAACAACCAGCTTGAAGTTGAAAATACGCATTTGCGCGAGCGGCTTGCTGAACTTGAAAATAATAAGAAAATAAAGAAAAACAGCGGTCTTTCCCGGTCGCGGCAAAACTTGGAAAACCTTTATCATGAAGGATTCCATGTATGTACCCAATATTTTGGTTCGCGCCGGACAGATGATGAATGTATTTTTTGCCAGGATATAATTTACGGAGAAAAGTGGAGAGAAATCGATGGCGATTCAAAAGGTAAGTAGTTTTCAAAATGTCGATCCGCAAGTTGGAGCGCTGTATTTAGTTCCAACGCCGATCGGAAATTTAAACGATATGACTCCCCGGGCGGTTGAAACGTTAAAGCAGGCAGATTATATTGCTGCCGAAGATACACGGAATACTCAAAAATTATTAAATCACTTTGATATCCACACAAAGCAGATCAGTTTTCACAAGTTTAATACTCAGGAACGCATTCCTGAATTGATTGCAATGTTGAAAGATGGTAAAAGTATTGCTCAAGTCAGTGATGCGGGGATGCCGTCGATCAGTGATCCGGGACATGAATTGGTTGAAGCATGCGCGGCCGAAGGAATCCGGGTGATTGCGCTTCCCGGGCCCAGTGCGTCATTGACAGCTTTGATCGCCTCTGGTCTTGTTCCCCAACCATTCTTGTTCTATGGCTTTTTACCACGGAAGAAGACGGAACAGGTAGCGACTCTTGAAAAGTTGAATTCGCAAACGGTAACGATGATTTTCTATGAAGCCCCGCACCGCTTGAATAAAACGTTGAAAAACTTGATGGCCGTTTTTGGCGAAGAGCGGAAAATTGTTTTGTGCCGGGAACTGACAAAACGGTATGAAGAGTATTTACGCGGAACACTTACCGATGCGGTTGAATGGAGCGGGCAGGAAGAAGTTCGCGGCGAGTTTGTCTTGATCGTTGAAGGCAACGCACATCCGGAAGAAACTCAACCGGAAAAGGTTAGCGGGTCACTGAAAGATCAGGTTCAACAATTGATCGATGATCATCAAATGAAACCGAATGCCGCTATTAAACAAATTGCAAAGAACAATCACTTAAAGAAACAGGACGTTTATAACGAGTATCATGGGCTGAATTAAAAGTTAGTTTTAAGGAGTGGGCACTGTGCCAGGAAAAAAGTATACCGAAGAACATAAAGTTGTTTATTTTGAAACCAATGTGACTGGGCGGTTGAATATTGGAAATTTGGTCGACCTGTGCATGTTGGTTTCAACTGATCAAAGTTCGAATCTTGGAATCTCAACCGAAAAGCTTGATTCAATGGGATATGGATGGATCGTAAGCCAGAATATTATTGATGTCAAACGGCTTCCAGTCGATCATGAAAAGGTTAAGATCACGACCCAGGCTGAATCATATAACCGGTATTTCTGCTACCGGGACTTTATGATGGAAGATGAACAGGGTGAAGAGATTGTTAAGATGCATACTGTCTTTTGCTTAATGGATAAGGAAAAGCGGAAAATTGCCCGAATTAAAGATGAAATCGTTGGTCCGTATGAAGGCGATTATACGACGAAGGTTGAACGCTTAGCAGTTCCACCGGTTTTGAAACCGGAAGAAGCGGAGATCACGAAGAAGTATCGTGTCCGCTTTATGGACATCGACAGCAACCAGCACGTGAATAACATTCACTACTTTGATTGGATGCTTGATACATTACCGGAAGAATTTTTGCGGACGCACGAAGTTAAACAGTTTAACATCGTTTATAAAAATGAAGTTCGGTCTGGCGAAGTCGTTGATAGTTTGACGCACTTTGATGAAGAACGGTTGGAATCGATCCATGAAATTCGGGTCGGAGATAAGGTCAGCTGTACCGCAAAGGTTGAATGGCAAGAATTGAAGTAGGCTGTGAAGGTTGTTATTCTTCATGTATGTGGTATTATGTTTATGATTTTAATTAATAAGGACGAAAAAAATGAAAATATTAGCAATTGATACGTCAAACCAGCCGCTAAGCGTAGCGGTTTTAGATGACGATCATCTTTTGGCAACCAAGACGATGAATATTTCACGCAATCACAGTACAACGTTAATGCCGGTCGTGGCTGAATTACTGGAAGACAGTCACTTAGATGTTGAAGACATCGATCGGTTTGTCGTTGCTGAAGGCCCTGGATCATATACAGGACTTCGAATCGGAGTAACAACGGCGAAAGTTTTAGCTTCGACCCTTAACAAGGAACTTGTTGGGGTTTCAAGTTTAAAGACCGTTGCAGTCAATATTGCCCCGGAGACAGACCGGGTGATTGTTCCATACTTTGATGCCCGGAACTTAAATGTGTTTGCGGGGGCATACCAATGGAAAGATGGTCAATTAGTTAGTGTGATTGAAGATCAGCATATCAGTTTTAAGAACCTACTTGCTCAACTTCAAGATTTACACCAGCCAATCATGTTTGTTGGTCCGCAAAAGGACGAGTTTGCTGAAATGAGTGCTCAGGTTTTAGGCGCTCAAGCAACGTTTGCATCAGCTGACTTTCAACTTCCGCAAGCTGCAGTTTTAGGCAGATTGGGAAGAACAATGGATCCGGTTGATATTGATTTCTTTGTTCCTCAATATCGGCGGTTAACTCAAGCTGAATTACAATGGATGGAAAAACACCCTGAGGAGAAGGATCGGCATGCCAACTATATTGAAAAAGTTTAAAGAGAAATTTGAACATTTGCTTTCGCCAGGAGCAGATGATAAGAAAATTGACTTTGAAAATCAAACCGTAACCCTTGATGATCAGGATTACCTTTTTTGTCGGGCAGTCGTTTCATCAATTCCGGAAATGTTGTCGGTTGAACGGGCGGTTTATAACGGGAAAACGCCAATTAACTACGCCGTGTTTGAAAAGCAGATCCAAGATGTTGCTAACCAGCTTGTGTTGTTAGTGCGGTTTGAAGACCGCGTGGTTGCATATGTTGCCTGCAATTATGCGCATGGCGAAGCGCGGATTACGGATATTGCAATCGTTCCGCGGTTTCAGCGCCGTGGAATTGCAACTAAGATGTTGAAGTTTGTGATTGCTGAAGCACAGAAATTGCGCTGCCGGCGGGTATCACTCGATGTTCGTCAAAGCAATCTCCAAGGTCAAAAGTTTTATGGCGATTTAGGATTTAAGAAAGAACGCATTAAGCATCATTATTTTAGCGACAATGATGAAAATGCATATGAATATGGATATTTACTTAAAGGTGAGAAGTAATCGTGGAAAAGCGGAATTTAATTTTATCATTTGAATCGAGTTGTGATGAGACCAGTGTTGCGGTAATTGAAAATGGCTGTAAAGTACTGGCCAATATTGTTGCAACTCAAATTAAAAGTCATCAACGGTTTGGCGGCGTGGTTCCTGAAGTTGCCAGCCGGCACCACATCGAGATTATTACAACTTGCATTAAAGATGCCCTTGAAGAAGCGGGGGTAACCTATGATGATTTGGATGCCGTTGCGGTAACATACGGTCCGGGACTTGTGGGATCACTCTTGATTGGGGTAATGGCAGCCAAAGCCGTTGCGTTTGCTCATCATTTACCATTGATTCCGGTTAACCATATGGCAGGTCATATTTATGCAGCCCGGTTTGTTGACGAAATTAAGTTTCCGGCCTTGGCATTATTGGTTTCTGGCGGACATACGGAACTGGTTTATTTGCCACGGGAAAATGAGTTCCAAATCATTGGTGAAACCCGGGACGATGCCGCCGGTGAAGCCTTTGATAAGGTCGGCCGGGTTCTTGGAATCAATTATCCTGCCGGCAAGGAAATTGATGAGTTAGCTCATCAAGGAAAAGATACATTCCATTTTCCGCGGGCAATGGAAAAGGAAGACAACTTTGATTTCAGTTTTAGCGGATTAAAGAGTGCCTTTATCAATACGGTTCATCACGCTGAACAAGTTGGCGAAACGCTGGATAAAGCCGATTTAGCTTGCAGTTTTGAAGCCAGTGTTGTTGATGTTTTAGCTGCCAAGACTGTTCATGCGTTAAAGAAGTTCCCGGTTAAACAATTGATCCTTGCAGGCGGAGTTGCTGCCAACCAAGGCTTACGGGAACGGCTTGATCAAGAATTAAAGGCCTTTCCAGATGTCCAATTATTAAAAGCGCCACTTAAATTATGCGGGGATAACGCCGCAATGATCGGAGCTGCCGGATACGTTGGATACAAGCATAGTGTCCGGGCCGGCCTTGATTTGAATGCTGATCCAAGTTTGGAATTTGACTGGATCAATGAATAGAATAAATAAGTAAGAGAGCCATATCTGACGGTGATGTTTTGTTAAACATTTGCTCGCAAAGGATATGGTTTTCTTTTTAGAAAAGAGATTACGATGAAGAAGAGTTCAAAATTTTTATTTTTCGGATTGATCATGATGGGGCTGATTTTGCGGGTTCCATTCACGTCAATTCCACCAATTTTAACGGACATTGCCCGCGGGCTGCATATTAGTGTCAGTTCGTTGGGAATTTTAACAACGATTCCGTTGCTGATGTTTGCAATTTTTTCGCCGATTGCGCCGCGGATTGCCCAGAAATTCGGAATTGCCCGAACATTTGCCGGGGTGTTGATCTTATTGATGATCGGATCGTTACTTCGAATCGTGAATGTTCCGTTCCTGTTTATCGGAACCGCGTTGATTGGAATCGGCATCGCAATGCTAAATGTTTTGATGCCGTCAGCGGTAATGACGTATTTTCCAAATAAGATCGGCAAACTGACAGCGATTTACACGACCGTGATGACCTGTGCCACCGCGTTAATGTCGGCATTGGCAGTTCCGATTACCCAACATAGCTCATGGCAAATGGTCATTATTGTATTGACCGTTTTGTTAGCAATTACGTTCGTAATTTGGTTACCGAATATTAAACGTGAAAAGCAAGTTCAAGTCCATTCTTCGACGGATGAGCAAAAACAAACCAAGCACCGCGAATCAGCATGGCGGACCCCGAAAGCTTGGATCATGCTTGTATTTAGCGGTTTGCAGTCTTTGTTATTTTATACTGGGTTAACGTGGCTGCCAACAATGGCAACGGAAGCCGGACTTTCGCAAACCCTTGCCGGAAACTTGTCAGGAATTTATTCATTAATTGGAATTCCGCTTGCACTCGTTTTACCGGCAATTGTTGAAGCCATTTCGCTGCGCAAACGCCAGTTGTTGATGGGATTCTTTGATGCTCTGGGAATCATTGGAATCGTGATGCTTTTCTGGCAACAATCATCCTTTACATATTGGTTAATTGTCAGTTTATTGATCGGGTGTGCTGCTGGAGCCCTATTCCCATACTTGATGACGACGTTTTCATTAAAGGCAACCACTCCGGAACACAGTGCGGAATTATCCGGAATGAGCCAATCAGGCGGTTATTTGATTGCTTCGGTTGGACCGTTTTTATTTGGGTACGGTCATACACTATTCCATTCGTGGACGTTTGTAACGGCATGCTTCTTGGGATTGATTGTTATCATGACGATTGCCAACCTTTTATTGGAACGCGAAGAAAAAATTTATTAAAAAAATCAGTGACTTTTGTGAAGTCACTGATTTTTTAGTCTTCAAATTCATCAAGTTCGAGTAATTTTTCTTCCCACTCATCTTCAGCAGCTGAAAGGTCAGTTGTTACCTTTTCAAGTTGTTTTTGCAGCTCCTGCATTTTGGCAACGTCACTAAAGACTTCCGGATCAGTCATTTGCTGTTCGATTGCTGTTTTCTGATCTTCAAGGTCGGCAACTTGATTTTCAAGTTTATCAACTGTTCGGCGGAGCTTCCGTTCTTGTTTTTGCCGTTCCTTGCTTTGCTTATAGTTTTGCATTCCGGAGGACGGTTGCTTCGGTTGTTCGGCTGAAGCGGGGGTTTCCTTTGCAGCCGCTGCTTGGGCAAGCATTTCTTGTTCCTGTTTCTTTTCAACGTAGTAGTCATAATTTCCAAGATAAAGGGTGCTGCCTTCTGGACTAATTTCAATCACTTCGGTGGCAACTTTATTAATAAAGTACCGGTCGTGTGAAACAAACAGCACCGTTCCGTTGAAATTTAATAATGCCTTTTCTAAAACTTCTTTACTTTCGATGTCTAAGTGGTTCGTCGGTTCATCAAGAATCAAGAAATTATCGTGCCGCATAGCGAGCTTTGTCAGCATCAAGCGGGCCTTTTCCCCTCCGGAAAGGCTATGAACCATCTTTTGAACGGCGTCACCTTGGAAAAGAAAACTTCCTAAGATTGAACGAATATCTTTTTCCGGAGTTGTCGGGTGTTCATCCCAAATTTCATTTAAAACCGTCTTATTTTCATGAAGGTTTTGCTGTTCCTGATCATAGTATCCAGGATGGACGTTGGTGCCGAACCGGGCGCTGCCTTTAATAAATGGAATTTGCCCTAAAATACTCTTCAGAAGGGTTGATTTTCCAATTCCGTTTGGCCCGACAATGGCAAGCACCTTGTGTTTCCGCAGCTCAAAGTTGATTGGTTCAGCAAGAATTTGCTGGTCATAACCAATGGCGCCGTCTTCAACTTGAAGAACGATGTCGCCGCTTTCCTGATCACTCGTGAATTCAAAGTGGGGACCTTTTTCATATCCCTCGGGGCGTTCAAGCCGGTCGATCTTATCAAGTTGCTTGCGTTTGCTTTGAGCCCGTTTAGTTGTTGAAGCCCGGACAATATTTTTATTAACAAAGTCTTTAAGGTGGCTGATTTCGGCTTGCTGTTTTTCATACGCTTTCCATTGAGCTTTTAGCCGGGCATCTTTTTCTTTAATATATTGGCTGTAATTGCCGGTATAGTGACTTGACTTATGATGGCTGATTTCGTAGACCTCGTTGACGATCCGGTCTAAAAAGTACCGGTCGTGCGAAACGATCAGCAATGCGCCCGTATAATTTTGGATGTAACCTTCAAGCCAGGTAAGGGTGTCAATGTCCAAATGGTTTGTTGGTTCGTCCAAGATCAAGAGGTCGCGTTTTTCAAGCAAGAGTTTGGCAAGGGCCAACCGGGTCTTTTGACCACCGGAAAGTGAACTGACAGGACGGTCAAAGTCGGAATCTTCAAAGCCTAATCCGTGTAAAACAGCTTTAATTTCATTTTCATAGCCATAGCCGTTTTGTTCTTTAAAGTCGTGCATCAGCTGATCATAATTTTTCAAAAGCTGCTGGTAAGCTGCTGATTCCGAATCGGCATTCGGGTCCGCAATTTGACTTTCAAGCTGATGGATCTGGTTTTCCATTTCAATTAATGGTTGGAAAACACTTTCCATTTCATCATAAATTTTTTGATTAGATTCTAAACCGGTATTCTGGGCAAGATAGCCGATTGAAAGGCCCTTTTTCTTTACGATTTGGCCTTCACTTGGCTCCTGTTCACCGATAATCATTTTGATCAGGGTTGATTTTCCAGCACCATTCCGGCCGACAAGGGCGATCCGGGAGTGGTCCTGAATATCAAGGTTAACGTCTTCGAATAAAACATCCGCTCCAAAGTGGCGTGCGACGTGTTGTGCTTGAAGAAGGAGCAAAATGTCACCTGCTTTCTAAAAAGTCCTGTTTCCTATTTTATCACGTCAAATTCTTTTTAGTGAATTCCCCATAAAAGAAGGGTAATTAAATTTAATCCCGCGTGGGCGATCATTGATGCCCGAATATCGTGTGCTTTATAATAGATGAATTCAAAAATACATCCCATAACAAAATACGTGAGAAAATGACCATCATGGTGGGCAATCACAAAGAGAAAACTTGAAATGATTGCGGCGATCCATGGCTTAAAATAGTAAGTTAAGTTTCCAAAGAAAATTTTTCTGAAAATCAGTTCTTCAACAATGGGGGTCGCAATCACGATATCAAGCAGATAAATTGGCGAATGATGAAAAACGGTGATTAGGGCATTCGTATTTTGCGAAATCAGTGATTGATGAAAAAGAACGTGGGCAAGCGTTAGGGTTGCTGCCTGACCTAAAATGACCAGCAACGCACCGCTTAATCCCCATAAAATAGTCTTTTTAAGGTTGGATTGCTTTTCTTCAATGATATTTTGATAACTGTATTTTTGGTTCAGTTTCCAAATAATTAATGCTCCCAGCAAACCGATCACGGTTAAAACGGGGTAAAGCATCTGCGTTCCCCAGCAAAGTTTTTGCGCAAGCATTTGGGCAATCATTAGGGCTAAGTAGCTAATCAAAATTGAGAGTGAATTCTTCTCAATTGCCATGAGTTCAACTTCTTTCGTTATTGTGAATTTACTTGTATTGTAGCATGTTTCAGCCATCATCAAAAATTAAATTAGCACTCTCGATGTTCGAGTGATAAAAAATCCTTGCTTTTTAGAAACAAAGCGTATATAGTAATAGTTGTAATCAGTTAGCACTTAGAGCTATCGAGTGCTAAAAAATGGAGGGATTTATTGTGCTTAAACCATTAGGAGACCGTGTAGTCTTAAAAGTTGAAAAAGAAAAAGAAGAAACCGTTGGCGGAATTGTTTTAGCAAGCAATGCTAAGGAAAAGCCACAAACCGGAAAAGTAATCGCAGTTGGCGATGGTAAGATGTTAGATAACGGTCAAAAGGCTGTTCCTAGTGTAAAAGTTGACGATAAAGTCTTATTTGATAAATATGCAGGTACTGAAGTTAAGTACGATGGTGAAGATTATTTAATTGTCCGTGATAGCGACATCATGGCAATCGTAGACTAATTAAATTTACTTAGAGGTGATATTTTATGGCAAAAGAAATTAAGTTTTCAGAAGATGCACGTGCAAAGATGCTTGCAGGTGTTGATAAATTAGCTAACACAGTTAAATCAACAATTGGTCCTAAAGGCCGCAACGTTGTTTTGGAACAATCATATGGTGCTCCAACAATTACCAATGATGGGGTTACAATTGCCAAGGCAATCGAATTAGAAGACCACTTTGAAAACATGGGTGCTAAGTTAGTTGCTGAAGTTGCTTCAAAGACAAATGATATTGCCGGTGACGGAACAACAACTGCAACGGTATTGACCCAAGCAATCGTAAACGAAGGAATGAAGAACGTTACTGCTGGAGCTAACCCTGTTGGAATCCGGAAAGGAATCGAAAAGGCAACGAAGACGGCCGTTGATTCATTACACAAGATGTCACACAAGGTTGAATCAAAGAGTGATATCCAACAAATCGCTTCAATTTCAGCTGCCAATGAAGAAGTCGGCAAGTTTATTGCTGATGCGATGGAAAAGGTTGGTAACGATGGGGTAATCACCGTTGAAGAATCAAAGGGAATTGATACTTCATTAGACGTTGTTGAAGGAATGCAATTCGATCGCGGTTACTTATCACAATACATGGTAACTGATGAAGACAAGATGGAAGCTGACTTAGACAATCCATACATCTTGATCACTGACAAGAAGATTTCAAACATTCAAGAAGTCTTACCATTGTTACAATCAGTTGTTCAACAAGGTCGTCCATTATTGATCATCGCTGACGACGTTGATGGTGAAGCATTACCAACTCTTGTATTGAACAAGATTCGGGGAACATTCAATGTTGTTGCCGTTAAGGCTCCTGGATTTGGTGATCGCCGGAAAGAAATGCTTCAAGATATCGCTATTTTGACAGGCGGGACCGTAATCACAGATGACCTTGGCTTACAATTGAAAGACACAACGATCGATCAATTAGGTTCAGCTGCAAAGGTAACTGTTACAAAGGAAAACACAACAATTGTTGAAGGTTCAGGCGACAAGGACAAGATCGAAGAACGGGTTGCCCAAATCAAGAAGCAAATTGCTGAAACAACATCTGACTTTGATAAAGAAAAGATGCAAGAACGGTTAGCTAAATTAGCTGGCGGAGTTGCTGTAATCAAGGTTGGTGCCGCAACTGAAACTGAATTGAAAGAACAAAAGTACCGGATTGAAGATGCCTTGAACGCTACTCGTGCAGCCGTTGAAGAAGGCTTCGTTCCTGGTGGTGGAACAGCATTAGTAAATACCATCAAGGATGTTGCTGCATTGAAAGAAGAAGGTGACGTTCAAACTGGAATCAACATTGTAAAACGTGCTTTGGAAGAACCAGTTCGTCAAATCGCTGAAAACGCAGGTCTTGAAGGTTCTGTAATTGTTGAAAAACTTAAAGAACAAAAAGACGGTATTGGTTACAACGCAGCCGCAGACAAGTGGGAAGACATGGTTGAAGCCGGAATCGTAGACCCAACTAAAGTTACCCGTTCAGCTCTTCAAAATGCCGCATCCGTATCAGCATTGTTATTAACAACTGAAGCAGTTGTTGCTGACAAGCCAGAAGAAAAGAAGGATGCTCCTCAACAAGATGCCGGCATGGGCGGTATGATGTAAAATCTGATAATTTGAAATAAAAACAGTGTGATTGAAAAATCACACTGTTTTTTTGTTTATTTAGATAAGTTTCTTAATTTGTAATAAATCATCAATTTCATAAGTTGGCTGGGCCGATGATGAATTTTCAAGGTGTTGCGGATTGAACCATACCGTGTCGATGTTGGCATTATTACCGCCTTGAATATCAGATGTAAGTGAATCGCCGATCATCAATGTTCGGCGAGCATCAAAGTTTTCAAGATGATCTTCGATATAATTGTAAAATTCAATGTTGGGTTTATTGACGCCGATTTCTTGGGAAACGAAAACTTGATCAAAGTAATTCATAATTTCGGCTTCCTTAAGGCGTTTGTATTGGGTTTGCGGAACGCCATTGGTGGCAACTTCAAGCCGAATTGCTGGATCCTGCTCAAGCAGTTGAAGAAGTTCGGTAGCATGCGGCATTAAATCGTGACCGTCGCTTAGGTAATTAATGTACCGGTCATTTAAATTTAAGTCCGTTACATCGCGGTTGAAGTTTTCCTTAAAGAAGACGTTGAAACGGGTGGCAAGGAGTTCTTCACGGGTAATTTCATTGCGTTCCAGTTTTCGCCAAAGACTTTGATTATAAGCTGAATATTTTTGATGAAGGTCAGCGGTCAATTCAATTCCGACAAAATCAAAAAGACGTTTTAAAGCCTGGCTTTCGTCAGCTTCAAAATCAAGTAATGTATTGTCAATGTCAAAAAGCAAGGTATCATATTGCATAAAAATTCCTTCTTTCTCTTCCATGTATCGTATCATATTGAACTTTAAACGTGAATTTAATTTGAAAATTAAGGTGTGATTTTCAATATTCATCCCCCTTGGCAGGTTAATTATGATATGATATCAGGTAGTATCGTGTCGAATTGATGATACGGATAACAGAAAGAGGACATCCTATGTATAAAATTTTTGCGTCGATTTTCGCAACAATTTTAATTTCTGCATTGCTTGTTCCGGTGGTACGGCAGCTTGCATTTCGCGTGGGCGCGGTTGATAAGCCGAATGCGCGCCGGGTAAATAAGAAAACAATGCCGACGATGGGTGGCTTAGCAATTTTTATTGCATTTAACTTTACAAACTTTGTTTTATTGCATGGCCAATACCCAATGCGGATGATGATTGCGCTGTTTATTGCGCAGTGCATTGTATTGATTACAGGAATTATTGATGACATTTATGAATTAAAACCATTTCAAAAATTGATTGGATTAACAACGGCGGCCCTGGTCGTTTACTATGTTGCCCATATCCGAATGACAACGTTGACGATTCCATTTGCCGGAACGGTCAAGCTCGGATTGCTGAGCTTGCCGATCACGTTGATTTGGATCTTGGCAATTACAAACGCGATCAACCTGATCGACGGGCTTGATGGATTGGCAACGGGGATTGCGATCATTGCCCTCACAACCAGTGCACTGACCGGGTATTTCTTTTTAAACGTTACGAATACGTTTATTTCGTTGATGATTGCAACGCTGGTGGCTGCGCTGATTGGTTTTTTACCATATAACTTTCACCCCGCAACGATTTATCTTGGGGATACCGGATCGTTATTTATCGGCTTTATGATTTCGGTGTTTGCGTTGTTTGGATTAAAGAACGCAACGTTTATTTCGATCATTATCCCGGTAATTATTTTGGGAGTTCCAATCACAGATACGGTTTTTGCGATTATTCGACGGGCATTAAATAAGAAACCGATTATGAAACCTGATAAGCACCACTTGCATCACCGGTTGATGCAAATGGGATTATCACACCGGCAAACAGTGCTGGTGATTTATGGAATCGCATTGATTTTCTCGTTTATTTCATTGCTTTACCCAATCTCAAATATTTTTGGTTCACTGTTGCTGACGATCGCAACGCTGCTTGGACTTGAAATTTTTGTTGAGTTGATTGGATTAGTTGGCGGCAATCACCAACCGCTTTTGAATTTGATCAAACGCATCGTATTAAAATCAAGCGAACATAAAAACGGTAAGGAATAGAGAAGGTGTGACAAAACATTAAAAACGAGCGTGGTGGAAGCAGAAAAGCGAACGAATCGCGAAGCATAGATTCGAAGATTTTCGAATTTTCCACATAGCTCGTTTGTTTTGGAACCCGATTATGCGGATATAGCAACGAGGCTGCGACTTATGTCACAACCTCGTTTTTTTATTTTTCAACTAGTTGATCAGCATAACTTTCTTTGCCGATGGTAAATGATAATTGAACGCCGAGAAAGTTTTGAAGGGCTTCTTCAAAATGGTCGATTTCGGCATGTGGAAGCAGAACAGTCAGGGTAATTTTTTCCGTATAATCAGTTGAAGCAAGGTGAACATCATGTTGTTCTAAGTAATATTTAACCTTTTCAAAGCGCGAATATTCAACCTGAAACTGAACCTCATTCATTCCGATGCGCTCAACGATTCCGATTTGGCGAATCGCTTCGGCCGTTGTGCCGTTATATGCCCTGATCAATCCGCCGGTTCCTAATTTAATTCCGCCAAAGTAACGGGTGACGACTGCGACCACGTTATGCAAATGATTTTGTTTGAGCGCGTTTAAAATGGGAACGCCGGCAGTCCCGGAAGGCTCGCCGTTATCACTTGCACGTTGAATCTGATCGTTTAATCCGACCATAAACGCAAAGCAATTATGGCGAGCTTTGTTATGCTGATTTGAAATTTGATCGATAAAGGCAAGGGCTTCTTTTTCTGATTGACAGCGGGCAATTGAGCAGATGAATTCCGATTTTTTAATAATCTGCGAAAAATTCCCTGACTGGCGAATCGTGCGATAATTTTCTTTCATGATTGCTCCAAAATGATAAACAATTGCGTAGTTATTAGTGGAGGGATGAAAATGGAGATTTCCCAATTATACGGTCGCCAAGTAACGGACCGTCAACTAACGCCTGATGACATTATACAATTAAATTTAATCGGTGAGAATGCGCTTTTAAAATCTGGATCTGAAGTATGTTGTCAACGTTGTTTAGGACGCACACCGTTGAAGGAGGCAATGTTGCCCAACGGTGATTATTATTGTCGCAACTGTATTCAATTTGGACGGTTAACGAATCGCAATAAACTTTATCGGATTAAGGAGCCGAACCAGTTTGACATTCCAGCTGAAATTTTAACGTGGAAAGGGACGCTTTCGCCATTTCAAGCGCAATGCGCGCAGCAACTGATTGAAAAGGCTGCACACCGACAGAATCATTTGGTTTGGGCAGTTACCGGGGCGGGGAAAACGGAAATGTTGTTTCCGATGTTGACGGAAAGTATTCGGCAGGGGAAAAGAATTGCGCTTGCCTCGCCGCGAATCGATGTTTGCAATGAATTATTTCCGCGAATCCAAGCAGCGTTTGCAAACGTTGATTGTTTGCTGCTTCACGGGCAGGCAAATCAATATTTTTATTCGCAGCTGACGGTGTGTACGACCCACCAGTTAATGAAGTTTTATCATGCATTTGATGTTTTAGTCATCGATGAAGTCGATTCGTTTCCATACGTAAATAATTTAAGCCTTGCAGCCGGGGCAAAGAATGCGTGTAAGGAAAACGGTGTAATGCTTTATTTAACGGCGACGCCAGACGAAAATTCGATGAAAATGATTCGAAAACGTCAGCTGACCCTTGACTACCTGCCATTACGGTTTCATCAGCATCAGCTTCCTGAAGTTAAGTTTATGGTCGAACGTCAAATGGAACGGCAGGTCGAGCACCAAAAGCTGTCATCTAAGCTTTGGAAAATCATTCTCAAATGGGTTGCGCAACAAACGCCGTTTTTAATTTTTGTCCCCCGGGTGAAACTTCTTGCGCCGCTTTATGAAGCAATCCAAAAAGTTGTCCCTTCAACGGTAACCGGGGACACAGTCCATGCCAATGATCCGCAGCGTCTCGAAAAGGTGCAGCGGTTGCGGGATGGAGAATATCGGTATTTAGTAACGACGACGATTTTAGAGCGGGGCGTGACGTTTAAAAATTTGGATTTAATGGTCTGGGATGCCAATGATTCGAATTTTTCACGGTCATCGTTGGTTCAAATTGCTGGCCGGGTCGGACGTAGTCGGGAGCGGCCAACCGGAGATGTATATTTTGTAATCAGATATTATTCTTTAAAGGTTCAGCAAGCTGCAAGGCAAATAAAAAGTTTAAACCGAAAGGCGGCTAAATTACTCCATGAATCGTAAATGTTTATTATGTAAGCGTGACTTAGATTATTCATTAAGCCTTGCGTGGATTTTTTCACCAGATCCTTTTAAAGAAAAATTTATTTGCGATGATTGTCAAAGCCGTTTCCAGCGAATTGACGGTCCAACTTGTATGGGATGCGGACGGATGTGTGCTTCACAATATTGTGCTGATTGTATGCGGTGGCAAAAAATGGGGAAATCGTTGTTGGATAATCAGGCATTATATTGTTATCACAATGAAGCAATGCGGGACTATTTTGAACAGTACAAATTTGCGGGCGATTATTATTTACGAAAGGTTTTTCAAGCCGAATTTCAGCAGTTTATTCAGCAAAAATATCCGCAGCGCAAATGGAAGTACTGTATTATTCCGGTTGATCAGCAAACCATGGTTAGTGAGCGGGGATTTAACCAGGTAAAAGGATTGACTGCGAGTTTGAAAACGGAACAGTGGCTGGTGATGGATGACGATCGGCATCGGGTCAAACAATCGCATAAAAATCGGGCAGAACGAATGCAAACACAACAGCCGTTTATTTTGAAATCACCGGCAAAAGTCAAAAATCAATTTGTAGTATTGATCGATGATATTTACACGACGGGCCGCACCCTTTATCATGCGCAAGATCTTTTACTAAAAGCCGGCGCGGCCGAGATTCGGTCAGTTACCCTTGCACGTTAAGATTTATTTAAATTAATGCAATTGATTGTTAATTAAAGCGTTTTCGGATATAATAAAAGTGAAGAGATGAGAGGTCTCTTTTGAGTAGTGATACTCAGTTGTGAAAGGAGAAATTATTATGTTAAAGGTTAACGTTCGCGGGGAAAATATTGAAGTAACATCGGCAATTCGGGACTATATCGAAAAGAAAGTTTCCAAATTAGAAAAGTATTTGGATCAAAATATCAATGCAACGGCGCATGTTAATTTAAAGACATATCCAGATAAGACGGCGAAGGTGGAAGTTACAATTCCGCTTCCATACTTGGTATTGCGTGCAGAAGAAACATCAACTGACATGTATGGCAGCATTGATTTGGTTACCGATAAATTGATCCGTCAAATTCGGAAACACAAGACAAAGGTGAACCGTAAGTCACGTGAAAAGGGCTTTGACCATGCAGACTTCGTTAACGACGTTGAAGGCGAAGCTGATGAAAAGAAAATTGAAATCGTAAGAACAAAGAACATTGCCGTTAAACCAATGGACAGCGAAGAAGCAGTTTTGCAAATGGAAATGCTTGGGCATAACTTCTTTATTTACAAAGATGCTGAAAATGACGACATTAACATTGTTTACCGGCGGCGTGATGGTCGGTACGGTTTGATTGATATTAATGAAGAATAATTAATTAAAAACTAAATCGAAATTGCGGTAAAGTGGGCATTACCGTGGGAGAGGCTGCGCTAGGTTAGTGCGGCCTCTTTTCGATGTTAACGGCAAAATAACTAAATTTTTTAATTAAATTTTTCATAAAAGGGAAGAAACGCTTCTTTAGCGGTTTGAAAAGCCGTTGAAAAATGATATTATTAGACTTGGTGTATTTTTCAATTAACCAAATGAAAACTTTAGAAGGGAATCAGATATGGTTAATATTCTTAAAAAATGGGTTGAAAGTGATAAACGCGAAATTAAACGCTTAAATAAAATTGCAAATAAGGTTGAAAGTTATGCTGATCAAATGGCAAAGCTTTCAGATGAAGAATTAAAAGCTCAAACACCGAAATTTAAAGAAAGATATCAAAACGGCGAAACATTAGATGATTTGCTTCCAGAAGCATTTGCCGTTGCTCGTGAAGGTGCTAAGCGTGTCTTGGGCTTATACCCGTACCACGTTCAAATTTTAGGTGGAATCGTTCTTCATGAAGGTAACATTGCTGAAATGAAAACTGGTGAAGGGAAAACCTTGACGGCTACCATGCCGGTTTACTTGAACGCCCTTTCAGGGAAAGGGGTTCACGTTGTTACGGTTAACGAATACCTTTCAGAACGTGATGCAACTGAAATGGGTGAATTATATAAGTGGCTTGGATTAACGGTTGGATTAAACGTTTCAAGCAAGTCACCAGAAGAAAAACGGGAAGCATACAATGCGGACATCACATATTCAACAAACAGTGAACTTGGATTCGACTATTTGCGGGATAACATGGTTGTTTATAAAGAAGATATGGTTCAACGGCCATTGAACTACGTAATCGTCGACGAAGTAGACTCGATTTTGATCGATGAAGCGCGGACTCCATTGATCATTTCTGGTCAAGCAACGGGCTCAACTTCATTGTATGTTCGGACAGACCGGTTTGCGAAGACATTGACTGAAGACGAAGATTACAACATTGATCTTGAATCAAAGACCGTTTCATTGACTGAAGAAGGGATTCAAAAAGCTGAAAAGTACTTTGGATTGACAAACTTGTTCGATCCAGACAACACGGCATTGAACCACCACTTGGACAATGCCTTGCGGGCAAACTACATTATGTTGCGGGATAAAGACTATGTTGTTCAAAAGGGTGAAGTTTTGATCGTTGATCAATTTACCGGACGTGTAATGGATGGTCGGCGTTATTCAGATGGATTGCACCAAGCAATTGAAGCCAAGGAACACGTTGAAATCCAAGAAGAAACGAAGACCATGGCCAACATCACGTACCAGAACTTCTTCCGGATGTACAGCAAGTTAGCTGGAATGACTGGGACAGCAAAGACTGAAGAAGAAGAATTCCGTGAAATCTACAACATGCAAGTTATTACGATTCCAACCAACAAACCGGTTATTCGGGATGACCGTCCAGACTTGTTGTACCCAACATTGAAGAGCAAGTTCAATGCGGTTGCTGATGACATTGAACGGCGTCACAAAGCTGGTCAACCAGTCTTAGTCGGAACGGTTGCGGTTGAAACGTCTGAATATCTTTCACAATTGCTTGATAAACGCGGTATTCCGCACGCTGTTTTGAATGCGAAGAACCACGCTAAGGAAGCGGAAATTGTTGCGAATGCTGGTCAACGCGGCGCAGTTACGATTGCGACGAACATGGCTGGTCGTGGGACTGATATTAAGTTAGGACCTGGAGTGCGTGACTTAGGCGGTCTTGCTGTTATCGGAACTGAACGGCACGAATCACGGCGAATCGATAACCAGTTGCGGGGACGTTCAGGTCGTCAAGGTGATCCAGGATTGTCACAATTCTATCTTTCACTTGAAGATGACTTGATGCTCCGGTTCGGTTCAGAAAAGATCAAGGATTTGCTTGAAAGCATGAAGGTTGCCGATGACGAAGCAGTTATCCAATCAAAGATGATCACCAAGCAAGTTGAATCTGCTCAAAAGCGGGTTGAAGGGAACAACTACGATACCCGGAAGCAAGTTCTTCAATACGATGATGTTATGCGGGCTCAACGGGAAGTCATTTACAAGCAGCGTCAAGAAGTCATTCTTGAAGATAAGAGTTTGAAAGACGTTATTATGCCAATGATTCGCCGGACGGTTAAACACGCCGTTGAAGTTCGGACTCAAGGTGATAAGTCTGAATGGGATTTAGATGGCTTAGTTGAATTTGCAGAAGCTAACATGGTTAAGGAAGGCAGCATCACGGTCAATGATTTTGCCGGCAAGACTCCGGAAGAAATCCAAGACTACTTGATGGACCTTGCAGAAGAAAACTATCAAGGCAAAGCAAAACAACTGAACGATCCCGCTCAAATGCTTGAATTCGAAAAGGTTGTTATCTTGCGGGTCGTTGATGACCACTGGACAAACCACATTGATGAAATGGACCAATTACGGCAATCAATCGGATTGCGGGGATATGGTCAATTGAATCCGTTAGTTGAATACCAAGCAGATGGTTACGAAATGTTTGAACGGATGGTTGCTGATATTGAAGCGGACGTTACAAAATTGTTCTTGAAAGCTGAAATTCGGCAAAACATTCGGCGGTAATTAATTAATATCTAAGAGGATGCAATTGCGGTTGCATCCTCTTTTTTGATCTCTTTTTTGATATTGGTATAGTCCTATACCAATAATTGATTTTATGTTTGACATTTAATCAAAACATGGATATATTATTAATTGCATTGATTAATATCATTTTAAATTAATCTATACCAATTATAAAAATCTTAAATTGATAAACAGGAAGAGGATAACATTATGTGTGGAATTGTCGGTGAAGTCGGAAACGACAACGCAGTTGAATTATTGATTCACGGATTAAAGAAATTGGAATATCGGGGATACGATTCAGCCGGAATTTACGTTAATGATGAAAAAGGAAAAGATTATTTAATCAAAACGAAGGGTCGCATCTCAGAACTTGAAAAGAAGATCGGCGACGACGTTCACGGAACAATTGGGGTTGCTCATACACGGTGGGCAACGCACGGAATTCCGAGTGAAGCCAATGCCCACCCGCATGTTTCAGAAGATGGTCGGTTTTACCTTGTTCACAATGGGGTAATTACAAACTTTAAGGAATTGAAAGAAGAATATCTTCAAGGGGTTAAATTTGCTGGCGAAACAGATTCTGAAGTGATCGTTCAATTAGTCGGTCATTTTGCGAAGGAAGGAATGTCAACCCTTGAAGCATTCAAGAAGACGATCAGCGTTTTAGATGATGGTTCAACTTACGGGATTTTGATGATCGACCGTGAAAATCCAGAAACCTTATATATCGCAAAGAAGAAGAGTCCATTATTGATTGGGGTTTGTGACGGCTTCAACGTTGTCTGCTCAGACGCAATGGCAATGTTAAACGTTACGCATGATTTCATTGAATTACATGACGGCGAAATCGTTGAATTAACTGCAGATGAAATTAAGATTCAAGATGCTAACGGCCAACCGGTTGAACGGAAGACCTTCCACGTTGATGAAGATGCAAGTGCTTCAGAAAAGGGTGCTTACGAACACTTCATGTTGAAGGAAATTGATGAACAACCGGCAGTAATGCACAAGTTAATTCAAGAATATACGAATGAAGACGGCTCAATGAAAATCGATCAAGATTTGATCAATGCGATCGAAGATGCGGATCGGCTTTACATTGTGGCTGCTGGAACAAGCTACCATGCTGGCTTGGTTGGTCATGAATTGTTTGAAAAATTCGCCAAGATTCCAACTGAAGTGCATGTTGCTTCTGAATTTGCTTATAACCAACCATTGTTATCAAAGAAGCCATTCTTCATCTTCTTGACTCAAAGTGGTGAAACCGCAGATAGTCACCAAGTATTAACCCAGGTTAATGAAGCTGGTTATCCAAGTTTAACGATTACTAACGTTGCGAACTCAACGCTATCACGGGAAGCAACGTATACCTTGTTATTGTATGCGGGCCCAGAAATTGCGGTTGCTTCAACCAAAGCATACACGGCTCAGATTGCAGTTGAAGCTTTACTAGCAAAGGCTCTTGGAGTCGACATGGGATACCAAGAAGCAAAAGGCTTTGATGTGCGGAAGGAATTGTCAATTGTTGCGAACGGAATGCAAGAATTGGTCGACGAAAAGCACGATATTGAAAAGCTTGCTCAAAAGTACCTTGCAAAGGCACGGAATGCATTTTACATTGGCCGGGCAATCGACTACGATACGGCAATTGAAGCAGCATTGAAGTTGAAAGAAGTTTCATATATTCAAACTGAAGGATTTGCTGCCGGAGAATTGAAACACGGAACAATTGCTTTGATCGAAGAAGGAACACCGGTAATTTCAATTATCACCGATCATGCAATTGCATCGCACACACGGAGCAACGAAGAAGAAGTTGTTGCCCGGGGTGCAAACGTGATTTCGATTGTTTCAAAGGATTTAGCAAAGGATACTGATCAAATCGTATTGCCAACGGTTCACCCGTTATTAACATCATTGGTCGCAATTATTCCAGCTCAATTACTTGCTTACTATGCAAGTGAACAACGCGGATATGATGTTGATAAACCACGGAACCTTGCAAAGAGTGTAACGGTTGAATAGTAAAAAAACATCATTGGCATTTTCGCCAATGATGTTTTTTATTGCTTTCGTTTACTTGATGATGGAATCCCAAGCTGTGAACGGTATTTTGCGACTGTCCGCCGTGAGATTTTGATTTCTTTAGCCGTTAAAAGATTGACGATTTTTTGATCAGAAAGCGGATGGTGCGGATCTTCGTTTGCAACTAAGTTTTGAATCATTCGTTGAACCGAATCGGTACTCAATTCTTGATCAGCCGCATAGCGGGCAGCGGTTGTAAAGAAGGATTTCAGTTCATACGTTCCAAAGTCAGTTTTCAGATATTTCCCGTTAACAGCCCGGCTGATAGTCGATTCATGAAGCTGAAGCTGATGAGCAATGTCACGTAAGAGTAACGGCTTGAGCGGATGCGTGGAATCCGTAAAGAATTTTTGCTGGCGGGCAATAATTGCTTGCCCCACCATCAAAATTGTTTTTTCACGCTGATTGATCTGGCTGTCGAGCTGGTCATATTCCCGCTTTTTCTGGTTAACAAAGGACTGAACGGTAGGATCATCTGACTGGTTCATTTCCTCAAAATATTCCTGATTGAATGTTAATTGCGGCAGTGCATGCTTGGTGAGTGTAACTGCAGGAATCCCGCCATTTACCGTAACTTTCAGGTCAGGATAGATGTATTCGGTGTTGGGATGCTGGTACCCTAAACCGGGAGCGGGTGAAAGGGTCTGAACGTATTGCAAAATGGCAACCGCATCATCTTCGGTAATCGAATATTTAGTTGCAATCTGATTCCAATTTTTATTTACGAGCTGTTCAAAGTCGTTTTGCAAAATTGGAACTGCGAGTTGGGGCGCATCAGGATCAAGTTCAGCTTGAAGCAAAAGGCATTCTTGCAGGTTGCGGGCCCCGATTCCGGGCGGATCAAGCTGATGTAAGAGAGTAAGCGCATCAGCAACTAATGTCGGATCAAATTTTCGGTCGTGGGTCATTTGATCAACATCAAGTTTCAAATAACCGTTATCATCTAGATTTTCAATAAAGTAGATCACCAATGTCCGGATCGGGGTATTGCGCATCGTAAGATGAACCTGGTCAAGCAGGTAATCATCGAGCGATGGTTGCCGGTTGGAAATCAAGTTAGTGAAATCAACCGTCTCAGAATTTTGCGGATGCGAATCATGAACTTCGATAAATGGATTTTCGAGTTCACGTTGCTTGATCAGTTTTGTAAGTTCTTCGTTAGTCGATTTTAAAATCTTGATCGATTGCTGCATTTGCTGCGTCATTGCAAGCTTTTGCAGTTGTTTTTGTTTCAAATTTTGTGAAATTTCCATTTTTTCCTCACAGATTGAAAATAGGTGTTGCAATTTTATAGTGAATAGGTTAGTATAATAAAGTAATGCGCCGATAGTGTAATGGATCGCACACAAGATTCCGGTTCTTGTAATCTGGGTTCGACTCCCAGTTGGCGCATTCATCAAGAGGTTCAAGGTTGAACCTCTTTTTTTGTACTTATAAAAATAAAAGATTATTAGCAACATAGTCTATTCAAATTTTTTATACGCATAAGTATTGTACACGCTTTACTAAGAGAATAAAACCCTTGAGCGAAAACGTTTTACTGGGATAATAAATATTTAGTCTCTTATAAGATGAATATGCTTGCATACGTTTATTTTTACTGATATAATTCAAAAGTGTTGAGGGTTATTAAGGATTCTTAATTTCCTTTAAGTATAAATTTACCTTTTAGGAGGAATATTAATATGACTACAAAAGTAGGTATTAATGGTTTTGGTCGTATCGGCCGTTTAGCATTCCGTCGGATTGCTGAAGTTTCAGATGACTTGGAAATCGTTGCTATCAACGATTTAACATCACCAGCTATGTTGGCTCACTTATTGAAGTACGACACAGCTCATGGTCAATTTGATGCAGAAGTTTCTGCAACAGATCACTCACTTATCGTTAACGGTAAGGAAATCCCTGTATACGCAGAAGCAGACGCAACAAACATTCCTTGGGTTAAGAACGATGGTGTTGAATTAGTACTTGAATCAACAGGTTTCTACACATCAGAAGAAAAGGCATCAGCTCACTTAAAGGCTGGCGCAAAGAAGGTTCTTGTATCAGCACCAGCTGGTGACATGCCAACAGTTGTATACGGCGTAAATGATGACATCATCACACCAGATGCAGACATCATCTCAGCTGCTTCATGTACAACAAA
>NZ_AYZA01000001.1 GCF_001436315.1 Ligilactobacillus aviarius subsp. aviarius DSM 20655 | reverse complement strand
AAAACGCCGATAGTAGTTGGAGGAACGCCTCCTGCGAGGGTAGGAAGTTGCCGTGCGAATTAAAAGCTATGTTGGTTATCAACATAGCTTTTTTGTTTTGTTAGAGTTGAGATAGATGTTGTTTGATTAGAGTATTATCTTGAGTTTCTAATTCTTTAATTATGTGTAAATATGTATTTTCGGTTGTAGTAATGCTGGCATGACCTAACCTTTTTGAAACCCCAGCGATTGAAACTCCAGCATATAAAAGCAAGGACGCATGAGTATGACGAAGACCATGAATTGAAATTTCAGGAATTCCAGCTTTAATGCATTTATTACTAAGAATATAAATTCTCTTTTTTACAAAAATTGGGCTAATCGAGTTCAACTGAAGAGTTAGGTTATTGAATTGAAGACAGGTTTTCCAATCAAGTGCAATTTTTCGGTTTGAAGATTCATTTTTGGTTGGCTGAAATCCTCCCTTTGCTTCTTTATAATTCCATGTTTTATTAATTGTTAGTGTCTGGTTTTCAAAGTCGAAATCGTTTGGAGTGACTCCTAAAGCTTCAGCAAAACGAAGCCCAGTTTTAGCAACTAATAAAACTAACCAATCAAGACTTGGATCATTTTTATTGGTTTTCAGTTGCTTTAAGAGAAGTTTTAGTTCGTTTTCATTAAGAAATTTAGTTTTTTTCTTTTTTGGCTTTTTCCCTTTAATTACAATTCTTCGAGTTGGATCCTTTTTTATTAACTCATCATCATAGGCATCTAAAAGGGCCGCCTTAATTTGATGATGGAAGTCTTTTACCGTTTGGCGTTCATGAGACTGAGCGTATAAGTTAAGTAATTCTTGATATTTGATCCGGGTCACGTCTTTAAGTTTTAAATTTGGAATATTCTTTTCAATAAAGTGATATGTTTCCCAATATTTCCTTAATGTCACTTCACGAACAGCACCATCTTTGTATAGTTTGATCCATAATTTAAAATATTCTAAAAGAGTTGTATTTTCGTCAATGTTTTTCATATTATTCACCTCGATAAAGTTCAAATATTGCAATAATATTCATGATAAGGTAAATGATTAAGAAGTGAACATCAAAAATATTTAATGAAATCCTTACACTTAATAGAAAAATATTAATATAATTAACCTTTAATTCATTTAATTATCATAAGAATTTTAGTAACTTATAATGATGAAAAAGTCACTATTTTAAAACTGAAAAACAAATAATTTCATCAAATAATAGTTCGATATGTAACCTCTTTCAAACGGAACAATTTAATATAATTGTTACAAATTAATTAAAGCTTATCAATTTAACAAGTCTTAATTTTTGACGCTCCGCGGTAACTGTGCAATAATAACGTTTGTTAAAGATGGGACTTAGGATATTTCGGTAATATCAAATCATTATAAATTTGACAAAATGTAAATATCCATTAAGTTTTATTGCAATTATATTTTTTATTTTTAGAAAGAGGGTTTGCATTATGGATACAGTAAGCGAAAAGAAACCTGTAAGTAACGCTTATAAGTATTTCATGATTTTCCTTTGTATGTTTACGCAAGCCATTCCTTATGGGATTGCACAAAACATTCAACCATTATTTGTTCACCCGCTTGTTAATACATTCCACTTTAGCTTAGCATCATACACCTTGATCTTTACATTTGGTGCAGTTGCAGCTTCGATTGCTTCACCATTTATTGGTAAAGGTTTAGCTAAGGTTAACTTTAAAGTAATGTATATGGCAGGGATCATCATTTCAGCATTAGCATATGTAATTTTTGGAATTAGTTCAAAATTACCAGAATTTTACGGTGCTGCGATTTTATGTATGATCGGTTCAACATTCTTCTCAGGCCAAGGTGTTCCGTGGGTAATCAATCACTGGTTCCCAGGTAAAGGCCGTGGAACTGCTTTAGGTGTTGCTTTCTGTGGTGGTTCAATTGGTAATATTTTCTTACAACCATTTACGCAAAAGATTTTAGCAAAGTACATGGTTGGTGGAACAAAGACTGGTCACCTTGAATCAATGGCTCCATTCTTTATTTTTGCCGCAGCATTATTTGTAATTGGTTTGATCATTACATTCTTCATCCGGACACCTAAGGACAACGAAATCGTTGCTACAAAGGCTGAACTTGAAGAAGCTAAGAAGGCTGCTGCAGAAGCAAAGGCTAAGGAATTCGAAGGCTGGACTTCTAAAGAAGTTATGAAAATGCCATGGTTCTGGATCTTCAGTATCGGTTTCTTAATTATCGGAATTGGTTTGGCTTCATTGAACGAAGACTACGCTGCATTCTTAGATACAAAATTAAGTTTCGGCGTTGTTGGTACAATCGGAATGATGTACGGCTTCGGTTGCTTGATTGGTAACGTTACTGGTGGGATCTTATTTGATAAATTAGGAACTGCCAAAGCAATGACATACGCTGCTGTAATGTATGTATTATCAATTGGAATGATGATTTTCGTCAGCTTCCAACCATTCGGCAGTCATGCAAGTAAAGTTGCCGGAATTGCATACGCAATCTTCTGTGGTTTAGCCGTATTTAGTTACATGTCAGGTCCTGCTTTCATGGCTAAAGACTTGTTTGGCTCTAAAGATGAAGGGGTTATGCTTGGACTTGTAGGTTTAGCATACGCTATTGGTTTTGCGATCGGTGCTCCATTATTCGGAATCATCAAGGGCATGGCAAGCTTTACCGTTGCATGGTATGTAATGATGGCATGCGTTGTTATTGGATTCATTCTTTTGATCATCTCAGTTGTTAAGATCAAAGGAATGCAAAAAGCAATGATGGCAAAGCAAAACAAATAATTTTTTAAAATCAGTAAGTCGTGGGATATGAAGCTTATTCTACGGCTTATTGTTTTAAAACTAATGATTCTTTAAATATGAGTCATAATATTAGAATTTTCAATTTAGTGAATGATAAACTATTTATATAGTAGTTGATAAGTGAATTTTGAAGGGAGACATTATTATGTGTACAGGTTTACGTTTTAATGATTCAGAAGGTAACTTATATTTTGGCCGTAACTTGGATGTTGAATCATCATACGGCGAAAAAGTTATCGTAACACCGAGAAACTATGAATTACCATACAAGTTCTTGGAAGATGGTAAGACAACAAAGGCAATTATTGGAATGGGAATCATGGCTGGCGACTACCCAATGTACTTTGACTGCATCAACGAAAACGGTCTTGGAATTGCCGGGTTAAACTTCCCACGCTATGCTCACTTTACAGAAGGCCCAGTTGACGGCAAGACAAATATGGCACCATACGAATTCATGTTATGGTTGATGGAAGAATTCGATACCGTTGAAGAAGCTAAGAAGGGCTTAGCAAACTTGAACTTAGTTGATGCTCCATTTGCACCTCAAATGCCAGTTGCTCCATTACACTGGATCATCAGTGACAAGAAAGAATCAGTTGTTGTTGAACAAACAAAAGACGGTCTTAAAGTTTATGATAACCACGTTGGCGTTTTGACGAACAACCCTGATTATCCATGGCACATGACAAACCTTAACAACTATGCTGGGTTAACACCAAACGATGCAACAACCCATGATTGGAACGGTCAAGAAATTCGCCCGTTGGGTGTTGGAACAGGTAGTTTAGGCTTACCAGGCGACAGCATTCCAGCTTCACGGTTTGTAAAGGTTGCTTACTTGAATGCCAGCTACCCAACCGTTGACGGCGAAAAGGCAAACGTTGCGAAGTTCTTCAACATTTTGAAGGCTGTTGCAATGATTGATGGAAGTGTCATCAATGAACAAGGTAAAGATGAATACACTGTTTACACAGGCTGCTTCTCAACCAAGACAAACACATATTACTACAACCGTTTCGATGACTTCGAAATGAAGAGCGTTCAATTTACAGACGAAAACATGAATGCTGATAAGGTTACAATCTACTAAGATTTGTAAGCAAAGAAAAAGGTCGGTGACTTTGATGTCACCGGCCTTTTTTGCATTTTAATGAGCCGTTGTTTTGCTTCGAAGAATTTTGACGGGTAGTTTAAATTGATTAGTTTCCGTTTTGAAATCGGGATTTTCGATTCGTTTGCAAAGCAATTCAGTCAACAATTCAGCAATTTCCTTCACTGGTTGAACGATCGTTGAAAGTTCAGGGTGATAGGTCTGATTGAGTTTCGTCCCATCAAAGCCAATAACTTTCAGTTGCGTTGGAACATGAATGTTGAGTTTTTGAGCTTCTTGTAAAACTAACAGCGCAGTTAAATCATCCGAGCAGAAGATTCCATCAGCAGTGTGTTGTTCAAGCAATTGCCGGACTGAAACGGCTTTTAGCGTTGGTGATTCTGAAAAGCGAACAGCGTGAACGTGGGCTTTTAAACCAAACTTTTGAATCGTATCTTCGTATGCTTTTAACCGTTGATTAGTCGGGTTGGCAATTGATTGCGGATTTCCAAAGTAATCGATGTGCCGACATCCAGCTTGATAAAGCTCTTCGGTTGCCAAACAGCCTCCTTGGTAATTATCGCAGCTGACGATTGGGACGTTTTCTGATAAGGTCCGGTCGAAAGAAACAATTGGAAGCCCGACTTTATTGTATTCTTCAATATCTAAGTTGTGGGTTCCGGTAATAATTCCATCAACTTGGTTGGCAATCAGCATTTGAAGGTATTCCTGTTCTTTGCGGCTGTCATGGTTCGCGTTGCAAAGGATCATTTTATATTCCTTATTAAATAGTTCTTTTTCAATCGAACTAACAAGCTCGGCAAAAAATGGATTGGTAATATCAGGGACGATCACGCCGATCAAATTGGTTTGCTTTCCTTGAAGGGAACGTGCCAATGAATTTGGGCGGTAGTTCAATTTCTGGATCGCCTGGTAAACCTTATTTTTTGTTTTTTCGCTTAAATATCCATAATTATTGATTACACGTGAAACAGTGGTTGGTGAAACCCCTGCTTTTTTGGCAACATCCGTTAATTTTGGCCGCATAAGTTATCCTCTTTAATTACATATCTGCTAAATTCCAGAAAGTTCCATAGTAGTTTAATGAATTCTTTCCTGTAAGTGCAATTTTATCATTTTTTTGATCGGCAAAGTAGCGCAATGTCATTACGTGTTCACCGTTATTGACGAAGACTTCGGCTAATGAATGATCAATGAAAATATCAAGGTCAAGGTCTTGGTTTTCAGGAAGGCGGATCTTCCGGGTCACACCAAATTTTTCATTGAACGTTTGGCCAGCCTTTGAACGGTCAATTTCAAAGAAAGCGTCTTTCCCAGTATTAAAGTTGAGTTGCAAACTTTGATCAACGGTGTGGTTTCCTGCAAGGTGCAAAGTTCCGCTTTGATTCCGGGCGATGGTAATTTTCAATTCATATTGTTGGCCAGCGTGGCTTTCAACAACTTGACGGCCATCAATGATCTTTTCGGTTCGAATCAGATGTCCGGCTTGGCGCAAAGTTCCCATTGCAGCAACTGGCCGTTGGATCAACCGCCCGTTTTCAAGCGAGAGTTCCTTAACTTGACTTAAACAGTTTGCCCAGTTTTCATTGTCAGTTGGATATTCCACGTCGGGAAGGCCAACCCAGCTGATTGCGTAAGCTTTTCCATTCGGCGCATTAAATGCTTGAGTAGCATAAACATCAAAGCCATCGTCCAAATTGATCGGGGCGGTTTGAGACGTTGTCATCTTAGCAGCGTCAAACTTGAATTTGCTGCCAGCAACATACATATTTGGATAAATATTTTCATAAGAAGTGATTTTCTTATTTAATCCTTGCGGGCAGAAAATCAAAATGGGTTGATCATCAACAAAAACCAAGTTTGGACATTCAATCATGTACCCCATGTCTTTGTCGGTGAAATTAATGTATCCAAGATCAGTCCATTTACCGGTTAGGTCAGAAGCACTGAAGATAGCGATTTTACCAGTTTCGGTTTCTTTATCTTGAGCTCCTAAAATCGCATAGTATTTATCGCCATGTTTTAAAATCTGCGGGTCGCGGAAGTGTTCCGTAACATGATCAGGGGCTTCGATCAATGGCCGGGCTAATTTTTCAATGTTACCATCTTGATTCATCCAGGCTCCGTTTTGGTAGGAATGCCGAACCCAATCTTGATCGCGGACATTTCCGGTGTACATTAAGAATAATTTATCGTTGATCACGGTTGCGGAACCTGAATATGCTCCGTTACTGTCAAATTGGGTATCAGGTTTGACAGCTAGTCCCATATCTTCCCAGTGAACCAAATCAGCAGATTTCATATGGTGCCATGATTTTAATCCATGAACTGCGCCAAATGGATATTGTTGATAAAAGACATGCCATGCACCGTTAAAATATGAAAAGCCGTTCGGATCGTTCAGTAAGCCGGAACTTGGCCGGATATGGTAATGGAGTTGCGATTGTGATCGATCAGCTTGAGCTTGCAGGTCAAGTAATGTCTCCGCATCCCATTTGTTATATGGCAAATATCTTTTTTTAGTTGTCCATTCCATGAATGAGCCTTCTTTCATTAAAGTGATGTTTTTATTAATTACTATTAAATCCTAAATTCATTTTTATGATAAATAAATTTGCAAAGTGTGTCAATCGATTATCATAAATATATAATTGATATAACAATATTGTTTTCGCTTTCAAAAAATGATTATTTATTTTGTGATAAACGATTGACATATCCTGAGAATGCGCTATCATTATAAATGTACTCAGGAATATAAAACGTTTTCACAAAAATAAAAACCAAGGAGGAATCACCATGGATCACAAGAAAGTCGCATCTGAAGTTGTTAAAGCTGTTGGAAAAGACAACGTGGTTGCTGCTGCTCACTGTGCAACCCGGCTTCGGTTAGTCTTAAAAGATGATTCTAAGGTTGATCAAGCAGCTTTAGACAATAATGATGATGTTAAAGGAACATTCAAACAAAACGGCCAATATCAAATTATTATCGGCCCTGGGGATGTTAATAATGTTTATGATTACTTTGTAAAGGAAACAGGCGTTAAGGAAGCCTCGACCGAAGATTTGAAAGACATTGCCCAAAACGGAAAGAAACCAAATCCAATCATGGCATTCGTTAAACTTTTGTCTGACATCTTCGTTCCGTTGATTCCAGCCTTAGTTGCCGGTGGTCTTTTGATGGCCTTGAATAACTTCATTACATCAAAAGGTTTGTTTGGCCCAGAAGCTGTTATTCAAATGGTTCCGCAACTCAAAGCGGTATCACAAATGATTCAAGTAATGGCTTCAGCACCATTCATCTTCTTGCCGATCATGGTTGGTTTCTCAGCTGCTAAACGGTTTGGTGCCAATCCATTCCTTGGTGGCGTGATTGGAATGATGATGACCTCCCCAAGCTTGGTTGCAGGTCATTTCTGGAACCTTTTTGGAATGCATGTTTCCCAAACACCATACACATACCAAGTTATTCCGGTATTAGTAGCAGTTTGGATTCTTTCAATTTTAGAAAAGTTCTTCCACAAGCACTTGCCATCAGCAGTTGACTTTACGTTTACCCCATTACTTTCAGTTATCATTACTGGATTCTTAACATTTACGGTTGTTGGTCCGGTGATGCGTGAAGTTTCAAACTTGATCACTGATGGAATTGTTTGGTTGTACAACACGACCGGCGCATTTGGAATGGGGATTTTCGGTGCGGTTTACTCACCAATTGTTTTAACTGGTTTGCACCAAAGCTTCCCAGCTGTTGAAGTTCAATTGATTTCAGCCTTTACTGCTCACCACCAAGGTGTCGGCGACTTTATCTTCATCGTTGCTTCAATGGCGAACGTTGCACAAGGGGCTGCAACCTTTGCCTTGATGACATTAACAAAGGATAAGAAGACAAAAGGTTTAGCTTCATCAGCCGGCGTTTCAGCATTACTTGGAATTACTGAACCTGCAATCTTTGGGGTCAACTTGAAATTCAAGTTCCCATTCTTCTGTGCCTTAGTTGGTTCATGCATTGCTTCATTTATTGCCGGAATCTTTAAGGTTGGGGCTGTTGCCCTTGGATCTGCTGGATTCTTAGGATTCTTATCAGTTAACACAAAGTCAATCATTGTTTATGTAATTTGTGAATTGATCAGTTTTGCAATTGCTTTTGCGGTTACCTTCCTTTACGGAAAGTCTCACAATCAACTTGTAAATCCTGTTCCGGTTGCAACTTCAGAAGCTGAAGCAATTGAAGCTAAGGAAGATCACGTTGAACCTGAACAAAAGCAAGAAGTTTCATTAAACAGTGAAGTTATTGCTGCTCCGGTTAACGGAAAAGTTGAAGACTTATCAGAAACAAACGATGAAGTCTTCTCAACTAAGATGATGGGTGATGGCGCTGCAATTATTCCAACTGATGGAACGATTTATGCTCCAGTTGACGGTAAGATTTCAGTTGCCTACGAAACCAAGCACGCTTATGGAATTACATCTGATAAAGGCGCCGAGGTTCTGATTCACGTCGGAATTGATACGGTCAACTTAAAGGGCGAACACTTCGAAAGCTTTGTCAAGCAAGGTCAAACGGTTAAGAAGGGCGATAAGTTAGGAACGGTCGACATTGACGCTGTTCAAAAGGCTGGATACGATCCAACTGTAATGACAATTATCACGAACACCGCTAACTATGCTGAAGTTGGTCACAAGAAAGCTGACGAAATTCACCATGGTGACGATTTCATTAAAGTTGTCGCAAAATAAAATGATGATCTTGAAGCGCGGGGTGATTTCAATCACTTCCGCGCTTTTTATTGGAATTAATGCTGAATTTGGCTATTAAAATTGGGAGTAATCGACTATAATAAAAATGATCCGAGATGTTTGGTAGCTAAACTATCTAGACTTTAAGTCTATATTATATTGATTTTGAAAACATTTAATATATAATTAGAATAGAAAACTGCTTAAGGAGAATTTAAAATGGCAAATATCAAGATTGTAACTGACTCATCAGTTCAGTTAACCCCAGCAGAAATTAAAGAAAATAACATTACAATTGTTCCGTTGACAATTGAAATCAATGGGCAAACTTTTGTTGATGGTGAAACGATCACCCGTGAAGAACTTGTTGAAGAATTGAAAAAGGGGAATAAACCAAAGACAAGCCAACCAGCAGTCGGTTCGTTTGTCGATGTATTTGATCGTTTGGGTGAAGATGGAAGCCAGGTCGTTGCCATTTTGCTTTCGGATGTTTTAAGCGGAACGTATCAAACTGCGGTTTCAGCAGCTGAAATGTCGTCAACGGATGTAACGGTGATCAATAGTAAGTCAACTGATCGCGGTGAAGCATTTCAAGTTTTAGCAGCGGCGAAGGATGCAGCTGCGGGGAAGACGGTTGCGGAAATTCAAGCGCATTGTAAAGATATCCTTGAACGGACGACGATCGATGTTTTAGTTGATAATTTGGATAACATCTTGTCAGGCGGCCGGCTTGGGAAGATGGCAAGCATGTTGACCAAATTGATCAATTTGAAGGTCATTGTCCGTTTACGGGAAAATAGTTTGGATGTTGTCAAGAAGGGCCGTAGCCGGAAGACATTCTTCAAATACTGTGCAGAACTAAAAGAACGGCATCAGGATAACTCAATTCAGGAATTATCACTTTCAAATGTTGATTGTAGCGATGAATATTTGGAAAAGGTGAAGGATGCTGTTCTTCCAGAAAACAGCAAGGACGCAGCATACATTGCCCGGTTAACGAGTCCAATCATTATGACTCATACAGGGTTGAATGCGATTGGCGTTATTACGCTTGCAGAAAAACCAGAACCAGATGAATATAAATAAAAATAAGGTTGTGACTTATGAAACTGTGATATAAGTCGCAACCTTTTTGTTATATCCGCATAATCGGGTTCCAAAACAAACGAGCTGTGTGGTGACGCGAAGCTAATTCGAAAAGCTCCGAATCTATGCTTCGCGATTCGTTCACTTTTCTGCTTCCACCACGCTCGTTTTTATTGTTTTGTCACACCTTCTATTTTATTAATCCAATTTTTTCTTTAAGCTTTAAAATCCGATATACAGACTGGTTGATCTGTTTCTCTGAAATTTGGTGGTTCTTAACGGCCTGTTCAATTGCCGGAATTCCGGTTTGATAGTTTTTGCTCAGAAGCATATCGTTCCCGGCTTCAACAGCTAAAACATCGGCGTTGACGTGATTATCCTGGGCGAATTGGGTAATTGCACCCATTTCAAGGTCGTCGGTGATAATAACGCCTTTAAAGTGTAATTGATCTCTTAAAATTTTATGAACTTGCGGTGATAATGAGGCCGGATAATGGTTATCGACCTGATTGATCACAATGTGTGAAACGAGCACTGCATCGGCATGACTTTTAATTCCAGCAATGAACGGAAGAAAGTCTTGGTTTTGAAAATCAGCAAGCGATTTGTTAGTTGAAGCAAATCCCGTATGGGTGTCGCCCTCAGTTCCATAACCTGGGAAATGTTTGAGGGTTGCAACCACTTTTTGACTTTGAATTGCCGGAACAACTTTTGAAATATACGTTGCCGTTTGCTGGTAATCTTTTCCGAATGTCCGGGGATAGATGAAACTTTGAGGATTATTTGAAACATCGGCAACAGGGGCGAAGTTCCAATTGATTCCTAAATTGTGAAGAATCCCAGCAACATTTCGGGCTTCATTCACTTCAGCTTGCATATTATTATTTAATGCTTGCGGTGATGGAAATTGCTGGTTGTTTGTTAATTGAGGATTATCACTTAGGCGCGAAACGGTCCCGCCTTCCTGATCAGTTCCGATAAAAAGCGGAATCTGACTTGCTTTTTGCCATCCGGCAAGTTTGGCTTTGAACTGGTCAGGGGTTTGGTTTTGAAAATCAGCCCCGAATAAGACAACACCGCCAACATGATATTGCTGAATGGCGTTGAGAACGTCATTTTGATTGCCATCGCTCGGAACAAAGTACATCTGCGCAATTTTATCTTGCAGGCTCATATGGTCAATTCGCTTTGATAGCTGGTCAGCGTGGGCAGAACTTACCGTCAGGCAACACGCCAAGAGTCCAAGAATAAAGTAAATAACAGCTTGAAATGATTTTTTAAATTGCATCGCAAACTCCTCCATCTTTTTTCACAAATAATTATAAATTCTTTTAATGAAAATAAATACCCTCTTCTTTAAAAAAGAAATCAATTAGTTTACAATAAAACTGTATTTTATAAAGAGAAAGTGAGTAGATCGAATGTCAAAAGACGATTCAAAATTAGAAACCGTTACTTTTTATCCTCACGGCGATGAAAAGAATAAGGATAATTCTTCAAATGCAGCAAGTGCAGCTGCAACGGGGAAGAAATTAAATTACTTTAAGTGGATCTTAAGTTCATGGATCCATCCCGGAGAAGAGGTTGAAGGTGCAAAATGGTATGGGGTCGTTACCATTGTTGCTGAATTACTTGTTTTCTTCGGCGCATTGTACCGTTTCTTCCACGTATTAGTTAAGAATTCATTTTTCGGTGCAAATATCAACAACATTTTTTACGTTTTGAATGGTGGCAAGTCAAGCATTGCTGAATTGTTAGTTTACTTGAAGCTTTTCATTTTCAGTTTGATCGCAGCCGCAATTATTATCGGTGGAACATACTTAGTAAGCCGGTATTTGGTTTCAGGCAAGAAAGAAAACTTTTGGGCATATACTAACCGCATCACTCATTACAGCGGAATCAACGTGATTTTAACGCTTGTAATTTTGGTTCTCGGACTTTTTGGAATTGCCGGGCGGGCAATTTCGTTATTGACCCTTTTTGCATCAGCAATTTTTGGAATTGCAGTGTTAGTTGCGGTTATCAGCCGTTCAAATGAAGAAGGCCTTGACCGGATCTATGCCGGAATCGTAACTGCATTAGTAATGGGATTAGGATTCTTTATTTTCTACTTACTGTCATCAGAAATCATTATGAAGGTAATTTCATTTGGAGTTCAAGTCTTCATGATGATGATGGGCGGCGGCTTACAATAGCCGAAAAGCAAAGTTTTTAATGGAAGGAGGTTGTGCCGGCAACGGGACGACCTCTTTTTGATTCGAAGGTTTTAATTTATGAGGTGATAAAATGTTTCCTGAAAGATTACGGGCTCTTCGGCAAGGGAAAGGCTTATCGTTGCCGGAATTAGCCAGCGCGTTAAACCAATCATTAGCGGATTATCCGCGTGAACGAGCTAATACCGGTCCCCAAATTGGGAGTTGGGAACGCGGTGTGAATACTCCGTCGTATATCGAAATGATGAAACTGGCAGATTACTTTAACGTGTCGCTGGATTTTCTTGCAGGGCGGCAATATACCGAAGTTGAACTTGATGATTTATTTACGTCAAATGCTCAATTGAATTTTAATGGGCATCAATTGTCAGCAAATGAGAAAACAGCAATTTACGGAATGATCAAAGGCTTTTTGCACGGCAAAGCTGAACGGCAATCAGTTGAAGCTCAATCAGATGAATTAACGTTGCCATTGGATGATTAGCAAAGTTAAACTTCTTTTAAGAAGTACCTGCCAGCCTTTGAAATTAAAACTAAAATGTGATATTTTCCTTATACAATGATAATTAAAGGAGATTTTAATTGATACATTTTTTACAAACGTTATATGGTCCGTTCTTTGATTTGAATAATTGGAAAACTGTTATTGAATCAGGAAGCGACTGGTTGATTATTCTTTCGCTTGTTTTGATCGAGTGTTTATTATCGGTTGATAATGCGATCGTGCTTGCGGCGCAAACGCAAAAACTTCCGACCAAAAAAGAACAAGAAAAGTCCTTGTTTTATGGTTTATGGGGAGCATATCTCTTCCGGTTTCTTTTAATCGGCGTTGGGACCTTTTTGATCAAGTTTTGGTGGATCAAAGTGATTGGAGCAGGATATTTGCTTTACCTGTCGATCGATCACTTTTGGAAAATGGCGCATCCGCATTCTGACCAGCACCAATCAAAGAAGCGGAAGCGGATATTACCGCTTTTCTGGTCAGTCGTTGTATCAATTGAATTAATGGACATTGTCTTTTCGGTCGATTCCATTTTAGCCTCGTTGGCAATTTCACCGAATCCGGTGATCGTTCTAATTGGGGGCATGATCGGAATTTTATGTATGCGGGGAATTGCTGAAGTGATCATGCAACTGATGAAAAAAATTCCGGAACTTGAGGTCATGGCATATGCGTTGATTGCATTGATCGCTGTTAAATTATTTATTTCAATTCCAGCAATCGATATTGAAATTCCGGCGGCTGTTTTTGGAATCATTGTCTTGATCGCGGTGGTCATTACCTTAATTGTTCACCAAGTTCGAAAACGGCATGCGTCATCTTCAAAGTAAACTTGAATTTTTTGAAAATTTTCGATAAAATAAGTGGTTGTTAATGTCAGAAGGGAGGGTAACTTCATGTCACAAAACACACACATTGGTGCAGCTAACGATCGTCGTCCTGTAAACCACAAGAACATCAAGAAGCGTCGTAAACAACACGAAGCTGTTTTAGATTTCTTGAAGGAACGCGATGAAGCTGACAAAGCAAACAAGTAATTGAGCTTACGGGCATGATGCACGTGGGGCTCAACTGATGTGAAACTTTCTCGAGGAGTTTTGCAGCAGATCCGAGTTTCAATTAATTGAATACGCAGAAGCTCCACATGGATCGCGTAGGCGGAACATGTGGTGTTTTTTTATCTAAAGTGATATGAAGTTGAGAAATGGGAATTTTAGAAGTTAGCCACCTTTCAATGAGCTTTGCTGAAAAGCAATTATATACGGATGCTGAATTCAGTTTGAATAAAGAAGATCATTTAGGCGTGATCGGTCAAAATGGAGCCGGAAAATCAACGTTAATCAAGTTGATTACCAAGCAGCTTTTTCCTGATGAAGGTCAAATTAGATGGCAAAAAGGAATTAAAATCGGTTACTTGGATCAGTACGCTGAATCGGCACATGATCTAACGATTATTTCTTTTTTGAAAAGTGCTTTTAAAAACCTTTATGAAATTGAAAACCAAATTCAGCAAGATTATGCAAAGTATGCTGAAACAATGGATGAACGGCTGTTAGAACGCGCGGGCCGGAACCAGCAAACATTAGAAGCACATGACTTTTATGGAATCGATTCCCGAATTGATCAGGTAATGCAAGGATTAGGAATTGATGCGCTGGGAAAAGATCGCCGGGTCAGTGACTGTTCAGGCGGACAACGCTCCAAAATTATTTTAGCAAAGTTGCTGTTAGAAAGTCCCGATGTGCTTTTGCTGGATGAACCGACCAATTACCTTGACACTGAGCATATTGAATGGCTGATCGGCTTTTTGAATGATTTTCAAGGAGCATTTATGGTGATTTCCCATGATTATGATTTTCTAGAACGGGTCACCAACGCGATTATTGATGTTTCATGGGGGAAAATTACAAAGTATACCGGAAGTTTTAAGGCGGCAATCAAGCAAAAAGAGATTAAAAAGGAAGTTCAGCGAAAGGCGTTTGAAAAACAGCAACGTCAAATTGAAAAAGATGAAGCCTATATTCGGAAAAATAAGGCAGGAACCCGGGCGTCAATGGCAAAATCGCGTGAAAAACGATTGGCCAAGATGAAACGGATCACCCCACCGAGTGATAATCTGCGTGCTCATTTTAATTTCCCAATTGAAGAAATTTTATCGGCAAATACCTTGACGGTTAAAAATCTTGTTGTCGGGTATGACAAGCCGTTACTCGCACCGATTACCTTTTCAATGACGCATGGGGAAAAGATCGTTTTGAAGGGATTCAATGGGGTTGGAAAATCAACCTTGATCAAGTCGATCCTGGGTAAAATTCCAGTGTTTGAAGGAACCGCAAATTTCGGCGACGCGGTTAAAATTGGATATTTTAACCAGGATTTAGTATGGGATGACGCCACTCAAACCCCGCTTCAAACGATTCAAAATATCGATCCGCTGTTGGAACCTAAGACCATTCGCCAAAAGCTTGCCCGGGCTGGAATTAATGCAGCAAATGCAATGCAATCGTTGAATCTGCTTAGCGGTGGGGAACAAACGAAGGTCAAATTATGTATTTTGGAACTTCATCCAACTAATTTCTTGATCCTTGATGAACCAACAAATCATTTGGATGATGAAACGAAGGATGCATTGCGGCAAGCTTTGATCAGTTATCCGGGCAATGTGATTTTGGTAACTCACGAAGCTTCATTTTATCGTGGGTGGGTCGACCGGATCATTGACGTCGAAGCCTTGCGGAAAACTAAATAAAATTTGAATTTTTAAGCGCGTTTACGTATATTTATAAAAAGAAAGAACTAAGCGAGAGGCAGAAAAATGGAAAAGAAAAAAAGTAGTTGGCTGGCTTGGTTGGTCGCAATCGTCTTGGTTGCCGGAACAGTCGGTTCATACATTTATATTAAGCACGAAGAAGGAATTCGGGCGGTTAAATTAGCAAAGGAAAAGAAGCGCGATGAACATGATGCTAAAATTAATGCCCGAATGATGAAAAAGCAACGGGAACATTTGCGCAAACCGGTTGAATGGAATAAACCAAGTGAAACATTACCGTACCCTGAAATTGCCAAGTACCGGCACTATTCGAAATTGAATCGGGTATGGCTTTCATTCTCACTGGCTAAGCAACGGTTGTATGTTCACCAAGGTCCGTTTACGATCTATACAATGTATGCCTATGGGAACCCGAACTATCAAACAATGGATAACCGGCAAAAGACTCCGCTGGGAATTTTTAAGATCAAAAAAACGCGGGGAACGAATTATTATGATGCCCCGTCAGCCCGCAGTTATGCAGCCTGGATCTCATATTCAAACCCTGGTGATCCATACGGTGTTCAATCAATGCTTCAAGCTGTTCCAACTGATAAGAACGGAAAAGTCGATAAGGAAGCCGTTAAATGCTTAGGAAAGAGCTTTAAACATAAACATGTTGCTCAAACCAACGGGGCAATTTGGCTGACAACTTCAGACGCTGAATGGCTTGAAAAGAATATTCCAGCCAAAACAATGTTAGTGATCCAAAGTCGAAGTGATAAGGGGAATCCATACGTCGAATTGAAGAATCACTACAAGTATCTTGAAACGCAAGCAAAATTCAATCACAAGAATAAAGAAAAGGATCATCACAATGAAAATTAAGGTACAAGATTTTATTGACCGCATCGTTGACGGTGACTTTATCAGCAGTGAAATGGAAGCGCCCGTTAATGATATTGACGGGGCATTAAAACAGCTTCTTTCGGATTTTCAAACCACGGTTGCTCAGGGAAAACTGGGGCAGCAGATTTTGGTGATCACGGATTTTGAAGAAGCCGTTTCAGTTCGGTTAGAAAGCGGCATTATCAATTTGCCGTTTGCGAATATCAACCGGGTCGATAACTTTTTTGAAAGTTCAGCTGCGGAAGTCCCGGTACAGGTTGAACTGATCATGGAAGCTCCGGATCTGAATGCATCGAAGTTCCATATCGCTCAGTTAGGTTCAATTGAAGCGTTAGATAATGCACCGATGGAATTTGCCCAGCAAATGATCACTAAGGTTCATGCTGGCTTAGAGCAAATTCAAAATAATTTGGCAGCAGCGAAGGAAAAGAAGGATTAAAAGATGGAACAGCATTTATTAAAAGTTAAAAACGGATTTAATTTTCGCGATATTGGCGGGTATCCGACAACTGACGGAAAGGCAATCAAAATGCATAAAGCCGTTCGTTCAGGGATGCTTAACCCGCTTTCGGTTGATGACTTGAATTATCTGAATGAATATGGGGTCCGGGTCGACGTTGATTTCCGCTCGCCAAGCGAGCAGGACGAATATCCGGATAAAGTTCCTTCAATGGCGAAGTACGTTAATGACTCGGTTTTTCCAGCTGATGAAACGAATAGTACGGCCAAGAATCAAATGCGAAAGCGAGCATTTAAGGAAGATCCTGAAGCTGGCTATCACGATATGTTGAATTCATATAAGGATATTGTCCTTGCTCCAAGTGCGCAACACGCTTACCGGGTGTTTTTCGATGAGTTATTGGCTAATTCAGCTGACGGTGAAGCAGTTCTTTTCCACTGTACGGCAGGAAAAGACCGGACTGGAATGGGCGCCGTTTATTTGATGACTGTTTTAGGGGTTCCTGATGAAATCATTCGTGAGGACTACCTTTCATCAAACAAGCATTTAGCATTGAATCAGCAAAATAAACAGAAACTTTATCATGAACTGGGACCAGCTTTCTTGAAAAATATTGAAGCTTTGACCCATGTTTATGATGAGTATTTGGATACAGCCCTGAACGTCATTCGCGCAGAAGCTGGCAATGTCCGCAATTATGTTGAGCAGGTATTGAAGGTTACCCCGCAACAACAGCGCGATTTAAAGAAAATTTATCTCACAGATAACGGGCAGTAGTCTACAAACACCGTAAAAGGTGGTATGATTTTAATATGAAATGAAATTTAATTATTTTCAGAAATGGGGAATGACTAAATGTCAAGTGGTCAGGCGATAATCAATTTGATTATTGTAGTGATCGTATTTTACTTTGCTGCATTCTTTGTGGCAGCAGAATTTGCAATCGTGTCCGTTCGGAAAAGTGCAATTGAAAGTGCATTGGAAGAAGGAACGGGTAACAAGAAGAAACTAAAACTTGCATTGCAAATGGTTTCAAATATGAATGAGTATCTGTCAACGACCCAGGTTGGGGTTTCAACGACCGGAATCATTTTAGGCTGGATCGGGGCCGATACCCTGTCGCAAATTTTAATTAAGACCTTTGGCAGGCTGCCAATCAATCACGCGACAATCGTGGCTGTCAGTGCAGTTTTAGGGGTCGTAATTTTGACTTACCTTGAAGTGGTTTTAACGGAAATCGTCCCGAAAAACATCAGTATCGACATGCCAATGAAGATGATGATGTTCATTGTGCGGCCGTTACACTACTTCCACGTGATTTTCTATCCGTTTGTATGGTTGCTTAACAAGTCAGCTTCAGGAATTGTGAAGGCGCTTGGATTAAAACCGGCAGGCGAAGAAGAAGATGTCATGTCGCAAAATGAAATTTTGAACGTTTCGAAAAACTCCGTTGATAGCGGAGCAATTGACCGGGAAGACTATGTTTACATGGAACGGGCCTTTGAATTTAACGACAAGGTTGCCAAGGACGTGATGGTCGATCGGACAAGTCTCGAAGTCGTTGACGTAACTGATACGGTGCGTGACGTGATCAATAAATATTTGCAAACCAAGTTTTCACGTTACCCCGTCGTTGCCAATAACGATAAGGATAACATTTTAGGCTACGTTTACATTTATGATATGATCCGCCAGGCGCAAGTTGACGATACTGTTCGGGTTTCACGGGTAATGCGGACGGTCATTACTGCTCCTGAAATGACCCCAATTCAAAAGTTATTGCAACAAATGATTAAGAAGCATGTTCCGTTAGTGGTTATTTTGGATGAATACGGTGGAACAAGCGGAATCGTAACCGACCGGGATATTTACGAAGAGCTTTTCGGAACGGTTAAGGACGAAGCCGATGACGTTTCTTCCGATGATATTGTTCCAAATAATGACGGAACGTATAAGGTGTCGGGAAAAACGACCCTGTATGATTTTGAACGGTTCTTTAAGTTTAAGGATAAGGAATTTCAAGAAGCAGATAGTGTAACCTTAGCGGGCTATTTGCTTGAAAATTACAAGGTTAAACTTGGGTCAAAGATTCAAATTGGAAACGTTGAAATCGAGGTTACGGATTTCAAACGGAATTATATTGATTGGATGAAGGTTACGCCGTTGACCAGTCAGGATGATGATTCTGCTGAAGATGAGCAGGGAACCCCAAATCCATAAGCGAAAAAGAGAGGTTGTGACAATTGTCGCAGCCTCTTGCTGTATCTAGCGTTAAGGAGGAATTAAGATGGAACATCAACGGATGCTTGATTTAAAAGGTGGAGTCAATTTCCGCGAACTAGGAGGTTACTCAACGATCAGCGGAAAGCATGTTAAGTGGCACAAGATTTTGCGTTCGGGAAATATGACCGATTTAACGGACGATGACCTTCAATTCTTGACCGATTACGGGTTGCGAATCGATGTTGATTTTCGTTCGCCGGCTGAAACGGAATACTATGCGGACCGGTATCCTGAAAAGGCAGCGTATGTTAATTTACCGGTTTATCCGTTCAGCAAACCGTTATTTAAAAACCTAGGGATCGTCAACTACATGAAGATGAAAATCGATGATCAAGACTACGCTGATCAAAGCTATGTTCAAATGCTTGTCGATCAGCATGCACGGATGGCATACCAGCGAATGTTTGAGCTGTTGCTGGCAAATGATAAGCCGGATCAAAGCTTGGTGTTTCACTGTTCGGCAGGGAAAGATCGGACTGGAGTGGCAGCCTTTTTGATTTTGAGCGCGTTGCAAGTTAAGCCAGCGGAAATTTTAAAGGACTATTTGTTAACGAATTTGTTTTTTGAAGGCGCATCAGCAACCGAAATCAATCATTTGGTGACAAATGACGCTCGGAATGCACTTGCGGATAAATTAAATTCAAATTTAGCTGTCAGTTCGGAAAACTTTAAGATATTGGAACGAACATGTAAAACCGTCGCTTCATCGATGGATGAATATTTCGGAAAATATTTAGGATTGACTCCGGCAAAACTTGAAAAACTGCGGGCGATTTATTTGGAATAAATTAAAATGTTACAATTTAAACCTATTTTTGGAATGTGTTAAAGAATAATTATTCGTAATTCACAATTAATTGGAATAATCACTTGAAATTTATACGGATTTTGTGTAATCTATAAAACAATAAATAAACTTATGGAGGAACAACTTATGTCTAACTGGGATACAAAGTTTTCAAAAAAGGGCTTTACATTTGATGATGTTTTGCTGATTCCGGCAGAAAGCCATGTTTTGCCGAATGAAGTTGATTTAAGCGTCGATTTGGCAGATAACTTGCATTTGAATATTCCAATCATCAGTGCCGGAATGGACACGGTAACGGAATCTGAAATGGCAATTGCGATGGCGCGTGAAGGCGGTTTGGGCGTTATTCACAAAAACATGGCGATTGAACGCCAAGCCGAAGAAGTCCGGAAGGTAAAGCGGTCTGAAAATGGGATCATTAACGATCCAGATTTCTTAACCCGGGACAATACCGTGGCAGAAGCTGAAAAGTTAATGCATGAAAACCACATTAGTAGTGTTCCAGTTGTTAACAGCCGGGATGACCGGAAGTTATGCGGAATTATCACTAACCGGGATATCCGTTTTATTCAGAACCATGATCAAAAATTGGACGATGTAATGATCAAGGAAGATTTGGTTACAGCGAAGGAAGGAACCTCCCTTGATGAAGCCCGGAAGATTCTCAAAAAGAACAAGATCGAAAAACTTCCATTGGTTGATGGACAAGGCAGCTTATCTGGATTGATCACGTTACGTGATTTGGAAAAAGTCGTTGAATTTCCAAATGCCGCAAAGGATGATAAGGGCCGGTTGTTAGTTGCTGCTGCTGTGGGGGTTACAAGCGACACCTTTGAACGGGCGGCTGCATTACTTGAAGCCGGCGCGGATGCATTAGTAATCGATACTGCCCACGGCCATTCAGCCGGCGTATTACGGAAGATCAAAGAAATCCGGGAACACTTCCCGCATGCAACATTGATTGCCGGCAACGTTGCAACCGCAGAAGCAACGAAAGCGTTGTATGATGCCGGAGTTGATGTTGTTAAAGTTGGTATCGGGCCAGGCTCAATTTGTACGACCCGGATCGTTGCCGGAGTTGGGGTTCCTCAATTAACAGCGGTTTATGACGCTGCAAGTGTTGCCCGTGAATACGGCAAACCGATCATTGCTGACGGGGGAATCAAGTATTCTGGCGATATTGTTAAGGCAATCGCAGCCGGCGGCAATGCCGTAATGCTTGGCTCAATGCTTGCTGGAACGGAAGAAGCTCCTGGTGAAACAGTCTTCTATCAAGGTCGGCGGTACAAAGCATACCGTGGAATGGGAAGTTTAGGTGCCATGGACTCAACTCACGGCTCATCTGACCGTTACTTCCAAAGCGGTGTAAATGAAGCTAATAAGCTTGTTCCAGAAGGAATTGAAGGACAAGTTGCTTATAAAGGCCCTGTTTCAAGCGTTCTTTATCAAATGGACGGTGGTTTACGGGCCGGCATGGGCTACTGCGGCGCCCCTGATTTGAAGACTTTGCGGGAAGAAGCCCAATTTGTTCAAATTACAGGAGCTGGATTACGGGAATCACACCCGCACGATGTTCAAATTACAAAAGAAGCTCCTAATTACTCTCGGGATTAAAACTGAAAGTATTAGAATTGAAAAATGGAACTGCAAACTTTTGCAGTTCCATTTTTTTATCGATGCTGAATTCCACCCAGTGCAAGCGCAACTCCATAAATTAAAATAATTAAAATCGGTAATTGGCGCAAAGTAATTGTTAAAAAGTGATCTTGGATCCGATTTTGCCGCCACCAATTAATTAAGGGCCGCATGCCGATTAAAATGAGTCCCATCAGACCGATGATAGCTAAGCCAATGGTTAAGAAAGAAATCCACGTAATTTTTTGGGAAAGTAATTGGAGACCAATACTTAATCCAAGGTTGTTAATAACATGAGTAATGATTGCCCATTTTAATCCATAATGGTATGCAACTAATCCAAGAAGCATTCCGGTCGCAAATGCAAACGGACTTTGGGTCAAGTTTCCGTGGGCACATGCAAAGAGCAGTGATGAGATGATTAAAGCAAACTTAATACCAAATGGTTGCAGTTTGCGGAAAACGAATCCGCGAAAGACGATTTCTTCGAATAATGGAGCGCAAATTCCGCTATAAACCATCATACTAACCGAGCGAATCCCAGTTTGACTTGCATTTTGCATCTCGGCAAGGGCTGAAAAACCAAAAGGCTTCAATCCAGCTTCAACGATGGTTCCAAAAAACTCTGCGCCGAGTTGAAAAACAAAAAGCATAAGGATGATTCCAATAATTGCTTGCCAGGTGATCACCGTTTTGCGGGCGGTAAAAATTTGGTGGCGCTCAGTTTGATTTGTTTTAGTTAAAACGAGACCGACGCCAATAATGCCGGCAATCATATATGCCCAGCCATTGGTTGATGAAACGGTTTTCAGACCTTCGATCAGATTTGGATTTCCCTGGATGATTACAATTCCGAGCGAAATGAGCAAGTCAATCACGTTCAGGGCGACTAAAAAAATAATTGTTCCCCAAGCAACACGCTTAACGGCTTTTACAAGGGGTTGAGTGGTTGTTTGTGTGTTCATAATTTTTCTCCTTCCCTTTCGGTGAGTTAATTATACCTGATTGGAACCATTTTGAATAGTAAAAAAATACGGACCATTCCGTGAGATTAAAATTCATTAATTGGAATAGTTCGTATTTTGTTAAATAAAATGGTGTTTCTTCATGTAGATAAAAAGCCAGATCATAAAGCCGACATTCAGGACAATAATGATCAACCAGGCCCAGTGATTGTTGGTAAGGGGGAGGTTGACATTCATGCCGAAGAAGCCGGTGATAATGGTTGGAATCGTCAGCAGTAACGACCAAACAGTTAAAAACTTCATTGTATCGTTCAGGTTATTATTCAAAATATTATTTGAAGTTTTTGAAAGCATTTCGGTAACTTCGCTTGAAATTTTAACCATTTGGGAAGACTGCTTGGATTCGATCAAAATATCATCGAGCCGCTCAAAGGCTGCGGGTGTCAGTAACCGGGCCAGCGGCGTTTTCCCTAGATCTTGCAGCATCATCAGGTTTGTACTGATACTGCTTGAAAGGTAAACTAGACTTTTTTCGATTTGAGCTAGTTCGCGAAGATCGCGGTTCGCAATTTCATTATTTAGTTCGCGGTCAAGTTGATTGCGATCAGTATTGATCTGGGTCAATGCCCGTTGAAAATACTGGGTCGAATGAAAGAGAAACAGCATTACAAACTCGGTGATGTCATGAACATTTTGGAGCCGTTGGTGCATCTCGCTGCCTTCAAACTGCTCAAAAACATAGTTTGTTCGGTGAGTATGGAATGAAAAAACAGTCTTTTCATGAATCAGAAAAACAATTGGCCGGGTCGTAAAATGATTGATCTCAGCTGTCGGCCAAAGAGGAACGTCGTATACGAGAAGATGACTATCAGTGTGTTCATCATAGTCATAGTGCGGCCGTTCGTTCAGGTCAGATACATATGAAGTGATCTCGGGAGTAAGTTTAAATGATTTTTTAAGCTCGCGAATATCAGCTTCATCAATGTCGACAACGTCAAACCATTTAAAATCGGTTTGGGTTAATTCTGAAAGTTTTTCCTGTTTGATCACCGAGATTCACCTCTTTGATAAAAATTAAATTCTTATTCATTTTATCAAAATCAAAGGGAAACGACAAAGCTATTTTTCTTGTGAAATTACCCCGTCTGTAATGTTGAAAATTTTGTCGGCGTAGTCTTTTAGGCGTAAATCGTGGGTGACAACAACGACCGCTTTATTTTGGGTATGGGCAAGCTGTGCAAATAACTTGCCAACTTCTTCAACATGAGCGGAATCTAAAGCCGCCGTTGGTTCATCTGCCAAAATAATTTCGGGATTCGGATATAGCGCGCGGGCAATTGCGACCCGTTGATTTTGACCGCCTGAAAGCTGATCGGGGTATTTATTGACAAGCTGGTCGATTCCTAACAGTTTCAGCAGGTCATCAAGTTGACTTGCTGAAAGGTTGCCGCTCTTTTTAACCTTATCAACGAGTTTAAACTGTTCTTTAACTGTTAAGTATGGGACAAGGTTGTATGACTGAAGAACGAACCCTAAGTGATTAAGACGGAGCTGTTCGCGTTTCTTGGCAGAAAGATGCCGAAGATCATCGCCGTTGATCAAAACTTCGCCGTCAGTTGGGGTTTGCAAACTTCCGGCAATCGTTAAAAACGTACTTTTGCCGGATCCTGATGGTCCAAGAATTAAGGTCATTTCTCCTTGGTCAGCACTAAAATTAACATCTTTGAGGGCTTCAACCTTTGCAATCCCTTTTCCAAATGTTTTATTAACGTGATTTAAAGTTAATGCAGTCATCTTATAAAACTCCTTTCTTAGCCGATAACCTTTACAGGATCGATTTTCATAATTGTCCGGACCGGTAAAATTGCACCGATGATCGAAGTTAAGACTAATCCAGCAGCAACCGCACTTAAAACGGGAACGTTAAATGTCATTGGGACAGCTGCAGGAATGACTAAACTGGTGAGCCATGTCAGAAGAGCGCCAATTAAAATTCCGCTGACAACTAAAATCAACGATTGCATGATCGTACTGATAACCAGTGTTTTGGCAGGCACGCCTTGGGCTCTCAAAACAGCATAGTTTGGAAGTTTTTGATTGGTGATGATGTAAAGGAAGATCGCAATGACGATCAATGAGATGACCATCAAGAATCCAATCATAAATTCAAAGGTCATGTTTTGAGCAGTGTAGCCGGGAAGATTATTGATAAAGGTAGATACCGAGTATGCTTTCAAGTTGTTGTCAGTAACTTTGTAGTGCTTGCTTCGAGTAACAAGGGCATTTGCAGCCAAATTGGGATTCAAGTTACTGATGGTTTTCCATGCAGATAACCGACCATATGCAATTGGTGAAATGTTGATCTTTGCATTTTTGACAAACCCAACAATTTGATATTTTTGGTTAAGGGAGTTCAACTTGATCCATTGACCAAGTTTGTATCTTTTAGTTTCAAACGATGAATCAACAACTAATTGGCGGTCGGTTAATGGTTTATGGCCCTTAATGACCTTCATATCTTTATAAATAAATTGGGTTGGTTTGATTCCAATAAAGGTTGCGCTGATTTGCGGCAGGTCGGAGTGTTTAGCAACCACGGCGGCTTGGCCAATGACAGCATCATTTTTGCCTTGGTGAAGCTGGTCAACCTGTTGGGTCGTTAAGAAAGATTGCCGCATATTGATGTCAGAATCTTTATTCAAAACAACCTGTTTAATGTTCCACGTGTCGATCGCGGCGGTGTTTTGACTTCCTAATCCTTGGGCTAAACTTGTCAAAATAAAGATTAAGTAACTAATGAGAACGACCATTGAAATCACCAGGCCGTAACGAAGTTTTTCATGTTTGATTTCTTTAAGTGCTAAAAACATAATTACTGTTCCTTTCCTATTTGAGCAATTGCGGTTTTAAACCGGTTGAAATAAAATTCTTGATTAGCGGGATCAAGAAAGAGTGAGCGTAAAGTTTCGTGGCTTAAAATGAAGTACATCCAAGTAGTGGTCTTCATCTCAGTTGTCGGGATAAATGGCCGCAGTAAATTTTCATTATATTTAAAGTGCATTTGAAATAACGAATAGCTTGGAAGAGTATGAGCCTCATCAATAAACCGGCGCATTTGGCGGATTATAAGTTGCGGATCAGTGTAATCCTGATTTTCAAGGTCAACGTGAACGTGACCAAGCTCCTGGTGAAGAAGATATTGGTATGCATCGGTCAGATCATCAAAATACTTATAAAAGGCTCCCCGTGAAATTGAAGCGTCTTTGATGATTCGAGCAACTTGGGCCTCGTTTAATGGATAATGTGCAAATTCATTTAAAAGCGCATTTTCAACGCGTTTCTTTTTTTCGGCATTTAGTTTTAAAAATGTCTGTTTAGGCAAACTAATCAGCTCCTTTTGGTGACACTGTGTCACTGATGATATTTAAATTATATGCTAACGGTGACACAGTGTCAATGTTTTGTTTCGGTGTTTTTTCGAATTGTTAAATGATAAGATAGAAGTAAAGATGATTAGCAAGGAATTGACGATGAAAAAGGAAACACGAAGAAAAATCTTACTATATAGTACAGTTACATTAGGAATTATCTTAGCGGTCGGAGTAATTGGGCTGTTACTGCGGGATTATTACCCGCAAATTCATCAGTTCTTTAATCCGCAAAATGATCGCATGTATTTAAAGCAGGCTTTTCGGCATCATGGGATCAAGGATGCATGTTTACTAATTATTTTGACTGCGATTTTGACTGCAATTCCGGGAGCACCGGTTGCGGTTGTCTGTATCTTCAACGGAGTTCTTTATGGCCCGTGGATGGGAATCTTAATGAATCTTGGTGGCTACGTTTTAGGAAATTTACTGGTCGTTTATCTTTTAGCGCACTTTAATTTCATTAAGCATTCGCAACGTTTCAAGAATCAAATGGCATCATTTAAACGGTTTAAAGATCCGGCACTGGCAATTATTTTGGGATATGCACTGCCAATGATTCCATCAAGTTTTACGAGTTATATGGCGGTCAAGCTTAAGATGGGGATTGGCCGATTGATCATTTGCATCGCGATTGGAACGTTGCCGATGTCATTACTGTATGCCTTTGGCGGGGATGCAGTCTTCCGCGGAAGTACGCTTCGGATCATTATCGCAATTGTCTTAATTCTTCTGATTTTTGTAATCCTCTTTAAGGTATACCGTCAGTTTGAACAGCATCATCAAAAGAAAACGGAAATGTAACATTCAAATTACAAACCAACGATTTAGAACCAGCAAAATGGTGAAATTTCACTGTTTTGCTGGTTTTTTCTTTGTTAGAAAAAATTATTTGTGAAAATTTAACGGGAATTACTGTTCAATGAAGGTGATTTTGTCATAAAAGAGCGAAAATGAACGAACGCCGTGAGTAAGGGAATTCTTATTGGCAAATAAATTTATTTTGTTAGAGTTTATTACTTTAAGTTACATCCTGAAGATAAATATTACATAAAAGCGGTAAATAGTAATTATCCTGCTATTTGCCTGTTATATTCACCCCGTATACTAAACGGTGTTGTTAAGGGAAAACAACGTGTCAGAATGAAAACAGAATTTTTTATAGGAGTGAATTTTATTTATGAGAATCAAAAAGTTTTTATTGACAATTGCAGCAGCATTCGGCTTGATAACTGTAAGTGCCGTAGCCGCAAACGCTGATACAGTGACGGTAAAAAGTGGCGATACTCTTTCAAAAATTGCAACCGAATATAACACAACGGTTTCATCGATCCAACAACTTAATCATTTAGCCGATGTTAACTTGATTTATGTTGGAGAACAACTTCAAGTCAATGCAGCTCAAAATAATCAAGTAAATAGTCAACCTCAAGCAGCACAACAACCTGCAGCTTCAAATAATCAAGCAACGCAAAATCAAAATGCTCAACCTGCTGCTCAAAGTTCACAATCAACTCAAGCAACAGCAAATAACAGCTCAAATTCTTCAGCATCATCAAACCTTTCAAGCAGTGATGCAGCTGCGAAGGCATGGATCGTTGCTCGTGAATCAGGCGGAAATTACAATGCTCGGAACGGTCAATATGTTGGGGCATACCAATTAAGCGCAAGCTACTTAGGCGGCGATTACTCACCAGCCCACCAAGATGAAGTTGCTAACCAATACGTTACAAGCCGTTACGGCTCATGGGTCAATGCTCAAAAACACTGGCAAGAATGCGGCTGGTACTAAAATCATAATTTAGAATCGATTAATAGTTAAAGGGTAAAGTAAGCAAAGTTTCCTTGATTTTAGGCGGCTTGGTTTGCTTTACCTTTTTTGCGTTATCTTTTTATGGCAAACGGGTTTAATCTAGGATAAGATAAGAATATACGAGAATAAGTAGGTGAACGAGATGCGACTTTCAATTATTTTAATAGTCTTATTGCTGATCGTAGTCGGCTTTTTAATGATTTATAATGCGTTGGGAGTTCGGGACCGAGCGGCTACTTTTTCACGTGGAATGATTATGACGATTGGCATCATCATTTTTGGTGGTGGCATTTATTTATTTGTAAAATATTTACTTCGGTAAATGACAACGAAAGAAAGAATGGAGAAGAATTATGACAGTTGAACCTGGTCCAGTTAAGGCATATATTGCATGCAGTTGGTTTACACCTGAACAACGCGAACAGTTAGATGCAGGGTTGAAAGCAATTGAAGCGAACCCGACCGTTTCACGTGAGTTTTCACATTTTCCGCTTGATCATCAATACAAAGGAATGGATGTTAACGAACACCCGGAACTTGTTCATGATATTGAATGGCAAAATCGGACTTATGTTTCAGATATTGAAGGAATGATGGGCGCCGATTTAGGAATCATGTTGTACAATCCGGCTCAAATTGATGACGGGGTTGCTTATGAATTAGGTTACCTTCGGGCATCGGGCAAACAAACCGTGTTAGTTATTCCAGATGACGCCGATGAACCGTTGAATTTAATGATTGCGGTTGGTGTCAGCCGGATCATTCGAATGTCAGAATTGGCAACGTTTGATTTCCGTCATGTTGTCAGTGGAACTTACCAAGGCGGGGTCTACTAAGAGTAAGCATATTAATATCTCATTTGATTCAAGTTTGGTATTGTTATAACTGAGAGGTGTTAATTATGGCAGAAAAAGAAATTAAACGGGCGGATTTAGCAAAGTACAATGGTCAAAATGGTAACCCGGCTTATGTTGCAGTAAATGGAAAAGTTTACGATGTTACTGATTCACCAGCATGGACTGGTGGCGAACACCACGGAAATCTGGCAGGAACCGATGTAACGGATGCACTGTTAAACAAGTCGCCGCATGGTGATAAGGTATTAGCTAAGTTGCCGTTGGTTGGAAAGTTAGTTGATTAATAAGAAGGTGTGACAAAACGTTAAAAAACGAGCGTGGTGGAAGCAGAGAAACGAACGAATCGCGCAGCATAGATTCGGAGGTTTATGTCCTTCACTAGCTTCGCGTCGTAGCTCGTTTGTTTTGGAACCCGATTATGTGGATATAGCAAAGAGGTTGTGACACAAGTTGCAACCTCTTCTCTTTTACTATATGTTTTTTAATAAAAAAGCCGGCTATAAAAGCCGACTTTGTAAAATTCGTGTTGAACTAAATCTTAGTACCAACCATTTGCTTCCCAGAAGCGTTGAGCGTTTGTCCATGAACCGTAACGTTGAGCAACGTATTGATCAGCAACGCGTTCTTGGTTGGCTGGTGAGTAGTCACCGTTCAAGTAGCTAGCACTTAATTGATACTTACCAATGTATTGGCCGTTCCGTGCGTTGTAGTTGTTGCTTGATTCGTGTTGTGCGATCCAATCCTTAGCAGCAGCGTCGCTACCTGAAACGCTTGAGTTGTAATTGCTGTTGTTTGAAGCTTGAGCTTGTGTGTTTTGTGAAGCTGATTGTTGAGCAGCTTGTTGTGTTGAAGCTTGAGCCTGTGTATTTTGTGAAGTTGCTTGTTGTTGAGCAGTTTGTGCGTTGTTGTTTGTGTTTTGTTGTGCAACAGCTTGGCCGTTGTTATCGTTGTTAACCTTTAATTGTTGGCCAACAAAGATTAAGTTCGGATTGCTAAGGTTGTTAAGTTGTTGGATTGTATTAACAGTTGTGTTGTACTTTTGGGCAAGTTCTGAAACAGTGTCACCAGCCTTAACTGTAACTGTGTCAGCATTTGCAACTACTGTAGCACCAGCAATTGTACCTGTTAATGCAGCAGCTGAAACTAAAACCTTTTTCATCTTCATAAATATATTCACTCCTATAAAAATTATCTGTATATATTCTTACTAACTTTCATATCAAAATCGTTCCACAACGATTTAACAGTGTCTAGTATAAGCGGTAAATATCACAGCGTTGTAGCAAGAGTATTACTTATTGTTACAAAAAACTGAAATTTTGTAACAAAGGTCGGAAAAACGTTGTTAAATGAACAAACTAGTTTTGAATAAAAAATCGAAATTAAACTGTTTTTTTGTGAAAAAATCTGAATTTAATATGAATTTTACAATGAAACCGAATCGAATATAACAAAATCCTGGTATAATTTACAAAAAGTAACAGAGAATTACGGAGGAAAAAGCAATGGATAAAGTTTTACTTTTAAATGCTGGCAGTTCGTCAGTTAAATGGAAGGTCTTTGAAATTGAAAGTGAAAAGGTTGCGGGCGAAGGTGAAGTTGAACGGATCAATACACCGCAAGCATTAGTTACGACCAAGTTTAATGGTGAGAAAAAGCAATCACAGGAACCCAATTTGGAATATGAAGATGCAGTTCGGATGATTTTAAATAAAATTGAAGAATTTAAAATTGCTTCATTAAATGAAATTCAAATTGTTGGTCACCGGGTCGTTGCCGGCGGACAAAAGTTTAAGAAGGCAACGTTGATTACGCCGGAAGTCTTGCAAGCAATTAAGGATTTAAAAGACTTTGCGCCATTGCATAATCCGCATGAAGCCCGGTACGTTGAATTGATGCAAAAGATTTTGCCAAATGTTGACCAGTACGCGGTGTTTGACAGTATTTTCTTTACGGACATGCCGGAATCAAATGCCATTTACAGTTTACCGTATGAGTTAACTCAAAAGTACCAGATCCAACGGTACGGCGAACACGGAATCAGTCACAGTTACTTGGCAGAACGGACAGCTGAGTTGCTTAACCGCCCATTGAATGAATTGAAGATTATTACATTACATTTAGGAAGCGGCGCATCGGTAGCCGCAATTAAAGATGGCAAAGCATTTGACAGTTCGATGGGCTTTACCCCGTTGACGGGCTTAACGATGGGAACCCGGGCTGGTGATGTAGATCCAGCAATCGTCCCATTTTTAATGGAAAAAGAAGACATGACAGCTGAAGAAGTAATGACGTTGCTGAATGATCAATCTGGGTTATTAGGAATTTCAGAATCAAGTTCTGATATGCGGGACATTGAAGCTGCCTGGAAAAAGGGCGACCACCAAGCCAGCCTTGCCCGTGAAATTTTTATTAACCGGGTTGTAAAGTATGTGGGCGCATATTTTGCTGAACTTGGCGGCATTGACGCGTTAGTGCTCGCTGGCGGGATCGGTGAACACCAAGTTGATTTGCGGTTGGCATTGTTAAAACAACTACGAGTTCTTGGCATCGAAGTCGATGAAAAATTAAATCAGGCAAATCAGGAAGGAATAATTTCGCCAAAAGACGCGCAAATCAAAACAATGTTGATTCCAACGAACGAAGAATTACAAATGGTTCGTCAAATTAAAAAAGAAATTTAATTCAGAAGAAGGTGTGATGGAGTTAAAGAACTTCATCGCACCTTCTTTCTTTCAACTTGTCCAATATGATAAAATGAGAACAAATGTTTGATTGAGTGAAACGTGAATAGAGGTGGAATGATGAAATTTTTACATACAGCAGATTGGCATATTGGAAAGAAGCTACATGATTTTTCGCTTTTTGATAATCAGCGGGATGCGTTTGAACAAATCGAACAGATCGCACTGCGGGAAAAGGTTGATGCCGTTGTAATTGCAGGTGATTTATATGATCGGTCAGTTCCGAGTGAAGACGCGGTCCGCCTGTTGGATCAAATGTTGATTCAATTAAATTTGAAGGATCATTTGCCAGTGTTAGCAATTAATGGAAACCATGATTCTGCCGTTCGGCTTAATACAGGGAGCGACTGGTTCAAGGCAACCGATTTTTATATGAATACAAAATTAAAGGACGCTTTTACTCCGGTAGTTATTGGCGATACGCAGTTTTTCTTGTTACCGTATTTTGAACTCCCGGCTGCGCGCAACTATTTTAAAGACGTCGAGATCTATAACTTGAACGATGCGATGAAGTTGATTTTCAACCAAATGAAAGAACGGTTTGAAAGTGATAAGAAGCATGTTTTAGTGGCCCATTTTTTTGCCGCTGGAAGCAGTCATTGTGATTCAGAAACCCAAGTCGAAGTTGGTGGGCTCGATGCCGTTGCCCCTGATTTAATGGAAGATTTTGATTATGTTGCGCTGGGACATTTACATAGTAAAAATGCGTTGCACCATCCGCGAATGAAATATAGCGGTTCACCGGTCAAGTTTTCGGTAAGCGAAGCGCAGGATGAAAAAGGTGTTTGGATCGTTGATACGGACCAAAAGGATGAAATGGCTAATTGGGTCCCGTTAACGCCTAAAAATGATATTGTGGTTTTGCAGGAGAGCTTCAAGACGTTGACGAGTCCTGAATTTTACCGTCAAGTTGACGATGATCAGTTTGTGGCAATTCGGTTGACAGATAAGGAAATTATTCCGAATGTAATGAACCGGTTGCGTGAGTTTTATCCGCGGATCATTAGTTTTCAAAGGCAAAATGGCCGGAATGCAATCACGCAAGAAAGCGGCCGGAAGATAAAAAAACTGAGCCCGCTCGAAATGTTAGAGACCTTTTATCATGAGGCGACCGGAGATAAACTTTCATCAGTTCAGCAAAAATTTGCGAAGGAAGAATTAGCTAAAGCCGAAAGGAGCGTTAATTAGTGCGACCATTAAAGTTAACAATGCAGAATTTTGGGCCTTACCGGAATGAAACGGTTGATTTTACCCAGTTTGAAAACGTACCGTTATTTCTGATCAGCGGGAAAACCGGGAGCGGAAAAACAACGATTTTTGATGGAATTTGCTATGCGCTTTTCGGCGAAACTTCAGGTAACGAGCGGACGCCGCAGCAGATGCGTTCATCCTTTGCGCAAGTGCGTGAAAAAACGGTTGTTCAATTAAAATTCGAACACCAAGGAAAAGAATATACAGTTACCCGCGAGCCCAAGTATGATTATGTAAATGCGAAGGGCGGAACGTCGAGTCACCAGGCCAAGCAATCATTGAAGTACGATGGTGTCAATGGCGAAGAGGAGACACTGACAAAGACATCGGATATTAAAAGTTTCATTGAAGACTTACTTCATTTGAACGCAAAACAGTTTACCCAAATCGTCTTGTTACCGCAGCAACAGTTTCGAAAGTTTCTGGCTGCTGATAGTGCGGATAAGGAAAATGTTTTACGACAAGTTTTTGGGACTGAAATTTTTGAAAAATGGACGGAACAAATTAAAACTGAAGTTCGCGAACTAAGCAAACAAGCAGAGCAGCAACGAGCAAATCTGGAAGTTTTAAAGCAAAACGTAATTTTAACGGATGATGAGCGAAAAGCAGTGCGCACGAATCAGGACTGGTTTGCGGTTGTTGATGAAAAAATCGCCCGTAATCAGCAATTTGTAACGGATCAAAGGAAAATTTTAGATCACGATAATGAAAAACTGCAACAATCACGGAAGCAGCTTGATAATGCTAAGCAGTTGAAAAAAGCGTTTGATGAGCGTCACCAGCTGGAACAAGAACGAATGATGCTTGAACAGCAGAATGAAGAAATTAAGCAAAAGGGACAAGAAATTACCCTGCTTGAATGGGCCCAATCACAGCGAGCTTTAATAATGAAAGTTAGTCAGCAACGAACAGCAGTCACAGATGTTGATCAGCGAATTAAAGATGCTGAAAAGGACTTGGACCGCTTAAAGGAAGAACAACATCAGCAGCAAAAGGTTTATGATGAACTTGAAAAACAAGCTCCTGAAATTGCGAAACTAACGACGAACATGCAACGACTGAAACCTAAATTGGATTTGTACACCGAAGTCCAGGCGGCCCAGCAAAGTTTGCAGGATGCTCAGCATCAGTTAGAACAGGTAACGCAAAAAACAGCTTCACTTAAAGAAAATCTGGCTGAAAAAGAGCGGCAATTGAAAGCTAACCAAGCCCAGTTACAACAAATTGGTGATTTAACGAATTTAAACGATGATTTGAATCAGCGAAAGTTACAGCTTAATCAGCTTGATCACCACCTTGAACGGCTTGAACAGCTTAACCGCGATAAAACGACGAGTGCGCAAAAGTTGGCGGCGATGGATCAAGCCGTTGCTAGTCAACGAAAGGCAGTTGCAGTTCTTTCTGATCGGGCAAATGAACTGCAAAATTACTTTGCTCAAAACCAGATCAATTTCTATGTCAAGCAGCTAACGCCGGGAAAGGCTTGCCCAATTTGCGGTTCAACGGAGCACCCGCACCCGGCTGAAATTGAAGTTCCGGTTGAAATGCAGGCGATTAAAGAAGCAGATGTTCGGCAAGCACAAGCTAAATATACCCAAGCTGCACAAAAATTATCTCAACTGGAGGAGCAACAAAGCGAATTCCAGCAGCAGGTACAAGCTGCCCAACAGGCTTTGAATGACGAACTGCAAAAGCTGAATCAGGAAAATCAAACGGACTTATCATTTGGTGAAATTAGTGATTGGCGTCAAAAACGGGAACGCGATTTTCAAACCCGAAAACAGGGATATGATGAAACCAAGACGCGCCAAAGCCAGTTAACGGCCCAAAGTACGGCCCTTTCACAGCAACAAACGGAGTTGCAAAATCAATTTGATAAAATGCAACAGCTAAAAGTAACAGCTGAACGCAAAGCGGCAGAACTGGATGCTCAAGTTAAGACCCAACAGAAATTACTTCCTGCTGAATTTAAGACAAAGGCTGAATTAGAAAACCAATTGAAGCAGTGGCAAACTCAAATTGAAAAATTTACGACTGCTCAAACGGCAAACGCAAACGAGATGCAACAAGTTAAAGAACAGCACATTGTATTTCAGACTCAAAGTAAACAACTGATTGAACGGTTGCACGAATTGAGCCATGAATTGAATCAAACTGAACATGATTTGGAAGCCGAATTACAAAAACAAAATGAAACGGAACCCCAACTTCGGAATTTGATCAGCACTTTACACCGGTTACCGCCGCTACGGACGGAAGTGGATGAATACCGGCAAAAAGTGCGGTCAAATGCTGATCAGTTGGCAAAACTCAATGAAGTGATCGGAAAACAAGAGTTGCCAAAGATTGATCAACTTCAAATCCAGGTTGATGATCTGGAAAATAAATTGCGCGGAATGCAGATTAAATGGGGTGAACAAAATGCCCAGTTGCAATCATTGAAGCAAATCAAGCACCAAGCATCAAAAATGTGGGATGCTTATCAAAAGCAACAACAGCATCTTGATGAGGTTGCGGAACTTTCACAGATCGTAAGCGGAGGAACAAGCGAAAATAAGCTTGGACTTGAGCGTTTTGTTTTGCGCGAGTACTTTAAAGAGGTTCTTGAGGTTGCAACCCAAATTTTGGAAAAAATCACCGATGGCCGGTATTCATTTGTCTTGCAACAAAATGCGGAACGCAATACTGCCCGGCAAACCGGATTGGGAATCGATGTCTATGATGACGAAGCCGGTCAGACTCGGAGTGTGCACACATTGTCGGGTGGCGAAAGCTTTATTGCCGCTTTAGCCCTAGCGTTGGCGTTAGGTGAGGTAATTCAACGGCAAAACGGCGGAACTGAAATCGATACGTTATTTATTGATGAAGGCTTCGGTTCCCTTGATGAGGATGCCCTTGCAACTGCAATGGAGACTTTGCGAACGTTAGAAGGCAAGAATCGAATGATCGGAATTATCAGCCATGTAAGGGAACTCCATGCTCAAATTCCAGATCAGATCAACGTGATTGCGCATGAGGGTCAAAGTCATTTGAAATATCGGCATGAAGGATAATTTTGAGGAAGAGAAATGAAATATCGTACACACGTTACGCTAACATTAGCGGTTGGTCTCCCGTTGATGGCGGCTTCAGGTGAAGTAAGCTTCCTAAATGGGTGTGCCCTTGGAATTGGAAGTCTCCTTCCAGACATTGATCATCCAAGTTCATTTTTGGGAAAAAGGAATAAAATTGCCAGTGGAATTACCAATAAGACACTTGGTCATCGTGGCGGGACCCATTCACTCTTAGGAGCAGTAATTGTCTTTGTGTTAGGAACCGTTATTCAATTTCACTATTTATCAGCGTCGGGTCAAAATGTGACTTTTTGGTTGCTGATAGGGTACTTAATGCATTTAATTGAAGATTCTTTCTCGAAGGAAGGAATTCATTGGTTATGGCCATACAAAAAGAAACGGAAACGACCAAAGTTGATTTACTACACAACGGGAGGAATTGGTGAACACCTCGTTTTAGGATTCACTTTGTGTTTACTTTTGATTGAGTTTCGTCTTTTATGGCTTGGAACACTAGGCCAGATGATCCATTGTCAATGGTTAACAGTCGTTCAGGCCAAATTTGCGGCGCTTCAACATGCACTGCTGACGATTATCAAATAAAAAAATGGAGCCGGATCAAAGTGATTCGACTCCATTTTATTTGGACTTAAATTACTTTTCGTCTTCCTTAAATACCCAGAAACGTTGGCCAAAGTAATTGATAATTGTAAATAAAATTGAACCTGAGAGTAATGAAATAATTTTAAGAACCATTACTCCAGCATGTTTGAAAATCAATTTTGCAATTGGCTGGGCGATGCCGTATGCAACGACATAACAAACCAAGATATTAATGATAAACTTACCAATATCTTCTTTCCCAGTTGTATTGCTTTGGAAGGTAAAGTGTTTATTCAAAATGTAACTAACGATACTTCCAACGACAATGTTGACCCCCGAAGGAATCCAATAACTAATTGTATGGTTTGCTCCCATCTTAGTTAAAAGCCACAGTGATAAGAACATTGCGACCCAACCAACAACAGTGTTAACAACCCCAACGATAATAAATTTGATGATGGTGCTGTCAAAAACTTTGGTATTTTTTTCTTCTGATTTCATTTGCTGATCCTCTTTTAATTTGGAATACATCAAATAAGTATAAAAAACTTAAAAAAAAGAGTCAATTTTGTTTAAAAAAATCTTGACGGATAAAGGGGATACCTGTATAGTAATAACTGTTGTTGATTTGGCAAGTCACTTGAAAAAAGTGATTGACACCAAGTTTTCAATTTGGTATTATATAAAAGCTGTCAGTTTGATAGCTAATTAAATAAAAAGTAGATCTTTGAAAACTGAACAATGTTTCGACACACAAATGTGCAGGGCAATTCAT
>NZ_AYZA01000007.1 GCF_001436315.1 Ligilactobacillus aviarius subsp. aviarius DSM 20655 | reverse complement strand
CAATTCATGAAAATGAATGCAAAAACATTTGCGAAGTCAATTCGCTAGTAATTACGAGTCACAAACTTATAAATTGAGAGTTTGATCCTGGCTCAGGACGAACGCTGGCGGCGTGCCTAATACATGCAAGTCGAACGAGAATTTCTTACACCGAGTGCTTGCACTCACCGTAAGAAATTCGAGTGGCGGACGGGTGAGTAACACGTGGGTAACCTGCCCAAAAGAAGGGGATAACATTTGGAAACAAATGCTAATACCGTATAACCATGATGACCGCATGGTCATTATGTAAAAGGTGGTTTTGCTATCGCTTTTGGATGGACCCGCGGCGTATTAACTAGTTGGTAGGGTAACGGCCTACCAAGGTGATGATACGTAGCCGAGTTGAGAGACTGATCGGCCACAATGGGACTGAGACACGGCCCATACTCCTACGGGAGGCAGCAGTAGGGAATCTTCCACAATGGGCGCAAGCCTGATGGAGCAACGCCGCGTGAATGAAGAAGGTCTTCGGATCGTAAAATTCTGTTGTTAGAGAAGAATATGAGTAATAGTAACTGATTATTCACTGACGGTATCTAACCAGCAAGTCACGGCTAACTACGTGCCAGCAGCCGCGGTAATACGTAGGTGGCAAGCGTTGTCCGGATTTATTGGGCGTAAAGGGAACGCAGGCGGTTTTTTAAGTCTGATGTGAAAGCCTTCGGCTTAACCGGAGATGTGCATTGGAAACTGGAAGACTTGAGTGCAGAAGAGGAGAGTGGAACTCCATGTGTAGCGGTGAAATGCGTAGATATATGGAAGAACACCAGTGGCGAAAGCGGCTCTCTGGTCTGTAACTGACGCTGAGGTTCGAAAGCATGGGTAGCGAACAGGATTAGATACCCTGGTAGTCCATGCCGTAAACGATGAATGCTAGGTGTTGGAGGGTTTCCGCCCTTCAGTGCCGCAGCTAACGCAATAAGCATTCCGCCTGGGGAGTACGACCGCAAGGTTGAAACTCAAAGGAATTGACGGGGGCCCGCACAAGCGGTGGAGCATGTGGTTTAATTCGAAGCAACGCGAAGAACCTTACCAGGTCTTGACATCTTTTGACCACCTAAGAGATTAGGTTTTCCCTTCGGGGACAAAATGACAGGTGGTGCATGGCTGTCGTCAGCTCGTGTCGTGAGATGTTGGGTTAAGTCCCGCAACGAGCGCAACCCTTGTTGTCAGTTGCCATCATTCAGTTGGGCACTCTGGCGAGACTGCCGGTGACAAACCGGAGGAAGGTGGGGATGACGTCAAGTCATCATGCCCCTTATGACCTGGGCTACACACGTGCTACAATGGACGATACAACGAGTCGCGAAACCGCGAGGTTAAGCTAATCTCTTAAAGTCGTTCTCAGTTCGGATTGCAGGCTGCAACTCGCCTGCATGAAGTCGGAATCGCTAGTAATCGCGGATCAGCATGCCGCGGTGAATACGTTCCCGGGCCTTGTACACACCGCCCGTCACACCATGAGAGTTTGTAACACCCAAAGCCGGTGGAGTAACCATTTGGAGCTAGCCGTCTAAGGTGGGACAGATGATTGGGGTGAAGTCGTAACAAGGTAGCCGTAGGAGAACCTGCGGCTGGATCACCTCCTTTCTAAGGAAT
>NZ_AYZA01000024.1:279725-280343 GCF_001436315.1 Ligilactobacillus aviarius subsp. aviarius DSM 20655 | reverse complement strand
CTATGGATGAGACAAGGTATCAATACCTATGGGTATCAACCCGGCTGGAATTTCTGCGACACTGTTTGGGCTGACGACCTTAAACTGAACCACATTGGGACATCAAGCTATCGGCTTGACTTAGTAGCGTTAAGCATGAACGGCGAAACAGCATTCGGCTTACAGTCCGGAAACGGATATGGCTTTTGGTGGGGTGCTAATGGTGGACTTGGTATTTACGGTGGTGGCAAATACGTCAACTTCACACATACTAAGTTCATTAATGATATTCAAATGGGTCAAGGTGGCTCAATTAACTGGAGCTCATTATAGGAGGAATGCAATTTGAAAATGGAAATTAAGAATGGCGAGATTACCGCCTATGTAGAATTTTTGCAAAAATTGAACTTGAAATCACGGGCAAGCCGTGGACGTACTAAACTCATTAAATTACTTCAAAAGAAGATTGATGAATACAATGCGGACATTGCAAGTTTACGTGATGAATATTTTAAAAAAGATGACAAAGGAAACTTTGTTCAAGAAAACGGAACATTAGTTGTTAAAGACGGCGTAAGCGTTGGCGAAGCTCAAGCAGAAGCGGATAAATTAACCAACGAGAACGCCGTCGTTCTGTTA
>NZ_AYZA01000024.1:270215-279620 GCF_001436315.1 Ligilactobacillus aviarius subsp. aviarius DSM 20655 | reverse complement strand
CAATGAATTATGCAAATCAAAATGAGTAACTTAAACTACAACTTTGACAACAACGGTAACACAACATCAATCAACATCTCATTTTCAGGGAATGAAGGTTCAAACTTTATCAGTGCAACCATGGTTGTAACTCCCGATGATTTGCCACAAGGTGTTGACACCTTAGATGATTTGAACCGGAAACAAGTTCAAGAATTAGGTCGTGAAAAGCTGGCTAAGTACACAGCTTTAACAACGGCTACACCAACTCAAGGCAGCAACTCAACGGAAACCGCTAAGTAGTGGAGCATTTCCACTACCTCGTTCTTAGCTATCTCGACCACATGATTGACGAACCGGTTATCGTGATATTCACTTGGGCTGTCGTGGCGGATATTGTTACCGGCATAGCAAAATCATTGGTTGCTAAGAAAACCAACAACATGACGATTTCAAGCAAAGGGTTGAAAGGCTTAATCACTCACGGGTGCGTCATTCTGATTGTTTTGACGCTCTTTCCGATTGCAAGTGCAATGGGCTTTCACGACCAAATGATTTGCTTGATTGCGTTCTATGTTGTTATCTATTGTGTTTCAATCGTTGAGAACTTAGGCGAAATGGGCGTTCCCATTCCGTCTTTTTTGAAAAATCATCTTGCTAAGCTGCAAGACGATTACGACCATGGAACAGGTCAAGCAACAGAGAAAGGGGACAACGCCAATGAAGAAAAGTAAATTGATTGCGGGTGCTGCTGCTTTAATGGCGGGAGTGACAATCGCAATGACTCCGGTTCATGCAGATAGAGATTACGGGGTTGATTTATCAAAATACCAAGGCTACAACGCTCAATTCGTTTCGCCTGATGACAAGTTTGCAATTTGTCAGGTTGGTGGAATGTACGGGGACGGTTCAACATACAGTCAACCAACGTACGATAGCCAAGTGGCTACCACAATCGCGCAGGGTAAGCGAGCTCATACTTACATTTGGTTGCAAACTGGCGATAATGGTTACTTAGCGCAGCAAGCGGTATATCATTTCTTGCCGCAAATCAAAAACGCATGTCCTAAAGGTTCAATCATCGCTCTTGACTGTGAACAAGGTTACGGCAAAGACTTGCAAGGAAACACAAACGCCGTTATTTCAGCAATGAACGTTATTCGTGATAATGGCTTTACTCCGGTGTTCTACTCTTACAAAGGATATGCCAATGCTCATTTCTACGTAAATCAAATCGGTAACGCTTATCCAAATAAGATTTGGGTTGCTGGTTATCCGTATACAAACGGAACATATCCTGCACCAATGGAATATTTCCCGTCAATGGATAATGTAGCGTTATGGCAATATTCAGACCACGGTCGGGGCGTTTACAGCAAAGCAATCGACTACAACATTGACTTACTGGGAATCACAAAGAATGGCTATGAAAAAGGCAACCCGAACAAGCCGGATAATAATACTCCTGTAATTCAGGAAGGCAAGAAAGCCGACAACACGCCAAAACGGGATATTTCGGTAGGGTTTACGGTCAAAGTCAATTTCAGTGCCACGCACTGGGCAACCGGCGAAAGTATTCCAAGTTGGGTCAAAGGTCGAGCTTACACGGTCGAACAGGTATCAGGCAATAAGGTTCTGCTTAGTGGAATTAACAGCTGGATATACAAATCGAACGTTGAAATCTTGCAAACAGCAAGTCAAACTCAACGCAACGACCAAGTAAACAACTCAAGCATTTACGTTGTACGTTCCGGCGATACGTTGAGCGGTATTGCCAGCCGTTACGGAATGACAACCGCTCATCTTGCTAACATGAACGGAATTTCAAATTGGAATTACATTTACGTTGGCGAACGGTTGCGAGTAAGCGGTGCTTCCCATGTATACACTGTTCAAAGTGGCGATACATTGAGTGGCATTGCTGCACGTCTTGGAACAACGGTATCAGCCTTAGTTGCTAAGAACGGAATTAACAACGCCAACTTGATTTTCGTTGGCGAAACGTTATCATATTAGCGTAATTGAATATCAAATTAATCAGAAAGCAGGAGTACCAGTCTATGGTATTCCTGCTTTTTCTGTTGTATTCTGAAATCAAGGCATGAAGAATTTTCTTTCTTTGATACTCCATCTTATTTTTTTCTACTTAATTTTTTCCATAATTAGGAGACTCACGACCATGACGCTGATTAGTCAGCGTCTTTTTTTAATGGTTGCGAAATGGTTGCAATGGAATCATAATTCTATGATAGTTGAGTGATATTTGAATGAATATAACAATAGATATAATTATTCATATAATAGGTAGATAAATGTTGCATGATATTAGCATGAATAAGAATAGAATAAGGACCCAGACTTATAATCGAATTGGTTCTCACTGGAATTATCCAGTGAGATTTTTTTGCAAAAAAATAAACACTTCAGCAAAGAATGGGTGTATTTTGAAAGTAGCTGGAGTGTTTATTAGTAATTTTAAATTACAGAGATAAATCTCTATAAGTGTAGAATAATTAATTATGTAAAGGTTGTCAATAAAAAGCGCATCTTTTTTTCGAACTTATCCAAAAATTAATGGTTAAATATTTTGAAGGTTCAAAATACCCGTGTGATATAATGGTTTTGAGTTATTTTGATTTTCAAAGTAATTCAATTTTTAATTACAAAGGGGAAAAAGAATGAAAGAGAATTCAAAATTTAAACCATTAATCACTTATTTTATTTGGTTAATTTGCTTTTTATTGATTCAATCTGCTTGGGTATGGATATTTCTCAAATTTCGCATCGGTGATGGCTTTGATTTGCAAAAACGGATTCTATTCCGAATGGGAATTTTGGAAGTCATCATGCTCATTTTCTGCTGGATGCTTAATCATTTTTATACTCACGAAAAGCTGCTTTTCAAAAAGACGTTTTATCTCTCGTTTTTAGGCGACTTTTTAATTGCCTTTTATATGGTCGTCTTTGAAAAGAACCTTTACCGTATCCATGCGCCGCTCTTTTGTTTAATAACTGCACTTTTAGTTGCATGTGCTGAAGAATTTATCATGCGGGGAATGCTATTACCAAGCATCATACATCATGTTCACAAGACTCACGTAATTTGGAAGGGAATCTTCCTTAGCAGCTTTCTTTTCGGAATTACTCATTTAATGAATATTCTTCATCAATCTGCATATCAAACCATGTTGCAAATGATTGGGACATTTTTATTAGGAATTATCCTAGCTGTTATCTATTTGAAGTCCGGAAACTTGATTATGCCGATTTTACTCCATGGACTCTTGGACGCATGTTCAATCGGAATTTCAACGTCGCATTCAACCACAATGCTGAATAACCACGGAAATCCATTAGGAACGCTTATTTTATTTGTTCTTGCATTGCTATTTTTAGCAACCGTTGTTTCAAAGAAGCAGCAAGCTAAAATTGAAAAACGATTTAACGTATAAAGAAGAGGGCTGTGACCGACATCACAGTCCTCTTTTGATTACCGTTTCAAACATTTTACAAATTGCGGATCAAACGAATTAATAAATTTTTGATCATGTTCAACAATCAGCATTGTCGGTGATTTTTCTTTGATCATTGTCAAGATTTGTTGCTGGTTTTCAATATCTAAGTAATTTAATGGCTCATCCCACAAATATAAGTTTGCTGGTTCAACCAAAGATTTCGCCAATGCGACTTTCTTTTGCTGTCCCTTACTCATCTGCTCAATTGGTAGATTAAACACTTCACGCGGCATCCCCAGCTTACGCAAAAGATTCAAGATTTCATTGAAATTCAATCCATTCTGATCTGCAAGCTGCATAATCGTTCCGTTCAGTTTTACCGATTGGCTCAAATAGCTAATTTTAGCGTGCGAATTGACGTGAAAATCACCGGTCGAATTCATTTGAACCAGATTCAAAATAAACTTAAATAGCGTAGATTTTCCAATTCCGTTCTGACCGGTAACGATCAGCTGCTCATTACGCTTTAAGGTAAACGTGACTGGATCAAAAAGCGGGAAATCATACCCAAGCTGAAAATCTTTAAAAGATAAAACTTCGTCTTTTCTTGAAGGAATATAGTTGATCGTTAGCGGCGAAGTCTCAATTATATTATTGAAAAGTGCTTGTTTTTGCTTAATTTCCTGATCAATTCGCTTTTGAATTGCCTTTGAGCGTTTCATTGAACGTTTCGCCCGGGCACTTGTAAAACCACTATGACCAGTTCCGCCGCTTCCTTTGACATGCGGGTTTCCATAGTTATCTTTTTCACGTTGCACAGCCCAGTTCTTCTTTTCGCGTGCTGTTTCCCGTAACCGCGTGATTTCGTTTTTTAATTTTTGATTCTCTTCCAGATAATTTTGATCCTGATTTTCCTTTTCAACTTTATAGGTGTCAAAGTTTCCATGAAATTGTAAAATTGTATTTCGCTCAATTGATAAAACATGGTCGATTATTTGATTAAGAAACGCAACATCATGACTTACAACAATAAATCCTTGTTTCTTGTGTTTTAAGTAATCCGCAATTTGTTTTCGACTTTTGCCGTCTAGATGGTTAGTCGGTTCATCAACTAATGGAAAAACGTCATCATTCTTAAAAAGGGTTGCCAGCTGAACCTTCGTTTGTTCGCCACCACTTAATTCGGCATATGGCCGCCAAATCAACTCATCTGAATTTGAACACATCTTTGACAGTTCTTTTTTTAATTCCCATTCTTCAATTGGATAGTTGTCCTGAATCGCCATAATTGTTGGATAAGAAGGGTGGTCAATTTTTAATGGAAAATATTGGAAAGTCGTCTGACGTTCAATTTGACCACCATTCGGGACAAGTTCGCTGAGAAGTAATTTTAAAAAGGTTGTTTTTCCTTGGCCATTCCGTCCAAGTAATCCCAGCTTCCAATCAAGGCCGATGTTTAAATTTACCTTCTTGAAAAGGGGTGTAAGTTGACCATCATATGCGAAAGTTAAGTTTTTGACTTTAATGTCTGCCATTCTGATACTTCCTTTCAAAAAGGACCCGTACACTTTTACGTAATACAGGTCTGAATATCGTCAGGAAAATACCGTCATTTCAGATTTAAAGCCGTGTATTACGATCAACTTTCAGAATTAAAAAAATGCACAAAAGTCCCGTCCAAAAATAAATTAAACAGTTATTTTTGCAAATTAATAATTCTAGAAAATCAATCGAAACACCTCCGAGTCAAGTTGTTAAATAAAGTATACACCTATTTTGTGAAGTGCCCTACAATTGTTAGACAAAAAACTAATGATTGTGAGGCACTTTTTGTATGGTTAAATATAAACCTGAATTAAAGGCGCAGATTGTTCATGAATATCTTTCAACTGCACAGAGTATCAATGATTTAAGTGAGAAATATCATATTGGAGAAAGTCAAATATCTAGATGGGTTCAAAGATACCGGTTAAATGGTCCTGATGCTCTCAAACCACGGCGGCATAAACGGAATTTTACTGCTGATTTCAAATTAAGTGTGATAAACTATTACCAAACTCACGAGGATTCAATGGCTGAAGTAGCGGACCGCTTTGACATTTTACCGTCGCAGGTCTCTATTTGGCGTTCAATATTTGAACGGGAAGGAATTACGGCCTTGAATCCTCAGCCGAAAGGTAGGCCACCTAAAGTGAATCATCCTAAAAAACAACGGCAGCAGCTCGCACATCAAAGTGAGCTTGACCGCTTAAAAGAAGAATTGGCGAAGAAAAATCAGGAACTTTATGAAACCAAAATGGAACGCGACATCTTAAAAAAATCGCTGTCCCTGTTCGGATCCTTAAGGCCCGGAAGAAAACGCAAATAGTGGATCAGATCAGGGACGATCAAGCATCACTGCCTAAGAAACAACGCTATAAGATTGGCGATCTGCTCAAGACCATTATGCTTCCCAAGGCAACTTATCACGATGAGCGTAAACGGATTGCCAATCCCCATGACAAATACACAAAAACTAAGAAAATGATTCTTCAAATCGCACAACGTTTTAAGGCCCGAGGGCGTTGGACTGCGGGCTATCGCCGAATTCAAGCTGAATTAGATAAAATGGAATTACATTTGTCTGGCGATACAATTTGCAAACTAATGAGTGAATTGAACGTTCAAGTCAGTTTCTATAACCGTCACCGTAACGGCAAATATTCGTCCTATCATGGCACGGTAGGCAAGATCGCGGCTAATAAATTGAGCCAAAAATTTAATGCGCACCAACCTTACCAAGTTATTCATACGGATGTTACGCAAGTCCGGTTGGCTAACCATCAATGGGCTTATATTTCAGTGATGATTGATGAAGCCAGCCAAGAGATCCTGGCTTTCCAGCTTAGTACTAGTCCCAATAAAGAACTAATTATGCGCACCCTTGAAGAATTAATTGATAACTTACCTGATGGTGCCCAGCCAACCATTCATTCCGACCAAGGCTGGCATTATCAGTTAGCTTACTATACCCAAAAACTAGCGGATTATCACTTTGTTCAAAGTATGTCCCGCAAGGGAAACTGCTTAGATAACGCTCCAGTAGAAAGTTTCTTTCACCTGTACAAAACGGAATTACTGGCCGGCTTTCCACCATGTAAAGATATTACAGAATTAGGGAAACTTTCTCGAAATTATGTTCAATATTTTAATAATGTTAGAACGACTTTAAAAACAAAAGGCATGACTCCGGTTGAATACCGAAATCACGCCTTGGTAGCTTGATAATTTAATCTTGTCTAACTTTTGTCTTGCACTTCAAACCGATGCGCAAGACTTTAGTTGCTACCGTTCATTTATGAGTGCAACGTCACAAACATACTACTTTGCAACGTATAACAATCAACGGGTGCGGAAGATCAATCTTCAAAGTTTAACTGATTTAACCGAACCGAAAATTTTTGTTGTTGATAATCACGAAGATATCTTGGACATTACAAATAATTAGTAAAAAGACATCTGATGAGTGTTCACCAGATGTCTTTTTATCAATTATTTATTCCATACTTCTTCGTATTCGGCTTCCTTAAAGCCAACCGTAATCCGGTTTCCGTCAACCATGATTGGTCGTTTGATCAACATACCATCATTTGATAAGATCGTGCATGCTTCAGTACATGACATCGCGTTGACTTTATCCTTTAATCCTTGTTGCCGATAATGTTGACCGCTCGTATTAAAGAACCGTTTTTGCGGCAAATCCGTCATTTTCATCCATTTTTCAAATTGCGCTGCAGACGGAGGATTTTTAACTAAGTCATGTGGCGTATATTGAATATGGTGTTCATCCAGCCATTTTATTGCTTTCCGACACGTTCCGCATCGCGGATAATAGTAAAAATCAGGCATTTGGGCCGACCTCCTTAAATTATTCAAAAATCATTTTGCAAAATATATTTTGATTATCATAACAAAAAACAATTAGAATATCAATCGCGTTAAGCAAAAAACAAATTAAAGTGTATAATAGTTTTAATAACCAACATCAAAAAGGATGAAGTTTCAATGGAAATACACGACATTAGCAAGCTTGAACTTGCTGTTTACTTTGGATTATCAATTATCATTAATAGTTTTGGGAATGCACTGACCGTTGCGCTGAACTTAGGAAGTCCATTATGGACCGCAACGTGTGTCAACGTCAGTCAGACGATTCATTGGTCACTTGGAAACATCATGGTGATTTGGGGTGCATTATTGATCATCATTAATACCATTTTGATTCGGAAAATCGATTTAAAGCGCATTGGTAAAAGTATCATCTTTATGGTGTTATTTTCGTACCTTGTAAGTTGGCTTAGCAGCATTTTAAAACACTCATTAGTAATGACCATGAATTTACCAATGAGAATTTTATTTGATTTATTTGGAATATGTTTAGTATCATTAGGTGTTTCAATGTACCAACGCGTAAACTGGATGCTGCATCCTGCAGATGATTTAATGCAAATCGTCCGGTTTAAGTTCTTTAATGGAAATTCAACTAAAGCAATGTTTGCCGTTTATTTGCCAGCAATCATTATTGTTGCAATTACATTTTTAATCAGTCATCAAATTGTCGCAATCAACATCGGAACAATTTTTGGATTATTATTCCAAGGACCAATGATTGGAATTTGTGATCGAATTTGCTTTAAACGGTTAAAGCATCATAATTTGGATCATTGAGAACCCCTCTTTTAAGTTGCATATGTTAGTCATTAAAACTATAATTTTAATAACAGATTAAATCAAAGAATTAGCTATCCCCTTATCAAGCTTTAGAAAGGATTTGTTTATGGATCACGATCGTTACTTACCATTAATTCAAACTGAACTCAAAAAACTTCCAGTTTATATCCGTGATTTTTATTTGCAAACTAATCATTCAATCACAACGATTTATCAATATCTAACTGAATTTCGACGATTTTTTAATTGGTTGCGCGAATCAGGCATTTCGGATGCAAAGGAAAATCAAGCAATTAAAGTTGAAACGCTTGCTAAGTTGCGCCGTTCAGACATTATGTTGTACATTGATTTTCTTAAACATTCTAAAAACAAACAAGGACGCGTTAATTCACCAACATCCATTAATCGGTCGATCAATGCTTTACGATCATTGTTTAAGTTTTTGACCGTTACGGCGGATACCGAAGATGGAAAACCGTATTTTACCAATAATGTGATGCTCAAAATTGATTCATTAAATACCACGGAAACGTTGAATTACCGTGCTCACAACCTTGAAACGCACATGTACACTGGCGAACGGAAATATGAATTCATTGATTTTATCGAAAATGAATATGAAAAAAATTGTGATCCGCGGGCTTTAACCGCGTTTAAGAAAAATAAAGAACGCGATATCTGTATTGCTGCAATGATCCTTGGGACTGGAATTCGGGTTTCAGAAGCAGCCAACGTTAATGTTGAAGACCTTCATCTTGAAGATGCAATGCTTGATGTTACGCGGAAAGGTGGCATGCGGGACTCAGTTCCAATTGCGCCATGGGTCGTTCAATACGTCGAACGCTATGCTAAAATTCGCCAAGACCGGTACAATCCGCCGAAGGATCAAAAAGCATTCTTTGTCACTGAATATCACGGTGAGGTTCGGCGCATTACGTATAATTCAATTGAAAAACTGATCAAAAAATATTCTACGGCATTTGGTCATCCGTTAACGCCCCACAAATTACGGCATACTCTCGCATCGGAATTATATGAAATCACCAAAGACCGGGTCTTAGTATCCCAACAATTAGGGCAAAAAGGGACATCCGCAACCGATTTATATACCCACGTCAATCAGGAAGCTCAAAAAGATGCCCTTCGGAAGTTAAAATAAGCCCTTTTGCCCTTCTCTTACTGGTCCCCTTTCAAATTGGAAATTAAAAAAAGGTTGTGACGTAAGTCGCAACCTTTTTGCTATATCCGCATAATCGGGTTT
>NZ_AYZA01000024.1:203746-270205 GCF_001436315.1 Ligilactobacillus aviarius subsp. aviarius DSM 20655 | reverse complement strand
TCCGAATCTATGCTCCGCGATTCGTTCGCTTTTCTGCTTCCACCACGCTCGTTTTTGACGTTTTGTCACACCTTCTTTGATTTTATTTTTCTAATTGACGCACATAAACCGTAATTCCAATTAAAGCAATGGCAATGATAACTAAAATTGTCAGGCCGATTCGACCACCAGTAAGGATCGCACTGGCTTCGCTTAGGCCTAAACCTTCAAAAATCGTAATGATCGACGACATCAAACTGGTTCCAATCGTTCCTGAGTACTGTTGGAAAGTATTGAAGATTGAACTGACAAGCGAATGATCTGCCGCTGAAACATACTTTCCGGCATCTGACATAATATTGCCAAATCCAAACGTATAGCCTAACCGGAAGACAATATAAATCAGCCCAATTAAAAAGGCCGTTAAAAATTTAAAACTGATCAAATAAAGCGCAACGCCTGCAAACAAAAAACCGCTTGAAAGCGTTAGTGTAAAGAACGCACCCTTTTTATCATAAATTTTCCCTGAAACGGGCGATAGTAATGCGCCGATTACCGCTCCCGGAAGCAGCAACATTCCCGTGACCAATGAATTATAGTGCAAAACTTCTTCGGCATAAAGCGGCAAAATAAATACCAAACTCAAATTCATAAACTGCAAGCTGAAAAATGAAATCAACCGGAAACGAACGATTTTATTTTTGACAATTCGGAAACTCAGATATTTCCGCTTTGTATGCTGATTTTCATAAATGAATGCTCCTAAAAGAACAACACTGCCAATCAAAAGCCCAATCAGTGACCCCGGATGATGAATCTGTGTTCCGAGATTACTGATTACCAGGCTAAACGTAATCACCGTTGTTCCAAACAAAACTAATCCAAGATAATCAAATGGCGTTGAAGCCGTTTCAACCTTTTCCTTTTTCAGCGAATACATGCCCATTCCAAAAGCAACCAACAATAGCGGCAACACAATAATAAAAATCATCCGCCATGAAATTAAATATGTCAGTAACCCGCCATATGTGGGACCGAATGCCGGGCCAAATGACTTGATCATCGTCACGATTCCGTTGTACTTACCAAATTGATCTTGCGGAATTGAATGGAAAACAATTTGATACATCAGCGGCGTTGCAATCCCCGTTGCAAATGCATTGATCATGCATCCAACCAGCAGCATTCCAATTGATTGAGCAAACGCGCTGATCAAGCACCCCGGAATAAAAGTCAATGCCGCTAACATAAAAATTCGCCGAAGCGGAAAATGCTTCATTAAATAGGCCGTCGCACTCATTGTGATCGTTGCAACTAAATAGTATCCTGATGCCAACCACTGAACGACAGCTAAGCGCGTATTAAATTCATGAATTAACGTTGGAAAAGTGACAACCAGGGAAGTTCCAATCAAAATCCCGATAAACCCCAGACAACTTCCACTGATAACACTTAATTTTTCCTTTATTGAAACGTTTTCCATTAAAATCACCTTCAAGTTCCATTTTATCACGAATGAAAATCAGCGCCGATGAAGTCCTTTTATCATCGACGCTGAAATCTTAATGATTTTTCTTTTGTCGTTGCTTTAAACGCCGGTTAACGCGCTGAACGTCATTAATTTGCATGAAACGAATTACTAACTGAATAATAAGATAAATCGCTGCAATGAATAGGAGACTTTCAAAGTTAAATTGATAGTTAACTCCATAATATATTCTATAAATCGGTCGCAAAAAAATCCAACTCGCAGCTAAAACAATAAGATAATGAATGAGGAATGCAAGGTAATAATTAATTCGCGGAATTCGGAAAATAAAGGTTGCCCCGCCAATCATTGCCCCCATTAAAGAAATTTCCGCTGCAATCGGCAATGTCACTTTTACCGATGAATAACATGAAACGCCGATCCATACATAACAGGTAATTCCAATTTCGGTTCCAATAATCATTCGCTGAAGCAATTCAATTAACCATCTCATTTTTGAAACACCCTTTCCTTAACTTTTTTCCAGTATCGCCGTGAAATTGCAACCTCCTGATGATTAGCCATTTCAGCTAAGTAAGTTCCTGAAAAGCTGCTTCGAAATTTTTCAACAAAGTCGAGGTTTAAAATCAAACTCCGTGAGCCCCGAACGAACCGCTCATCCTGAAGCTGTTCTTCAATTTTTCGCAATGGTTGGTGAATTTTAAACTTGCGGTCTAACAAATGAATGGTGGTATAATCACCCCAAACATCAACAAAGACGATTTCGTTATAATGAATCCGATAAACAGCTTGATGCGCAGTAACAGTCACCGTCTGCTCTTCCTTCTGAATCTTTTCAAGTGCCCGTTCGATTTCATTAACTTCGTGATTTTTCGTTTGAGCTGTAATTAAAACGTTGGTTTCATTAACCTTTAAATCTGGTTTAAATTGATATTTCATTTAACTTCGCTCCGCCATTGTAACTTCAATCATTTTACGACTAATTATTGCAATTAAAAGAATCAAAATAATTCCTGTCCCAATTAAAATCAATGTTATCATTTCTGAACTAACTTGCGAACCATTGATTGTTAAGTTCAGTCCGAAAAACTTCTCCATTGGTACTCGAATCGGCTTAATTGTTACTCTTAATAAGTGATCCATCAAAATTTGACGGTTTTGCGCAACCGAATATGTAAGCGGAAATGCTTTGATAACATGTTGGGCAGTCATTGACATCTCACCAATTGGAAAATATCCGCCAATCAAGAATCCAAATCCAGAGCCAAAAATTGTATTAACTGCCCGTAATGCTGTTTCATTTTTAATAAACGCACATACAAGACATGCTATTCCCGTTGCGCAAAATGAACTTTCAATCCCAATTGCAACTAAATGAATAATCATCCCTGTTGTTAGTCGTAAACTTTCATAGGTTAAAAAGTATCCCCAAACAATTCCAAAGACTAAAACTTGCATTCCAACTGAAACAAGCATGGCTGCTCCAAAATATCCTAAAAGTAATTTAAATGGCGATGGAACACTGATTTTGAAGTCTAAAAATTTATTATTACTTTTATCCGTTACCAATTGGCCCATTACATTTAACGCGGTTGTCATTGCAGTAATCGTTAACAACGCCCCAAGCATCCACATATCTAAAACTTTTCCGGCAGCTGTTATTTGGTGAAGCGAACTTAAAATATTTTTTCGTAAAAATAAAATATAAATAAAAAAGAAAATCATTGATCCTAACAGCGAAAACATGATGTTTGAAAATTTTCGAAAATAAATTAAAATATTACGTTTAATAATTGCGAGCATTTACGCTTCCTCCTTAATTAGCTTCATAAACACGTCCGTCATCTCAACCGGCAAGTATTCAAAATAATCAATTTGATCCTTATACTGATTTAAAAATTGAATTGCTTCTTGAGCATCTGAACATTGATATTCGTAAAAATCGTGTTTCAAAACCAACTTTGAAAATAACGATTGAGCAATTTTATTTTTAAACTTAACTCGAAGATTGATCTGCGAATACTTTTGCTTTAATTCAGCTGCTGAACCATGTTCAACAATCCGCCCGTGATTTAAAATATACACATTATCCGCATTTTCAGTTTCTTCAAGGTAATGCGTTGTTAAGAAGACCGCTAATTTTTGTTTTTCCTTTAATTCATTAATCAGTTGCCAAATTTCTTTTCGGGCCGTTACATCCAAACCAGTTGTTGGTTCATCTAAAAAAAGAACATCGGGCTGATTTAGTAATGCTCGTGCAATATCAACTTTACGTTTCATTCCTCCAGAAAGTTCCCCATATTTTCGATTTGCAAACTGATCGATTCCAGTTTTACGCATAATTTCTTTAACGTGCTTTTGAACAGCCTGGCCTTCCAGTTCTGCCCGAATCTGAAGATTTTGTTTGACAGTTAATTCATGATCCAAAATACTATTTTGAAAAACCACCCCGATTTTTAAATTATCATGGTAAATGATTTTTCCAGACGTTGGCTTTAAGTTTTCAATTAACATCGCAATCGTTGTTGATTTACCTGCACCGTTACTTCCAAGATAGGCCGTTAATTCTCCTGTACAGACTTTAATGTCTAAATCTTGAACGACAGTAAACGTACCAAATTTTTTAGTCAACCTCTGAGTTTCAATTAATTTCATCTCAATTCCCTCCTGAAATAATTTCATTCTTACTATACCGAAATTGAAACTTAATTTGAGCATTTTTCGCCAACCGGACATTTTTTAGCGATAAGCGGTCAGTTATTTTAGTATTTACATCTTTGGAATTTTAGTTTTAAATAGTAAGTATACTATTAGAGATTGAGAAGATGATCAAATTGAATATTAAGGAAATGCCTCAATGGCGCAAAAACTTATACGTTTTAGCATTTGGGGATTTTGTTTCCGGGACTGGATTTAGTATGAGTTTGCCATTTTTGCCACTGTTTATCAGTCAAATGGCGCACTTTACAAATGTTCAGCTAACCTTCTATTCCGGGTTGGCATATGCTGTTGCCTTTGTTAGTCAGGCAATTGTTTCGCCGTTATGGGGAAAATTGGCTGACCGGACTGGACGCAAACCGATGATTTTACGGTCAGCATTTGGAATGTGTATTACAGGATTTCTCTGCGGACTTGCGCATAATATTTGGGTTTTGATTTTCTGGCGGTTTGTTTATGGGTGCTTCTCGGGATACAACAGTAATTCGCAAGCCTTAGTCGCAAGTGAAGTTCCATCTGATCAGGGCGGAAAAGCAATGGGAATCTTAACGACTGGACGGGTCGGAGGGCAACTGATTGGTCCAATCATCGGCGGGATGATTGCCGGTGTGTGGGGCTATCGGATGACCTTCTACCTTTTCGGAATTATTATGTTCATTGCTGGAATTTTAGCCCTTGTATTCGTTAAGGAAGAATTTACTCCGCATGAAGTTGCCAAAAATGCTTCTCGAAAAGAAAAATCTGCCTTGGCTCAAGTCAACAGCTTACCGATCGTCATTGCAATGTTCATCACTGCGATGCTTGTAAATGCCGTTACTAAGTCAATTAACCCAGTCATTAGTTTGTTTGTCCGGCAGTTATTACACGGCCATGGCAGTGTATCGGTTGTCAGCGGAATTATCACTGCCCTTCCTGGGTTTGCAACCATTATGGCTGCTCATCGGTTAGGCGACCTTGGTGACCGAATCGGGGCGCGCAAAGTTTTAGTTGCCGGATTGATTTTTTCCGGATGCGTCTTTTTCGCAACGAGTTGGGTCGGGAATGTATATACATTAGGAATTTGCCGGTTCTTAATCGGAATTTCAGACGCGGCTTTACTCCCACTTGCTCAAACTGTTCTAATGAATAATGCGCCTGACGCGGTTGTCAGCCGGGTCTTCAGTTACATGCAGTCTTTCCAAGCAATTGGAAGTATCATTGGCCCAATGCTTGGATCAGTGATTGCGGGTCATTTTTCATATCCAGATGTGTTCGTAATGACTGCAATTCTAGCTGCCGTCAACTTACTGATTGTCTTAATTAGTTTCAAGATGGGAAATAATAAAAAGAATGCATAATGAATGGTATTCAAAAAAGGATTGCATTGAAGCGATCATTTTCTTTTAGTCAAAGTGATGAAGTAAATCAATAATTAAATCGACAAACCGTTGCCGATCAAGATCCATTATGACTTTTACATTTGGTTTCTGATTCATTAGTCCTGCAAAGTCAACAACCGTTTCTCCCGCTGTCAGTTGTCCCTGAGTTTCAACATCAAGGTAAGCTGGGTGGGTTTCAAAAATCTCAGGCTTTAATAAATAAGCAATGGTGCATGGATCATGGACTGGCGTTCCAGCTAAACCAAATTCATCCTGACCATACCATTTTCCATAAAATTCCATTTGTCCTGTAATTGCTTGAGCAACTGGATTATTAATTTGGCGGATTTTTTCAAGACCATCATGACAAATTTGCGCTTTCAACGTAACGTTCAACCCTGCCATGACTAATGGAATTCCCTCATTAACAACTATTTTAGCGGCTTCGGGATCAACTGCCATATTAAATTCCGTTGTCGGATAGACGTTTCCTTGACCAACTGCGCCGCCCATGAAAACAACTTGTTTGATTTTATTTTCTAATTCAGGATGAACCCTTAAAAATAAAGCGATATTCGTCATTGGTCCTGTCACAACCAACGTGATCGGTTCCGTTTGCACACGTAAAATGTCCGCAATCAATTCGACTGCTGGCTGATGAACTGGTTCAAAAGTCGGTTCTGGTAAATCAGCCCCATCTAATCCAGTTTCACCGTGAACGTAATCGGCAATCTTTAAATCACGCATTAGCGGACGGTGATTCCCGCCGGCTACCGGAATATCCGTTGCTCCCAGCAAAGTTAACATTCGCAATGCATTATTTAACGTTTTATCCGGCGTTTGATTACCAGCCGACGTTGTTACTCCCAATAATTCGATTTGCTCACTCGCAACTGCCATCGTTAACGCTAAAGCATCATCATGTCCGGGATCACAATCAAGAATAATTTTTTCAGGTTTCATTATCCTCACATCCAATCATTTGAGTATGAATAAATTATATCAGGAAAATTATCGAAAAGGAACTTATGGTAAACACCTATACCATCGCAATGTAACCGAATTCAATTATGACAATAAAATAAGAGACCATGACCTCAGTCGCAGTCTCTTCACTTCTAATTTGTTGCTGGATAATAATCATTAATCAGCTTATGTTTACTGTTCCAAAACGGTGCTTTGGCAATTCCAACAATCTTATCCTTTGGGACAAAACCATAATACCGGCTATCGTTTGAATCAGCGCGGTTATCTCCAAGAACAAAGTAACAATTCTTCGGAACGGTAAATGTTTTCCCGGTTCCAAGGGTAACGCCCTTTGCTTCTGGTAAAAGCAATGTTAATGTTCCGCTTGTCCGTTGTTGCTTGGTAATGTAATTTTGTGGTTGGTACTTGCCGTTAACATATAAATCACCATTGTTCTTGTATTCAATCTTGTCACCAGGCATTCCAATTACCCGCTTAACGTACTTTGTATTTTTTTGAACATTTGGGTTGTTTTTATCAACGCCATATGCGTCAAAAACAACCACGGAATCTTCCCGCACCTTACCTAACTTCCATACGATTACGTGCTCGTTATTTTGAAGGTTCGGATACATTGAAGTTCCATCAACCTTTACGATTCGAAATACAAAAGTTACGATGAACGCTGCAATTATCAATCCTGTCAAGATTGGAGCGACAACGTTTTTAAAAAATGATGACACAACTATTAGCCCCTATCGTTTTAGATTAATTTTTATCATTAATTAATTTAGATTTTCTTATTGTAGCTAAGTATAACCCAAACAAAATTAAAAATACACCCTCGAAAAGAATTGTTAGATGATTCTTAATGTGTAAGAATGGCATAAAAATGCAAACAATATTAAAAATCAATCGTAATCCTAAGTGTGGAGTTTGAAATTTAATAAAGTTTGCAACCAACGCCACGCACCCGAAAATTACTAACAAAAATGCCATAAAAATCACCCAATCAAAGATAATTTTATGACTATCAGCAACCGTCGCAGCGTGAATATAGCCGAGCGTACTTAGCAACTGGACAAAACCATAATAAGTAACTTGTCCGCAAATATATAAAATACCAATCGTTCCAATCAGAACGTTTAATATCTTTGCCAAAATCTTACCTCTTCTTTATTTAATCAGTTAATGTTTTGGCTAATTCAACCAAATAACGATGGCTTTCCATCTGTTCCTTAGCATCAGTTGGATCTGCCAAATTGATTTCATAAATGCTCGTTGCTTTTGAATTTTCATTAAGGAGTGGTAAAACCCGCCGCCAGTCGATCTTTCCGGTTCCGAGAACTAAACTGTCATGATGCTCACCCATCGAATCAACGAGGTGGTAATGAACCGTCGCATCCATTAAATGTTTGATCGAAGCAACTAACTTGTCATTGTCACCGTGCTCAGCGATAAAACAGTGCGAAGTGTCAAATGCCAATCGGTACCCATGAGCTAAAATTCGATCTTCAAACTGCGGATCACCATAATAAAAAATTGGTGAAATACTGTTTTCAAACATGATATGATTACCGCCCATTTCATTGAATCGATCCATCCGCTTGAAGGCCGCATCCTGAGCAGCATCAAATGACGGATACATGGCAATATATTTAGGGGTTTGCCGTAAATATGCGCCATGAATCAATACTTGAACGTCAAAATCATATGCCACCTGTAACAAATCAATCGTACTTTGTTCGACGAATTTATAAAGACCCGGACAGCGACTTTCCGGTGCAATCAATTCCGTAAAAATTGTTTTTTGATACCGCATCGGTTGATGCAACACAATTTTACTCGTTGCTTCATTTTGGACTGCTTGAATCGCATACCGTAACTTTTGCAATCCATCAGTTGTAAAGTCGTCTTCTTGGGTAAAAAACTCGAAAACATCCGGATGATATTGCAACCGATCCCGGTATTGGCTGTCATCGGTGCTCCCTTTTAATCCTAATTGAACTCGCATTTAATCATCATCTTTCAATTAATATATAATCTATCCTTTATACGTTATATTCTCTCACAAAATTGAAAAGAAAGTGATGAATTTGGCTTAAAATTTAGTCTTTTTCAATGTCACGAATAAATCCTAATGCCAATGCCCCTTCACCAAGGTGGACCGCAATTACTGGGTCAAATTCATCAAGTGAAACCGGGATTCCGGGGAAAGCTTCCTGGACTTCCTTAGCCCATTCTTGACCGCGTTTTTCATTATTAGCGTGAATCACTAGCAAGCGGAACGGATAATCTGCCTTATCCGTTTCTTCCTTAATGATTTCTTGTGCCCGTTTCATTGCCTTTTTCAATGAGCGAACCTTTTCAAAGGCGACGATCTTGTCACTTTCCTTATCAAAGTGAAGTAACGGTTTAATTTTTAAAACGGTTCCGATAAATGCTGAAGCGTTTGATAACCGGCCACCATGAGCCAAGTTTTTCAAATCGTCAACAACAAAGACCGCATCATATTGTTTTTTAAGCTGTTCAACGGCCGCAACGATCTTTTCGGCATCTTCATTTTGAGCCGCCATCCGTGCAGCTAACTTAACCATCCATCCCATTGGAACTTCAGTAATTGATGAGTCGATCGGGTAAAGTTTGATATTGTCAAGTTGACCCTTTAAGTTATTCAAAGTCGTCATCAAGCCGGAGATCGTTCCTGCAATGTGAATGCTAATAACTGCATCGTAACCTTCATCAGCTAATTGATTATACAAGTTAATCATTTCGCCAACTGGCGGTTGCGATGTGGTCGGAAAGTCCTTTGCATTCCGCATTTTTTCATAGAATTCAGGACGGGTAAGATCAACGCCGTCTTGATATTCGGTTCCATCAATAATGTAAGGAATCGGAACAACTTTAATTCCGTACTTATCAATCGTTTCTTGATCTAAATTTGCTGTACTGTCGGTTACAACAGCAGTTTTCATAAAACTACACCTACTTTATCAATTAATTTAATGTTACTTGACGCATACTTTGAGTCAGACGATTGATTAAAATCTTTAAAAAATTCTTCTCTTCGCCAGTCCACTGCGCAAATACTTTTTGTCCAAATTCTTTAAAATCCGTATTCATTTGTGAAAGAACACGTTGACCAATTTCACTGAGATGGTATTGATAGCTTTTCCGGGTTTTAACGTTGTTTTGATTTGCAACCTTACTGATCTTAACAAACGCCTTGGTCGTTAGTTTACTCAGTTGACGACTCAGCGTTGAAGTATCAAGTCGCAAATCTTCTGCAAGTAATTCTTGCGAATTTTTCCCGTCAGCGATCCGTTGAAGAAGCTGCCATTCGGCAATGGTCAGTTGATTATTCTTTGCCATTTTTTGAACAAACCGTTGATATTCACGTTGTAAATCAAGCAAATTGTCTAATGGTTCTTTCAAAAAGAAAATCACCCCTTCTTTCGTACCTTATTGCATAATACAATCTTTGTAAATATTTTTCAAGACTCTGAAGGCGATTTGTGGATTTTTCTTTGCTTTTTTTCATCAGAACTTTACAATAATAAGTAGCATATTATTATTTTCAGAAAGGATGAGATTTATGGCATTTGACGGAATGTTTACCCACGCAATGGTAAGTGAACTTCGCGAAAAGATCCTTAACGGACGGGTAATGAAGATCTCTCAACCATATCCGAACGAAGTGATTTTGACAATTCGGTTCAACCGGAAAAACTACCCGTTACTTTTATCAGCTCACCCCAACTACGCCCGGATGCAAATTACGCAAATTCCATATAAAAATCCGGCAGTTCCAACTAAATTTACAATGATGTTGCGCAAATATCTTGAAAACGCCAAGCTGACTGCCATTCAACAATTGGAAAATGACCGGGTCGTTTACTTTAGTTTTGAAACGCGAAATGAAATTGGCGACCGCTTACCGCTTTTGCTTTCAATCGAAATCATGAACCGGTATAGTAACGTCATTTTGATCAATCAGCAAAATCAAACGATCATTGATACCATTAAACACGTTGGAATGGATCAAAACCGGTACCGGACATTACTTCCAGGTGCAACTTACCGGCAACCGCCAAAACAGGAAAAACTTGATCCGCTTACTGCTGAAAATTCTCAACAATTGATTGCGCTTGGCCAACAATTTCCTAACCGCGAAGTCCTTGCGCAAAATATTCAAAAAGAATTTCAAGGATTCGGTAAAGTCAGCGCCCTTCAGCTTGCGGATGTTTTCCATCAAAACGATGGTCAAAATGATTCCGAACATTTAACGAGCTTTCTTAAAGCTGCGGATGGCCCAACCCCAAGTTTAACTACTGGTAAACGGCTTGATTTTACATTTACAGCACTTGGAAATGATATTCAAGATATGAGTGCTCAATTTAACTCTTTGAGTGAATTGCTTGATCATTTTTATCGTGAAAAGGCAACCCGTGATCGGGTCCGGCAACAAGGAGCCTTGCTGATCCACGTTGTAAACCAGGAATTGAAAAAGAACCGCAATAAACTGAAAAAACTGCAAAAAGAATTTGCCAATACCCAGCACGCGGATGAATACCGGATAAAAGGCGAATTGCTAACAACATACTTGTATCAGGTTAAACGCGGAATGACCGAAATCACGTTACCGAATTTTTATGATAATGAAAAGCCATTGAAAATTGCGTTATCGAACCAAATCGGTCCTTCGCAAAATGCCCAAAAATACTTTAAAAAATATCAAAAACTTAAAAACGCGATTTCATATTTGAAGGAGCAAATTAAGCTTACTGAAGACGAAATTTCCTATTTTGAAGAGATCCAAACCCAAATTGAGCTTGCTGAACCGCAAGATTTAACTGATATTCAAGTTGAACTTGAAAACGGTGGATACTTACGGAAAAACAATCACCATAAGAAAAATAAACGCCGGGTTAAGATCAACCAACCAGAAATATTCTGGTCAAGTGACGGAACAAGGATCAAGGTTGGGAAGAATAATCTTCAAAATGAAAAGTTGACCTTGCATACTGCTTCAAAGAATGATTACTGGCTTCACGTAAAAAACATTCCAGGATCCCATGTAATCGTTGAAAGCAGTGACCCAAGCGATGAAACGCTGGTTGAAGCCGCTGAATTAGCAGCATACTTCTCAAAATCACGAAACTCCGCCAACGTTCCAGTCGACTATGTGCAAGTTCGGCGAATTCGCAAGCCAAACGGGACCAAACCTGGGTTTGTGATCTATGAAGGTCAAAAAACATTGTATGTTACTCCGACTGAGGAAAAAGTTAATCAATTAAAAACGAAAAACGAGTAATTAAAAAGACTGAGATTTCAAAATCTCAGTCTTTTTATTTCTGATAAATCTGCGGATCGCCATCCTTAAATTTATGCGGTTTAAATTTTTCTGGATGCGCAATCTGAGTTTCACTATCTTCCAACTCTTCTTCAATCTCGTGACGTTCATCTGGCCGATATAGGGAAACAATTTGCTGTAACATCCGGTTAAATCGATCAGTATTGATTCCCTTCAATAACACATTACTGATTTCATAATCATAATCTTTACTGTCGATTTCCATTGAAATGCTATTCTTTCCTGAATACGTTGAAAGAGCTTGAAAATAAATAATTGCATTGATTCGATCATACGGAAAAACCTTTACGCGATGCATTGTTTCCCGAATATACAATGCATTTTGAGTAAAGACGAATCCTTCCTTGCCATTTTGAAAAAAGGAAGTATCAATCAACGCAAGAATCGAAGTCCGCTTCTCCTGCGGGCAAAAAGTCCGCCATGCCCGCGTCAATAATTGGCGTGGAATCTGTGGAACGAGATACGTTTTTACTCCTTGTCCTGAAAGAGCGATTTGTGAAATTGATTTCTGTAAAATTTGACTTAATTCCATATTGATCGCCCACCTCTTACTAAACTTATTCTAAATAAATTGTATCACATTTGAATCCCTAAAATCAGTAAGAAGTGCCGGATTTACAAAGTTTTCAATATTTATTCATTTTTATACATCGGCTCGAAAATTCTCTTCGGAGTTTTCAATATTTTTCCGTCCGCGTTGTAAGATGTAAACACCAATAATTACCAATACAATTCCGACAATTTCGACCCAATTCATACCCATCTTAAAGAAGATGATACTTAAAATTGAAGTTGTGATTGGTTGAACCGCATCCATAATACTGATAACGTCTGACGGAGCATAGTGCGTTGCATATAGTAATAACCCGAACGGGATGATCGTTCCAAGGAAGATAACCGTTAACATTGAAGCAATCAATGTTCCAGTAATCTTCGGTGTTCCGACCCAAACTGGTTGATGCAAGTTAAAGAAGAATCCAGCAATTAAAGTTCCCCATCCAAGAACGACCAATGGCGGGTTATCAGGATCTTTAACGATGTTCCGCGGTAAAACAACATAAAATGCGGCCGTTAACCCTGATCCTAAGCCCCACATCAATGAACTCGTTGAAATTGAAAGTTGGGAGAAGTCCCCCTTGGTTAATGCAAGGAAAACACCGACTAACGCGATAATAAACGCAAATACATCTGACTTATAAGGCATTTGCCGTCTGAAAATCACCGTTCCCAAAACAATAAATAACGGACTCAAATATTGCAAAATGGTTGCGGCTTCGGCATTTCCACCAAATTGAATTGATTTATAGAATGTAAAAAGATTTGCCATCAATCCAAGGATTGCATATGCAAACAGCCAACCGATATTCTTCCATGATTTGAAAACATGAAAGACTTTTCCGCGATACATAATTAAACTAATCAGTAGCAAAATCAGGCCTGCACCAAGTGTCCGTGCTGATAAGAACCAATTTTCAGGAATGTTTTGATTTTGTGAAATGAACTGCAAACACGTTCCTGAAATTCCCCACATCATTGAAGCTGCTGCCGCAATGACGATTCCGCGAGCAACTTTACTGGATTTTTTTGCCATTAACTTTCCCTCCAAATAAAAATAATAACGAATGTATTATAGCATAAAAAGAAATAAAATCTACATTTGATGTTACTTTTTGTTACATGATATTCAAATTTTTTACAAAAAAAGAAGATCACGTTCTTTTACGCGACCTTCAATTGATTTTTCAATAAATTTTAATCTAATTCTTCTTCAACAGCTGGTTCAATGTTGCGACTTGCATGCCGGTAGAAGATCCATCCAACAAGGGCAAAGAAAACTGGCCCAAATGCTGTCCAGAAAGCAGTATATGCATCATGTTGTAATACTGGTTGAATAATCGTAAAGACGATTCCGAAGAAAATCGTGATCCAGCTAACAACACAAATCGTATTCGTTAACTTCCGGTTCTTATAAACTTCGAATGACCGGTTTAAATTCTTGATCCGCTTGAAGAATGGGAATGCAAGAATTAAGAACAAGTACGGAACTGATGAAGTAATGTTATTCATATCTGTTAAAACCGTATAGAATTGTTGGGCACTCTTCCCGCCAAATGAAACGCCGAAGATAATAATTCCCATTACGATGGCTTGCATCCACATTGCAAATGCCGGCATCTTGCGGCTGTTCAACTTCGTAACCTTTTCTGGCCATAAGCGCTTTGGTGAACCAAATAAAATCGTCTTCAATGGGGAGTAAATCAAAACGGTCATTGAACCAAAGACTGACATCATTTCTTCAAATCCGATCAGCCGATCTGTCCATTGTCCCATGATCAATGCTTGGTGAACTGGCAAGTGAAGCACTTCACGTCCAATCGTATAACCTAAATTCTGCATCAAAACCAAAGTGATATTTCCAAGGTTAGTTGAATCGGTTCCCAATACCTTGTGCCAGTTGGCAGTTACTCCCCAAAGAAAAATCCCTAAAGCGTAAATCAAAATCATTCCAATTCCAGCAAGGATAATGCCCTTTGGGAAATTGCGTTCGGGCTTATCGACCCGGTCGATCGTTCCACCCATCGTTTCCATCCCAGCATATGCAAAAACGGCATAAACGAAGAATGAAAGAATCGCAATTGGTGACTTAAACTGCGGATTCGGTGATGAAACGATGGCGTGAGCTGACATTGGCTGAGCTAAGTGGCCATGATTTAAAACCAGCATCAAAATACTTGCGACAATAAATAATCCTGAGATTGCAATGATAACCGCCCCGCTGGCTGAAGCAACCTTTTCGATCTTATCGAATCCCCGAGTTGCCAGCCACGTAATCAAAACTAATAACACGATTCCAATTAATCCAAGGGTTTCCGTTGAATTCATTCCAAAAAGGTGCCAGCTTTGCGTCGTATCCTTTCCAAAGATCAATCCAGAAATTGGAATACAAATCGTTGAGAATTGGGTTACCAATGTAATTACCCATGCAGCATACCAAACAAATGCGCCGATAAAGGCCGGCTTTTCACCGATTGAAACTTCAAGCCATGAGTAGATTCCCCCCTGACTTTCCTTCAATGCTGATCCATATTCAGCAAACATCAATGATGACGGAATGAAGAATAACAATGCACCGGCAATGTACCAGATAATTGCACCGTATCCCATTTGGTAATATGCGGTTGTTACGTTTCCGAGGCCGAAGATCGATGCAAAGATCATCAATACTAAGGCCGTGACTGACATCTTCTTTTGGTTTTCCATAATAAAAAGACTCCTTATATTAAATTAATAATAAAGGCGTCACACTATCAACAAAATTGAGATAAATAAAAAGCCTTACTGCCGGCTGAGCTCACTTCCAACAATAAGACTTGATTTTATTTAATCCCGTGTTGAATAATAGCGCTCCGCAAACAATTGCGACAGTCCGTAATTTCTTAAACTACGTCCCAATGCATTCCCAGCTGTTATCCAACAATGCATTTCGGCAAAATCCCCTTTCAGCTATCTTCAACGTTTAACAGCCACTCAAATAGCTTACTGATGTCATCTGCAACCTCTATTATTTGATTTACTTTGAATTTTAAAACTACTTCCTAAAATTGTCAACCCTAAAAATCAGATTTTTCGTGAATTGCATGTTGGGCTTCATATTCCTTAGCTTCACGAAGATAACCATATTTATCATTCAACCGCGCTAACAACGGGTAATCATGCGTGTGAACTTCACCCGTTTCCATTTGCCGCTGGTAAAGTTCAATATACGGAATGTTCGCGTTTGCCGCCCGCAATAATTCATCGGGATGACTGTATGCGACTTTCCGAAAATCAATTCCACTTATTCCGTCATCATCAATCGTCACGATCAAATATTGCGCCCGTAAATCCTGTTGAAATTTAACGTGGCGGTTAAATGGTTGACCAACGGATCCGGGATTAAGGATGATCTGTTCTTCACTGCTGTACCGCATGATTGGATGGTGAACATGCGCATAAATTGCAAGGTCAAGGTCATCTTCCACAAACAATTTATTAAAGTTTTCCGTTGGCAATGTCGGATACAACTGTTGCCCAAAATTGATTTCAGGAAGATCATGCGTGATTGCGATCCGTACATTATTAATCTGCTTTACGACTCGCATCGGCCAGCGCTTCATGGTTGCCAAAACTTGAGGATCAACTTTTGCAGCCACATCCATTGCAAGCCGTTCCATATAAACTTTGCTTGGCTTTTCAAGTGCGATTTTCCCAGCGGCGCCCCGAATCATCAAGTCATCCCAATTTCCGCGGATATATACATCAGGATTAATTTTTTGCATTAAATCCCATAAATCTTGCGCACCGGACCCCGGAGCGAATAAATCACCTAAAAACCATGATTCAGTTACTCCTTGCTCCTGCATATCCTCATATACCGCTTTTAAAGCCGTATAATTCCCATGAACATCTGAAAAAACTGCTATTTTATGACGCATGATGATCCTCTTTCCTAAATTATTATCTTAGTTAATCATATCACAAACTCAACATTTTCCTTCATCCCTGATTGCGTTAAAATAAATTCAGAATCAATTATGAAGAAGGAATTTCAAATGGCATTACCGAAAAATCAACGTTATGTTCAACCGCAAAATGTACGCGAGGCAATGGAAGTCATTCAAGACCTGTTTAATCAATACCGGCATGAACCATTGACCCAACAGCTTTTAAATTATCATCTAGGATTGATCCAGCGTTTGCAAACTGACATTTATGTAACCGCAGTTAAAGAAAACGACCCCCAACAATTGAAGCAATTAGATGGAATGATCGAAGCCATGAAAACGTGGACGCAAATTCGAACAGCTAACCGACCGTTTAACGCTAAAATGAAGAATTTTAAATTGGTCTCAAGCAACCGGCCGAAATTTAAAAAACACTCGCATAAAATTAAAGGACAGCATAATTTTCATGCTGCCCGGCATTAAAGAGAGGTTGTGATACAAGTCACAGCCTCTTTGTTATGTACGCATAATCGGATTCCAAAACAAACGAGCTGAGTGGTGACGCGAAGCTAATTCGAAAACCTCTGAATCTATGCTCCGCGATTCGTTCGCTTTTCTGCTTCCATCACGCTCGTTTTTACTGTTTTGTCACACCTTCTTTTTATTTATCTTCCGTCTTAACACTTTTAGCTTGTTCATCCGTGACGATTTCTTCAAGATGATCCAGGTACCGTCCAAGGTTATCATATGTTTCGCGGATGACCTTCAATAACGTTGCATCTTGATTTCCAAGTGCACGTTCAGTCTTTAAAAATTGAATAAGCGCAATAATATCGGCAAGCTTAATAACGGTTCCAACAATATCGCCTTCTGCTTCATGCTTGCGTAAGCTTGTAAATTCATCTTTAATTTCAGGGAAATATTTGTTGATTGCAAAATCTTCGGCCTTATCAAGCATTTGCTTTAATCCCGGAACCTGATATTTAACATTGCTTGGAACATCTGATGAAGATGATTCTGCAATGTCGTGGATCAATGCTTGAATCGTGATTTCCCCTTTTAATTCATCATTCAGTTTTAACTTTTTCGCAATTTTAAGTGCGTAATATGCAACGAAAAAGCTGTGTTGCGCAATATTTTCCGCTTTGATCGTGGTGATCGTTGATTGACGGTGAACACTGTTCATGGTTGCTAACTTATCATTGACAATTGCTGCGACAAATTTTTGCATTTCTCCAATTTCCATTCTTTTCAGCCCTTTCTGTCTTTAATGATAGATACTACACATTATTAAATGCAAAATCAAGTGTAGACAAAAAATCGTGCGATCGCACGATTTTTCTATAAGTCATAATCATCTTGTTTATAACCAAATGCTGCAAGATCTGCTTTGCGATCCTTCCAGTTCGGTTGCACTTTAACCCATAATTCAAGGTAAACTTTATCACCAAGCATTAATTCAATATCTTTCCGTGCCCGGATTCCAATTTCTTTCAGCATCTTTCCGCCCTTACCGATAATAATTCCCTTTTGGCTTGGGCGTTCAACAATAATGGTTGCTTGAACGAGAACCTTTTCATCGGTTTCCCGCTTGATCCGATCAACCACGACTGCAACTGAATGCGGAACTTCTTCTCGGGTAAGTTGTAAAACTTTTTCCCGAATTAATTCGCCGGCAATAAACCGTTCAGGATGATCCGTAATCTGATCATCTGGATAATATTGCGGGCCTTCAGGAAGATCAGCCACTAAATTATCGATCAATTCCGGTACATTATTTCCTTGAAGTGCTGAAATTGGGTAAACTTCCTTATAATCAAGGGTGTCTTTATATTCAGTAATAATATCCAGCAGTTTATCCGGGTGAATCTTATCGATTTTATTGATCACTAAATAAATCGGCTTATGAACCTTTTTAAGCCGTTCAATAATGAAATCATCGCCCTTCCCGCGTTTTTGCGTTGCATTGACCATAAAAAGCACCGCGTCAACTTCATTTAACGTTGAAAGGGCTGATTGAACCATAAAATCTCCTAATTGACTATGCGGTTTATGGATCCCGGGAGTATCGATAAAGACAATTTGCGCGTCTTTCCGGGTATAGATCCCTTGAATTTTATTTCGTGTTGTCTGCGCCTTGTCGCTCATAATTGCAATTTTTTCACCAATCACCCGGTTTAAAAACGTTGACTTTCCAACATTTGGTCTTCCAATAATTGCAACAAATCCTGAATGAAATTCTTGATTTTCCATTTTATCCCTCATCTTTAATTAGAATAAAGCAATAATGCGGGGAATAAAAATCAATCCCGCAACGATCACTGCAAAGGCCGCTGCGAGTAAAACCATCCCGGCAGCAATATCCTTTGCCTTTTTTGCAAAGTCGTTTGAATGAAGATGACTTGCTAAATCTGTTAAGTTTTCAATGGCAGTATTCGCTGCCTCAGCAATTAAAACGATTGCTGAAGCCGCAATCAACCATAGCCATTCGCTAATTGGCAAGTGAAAGATCAATCCTGCAATAACGACCAATGATAAGCAGATCAATTCAAATCGAAAATTCCGCTCTTCTTTAAAAAGCGTTATTAAACCATCACATGCATGTCTTAATGAGTGCGAAAATTTTCGATTTTTCCAACTTGTCGCGAATTTATCTTTGAAGTCCATAACCATCCAAAATCTCGTCTTGTAAACTGAACATCTCTTTTTCGTCTTCAGCCTTCATGTGGTCGTATCCATTCAGGTGAAGGAAACCATGAACCGTTAAGAATCCAAGTTCACGATCTTGTGAATGTCCAAGATATTCAGCTTGTTCAGCGACCTTTTCCATTGAGATCATCAAGTCGCCTAAATTTTTTGGCATTTCAAATTCCATGTCAGATGGCAAAATAATATCATCTTCATCGCCATCTTCTTCCATTGCAAAACTGATAACATCTGTCGGCTTATCAATTCCGCGATATTTTTTATTGATTTCATGAATATGCTTATTGTCCATCAATGTCACTGACATTTCAGTGTTTTCAGGTAAGCTTAAATAATTTGCAGCATATTCAAGTACTCCACGGACAAGGTCTAATTGATGATCTGTCACGTGCTTGGTTTCATCAATAAGCTGTAGATCCATTAGTCTTCATCCTTATCATTTTCGTTTTCATCTAAAATCTTATCAGCAGCTAAATCGCCGCCATCTTCATAAGCTTTGATAATTTCAGACACAACTGGATGCCGAACAACATCTGCTGCATCAAAGTGAACAAATCCAATATGCGGCAAGTTTTGCAATAACCGTTCAGCATCAACTAATCCGCTTTGTTGGTGTCCCCGTGGTAAGTCAATTTGTGATTTATCACCATTAACGATCATCTTTGAACCAAAGCCTAACCGGGTTAAGAACATTTTCATTTGAGCGCGGGTCGCATTTTGAGCTTCATCCAAAATAACAAAAGCCTTTTCAAGCGTCCGGCCCCGCATGTATGCTAACGGCGCAATTTCAATTACTCCGCGTTCGATTAACCGTTCAGTATGTTCTGCACCTAAAATTGCATATAATGCATCATAGATTGGCCGTAAATATGGGTCGACCTTTTCTTTTAAATCACCCGGCAAGAACCCTAATGATTCACCTGCTTCAACGGCTGGCCGTGTTAAAATCAAACGTTCAACTTCCTTCTTCTTCAATGCCGCAACGGCCATCACAACCGCCAGGAATGTTTTCCCCGTTCCCGCAGGTCCAATTCCAAAGGTCAAATCATTGTTTTTGATCGTTTGGATATATTGCCGTTGACTAAAGTTTTTGGCCCGAATCGGCCGTCCTGTCCGGTCACGTAATAATGTTGTTGTATATAAATCAGAAAGATAACTTAAGGTCCCCCGTTCCTGCATTTTAACTGCTGAAACGATATCGGCTTCACTTATACTAATTCCGCTTTTCAAAAGTTCAATTAATTTTTCAATAATTTGAATTGTCGCCTTTACATCATCGGCTTGGCCATCAATTTTAATGTTATCGCCAAACGGACGAATCTCGACATTTTTACTTTCTTCAATCAAATGAAGGTAACCATCATTAATTCCAAATAATGCTGGTTCTAAATTAGGTTCAGAAATATGATATTCTTCTTCAACCTTTTGCTCTGCTGTCAATCAATTGACCTCCTATAATATAATCGTTAAATTAAAATTTAACCGTCTTTACAGAAATATTATACAACTTTCTGACTTCCAACAATATTGATTACTCTTTTACATCGGATAAAAGGTTGTTCGAACGATTTTCTTCGTTTCATCCAGCTCGTGGTCAATGATTTCATGATCGTCAGCTGAAATCTGGCCGCTTGCCTCCCAAAAGTCAGCCAATTCGCTAAGCATTTCAAACGCAACCGGCTCATCTAAAGGATTTTGCCGCTGAGCAGGCATAAATTCCGCAAAGTACGCCGGTAAAATTGATAGATCATGGATAAACGTTTGATGTAAAATCGTCAATAAAAATTGATCAAGGTAATCCCGCGCATAACTCATCATCAATGCGATTTTCCGCTGACTATATGAAGCTCCTTGAAGGTACCGCTTAAAGCGGGCAAGCATGATTGAGTTATTTTTTTCAACTGAAAGCCGAAAACGATCCATTTCATCTGGATCATTACTAATTTTGCCATCCATTTCTTCCCATTGAGAATATGGATCCCACGTTGGCTTAATTTTGACATCATCAAAATTATCGGCAACGTCCGCTGGAAACAAATACTTTGCCGTGATCTCAAATTTAAAAGCAGCCAGTGGATTCCGGTAATCATTCAATTTGCTTGGAAAATCACGGCCGATTCGAACCGCCGCCATTACATTTTGCGGATCATTTGGCCGATCCAATAAATTTGCATTTTGACTCAGCTTTTCTTTATAAACTTCCAGTAACCCGGCTGCTTTACTATGGTTACTCATTTGCATGATCGTTTTATGGTCGATTTTAATGTCATTCAGGTAAGCTTCGATTTTAATGAAACTGATATCCATTGATTCGCAAACGGACATTAAAGTTAGACTAAAAGCCTCAAAAAAGTCATTAAATGACTTGAATGGTCTTGTTTGCGGAATGATCACCGCAAAGTTTGTATAGTCATTCAAAGCAAGCATCCCTTGATGACCATCGATTTCATATGGCAAAATTGACCAATTTAAAATTTCAGTGTGATCATCGGTTTCAGTCAAATCCACTTCATGGGTCGGATTCTTAAACTGTGAAAGTGCCTTTTTTGTTGTATGAATAAGCATTCAATCAACCCCTAGTTTTTATTGTTGACAACATCCGTTAAAACTTGACCATCTTTTGCGGCATAAATTACTTGATTGCTATTCGGCTTCGTCAATTGTAATGTATAACCTTTTCCAAGCGGCTTCATCAATTGCTTTGAGGTGCTTAAAATTCCGCTCGTTAAATTATTATAGCCGCTTTGTTGCGCCTTTTGCGGATTGGCCAAAACGTAGTTAATTGCTTTTACGTCCTGGTCCGTTGTTGGTGTGACCGTAAACGTCTTGCTTTGCTGATCAAACGTTACGGTTCCAACTTTCGCAAAGCTTTGCTGCAAATCTTTCAAAACCTGCTGTTGATCCTTATCTTCTTGGATTCCGTTATTGATCACTTGCAAGCCGTTTTCAACCATTCCGCCCTGGGATGATGCTTCCGCTGATAACGTTGTCCGCATTGGATTTGCCTTTTGGTCTTCTTGGTAAAGATGATAAGCATTTAAACCGCATCCAACACATCCGATCAGACTTACGATCATTAAAATGGTTGGTGCGAGCCACTTTCCATAACGGTGAACTGAATTAATCAAATAGAAAACTCCGAGAATAAAAATTATTCCGGCTAATAATGCGATTGCAAACCAAATTGCCACTCTTTTTCGTCCTTTCTCATGGGTCTAATATGTTAATTATGCCCTATCATTAACCGAAGTTCAAACGATTTAATGAAGAATTTGGTCAATCGGCATATCTGTTGGTTCAATTTGCCAATCAGCACTGAAAGCCACTTGTTCGGGCAGCGCTAACGTTACAGTGTGTCCGTTAAATTTTTTCAAAAAGCGATCATAGAAACCGCCGCCGAACCCAACCCGCTGATGAGTATCTAAAGCGTACTTAATTCCGGGAACAATTAAGATATCGGGTTGATTGTTGACCTTTTCCTTTTTCCATTCAGGTTCCCAAATTCCAAAATTACTCTTCTTAAAATTTGTATTTGGATTGATTTCAATAAACTCCATTTGGTGATGCGGAAGCGTGATTGGACAACAGACTTTCTTTTGATCTTTCAAAATTTGCTTGATCAGTTGATGCGTATCTAATTCAGGAAAATTACTGATTGTAATTCCAATCGACGTTGCATTTTGATATTCGTCAAGATTTAAAAACTGCTCCATCAATTTCTGCGTTTCACTTTGCCGTTCACTTTCCGGCTTGACCGTTAATTGATGCAACACATTTTTGCGAATTTCTGCTTTATTTTCCAAGACCTTGCTCCTTTATTTGGGCTTTTTTAGTAATTAATTTATCAATGAAGTACAACGCAATCCCGCAAATCAATGCGATAATTCCAAAAAGAATTACCTTCAGTTTGAGGTTTACTAAAATGTAGACACATACCAGCAATGAAAGCACTGGAACTAAAATTCCGCCCCGTAAATTAAAGGCACCTTGCGGTAATTGTTCTTGATGCCGTTGCCGCCGCCACTGTTTAACAAACATTACCAGTGAAGTTGAAAAGTACTGAACAAGCGAGATGATAATTGTACATGGAACTAAGAAAAGGTAGCCCCCGCTTAAAATCAACAACGCACATAATCCGGCAGTAATAATAATGGCAACATACGGCGCCCCGCTTTTCGACTTTTTTCCAAAAAATTGCGGTAATAATTGATGTTCATTTGCAAGCGATGATGCAACGTATGGGGTACTGTATGATAGTGAAATTGCAACGCCTAAAACTGACCCAACCGTTCCAACTGTAATAATGATTTTTCCAAGATTACCAAAGTGCTTTGCAAATGCAATTGCAAGAGGCAAACTGCTGTGCGCAATCGAAGGTCCAACCGTCCCAATTGCAACAACAACCGTTGCGATATACAACAACGTTACTGAAATAATTACGGCAAGTAACTCCCGCGGCAAATTCTTCCGCGGGTTCCGCATTTGAGCAGCCGCAACCGGCAAAAAGGCAAATCCGGTAAACATGTAAAATGCATTACTAAACGCATTATTTACCGAATGAAAACTGTAATGAGCATTTGAAACAAAATTAATTCGGTGAATAAACCAGATTCCAGCTAAAACGAAAATCAGCAAAACCCCAATTTTCAGAAACGTTGCGATATTATCGGCAATACTTGAAACGCGATCACCCATCAGACCGATGATTGCAATTATGAGAACAATCGCAATTCCCGCAATGTCATAAACCAATTTGTCTGAAAGCTGCGGAATAAATAATTTTAATGAAGTCAGGAAAGCGGCAATTTCAGTTGTAATCGTAATTACACCCTGAAACCATGTAAAAAAGCCAACTTCAAATCCGGCAAACCGGCCGAATTCCTTATATGCATATAACCACGCAGCCCCATTTTGTTTCGTTTCGCTTGATAATGCAGCATAACATAAAGCCAGCAATAATGCTGATACCCCTGAAACAAATAAAATTCCAATTAAACTGTTTCCTGCCTTGGCATACAAACTGCCGGGTAAAAGAAAAATTGCTGACCCAACCATTCCATCAACGCCAAGTAAAAAAGCTGAAAATGAACTGATTTTTTTATCTTTTGCCATTTAAATTCCTCCCCTGAAAATGTTTTAAATCTAAATTCAGTTTACCATTTTAGCCGCTGAATTCATTTTAAAAACCAATAATTCCCATAACCATTGCGTCTAATTCGTATACCGCCACTTCGAATCCGTCAGCAGCCGCGCAACCATTAGTCCTAACGGCAGGAACATCGCAATCAAGCATGCCTTAACTAACCAATTAGCGCCATCTTGCAGCGTTAAGTTTCCAATTTCATAGACTGCACGATAGAAGTAAAGCCCTGGAACCATGATAACGATCGATGGGACCGTGATTGCAATTCGCGGATAACCACTTCGTTTTTGAACCAATGAAGCTAAAATTCCGGCAGTAAAGGCACCAAAGAAGGCCGCTGCTCCAGCTGGAATGGCAGTTAAATCAACTAATTCAAGCCGCAAAGTATTTGCAATGGCACCAACAAAGCCTGCAATTACCGCCATTCGCGGCGTACTGTTGAACATCATCGAGAAACCATACACCCCAACAAAGCTGGCCGGTAACCGCAAAAGCATTAATTCAATCGGTGTAAGATGCAATGCAATAAAGTTTTCCGGTTTTAAATGAACAAGCAGTGCAACCAACCAGCCAACAAGCGTTGCGACGACAATTATTGTTAATGCATACGCCAGCCGTTCAAGACCTGAACGCATATCAGTCTTCGCAATATCCAATCCGCTTGTAATAAACGGGAATCCTGGAATCACAAAAAGCATTGCCCCAATGTACCCTGCCTCATGACCAGAAGCAACCTGAAAAATCATTTTTAAAACGTCAAAAATCATTGCGTATGACAAACATGAAACAGCTACACTAGCCGCAACGCCGGCTAACGCCGTAATGTGTTTCGTTCCCATGATCTTGCGCACATAACTTCCAAGAGACGCCGCAATCAAGCAGCAAAACATTTCAATCAATCCGCCGCCAAGTAAAAATACAAAGGCGCTGCAGGCAAATCCTGCAGCAAGTGCAATTGTGACATTTGAATAGTTATTTGATTTTTGCTTGATTTTATCTAGCGCCTGATTAATTTGTTTAGTCGTTAAAAACTGCCCATCTGCCTGAAAAGCGGCCACAAAATTTTCCAATTCACTTAACTGGATCGTGTTGATTCCGGCTGCCGGCAAAGATAGCGCCTGGGTCGTACTATGACCATTTTCATAACAGGTAAATTCAATTGATACCAATCCAATATCAGCTGAGCACCGCACACCCATCACCCGGGCCATTGAATTCATTGATTCGCGCACCCGCCATGCTCCGGTTCCGCAAGCAAGCATCATAATGCCGACCCGCCCGATAATCGTGGTTTTGGTTTGTAAGTCAGCATGCAGAATATTCTGATTCTCATCTTCGAAATCATGCCATGGAATATTCATGTGATGCTGTTCAATTTGTCCGTTCAATGTAATAAACTCCCTTAAAATATTTAATTAATTCAATTATATCACGGGTTTCAAAATCATAATTGGTAAATTTGAGTACAAAAAAACGTCTCATTTCTAAGACTGATGTGCCATCGGAATCATCTAAAAATCCGTTAACTTTAAATATTTATTTTTGAGAACGATTTATATATAATGATGCATTTTCTCCCTAATAAAATTAGCTATTGCATTATCAAAATTTTAATGACGTTAAAAGTTAATAAATTAGAAAGGCCATAAAAGGTATGCATAATGGCAAATTACAATCGAAAATTTAACTTTGATGAAAAGCATGGCATGTCACCAGCGGCGTAATAAGATAGAACAGGGAATTGAATGACTCTATATAAAGACTTTTAGCATTGGTGAAAATGTTGCCAGTGCTATTTTTTTAGACAGATTTGAGAAGTGTGCTCGAAAATTCTCAAAACATGTAAAAACATATGGTTTATAAAAAAATAAAAACGCCTATTCCAAGGCGTTTCTCGTGGTTTCAATAAACCATATGATTCATAAAAAAGGAGGATGGGAGATTCGAACTCCCGCGCCGAGTTGCCCCGACCTGACGGTTTTCAAGACCGTTCCCTTCAGCCAGACTTGGGTAATCCTCCATGTCTTTCAAACAACAGTACTAAGTTTATTAAATCTGATTAAGTTTGTCAACAACTTTTTTCAAAAATTTTTAGCAAAACAAAAAGACTGCCCTTCAACAGTCTTTTAAATTCTATTTATTGGGATTCTTTAATCCATGACGGCAAATGTAAACAACCGTCAAGATGATCAAGAGTACTGCTCCCACAGATACTGAGACCCGCGTATCCGGATTAATGAACATGAAGATTACAATAATCAACATTGAAATCAATGCCAAGTAATTTGAAAGCGGATATAGCGGTAACTTAAACGGATGGTCCTTCATAATATCTGGACTATTCTTTCTGAACCGCAATTCAGCAAGTAAAATTACTAACCACGGAACCATTCCGGGAAGAACACTTGAACTAAAGATAATTACAAAAAGGTTTGCCGTTGACTTGTTCAAAGCTGCCATGATTGTGTTTAACACGAATCCGAGCAAGATTCCGCCTGAAATTGCTAAAATTGCAAGGTTCGGCACTTTCCGCTTTGATAATTTACCTAATACCTTTGGCGCATCACCTTCATGGGATAACTTAAACAACATCCGGCTTGAACTATAAATTCCGGAGTTCGCCCCCGACATTGCCGCTGTTAATACAACGAAGTTAATGATTCCGGCAGCACTCGTAATTCCAATCTTCGCAAAAGTCTCAACGAATGGTGATCCGATCGAACCTAACTTATTCCACGGATAAATCGTAACAATTACAAAAATTGCGCCAACGTAAAAAATTAAGATTCGCCAGATAACCGACTTAACTGATTTAACAATTGCCTTTTGCGGTTCCTTGGCTTCACCAGCTGAAATTCCCAGTAATTCGATTCCTTGGTACGAACCAACAACGATTGCCAGGGCAAACATAAATCCTTTAAATCCACCCGTAAAGAAACCGCCATTGCTCCATAAATTATGGAACCCAATCGGAATTCCGTGATGACCAATTCCAAAGACAATGATCAAAAGGCCCAGAATAATCATTAAAATAATGGTTACAACTTTAATCATTGAGAAATAGAATTCCAATGTCCCGTATGTTTTAGCTGAAACCAAATTAGCTAAAGTAAGGAAAGCAATGACAACCAACCCGGCGATCCAGTCTGGCAAATGCGGCCACCAGTAATTTAAGTATTCCGTCGCCGCAACTACTTCACTCATTCCAACAATGATATATTCAATTACGTTTGACCACTCTGCCAAATAACCGGCAAGCGGATGAACATATTCCGTTGCAAAGCTTGCAAATGATCCGGTCCCCGGGTTAACATATAACATTTCCCCTAAGGCCCGCATAATAACGTATAACAATACCCCCACCAGGGCATAGGCTAAAATAACTGACGGTCCTGTCCACTTGATCGTTGAAGTTGAACCCATAAACAATCCAACCCCAATGGCTCCACCTAATGAAATCATTTCAAGTTGGCCAGCAGACATGGAACGTTTTAACTTAATGTTTTTATCCTTTGACTCCATTTTGCTACTCCTTACTTTATCAAAACTAATAATTATAGTATACCGTATAACTAAATTTAAGACACCATTTATTTTTCAATTAGTTTTCATTATTAGATTTTCATTTACGTTCCATTTATAAAAATTTAATTCGACTATTATCTAAAAGATTAGAATTGGACTCTTTTCAAAACTAAAATTGCTTACAATTCTTAATTAAAACAAAAATGGTCGAGAAAAATCTCGACCATTTTTTAAGCTTGATCCCACATATGACGTAACCGCAATCCATCGTCACTTATCTTTCCCGATGAATCAGTTGCACTTGCAATCTCATATGTGAATCGATTCCATAATTCCCGATATTCATCTTCCGAGCCGCTGCGCCATACTTGATGGCTTCCATCATAATCTGCTAATTTTGACCCAAGCAGCCCATAAATTCCGGGATACTGTTTTTTAAGAAATTCAAGATCATCATTCTTGAATACTAAACATTTTAATTCAGCCATTTTTAAACCCTCCGATTTACTAAACCAACCGACAAAAAACTCCGCTTCATTATTGGAGCGAAGAATCATCAATTTTTACTTTTATAGACTTATAGAAAAGCTTTTATTCATCATCTATTCTTATGATAGATTTATTTTAATTGGAATTCAAATAATACGACTTAAAAAAGGAGTTGTGACTTACACCGCAACTCCTTTAAATCCCCGTTTTAGAGGTTCTTATCCATGTTAAATGTGAGTTTCGAAAGTTCAATTCCCTTCATGATCAGCTTGTTCATGTGATCCTTGGTCATGGCCTTCATCTTTGCAACCATTTCGTAATTCTTTTGGGTCAAGAATTCAGTTAATTCTTCACCATGCAATTTGGCTGCTTCTTGGTCAAATTGCCATAACATCCGTCGTTGAACCCGCCGACATTCTTTCAAATAATCGCGGTTGTCTTGAACAAAATTGCTGTAGTGGCTTTCAACCAACATTGACATGTGACGGTACATCCAGTAAGCAGAATCTGAATCAACATCCATTTCCATTGGTGTTTCTGAGAAACTTGGATCTGTATCATTTGCATTTGTGTAGAATGGAATGTATGGTGCAAATTCTGGGAATCCAATACATAACCACATTACTGCTTGTTGTTCTTCGGGAACGTCATTCCGCAATTGAAGAACGTGTGAGTTTTGAGTCCGGTTCAAACCGATTGGACGGTAACGGTACATGTCAGCTTCCGTTGAGTCCTTGCTGTATGGATCATATGGAGTTTCATTGTAGTGTGAACCAAGGTATTGTTCAATGTCATCCGGCGTAAACTTATGGTTTGTCCGCATGATGAATGGTAATTCACCTGATTCAGGGTCTTCTTCGATTTCAGGATTGAACAAATGGTGACCGTACCATACCCGTGGTGTATTGTAGTGGCGATCTTTTTCGTCAAATGAACCAAAGATGTGCCGGAAGTTCCAGCCTTCCTTATCAGGATTCAAGTGATGTTCTTCAACGAATTCTTGAATGCCATCAGCCCATTGGAAGTTTTCAGTATCATCAAAGTCAACTTGTTGGATTGCAACTTCGTTAGCAACAACGGCATAGGCATCATCCGGAATCCGTTGAGCTAACCATAAGTGACCCGTAACGATTTCCATGTACCATGCTTCGTTCTTATCAGCAAACAAAACTGAGTTTCCAGCTGGTGAACCATACTTGCTAATGATCTTTCCTAAAAATTGAACCGCTTGACGGGCTGATTCAATAAATGGAAGCGTAACATTGACGATACAGTCTTCATCTAATCCATCCTTAACAAGCGGGTCGAATGCAAGGGCGCGTTCGTTGCCGTAAGTTGATTCAGTTGCCGACATGGCAACGTTCTTTTCATTAATTCCGCTTTCTTCATAATAACCGTGATTTTTGTAATCCACGTTTGGAACGGCATTGTAACGGTAACCATTTTCTGGCAATTCCATTTCAAAACCGTTTAACCATGACTTAATCTTCTTACCTTTTTCACCATGCCATGCGGGATGCATGTAAAAACGTTGAGGTGTCAATGGCAAGAATGTATCGTCATTCCGAGCGATCATTACTGAACCATCAGCACTTGCATCTTTACCTACAAGCATTGATGTACAAGCACGTTCGATTTGTTCCATAATAATGCCTCATTTCTATCTAAACTACCGTTATTTTAGCATATTCATCGAATTGCATTCAATGTTTACCATCAAATTGCAAAGATCATCAGCCAAACAAAAAAACTGTGGCGTTAAACCACAGTTCTTCCCTCTTAACTGAGCAATGACTTTACTGTTTCGTTGACTAACTTACCGTCAGCCTTGCCTTTTAATTTCGGCATTACAGCGCCCATTACTTTACCAAAATCAGCTTTGGATGTTGCGCCAACTTCATTGATTGTTTCTTGAACAATGTCCTTCACTTCATCTTCGCTTAATTGTTTTGGCAAGTAACTTTGAACAACTTCGATTTCCTTTTCAAGTTGCTTAACTGAGTCTTCCCGGCCAGCATTCTTGAATTCTTCAAGGGAATCTTTCCGTTGTTTCAATTCACGGGACAAAACAGCAATTTCTTCTTCTGGAGATAAGTCATGACCAGCATTGATTTTTTCGTTAGCTACCGCTGCCTTCAGCATCCGGACAGTACTTAACTTTTCCTTATCCTTTGCCTTCATTGCAGCAATCATGTCTTTTTGTAATGAATCAGCTAAACTCATCACAATTGCCTCCTTAAGCTAACCAAGCCTAAAATTAGAAACGACGCTTGTTTTTACGCTTGCGTGCAGCTTCTGACTTCTTTTTACGCTTTACACTTGGCTTTTCATAGAATTCACGTTTGCGATATTCTTGCAAAGTACCTGTTTTTGAAACGGAACGTTTGAAGCGACGAAGAGCGTCATCAAGAGATTCGTTTTTACGAACGACTGTTTTTGACATGGTGTTTCCCTCCCTCCGAGCTTTAAAGTAACCGTCTTAATCCGTACCTAAGTACTTCATCTTAACAGTTCGCGTTTATTATACAATATTTTATTAAAGACTATCAAGATGATAATGCAATTTTTTATTGAAATATATGATTGTTTTTTCATCAAATTACAGATCGATCTGTTTCCGTTTATTGACGGAATACAAAACGCAGTGATGAACCGCTTTGCCGGTGATTTGCTGCAGGGCAATCGCATATAAATTGATTTGACCCCTGTATTCCTTTTCAATTTGTTTCAGCGACGCATGGTCGGTCTTATAATCAAATAGATAAACTTCACCTGTTTCCTGATCTTCAAAATACCCATCAATGATTCCGTGAATCAAAACCGGTTTATCTGTTTTTTCACTGATCGATGGCAGCATTTCCGCAGGCAAAAGCATTGAAAACGGGACTTCCCGTTTAACCTGCTGGGCATTGGTGCAAGCTTTCTTCCCCACTTCAGTTTGGTAAAATGCTAAAATTCCATCAATATCAATTTTGGCGGCAACCTCTTTTGTAATCGACCCTTCAAGGATCAATTGATCAATCAACCGTTGAATCGTTGCCGTTGAAATCGGCTGAGTCAGATCTAACTTTTGAAAAATCAAGTGCGTTGCCGTCCCAATTTTGGCCGGTGAAGCAATGACTTCCGTTGTCATAAAGTTCGGTTGCCGAAATGCATGGACCTTAGTGGTGACCACTAGCGTTTCATCAACCACGTTTAATTCAACTTGAGCTGAATCATCGGAGTTTTCTGCTTGCAAGTGATCCATTAAATTATTATCCGGATCATCAAAAAGACGCTTAATATCCGTTACTGCTTGATATGCCGATTCACGGGTCAATTCAAGGTGCGGATATTGAAAGTCTAAAATCGACTGGATTGCTGGGTCCATTGGCTGACTGATTGCGTCGCGTAAAATTGACTGGTCATCCTTGGCTACTTCGTTTTCAAAAGTTTGATTCCGTAAAGCGGCAACTGCACCCTTGCTCCACAGTTCAACTTCAAAGTTCAATGCATTTTCACGAATCGCTTGTGGTATCCGCTCAGCATTAAAGTACTTTTTCCAGTCTGTAAATTGATTTGCTGCGCGTTGCTGTGTGACCTGCTGCTGGTCATCAAGCGTGATCCAGGTTGTATGGTCCGCGAGGTTCGGCATTCGTCCAAGCGCCATTCCGATCCAATCCATAAAGTTACCTTTACTAAACCGTTGATTTTCCGGCAAAAGAACGGCTTCACTTTCAGTTTGACTCCAAGCCGTTGCCCATTTCTCAATATCAGCATACGTTCCGACCAAATAAATTCGTTGTTCAGCCCGGGTCAATGCAACGTAAAGTTTCCGCATTTCTTCAGCTAAAGCCTTGCGTTTGATTCGTTCCTTGATTGCAATGCTGACTGGCGTTGTTTCTTGAATTTCGATGGCATCGTCTTCACTAAGTTCAACATCATGGTCCCGTTTTAAAGTCTGCTTTGAAGATTCAACGATATCTAACCCAATTCCAAATTGATCATCCAAAACATACTTATGATTCAAATCCTGCATGTTGAACCGTTTGCTTAAATCCGTCACAAACACAACCGGGTATTCCAATCCCTTACTTTTATGGATCGTCATAAACTTAACGGTATCCTCATTGACCTGCATCTTCATTTCTGGAAGATCGCGTTGCTGCTGATCCATCCGTTCAACAAACCGAATGAATTGGAACAAGCCCTTAAAACTTGTCTTTTCATATGCCGTTGCCCGTTGGTACAACGCATGCAGGTTTGCTTGCCGTTGGGCTCCGCCAGGTAAGCCGCCAACATAGTCCAAAAATCCGGTTGTTGTGTAAATGTTCCAAATCAATGCCGCAATTTCACTTCGTTTGGCTTGCACCCGGAACGTTGATAAGTCCTGATTAAATTGTTGAACCTTTGTATTCAAGGCTTGCCGCCGGGTTTCATCCCATGCCTTTAATTTTTCCGGATGATCGCTCATTTGAGTTGAATAATCAGTGATCGTGCTGTAAAAATCGCCATGCGGGTGATTGATCCGCAAATATGCCAATTCATCTTCATCAAACTGATACATTGGTGAACGCAAAACCGCAACCAGGGGAATATCCTGATGCGGATTATCGATGGTCTTCAAATACGAAATCATAATTTGAATTTCGGTCGTCTTAAAGTAATTATTAGTTTCATCAACATCCGTTGGAATCCCCAGCCGCTTAAATTCTTCATTAACCAATAAACTATCCTGATGAGATGACGATAAAATCGCAATATCAGAATACTGCAACGGCCGCATTTGATCCTGATCACGATCAAAAATTTGGGTCTGGTTATCCATTAATTTCTTGATCTCATTCGCAATCATCACGAATTGGGCTTGCGTTTGGCTATCCAATTCAAAAGCGGGCGCGTTTTCCGAACCATTTTCAGTCTTTGAATCTTGCAAATAAATCAATGCCTTTGCTGGAATATTGTTAACCAGTTGTTCCTTCTTGTATGCCGGATTTTCTGCCTTCAAAAAGGCTTGTTGATCGTAATCGATTTCGCCTAAGTTTTGATCCATAATCTGCGTAAAGATCAAATTCGTCAAATCTGCAATATTCTTGATCGATCGGAAGTTTTCCTGCAAAACGATCAGTTCACCGTTTGAAAAGTCGTTTGACATGTCTTCAGTCTGGAAAGTTTGATACTTATGCATAAATAAACTTGGATCAGCTTGCCGGAAACGATAAATCGACTGCTTAACATCCCCTACCATAAACAAATTATGGTTGGCGATTGCTTGAACGATTGCTTCCTGAACACCATTTGTATCTTGGTATTCATCAAGCATGATTTCCGTATAATGCTGCTGCAATTCTTCGCGAATTTTTTGTTGAATATCATCATTACCACGCAAAATCTTAAGCGTTAAGTATTCCAGATCACTGAATTCTAAAGCATGGCGCTGCAACTTCACCTGCAAATACCGTTGCCGAAACTTTTGAACAAGATCAACCACAAGTTCAACGACTCCTTGAGCCCGTTTCAAAATTTCCTTTAACTGTGAATCTGAATAGAACAACTCGGCGTTCAATAATCCTTTAACGCCTTGATTAGCAGCATCCTTGAATTGCTTAATTGCATCGATTTGATTCAATAAATCATCGTCATCTGCTGCAAAATCGCGGTTTTTGGCATACATTTTGGCCTTAAATTCCAATTGCTTGACCTGCTTGCGTAAATCATCCCATGAAAGGGTTTCATGGTCGATTTGTTCAAGCATGCTCTGAATCTGTCCCCTAATCTGATCAATTGAAGTTAAATCCTCATCCGTTTTAGTCGCCAATTTCTTCAATGGCTTTTCTTTCATGTTATAAAATTCCTGCATTGCTGGAATCTGAATCGTTTGAAATGCTTTCCGGTATTGTTGCAGGTTATCCGTAATCGTTTGAAGCTTATTGACCACATCATCTTTTAAAATTTGTTTCCAAACCGGTGTTTTGGTAAATGTTTCTTCCGTAAATTCATAATTCTGTGGTGCTGCAGCCAGCCACTGATCCGGATTTTCATTCGCACTGGCAAAATCATTTAACCGGTATACAACATCCGTTAAATCGTCATCCCGACGATCCTGAACAAAGACTTGCAAAAAGTCATTGTATTTTTCAAGCAATTCTTGTTGGTCATCCGTTAATGACGATTTCTGATTCAAATCCTCATATGCTTGATAAAAATTTTCGCGAACTTCTTGCCAAACATCTTCGCGCAATACGTTCCGTTCTGATTCATCCGCCAGCACCCGGAAATTCGGATCAAGGTCAATCGCATAGTAATATTTTTTCAAAAGCCGTAAGCAAAATGAGTCAATTGTACTAATATCAGCAACGTTAACCGCTGTTAATTGCCTTTGCAAGTGACTAATTAATTGCGGCGTTCCATGATTTTGAATCTGCTTTTGCAATTCCGCATTTAAAATCTTGGTCAACCGATCTTTCATTTCCTTGGCTGCCGCATTCGTAAATGTCATGATCAGCATCCGCGAAATATTCGCATTTTCATTTAGAATTTCATCCTTGATCCGTTCAACTAAAACCTTTGTTTTCCCTGAACCGGCCGAGGCAGATACTAAAATGTCATGTCCACGGTGTTCAACTGCTTTAATTTGATTCGGAGTTGCATAATCTTTAAATTCCGCCATTTTAATCCTCCTCAACCTGTTTTTTAATTGACTGCCACAATTCACTTTCCGCTTCGATCTGTTGCCATAATTCATCCGCAGAAATGTGGGTTAGATCATTAAGATCACGGTACTGATTTCCAATCATCGGATCAAATGTCATGATCGGCAAGTAATCAGAAAAATCCAGTCCCGTTGAATTTGCAAGCTTATATGGCGCAAGATCAATAACTCCACTGAAAATATCGTTGGTTGCCTGACTGATCTTATATAAATCCAAGTCAAGTAATGCGTTAAAGTGATCCAGGTCATACATTTTCTTTAAACTTGCCTTGCTCAATTTACCGCTTTTAAGCAGACCGAGTTTATAATTATCGAGATTTAATTCAACGTCCCGATTATCATAAATCGTTCCTAAAGCCCTCACGTAATCTTCGGGCGCTTCTTTTCCGCTTCGGAAAATTCCATCATAAACAAACTTTGAATCCGCATGACTGATGGCCTGTTTCGCTGACATGACCCTTTGATAATTTGTTTGTTTTTCCTGCGGGGTCCCCAAGTGGAAGTAAACCGCACTTCCAAGTGAAATTTCATGCTGATCGGCATCTGCGATTTGGGATTGAATCGCCTCATTTTGGCGAAGCATCTGCAATAATTGCGGTTGGTTATCCCGTAAAACTGCAAGGTATGTTAAGAGTTGCAATGAAATTCCACTGAAGGATTTAACAAGGAACTTATCCAACTTGGCATTAATGCTGCCGGACTTATAGTCAGCGACATTATAGTAAAGATGGTGCTTTAAGTCTTCGATCACATCGATACGGTCAAGCCGCCCCTGCAGGTTCATTTGCGGAGTTGGGGTTCGTTGAACGTCAACCGCCTTAAACCGTTTGCCGGCCAAGACTGCGTCATTGCCAAACCCAAACGTTGCTTCCGTCTTCAGTGAAAAGACTTTCCGTTTCCGATGCTGCCGGTAAATTGCCTGCGAAACTTTCCGGGTCGATTGAACTAACCGCCGTTGTAAATAACGGTTCCGCGCAGTTTGCTTAAAGACATCGAATTCATCAAGCGCACTGATCTCACCCAATACTTGACCAAGCAATTGATCAAAATCATCAGACTTCAACGTTGATAAGGTTGCCCCATCCTGTTGCAAATGATCGATCAGAGCTGCCATGACATCATGGAAGAAATCGCCGACATTGGCACTCGTTGGTTCAAAAATCGTCCGCGGCTTCAACGCTAACCCGTACTTCAAGAAATATTCGTATGGATTCTTAAAGTAGGTTTCAAGCCGGGAAATCGAACCAAAGATCTCATTGCCGTAAAGTTCCTTAACCAAGGATTCATCAAGCTTTTTATGCCCGTTTTCATCAACTGGCGTTCCTGGTAAAACATCATTTGAATAATTCAAACTGTTAAAGATTCGCAATACACGTTGCGGATCCTGCTGCTTGACGTAATTATAAATTGTCGACCATTCCGGTGATAATTGTTCCTTTTGCCGTTGCAAATTCCGACTCAGTCGTAACAATTCATTAATCGTCGTCATCGGGGTCCCGATATACTGAATAATTTCCGGGCCGTAATTGGGCGCGATCAATCCCAACTTGTTAATCGGAATATTGAGATCGTCCTTAATCTTTTCAACGTAACCTGATAATTTCAGTTCTGCCCCGTCAGAATCGTTGATCGGATATGAAAAATGCAACTGCTCGCTTGGGCTCATGAATGCAATGTAATTCGTAAATGGTTCTTCTGCCATCCGCATTTCGCATGTTTCTGGCAAAAACTTGTCATCATCTGCCGGAGAGTCCCAAATGTCATTTAAAACATTCCGATCATCTTCTGAAAGCAATTTTTGATCTTCAACTTTCGCCGGCATTACATCATCAGTCGCGCCGATTACAAACGCAATTTTACGATTCTGCATTTGAGCATTCCCGCTTTGTGAAAAAATCACCTGGTCAAGTGTTGATGGAACCCGTTTATATGATGCAGTTTCAAACCCGCTTTGGAAGACATTGATAAACAGTTCCCGATCAAATGGTTCATCCCCCAGAGCAAGAACATATTCATCCATCAACTGACAAAAGACATTCCAAACCTGTTCCGGTCGGGTAGGATCAACCGCATTTCCATGCAGTGTTGCATCCGTTGCTTGGTGCTTTTCGCTTAAGATCTGGTGAGCCCCTTGTTGCCATTGCCGCAACGTTTCGGCAACTTCCGCCTTTTCAAGGGTCTGGTACAACACAACTGCAAAATCGCGGCCAGTTTTAACGCTCTTTAATGCCTGCTGATAACTTTCAAATAACTCTAAAACCTGTTCCCGCAACAAATTAGCATTTCGATTGATCGTCAGTTGCCGTTCACGTTCAAGTAACTCTTCCGTCGTTTCCTTTTCATTCCGTGGCAATTCCTGCACGATCCATTCTTTTTGCCAGGCGGCCTTCGTTTGAATTCCATGCGCCAACAGATAGTTTTCAACCACATCAAGCGTATTCCGGTACGTTGCTGCTCTTCGAAGTTCAACTTCTTCGGTATCGGTTGGAATCATCGGCTTACTATTCGGATGATCTTGCAGCCATTGTTGCTCGCGTTTCCGCATTAATTCTAAGGTCCGCCCCTTAATAATTTGCTTCGGAATAAACAGTTCCGTCTTCAAGAACCGCATGATCGCCTGGTAATTAAACCCATGTTGTTGAACATCAAATAATGCAAGGATGAATTCAACTAACGGATGCGAGGCCATCGTCTGGGTCAGATCCGTAAATAGTGGAATTTGAAACTGTTCAAAAACCGGTTCGATCAGGTTTTGATATTTCGATGTGTCGGGGGTCAAAACCAAAAAGTCGCGGTATTCATATGGGTGATCCGTTTGCTGGCTTTCAGCGACCATTCGCCGAATTTTGCCAGCGACCCATTTGACTTCACTAATTCGGTCAACTGTCTGGGTAATTGAAATTTGCTGTTTTTCATCTTTGGAAAGTTCAACGTTTGGTTGGGCGCCGATTCGATGACTGGCGATCCAATCGTCTTCAAGCTTTTGCAAACTTGAGTTTACCCGGGGAGTTAATGCCCACCGGATTTTGATATTTTGGGCTGGAACTAAGTGGCGTAATTGCTGGTAAAGCTTAGCCGGACGGTAAAAAAGTTCATTCGGTCGCGGTAATTTTTTAGATGCTAAATCGTCAAGCGGCAAGCTGATCATCACGTCATGGGCATTCTGCATTAAGTGCTTTAAAATTTTAATTTCACGGGCATTAAATTGGTCAAAACCACTGATCAAAAAATATTGATGACTTAAATCAAGGCGTTGTAATTCTTCAAATAGAAAATCCATCAACTTGGCTGGATCAAGGAATTGGTCAAGCAACAACTGACCATTGACCTTCGCGTTTAAAAATTCTTGATAGATGACTGCAAGATCACCTAGCTTGTCTGCCAAATTTGATTGGTGCTGGTCGATTGCAGCCTTTTGCATTTCAAGTAAATCTTCCGGTTCAAACCCGCTTAATCGAAATTCAATCAGTTGGTCAGCTAATTTGGCAGCAAATCCCGCCTGATTTTGTTCACTGCTAAAAATCGTTAAATCTTGTTTTTGAATCTTATTCACTAGGTGCGTGACCAACATTGCTAAGCCTGTTTGACTTAAATTTTGGCGGTTTAAGACCGCTGAATTGCGCAAAAAGAACCATGCAAACCGGGTGAATGATAAAACCTGCACGTTTGCACTGGCGAAAAATTGCGTTTGTTTTTCCTTTCGCAAATAATCAAGGACGTTAACTTCTGATTCGAATTTGATATGTTCTGGAACTAAATAAAAGAATTGCGCATCCGGATCTGCTTGCAGCCAAGCTGAAAGTTGCTGGTGCATTACCGCTTCATGATCCATCGATGCCTTACCCAAGACAAATTGAACTCCCATAAAATAAATCCTCTCTATGTAAATCTTATTTAGATTATATCATTTCACCGAGCATAACACTTTTTAAAAACTTCCATATTAATTACTTTAAATCTAGACAAATAATGCGAATAAACATTATAATATAAGTAAATAAAGCGCTTTTATACAAGGAGGATTTTCATGGAGTCAAATGTTAAAATTTACGTCGTATCAGATTCAATCGGGGCAACGGCGCTCAGCCTTGCGCAGGCGGTCACTGTTCAATTTCCCAAAACCAAGTTTGAAATCAAACGTTTCCCATTTATCACAACCGTCTCGATCTTACAAGGAATCTTAAATTCTGCTAACCGTGATCATGCATTCATCATTCATACGTTCATTACGAAAGACTTAACCGAGCATACAAACGAATTTTGCACGGCAAATAACTTAAATCACTATGATGCGGTGGGCGATTTACTAACCGAACTTGAAAAGCAAACGAATGAAAAACCGCTTCGCAAGCCGGGAATCAACCACGAAACGGATAAAGATTACTTCAAGAGAATTGAAGCAATCGAATTTGCTGTAAATTACGATGACGGTAAAGATCCATCGGGCTTTACGAAAGCGGACATCGTGCTTCTAGGTGTTTCGCGAACTTCCAAGACACCGCTTTCGCTTTACCTTGCCAACTTAGGTTATAAGGTTGCCAACTTACCGTTAGTTCCGCACACTAAGATTCCAGATGAACTTTTCAAGGTCGATAAAAATAAGATCTTTGGGTTAACGAATGATCCTGAAATTTTAAATGATATTCGCAAACAACGGATGATTGCTTACGGGCTTGATCCGAATACCCAATACTCAGACCTTGGAAACATCGAAAGCGAACTGAGTGCTGCCAACGAACTTTATCGTAAATTAGGGTGCCTTGTAATCAACGTTGCTCATAAATCAATTGAAGAAACTGCAACGTTGATCATTGAAAGCTTGCCAGAACAAAAATAACAAAAAACAGGTTGAAACATCGGTTTCAACCTGTTTTTGTTAAATTACATTTTTAAATAAATATTCCACTGAAAATCCAAAAAGGAATTCAAGAATAATCACAACCGTTGTTAGCCGTTGCAACTTAATCCAGTATTCCGGATTCGTTTTAATTTTAACTAACCCGTAAATTGCATAGATCACAAGCAGTGCTGTAACGATTCCAAATAATTTAATATTTAGAATGCATAAAATAATTTGGATTACAACCGCAACGATCATTCCCATTTGGGCATTTCGAATTTGATTATTTTGCATCGCTTTCATCATCCGTCTTTAAAACTGCCATAAAGGCTTGTTGCGGCACTTCAACCTTTCCTAAAGCCTTCATCCGCTTCTTCCCGCGTTTCTGCTTATCAAGCAATTTTGCCCGCCGGTCGGGATCCCCAGTATGGATCCGAGCAGTGACATCTTTCCGGTAAGCCTTAATATTGGTCCGCGCAATAATCTTGGCCCCAATTGCGGCTTGAATCGGAATTTCGAAGTTTTGCCGCGGAATAATCTTCTTCAGCTTCTCAACGATCGAACGGGCCCGTTTTTCAGCAAATTCCTTGTGAGAAATGAAACTCAAGGCATCAACCTTGTCCCCATTCAACAGGATATCGATTTTTGCTAATTCACTTGGCTGAGTCCCGTCTAATTCATAATCAAGTGAAGCATACCCCCGCGTGCTTGACTTCAATTTATCAAAGAAATCAAAGATGATTTCGGCAAGCGGCATTTGGTAAATAACGTTTACCCGGTTGTCATCTAGGTATTCCATGGTGACGAATTGTCCGCGTTTGCGCTGACAAAGTTCCATTACGGCTCCGACATAATCATTTGGAACCATAATTTCAGCCCGGACATATGGTTCGTTGATCTGCTTGATCATCGTTGTTTCAGGCATTTCAGCCGGGTTCGTAACTGCCACGTGACTGCCATCAGTCAATTCAACATCATATGTTACGGATGGCGCCGTTGTAATCAGTTCCAGATTAAATTCGCGTTCAAGCCGCTCTTGAATGACATCCATGTGAAGCAATCCCAAGAAACCGCACCGGAAACCGAATCCAAGAGCTTGCGATGTTTCAGGTTCAAATTCAAGAGCCGCATCATTGAGTTTTAACTTTTCAAGTGCTTCGCGCAAATCATTATATTTAGCATTATCGGTTGGATAAAGCCCAGAATAAACCATCGGACTCATTTCACGGTAACCAGCAAGCGGTTCATCCGTTGGGTCATCGGCATTGGTAACCGTATCCCCAACACGCGTATCTTGAATATCTTTGATCGAAGCAGTAATGTAACCAACATCGCCGGCAATCAACATGTCACGCTTCAATGGTTTCGGGGAGTTTACCCCCACTTCAGTAACTTCATACTTCGCACCGCTGTTCATCAGTAAGATCTTATCTCCCGGCTTAACGGTTCCTTCTTTGACACGGACACTTAAAACAACGCCACGATAATCATCGTAAACCGAGTCAAAAATCAACGCCTTCAATGGCTTTTCAAGGTCGCCATCTGGTGCCGGGAACTTGTTGACGATGTCTTCAAGAACCTGATCAACACCAAGCCCTGTTTTTGCAGAAATCAAATCAGCGTCTGAAGCATCTAACCCAATGTCATTTTCAATTTCTTCTTTAACTTTATCAGGCTGAGCTGATGGCAAATCGATCTTATTAATGACCGGTAAAATTTCTAGGTCATCATCAAGTGCCAGGTAAACGTTTGCTAACGTTTGAGCTTCAACTCCCTGCGTAGCATCAACAACTAACACGGCTCCTTCACAAGCAGCAAGTGATCGTGAAACTTCGTAAGAAAAGTCAACGTGCCCCGGGGTGTCGATCAGGTGAAAAATATACGTTTCTCCGTCCTTGGCCTTATAATGCAATTCAACCGCATTCAGCTTAATCGTAATTCCCCGTTCACGTTCAAGATCCATTGTATCAAGCAATTGATCCTGCATTTCACGTTTTGAAACCGTATCGGTCATTTCAAGGATTCGATCGGCAAGCGTTGATTTCCCATGGTCAATATGCGCAACAATTGAAAAATTGCGAATATGCCGCTGACGCTCTTTCATTTCTTCCAAATCCATTCGTGCGTCCCCACTTTCGTCCAATAATGTCTAACTTTTATTATATCAAGATATAGGACGATACAAAAGTGAATTTGTGACAAAAAAGGAGGTTGTGACACAAGTCGCAACCTCTTTGTTATATTCGCATAATCGGGTTCCAAAACAAACGAGCTGAGTGGTGACGCGAAGCTAATTCGAAAACCTCCGAATCTATGCTGACGCGATTCGTTCGTTTTTCTGCTTCCATCACGCTCGTTTTTACTGTTTTGTCGCACCTTCTTTTTACTACCAAATCTATTTTTGGTTAACATCTTTCCAACGCCATTCCGTAACTTCCGGCATGTCTTTGCCGTTATCCCGAATGTATTGGTGATGTTTGTTGATCATGTCATCCATCTTCTGAACAAATAATGCTGCCTTTTTCTTGTATCCTGGGACATGCATAATTGCGTCTTTTGCTAAATGGAACCGGTCAAGGTGATTCAAGACCCGCATATCGAACGGGGTGGTGATGTCGCCTTCTTCACGGTATCCATGGGCGTGTAAATTATGGTTATGCCGGTTGAAAAACATGCTTTGTAATAAATCTTCAAAGCCGTGGAATGCAAAGATTACGGGCTTGTCTTTTGTAAAGTAGCCATCAAATTCTTCATCTGATAATCCCCGCGGATCGATTTCCGGTGAACGTAACCGCAAAATATCGACCACGTTGATCGTCCGAATCTTCAATTCAGGAAATGCTTCATGCAAAATACTTACAGCCGCCATGGCTTCCGTTGTCGGTTCGGTCCCAGCACTGGCAATTACCACATCCGGTTCGGCATTTTGATCCGTTGATGCCCAGTCAACATACTTCAACCCGTTCGTGACTAATTCACGGGCTTCATCGACCGTGAACCATTGGAACCGTGGATGCTTTGAAGTGACCATCAAATTAATGACATTCCGTTCGGTGAATGCTTTGTCGCCAACGGCAAGTAATGTGTTCGTATCACATGGGGTGTATTCACGAACGTACTTGCCTTTCTTTTCGGCCATATGCGTCAACATTCCCGGATCTTGGTGCGTATAACCATTGTGATCTTGTTGGAATGAATTTGAAGCATTCACAATATTCAATGACGGATAATCATGGTGCCAGTCAAGTTCGTCGGCTTTCCGGATCCACTTAAAGTGTTGGGTCAACATTGAATCAATGACCCGTGTGAAAGCTTCATATGATGCAAACATTCCGTGCCGGCCAGTCAAAACATAACCTTCAAGCCAACCTTCACATTGATGTTCTGAAAGCTGAGAATCAATGTTCCGACCTGCATGCGCCATATTTTCATCATTTGGTTCGTGAATTTCTTCCATCCACTGCCGCTTACCATCATCTAACATTTGGAATAACTTATTTGACTTCGTTTCGTCCGGTCCAAATGACCGGAAGTTAGTTGGATTCAGCTTCTCAACTTCAGCTAAATATTTGCCCCACGTAAACATGTCTTCGGCCTTAAATTGACCACGCCCTTGTTTTTCAACGTCTAGGGCAAAATCACGGTAATCTGGCAGATTCAAGGTCTTCGGGTGAATGCCACCATTTGTGATTGGGTTCGTTGACATCCGGTGTTGTTCGTCAGGGATATTTTGCCGCACGATTTCGGTTGGATAGCCATCTTCGTCAAACAATTCTTCCGGTTTGTATGATTCCATCCAGTTGATCAATAAATCTTTATGTTCCATTTGATCTTGACTGACTGGAATTGGAACTTGGTGAGCCCGGAATGAATTTTCAATCGGATTACCGTCAAGATCCTTCTTCGGACCTGTCCAACCCTTTGGTGCCCGCAAAATGATCATTGGCCAGATTGGCAATGAATCATCATCATTTTCACGCGCATTCTTTTGGATGGCTTTGATCTTTTCGATACAGTCATCCATCGCAGCGGCCATGATTTGGTGGGCTTCCATCGTTTTTTTGCCATGCACATTGACAATCTGCGGTTCCCAACCCATGCCTTCAAAGTATTTCGTCAAATCTTCATCGCTCATCCGCGATAAGACCGTTGGGTTTGAAATCTTGAACCCGTTGATTTGCAGGATCGGCAATACCGCACCATCATGGATTGGATTAATAAATTTATCTGAAAACCATGAAGCTGCCAACGGACCGGTTTCGGCTTCTCCATCACCAATTTCAACGGCCGCAATCACATCTGGATTATCCAAAATTGCTCCGGTTCCATGCGAGATCGAATATCCTAATTCGCCGCCTTCATGAATTGACCCGGGAGTTTCTGGAGCGGCATGCGAAGCTACTCCGCCTGGAAATGAAAATTGCTTGAACAGCCGCTGCATTCCTTGTTCATCCTGCGTGATCCGTGGATAAATTTCTGAGTAGCTACCATCCAAATATGAATTTGAAACCATGACTTGGCCACCGTGACCGGAACCTTCAATATAAAACATGTTCAAATCATACTTTTGGATTACCCGGTTCAAGTGCGCATAAATAAAGTTTTGCGGCGCAATCGTTCCCCAGTGACCGATTGGCTTCGGCTTAACATCCGTTGCCTTTAATTCTCGGCGTAACAATGGATTATCCATTAAGAATAATTGGCCGACTGAAAGATAAGTAGCTGCTCTCCAATAAGCATCAACACTTTTTAAATATTCGGTTGTATCATATTTCGTTTTTGTCATGTTGCTTTTCCCCTTCAATTAAGATTTCTAAACTGCTTTTAATTTTTGAATTTGAATTGCAGGTGTTTCATGATTATAAACAAACGATCCTGCAACGGCAATCGTCGCTCCTGCTTGTTTGCATTGCGCGATTGTCTGATCATTGATTCCGCCATCGACTTCAATTTCAAAGGCGAATCCTTCTTGAGCTTTAATTTCTGCAAGCTGTTTGATTTTATGCGTCATGGACGGCAGAAAATGTTGACCGCCAAATCCTGGGTCAACGGTCATCACTAAAACCTGATCAACATCTGAAAGCAAATCAGTGATCATCGCAACCGATGTTCCCGGACAAATTACCAGTTCAGCCTTTTTCCCTGCTTCATGAATCATCCTTAATGCGCGATGGATGTGCGGCGTAGCTTCGTAATGAACGCCGATGATATCCGCTCCGGCAGCGGCAAATTCACTGATCCATTTCTCAGGATGTTCAACCATTAAGTGAACATCAAACGTCAAATCTGACTGTCCGCGTAACCGCTGGACAACATTTGCTCCAAAGGAAAGATTCGGAACAAAATTGCCATCCATCACATCAATATGCAGGTAATCTGCGCCAGCTTGCTCAACACGCTTCACATCTCTTCCTAAGTTGGAAATATCTGCACTTAAAATTGAAGGTGCAATTTTCATTTTATTTCACCCCTGTCAAATCGTCTTAAACAATTACCGTAATTGCTGCGGCTCCGATAATAATTACCAAACCTAAGATCGTAACCAGCATTTCCTTATGCGTTTTCTTCTGACCTAAGAACCAGATTCCCGTTAACGTTGCTAGGACCACTGATGTTTGTGACAAGATAAATCCGGTTGCCAAGCCATTCATATTTGGTTGAGCAGAAATCAAGTAAGTCAAAGCTGCAAATGCAAAGAAGAAACCAGAAATGATTTGTTTGTAAGTTACCTTTTCTGTAAACGGTGATTGTTCTTTGTTTTTAATCGTCGCAATTACACCATAAACAATTCCAACAATTACCATTCCGATTGCTTGCGGCAAGAAGGCATGCATCCCGTTAATATGGGCTGCTTGTGGGGCCGCTGAATATGCCCAGTATCCGATTTCACCAAACAATAAAACAAGGACTGCCTTCTTCAATGCTCCTTGACCTTCTGTCGTTTTCTTTTCTGACCAAACCGTCATCCATGCGCCGAGAATGATCAAGGCTAAGGCAATAAATCCTACAACCTTATCCATTCCAGTTGGCCAATCACCCAACGCAACGACGCCCCATAATGAGGCTCCTAACAATTGGAAAGCGGTCGTAACCGGCATTGCCCGTGACGATCCAATTAATGTAAATGAATAAAATGTTACAATCTGCGCACATGCCCAACCGACTCCCGAAAGAATCGCCAGTAATAAATCCATTCCGTGCGGAAATCCTAAATGTTCGATTTGGTTGTAAACAATCGCAAAAATCAACGTCCCCAGAGTTGATCCTAAAATTTGGTTAACGGGTTTCCCGCCAAATTTCGATGCAATCGTTGGATAAATTCCCCAACCGATCAACGGTCCGAGGCCAATTAAAATCGCAACCATATTCATATAAACTACCCCTTCTTTTTAGAAAACAACGCCGCTTTCAAGCATAATATTTGAGTACGGTGTCATTTCATCGGTCCGAATAAACGCTTTACAATCACTTAAGTCCTTCTTCATTTCATCGTGCGGAATGAAAACGATCGGTATATCTGGCAGCCGTTTCTTAATATTTTCCAGCATTGCCGGATTTTGTGTTTTGATTTCTTCTGCAAGAAAGATCCGCTGAACTTCAAGTTCTTCCAAAACGTTATTTAAAACATCCATAAAACTTGGAATTCCTTGTGTAACTGCCAAATCAATTTTTTCAGTTCCAGCTGGAACCGGCATCCCAGCATCACCGATTGCTAACTTGTCAAAGTGTCCCATTTGAGCAATTACCCGTGACATATCTGAATTAATGACCTTTGTTTTTTTCATGATTGATTCCTCCCCAAAATGATCTTGATCTACATTTCCTTTAAATATGGAATTGAAGGCTGCGCACCGAAGCGTTGAACCGTAATTGATGATGCTTTATTACTGAATTTGATTGCATCTTCTAAATTACTGAAATCTTTATTCAAAACGCTGCTTAATGCTCCAATAAAGGTATCGCCGGCAGCCGTCGTATCAACTGCGTTGACCTTTAACGCTGGAATGATTGCGGTCTTTCCGGCATAACTATAAAAAGTTCCTTGACTTCCAAGCGTGATCAAAACGGCTTTAATTCCTAAAGCATGGAATTTTTCAGCTGCGTTGATCATTGAAGCTTGATCCGTAATTTTAATTCCGGTAATCACTTCGGTTTCCGTTTCATTTGGAACGATCATATCGGTTACTTTAAGTAATTCTTCTGGAATTTGATCAATTGCCGGTGCGGGATTTAAAATCGTTACAACGCCGTTTTGACGCGCGATTTTAAATGCTTCCGTTGTACAATCGATTGGAGTTTCGAATTGAGCAACTACGAAGTCGCTTTGAGTGATCAAGTCGCGATTCTGATCAACGTGTTCCGGTTTAAATGCCATATTGGCGCCACCATGAACGTAGATTAAGTTTTCACTATCATCGTCAACGATCACGAATGCTTGACCTGTTTTATGATTGGATAACGTTGCGATCCCCTGGCAGTTGATTCCATCTTCATGTAAAAGCTCCAGCATTGTTTGACTTACTTCCCGGTCTTCTCCCATAGCACCAATGAAGGAAGTGTCAGCCCCCAAGCGTTGCGCAGCAATCGCCTGGTTGGCACCTTTTCCGCCACCGGCTGTAAAAATTTCTTTCGTATGCAAGGTTTCCCCTGGCTTTGCCATCCTTGCAACCCGAATTGTCCGGTCAAGATTGATGCTTCCAATAACGGTTACTTTATTCATAAAATATCACTCCAATTTAATTGACTCAGAGTGAAGCGCTTTACCCTGTAGTTATAATATACCTGATTCCGTAACCGATTTCAATAACCAATTTAATTTTTGGTAGGTACCAATTAAAGTACAAATAAACATTGAGATTATCAGCTTTTTGGTAAAATTTTTTTGATTTAAATGGTTCCTAATTGGTAAATTAACTTGAAAATGCTATCATGAAAGTTGAGGGAAATCCTTAAAAAAATTTGGTATATGGAGAGGAGTATTTGTTATGGAATTTGACGAACTCACACCCCAAGAACAAGAAATTTTTATGGAGGTTGCCAAAAGCAAAATTGAAGATGAAGTCTTCATGGCTGATGGAAAGAATTATTTCTCATTAGTAACGAAAGGATTAGTTAAGGAAATTCCAAATGCAAACTTTCTTGCTGCATCCGTTATTTTAACTAAGGAAGGCAAAAAACTCCGCGATAAAGTTTTAAAAAAGGAAAATAATTAGCCGTTAAAGGTATTTGAAAGCTGCGACTTTGATCGCAGCTTTTTCTTATTGAAAAAATCCTTATCCTCTTCACAAAACTTCACGTTTCTTGTTGCTTAAAGGATAAGGACCTTATTAATTAACCACTATCTGTATCATAGTAAGATTTTAAAAGTTATTCAAAAATTTTGCTTAGTAACTCCACGTAACCTTGGTTTGATCTTCAACCGTTGCGTGAACCGGGCATGCCGTTACACATTCTTGGAAAAACCGTTCTTCCTCTGTTCGCGGCAAATCAGATTCCATTTCAAACTTAATTTGAATGTCTGAAATTCGATCTTTGATTCGGGGGTCAACAATCCCATGGGTCTCAACATTTCCTGTAACCGTTACTACTAACTTATTAATCTTGATTCCTTTTTGTTTGGCCAATGAACGTGCTGTAATATTTAAGCATGAACCAAGAGCGCCAAAAAAGTAATCAGTTGGACGCGGATATTTACCACTTCCACCTACCCGTGCTGGCTCATCACACTTAAAGACCAGTTCGCCTGTATCATTAGTAACTTCATAACCGTCATCGCTTTTCGTCGAAACAACTTTCATTGAACGCATCGCAATCCCTCCTTCATTTTTATTTTAGCGCTTTAGATATTAATTATCTTTCATTAAGCTCTATGATAAACTGAAACTAAGAATCATTTAGAAAGGATCAGTTCAATGTCAGAAAATTCTAACACATCCCTTAACCATCAGTTATCGCAATATGTTTTTCGCAGCATTTTAAGTACCGTTGGTGCTTCCATTTATGTACTTGCTGATAGCTTTTTTGTTGCTCAAAAAATGGGCGTTTTAGGCGTTGCCGTAATGAATCTTTCAATGCCGCTGTTTAACGTAATGGATGGGCTTGGTTTTCTTCTCGGAATGGGCGGTGGAACATTGTTTACAATTTATCAAATTCAAGACCGCAAACGTTCAACGAAAACATACACGCAAACGGTGATCATGGGATTGATTATCGGACTTGTCTTTACTTTACTCGGAATTTCATGGGCCTCGCAAATTTCACATTTACTCGGAGCCGATCAAACCACTTTTAAAATGACCTTCCAGTACGTTCAAACCGTCCTCCTGTTTGGTCCTGGATTTATCTTTAATAATCTTTTACTCGGATTTATTCGCAATGATCATGGAACCAAAACCGCGATGTTTGCAATGACGATTTCAAGTCTTGCCAACATTTTCCTTGATTGGCTTTTCATTTTACGACTAGACATGGGAATGGTTGGTGCCGGATTAGCAACGAGTTTTTCTCCGATCATCAGTATTTTAATCATCCTGACCCATTTTAGAAAAAAGGAAAATCACTTGAAACTCGTAAGTCATCCCTTCATTTTAAGTGATCTTCGCCAAACCTTTTCAATTGGGTTGCCATCATTTTTAACAGAAATGAGTACTGGGTTTGGAATCTTTATTTATAACTGGGTATTTCTTAAAGTCAGTGGTAATAATGCCGTTGCCGCTTACGGCATCGCGGCCAATGTTCTCCTAGTTGCATTAGCTTTATTTACGGGAGTTGCTCAGGGAATCCAACCAATCGTCAGTCAAGAATATGCGCATCGGAATTTCAAAACGATTAAACACGGATTGCACTTTGGATTGATAATTGCTGAACTGCTTGGAATTGTCTGCTTGGCATTTGTATGTTTTAACAGTCACCTAATTATTGATTTCTTCAATGCCGCATCGAATCTCAAAGTCATCAACCTTGCAAATTCGGGAATGAAGTTGTTATTAATCAGTCTTTTGTTTTCAAGTTTAAACGTTGTCTTTAACATTTTCTTCTCAGCTATCAGCAATTCGTATATCTCGATTGCAATGGTTATTCTGCGAGGATATATTTTCCCGTTGATCCTCGTTCCTCTTTCAGCCAAAATATATGGGATTAACGGCGTATGGCTTAGCTTGGCAATAATTGAAGGAATTACCTTGATTGCCGAATTAATTACATGGGGATTCACTCAAAGAAAATTAAAAGAAAATGATTTCTCATTTTAATAAAAAAACGGGCATGCTGTAAATGAAACTCTTCTTACAACATGCCCATTTCTATTGCATTTTTATAACTTTTTAATCAACACATAAGCGCTTAACGGCTTCAGCATAAATATCCATCGCTTTGTTAAAATCAGCAACTGACCATTGTTCATTGGTTTGATGCATATAGTCAGGAGTTGACGGCAACATTGCTCCAAAAGCAACACAATTATTCATTGTCCGCGCAAAAGTTGCTCCTCCTGAAATTTGCGGTTGAGCATCCTCATCGCCAGTCTTATCACGATAGGCATCCATTAATGTTTGAACCAACCTCGAATCTGCAGGAACATGAAGCGGAGCAAGATAATCATAATGCTTGTTTCTTAACTGTTTCGCTCAATTTTTCAATCAATTTATCATGATCAATCGTTGATGGAATTCGCATATCAAGTTGCATCCGCGTTTTATTCTTATTGATTTCCAAACTTGAAATATTAAACGTCAAGTCTCCTGTTTCATCCGAAACTTTACCGAGAATATTTGCCCCTGTTGCATCTTCTTTCAATTCCCCGATAAAGTTAAGCGGTGTGAAATCAAATACCTTATTTAATGCTATCCCTAGCCGAGTAACCGCATTAATTCCTTGATGCGCAAGCATTGCATGAACCGCCTTTCCTAAAACAAGAATTCCGTCACCTTGTTCTTTATATTCAAAGCCAAATTGATCTAATGCAGCCTTAACTTTATCAAGTTTTGGTCCGTTATAAAATGCTTGTGCAGGAACCGCATTAAATGCACCTTTATCTTCAACTTTTAATTGATCAGTTCCAGGTCCAATTAAATATGCTTGTTGCAACCCTTTTTCTGCATATGTAACTGGGAATTCTGCATCTGGCGAAAATCCTAAGTCGATTTGAGATTCCTTTTCATTGTATTTTTCAATTCCGCGCCATAAGATTTCTTCATCAGTTCCAAAAATGAAACGAATTTTTTTATTAAATTTGTAACCATCTTTCATTAATGCCTTAACAGCAAACAAAGCAGCAATTGTTGGCCCTTTATCATCCTGAGCACCACGTCCATAAATTATATCATTTTCAATTATCCCTTTATATGGTTCGTGATTCCATTCATCAACGTTTTCAGCAGGAACTGTATCTCTAAATGTCCAATAATCCCTAACGTTTCTAAACCTTCACCAATTTCGGCATAACCGTAGTATCCCTCGGGATCTTCGTATGTAATAAATCCTAAATCTTTGCAAATTTTCATCATTTTATCCCAAGCTAACCGAATATTCTTTCCAAAAGGAGCATTCTTTTCAGCTTCTTGATTAAAAGATGGTTGTGAAATCATTGTCTTAAGTGCTTCAAGTGCCTGTTTGCGAATTGCATTACTAATTAAATCTCTCATTTTAAATCCTCCTTAAGCACGATTCGAATTACAATACTGCTAAAATTCCAAGGTAAATACATGCAACAACAAACAAAATTACCATCAATTTAGAAATCCATTTCCACCATTTGCTTATGTCTACACGTGCAATCGCTAAAGCACCCATGATAACTGCTGATGTTGGCGTAATTAAGTTTACCCAGCCCGATGCAGCTTGGAAAGCAGTGACTATCCAATTAATTTGATAATTATGAGAAAATAATTTTTGTTTTCTTTCCTTATCAATGATTAATTGTTGATATTCCAACTAATTTTTACTTTACCCCTTAATTAACATAAAATTAGATTTTTTATAATTATTTCAATTAACCATAAAAAAATCGAAAGTTGTTTAAAAACAACTTTCGATCTGCTTAAAGACTTGATTTCTAATCATCTAAGTGTGTTTTAAGATTTTGTTGATTAATTTCGTCCGGAACCATCGAACCCCCTGTAGCCCATGCAAGATGAACGATATTATCTTGAATTTGATCCAATCCATTATCCTTCATGAATTGCTTAGCATATTTGTTTTCAAATAATTTAACTGGGCCTTCAAACGTTGCGCATGATGATGGTTCGATCGTCATCTCTTCTGAAGAATGAAGTTCACGTAAATAGTCAAATAATGCGCCATCGCGAACCGTAAATTCACCGTCAAGCATTGGTTTCATGTAATCACCGGAGAACGTTGATGGGCTTGGGCATGCCAAGCCATCAGCTTCAGTCTTACCGTCAAGCCCAATATCCATTACCGAAACATCATTATTCAAACCCGTTACCATCCCTAATGGAATACTTGGACAATGAGTTGGTTGAATAAGGAAGACCCGCGCAGCTTCACCAAAAACAGCCTTCATTCCAAATAACGTACCGCCGGATGAACCGCCAACGCCAGCTGGACTGTATACAAAGACTGGATGATCTTTATCAACTTTGATTCCTTGCTTTTCAAATTGTTTCTTTACCCGTAAGGCAGAAGTGGCATAGCCTAAGAACAAAATCCGTGATTTAACATCATCAACAAAGTAACTCTTCGGATCAGCATCGGATTCAGCCCGCCCTTTCTTCAAAGCAATGTTAAAATCTGTATCATATTCAATGACCTTTGCACCTTTTTCACGCAATAAGTCTTTCTTCCATTGCTTAGCATCATAACTCATGTGAACAATGGCATTGAATCCAAGCGCAGCCGCCGTGACCCCAATTGAAATTCCAAGATTTCCGGTTGAACCAACTTGGACTTTATATTGGCTGAAAAGTTTCTTAGCTTCTGGAGTAACTAATTTTGTATAGTCATCTTCCTTTGATTTCAATAAGCCTTCTTGCAATGCAATGTCTTCGGCGTGTTTCAAAACTTCATAAATGCCACCCCGAGCTTTAATCGAACCAACAACCGGTAAATCAGAGTCCATTTTCATGTATAACTGGCCATGAAACTCATGTTTTTTTTCAATTTCAGCTTGCATTTTATCCAACTTTTCAAGCTTAGATTCAATAATTCCATCGGTCGCTGCCGTTTCCGGGAAAAGTTTGGCAATCATTGGAGCATAACGTTCCAAATCGGCTTCAGCGGCTTCAATATCTGCTAAGCCAAGCTCTTCATGATTCCAAATTTCATCTTCCGCAACTTTGTACGGGTTTACCCAAAAAGTTGGTTTTTGATTTTTAATATCTTCCAATGCAGGTTGTTCAGCAATATACTTGTCAATATTGATCTTCATTTTTGGACCTCCAATTACCTGGTTTGTGTTTGTATTCACACTACGATTATCATACCATACTCTTACTAGTGAACCCAGTAAAATTCAAGATTTTCGCTCTCGATTTCAATTAAATATGATACGATAAAACTATGATTATTTAACGAGGAGTTTGAAAACGATGCATCACATTTTAGCGACCATTTTGGCATTTCTGATTTTAGTTGAAATTCTCTATTTTCTTTACTTCTGGATGGGAAAATTCTTCAACTTTGGAAAAACATACTTTTACATTACTTTTTACCGGAAATTTTATCCAAAGAAAATTCTGATTTGGTCTGTTATTCTTGACCTGATTCTTTTCTGCGGTGTTTTGTTCATCTAAAAAATCGGCTCTCTTTCTGAGAAGCCGATTTTTCTTAATCTTCTAGTTTTCCTTTACTCTCCAAAACCTTATCCTGCATTTCAGGGTCAAACTGATTATCCTTAAGCATCCGAATTTCATATCCATACGGGGCATACTTGTGATTTTTATCTGGTCCGATAAATGGAGTTTCAAGAATCTTTGGAATTTCCTTTAAATCTTCAAAATGGGCGATTTTACTCAATGCATCAAATCCAATCTCGCCAAATCCAATGTTAGCGTGGCGATCTTTGTGACTACCCTGCGGATTCTTTGAATCATTTAAATGAATAACTTTCAACCGGTCAAGGCCGATCACATGGTCAAATTCATTTAAGACCCCTTCAAAATCGTCTTTGATTGCATAACCCGCATCACTTGCATGGCAGGTATCCAATGTAACTGACAACTTTTCATTCAGTTGAACCTGATCGATCATTGACGCGATTTCTTCAAATGACCGGCCAACTTCAGTTCCCTTACCGGCCATTGTTTCGATCGCAATTTGAACATGTTGGTCAGGAGTCAGCACTTCATTTAATCCTTTAGCAATATTCGCAATTGCAGCTTCCGCACCGGCGCCGACGTGAGCGCCAGGATGCAACGTCATTTGATCTGCTCCGAGAGCATCAGCCCGTTCAATTTCTTTCCGCAAAAAATCAACGGCAAATGCAAATTTGTCAGGTTTCTTAGTGTTTCCCAAATTAATGATGTATGGCGCATGTACGACGATGTGGGACATTCCATGGTCTTTGATATATGCTTGGCCTGCAGGAATATTCATTTCATCAATTGGTTTGCGGCGCGTATTTTGAGGCGCTCCCGTATAGATCATAAACGTGTTTTCGCCATAACCGAAAGCTTCCTCAGCTGATCCCAGCAACATCTTTTTTCCGCTCATACTTACATGTGATCCAATCAGCATTTTACTTTCCTCTTTTCTCGTTTAAATCCGTTTTAATTTGCGTGGTGCTAATTTCAGGAGTCCGTGGAAGGTAAACCACGTCAACTCCTTCATCTTTCAGATAATCAAACTTGCCTTTCCAATCATCACCCATCACGAAGGTGTCGATCTTATATTTCTTCATGTCGGTCTTCTTTTGTTCCCAGCTTTCTTCTGGAATTACCAAATCGACATAGCGAATCGCTTCGAGCAGCTGCTTACGTTTCGCATAATCAAAATATGCTTTTTTATGTTTTGATTTCCAATTAAATTCATCCGTTGAAAGGCCAACGATTAAATAATCACCATATTCTTTAGCCCGTCGCAGTAAATTAACATGACCATAGTGGAGCAAGTCAAATGTTCCGTATGTAATTACCCGTTTCATTTTGTCTTCACTCCATTCTGATCAATGATTTCTTCGGCTTGATGAATCGCATTCTTGATCATCATTCCATTTCGCAATTTTGCAGCTAGTTTTTGCGCATTGGCTTGCAATTCAAAATATTCATCTGCACTAATATTTTGCAGGGTTTCGTCAAGATTTTCAAGGCTTTCAACCGCAATTCCGACATGCTCATCGAGAACAAACTTACTGATTGCCGCCTGGCTCCAAACAATGACTGGCATTCCAGAGCTCAGGTACAAAGATGTCTTATGCGGCGCATTATAGTGCTGGTAATCCGCATAAATTCCGCCATTTCCGTCAAGCGATGTACCATCCCAAACCAATCCGAAATCACCCTTTAAATATTTCGGCAATTCTTCCGCTTGGTAAAGGCCCTCATACGAGATATTTGACGGATATTGCGGGGCCGGATCCATTCCAAAAAGATATGCATGACTGTGTTGTAACTTTAACTTGGTAAGGAAAGAAGACTTTTCAAGGTTGCCGGCAAAACAAATCGACCGGTGATATTCATGATTTTCAACCAGTTTTTGCGGATTGTAATAGTCGAAAGCCCCGAGGATTACCATGGGCGTTGTCACTCCGTTTTGGCGCATCTTGTCCTTCATTGCCTGACTATGAACAATGAGGCAATCAGCTGCATTAAAAATTGCCACCTCATCCTTAAAGAATTTTTGGTCGCCCTTATATTTCCGAATGGCTTCGTAATCGTGAATTACAAAAATTAATTTAGCATTCGTTTGTCGCCGAACCTCTTTAATGATCGCTTTTGTCAGAAAAACCGTATACATCGGATACTGAAAAATAATCTTATCCGCATCCTTATTTTTAAATAAATGCGGCAGTTTAAAGATCCGATACCCCAATTTCTGAATTCGCTTGATCGGCAGATCCAAGTCTAAAATTTGATAACCAACTTCACCAAGAAACTGGTTAATATCCGCCTTGGCTTTTGGGCCGGCATGCTTATAGCCCTTATAAATATCAGAGGTCAACACATAGTTTGTCATAAAAATCTTCTTTCTTACTTAACTTTTTTCTTCACCCGTTGGAAAAAGCGCAATCCAAAAATCTTCTTAAAAATCGGCGCTTTGATCATCCGGTAATATATCCGCCGGGTCAATCCGGGATTTAATGGTCCAAGCTTATTTTCAATTGTTTGCTGAATTTGAAGTTTATTTTTATCCGTCAACGATTGAAGATTAAATTCCAGATTTTCAAATTGTTGGGTCCGGTCAACAAACTTTGAATAATAGTCTGCTGCCATTGCTTTTAATGCTGCTTGGGACTGTTCAAACTCATCGGTCGTGACCGCATGCTGACTGATTGCAATCATTTTGTCAGCATCCTCAGCCAGACTATGCTTTTCGATCCAATGAACCATCGGCACATCCTTAAAATTCTCGTAAACCACATCATCATCGCCCAGATAGGCCAATACTTGATGTCCCTGCGCAACCGTTTCCGCAATCGAATATCCAAGGGTTTCAAATTTCGACGTTGAAAGGTATGTATAATGCCGTGGAAGCGGCCGATTGATGGAAACCATTGAGCGTAAATGATTCCCGTCAATGTAACTGCGATAATCAAATTCATCCGCACCGGTTCCTTGAATATACAAATGAAAATCAGTTTTGCCGTGCTGCTTCAAATCGTTGATCAGCCGCAAACTATACATAATGTCTTTTTGCTTTTCAAAAAAGCGGCTTTGAACGACAAAGTTCTTGCTTAGTTGGTCATCAATTCTACCCCATTTTAAATGGTCAAGGCCGACCGTTTGCACATAAATTCGTTTGAAATTATATCGTTCTTCAAACTCATCTTTGATTGATGTCGTCGCAACCCGGACACACGATAAATCATTCAGTCTCGGAAGATCGTCATCAAGAAGCGCTAACGGCGTATGAACCTCGCCGACGATCAACGCTTGTGGATTAGCGTTACGCAAAAGTGCACTTAACGGAAAAAGATCTTCCCGCGTGATCAAAATAACATCATACGGTTCTAACCATTGGCTTTGATTTTCAAACAGATCTTTGATCAATGCAAATTGTGTCTTTGCAAGTCCGTGATGCCGTCTTTTCAATTGATGAACATCCGTTGCATTAAACGGTAAATAATTAAAGTAAACTGTTGAAGCGTAATGCTGGTTTAACGTTGTTAATAAATTCAAATTACTTTGCGTCGTGCCGCCAACTGCAAAAATGTTATATCCAATAACTGCTGCCCGCATCTTTAATAATCATCCTCCAATTGAGGTTTGCCATAAAGTTTTCGTAATAACTTTGTTGAAGTTGAGATCGTGTACCCCTTTTCAATCAGTTCGTTCATTGTGTTGTAGCTCTGTTCAAACCGGTTATTTGTTTCTAAGCTCAATGAGTGAAATTCATCTGCCCAACTTTGCGGATTATCGATTGAAAGCGCCGTTACTGCCCCCAACGTTTGCACTTCTGCCGGTTGCCGTTGCGAAACAACCGCTTTCGCTCCATTGGCAAGGCTGTGTAATAACGCTAATGATAATCCGCCCGATTCAGCCGGATAAGCAAAAACATCAAAAATATTTTGAACTTCTTCCGTATTTTCAAGGTAGCCGGTAAAGATCACGCGACCTTCTAAATGTAATTGATAGACCTTCTGCCGTACTTCTTCCAGTTTTGGTCCATCGCCAATCAAAACTAACTTCGCGTTCGGATTGATCTTTTGAAATAGATTGAAACTGTCAATCAAAAATGATTGATTTTTAACATCAATAAACCGCCCGATGTTTCCAATTACAAAATCATTTTCATTAATATCATACCGTTTGCGATAATAAATGTTCTGTTCTTCATGATACCGTTGTTTCCGCACCGCAATCCCATCCGGAAGCAACTTAAAGCGCGGACTACGTTGAATACGTGACGAGAAGAAAAAGTCCGCTGCGCCTTGCGTAACTGCCAGAAAGTCGGTCCCGTAAACTTCAGCCATTCGGCGACCAACCTTTTGCAACTGCCGGCTGGTCAGGTTCATCGTTCCTTCAAGGTTCGAGTATGCGTGGACGATTACCCGGTCAAATCCCAACCGGCGCGCATAAACGATTGAGACCGGATCACACAGCATATTCAAATAAAGGTGAATTACATCACTGTTTAACAAGCATTCGCGGTAAACCTGATGAAGCTGGTGATTAAATGCCCGCCGTTTCCTCAAAAAATGCTTATCTTTGATATCAGTAAAGTAAAATGGAACTTCATAGTAGTTTCCAAAATGTTTCAATTCCCGTGCTGGGCGATAGTTTGCGATATTAATAATATTAAATTCATACCCGTCAGCTAATAATGCCCGGTAATTCGTTTTGAAAAAACACGTTAATCCAATATCTTCACTAAAAAATCCCAGAACTGTAATTCGCTTCCGCATTTTGGAGATCTCCTTCTTTAAAATTATTTTTGAATGTATTTCAGTTCAGTCTGTAAAACCCGCTCAGTTGCATGGCCGTCATTGGCCGTATTCCATAGTTGATTAAACTCCGTAAAGTCAGTTGCTTCCAACGGTTGCTGGACTTCCTTAATCAAATCTGACGTAGTCGTCACCATCTTACCGGGAATCCACGACTTAAAATCGGCTTGAATCCCGACCCGCTGAGCATATTGATCATAGTCATAGCAATAAAACAGAATTTGTTTTGCATTTGGCAACAAGGAATAGTCAAAAATCACCGATGAATAATCCGTGATCAACCGGTCAGCGACCAACAATAAGTCATTGGTACTAAAATCATCGACCCAAATGACCTTATCCGAGTCCAGCTGCTGTTTGAATTGCTTTTCAAATGACTTTACATGCGGATGAAACTTAATAATTAGTCGCTGATTACCGGATAATTGATTGACAAATTGACCAAAATCTTCAGAAAAGTTCATCACCGGTTTGCCGACCTCATTTTCCCTGTAAGTTGGTGTATACAAGATAATCTCTTTGCCGATAATATCAGGATGTTTTCGTTTAATATTTTGAGAAACTTGCATTTGCCAATTTTTGTTAAACAACTCATCTGTTCGAGGATAACCAATCACATTCATTCGAGTTTGCGGAACGTGATAACTTTGGACAAATACCTGCGCCATTTTCTTTGATCCGATCAAATATTCATCAAACTGATCGTAAACTTTTTGAAAACGGCGCTTATCTGCTGCCGAACGTCGAGCCGTGGTTAATTCTTCCCACCCAAACGTCTTGATTGCACCGTTTGCATGCCAGAGTTGAACGATATGGGTTTGTTGGTGATCAAAGGCACATCCGCTTAAAAAGGCATAGTAATTGTCGCACAACAGTAACCGTGCTTGCATCACAAGCTGTAATTTATGAAAGACAAAGTCAAATCCGTCCGTAAACTCAACGGTCTGAATTCCTTCAGCTGCAAGTCGTGTTGCTGCCGCCTGACATTGCGGTAAATATAAAACGGTAAAATTTCTTCCCAACTGCTTGGCTAAATCGGCAAATGCCTTGATCAAATGTTCATTTCCCGCAAAACTCATTAAGTATACAATGTCCTGCGGATTTTTCACCCGTTTCCACCGTGAAACCAGTTTAACGAGCCAAATATAAATTACTTTTTTCAAAATAATCCCTCATCCAACTTACGGTTCCGGTTCATAGAAGTGGCCAATCGTATGAACATTTTCGGTAATACTTACAAACGCCTTCGGATCAGATTCCCTGAGGGCTTCATGCAAGTCTGGAATTTCATACCGCGAAATAATCGTAAAGAGGATCGTCTTCGCGTCATGCCGGTAAGCCCCTTCAGCTCCATGAACAATGGTAATTCCGCGCCGCAAATGACTTTGAATACAATCAACCACGCTATTCGGTTTGGTCGTTACGATCATGACCTGCATCTTTTGTTGCCGCGTATAAACGGCATCCATTACTTGGGCATTAATAAACAACCCGATTGCGGAATAGAAGGCGTACGGCCAACCATAAACTAATCCAGCGGCCAAAACGATAAACGTGTTGAAGATAATGTTAACGGTTCCGACTGATTTACCGGTCAGTTTTCGAACCGTCAAGCTGATAATATCCAGTCCACCGGTTGAAATGCCGCTCTTCAAGGCATACCCAGTTCCGTAGCCGTTAAGAATTGCCCCGAAGATCGCACAAATCAATGGATCCTTAGTTAAAACGGTTGGATGAAGCAGCTTGATCATTACACTTGAGCACACAACCGCGATAACCGTGAAAACGGTAAAACGGTGGCCAATCTGTTTCCATGCCAACACAATTAACGGCAAGTTCAGCAAAAAAATCCACGTTCCGGTTGTAATCGGAACCGGCGTGTGCTTAAATAATGAATTCAGGAGCTGAGCTAGCCCAGTGATTCCCGATGAATAAATATGGCCGGGATCCCAGAAAAAGTTCATCGCAACTGACACCAACAACCCGTAAATCAATGCTGCCGATGCCCGTGATAAGTAAATGTGTTTCTTCCACATTTTCTGAAGTTCATTCATGTTTATTCTTTACCCACTTTTCTTTTATCAATAATATTTCCTATCATTATATACATTCATTCCTAATTTTATCAATGTTTAAAAGGGACTGTAAAGGAATAAAAAAGAATTGTGATAAAAGTCACAATTCCGTAATTTTTTACCTCAAATTCTTTTGAATAAATTGAATTTCATCATCAAGTGCCTGATCAGCAAGTTTATCTTTCTGACTGATCATAAAATCATGCTGCCGGGGATGCTGATCATCACCATAGACCTTTGCGACGTGCGGATGATGATGCGCCATCAAAAAGCCGGCAAACTTCATCGAATCATCCCGTAAAAAGTCTTGATTGGCCGTGGCAACATACAATGGTGGCAATGAATCCGTGAAACTTTCCTCAGTTGCCATCATTACTTTCTTTTCGGTCATCACTTGATCCGTGAAATAAGCCCTCGTTGCCGGCCATAACTTCTGAGTCAGCATAAAGTACGGCGCACAGTTCAAAATGCCTGCCCGAAAAGTAATTGCCGGCCGCGAATAACCAAATAGTTTCCGATATGCTGGATTTGCCCACGTGGTTAAATACTGTAATGCCATTTGTCCGCCAGCGCTATCCCCTGATAAGACGGCATTTTCTAAATCAAAATCAAATTCATTTGCATGCGCAACCGTCCAATGAATAAATCGGTCAACATCATCCAATTCACCTGGAAAAACAACGTCGGGCGCAAGGCGGTAACTTGCATTCACAACCACAAAACCACGTTGAGCAAGCCGCATCCCATAATACTGATATGTCTCCTTTGATCCATAACACCAATTGCCGCCATGAATCAAAATAATGACCGGTAATTTTCCGTTTCGTTTTTGCGGACGGTAAACATCGAGTAGATTCCATTGCGGATCATCGCCATATTGAAAGTCATTGGTGCGTTCAACGCCGTCAAAAATCTTTGGAAGATCGTTATCCCGCTGATCATCTTCCGCCTGCCATTCTCTTCTGATTTTCATAATTGCCTGAATTTGTTCTTTGGTTGCCATAATATTCCTCCGAAAAGTTTGGAATTTTCTTTTGCGGATATTATAGCATGAATATCAAAAAGCAGTTCCACTGGATAATGAAACTGCCAATTTTTATTGAATCAATTCAATTTCTTTATAATCCTGAGAATTCTCAGCTTCTGCATTCCGAATATCAATATCATTTTGCAAATTCAAAAAGTACTTGTCTGAGACACCGAAAAATTTTGTTAACCGGATTGACGTATCAACAGTTACTCCTTATCTTTCTTCCAATGGCGTCCCTTATTATATTCGAGCTTTGCCTTCATCACATCAACTGGATCTATCTTTAACTGGTCACACATGTAAAACAGGTAAATCAATGTGTCGGCAATTTCATACTTTAAGTGTGTCTTTTCCTCATCAGTTAGTTGATCAGTCGTTCCTTTCCACTGGAAAATCTTCATAATTTCGGCTGCTTCAATATTAACTGACTCGGCCAAATTCTTCAAATTATGATATTCCCCATCCCCGTGAATGTCTAAACTCGACAAGTTCCTGCATTAATTTTTGGTGATCCATCGTAATTACTCCTTAATGTCTTAGTAATGTCATTATTATACTGTAATAAGAAAACAGTCTCTCTCGAAAATTAGAAAGACTGTTAACCACACATTAATTCAAAATATCTTGAGGATTACTAATTAATTCTTCAAACGAAGCTAATTTTTCAGTATCACTATCTAGTTTCTTAAACTTTAATTGATGACTTCTAACCTCATTTTTCCCAATTACTACATAATAGTCAGCATTTCTTCTTGAAGCATCCTTAATCTGTTTTCCTACCTTAGCATTAGAATATGATTTCTCAACATACACGCCTTTTTTTCGAAGCTTATCCATTAATTCAAATGCTAATTTATCTCCCTGACTATCAGCAGAAACAATATACAACTTAGGACCTTTTGCATTTAGAAAATCAGGATTTTCCTGTTTAAGAAGCAAAATTAGCCTTTCTACTCCCATTCCAAAACCAATTCCACCCTTATCCGGTCCTCCAAGTTGAGAAATTAATCCATTATATCTACCACCTGCGCAAACCGTAGTCCACTTTCCACCGAAAGCTTTTGAATCAGACATTATTTCAAAAATCGTGTGCGTATAATAATCTAAGCCGCGAACCATCTCGTTATCAATTTCATATTTGATTTCCAAATCAGAAAGCAACTTCTTTACCTTTTCAAAGTATTTAGTCGAATAATCATCTAAATAATCCAAAATTGAAGGAGCATTGGCCACTATTTTTTTATCTTGCTCATCTTTACTATCTAAAACTCGCAAAGGATTTTTATATAATCGTTTCTTTGAATCTTCACTTAAGTTATCATAGTATGGTTCAAGATACTCAATTAATGCCTTCCGATATTTTTCTCTTGAATCGTCATTTCCTAATGAATTAATTACTAATTTAACGTTGTGTACCCCTAATTTGTTCAATAATAATATAGCCATTGAAATAACTTCAACATCAATTTCAGGAGATTCACTATTTAATGCTTCAACACCGATCTGATTAAATTGACGTTGCCGTCCTGATTGAGGCCGTTCATAACGGAACATTGGACCCATATAATATACCTTATATGGTTTAGGATATTCAGGACCATAAAGTTTATTCTCTACATATGCTCTAACTGTCCCTGCAGTTCCTTCAGGTCTTAAAGCCAAAAGACGATTTCCTTTATCATGAAAATCGTACATTTCTTTTGTAACAATATCTGATGTATCACCTACATTTCTTGCAAAAACATTATAGTCTTCAAAAATTGGCGTCCGAATTTCTTGATATCCAAATACTTTAAAAGTTTCACGCGATATTTTCTCAATCTTTTCCCATACTTCAGATTCTCCTGGTAAAATATCTGCTGTTCCTTTTGGTTTTTGATAAATCATATTAATTTTCCTTTCTATAAAAAAAACACCCTCAAAGGCTTTTGCCTTTGAGGGCGAAAATACGCTGTCCCACCTCATTTTATAGTAATCTCACAATTACTATCTCACTAAGTTATAAACTTAAAACCATAACGTAGTTTTTACGGAACAGACTACTTTTTACTTCGCCTGATCAATTCACAAGAGTGTAACATGCAAACAACCAAATTTCATCTTACAATGGATCTCTGTACAATTACGTTTACACTTTTTTCTTGATCATTATTTTTACTTTCCAGCTTTAGGATAAACAGGATTACAATCATCATATTCATAATGGCTTAAATTACCATCTTGCATATATCTCCTAAGTCGATCAATTTCTTCCGCATGATCTAAATCAAGCAATTGAGGAAATTCACCGCGAATTGTATTATCATATCCCGCTAAATTAATCTTTTGTGGCTTTAACTCTTGAATAAAGTCAAATACCCTTCCTTGAGTTATGTCTTTTGCAGACCATTTTTCTCCATTTGAAAATGTAATTTCAAAAGCTCCGTTAGGGACTCCCTTTATAAACTTTACATTTGAAATTAAATCACGTTTTCTAATGTTAATTTCATTTTCATTTATTCGATACAACTTGGATTTCCCAATTGCATAAATTATTTTTGAATCTTCTTCATTAACCACATATTGATTAATCTTATCATCAAGCCGTTCAATTTTCTTTTTGAGATTGTCCATATTTTCCTCTAGTAAGTTACATTATTTTTCTTTACTAAAGATTCATATCCCATTTTATCCAACCATTCAGGAAGTGAAAGATTTTCCATAATCTCCATGTCCTTATCTGGTGTAAGAATTGATCCATTTGGAATTGAATCAACAGGTAATGAGAAATATGGTCCAACTGTAATAGCATTTCCGATTTGTCCTGGTTTCATCATTACATGTGCAAAACCAATCCAAGAACTTTCAAATGCTGTATCAGCATCCTGACCGCATTCAGCAATTGACTTAGCAATTGCTTTACGACGACCGTTCAAGTATTCAATTAATTCATCTTCATTTGGAGTTTCCCAAACACCAGCATCTTCAATGAACATGCTCGAATTCTTTGAAGGATCCTTAGCAAATGAAATTGCGATTGCTGACCAAACACCATATCCCTGACCTGGTTTCAACGGTTCATCAGCTTTAGGACGTTCAGCTGTAACTCCTTTATTTGCGCAAACAATAAAACTTCCTGGAGCAGGATAATGTCGACGTTCTTGTTCCATTCCAAAATACTCTACTAAAGCATCTTGCAATGGTTTAGCATCATAAATTGGAAGATCACTTCCATCCCATTGCTTTTCTACAAATAAAGGCTTTACTTTATCAACTTCTGGATTTCGTAAAATATCGTATCCAACCACATGACCTTGGGGACCAGTAAAACTTGATGCAGTTGTCATATTAATTTGTCCAATGTAAGCGTTTTTTGTTTCTGCACGATCGTAGGAAACAATCCCATCAAGGACATCGTCATCGGTTTTATCACGAACTCCCGCATCAACTTTCAAACCTGTAACATAACCATTTCCAATATTACCAGGTTCCATATATCCACGAGAATATTGCTTATAGGGGCTGATTGCAATTCTATCAATACCTTGTTTATTTAAATTTAAATCTAATTTAGCCATTTTTATTCCTCCCCTAACTAAAATTATTTAATTAATACATAAAGACCAGCAATTGCAACAACAACAATAATAATTGCAAAAATTAATTCGCCAATTTTAAAGATATGTTTTTCATGCCGTTCTTTTCTTGCCCAAATATATACTGGAATTCCAATTGCATAGATAATGAATGAAATTGCGATGTATCTTACACCTGCTGCTAACCCCATTATTACTGTGTACAAAAATGCAAGAATTCCAATAATTAAACCATTAATTCGCTTATGCTTTGTATTTGTTGGAAACAAATCTTCTTTTGCACCAATCTTGATTAAATACATTGCACTTACCATGTAAGGCGCTACCGTCATTGTTCCGGTAATTGTTAACAACATCTGATATGCATTATTGTCAAAATGAGCAAAAATGATAATAATTTGCATAATAACTGTCGCTACTAATACTGAAACAATTGGAACATTTCTCTTCGACTTCTTAGCAAAGACCTGAGGAAATGCATGATCTTCTTCGGCAGCATGTTGTGGCAATTCAGACAACATTTGTACCCATGAAATCCAACTTGAAAATACTGCTACTAAAAGTCCAAATGTAATAATGTCACGTCCTAAATTGTTGTGCCATAACGAAATCAAAATATAAGCCGTTGATGGAGAAGTCATCTTAGCTAATTGGCCATATGAAAATGCTCCTAATGAAAGAATGCCCGTTGCAGCAAACAATACTAAACAGACAATAAATCCAATAACAGTTGCTTTAGGAACTTGTTTAGGATCACGTGCCTTCCCAGACATTACAACGGCACCTTCAATTCCACCAAACAACCATAAAGTGATCATCATTGTATTGAGCAACTGATGACCAATACTTCCTAAAGGATGATCACTTACAGATGCAACTGAATGAGTTGCTGTGGCATTCATTGTAAATGTATGCGCATTAAAATGTACGGCTACTGTTGCAAGGAAAATAACCATAACTGCTAACATAATCGCTGTAGCAACTTTTTGGACTGTACTTGAAACTTCAACCCCACGTAATACTAATGCTGTAATAAGCCATGTAATAATTGATGCACCAATTACAGACGGCCAATTACTACCTCCAGTAAATGTACCTGGGAAGAAATAGTCCAAAGTACTCATAACTAAAACTGCATAGGCAACATTTGCAAAACATTCACAAACAAAATATCCCCAAGCAGTAAAGAACCCCACAAAAGGCCCGAAACCAACTTCACCATATTTATAGAGTCCTGCTTGTAATTCCGGATGAACGTCGCTTAAGATCACAAACATTTCTGCAATAAACCAAATACCAATTCCAGTTGTTATCCAGGCCAATACTTGAGCATCAAGCCCAGCAACTTGCGACATATTCTTTGGAAGATCAAATACACCACTACCGACCATTGCACTTACAGAAAGTGCAATCAACCCAATCAGACCTAGTTTACCTGCATCTTTTTTTGAAGCTTTT
>NZ_AYZA01000024.1:24799-203693 GCF_001436315.1 Ligilactobacillus aviarius subsp. aviarius DSM 20655 | reverse complement strand
TATATATATATATATATATATATTTGTCAACATAAAATATTGAAAATAAATAAATAATTTCTAATGTTTATGAAATCGATTAACCGTTATTATATAAGCAATTATAATTTGTATTTTTTAATAAAAATAAGAACGTTATATTATGTAATCTCCCAAATGTTATAATTTGTTTTTTATAAAAATAAAAAGTATTAAATAAGAGATGTTATTCAATACTTAATTTGTATATTTTATAAAATAATATTTAACTACGTATTAAAAAAGCATCAACCGCACAATGCAGTTAATGCCTTACAAATTTAATGTTGAAACGCCGCTCGATAACCTTCAATATAATCAACAACTTCATGCAGTTTCCCATGAAATAACTGATTGAGCTTTTTAAACAGTTTCAACGGGAAGAAGCGAAAATGATTAAAACGGTCTGCTTTTCCTTTTTGAAATCCTAGTTCGTAATCATCCCGCACATCGCGAGTGAAATTCTCGTAATGATATTCATATTTGCCATCATGATAATTCCCATAATCACCATTTTCATAATGTTTTTTAACGTAATCATGTAATTGCGAATTCATCCTTTTCTCTCCCATCCCTAAATTATTTTAAATAATAATTCATCACTGAATCTTTTGCAATAACCGACGGACATCCATCGCAATCATTCGCTCTTCGTCAGTTGGAATTACAAAAGCCTGAATACTTGAATTGTCACCGGAAATTAAGCGCTTTTCTCCGCGAACATCATTCCGCGCATGGTCAACGGTCAATCTCAGATAGTTGAAATGCTTTAATATCTGTTCACGAACTTCAATCGCATTTTCACCAATTCCGGCAGTAAATGTAATGGCGTCAATTCCTTGCAATTCGGCAATATATTGTCCAATATACCGAATCACACTGTTGACATACAGTTCAATTGCCAACCGCGCCCGTTGATTGCCATCTGCTGCGGCCTGTTCAACATCGCGCATGTCAGCCGAAATACCTGAAACGCCCTTGAATCCAGATTTTTTATTCAAGATGTAGATCATTTCATCAATATTATTAATATGTAACTTCTTCATGATGTATGAAACAAGTGAAACATCAACATCGCCTGAACGGGTTGCCATCTGCACTCCTGAAAGTGGCGTGAAGCCCATTGAAATATCATATGACTTTCCGTTTTGTATTGCGCAAATTGACGAACCAGCCCCCAAATGACATGAAATCATCGTTAATTCATCAAGCGGCTTATTCATCATCGCTGCAGTCTGCATTGCGATATATTGGTGACTGATTCCGTGCGCTCCATATCGGCGAACATGATATTTCGAATACCATTCGTACGGAACACTATACATAAAATTCCTTTCCGGCACGGTATGATGAAATGACGTATCAAACGCTGCCACGCCCATTGCATGCGGCAACAGCTTCTTGCAAATTTTAATTCCAGTCAAATTTGCTGGATTGTGCAACGGTGCTAGTTCGGATAACTCATCGATCTTATTCATCACATCTTCAGTGACTACAACAGACCGATCAAAGTATTCGCCCCCTGCAACCACGCGATGTCCGACAGCCTGAATCTCATCTAAATTTGAAATAATTCCTAGCTTAATTAGTTGATTGAAAATAAATTGCAACGCAGTCGTATGATTAGGAATAGCAGCGGTAAACTTCGCAACCTGCTCCTCATACTTAATCTTAATCGGTGATTCTTGTTGGCTAATCCGTTCAACTAACCCTTGCGCGATGACCGCTTCCCCTCGGTCATCGAAAAGTTTGAACTTCAAACTCGAACTCCCACAGTTGATTATTAAAATTTTATTCATAAAAATGTCCCCTTTGTAATTTAATTTTATGCTGTAATGGAGACGGTTTCAATATGAAGTTAAAATATAAAATTATAATTATGTTTATAGAAATTGGAAATCTTAGCTTAATTATAACTGTGTTTATAGTTATCACGAGTACAAAAAAGAATTATCTCTAAATTCAAAGATTATTCTCAGTATAGGCATTCAAATACTTAAAGTTTTAATCTAATATCCTTCTGAAACTCATCACGTGTTATATTTAAAGCGTAAAATGCACTCAAACTAATTAAATGTAAAATTTATTCTTCACACTTAATCTTAAAAAAGCTTTAACTTTTATTGCTATCTTTACTTTAACCCCCAATAGGTTCCGTCTTTTTCCTCAATCCCACTTCCGTCCTTTATTATACTCAAGTTTCGCCTTCATCACGTCCATTGGATCAACATTCAATCGGTCGCACATGTAAAACAGATAGATTAACGTATCTGCAATTTCGCCTTTTAAATGCGTTTTCTCATCTTCACTTAACTCATCGCTTGTCTTTTTCCATTGAAAAATTTCTAAAATTTCCGCAGCTTCAATATTTACTGACTTTGCTAAATTTGGCAAGGAATGGGCCTCATCCCATCCGCGCGAGTTTCTGAAATCGATAAGTTCCTGCATTAATTTTTGATGATCCATGATAAATTGCCTCTTTTCGTTTTCACTCTCTTTTATTATACCGTATAAGAAAGCAGCCTTTTCCTCACCGGAAGAGGTTGCTTTTAAACTATCCGTCAAATAAATAAAATTTTAAATTCTACAATAGCCCATATTATTTTTAAATCTCATCAAGCGTACTTAATTTTCCACGTTTTTTTATTGTCATAAGGATTTTAATTGATACTATCTCCATACTGATCTAAGAAAATGACTAGGATCAAAAATGTTTACAATTGCTACAAACGGCAGTTGAACTAAAATACTAATGAATCCAAAAGTAATTATCCCATTTTGAATCAAATAAGTTATTCGCGAATGCTTTTGATAAATTTCAAGTTCTCCTGAACGATTTACCCTTGTAAATAAACCTAGTTTAATTCCTAAATCATCCGCAAAATCTTTCGCCTCAATATCATCTCCGTTTTGATCACGTGGCCAAAAATAATCATACTCATCAAAGTAAAGCACATTCGAATCATTTTCCTTAAGTTCCTTGCGCACTGCTTCAGTTAACGCATTTAACTGTTCTTCAGTTATTTTCTTTTTCATCTTATAAACCCTCTCCCATTCCATTTAGTTACTTAGCTTTCTTTGCATGTTTAACCATCGCTTCCGCCCAGCTGTGCGGATGATTGTTGGTTTGAATCATCAACTTTCTCAATTTCAACATGCATTTTGACCGTAAACTCCATTCTTCACGTGTCCTCCTTCAATTAATTTAACTAACAAAAAACGCCTGGAGATATTCCCCAGACGTCATGAAGAATATCGCTATACACTGGAGCACGTTGCCTTCGCGAAAGGTACGTTGCTGCTGGGTCACCGTGTGTATCCACTATGCCAGCTCTTTATATTCCTAGCCGTTTAATTGTAATTCATATTATACAGGACAGATTTTAACTGTTAACTGTTATTATCCTGACTTTGAATCTTCATCTCATTCACTCACAATTTTTGAAAAATACTTTTTCATCTCATCATCGGTAATGACTTCACTTTGCTTCGTATTCTTCCATGGTGATTCCTTGTGAGTCTGCTTCAGGAGCTGTGATGCCGACATATAACCAAATGTATCCCAAACGGTATTTAAGACATTGTTAACCCTGGAATTGGCACTCAATTCATTATAATCATCGATATCATTTTCCGAAACCTCACCAACAATTTCACGCTGTCCTTGATATTTTTGATGGACTTTTGAAACTGCCGGGCCATATTTCCAAGCTAAAATATCATCTGGAAACATCCGGTGCTTTAAATATACAAGACTTACACCTTGAACATAATACAGGAGTTTCATTGCTTTCATCTGGGTCAGTTCTTCCGCGTTTTCATTTTCAATTAACTCAGCTTTATTTTTGACCCGCATCCAGTTAACGATCTTCAAAACATCGTACATCACTTTCGCCTCCAATCTTCTTAATCTATATTAAAATGGATTCCTCCACGACTGTCAATCAAATTTTGAATAAAAAAAGGTCGCACCCCGTCGAGTGCGACCTTCGATCCGCTCAGTTTAACTTGCAACGTCTTGCAATTTAAACTAATCGGTTATATTCATTTGAACTCTATCTTAGAGAGTGCTTGAAGCACCACGGTAGATTGAACCACGACGGCTGTCTACTGTGACTGTTTCGCCTTCCTTGATAGCGTCTGTTGCGTTTTCAGCACCAACAACAACTGGGATACCCATTGAGATCCCAACAACAGCTGCGTGTGATGTTAAACCACCGTTTTCAACAACTAATGCTGATGCCTTTTCGATTGCTGGTAAGTAGTCCTTGTCAGTTGTCTTTGTTACAAGTACGCAACCTTCTTCAGCTTTCTTGTTAGCTTCGTCTGCTGACTTAGCAATTACGGCTTTACCGATAACTGTTTCTTCGCCAACACCTTGGCCTTTAACTAATGCAGAACCAACTAATTGGATCTTCATGATGTTTGTTGTACCTTTTTCGCCAACAGGAACACCGGCAACGATTAAGATTAAATCGCCTTCCTTAGCAAGGCCAGCCTTCTTAGCTTCTTCTGTAGCTAACTTGAACATTTCATCTGTTGTAGCTGGCTTTTCAGCAACAACTGGATATACGCCCCAGTTAACCATCAAGCCGCGACGTGTGCGATCGTCGAATGTTACGGCTAAGATGTCTGCATCTGGACGATACTTCGAAATCATCTTAGCTGTGTAGCCTGATTCTGTAGCAGCAACAATTGTCTTGATGCCTAAGTTTTCAACTGCTTCTGCAGCTGCACGACCGATTGCTTCTGTAACGTCTGTCTTATCGAAGTCGTTGATTGAGAAGTTCTTGTATTGACGTAATGCATTTTCAGCCTTAACGTCGATTCGTGCCATTGTTGCAACAGCTTCTACAGGGTAGTCACCGTTTGCTGATTCACCTGAAAGCATTGTTGCGTCTGTCCCATCAAATACAGCGTTAGCAACGTCTGATGCTTCGGCACGTGTTGGACGTGGGTTTTCGATCATTGAGTCAAGCATTTGTGTAGCTGTGATAACTGGCTTACCTACAGCGTTACACTTCTTGATTAATGACTTTTGTACCAAAGGAACATTTTCAGGTGGAATTTCAACCCCCATGTCACCACGAGCGATCATCAAACCATCTGAAACCTTCAAGATTTCATCAAAGTTGTCAATACCTTCTTGTGATTCGATCTTAGGGAAGATTTGAACGTGTTCCATGTGCTTTTCTTCAAGTAATTCACGGATATCTAAGATATCTTGTGGCTTACGTACGAATGAAGCAGCAATGTAGTTGATTTCGTGATCCAAACCAAAGCGGATATCGCTTGAGTCTTTTTCTGTGATTCCTGGTAAGTTAATTGATACGCCAGGAGCGTTAACACCTTTACGTGAGCCTAACACACCTTCGTTCAATACTTTACATACCAATTCACGGTTTGCGTCATCTTTCTTTTCGATTTGCATGTCGATCAAACCGTCATCGAACAATACGTGGCCGCCTTCGTGAACGTCATCGTAAAGTCCTGGGTATGTAACAGCGATCTTTTCCTTTGTACCTTCAATTGAGTCATCCATTGAGATCCGAACTTCATCGCCAATGTGGAATTCGATCTTGCCGTCTTTTTGAACAGTTGTCCGAATTTCAGCACCCTTTGTATCAAGTAAGATACCAACTGTCTTACCAGTCTTCTTTTCAGCTTCGTGAACAAGGTTTAAACGACCTAAGTGTTCTTCGTGGTCACCATGTGAGAAGTTGAAACGGAATACGTTTGCGCCAGCTTCGATCAACTTAACGATTGTGTCTAAATCGTTACTTGCTGGTCCAAGTGTACTAACAATCTTTGTCTTTTTCATGAGTTAGTTCTCCTTCTGTCAAATTAGAATCTTAAACGATCATTTAAGTCAAGCAATGAGACATCTGTCTTGTGCTTGTGGTTTTCCAATGTGTCAATGATATCTGTGGCAACAAGCTTGTTGTCGTGGATACCAATGGCCAAACCGCCTTTACCTTCAAGTAATAAACGTACGGCATAGTCGCCTAACCGGCTTGCCAATACCCGATCCTTAGCTGTTGGCACGCCACCACGTTGGATGTGAGCCAATGTTACAGCCCGGCTATCAAAGTCGCCGTATTGATCTAATTTTTCTTTGAATTCTTGTGCTGACATTACGCCTTCAGCAAGAACGATCAAAGCGTGATCTTTACCGTTTTCACGGTTTTCTTTGATCTTGTTTGCGATTGCTTCAATATCATAATCGCGTTCAGGAATAACGATTGCATCCGCACCTGCAGCAATTCCAGCCCATAATGCGATATCGCCTGCTCCCCGACCCATAACTTCAACAACGAATGTCCGTTGGTGTGAAGTTGCAGTGTCGTTGATCCGGTCAAGGGCTTCGGTTGCAACATTTACTGCAGAGTCAAACCCGATTGTAAAGTCTGTTCCTGGAATATCGTTATCGATCGTTCCTGGAACACCGATTGAATTATAACCGTGCTTTGTAAGTTTTTCAGCACCGTGATATGAACCATCGCCACCGATAACAACTAAAGCATCGATCCCGAACTTCTTAAGTTGTTCGATCCCTTGAAGTTGAACTTCTTCTTGAGCGAATTCTGGGAAACGAGCTGAATAAAGAATTGTGCCGCCACGATTGATAATGCCGTCTAATTCTTTAGAGTTCATCTTAAAGATGTTACCTTCAACTAACCCTTTGAATCCGTAGTTGATTCCATAAGCTTCGAGACCAGCGCTCATTGCAGAACGAGCAATGGCACGAACAGCAGCGTTCATTCCTTGTGAATCGCCACCGCTTGTAAGAATACCAATGCGTTTCACTTGTTTTCACCTCGAGTAATAAATCTAATAATATACATTCTCCGATTACTATCTTATCACTTTTAAATTTAGTTGTCTTTAAATATTTTCAATTATATTTAAGGATTTTCGGAGGATTTAAGGGTTCCTACGCACTTGATGGTTTAGACCAATTTTATCCATTTTTTACTGAAGGACAACGTTATCCTTCCCGAGTAATTGAACCAATTTTGTCCTGGTTTGTGCTGAATCACTTAACCAGTACTGCTGCTCCATTGCAATTTTTCGTTGCCGTTGTTTTTCGTAAACGATCACCGGAACCGAACCGTGATTTTGGCGCATTACTTGCAATAATTGTTGCTGCAAAGGCGCATTCAACTGATCAACGCGCAAATAATAACAGCGATCACTAATTTCAGCCGCCCGTTGAATTGTATTGGCAACCAAATTCAGCTTGCCGTTCCGTTCTTGAACCTTGCCGGTGATCATTAAAACTTCGCCCGAATGCAGCAGCCCGCCAAATTGAGCAAACTGTTGCGGAAAGACCGTCATTTCAATTTCGCCGGTCGGATCACTGACATCGACAAAGGCCATCTGTGTCTGGTTCTTAGTTCGAATCAGCTTAACGTGTTTAACATACAAAATCGTCCGCACAAAATTCGTGACCTGAATTCGGTTGACCGGCACCGTACGGTAAATTTCAATCAGTTTCCGGTATTGATCGATCGGGTGCCCAGATACGTACGTTCCAAGATATTCGGCTTCTTTTTCCAATAACTCGTTGGCAGATAACCCGGCTGTTGGCGCCGTCTTCTTCGGCATTAATTGTTTCAACAAATCAACGTTGCCGCCACTTAACTTGATGCCTTCAAGAATTCCTGGCATTTCCGCAAGCAAATGATTGCGATCGGAATCAAATGAATCGAATGCTCCGGCATAGATCAACGCTTCCAACGTTTCCTGATTCAAAAACTTATTATCAATGCGCCGAATGAAATCAACTAAGCCATGGAAATAACCGTTTGCCTTGCGTTCATTCAAAAGCGCTTGGATAAAGTCGATCCGCAGCTTTCGAATACTCCGGAAACCAAAGTAAATTTCATGATTCTTTAAAATAAAGTAGATTTGACTTTGATTAACGTCTGGTAAATGAACTTGAACCCCGCGTTCGCGCGCTTCCATCACATAGTTTCGTGTCTTTTCAGCCGCACCAACGACGGAATTCAAGACTGCCGCATAAAAGGCCGCCGGATAGTGACATTTAATGTACGCTAACTGAAAGGCTAACTTTGAATATGCCACCGAGTGCGACCGGTTAAAGCCGTAGTTTCCAAACCGTTCAATAAATTCGTAAACTTGAACCGCATCCACCTGAGCGTATCCTTTGCTCATCGCTCCCTGGATAAACTGATCCCGCATCCGGTCAATTACATCCTGCTTCTTCTTACTCATTGCGCGCCGCAGCAAATCCGCTTGGCCAAGCGTGAAGCCGCCCATTTCGGACGCCACCTGCATAACCTGTTCCTGATAAACAATGATTCCATAAGTCAGTTGCAGAATTGGCTTTAACCGCGGATTCGGGTACGTGATCGGCGCCTGGCCGTTTTTCCGCCGAATAAACTCATCAATATTTTGAATTGGACCCGGGCGGAACAGCGCGTTGGTTGAAACAATATCTTCAAACCGTTGCGGCCGCAGCTGTTCCAGAACGTTTCGGATTCCGCTTGATTCAAATTGGAAAATTCCCGCAGTGTCTGCCTTTTGAAAGACCTGCAACGTTTGCGGATCTTCCAGACTGATTTGATGAATGTCAAAATTCCGGTCAAAATCACGTTTAACAAAGTGAATTGCGTTATCCAGAATCGTTAAGTTGCGCAATCCAAGGAAATCGATCTTTAACAAGCCGACTTCTTCAACCTGTTCCTTCGCAAATTGCGTCAAGTAAATTCCTTCACCGCCAATTTGCACCGGAACAAATTCCCGCAAATCATGATCACTCAAAATCACCCCTGCGGCATGGGTACTGTATTGTCGCGGTAATCCTTCAAGGGCCATCGCGGTTTGATAGATTTTTTGGTTTAATTTACTGTCAGCCAGCATATTGCGTAAGGGTTGCGATTGCTGGTACGCATTCTTTAACGTAACATTGTGCAGCCGCGGCATTACCTTTGACCAGTTAGAAACTTCAAATGTGTTCTGGCCCATTACCCGACTGACATCGCGAATTACCTGCCGCGCATTCAGGTGCGCAAACGTAATGATTTGAGCCATATGGGTTTGCCCGTATTTTTGATGAACATAGTCAATGATCTCATCTCGTTTTTGGTCAGGAATATCCAAGTCGATATCCGGCATTTGCGCCCGCTCTTCATTTAAGAACCGTTCAAACAGCAAACCGAATTCAATCGGATCAACGTCGGTGATAAATAAGGTATATGAAACCAACGAACCGGCTGCAGACCCCCGTCCTGGTCCCACTAAAATATCATGCGTATGGGAGAAATTCGTAACGTCCCACACGATCAAAAAGTAATCATCAAACCCCATCCGGTGAATGACTTCCAATTCGTGGTCAAGCCGTTGCTGATATTGTTGCGGATCAGCATTCGGGATTTGAGCTAGCCGTTTCTTCAAGCCTGCCTGGCAAAGCTGCCGTAGATACGTTGCCGAATCAATTCCATCCGGCGTTGCATAATGCGGTAATTGCGTTGGCGGAAATTCAAGGTTGATTTGAATCTGTTCAACCAGGTCACATGCCGTTTGCCAACAGTCTTCAAGGCCCGACTGGGTAAATTCTTGATGCAATTCTTCGCTTGATTTAAGGTAGTCTTCACCCTTAATCGGGGATGCAAGCTGTTCCGGCATCAACTTTGCATTTGTTCCAATCGCATTTAAAACCTGCAGATCAAATGCTTCTTCAGGATGAAGATACTTAACTGGCTCGTTTGCAATCAGCCGAATTCCAAATTGATTCTGTAATTGGCGCAAACCGTAAACTAAGTCATCATCCATTTGCGGATTAACGCTTAAATAAACATCTTCAGATTGCCAAAATTGCAATAACTGCTTTACAAAATCAGCTGCGACTTCAAAACTATGATTGCGGATTCCAGCAAAGACTGGTGATTTCTCAGTAATGATCACCTTTAAATCTTGCGTGAATGCTTGAATTTGATCCAGCGCTAACGGGCCTTCGCCTGCTTCATATCCGTTGACCGTCATCTTGGCCGACGAGATCTTCATTAGATTTTGATAGCCGTTCTTATTTTGCGCTAATAAAATGATTTCTTGGGGATCCGTCCCTTTACTGTTCAATTGCAATGTTAATCCGATCAACGGCTTAATTCCGGCTTTTTGGCACGCATGATAAAAATCAAGCACGCCGTACATTACATTAATATCCGTTAATGCCAATGCCTGATAACCAAGTTCTTTCCCGCGGTTAACATATTCATCGATTTTTAATGTACTCTGCAATAAACTGTAACTGCTGATCACTTGTAATGGACTAAACATCACAATCTCCTTTCTAATCACTGTTATCCTTATTATATCAGATTCGATAAGATTCTCTTAAAGAACGATTTGAAAAATTTATCAAACTATACTAGACTACAAGTAAAGAGGTGTTGTTAACATGTTAAAACAACTTACAATTCTCTTTTGGTGCGCAATTTATGGTGAAGTATTCGGATACATTATTTCCGCTTTGAATGGTGCTCCATTCAACTTTGTAACAAGCGGTTTGATCCCAATGATTGCCGGCTGGATTTTAATCAATTTTGTATCGATGTTTCTTAAAGCACCAAACGCCAAAGAAGAAGATAAAAAGTAAAGGCTGCGATTCACCGCAACCTTTATTTTTATAGAAAAATTTTAATAAATCATTCCAATTTTAGTTTGGCTTTTAATTGATTTTTAAAACTATTCATGTAAAATAAAGTTTGTGCAATCGGTTGCACTAAAAATTCCTCTCTTATAACTTTATTTCACTAAGTATCTCTTCCAGTATTCCATAGATACTTGCTCTTACTCATTAAAAACCCTATATAATGTAAAAGTACATAAGAGAGTTGAGAGAAGTTCGCAATGAACTTCTTTTTATTTTAAATTTAATGTGAAAAATTTGTAATTTAAATAAACATTTTTCTAATATGTGTTGCTTATTTTTTGTAATTGATTTACCATTAAACATGGTTAGAAACTCAACTAACCCTATAAAGATAAATCTTCATTGATACTTTATAGTTTTGCTTAACGTTATGAAAGAAGCTGGACTTAGTTGTCCAGCTTCTTTTTCGTTTAATTTGATTTTTTCGCATCTTCAATAATGCGTTGATTTAACCTCCCGATGCGGTACAGCATCAGCATTAAACTCTTTTCCAATGCTAACACGTCCGGAACCGCAACGTAATGCAACGTTTGATCATCATCTAACGAGCTTAGTTCAATTCTCAAATTTTCATTCGTTGCAACCTGACTAAATCCTTTGATCAACGTTTTCCGGGTCCCGATATAAACAATAAAATACCCATATTCATTTTTGATTCGAACAGAATATAATCCGTCAACCGATCCAAGTTCACTCTTTTTGAGCGCAATTTGAGTCAATAACCCCATTAAATCCTTATTTAATTTCAATTTTCCCGCTCCCTTACCTGTGGTAGGTTCAGTTTACCGGAATTGTTTTGGAATGGAAAGTAGATTGAAAAGGATTAATATATTTTTAAATAATTGACCTTTTAATTGTCGTTAATTGAACGTCCTTCGCTTCTTAGTTTTTCATAATACGTTTGAATTTCACCTGAACCTAAGAATGGACGAATTTCACTAAAGTGTTGATCGATATAATTATGCGCTTGATCTGCCGTATAACCGCATTTTTTAATTAAATATGATGTAACCGTATAGCCGCTATTCCATAACTCATGAATATTATGATAGCCGGCAAAAGTATGATTACTTGCGTTATATAACTCACCGTTTCCTTGGTTATTTGCTACCACTGAAGACCGTAAATTAATATTATTAGTTGACCGACTACTAAACTCAACCTGATTTTGACTTTCTGATGATTCACTTTGCAAACTTTCGCTGTTTAATTTGTTTGAGCTTAAAGACTTGGTTTCAGAACTTTTTTGACTTACCCGAACCGTTTCTTGATTTTCATGATGATGAGTATAAACCGAATAGCCACCTGCTCCAATTACTGAACCGCCAACTAAACATAATAAACCAATTCCGAATTTACCTAATCCCATAGTATCTTCTCCTAACTTCAATTTAACCCTTAAACCTTTCAGCGACCCCAACGTAAAGAGTTAAATTGATAATTAATATTTATAATAAAATTAATTATAAATAGGATTTACTAATATCAAATTCAGAAAGCATTAAAAAAAGGATAAGTTTAGCACTTATCCTCTTTCATTATTCCGCCTGATCATCCTCAGCCTTAAATACCAAATTATCATTTGCACCCAGGCCAATCGTAACGACACTATGCGGCATCACTTTGCCGGCAATAATCTCCTTGGCCAATGGCGTTTCCACGTGAGTCGTAATGAAGCGTTGCAATGGTCGGGCACCGTATGCTGGATTAATAAAACCTTATTATATAAGGAATTATAGCCTCTAGTTTTTTCCTAAGTAAAAAGTTTATCTAGTTTTTTTACTAAAATATCTGTTTGTTCTTGCTTAAATTCTTCAATTAAATAAGAGTAAGTATTAATTGTAGTTGTAGGGTTTGCATGTCCTAACTGCTTAGAAATAGTATAAAAATCAATTCCTAATGAGTATGCTAAGGCTACATAACTATGTCTTACACTATGAAAATGATAATTATTTCTGCTTATTCCCAACCGTTTAAATAATCGTCTCATTGACTTATTAATATTCTGACTTACAGGTACTCTATGAGCTGTATTATTGAAAAATACAAGTTTATCTTTTTTATCTTTCTTCTTATCTTTTAAGATATTTGATAGAATACTTGGAATATCAATAACTCTATTACTAGCTTTTGTTTTAGGTGGTTTAAAGCCAAAATTAATATCGTCCCAACTCTTATTAATTGTTATTTTATTGTTTTCAAAATCTATATCTTCCCAAGTTAAAGCCTGTATTTCTCCTAATCGCATACCAGTAAGAAAACCAGTTAAGATAAAGATATAATTATTAGTAGTTTTAGGACTAGATTTAAGATTTTCAATCAGATAATTAACAGTAGCTTTTATTTCTGATAGATTAAGATAATCAACTTCAATCTTATTATCATCGTTGTATACTAGGGTAATTCCTTTAGTGAAATCTGTATCAATTAAACCATCTAAAATTGCACTTTTAACCATTGATTTAATGGCAAAATCAAACTTAGTAACACTGGTTTTAACATGCGTTTTACCATAATCACTAATGATTAATTGGTAACACTTTCTATTAACCTCGCATAATTTTTTATTATTAAAATACTTTTTAACCTCTCTAATGTAAGTTCTATATCTTCTCTTTGTGTTGTCTGATATAACAGGCTCTTTATATGTTTCGTACCATTCTTTAAAATAACTAGAAAAAGTAATCTTGTCTTTTAAAGGAATGATATTATTTGATAATTTCAGTTTGAAATTGGCTATATAGTCCTCAGCCTCTTCTTTACTTTTAAAACCCGTCTTATGGTGTTGTTTATAGTTACCTTTAATATCCTTATAACTAATTCTAACTTCATAGGAGTTTCCTTTTTTATAGATTGCCATAATAGAAACCTCCTATAAACTTAATTATAACAAAAGAACCCTACCTATATAGATAGAGTTCATAAATCATTAATTGATATTCTTTAATAGTTTAATACTTGGTTTGGATAAATCAAGTTAGCATTATGAATACCATTTTTTGATACTAAGTAAGAAACAGATACACCCAACTTATTAGCAATACCACTTAAAGTATCTCCTGAACGTACAGTATAAGTTTTATTTGTTATACCATTAACCTTTAATACTTGGTTAGGATAAATTGTATAAGGATAACTAATACCATTCAAGTTAGCTAATGCTTGATAAGTAGTACCATATTTAGTAGCAATTCCTGAAAGAGTATCTCCTGATTTAACTACATAAGTTGTAGCACTATTCGAAGTATTATTAGCTACTGTGTTATCTCCTTTAATTTTAATTACTTGGTTAGGGTAGATAACATATGGACTAGCGATATTATTAATGCGTGCTAAGTCTTGGTAAGTTGTATTAAATCTAATAGCAATACCTGAAAGAGTATCTCCACTCTTAACTATATAAGTCTTAGTATTATTAATAACTTTCTTATCTTCTTTAGCTTGTTGAATAACAGGAGTTGTAGTTACAGGTTTATTAGCATTTCCATTCTTATAGCCGTTCTTTGTGATACCTAATAAATCAATATCATAATCTATGGCTACACTGTTAGCTCCTGAACCATGGTCTGAAAATTGCCATATGCACACACCAGTATCACTAGGGAAGTATTCCATAGGAGCAGGATAAATACCATTCCTATAAGGGTAACCTGCTATCCAAAAACTATTAGGATATGTAGCAATAATTCTATTCATATCAAAATGTGCATGAGCGTAACCTTGATAAGAATAAAACACTGGAGTATATCCTGCATTCTTAACTGTTGTCATAGCATCTATAACAGCATTAGTATTACCATTAATATCATTTCCATATCCTGCTTCACAATCTAAAGCAATAATAGAACCTTTAGGAACTGTACTATTAATAGTAGGTAAGAATGTATTAACAGCTTTCTTTGCTAAGTAACTGTTATTCCCTGTTTGTAACCAGATATAAGTATGAGCTCTTTTATTTTGCATTAAAGCACTCTTAACCTGATTAGTATAAGTTGATTGAGTATAAGAAGAACCATCTTCATACATTCCACCTACTTGAGCAATGGTAAACTCATCATCATTCCGTACAAACTGAGCTGTATTACCTTGATACTTAGATAAGTCAGTACCATAACTTCTAACATTGTCAGCACTAGCAACACCAATACTAATAGCAGAAATAAAGGCAATTAGTCCTAATGCTAACCGTTTTAAATTTTCCTTTAGCATAATATGCACCTCCTTTTTCTATAACGGTCAGTAAAAAAGGCAATAAAAAAGAGAGCCTTTATAGCTCTCTCTTTAAATTATTTTTTAGGAATAAAAGTAACTGTTCCATTACCTTCCATAACTCCCAATAGTCCTAAAATGGTTAATACCGTATTAATTGCTCCTACCATATCTCCAATATCCCCTGTAAAATGAATACCGAAAATAGCTAACACTTGTTGAATTAATACTAATAACAAACTGATTAAGCTAGCTATTATCTTTCCATTCAATGTTCCATCTGGATTAAATATGATACTTTTAATCTTTGTCTTCATCATAAATCCCCTCTTTTGTTTCCAAGATGATTAATCGTCTTTCATGTTGGTTTAAGGTAGTGTTATTTCTATTCAAGTCTTCTCTCAAACTTTCTACCGTATTATTTAAAGTAGTTACCGTATCATTTAACTTCTCAAAAGTTTTTTGATTAGCTTCACTTTCTTCTAAATAGGTAGAGTGGAAAGCCCATTTAAAGCCTTTTATTAGAAATGTTAAAACTGTACCACTAATCGTTATAATTGCTACCCAATCTTCTAAAGATAATCCTAAAAACGTCATCTATAACACCTCCTAACTTTCTATAACCTTTACATGTTGTGTAAAGTGAAGATTATATGTTTGATTGTTCCAATTAAGGCTAGTTGTATTGTTTCCCATTGGATTCCAATAAAATAACTTCTTATGACCTTCTTCATTTTCATACTCAAAGGCAAAGTTATTATATGGAATATTTTCATTAGTCAAAGTAAAATTATTAGAAGGAGTTACCATTCCGTTTAAGTGATAACCTTTCATTGATTGAAAGAAGTTGAGTTCAACAGCACCTAATTTACTTAAAGTAATAGTATCAGTATCTTTATGATACTGATAAGCTCCCCAACAATCATCTATATCTGCGTCTGAGGGGTCAGGGTTTGTGTTAGCAGAATAAATAATTATAGGGTCAACACCTAGATAATCTTGGATAATAATTTGCCTTATCATAACATCTCTTGAATACTGAAAAGCCCAACTACCACTGAATGGGTGTCCCCAATCTTCACTAGGAAAACCAAACTCTGATACAGCTAATGGAATTTGATTAATATTATTCCAATTACTTCTATCAAAGGTTAAGAGATATAATTCAGGTATATAGTTATCGTTGTATCGTTCACAATATGGGTGGAAACAAACTCTTTCAGGAAGTGAAGAATAAGAATTAAGTTTAGTGTTATAGCAATCCATAACATGCTTTAAGTTAGGGGCTTGAGGGTATTGAATTGAACACAAATCCATAAATTCAACATTTCTTTTTTTGCATTCTTCAAACAATTTCATGTTAAATGTAAGGTATCTATCAATAATAGTATCGTTCGTTTCAGCTTCAGTTTGATTATCGACTGCAAACTTTCCGTCTGCTTCATTCCATGCGTCTACGATAAATGAAGTGATACCATTATCTAAAAATCTATCCATAATATGAGCATAAGCATTAACAGCTTGGTCTACTAATTTATCTGCGTTTGAGTCTAATAAATGATTTTTAATTTGTTGCGGATAAGCTCCAATAACCCCTACCATTCCTAAATCTTGAATTTTATGATAAGTTGCTAATCTCCACGGATTATCAGTACCATTAAATTCATCAGTTTGCAGATTAAATGCAGGTCTAATGTATTTTATCCCTGCCATTTGTGCAAAGTTCAAAGCTCTATCTACTTGTCCAATATTCCATTTTCTAGAACCGGAATAATCATCATGAAAGACATTAACACCCATTTTATCTAATAATTTTTTAGTCATATAAAAACCTCCTAGAGAATAAACCAACCTTCCATATTAACGGTACATGTTCCACTTGGAGCTGGAATTACTTGGTCTCCATTATGGTTATAGTGTAATTGCACTGTCCCTAAAGTCTGTACATAACGTTTTCCGGGGTCTCCTATTATTTGATACATACATGGAGTACCAGAACATTCATATAAAGTGTTGTATTGACTCATTTCCATATTTCCGTATTGTTTTTGAACATCAGACGGAATATCAAATAGTTTAGTACCCCAAGTGTTAGCAATACTTGCGTCTCTAAATCTTGAGTGTATTCTAAACCAAAAAATATTCTGACCGTTAATACTTGTTACAGCGTATTTATTCCAACCAATATCTCCAGTAGTGTTATTGTTATCCCATCCACACCAAACACCACTATCTCCTGCATTCATGTAAGGAGTTAAATCTAACCAACCTGTACCTGTTACATAGTCTCCTACTGTACCTTCTGGACCTTGTTCCCCTTGTTGTCCTGCTACACCTTGTAAACCTTGCATACCCATAGCTCCAGTAGCAAGATTAAAGTTAAGAGTTGCACTATTTTCATTACCTGAATTAGATATACCAACAGGTCCATTATCAGAAACATAAATTGGTGTATTAGTTCCATTAGTAGTAGCATTACTTCCCACTGAGCAACATACTCTAGCATAACTAGCATTATCTGGAGCTGTTTTAGTCATTACAAAAGGAAAACTAATATTCTTTTCTTCATCATAGGTTAATGCTGTTTTGTTGGTATCATACCAAACAATTCTAAGCGCTTGATTACCTGATAAACTAGGAATATTAGCAGGCATTGACACACTATAATTATCGTGAGCATTTACGCTAAAATAATCAGTATAAATATCTGTACTATTAGCATGTTCTCCATCTGGTAAGATATAACCTTTGCTAAAAGTCTTTCCGATTGAAGAATAAGCTAACCATGGATTATAGCTAGTAACATTACCAACATTAACAGTAGCAGAGTTACCTGTATCTCCTTTGTCTCCCTTTGGTCCTTGGATACCTTGAGGAATTGCAAAATCAAGAACAGCATCTACATCATTGCCTGAGTTAGTTACCTTAGCTTGTTCTCCTGCGTCTAATGTTGTTGTAGTACCAACTGTGATTGAACTAGCTCCTCCTGCTGGTCCTCTTTCCCCTTGTGGTCCTTGTTCCCCTGTGTCTCCTTTTGGTCCTTGTGGTCCTTGTGGTCCAACTTCTCCTTGAGGACCTTGTTTAACCGTTGCAACATAAGTATCAAAGTTATCTTTTAATGCTTGAGATTGTTGTTGCATGTATTGATTAGCCTGTTCCTTAAAATCGTCTAAGCTAATCAGATTAAGTTGTTGTCCTGTGATACTCAAAGCATTAGCGGAAATCGTAAAGCTCACAAAACCATCATCAGGGAAAATTAAAGTATTATCTTTATCTACATTAACAGCTAATTCTACTTGATATGTTCCTTGTACTAAGCCTTTTAAATCTGCTGTATCAAATTGGAAAATTAAACCATTGTAAGTTGTTGTAGCATTAATAGTTTTAACTAAACCAAAATCATTTTTTATTCTAAATTGTGCTGTTTGGTTTTCATCTAATTGTACTGGGGCTTGATTATTAGTTGCGGTAAATTGAACCATTGTCCCAGTATCACCTAATTTAATTGTTGTATCATCATTTAATAGAGATAAACTTTTCATGTTGAGTTCCTCCTTGTTTGTTAATCTGTTTTTATAACGATTAATAAAAAAGACTAGGTACATTACCTAGCCTTAATTAAGTTATTTATTTTGCATGATTTCTTGTTTTTGTTCAGCTGTTATCCAACCGATACTTTCAAACAAATCTAAATTTTCTTCATTATACAAACCCATATCATAATACTTCTTTACAATATCAAACATTTTCTTTATCCCCCTTATCTGATGTTAAACTCTTAACTTGTTCAGTCAGGGTATCAACTTTAGTAGATAATGCTTTAACTTGAACATTGCTTTGAGCTAATTGAAGTGTAAGGTTGCTGATAACTGTATCATTTTCATTAGGTTTAACTGTAACAGTATTAGCTTCTTTCAGTTCTTTATCAGTCATACTATCGACCCATTTAGTACCATCAAATTTTGCTTTGTTAAAGTGTCCTTTAGGAGCTTGGGTCGTATACTTAGCCCCATTAATCTTTACTGTATCGATATGGTCGATATAACCATCGTTTGTTAAATAGTAATACATTGTCATTCTAAGCCCCTCCTATTGTTGATTTAATGGCAAAGCCCAATTCAAGCGAGCACCACCATTATTAGCAGCACCATTAATTGTAATCAGTCCAGTATTAGGAACTAAACAGAATTCTGTTGGTTGTGTTGTAGATGTATCTGTGTACCAGTCATAATCATTTACACCAACATAATAACTAGAATTCCCACCAACAACTCTACTTGTAATACTTGTTGGTAAGTATGCTTTAAACGTCTTAAATACAGTCTTAGGGTTACCAATCCAACCAGTGATATAAAGGAAATTATTATTTACATAGTAGTTAATGAATGTTCCTTCATCATTGCTCGAAAGTCCTTCAAGAGTAGCTTGTCCTTTTAATTGGAAAGCTACTGATTGACCACCAATCGTTGTATTATCTGGTAAATCTGCTTGACCTTTAACATGTAAATCCTGTTCAACTGTTAAATCTTCTTTAGCGTCAACCCAACCATTTACTGTTAAGTTATGGAGGTCTGAACTTCCACTAAAGGTATTATTACCAGTCCAAGTATTGTTACCATTTAATTTATCTTGCCATGCTGCGTCTACTCGGTCATTAGCTGTTTGTACATAGCTATTCATTAAACCTTTAATTTGATTAGCACTATCAGCAATATTATTTAATTCAGTCATGTTTTGGTTGATTTGTGCTTCGACTTGGTTCTTCCATGCTTGATATTCACTATCAAAAGGTTCAATACCTTTATTAATATCAATCGCTAAGTTAGTTGCAGATTCCGTAACATTAAAGAATTGATATGGAGATTTTAAAGTTTCTCCTGTACTTGAGTTAGTAATCGTAAATTGGAAACGATATGGACCAACTGCTTGGAACATTCCCAATGGTAAAGCAAAGTTCACAAAAGCAGGACTAGAAGTATTAAGTTTACCTGCAACATGAAAACCTGTTGTCATGTCCGGATATTTACCGTCCATAGAAATCGTGAAGCCATTTAATTGGAGTGGTTGTCCTCCTCTTACGAATTGCAAAGGAATAATCTTATTACTTTCATCTACTGTTGCATTAAAAGCGTCAGTTAAATCAAAAAAGTATTTACCAGGTTGGTCAATGTCGATTTTGAAATATTGTAATTTTCCGTTCTTATATACTGCATTACCTGATTGAACAGCGTTCACTTCTTGATAATCAGCACCAAGAACATTGTTAAGTAAATCATCAGCCATTATTTTAGCCTCCTTATAATTTAATCTGTCTTTATAACGCAATTAAAAAAAGACTAGGTACATTACCTAGCCTTAATAGTTATCCTACTTGGTCTACTTGACCTTTAATCCAACTAAAATTATCCCTAACCCACTTCCAAAAGTTATTTACTTCTACTTGGTTAAAGTCAATTCCTGTTGGTAGTGTTGGTGGGATACAAGTATAGTCATAGTCAGTAACTCGATAATCTTCAACCATCTTTGGTATTTGTTCAATTAATATCTTTGCATTACTAATAAATTGTCTGTATGCTAACCTATTAACTTCACTGTAATTAGTAGCGTCTAATTTAAAGTTTAATGGTTCTAAAAAGCTGTTATCTGAATTATTCCATTCGGTAATGAAGTTGTTCACTACTACATAGTTGTTTCTATTTGTAGGATAAAAGCTATTAATGTCCCCGTCCCAAAGATTAATGATTGATAAATCAGTTGTTGGTTTATCAGGTTTATTAGGTGTAGTAGGTTTATTATCACTTGGAGGAGTTACTGGAGTATTAGGTGTACTTGGTGTACTATCTTCTAATTTTAAATCTCCTATATATAATGGTGTGTAGTGTCTCATCGTAACATCAGCATTACATCTTTCCATATTCGTCCATGTAACTAAATCATCACTTTCTGCCCTATATACATCTCTATCACTTTCTGATTGTCCTTTATTCCACGGGTCAGAGTACAAATAATACTTACCATTTACAACAAGCATTTCAGGAGCTTCATTCCACGTAAACCCTGTACTATTAGTTAAACTCATGATATTAGTTTCAACTTCATCATAAGGACCAAGTACATTACTTGATTTGAACAAATGTAATTCCTGAGTTGGTGTACTTGTTTTTGAACACCATAAGTAATAATAACCGTTGATATAGTTAATATTAGGGTCGATATAACCTCCATTAGCATTAAGAGTAATATCATGTCTTACAGCGTCTATCTGGTATCTTTCAGGGTAGAATCTTGAAGCATATAATTTAAACTCTGAATAATCTACATCAGTTTCACTACCACAATAAATGAACCACCAATTACCACTATTATCCTGATAGAACTCACTAGCCCAAAGGTTTTTAAGTCCCATATTAGGACAATTAACTTGAGTAAATGTTTCAAAATCTTTTGTATGATTAACATAAGTACCTGTACAAGTCCAAAACTCTCCATTAATGTATGCAATATCAGTATCTCTCCAACCAAAGTTATATGCTTTTAAATCAGTCCAATTTACACCGTCATTACTTGCTACTAAATGACTGTATACAGGTTGAGGAAAGCCTACTGCATGGAATGGCATTCCTACATACTTATAATTTTTAATATCTGTAATTAAACTCATTTCTCATACCTCCTTTAAATTAAGTAACTAAAGTTCCCAGTTGCTTGATTGTTTAATTCTGTTACTGATTCATTTTGTAGGCTGTAAATACTCTTAATATCGAATGTACTAGAGATTGTGTAATTAATAATGTAGTTAGTTCCACTCTCATTAATCACTAGCGAACCATTAATCGTATTATTAGGAACAAAGCCATTAGGAACATTAAATGAAGTTTTATTAGCTACTATATCAGTAAAGTTACAGTAAACATATACAACCCCTGTATTTAATGTATAGGTAATTGTTCCATTATCAGTAGTTACTGCTTGCGATTGTTGCTTTAAGGCACTGTTAATTTTATTGATTTCATCTTGGTTACTTGCGATTGCTGAACTAATAGTCGTATTGATATTAGTAGTTGTATCTACATGACCTGATAAAGCATTTTGTAAGCTGTTATTGTAGTTAAGAATAGTCTTTGCTGTATTATCTAATTGAGCTTGCGATTGTTGAGTATCAGATAAAGGATATAAAGTAACCTGAGTAACTGTAACTTTAGTTGTTAAGTTTAGTTCAGGAATGATTAAGGTTCTAATTTCTCCTGTATCAATATCTTCATTATTAGCATTAAACTGCACTTGAATAGATAAACTTGGTTCAGGTTGTAATTGAGATAAAGCATATTGTCTCATAGCGTCCGCATTATTAAACCTATTGTCTGATACTGGGTTACCTTCATATAATCCATACTTCTTAATACTCTCGTCATCTTGAACATAGAAAGGATTAAAAGCAGGTTTACTATTTTCATCTCCACTATTATCAGAAATACAGTACAGTTTATTTACCAAGTTTGTACTATCGTAAGTAAGCTGTACTTGGTTTGTATTACCTAGATAAGTAATAACCTTACCTTTATCTTGGTAATAATCATCAGAACTATATACAATTATCTTTTTATTATCAAAGGTAATAATTGCATTACTCCAAGTGCTAGTTATTTTAGATAGCATGTCTTGACCGTTTGCATTCCCTAAATTCTCTATTTGTTGATTATCAAAACTTCCCCTAACTTCCCAAGTATAATCAAAGCTATTTCCATTCAAATAAAAACTAAGAACATCATTAACAGAATAGGTCTTAGTTCCTGTATTAACATTGTGCTGAAATACTCTTTGAACTTCATAGCCAATATGAGTAGCTGTAACTTGAGTTGTATTTAAAGAATTAGCATAAGTTGGTTGAATTTGTTTTATAATGAACTCTTGCCCTCTCCAAAGAATACTGTTTTGAGCTTGAAGTAAACTAAAGGCTACTGATTTATCATCATATGCGTTAAATTGTATCTGCCATGATTGATTAACTGTTTTAGTTACTTGAAAGCTATCAATTAATACACTATTTAAAGGTTCAGCATAATCTTTATTTTTAACAATAATTTTATCTTTCATACTGATACCTCCCTAAGCGATATATACAAATGGAAAGCTAAATACAATATCACTGGTATTAGCTCCTGTTATTTCAAAGTTGTTATCGCCTTTATCTAATTGAATATGTCCAAAATTAGTATCTTTGGAGCATGGAGTACCATTAAGAGAACTTGTAACTCCATTAATCAATAAAGTATCTGAACCATTACCTGATTTGTTATAACTCCAAGTAGAACCATTAGTAGTATTTTTAATGGTAATGTTATCCCCTGTGAACTTAACAGAGATTGAAAGTTTATCATTCTGTAAATAAGGGTTAATATCAATATCACTTGGATTGTATACCGTAAACTTATTAGAATTAGTAAAATGATACTTTAACTGCTTATCGCTAGGGATATTCATACCATAAGACCAGTTATCATTTTCATTAACGTTTACTATTTCATCACTTGGAGCGATTGAATAAGCTAGTCCACTTGGATTATCTAAAGGAACAGTAAATACTGCCCCTGCACTACCTACCTTACTTGGAGCAATACTAAATGGCAAAGCACGGCAATAATAGACCCTGTTGGGGGATGTATTACATCTTATTCTAATAACTTCCTTTGTCATAAAAAATCTATATATGTCATGCTTTGCTAAGTCTAAATCTTTCCAATCTTTAAAACGTACTAAAAACTTTAGATTAATTGTAGTTTTATCAAATTGTCCTGTTGTATAAATACTCCCATTAACTCCTGCCATGTTTTGATATGTATTACTAAAAGCAGGTGTTGTATCTAATTCAACAAAATGTAAGTCTGGAGTAATTGTATTAATATCAATTTCATCTTGGTTTCCTATCTTTACTTTTAACCAATAATCATTAAGCATATTTGAAACCTCCTTATTAATTTTCTAAACTTATAACGGAATAAAAAAAGAGAGTAGAATGTTTCTACTCTCCTATAACATTTAGATTGATTGATAGTTATTAATGGTTTGGTCTCGATACATTTGTTGATATAAACCATTTGTATTAATACCATTACTTGACTTAGCAAAACCATTACTGTTAGTAGTGATTAATTGACTAAGTAAACCAATCATCGTATCTAATTTCTGTTCAAGACTACCATTATTTGTATTAATAGTCGTGTTAATTCCGGCTTGTCTGTTAAGTTTATTTACTGTTTGTGTAAGTAAACTTAATGCTCTACCTTGTTTTTCAGATGATAAAGGGATAACAACTTCAGGCTTGTTATGTTCGGCAATTTGTCCAAAGCTCCACTTATCGACAAATCCACCGTTTTCCCAACCATGTCCATTACCTATGTTACCCCAACCACCTTCTCCACCGTGGTCTAAACAGTAGATAGCAGCCATTAACTGGTCTAAACCTGAATAGATATTATTGTGTCCAGGTCTACTCCATGCTGCGAATGTAGAAGGTACAAATTGAAGAAGTCCTTGAGCAGGTGTCCCTCTAAGGTTATTTATATCTCCAATATTTCCTTGATGAGCATTAGGATTTCCTCCTGATTCAGTAGCAATTTGTCTAAGTAACTTTTGAATCTTCCAGTCAGGTGGGTTGTCTTGTCCTAAGTTCTTAAAGGCTTCAATGATTACTGGTCTCCAACGTGCTACACCTGCGCCTCCAGGGTTATTAGCTGAACCATAACTAACTCCATTACCGCCTGTACTTTCCATTGATTTCTTGAAGTCCTCTGCCATTTTCTTTAACCATTTTTCGGCTTGCTTAGCAAAGAAAGTAGGAGCATGAGTAACTAAGGTACTTGCAAACTTAATAGCTGTATTAACATGGAGATATTTCTTTAATACTTTTTCCATGAACTTAATCGGGTGTGCAATAATATCTCCTATATCTTCCATAATATCTTTACCTTTATCAAAGATTTTTTCAAAGATATTTTTATCCTTTGTTCCGTCTTTGAAGTGAGGAATATTCATCATATTAGCAAGGGCTTTACTGTTTTCCCCATCTAAGATTTGTGTTCCCTCTGGTAAGTAGGTAATGAGGTCTCTTTGCTTAGGAAATGCTCCAACACGTCCATCAGGAGTAGCAAACATTTCACGATAGTTAGAAGTTCCACTATCATTAACCATTGCCATTGTGCCACCAACAGTACCACCTTTTGCAAAGTGTACTAATGGAATCTTAAAGCCTTTCCACTTTGAAGCACCAAACTTATCAAGTACCCAGTTTACACCATCTTTTACTCCATCAAGCATTGAGTTAATTGGTTTAATAACATTGTTTACCATATCTGAAACATTGCTACCAACACTCTTTACAGCTGACTTTATACCATTAATAATGTTGCTCCAAAGTTTATCCCAAGCATTTTTAATTTTATCTAATGCTCCACCTGTCATATTGTTAAGGTTGTTGTACATATCAGAGAACATTGACTTAGCATTTGATACAAGGTCTGAAATCCTTGATTTAACATTATCCTTCATAGAGTTAAAGCGGTCAGTAACTCTATCTCTTAATGAACTAGCTTTATCTGTAAGAGAGCCTTTCATATCCTCAAACTTAGATTTACAGCTTTCTTTCATATCTTCAAACTTGGATTTAGCTTGGTTTTTAAGTTCATTGAATTTAGATACAACTTTACTCTTTAAATCAGAGGCTTTAGATTTGATTGAAGATACCATATCACCAAACTTATCTCCTAAGTGTGAGCAAGCGTCTTTAAAGTCATTAAACTTAGATTTAACATTACTTACCATATCTTTAACAGCTTTAACAACTGTTCTAAGTACATCACATAGCTTATTGAACTTCTTACATATATCTACAACTAAATCAACAATAAATCTAATGGCTACTCCAAGTACACTACCCAAAACATTAGAAATAACCTTTACAATAGGAGCTAAGTTATCTAAAGTCTTTTTGAATGTACCTGTATTCTTAGATAATTTATCAAAGCTATCCTTGACTGCATTAATAATAGGTTTTAATCCCGATAAAGCAGACTCTCCTACCTTTTTCATTGAATTAAACAAAGGAGTTAATTTTTTAATTGTTGGTGCTAAACCTGCAATGGCTTTTCCTGCTGTATCTCCAAAACTCTTAAAGTGAGAAGATAGCTTGTTAATATTCCCACCAATGCTATTACCTGTTAAGTTCTTTGATAATTGGTCGAAACCTCCAATAACAGAGGTAAGGGCTGCAACACTTCTATTTTTAAGGTTTGCCATTGCTGTACCAATTCCATCGGTAGCTTGCTTTGCTTGTTCATGGAAACCATTAGCCCCTTTATCCAATTCTTGGAATTTTTGGTTAAGCTGGTCCATTGTAATTTCACCTGATTGTAACTTTTTGTACAATTCTTGAGTTGAACCTGAGGCAATACCAAAGCTCTTAGCTACCTTTTGGAGTGAGGCGGGCATAGTTTCCTGTAATGTTTTCCAACTTTGCAAGTCTACCTTACCCGAACTCAACATCTGTGTGTATTGTTGTAATCCACGGCTTGCATCTTCTGAACTAGCATGACTAGCAAGGAAAGCATCATTTAATGCTAAGGCACTCTTAGCAGCGTCATTAGCGTTCTTACTCATAGGTAATAGCTTTTCACTTGCTTGTGCTACATCTTGTAATGAAGTAGGTAATCCATCTACACCCTGTTTCAAGGTTGCCATTGCTTTCTTACTATCGTCTGCACTAGCTCCCATTGACTGTAATACCTTAGGGAAATTATTTAATGTATCGTAACGTTCAAAACTAGCATTAAGATTATCCCCTACTGCATTTAGTCCTGCCATTGCAATATTAGCTATTCCTGCTCCAATAGCACTACCCTTAATAGCACTGGTAAAGGTCTTAATTCCAGAAGTAGCTTTTTCCGTTTTAGCTTTGATTTCAGTTGTTACAGATTTAGGTATTTTATGGTAACTTTCGCTAAGTTCACTTGTTTTAGTCTTAGCTTTAGCCATACTTGTAGCTGTTTGATTCAATCTGGTTTCTTGTTTAGTTAAATCTGAATTAACGCTACTAATAGCCAATTTAAGGTTATTCATCTTTTGCTTTTGTTCCGAATAAGCATCACTAGCTTTCCCTGAACTTTGAGCAATACTATTTAATTCTGTTTGAGCCTTTTTATATGAAGAATTAAGGTCATTTAACTTTGTTTTTAATTGACCTAATTCATTCTCTTGTATTTCATATTGTTGTTTGAGGTTTGAATAAGCGTTTTTAGATTGCTTAATTTCCTCTTGGTTAGCTTGCCATTCTTTACCTTCTGCTCTAAGGCGTTCTACAAGGCTTTGAGATAATCTTTGTTGTTCAGAATAAGATTGTCTTAATTTAGCTAAACCTGAATCATAATACTGTAATGATTTTTGAGCTTTATTAATCTGGTCGTCATAACGTCCAATAGTTGTAATTGTTTTATTGATTTGAGTTTGGTATTTTTGGTATTCAGTTGAGCTTTCGCCTAACCTATCTTTTACATCATTTTGTGCTTGCTTTAAAAGTTTTAATTTTTCATAATATCCATTTTGAGTTTCTGTAAGTCTTGAGATTTTTGTCTGTAAAGCATTAACATTATCTCCAGTTGACTTAAACTCTTGTTCTTGTTGTTTAAGTATAGATACGGTACTGTTAATATCATTATTTAACTGACGCATACTCTTACTTGCCTCAGTCGTATCTAACTTAATCTTAGTGCTAAGTACACCAGCAACTTTTTCGCTTGCCATACTCTTGACCTCCTTTAATTGTTTCTGTATCTATAACGATTTGAAAAAAGGAGGATAAAAAAAGAGAACCTATATAGGCTCTCTTTGATTTACATTAAATCTAATAATTTTCTAGGGTCGTCAATTACTTCATCATTAGCAACTTGTTCATCGTCCATTCCTAGAATTTCCATTAACAAATAATAATCTTGATTTTCTACTTGGTCTAAAGTCCAATTAAGATTAGTTATTGCTTGCTTTTCAAATATCAGAAAATCCTCATAAGTCTTTTTCATCTTCATATGCAACATATGAGGACTTGTATTATTTTCTACTTTTTTTTATTATCTTCTTTAATATCTTCTTCCTTGATACCCATTAAACTCATTGCGATTTTGTTGGCTGTATCAAGAAGTTCATCTTGAGATAAATCTTCTAATTCATCTGTTTGTTTATCATTTAACTTGAGTAATGAAGAAACATAATTAATTGCTTCATCAAATGTATCTAACATTGATTCTACTAGTTCTTCATCAGTCTTATTTTCCATGTCTCCATTTTGAGAAAATACTAATTGTAATTTATACGTCTTTCTCATGTTCTTTACTGATTGTTTAATGTCATAAGTTTTCTTTTTAAATGGTAATTTGTTTAAAGTAATCTTCATAATTCGTACCTCCAATTTTTAATTCACTTTTATAACGCAAAGGTAAAAATTTTAGAGTATAAAAAAAGAGAACCAATTAAGGTTCTCTTATAATATGAAGATTACTTATTTAATTACTTGCCTGTTGAACTAGAGCCTGTTGAAGCAGGAACACTAGCCTTAACTGAATCAGTAATTAACGTTTGACCTGGACAAAGTTGGTCAAACAATGCTTTTTGAGAAAAGCCTGAATCTTCATCGCAAGCCACGATATAAGGCATGTCATTTGTACGTTCGCAAGCTAAGCCCTCGAATGATAATTCATCATTTACTCGGTTTGTTTTCTTTGAGGTATTAGTTTGCATATTAGCACCTTTTGAAGTTGCAACTGCCTTACCCATACATGTATAAGCATAATGTTTCATATCAGGCAACGGACTACGGGTGATAATTATACAGTATTGGTTAGTCATTGAATCTACATAACCTACTCCAGATTTTTCACGTCCTAATACTTTATTCTTTACATCGAATGGTAAATTATTAAATGAAACGTCCATTGAGGCTGTTGGCATAGCCTTAATGAAACTTAATTGTTTGTTATTTCCATCAAGTTCTTCACCATTTTTTGAAGTTTGGAAATTTACACTTGAAGTACCAAGCATTTCATCAGTAACTTCAATCATACCAGTCGTAAAACCAGTATTTTCATCAGTTAAAATATTTCCGTTTTCATCTTGAACACCAAGATATACTCTATCAATACCAACTACTGACATTGTACATTCCTCCTATTAATCTGCGTATTTTAATTTTTCTACATAAATTGAATTAAATAATTGACCTGTATCAGGGTCAGAAACAAATCCACCGAATGTATAACATTCATATTGATTGTTTTCAAACAACCTAAATAGGTCTATCTGAAATTGTTCAGTATCAAAATCAATATCCTTCTTTAAAAAGATTTGAAGTTGTAACTGAGTATTTATAGCGTTAAATCTATTGTTTCCCTCTTCATCTGTTTGTACTTGTACTTCCCTAAGTAATGCAATGGTTTTATCAGTTGTTTTAACTGCACTGTCAGGAATCTGGTAAGTATAAACCTTATCAATATGAGGGAATCCTTGTAATAGTTTCTTAGTATCTAAAATTGTACTCATTCATTTCCTCCCCCTTGCTTTCGGTTTATTATCTCTTTTAGCTTTTCTGCATTAGCATTTAAAACTTTATTTTGTACGCTATTATTAGCAAACAGTTTTGAGTAAAAGTTTAAATGATTATTACCAAACTTCTTACCTTTTTTTCTAGGGTAATACTTTGTACCATCGTTCATAAAACGCATGATATAGGCTTTCTCACTATCATAACCTACTACTGAACTACCATTCTTATTACCGTCAATATCGGTATTTTGCATTACAACATGATTTTTTGCATGGTCTGAATTATGGTCTGAAACAGGAGTTACTTTCTTTAGTTCAGATTTAAAAACTTCTGCACCTGCTTTAGTAACTTCTGCTTGTTCGTCAACACTTAACTCAGTAGCCTCTTGCACTTGGTTAATCCAATTCTTTAATTGATTGCTTAAATCTTCATCAGCCATTACCATTACCCTCTTTCTTTGTAAGGGTTAAAAGGTCATAACTGTTATAAGTTTCATTATCAAAACTAATATCAATAATGCGATAATCTACACCATTGATAGTAGCTATAAGATAATCAAACTGTTCAAGGCGTTTATCATGTCTGATAGCAATATTAAAAGAATTTTCATATTGAGTACCTAAGACTGAATACTTTTGATTAAGTGTTTGCTTGACCTTAGCAAAATGTTTCTTAAACTCTTCATGCTTTACAGGTTCTTCAATTCCTGTATAAGGGTTCTCTTGAGTTGTAAGAGTTGAAAAGGTAACAATATCTTTAAATTGATAAGGTTGGAAACGATTTTTAGCTATTTGTTTCATCATTTCCCACCTCGCTATATTTAGCCTGTAAAGGAGCAATGTATGAAAGGAAACCGAATGAATATCCATTAGCTAACTCTCTATCATAATATGTTTGAGTAACTAGAGTTCTTAAAGCCATGATAAATTGATTATCTGCCTTTAGGTCGTCATAAGTTAAACTCTGATTAATACCATTAATGATTGTTGCAATACTACCATCAACAATAGCTGTTAATTCTTGTAGTGTTTCAGGGTCATCATCTAAGTGTAAGTAAGTTAGCATTGAATTAATAAACTCATCTTTTTCCATTTATTGCACCTCCTCTATTAACCGCCCCTATATAATAGGTACTGTTATCTTTCGTTAGGCGATATTGTTTTAAAACTTATAAGGTTAAATGTTGAACTTAACCTTAGAATGCGTTTCTCAGCACTAATTATTTACCTGTACTAGATACTGCTTTAGCTTGTGAGTAAGTTACAAAGTAACCTGCCTTGTCATCAGCCTTTTCTACGTCCATTCGTACGTATACACCTAATACATTTTCAAAGAATTGATTTTCAGTCCAATTTACCGATACATCATCTTTGTATGCTTCTAATACAAAGCCTTTAAGTGAACCTACAAACATCTTTGTGTCGCCTTCTGAACCAAGAATCGTATCAGGAACAACAATCAATTCATGACCGAATAATGTTTTACCTGTTGCTGTTGTAATATCATCGTGTAATAAGTAACGTCCTTCTGCGTCCTTCATCGTGTCAATAACGTTGAACATTGAAGCTGTAACAACAAACTTAACATCTTCACCATAAGGAATTAAATCATTTGATAAAGCCTTAATATCATCTAATGAAGTTGCTGACTTAGCTGTTGCTGTTTGCAATACAGCACCGATAGCCTTTTGAGCTGTTTGCTTGCGAACTTCTTGAACATAGTCAGATAAAACAGCTGTAATATCTGGGTAGTCAGAAATCATTTCCTTTGAAATTGGTAATGAGCCACGATATGTAGCCAAATCATAAGTTACTTTGTTAATTGTTGCATTAGCAATTTCTGGGTTTTCAGCTAATTCTGCTGCTGTTGCCAATACTGCTGTTGCCTTTTGCAAAATAGGCAATTTACCAGCTGGAGCTGTTACTTGAACCTTGTTTACATAACCTTCCAATTGTGAAGGGTCATTAGGTTGCTTTTGCATTGATAATACTTCTGACGGGATAACTGCTTGACCATCTGGAGTTTCCTTGAATCCGTCTGTTAATGCACGTGTTTCACCCTTCAAAAATGCTTCAAAGTTGCGAACTTCTTCTGACTTCTTGTTTTCGTCTTTTTCTTTAAGAATTTGAGTCATATCTTTCTTACCTCCAATTTTTTCTGAACCTTTTTCATCTTTTTTAGGTTCTTTAATTTTTTCATTTTCTATAACGTCTTTACCTAAATTTTCTTTTTCAGGAACTTCTTCCTTTTCCTTAGCTTTCTTTTCTCGCTTTTCTTCTTTAGGCTTTTCATCTTCTTTAGGTTCTTCTACCTTTTCTTCTTTTGGTTTATCTGAACCTTTTACTTCTTTAGCTTGTTCAATCAATTCTTTAACTGATTGAATAGCTTTCATTAAATCATCTGTATTAACATTAATCTTAGCCTTTACTTCTTTTTCAGCTTTAGGTTCGTCTTTCTTTTCAGCCTTTGGTTCTTCAACAGGCTTTTCTTCCTTTTTGATTTCTTTTTCTTTATCAGCCATTTTTCGTACCTCCTTAACGTTTTCTAAATGCCTCACAACAGAGGCAGAAGTTTGAGTATATGCAGGAACAGGTGTTAATGATAATTCTGGGATATTTTCAATTTTGGTAACGATATGTAATGGTGTTCCATCATCAGTAAAATCCCAATCATCTCCACCTTTCGCAATATTAAATCCGAATGAGCAACCCTTAACATTACCTGATTTAATGTCATTGTAAACATCATTAGCAAGGGTTGAATCGTTTAAAGTTGCTTGGAAATATACTCCATCTTCTTTAACGTTAATTGTTAAATTCTTTGCGTCTACTCTTGCTAGAATGTTTGGAAATTCATGGTCATATAAAAGTAAGGTCTTACTCCAGTCAATACCCTCAACCGCTTCTGGTTTTATAATTTCATAGAATCCCATGTATTCTGATTGTTGATTAAATACAATCGCTTTACCTTCAATCACATGTTCATTATCATTGTTCTTTGTTGCTCTGATATGATTATCAATCGTACGAATGTCAGCTTTTTCTTTTACTTCTGGCAATATTTCTCACCTCCATTTAATTAATCGTATCTATAACGCAATACAAAAAATTTTAGGATAAAAAAAGAGCTACCATTTTTGGTAACTCTTATTAATTACTGTTCTACTACTTTTTCTGTTGTATCTGTGTTTTGTAGTCCAGTATCAGCAACTACCTTATCCATTCCTAAAGCCTTATAGTTAGCTAAAATTGTTTGAGCTTGTTCTGGACTAATAGCTTTTGCATTTGATAAATCTACAACATTCTTAATAAGGGCTTGGTTATCTGTATCTATTGCATCTAGGATATTAACCTTAACATCAAGAATATTGTTATAAGATAATTTCTTACTTAGTTCTTGTTCAATAGGTTTAATGTAAGTATTTAAGCAAGAAATGTATTGAGAACGTATCATATCAATACTTGACTGTTCATCTGCATTTAATCCAACATATGAAGCAGGAATACCAAAAGCTACTGCAACTTGATTTGAAGTATAAGTATTATTCTTTAAGAAGTTAGCAACGTCTGAATTAATTTGAACTGTCTTTAAATCAGCGCTTTGGTCTAATACAACAGTTGAACCCGTACGCATACTATTTTCAAATGCTTGTTTTAAGTTCTTCTTATGTTCGCTATCTAAAATACCTTTTTCAACCTTTAATATGTTTGTAGGACTAATAGCATTCTGTAAGGTATTCAATGTTAATCTATTTGAGTTATCTTGAATAGCTACCTCATTAACAAGGCTTTCTAATGGAGAACGTCCTGTATAAAGGCTATCTTCATATCCTGTACTCATTAATTTAAAATGCAAAACATCTTTACTTTCTAAGGTCTTGTTTGGTCGTCCATCTGAATAACTAAAGGTATATACAATATCTAAGTCATCAGTTAATAACATTTGTACATTAGCACTAGGTACTAATTCTAATTCATCTGGTACTAATGAGCCATCTCTGTGAATAGTAACAAAAGCATTTCCTGTAAGTAGCATGCTTGCTAATACTGATTGAAAGAAACCGAACTTGGTTTGTCGCTTGTTTGGATTTTCAATTACTTTGTGGAATGGCTTTTGAATATCTATACTTGCTGAGGCTATATCTGAACTAATTCTATTAACCACTCCATAAATGTCTGAGTGTTTAAGTGCTTCTTCTGCTGATACGGTCAGATTATTAGAAATAATCTTCCCTCCAGTTACGATAAACGGGGCTGTATTATTTAATTGTAATGAGCGTTTGTCTTTTTGGTTAAATTGAAATGGGTTGTACATTAGTTACCATCTCCTTCTACTTTAATTGGAATAATCATTAAACCAATAACAATAAGAGCAACACCTAAAATAAATGTCCCTAATATTGGATTAATTAAATATGAGCCAACGATGAATGAAATAAGCCCTAATGCAATTAATGTAAATGGTAAAAAGTTAATAAATAATAGTAAGGCTTTATTTTTGATTTTAAAATTCATGCTGTTTCCCTCCTTATTAAATTTCAGTTCTATAACGCATAAATTAGAATGTATAATCTTCTCCAAAAATGTCATTTATTTGTTTATTCGTCATACTTTCAAATGGGTGTGATTTTTGCTTTTCTACTTCTTCTATGTTGTCAAAGTGTAATCTTGCACGATAATAAGCATCAATAATAGCATCGGCACAATCAATTTTTCTTGTTGCTCTGTTCTTATCTATCTTTACAAGTCCCTCTTTTTGATACAGGATTGCATTACTTAAAGCCGTTTTAATAATTCCATCGTCAAGGAATGTTATTTTTCCTTCTGTAATGTCTCTTTGGAAATCTTTGGTAGTGTCATTAAGGTAAGTTACTGTTTGCTTTAGTGGTATTAACCTATAAGGCGTATTACTCTCAATTAATTTGATTAACTTATCACTTCTCCAGTTATCGTAACAAATAGATTGAACGTCTAACTCATTTTCATCTATATAGTTAAGTAACCATTCAAATACTTCATCATAATTGATATAGCCGAACCTATTTTGAGCAATATCACAAAAACCCTCTTGTTCTAATGTCCTATAAGGGATATTATCTTGTTTTTCCTTTAGGTCTATTCTTCCTTGACTTCTTGCTGTTGGAATCCATGAATGCTGTTCTATATAGAATTTATTTTGTCCTCTATCTTGATAAGGATAAATAAAGGCTATACTTGTATCATCACTAAAGTTACTCAAGTCCATTCCGATATATACCTGTTTACCCTTAATATCTATTGGCTTTGTATCTACAACACTATTTTCAATATCTTTGAGTTCAAGGTAGTTGTCTACATGATGATTAAGCCAACAATTAAGGTTCTTGTTTTGGAACTCAAATAGTTTTCCTTCTGCCTCTTTGGTATCTCTCTCTTTTTGAAGATTATCAAAGAGCTTTTCTCCTACCTTAGGTAAAGTTAATAATGGGTTACTTTTATACCAAGTATTAGGTTCAAATGTTTCCTTTTCAAGGTTATCTTGAGTGTAATTAACCATTAAAATATTATCTAATTTTCTTTCGTTATCCTTATTCAATGTATCTCTCATCATGTTTTCTTGCTTATGGTAGAAAGAATTTGGGTCAGGATAACTTGTAGAAATTAAGACCATTTGAGCATCTGTTTGTCCTTGCCCTGAACTTAATTTACCAATACCCTCATCAATTAATGCACTTCGGGTATCATCAGCCACCTCATCAGCGATAACTAAACTAGGGTGTAAACTATCAAATCTCTTACTTTCAAAGCTCATTTTTAATACTTTATTTTGTGATAGTTTACTTATAATCTGGTCTGCCTGTACTTCAATTTGATTATCTTTAAAAATATCATCAAAGGCTTCATACTCTCTAAGTCTATTGGCTTGTAATTGTAAGTATGAATAACCTTTAGTCGCTTGAGTATTGTTAGGAGCAACTAATACTATTTCTTGACCTGTTTTATCAATACTATTAACTAGATATTCAAAAAGAATTAAAATAGCACATAAAGCTGTTTTCCCATTGGTTCTAGCAACACTAAAAATAACCTTGTTGAAACGCTTAGAATCATCTTTTTTATTTTTCCAAGCTGTAATCATACACATTAGGCTCTTTTGCCAATCCATTAATTTAAGTGGGTTACCTGTACTAATATCAATTAATAAACCGCTAAACTTAACAATCGCTTTAGCCATTCTTAAATCATAATAATAAGGGAAGTTTTCTGGTTCTTCTTCAACTCGTCTTAAATCCTGTAAATGTCTAAAAGCCATTAGTTTAATGTCATTACATGTAATAATTTGATTTTCTAATACTTGAACACAATAGTTTAACGCTGGGTCATTTTTATATTTATCAAAAATATCATTATAACAACCATTTTTCTTTTCAATTTGATATTCCTTTAATACATCTGATTTGTTTAAATTAATTGCTCTCATTCTTCATCATCTCCAAAGAGTAAATCTTTTACTGATTGCTTTTTGGTTGGTTCTTCTGATTTAACCTTTTCAAGTATGCTTGCTCTTGCTACTGGAGATAAACCTAACTTATTAGATAAACTTTCAATTTTAGTTGTTGCATTGGTTAGGGTCTGTACTGCTGTATTTTGCTTAAACCCTTGAAAATCCTTGCTCAACACTTCTCCAGTAGTAGGACTTACAACTGTTTTAAATATCTTTGTTTGTATTCCATTTTCCTTAATGCTTTCAAAAGCCTCTCGATATAATTGAATGTTCATGCAAAGTAAAACTAAAATATCTTTATCTGGAGCTTTAACAAACTTCATTTTTTCAAGTTCAGGCATTAATCTGCTCCAAGCATAACCTGCTATTGTTCCTCTAAGTTCTTTAGGTGGTGTTTTGGTAATATCTGATAGTTCCTTACTATTTTCAATTAAATTTTCTGTTCGTTCCCTTTGTTCTTTTCTATCCTTGCTATTTGTTGTTAATTTTGGTGGTCGTGCCATTGTCCTACACCCTTTCTTTTTAAAAATATTGATTTAATAACGTTTATAATCTGTCTAAGTTGCACACCTTTATAACTATTTATCCTTAATTTTGAGCAAAATAAAAAAGCCTCAAAAGCTCTGAATGGCTTTATATAGGCTTTTATATAAGAAAGGAGTGATTTATTATGGTTTTTGTGAGCCCCTTAACACTTTTAAACGGTTTTTACTATATAAAACGTAAGCGAGTTCCCGTTTAGGCGTGCTTTTACCCTAACACTATATGGGGCGGGGCATTTTTTAATAGACACTATATATAGTGTGTATTAAACTTTTTTCTTTTTCTATTTTTATAACGTAATCGAAAAAATGTTTTTTTATCTTTTCACAATGTTATAACGTAATTATTAAAAAAGACATGAAACTTAATTCATGTCTTTGGTGGTATGAAACGTTTAATAAAATTAATTAAAGCTATAAATAAATAAATCATATTATAATAAATAATGTTACGCATTTATAATTAAACCTAATGAAAGTTATCTAGACTTCAAGTCTAGGTGTGCTAGTATCATTATCTTATATCTTATTCTTTTATTTGTTCGTGCGTGCTTGCTATCGCTCGCACTTACTCTAGTTATTACTCTTGTTATGTTCTTTAATCTTATCTTTTATTTATTGGTTAGTGTTCCTTGTTTATAATACATTGTATATAGCTTATTATCTATCTTTACTTGTATTAGTGTTGTTGTTATCTTATCTAATAATACTTTACATTGATACATATTAATCTCTCCACTCATATACTTCCTTATCATTACTGTATATAACTACTCTTATATCCTTATCATTGGTATCTATATCTTTATCATTGAGTAAGTATTGATTGTACTTTATATCATTATCAATTCTTATTAACTTATTCTCTATCCTATTTAATCTATGGTTGATATGATTAGTAACTATACTGATTAAGATTAATATGGTTATTAGTATTCCTATTAATGCTATTGTTATACTCATTACTTCTTTATCCTTTCTTTAATGTATTTAATCCAATTCTCTTTACTTATATGTTTTATTTTGTTTATGCCATTAGGACTATTGATTATCTGTTCTTCAATATCAGTCTTTACTTTATGACACCTATAACATAGAGTCCATAAGTTATTCTCATCAAGTTCCTTACTCTTATCAATACGTCTTGGTACAATATGGTCTATTATCTTCCTGTTATTGATTGGTTCTCCACATACTGAACAAGTATAGTTATCTCTGTTGATTATGTAATTCCTTGTTTGTTTCCATTGCTTGGATTGATAAAAGGTATTAGCCTCTTTGTTCCTATTATGTTGGTTATATAGTTTCATTTTCTTATAGCTTTTTTCTTTTCTTTCTTGTTCTTTCTTTTGTTCTTGTTCTAACTTGTGTTTCGGACAATATCTTTCTGGAAATTGAACTAACTCATTGCATGTTGGATTTTTACATTCTCTATACTTAGCCATTGTTATTACCTCCTATATACAATTAAAAGCCCTAACTTAGTAGGACTAATAATCTTTGTTATTTCAATTTGTTTTCAAGTTCTTCTTTTTTCATTCTCAAATATTCAATCATATAACCTTTTTCTTCTTGATATTCAATCTGTTCCCAATGATTTAATAATGCTACTTGATGAGTTATATAATGGCTCTTTCCTTCACCACATGTTCCAATTAAATCTTCAAATAGCTTTTTATGCTTATCAATAAGTTCAGCTTGTTTTCCTTGAATTTCAAATAAGGTTTTTCCATTATCTTCTACACTAAGAAAAGTATTGATGAAACTAAGTAACTTCTTATCTTTATTACTTAACTCACGATTTAATACTTTATCGAAATCTTTTCTGTGCTTATTACTATAATCACTGATTTGTTTTAACATAATACTTTCATTTACAGTTTTCGCAAATTTGAAATCTTTACCATTTAATATGGCTTCTATGTATGCTTTTTGAGTTTTAGCTCTTGGAAATAATAACCATAGATTAGCTAATACTAAGTCTTTTTGTCGTTCTAAGGGACTTTTTTCTTCTTTTTTTGGTTCTTCTACATTTTCATTTACGGTATATGTAGGAACATAGTTGAATTTAAGACTTTCAATCGTTTCATGCTTTTGGTCTTTTTCTTTCTGGTGGTTACGCAAAATATCTTGGCGACTGTATGTCAATTTATAGAGTAGATATTTACGGTTCTTAACACCATTTTTAGGGTCATATTCTGCTGTATTATTCCATATCTTTTTGAACTGATTTAAGGTCATCTTCTTTAACTTGTCATTACAGAAATAATGTAACAGATCTTGTTCAGCGTCTTTAAGGGAACTATAATTTAGTTCGTTGTATAATCTATGGCTTTGAGTTTTGAAATTTCGTTCATTTTTTACTGCCATTAACATTTCCATATCAAGCATTACCATTAATCATCACTTCCTTTCTTTTCTTTAACCTTTTGAATAATGTAGCTAACTATCGAAACAACTAGAGCAACCCCAAAAGGAGCTATTGCAACTCCTACTGTTGTTTTGATAATTCCTAATAACATTCCTGAAATTGTGAATACTGAACAACCTACTAACACGCCAATTGATTGATTTATTAATTTATCCATATCTAATCACTCCTATTAATTTTTATAAGTTTTCAATTTCTTTTTTAAGTCTGTTTATTTGCCTTTCACAGCCCTTTTTTAATCGTTCATAAATGGCTTTTTCTTCTTCTAAACGCTGTTTCTTTGGCTTTTTCTTCTCTTCTTCATCAAGTTCCCTAAAAATTTCTTCTTCATCAAACATATTGAACACTCCTATCATTTATAATTTAAGATTTCTTTTTATTTTCTATTGATTTGTTACTTTTAAAAGTCTATAATGTTATCTGTTAGATATTAACCATTTTTGTTCCTTTTTCAAAAAAATTAAAAGAAGTTGCTTTTTCTTGTTCTTCATCAGTCAAAAAGCGGAACTTATATCCCTTATAATGTTTCCATGTACCTTCAATTACTTTGTTGCATGCTGAAATAAGTAAGTTTAGGTCTTTCGCTAAGGTTGTTTTGTTTTTATACAAAGTATTGTTGCTTTCGCAATAAATGTAATTACTATTCTTATTGCTGAACATCTGCTTGCCTAAAGAAGGGTTATTAATAAATCTTTCCCTTAAATTGTCTGCTCTGCTGATACATGCTAAATTAGATAACCTGTTATCTTCCTTATTATGGTTAATATGGTGAATAACAAAATCCTCAGGAATACTTCCAACAAATAAACGATACAATAAATTATTAATCGTTGTAGTTGTTCCTTGATAATTGATTGTCATGTAGCCCCAAGCATTCATATGTCCTTTAGTTGTTTTTCCTGTCGTAAGGTTATATGTATATCCTTTGGAGCTTAACAATGTATATTTTCCGATTTGTTTAAAGTATTCTTGGTGGCTCTTTGCCTCTTCTTGAGTTAAGTATTGGTTATCTTTTAGAACGGTAAATAAGTTTCCTTGTTTATCCTTTACTATTTTGTTTCTATCCCAAAAGTTCATTATCATAACATATAAGTCTGTTGCATTTGCTTTCTTTAATTCTTTTACATTTTCCATAATTATCACTCCTATTATAATTTAAGATTGTTTTTTGCCTTACATTAATAGTATAGAATTTCTTTTTACTATTTTTATTTTCTAATTATCTTATAATAATTGAATTATTTAACTCTTCTCTATTAGTATAATATTTTTTATTTGAACAACCCAATAGTGCAATAACTTTTAACCTTTCCATTATTGGATAACCTAATATCGAATAACAGCTTATCTTTAATTGACCTCAGTACCTTTTCAATCGTTTCAATATTTGTATTAAAGTCTTTTGCTATTTTCTCAACTGTTGTTGAATACCAAAGACCACTCTTTTTATGTTTACTCTTCAAGTAAGCTATTATTGCTTTTTCCTGTTTGTTAGGCTTTGCATTAAAATCAAACATATCCATTACCTCCCTGAGTATTTAAGCTAAAAAAATAGCCCTAAAATATTGAACTCAATCAATATTTGAGGCTTTTTTACTATTTAAAATGGAATGTCGTCCATATCAATATCATTAGTTTCTGGTTCATCATCATTAGGAACATACGTATTAATTTTTTTCTTGCTGTCATCCAATAATTTAGTTATTTCAGGGAATTGGCACTTTGTCAAATCATCAAAATAGCGCCTAAATTCCTTCTTTGCATTGTAGAATAACTCATCTTGATTATCAACTTTATTATTTTTCAATTCTTCATTTTCATTTTTTAATTTTTGATTTTCAGCGTGTAATTCATTTATTTTATTAGCCATTTCTTTTACTTGTTTTTCCAAGTCAGAAACCTTTTGTTTATCAGTCTTATTTAGCGAACGCTTTAGGGTTTGCGTGTCAGCGTATATATCAGTTGTCTTATTCGTTGCTACAACGTTATTTAATATCATTGAACCTTTAAAAGAAATCGTAAATGTTCCAATCTTATTAGATTTACTTGAACTTATAGAAACTGAATTAATAATTGTTTCATATTTAGCTTTAAAAATGCTATCAATTTTTTCGATTGCTTCAACAATCTTCCTTTTAGCCTCACTTCTGTTTGATTTGATTGTTGAAGCTAATCCTAAGACTTCTGCTAAGTTATCTAAGTTATAATTAATCAATCCCAATCCTGACTGTCTGCACATTAGAAGATATAATATCTTTTCTACTTTAGTTGTTAATGCAACCAACGTATTTAGGTTAACAGTGGTAAATTCTCCATTTTCAAAGAACTTTCCAATTTCTTTTTCCTTAACATTTTCCAAACGATAATTTAATTGAATTTCAGTTTTTTTCAAATCTGGGTCAAGATAATAAGTATAGATATCAAATGGTAACTCTATTTCACTTTGTAAGTTAGCTAAATTATCAATTAAATTAATACGTCCCTTATAATTAATGTCTTTTTTTAGCTGAGCTTGCTTAAGAATTGCTTTTGCATTAATATTATCTTTTTTTGAGATTAATTGAACTTTTGCAATCTCAGAATTGAGTTCCCCATTGAGTGCTACTAGCATGTTGATTTGGAATGGCTTTAAATCCTTTGCTAAATCAATAATATTGTTATGTACTTTTACTTTTGTTAAATCTTTAATCATAATAATCAACCCTTTCTTTTTTTCTTACATTATTAAATATAGAATTTCTTTTTTCACTCACATTATTATTATAGAATTTCTATCTCATCATCATATTTTTATTATACAATACTATTAAACGAATGTCAAACTTTTACTTTCAGTTAATAAATGAATGTAATTATTTTACTTTCAGTTAATAAAATTAAGGGTTACTTTCGTTTAGCTAAAATATTACTTTCAGTTAGTTAAATTCTTACTTCCAGTTATTTTTTTATTACTTTCGTTTATAAAAATTCTTACTTTTTACAAAAAAACCATGTATATTTTATTATACTAAAATTAACTCTGTCCTTTGTATATCAAGCGTTTCATCAATCATGTAACATATTAACAGTTATTAACAGTATTTAACAATTATTAACAGTTTTTAACTAATGGGGATAAGAATAAATATTTTTATTGGAAGAATAGATTAAATAAAAAAAGAGTATACGGCTTTTTGGAAAGCCTAGCAAAACACTACCTTAGCAGGTAGCGAGCAACTAATGTACTTCGCTACGCTTGTACAATTAGTTTAATAAATTCTCTGAATATTTTGGTAGTTGTACAAAGTAGAGTAAGGATAAAGATAAGGATGAAGGTAGTTCTTCAATTAAAGAAAGAGGTAATAATAGTATGGTGTATCAACTAAGGATAAAGATAGATATTCTATTGTAGGTGTTTCAAAAAAATAAAGAGTAAAGATAAAGTATGGAGATTCAAAAATAATAAAGAATAAGGATTTGTACAAAGATAGAGAAAGGATAAAGATAGGTGTTTCAATTAGAGTAAGGATAATAATAGTATGGTGTGTCAAAAATATATAGATAGAAAGTTGCTATCTAGCAAGTACAATTATTCAGATAGAAATAAAAAGAGTGTGCCGCCTCACTTGCCCCTGTCGCTTTGTCTTTTAATTTCCTATGCACTTTAAACTAATCTAGGTATAATTACCCTAAAACAATAAAAAACGTTTAAAATAGCTTATATGAGCTTTTAAAAGTATATACTAATTTGTTTACTTACTAGGACACTCTAATAATAAGCTCTAAAATCGTTTTAAATACGTCTAAGATAGTTTCCTATGCGTTTTAAACTAATCTAGGTATAAATACCTTAGAATTATAAAAAACGCTTAAAATAGCTTATATAGTGTTTTAAAAATATATGCTCTTTAATTTACCATAAAGGATAAGATAATAATGAGTCCTATAATACCCTTATAAGGCTGTATAATCGTTTCCTATTAGTTTTAGCAATAATTACATATAAATACCTTAAAGAAGATAAAAAGCTATTAAAAACTAAAACATAAAAATAATGTATAACATGTTAGGAATTATATGTATTACATGTATTACTTCTATGTATTACATGTTAGGTATAATAAAAAGTAACTTTTATAAATATGTAATACATGTTAGGTATAGTAAAAAGTAAGAATATTACTTTTAATTAGGGTAATTCTTGTACGCTTTAGGTAATTTTTGTTACACATTATTGCCTATTCTTGTTACACATTATGTAATACATGTATTACTTTCATGTATTACTTGTTAGGGATTCTATGTATTACATGTAATACATTCTATGGTTATTTACCTGTACATTTACTCTTTATTACCTATTCCTGTACACTTTCTTTACCATTCATATACATTTTATTCTTTTCCATATTTGTAAATCCTTTCCTCTTGTTCAAATTGCTTAGCATGTTCTCTTTCAGCTTGTCTTAATTTCTCTTGGTAACCTTCAAGAGCATTAAATGGCATAAAGATAGATGCTCTCTCACTCATTGGCATTGATTTATGTTTTCCTTTAATTTTAAAAAAGTCCATTTTAGCTAATTTATTATAATCATAATCAATCATATTAATTCCTCTTTCTAGAACATGTGTTCGATATAATTATAACAAAAAAGAACAACCTGAGAGAAAGAGAAAAAAAGATTAGTTGTTCTTTTAAATTTTTTATATAAGAGAGAAATAAGAAACAAATTTTCTTACTAGCATAAGTATACCTAAAATTAGATAAAAAATATATAGCTGAAATAAATTTAATAACTTTTTATATCAAATAAAAAAGACCCTAGCAACATGCTAAGGTCTTAGTAAACCATTAAAATTTATCATGGTTAATAATACTAATGGATAAATTCAAAAATAATTATAACAATTAATAAAATAATTCCCAAAATTGTATGATGAATTAATAACCATACTAACAACCATATTAAAGCTCCACCTAGTCCAACTAAGATAACTAATGGAGCAGCGCATACAATAAAGAGAATCAGCATAAATACCAATACTAATAATGCTGTTATTAAACAACCAAGCATTTTATCAACTCCTTATTAATGTATTTCTGGAGTTATAACGCTTGAAAATTAATTTTGAGTAAAAAAAAAAACAACCTTTCTTGGAACAAACAAGAAAGGAGGTATTAAATATGCAAATTTGTAGGTAATCAGCCTACTAATTTGTAAGTAATCAGCTTACAATTTAAATGATTGTCAATGTACCACCTATTGACAACTACTATTAAACAACACACTAATAGCATTGTCAAATATTATTACGAATCTTCTTACAAATATTATTACAAAGTTTCTTACGAATCTTCTTACTCAAATAGATATACAAGATATAGGGTTACACAAATATATAATATCTAGACATTGTATTATTATTTCAGCTTGCTATAATAGTAATTGTCCCTTAATCAAGGACAATTTAAACGATTGGAGATGATTAGATTGCTTCATCATCAGTCTAATCAAGTACCACCTATTAGCACAATTTTTGAGTAGCCCTGAGGAGTAACCCTTTGTAGAAGCTCTTCGGGGCTATCCTTTTACACCTTTATTATAACGATAATATTAAAAAAAAGCACCTACCAATTACTGATAAGTGCTTTGATTATTTATTATTCTGATTCTTATTATCTTGTTCTTTATCTTCACCTAATTTTCTTAATTTTGTACTTATACCACTAAATGCAATTGGAATAATTACCATAAAAATACTTAGATAGTCCTTATTAGTCAATTGTGAACCATTTCCATTAGGTAATAAATTATCAATATCAATGATGGATTTAATATTATAATGACAAAAGCCTATATAGCTTAATGAAATTACAAAATAATCAATAAGTAAACTTAAAACGCAATTTAGAACTAATTTAAATACTTCTGTTATTTTATTTTTAAAGAAAAATTCACAAAAATTAACATAAAGAAGAGCTAAAAAGGTTTCAATAATCAGTACAATTAATCTAAAAATTGCATTACCAGAAATACTTGTTAAAAGTATCGTATATGTTATGAATAGTTCAGCCCAAATAAAAGTTGACCCCCAAAAGTTATTTTTCATCCAATCCCTGTAATTTAATTTGGTCCAAAAGAAAGGACGAAAAATGCGATAAACAATAAAGCTAATTACCCAAAGTACAAGGGTTAATAACAAAATTTTAATAGTAACATTCCCCAAGCCTTATACCTCGCTTAGTATTTAATTATTTTTGATATAAGAATTGTATCACTTTTATAAAAAATAATGTTTTTTAAAATAAATAAAAAGACTAGATAAATTAATACCTAGCCTTAATTACTTATTTTACGATACTTCCTAATAATGAACTCATTTTGTTGTACATGTTGATTTGTTTTTGAGCTTTTCGTACGTCTGTTGGTTTATCAATTAATTTAATTACTTCAGTTGTTCCATCTTTCATGGTTATATAGATTGCAAGGTGTCCTAACATTTGTTTCTTACGCTTTAACAAAGCCCAAAGTAAAATAAAGAACCCAATACCGACAAAACATAAAGCAATAATAACTAACCAACCTAAGCAACCAATACCCTTAATTCCATCATAATCTTTTGTACAAGAGTAACTTTGAATATCATCATAACTGTACTCTCTTTGTTTGTACCATTTGTTAATAATTAATTTTTGAGAGCTACTATCAAACATATAACCCTTATAATACGTTGAATTATTATGCTTACCTTTGTTGTAATCCTTAATAACCTTATTTCTATTTTCTACATATTCATTTAAACTTAACATTTTCAAACACTCCTTAATATCTTAATTTCAGCTATATAACGTTAATTCATTAATTTATTAAATAATTTATGAAACAAACTTTTACTGAAGATTATATGTACCATAACTAACCCTAATAATACCCAAGTTAAGGTACATGCTATTGTACTATTGACTAAGCTAAACATTAATATCCCTACAATAAGGAGTATTTCAACGTCACTACATTTAATCATCTCTGATTACCTCATTTCTATTTAATGTATGTCAACAACATTATTATAGCATATAGATTACTAGTAATCTAGTATATTTATAAAATAAATTAATAAAAAAGAGCTACAAACTGTAACTCTAAATACTATTAATTAACTTGTATCTTTAGTAGCGTTAGCTTTTTTTAGTCTTTTCCCCTAGAAAAAGAGAAAAAAAGAAAAAAAGAATTATGCTTCTTTGTTTGTCTCTGATTACATTTATTCAAATTACAGAATAATCTCAATAAGTGCAACCAGCACTATATTTACAGCTCGCAACCATCCCTAGAGCAACCAGTAACTAGAGTTATTTTTAATGTCCCAACTCATGTAATGGACTAATAGTTACATTGGTAATAGTGATTCCTATTAATTTAATAATATGGTCGTCCACCCAAGTTTTTATAGTAAGTCTCATCTAAAGGTATTTAAACCCTGTTTACTACATCGCCTTTTCTGTTAGGCTACACGTGCTATTTTAATGACAAATTGAGAGGTAGCAACCCTTATAGTGAGTATTAAGCCTTGTCAAAACACTAAAAAAGCCTTATAATACTAATGTTTCTATATGTATGTCAACTTTAGAAACTGTCTCATGTACTGCAATACATGGGGCTTTTTTATTACTCTTTTTGTATTAACTTTTAACAATTCAGATTATAAATTACTAGATACCTAGTTGTCAATAGCAAAATGAATATTTTTTATAATCGTTCTTTTAACAATTCTGCCCCTGTTTTATCACCATAGGTATCTTTATAACCGAGTCTTACTAACTTATCTACTAAATCAACAACAGTCATTTTTTCAGCCATTGCAACTAATTTCAGATTTTCATATAAGGCTTTATCAATTTTTACTTGAGTGCGTGGTGGTTTCTTTTCAGTCATCTAGTATCATTCCTTTCTTTATACCTAGTAATCAAGTTTATTATACCAAAAAAAGATAGACTATTGTAGCCTATCTTTATTGGTTTTTCCTATGAAGTTAGTTAATGGATTATTATTTTTAAAAGTAAGAAAAAGTAAGAATAATGGTAAAAATTAGTAAGAAAATCTATTAAAAATTCTTACTTTTATTCCGCCTGATCATCCTCAGCCTTAAATACCAAATTATCATTTGCACCCAGGCCAATCGTAACGACACTATGCGGCATCACTTTGCCGGCAATAATCTCCTTGGCCAATGGCGTTTCCACGTGAGTCGTAATGAAGCGTTGCAATGGCCGGGCACCGTATGCTGGATCGTACCCTTCCTTGGCGATCCACTTCCGCGCATCATCGTTGATCTTCAATTCGATTTCTTGGGAGCTTAAGCGTGCTGACAACTGACCAATAAACTTATCGACGATCTTCTCAATAGCGTCAAAGGTCAATGGACTGAACGTAATAATATCATCGATTCGGTTCAAAAATTCAGGCTTAAAGTGAGCTTGAGCCAGTTTCATGACTTGTTCCTTGGTTTCCGGTGAAATGACGCCATCTTCCTTGACATTATCCAATAAAATTTCAGATCCGATGTTCGACGTCATGATCAAAATTGTATTCTTAAAGTCAACCGTCCGGCCTTGACCATCCGTTAACCGCCCGTCATCTAAGACTTGAAGCAAAATGTTGAAAACGTCTGGATGTGCCTTTTCAATTTCATCAAACAAAACGATCGTGTACGGGTTGCGCCGAACCGCTTCGGTCAACTGACCGCCTTCTTCATAGCCGACATAGCCGGGAGCGGCCCCAACAAGCCGTGATACGGATGCTTTTTCCATGTATTCACTCATGTCGATCCGCACCATGTGCTTTTCAGAATCAAATAGATTCTCTGCAAGCGCCTTGGCAAGTTCGGTCTTCCCAACCCCGGTTGGCCCAAGGAACATAAACGATCCTAATGGTTTTGATGGATCCTGCAAGCCGGCCCGCGAACGCAAAACAGCATTGGCAACGGCATCCACGGCTTCATCTTGCCCAATGACCCGTTTGTGTAAACTATCAGCTAAGTGAAGCAATTTTTCCCGTTCGCCTTGAACTAATTTAGCAACCGGAATGCCCGTTTCCCGGCTGACAACTGCTGCGATTTCATTTTCGGTAACAGATTCTTCAACTAGCCATTCATCCGGCCGGTCTGACTTTTCAAGGTCTTGTAATTCCTTTTCCAACGTTGGAATCGTTCCGTGTTGCAGCTTTGCAGCCTTTTCTAAATCATAACTGCTTTCCGCATTTTCTAATTCATGCTTAGCCTTATCCAATTCGGCCTTTTTGTCACTGACCTTTTGAATATCCGCCTTTTCATTTTCCCACTTCAATTTCAGCTGGTTGACCTTTTCGCGCGTGTCAGCCAATTCTTTTTGAAGTTCTGCCAAGCGTTTCTTCGAAGCACTATCAGTTTCCTTCTTCAAAGCAGCTTCTTCAACTTCTTGCCGCATTAATTGGCGAGTAGCCTGATCAAGTTCATTCGGCATTGAATTCATTTCGACTTGAATTTCGGCACAGGCCTCGTCAACTAAATCGATGGCTTTATCCGGAAGGTAACGATCTGTAATGTACCGGTTCGATAACGTTGCAGCTGCGACCAGCGCATTATCATGGATCCGCACCCCGTGGTGAATTTCATACCGTTCCTTCAAGCCCCGCAAAATCGAAATTGTGTCTTCAACAGACGGTTCCTTAACAAGTACTTTTTGGAACCGCCGTTCAAGCGCTTTGTCCTTTTCAACGTATTCGCGGTATTCATCTAACGTCGTTGCCCCGATCAAGTGCAGTTCACCCCGCGCAAGCATTGGTTTCAGTAAGTTGCCGGCATCCATGCTGCCTTCAGTTTTCCCGGCACCGACAATGTTATGGATTTCGTCAATAAAGAGAATAATTTGCCCTTCGCTCTTTTGAACTTCCTTTAACACCGCCTTTAACCGTTCTTCAAATTCACCGCGGTACTTTGCCCCCGCAATCAGTGATCCCATATCGAGCGAGAAAATCGTCTTATTTTTCAAGTTTTCCGGCACGTCGTTTTTCGCAATTCGCTGGGCTAATCCTTCAACAATCGCCGTTTTCCCGACACCGGGTTCTCCGATCAAGACCGGATTGTTTTTACTTTTCCGTGAAAGGATCCGGATCACATCGCGAATTTCATCATCACGCCCGATAATTGGATCTTGTTTGCCGCTGCGGGCTTGCTTTACTAAATCAACCCCGTATTTTTCAAGGGCTTTATACTGTTCTTCCTGATTTTTACTTGTCACGTGCTCACCGCCTCGTAAATCATCAATAATTTGTTTTAATTTTTCTTTCGTAACACCATGATTTTCAAGAAAAAGTTTAAATGGATTATATTGCAGATCCATTAATGCCAAGATCAATGTGTCAACAGCAACAAATTCGTCGCCAAGCTGCTTTTTCAATTCGTCTGCTTTCTGCATTAATTGGAAAAGGTTTTGGCTTAAAGTTTGACCGTATTGAACATTGCCCTCAATTGAAGAAATCTGATCAATTTCATGGTCAAGTTCGTCATTAACTTCCTTTAAATTCAACCCCGCCTTTTGGTAAATATCTTCGCCTAAGTTTCCCGGTTGAACCAGATACTTAAACAAATGCGGAATGTCGATTTCCTGTTGGTGACGGGTAATCGCAATTTGTTGAGCTTCCGCGATCGCATCTTGAACCGCCTGGGTAATACTGTCATTATTCATTTGATTCACTCCAATCGTTAATGTAGTTAAAATAACTTCTTATGCTAAATTTTGCGAATTTCAATTTCTATGCTATAATCTTACAATTAGTAAGTGATAGGTGGTAATTTTATGATTTTGAGTTATTTAATGCTTGCAATCATTGTTTTTATTGCTGCCCTTGTTCAAAGTACCAGCGGATTCGGCTTTGGAATCATCTTCATGGCCATCATGCCGCTGATTTTGCCTTACAAGGAATGCAACGTTTTAACCTTAGCAACCGTCCTTTGCTTACAAGTTTATACCGTCATTAAGTTTCGCCGGCACATCAACTACCGGATGGTAATCGTTCCGGCAATTGCCGCTTTGATTTTCGGAAGTATCGGCGTGCACTTAATGATCAGTATGAGCGGAACCGCAATGAACTTTGTTTTAGGAATTTTCCTTTGGGTGCTTGCATTTTACTTAATTTTTCTTGCAAGCCGGGTTCATCTTAAGAAAAATCCGATTACCGGATTCTTCGCCGGTTCCTTTGGCGGCTTTATGGATGGCATGTTTGCCATCGGTGGTCCGCCAATGGTTGCCTACTTCGATTCGGTCATGAATGACCCGATGGAATACCAAGCAACCTTGCAACTTTACTTTATGATCACGACCGTGAATGTCCTGTTTAATAACATTATTTGCGGAAACTTCACTGCCAAGTTAGTTGCACCCCTTTCAATTTCAATCGTTTGCTGCTTAGTCGGCACAACGTTAGGGATGCACTTTACGCAGAAAATTTCAATGAAGCTTGTACGCAAATTAGCATACACCGTAATGTTGCTTGCAGGTGCATATCACATTATCAAAGGATTTATCGGTTAAAAACAATGATTACAAAATGAGGCTGAGACATATGTCCCAGCCTCATTTTTTCATCACTTTTTAGAATTTATCTTTTAACTTGTCAAAGAACCCTTCATTGACCTTTTCATTTGATGCTTTTGCATACAACTTCAAGGCTTCGCGTTGGCCCTTGTTCAACTTCTTTGGAATTTGAACGTGAACGGTAACTTTTTCATCGCCGTTGCCTGAACCCCGCAATTTCGGTGCTCCTTTGCCTTTCAACCGGAAAGTTGTTCCCGATTGTGTTCCGGCTGGGATGTTCAATTTCACATCGCCGTGAACGGTCTTGACTTGAATTTCTGAACCAAGCGTTGCCTGAACAAAGCTGATCGGTTGATCAAGGTAAATCTCAGCGCCGTCACGCTTAAACGTCTTGCTTGGAGCAACACTGAAGATGATAAACAGATCACCATAAGGACCACCGTTATATCCCGCTTCACCTTGGCCTTGCAAGCGCATTTGGTTACCATCTTCCACTCCGGCAGGAACGGTTACTTCAACCGCATGCTTTTCGCTTACCCGACCAGTTCCGTGACATGTTGGGCATTTTTCCTTGATTTCTTTTCCGGTTCCGTGACATACATCACATTCTTGTTGGGTCATCATGCGGCCAAGCGGCGTTTGCCGTTCAACTTGAATAACTCCCCGCCCGTGACATTTTGAACATGTGACCGGTGATGTTCCGGGTTTAGCCCCAGAACCATTACAGTTCTTGCAGACGGCTTCCCGGTTGTATTCAATTTCGGTCTTCTTCCCGAAGATTCCTTCTTCAAAGGTCAAATGCATTTCATATTGCAAATCCCGACCTTGCCGCGGAGCATTCTGATTCCGGGCGCTACCGCCGCCAAAGAATGAACCAAAAATGTCTTCAAAGCCGCCAGCGCCACCGAAGTTACTGAAACCGCCAAAGTCGCCGTAACCACCGGCACCGCCGCCACCAAATCCTTGGTCGCCAGTTGTTCCGAATTGGTCGTATTGAGCTTTCTTTTGCGGATCACTCAAAATTTCGTAAGCTTCATTGACTTCTTTGAATTTTTCTTCAGCCCCTGGTTCATGGTTCAAATCAGGGTGGTATTTCTTTGAAAGTTTTCGATAAGCCTTTTTGATTTCAGCATCAGACGCATCCTTGCTGACACCTAAAACCTCATATGGGTCTTTTTGAGCCATTGTTTTCCTCCAACTTTTTCTTAATCTCTGTTTTAGCCTACCATTTGTTAAAATAAAAAGTCAAAGACCAAAGCGGACTTTGACTTTTTATCCGATTAAATGACAATTAGTTCTTGTCATCTGGGTCTACTTCTTTAAAGTCCCCATCAACTGTGTTGTCATCATTGTTATCGTTTGATGATGATGCATTGCCGGCATTAGCTGCACCGTCAGCGGCACCGCCTTGAGCTTGTTGTGCTTGTTGAGCTTGTTGGTATAACTTAACTGACATATCTTGGATAAGTTTTGTTAAATCATCCTTCTTAGCCTTCATATCATCAATGTTGTTTGCTTCTTGTGCCTTCTTCAAAGCATCGCGAGCATCTTCGATCTTCTTAACTTCATCTTCACCGACTTTGCCTTTGATTTCTTCAAGGGTCTTGTCTGTTTGGAATAATAATTGATCGACTTCGTTCTTAAGATCAACTTCTTCTTTCCGCTTCTTGTCGGCAGCTTCGTTTTCCTTAGCTTCCTTAACCATGCGGTCGATTTCTTCATCTGATAAGCCTGAAGAACTCTTGATAGTGATCTTTTGTTCCTTGTTTGTTCCTAAGTCCTTAGCTGAAACATTTACGATTCCGTTCTTATCGATATCGAATTTAACTTCGATTTGAGGAACACCACGAGGAGCAGCTGGGATGTCTGTTAATTGGAAACGACCTAATGTCTTGTTGTCAGCAGCCATTGGCCGTTCACCTTGTAATACGTGAATATCAACGGCTGGTTGGTTATCTGCAGCAGTTGAGAACACTTGTGATTTTGATGTTGGAATTGTTGTGTTCCGGTCGATCAACTTCGTGAACACACCACCCATTGTTTCAATTCCGAGTGACAATGGTGTAACATCAAGCAAAACAACGTCCTTAACGTCACCAGTAATAACCCCACCTTGAATTGCAGCCCCTAAAGCAACGGCTTCATCAGGGTTAACTGATTCGTTTGGTGTGTGACCAGTTTCGTTCTTAACAAGTTCCTTAACGGCTGGGATCCGCGTTGAACCACCGACTAAGATAACTTCGTCAATGTCAGCGTTTGTTAAGCCGGCATCCTTCAAAGCGTTTTGAACTGGGATCCGGGTCTTTTCAACTAAGTCATGTGTTAATTCGTTAAATTTAGCACGCGTCAAAGTTGTTTCCAAGTGTAATGGGCCGCTTTCGCCAGCAGCGATAAATGGTAATGAAATTTGAGCTGATGTAACGCCTGATAAGTCTTTCTTAGCTTTTTCAGCTGCGTCTTTCAACCGTTGCATTGCCATCTTGTCTTGTGAAAGGTCAATGCCGTTATCCTTCTTGAAGTTTTCGATCAACCAGTTCATGATGGCGTTATCGAAGTCATCTCCACCAAGATGGGTATCACCATTTGTTGAGAGAACTTGGAATACCCCGTCACCTAATTCAAGGATCGAAACATCAAACGTTCCCCCACCAAGGTCGTAAACTAAGATTTTTTCATCTTTGTCAGTCTTGTCCAAACCATAAGCTAAAGCAGCAGCTGTTGGTTCGTTGACGATCCGTTCAACTTTCAAACCAGCGATCTTACCGGCATCCTTTGTTGCTTGCCGTTGAGCATCGTTAAAGTATGCAGGAACAGTAATAACAGCTTGAGTTACCTTTTCACCAAGGTATGATTCAGCATAATCCTTGATGTATTGAAGAATCATTGCTGAAATTTCTTGTGGGGTGTAATCCTTGCCATCAACAGTTACCTTGTAACCTTCTTCACCCATGTGACGCTTGATTGATGAAATTGTATTCGGGTTTGTGATTGCTTGCCGTTTTGCAACTTCACCGACTTGAGTTTCGCCATCTTTAAATGATACAACTGAAGGAGTTGTCCGGTTTCCTTCAGGGTTTGTAATAATCTTTGCTTCTTTACCTTCAAGAACAGCAACTGCAGAGTTTGTTGTCCCTAAGTCAATCCCAATAATCTTTGACATTCTGATTAAACCTCTTTCTATTTATTATTGTGCAACAACGACCATTGCTGGACGTAAAACACGATCTTTGAGCATGTAACCGTCTTGATAAACTTCAACGACGGTCTCAGCTTTTTGACCCTTTTCAACGGGAACACTCTTAACTGCTTGGTGTTTCGTTGGATCAAATGGCTGATTCAATGCTTCGATTTTTGTAATTTCGTTATCTTTTAAGGCCTTTTCCATATCCTTGGCAACCATTTCAATTCCGTGCTTCAATTGAGATGAGGCTTCATCTTCAACTTCAATTTGCAATGCCCGGTTAAGGTTATCCATCACTGGCAAAATCTCGGTTGCAAGTTTCTGACCTTCATATTTCAATAATTGAGCTTGTTCATTTTTGAACCGCTTTGTCATATTTTGCATTTCAGCTTCAGCACGAAGATATTTATCTTCCATTTCATCGTACTTCGCTTGCAGATCAGCAATTTGCTGTTCCAAATCTGATTGGTTATCAGTTTGTTCATTTGACTCGGCGTTCAAATCTTCGGCCGCCTTCTTTGAAACGTGCTTTTGTTCTTTTTCATCAACGTTTAAGTCTTCTGCAGACTTCTTATTCGTCCGCTTTTCTTCTTCCTTAGCCAAATCAACACCCCTTTTCCTATTCGTTAAAATTTCGGTAGTAATTGATTAACCGCTTTGATAATTCATCCCGGAACGTATCCAACATTCCGATCACCTGCGAATAATGCATATTCGTTGGTCCAAGAATTGCAATTAACCCATGTCCATGATTACCATCATCGTAAGTTGCTGATACTAAACTGTAATTCAATGCTGAATCATGATCATCATTGATCTTCACAGCAACATCTTCGCCATTGCTCTTCACGAGTTTCCGTAAATCAGTTGGCCGGTCGATCAGAGAATACAACGATTTGACCTTTTCAAGATCATCATCCTGAACAAAGTCCAAAACATTATGTTTGCCGCTGACATACATGTGCTCACGCACTGCCTTGTCAAGAATATCGCCAAACGTTTCGATAAAGTCATTCGAATTCCGCAAATAACTTGAAACTTGCGGAATGGCTTTGATCAAATGCTCTGAAACTTCACTCAACGGTAATCCGACAACTTCTTCGTTGATCAACCGGATCACCGCTTCAAGCTGATCGCCATGAATATTTTCAGGAATGCTGAAAATCTGATTTTCAACGGATCCATCGCTGGTAACCAGCAAGACCATGACCTGCTGGTTACCGAGCGGAACCAACCGGAACCCTTCGACCACGACATCGTTTGAACCAGGTTTTAATGAAATCGCAACGTAATTCGTCATCTGAGATAACAACTGAGCGGATAAAGCAACGATGTCATCGACCTTCGCAAATTCATTATTCAATGATTTTCGAATCCGGCTGACAACGTTGCGATCAAGTTTATCCGGTTCAAGCAAGTTATCAACATAGTAACGATATCCTTCAAGCGACGGAATTCTTCCGGAACTTGAATGCTGCTTCATAATAAACCCTTGACGTTCAAGTGCGGCCATCTCATTCCGAATGGTGGCTGAACTTACGTGAATTGGCAATTGTTCTTGCAACTTTTTAGACCCAATCGGCTGCCCGACATCCGTGTAATTCTGAATAATGGCTTTCAGAATTGACAATTGTCTATCTGTTAACATTTACAATCACCTCTTTAGCACTTAACACCCTCAAGTGCTAAGTCAATTATATATTACATAATATCTGTACCTGCGTCAAGGGTTTTACGCATTTTTTTAGCAGATTAATTAATCGAGTGCTAATTATTTAAAATCTTTTGCGAAATACTCCTGAGTATCGGTCTGATCCTGCTTCAACTGCGCAATCAACTGGTCAACCGATTCAAATTTAACCGGTACGCGCAGATATTGATCCCACTCAACTTCAACTTCTTGGCCATAAATCATTTGGCTAAAATCAAAAAGGTTGATCTCGATCGTTAATGGATTATTGCCAAACGTTTCATTATGGCTGACCGAGCACATTCCTTGATACCACTGATCATCAACTTTGACCCGCACGGCATACACGCCGATTCCCGGAATCCATTGATCCTTTGCAGGCTGAATATTCAATGTTGGGAATCCCAGTTTACGTCCGCGGGCTTCACCGTGAACGACTTTTCCAGGAAAACTGAACCGGTAGCCTAACAGCTGGTTGACCTTTTCGATTTTACCCTGATCGAGGGCCGTCTTAATCTGCGTTGTCCCGATTTTTTCAGCATTCAATACTTGGCGATCAACCGTCACAACATCAAACCGCCCCTGCGCAAACTGTGGCAGAGTTGCCATGTTTGCCACGTTCGGTTTCCCATACGTGTAATCAAATCCGGCAACGACGACCTTCGCATGCAGATCGACCATAAAATGATCAACAAAATACTGCGGCGCCAACTTGGCCATCGCTTCATCAAAACGGGCAACGTATGCAATCTCGATGCCTTGCTGTTCAAACCGTTTTAAACGTTGCTTTAAGGGCGTGACATATTTAACTGCCTGCGGATCAATGTTGCGAAAATAAATTTTCGGAAAACGGTCAAACGTCATGATTGCAAGTTTTAAATGGCGTTGCGCTGCAATCTGCTTGGCACGTTGAATAACCGCCTGATGACCGCGATGAACCCCATCAAAAAAGCCCATTGCAAGCACGACATCCTCATTGGGAATCTTTTGCAAATCAAGCGGTTCAGAAATTTCAATCACTTGCATATCTTTATCCTTCCTCAGTTAAATCAATCATCTGTTCTGGCCGGTATGCCTTTTTCGCCGCATCGTACTTGTATAATGCGCGCGTCTTTCCGTCAAAATTCAGGACCAGTAACGGAGTATCCGTGTGCATATGTTTTGCTTGAAGAAAACCGCCGTTTTTAACGATCTTCCATTGAAAGGCCGTTAACTCAGCTTGCGGATATTTCCGGAAAGCATAGCCGACCGGGAAAAGGACCTTTTGCAAATCCTCCCCGTTGTCCTTCAATTTTTGCAACTCTGCCAATGAGATCGTCTGGTCAAGCGTGAAACCACCGCTTTGAAGCCGGGTCAAGTCGGACATCACTGCAGCCACGCCAAGTTTCTTGCCCAAATCAACGGCCAGCGTCCGGACATAGGTTCCCTTTGAACATTCCACTTCAAACTTCGCTTTCTGCAATCCCGTGGCTTCATCAAATTCGCTTGGATCTGTCAGCTTAAACGATTTGATCGTCACTTTGCGTTGCGGCCGTTCAACTTCTTCGCCAGCGCGCGCATATTCATATAGCCGTTTGCCGTGAACCTTAACGGCCGAATACATCGGCGGGATTTGAATGATCTCACCCGTCATCGAATCCATCATTTGCTGAATCTGATCATCAGTAAATGGTTGCTTTAACGGCGTTTCTTCAACTTTTTCGCCATCAAGATCTTCGGTAGTCGTGGCAAACCCCAACGTGACTTCGCCGCGATATTTCTTTCCGGACTGCATTAAATAGTTAACAGTTTTCGTGCCCTTGCCAATACAAATCGGTAAAACACCGTCAACATTCGGATCAAGCGTGCCGCTATGCCCGACCTTCCGCGTTTGAAATATTCCACGACACTTCATTACGGCATCGTTACTGGTCATTCCACGATCCTTGTAAAGTGGTAAAATTCCGTCCATTTGTTCACTCCCTCTTTCCATATCAAAAAAGGTGCGACCAAACCACCGTTCATTCCATGGTTTCGTCACACCTTCTTACTTAAAACTTATCTTGTTGGTGAAGCTTGTTCAACAATTCATCAATGTGGTCACCATACCGCACTGATTCGTCCTGTTCAAATTTAATTTCAGGAGTGACATAGATACTTAAGCGATGGCCTAATTCGCGCCGAATCAAGCCCGTTGCCTTATCTAAGCCCCGTTGTGTTTTTTCTGCATCTGAAGCTAAATCTGAAAGAATACTGTAATAAATCGTTGCATGTTGCAAATCACCAGTTACTTCGACGCCAGTAATTGTAACCCCTTGAACTCGTGGGTCACGTACACGTTTTTGCAAAATATCATTGACTTCGCGCTGAATTTCTTGAGCGAGTCGGCCAACTCGCACTTGTTGTGCCATTTTACCAGCCTCCCTTAATCTTATTCAACTGGAACTTCTTCCATTACGTATGCTTCAAGTTGATCGCCAACTTTAATGTCGTTATACTTTTCGATCATTAAACCACATTCGTAGCCGGCCTTAACTTGTTTAACGTCATCCTTGAACCGTTTCAAACTTGCAAGTTTACCATCATAGATAACCACACCGTTCCGGATGACCCGTACGCCGCTATCGCGTTGGATATAACCATCGATGACGTAAGCCCCACCGATCGTTCCCAACTTCGATACCTTGTAAGTTTCACGGATTTCAACTTGACCAGTAACCTTTTCTTGATATTCTGGTTCAAGCATCCCTTTCATCGCCGTTTCAACTTCATCGATTGCCTTGTAAATAACGTTGTGCAACCGGATGTCAACGCCATCAGCATCGGCTTGTTGCTTAGCAAGCGGTGTTGGCCGCACGTTGAACCCAATAATGATCGCATTTGAAGCTTCGGCTAAGGTAATATCACTTTCGTTGATTGCCCCAACGGCTTGGTGAATGATATTGACCCGAACACCTTCAACGTCAATCTTTTGGAAACTTTGAGCAAGGGCTTCAACGGAACCTTGAACATCGGCCTTGATGATCAAGTCAACTTCCTTCATTTCGCCTTCCTTGATCGTATCGAACAAGTTATCCAATGTAACGTGTGTTGTCTTGCTCCGTTCCTTGATCAATGCTTGTTCAGCCCGTTTTTCACCGGCTGCCCGTGCAGTCTTTTCATCGTTGAACGTTACGAACCGATCCCCTGAATCCGGAACATCGTTTAACCCGGTAATTTCAACTGGGGTTCCTGGTTTAGCCTTGTGAACGGCTTTTCCGCGATCGTTGGTCATTGTCCGAACCCGGCCAAAGGTATTGCCGACAACAATTGGGTCACCGACGTGCAATGTACCTTGTTGAACTAACAATGAAGCAACGGAACCCTTACCCTTATCAAGGCGGGCTTCAATTACGGAGCCGGCACCATGTTGTTTCGGGTTAGCCTTCAATTCCATCATTTCAGCTTGAAGCAAAATCATGTCAAGCAATTCATCGATGTTTTGCCCTAACTTAGCTGAAATTTCAACGAAGATCGTGTCACCGCCCCAGTCTTCAGGAATCAAGCCATATTCGGTCAATTGTTCCATAACGTGGTTTGGATTTGCACCCGGCTTATCGATCTTGTTGACCGCAACAATGATTGGAACGCCAGCTGCTTGAGAGTGGTGGATGGCTTCAATTGTTTGCGGCATTACCCCGTCGTCAGCTGCAACGACTAAGACGGTAATATCGGTAATATCAGCCCCACGCGCCCGCATGTTCGTGAAGGCAGCGTGTCCTGGAGTATCCAAGAAGGTAATTGTCTTCCCGTCGTGTTTGATTTGGTAAGCCCCGATATGCTGTGTAATCCCCCCGGCTTCACCGGCAGTAATGTGGGAGTGCCGCAAGTGGTCAAGCAACGTTGTCTTCCCGTGGTCAACGTGCCCCATGATCGTAACAACTGGTGGCCGTGCTTCAAGGTGTTTGTGGTTCTTTTCTTCGTCTTCAAAGAACTTATCGATATCTGAAACATCGACTTCGACCTTTTCTTCAGCCTTGATGCCATAATCATCCGCTAAGATTTCAATCGTGTCCTTATCAAGGGATTGGTTTTGGTTGACCATGACCCCCATCATAAAGAGCTTCTTGATGATTTCAGCTGGTTCACGGTGGATCTTCTTCGCAATATCAGCAACACTCATACCGACCGTATAAACAAGGGTTTCTGGTAACGGCTTGTTCTTGCGTTGCGGAACTGGATTCTTCTTTTGGTTCCGCCGATCTTGACGGCGTTCCTTCTTGCTCTTCTTTTTGTTCTTCTTATTGAACTTGTTGCGTTGGAAATCATTGCTGTTATTGAAACCGCCATTGCGCTTGTTCTTCTTGTTAAACTTCTTGTTGTTGCTGAAGTGATTTCCGTTCTCACCATTATCATGTGATTGAGCCTTCACATGGTTATTATTTTGGTTTGAATGATTATTGGCTGGACGTTGATTCTTGAAGTTCTTGTTCTTCTGATCATTGTATCCGTGATTTTGATTTGCGTGATTTTGTTTCATTTTATTATTGTTGTTGTGAGAATCTTTAGCTTGAACCGGCTTTGAAGCTGCCTTTGGTGCAGCCTTCTTAGCTGGGGCTGGTTGGGCTTGGGCCTTTTGCGGCTTTGCACCCTTGCCTAAGCTCTTCTTAACCGTTTGTTCTTCATTTTCATCAAGCATTGACATGTGATTGCCAACCTTGATGCCGTTCTTCTTCGCAGCAGCAATGACTTCCTTGCTGCTGACATCTAATTCATGTGCGATTTGATATATTCTCTTTTTACTCATATGCAAATCCCTCCATTTCGCGTATTTCAAATCATTATGTTTTCACGCGAAATGGGATTCGCATTATTCAGAAAACAATAATGATTTTAACTTCTTTCCAAAACCGGAATCTGTAACTGCAATGATCGAACGCACCTGTCCAATCGCAACGCTTAGCTCTGCGCGCGTAAAGTTCGTTGCCAATGGAACTTGGTAGCTCTGACACTTATCAGAGAACTTCTTTTGCGTTGTTTGTCCGCAATCCGCAGCTAAAAAGACGATCTGCGCTTGATGCTTTTGAATCTTCTTCAAAACTAAATCTTCGCCAGTCGTGATTTTGCGTGCCCGTTGCGCTAACCCAAGCAGATTTAAAACTTGCTTTTTATTCATGACCAAACAACTTAATCCGTGCGACCTTGTGATCAACGTAGGCAATCAATTCATCGTAAAAATCATCGCTGATCTTAATTCCGAATGCCTTATCAAATGTCTTTTCTTCCTTGGCTTGCTTTGCAACATCAACATCGAGGTGGATGTATGCGCCACGGCCGTTTTGCTTACCTGTCGGGTCGATTGCAACTTCGTTTTCCTTATTCTTCACAACCCGAACAAGTTCCTTTTTAGGAAGCATTTCGCCAGTTACAATATCTTTTCTCATCGGAATTTTCCGTTGACGTTGTGCCATTTTTTAAACCTCTTATTCTTCTGAACCTTCATCAGTTGCTTCGGTTTCAACTGAAACTTCTTCAACTGGTTCCTCTTCAACAGCTGGTTCAACTGGTTCTGCAACCGTCTTATCTTCTAAGTTTTCTTCTGCAGCATCGGTTTCTGACTTAATGTCGATCTTATAGCCAGTCAACCGGGCAGCTAAGCGAACGTTTTGCCCGCGTTTCCCGATTGCAAGTGAAAGTTGATCGTCAGGAACAACAACGGTGCAGTCATGTTCATTTTCAGGATCGAACCGAACTGCCAATACGTCAGCAGGATTCAATGCGTTGGCAATAAAGGTTGCCGGATCTTCATCCCACTTAACGATATCCATGTTTTCGCCTTTTAATTCGTTAACGATCTTTTGAACCCGTTCACCCCGTGGTCCAACACAGGTCCCAACCGGATCCAAGTTGTCGATCGTTGCCCGCACAGCAACCTTTGCGCGATCGCCAGCTTCCCGGGCAATTGAAACAATTTCAACTTCGCCGTTATAAATTTCAGGAACTTCTTGTTCGAATAACCGTCTTAACAAATCAGGGTGTGACCGGCTAACAAAGACTTGCGGGCCCTTTGAGCTGTTTTCAACTTTATAAATGTAAACCTTGATCTTGTCGTGGGACTTGTATTCTTCACCTTGAATTTGATCCTTGTGTGACAAAACGGCTTCAACTTTACCTAAGTTAACGTAGATAAAGTGGTTATCACGCCGTTCAACTTCACCCGTCACGATTTCATTTTCATACTTAATGTATTCGTTGTAGATGACGTTGTGTTCTTCTTCACGCACGCGTTGCATGATGACTTGCTTGGCAGTTTGAGCGGCGATCCGACCAAAGTCTTTTGGCGTAACTTCAAACCGAATTTGGTCGCCGATTTCATAGGCCTTGTTTAATTGCAATGCATCATCTAAGCTAACTTCCAACCGGGAGTCAAAGACTTCATTAACAACATCCTTAACTGCATATACGTGAATGTCGCCCTTCTTTTCATCAAACTCAACTTCAACGTTTTGAGCTTGGCCGTAATTCCGCTTGTATGCAGAAACCAATGCATTTTCCAATGCTTCAATAACAACTTCACGTTTAACGCCTTTTTCCTTTTCAAGAACGTCTAACGCAGTTAGTAATTCCTTACTCATGAAAATTTCTCCTTAGTATATTTGATTAAAACTTAATTGCTAAACGAGCTTTCGCAATTTTATTCCGAGGAATCGTAATTGTTTTGGTCCGTGCTTTATCTTGATATTCGATCGTTAATTCATCAGCTGACAGATCCGTCATCGTTCCTTCATATATTTTACTGCCTTCAAGCGGTTGATACAAAGAAACGTGGATGTATTTGCCAAGCGCCCGTTGATAATCCTTTTCCTTTTTCAAAGGACGTTCGGCACCCGGTGATGAAACTTCAAGATAGTATGCTTGCGGAATTGGGTCCGGATCGCAATTATCAAGCTTTTCGCTTAATTGATCACTGACCATTGCACATTCATCAATCGTGATTCCTTCCGGCTTATCAATGAACACGCGCAAGTACCAACTTTTACCTTCTTTTACAAATTCAACGTCCACCAATTCAAAGTGATGGTCGTCTAAAATCGGTGTAACTAAATCAGTTACAGTTTCTACTACACTGCTCACTCAATATCCTCCTCGTTTTGCTAAATAACTCCATCCATCAAAAAGAGTGAGCATCGCTGCTCACTCTTACCGAGTTATTAGAATACAATAGCTAATATAACAGATAAAGTTGGATTTTTCAAATTATTCTGTCATTAAACCTAATTTTTTAAAGACATCATCCAATTCAGCATGAATCTTCTCAGAATCAGTAATGAACTCCGCTTTTCGCTTTAACTTGATATCAACTCGTTGTGAATTTTCTAATGCATCGACTAATGATTTTACTTCTTCAGCATTTAAAATAAATTTCCACTGAAAAATATTAGTTGTCATATAGTTTCTCCTCTTTAATTATTAAAGCTTCAACAGCGTTATTTTATCATGGAAATATGCTAATTATGCAAAAAATAAAGATGTACCCGAAGATACATCTTTATTAACAATTAATCTTGTTTCTTATATTTTTTATACAACATATTCCCGTTAAAAATTAAGAATGTAATCAATGATATTGTCCAAGCAATCCGTGCAAGGATACTATATCTGTAGCTTATTTCAAATTTATTTTTTCCATCAACAAGATTTACTTGTGTTGCCCCATCGGCTTGTGCAGCTTGTGGAGACTGTGAAATTCCATTCTGAACCAATTTCTCACCTGGAAACGCATAAACTGGAAGAATAGCTGTAGTTTCTTCATCTGAGTTAAACTCAAATGACATCGTATTTGAACTAATCTTATGCTTAACTGGGATCCATTGTTGATCTACACAAATCTTCTGCGCTGAAATACAACCATCATCATTACTTGCAGATGTAGGATTATAATCCCCGTATCCGTTAAAGGAAACATTTTTAGTTATTCCTTTAACATAAACTGCATTGTCATTTCCGTTATTGTTTCCATTCCACTTGTATACATCATTCATAACTCCCCAATGAGAAATTACAATCATTAGAACTAAAAAGAATAATGCAATTTTTGACTGTTTTTTAGAATGACTTAACTCGTAATCTCTCATTAATTCACTTGCAGTAACACATAATAACAATGTTGCTACAGTAATGAATCTCCAAGGAAACTGAAGCATTCCAAATTGCTTTTGGAAAATTCCCCATGGGAAAAGTGTAGTTGAAATAAACGTAAAGAATGCTGCACCAATCAAAGTGTCCTTAAAGAACCCTTTAATTTTCTTTATATTCAATAAAATAGCAATTATAACAACCAAGAAAACTGCACCATATAAATCACGCGTTGTGGCTGCATTTTGTAAAGACCACTCCCATAATTGAATAGGCTTCAAAGCACAAACATAGAGATCATATGGTTGTGGGCCATTAATCTTAACGGTTGTCATCACTTGAAGCATAGGTACAAAGAAACCTAATCCTAAAAGAATTGACATCCCTGTAGCCTTTAAGAGACCAATGAAACGATTAATATCGAGTCGTCTATGAACAATGCTCAAAATTGTAAAAAGTCCGACCATTACAGAAGCAATTATCAAAGATAAAACATGCGTATAAACCAGTAATGTCATTCCCACAACAAGCGTTTTCCAATGTGGCTTATCCAAATAAAATAGTCGATATATTCCGAGCAAAACAATTGGAAAAATCGTCATTGATACTGCCTCTCCAACATCAGCACGGCAATATATATCAGATGTTCTGCAAATAGCAAATGCATATAAAACAGCGCCTAAAATTGACGGCAAGTTTTTTTGCTTCATATGCTTCAAACATTGGTATATGATTTCAAGTGTTGCAAAAGTTAAAATTAAAAAATAAGTATAGTATCCACCTACAATACTTCCTGTTAATTTTATAATCCAGTACATGGGATAAACCGTTGCCCAAGGATACATTAAATTTACAATTTGCCCAGTGTGATTGTAGTAATGGAAATTCACTGGAGATTGCCAAATATTTGATAAACTCATAATCCGAGAAAAATGAAATTCACCATCTACATCGGCCTTTAATATCAAGTGACCTTTTGTATTGAAGAAAAAGATCAAATAACAAAAACTAAGAATTATAAACAAAACTATTCTTAGAAAATCATTTTTATTAAATAACTTTTTATTATTCCTTTGCTTTTCCATTTTTCTCACTTTCTTTAATCTTTTTATTTCTAATCCAAACCATCATTGAAATTAGCCACGTTGAAATACTAATTATTATTCCTAAACATTCGATAAACGAAGGAATATACTCAATGAATATAGGCTTATCACTCATTTTTGCTTTTACAGAAACCAAACCATCTGACGACTTCATCAAGTTAAGTTTCTTATTTCCTTGGTACCCATGTAAGTTCAAATAGTACAAAACAGGCAGCTTAACCAAATTATCTTTTTTTGCAGTGACTTTAAACTCAAGACAATTTGGTTTTGAAATAACCTCATTTTGAGAGAGTTGAATTACATTTCCATCCACCTCTACTTGATGACAGGTTGCAAATGATAAGCTTTGCATTGCATCAGCAGGAGTATAATTTTCAAAATGATATCCGCCATAATCTGTAAACTTATCATTTTGGTAAGTTAACATTTGATGTCCTGCTGCAGCAACTTTTTCAAAGTCTAATTGTTTGTTTACCTGATCTATCCATGGCGCTACAACAATAATGATCCCCAAAATAGGCAATAATTTCTTAAATTTTCCATTAAATTTTTTAAAAATAATAAACAAGATTTTTCCACCAACAATGGAAGAAAAAAGTGTTACCAAACTCAGCAAACGGTTTGGAAATTGAATTAAGGTCAAAGGAGTATTATTAAGTGCTTGCCATAATCCTGCACAATTACAACAAACATAAATAAATATCGCTGAAACATATGAAACTCTTTCAAGTTTATTAAAGTATTTCCAAAAGAATACTCCAACAATAAGTGTTCCAATAACCACTACACCACATTGAATATGCTGCATATCATTGAGTCCTGGCGTATTACTTAACGAAATAACAATTGAATTAAAAAGGTCATTTGCTCCAGATTGTAACTGATAAGGATCCGGTTGTAAGAATTTTTGTCCTAATTCTTGTACTAAAAATGGAATGATAAAAATTAATGTCGAAGCAATACATAATAATATCGATTTTCCAATTTCAATAATCTTCTCTTTCTTATTATCTAACTGGTAAAAAGTAAAGAGCAAAATAATACAAAATACAATCGAAAGAATATATGCCGTTAATAGATGCGACAGAATAATCAAAGACATTCCCCACGCTAAATAAGGCCAATCTTTTTCATTACCAAATAAAATTGCATATAACCCATAAAAAGCTAACGGAAGGAAAATCATTCCCAGAAATTCCCCAAGTGCGAATCTCCGATACAAATTAACAGACAAATAGCCTGAAAACATGTAAATAAGAGCCGTAAAAAAGGCTTGCCTCTTTGTAATTGGAACTTTCTTAAATACAAGATAGGTTAGATTTAGCCCAATAAAAATATAAAATGCTACTCCGAAGCAAAACGCTACTAATGGGTTTGGAATTATATTTAATAAAATTGAAAATGGAAGTAGTGTCATCCAAGGATAAAAACTATTTAATAAATACCCTATTTTCCCAAAAGAATATGAATAAAATTGAGGAAATAAATTAAAATGTTTTATATTTTGTGAAATTTCATAAATTCGGTCAAAATGAAATTGTATATCGTCTCCAAAAATATACCCGTGAAACAATATAGGAACCACAAAAATAATACTTAATATGATAAACAATAATTCTAGAAGTACTTTTTTATTCACTTCATTCTTCTTCATTTTTGACTCTTCCTAACTTGTTATTTCCGAAAAGTAATATTAATCCTAATACCCAACAAACCAATGAACAAATAATTCCTAAAATACTTGCAAAATTGTATTTATACGAAATCTTGATCGGACCTAAGTTTGACGACTTAACTGCTAATTGTCCATTCTCAGAACAGTATACCGTAGCAGCTTTACCATTTCTTTCCGCCTTAAACATGTCTTTATAATACAAAATTGGCAAAACCACATCATGAAAGTCTTTTACTAATTTTGATGTATAAACAATAGAATTAGGTTCACTCTTAATGTTCTTAGTACTTAATTTAGTTGAATTACCGTCAATAATTGCAACATGATCATATACATTAGAACATGCTCCTTGTTCGTTTTGCGGAGTATACGTTTCAAGTTGGAAAGATGTAAATTTTTTATATACTCCAGTATCTTTTTTTAACTCTCCATATCCATTTCGAAATGAGTCTGTATTTTGAAGCATTAATTGTGTTTGCCCAATTTGCGGTACTATTAACCCTATTAAAAAGCATGCAGAAATGAACATTTTTGAATGTTGTGAATCGTTAGTATAATTTGCAATTGCTTTCGCAATGATTTCACCGCCAACAAATGCATAGAACATTGATGTTAGCATAAGTAATCTATACGGAAATTGAATAATACTAATAATAGTATTGTCCAACAAATACCATGGAAACGCCGTAGATGACATAAAAAATGTAATGCTTCCTGCGATATACAAAACTTTTGATAAATTAGAAAGTTTCTTAAAGTATATTAACCCTAATATCAAGATTAAAATTCCACAAACTCCAATCCCATATTGAAAGTTTTGGCATTCTGAATTCAATGAACTCATAATTAATGTTCCAAATCCTTGTGGGTAAAAACTTTGGGATATCGTAGTGGTTTTAGTTCCAAAATATTGAACAATATTTTGATAAATAAACGGGAATAAGAAAATGGCTGAAGCACCGATACAAATTAGAATTGATTTTAATAAATTCAAAAATACCATCTTTTTATTTTCTACTTTCTTAAAGAAAATAAAAAATAAAACAAATAAACACATTGAAACAATCAACGTTGATAACATGTGTGTTAGGACAAGTAACGACATACCTAGTCCTAAAATGATCCAACTTTTTTTATTTTCTCCTTTAAATAGCACATCATAGAAACCGTAAAAAGCAATTGGCATAATAATCATGCCAACAAATTCACCTAAATCAAATCTTCGAAAGGCATCAATTGAAAGATACTCACTAAAAATATAGCAAACAGAAGCAAAAAATGATTGTACTTCATTATTAGTAATCTTCTTTACAACTACATATGAAATTGTTAATCCCACAAATGCATAAAATGCAAATCCAATTACAAAACCCCACATATGGTTTGGAATAATCATTTCAAAAAAAACAAACGGGATTAATGTATACCATGGATAAAAAACATTAAGCGGATATGCAAGGCTTCTGAAAGTATACGTGCTTAGTTGAGGATAAAAGTTAAAATGTAAAAAGTTGTATTTCAACTCTAATACCCGATCAACATTAAAGTCCATATCATCCCCAAATGGTAAATAGTGCCATTTAAAAAGTGGAAGTATGAACAAGATGCTCAAAATTATAAAAATAAACAATAATACTGAATAACGTTTTATACTATTTTTTCTATCCTTACTCATTTTTTCTCCTAACATATTACAAATTTAATATAAAAATAATTCTACTTTAAAATCATACTTTTTGTTTTATTAATCGTCAATATAACAATACCTAGAACACTTATTAATTTTTATAAAAAACAATATAAACTTGATTGTTTACTTTTAAAGTTTTTTTTGATAAAGATTTAAGATAACCATAATTATTAACCTGATTTTCAGGAATTATGTATGCAGCTGAACCAGACATTATCTGAGACGGAATTGAAGATTGATATCTTTTTTCTAGTTCATTAATCTTATACGGACTTTGATGTTTAATACATTCTAAAAATTCGATGTTATTACTTGGACGATCTGAATTATAAAGAGGAAAGCCATAATAAGTCTTTACGTGTAAATTATCCAGTTCTCTAACAAAATTTTTTGAACTGTTAAAATCAATAATATAGCTTGGAATTTGATTTGCGTTTATCTCTGCGTCTGTATAACTTTCAAAAAAATAATGTGCAAAATTTACACTTACAAGAAAAATCATAATTAAAATTATAGATTTTAACATTTTCTTTCCTGTCGCTTCAAATACTTTCCCAAGTCCTATTCCAGCCCATACATATAAAGTGATTAAAACTACAGACCAATGGGTAAAGTTGGCTTGAACAAAAAGTACTAATGGCAATAATGAAATAGAGACAATGTATAAAAATTTTACAATCGCATTCTTTTTCTCTCTGATCACCCTTCCCGCACCATAAACGGCTAATAAAAACATTAGGAAGTAAATTAAAGCATAACCCGGAATACTTGTATATATCCACGAATCATCTCCTGTAATTAATTGTCCAATTCCTGATGCTAAATTTGATATAACAGAATTTATAATATTTCCATTAAAAGAAATCAAAGAGCCATTTCTTGTTTGAGATAAAGATACTACTGTAAACCATAAAAATTTAAAAGGTTTTACTCCCATAAATTGAACCAAAATATAACAAAAAACTGGGATTAGCAATAACACACTTATAAATACAGAATAATAGATATCTTTTTTATTGAACATTCCATATTTACAAAAGAACCAAAGTATCCCCACAAAAAGAAAAGGTAGTGAAATCCAAATACCAACATAACAATAAGACATTAAATCAATTAATATAATTGTGACATATCCATATATTTTGTTTTTAGTAAATGATAAAAGTGCAAATCCAATCATAAAAATAAACATTGGAACAATAATATTACAATCCATTGCCCAATGACCGTATATTAATAACCATTCAGCAGTAGAGAAGCTTACTGTTATACCTGTAATTATCTTAGGACTAACTTTACTTTTATAAAGAACAAATACCAAAAAAATCACACTTAGCACAGTTAAAAATGCCATTGGAAAACGATACGCTGCCAAATTCATTCCAAACAGTTTCATAAATGGTACTGCAAGCCATTCATAAAAAATTGACTGTCCTCCGGCCGATATCGAATAAATGGGATTATGTAGCAAATTGCTATCGACACCAAAATGCGCCAATGACCAACTATTATAAAAATTAAAGGCTTCGTCTCCAAACAGTCCCGGAACTTTACCTAACCCTTCCAATTCAAAAAAGATAAGAAAGGTCAGTATCCCCCCCATTATGAATTTTTGCCAAATTCTAAAATATCTTTTTGATTTAACTAAAAAGATTAATATTAATCCTAATAGAAATAATATAGCAAGTGTACTCAAAATTCTCAATTTGCCCTACTCCTCCAAATAAAAATTGCCAAAAGAAACAAACTACATTTTAACATAATTTATTTTATCTTTAATAAGCTTAATAAATAAAAAAATTTCACCATCATATTTTCCATGATGACGAAATCTATTTGACCTAATAGTAATATTTAAAATTTATCTGAATAGTCATCTTCTTCAATCGTAAATCTTGGTCGGCCTTTTACCTCAGAGTAAATCTTACCAATGTATTCTCCAATCACACTGATACATATCATCTGAACCCCACCAAGAACCCAGATTGAAATCATCATTGATGACCATCCAGCAACAACATGCCCGAAACAACGTTGAATAAAAGTATAAATCATTAAAATGATTCCAATAAAAACAACGCCGATTCCTAATCCCATGATCAATTTAATGGGGACTGTTGAAAATGATGTAATTCCATCTAATGCAAACTTGATCATTTTCTTTAACGGATATTTTGATTCACCGGCGAAACGTTCTTTCCGTGCATAATAAACCTTAGCTGATGGGAACCCAACCATTGGCACCATTCCACGAAGGAACAAGTTCCGTTCTTTGAATTGAAGCAATGTTTCAACTGCTCGCTTACTCATTAACCGATAGTCTGCTGAATTCGGAACCATATTGACCCCTAACTTCTTCATCAAATCATAAAATGCAAGCGCCGTCTTCCGTTTGAATGGTGTATCGGTATCACGATTATTCCGCACGCCATAGACAATATCCTTTCCTTCATGGTACTTCTGAACCATCTTCGGAATTGCATTGATATCGTCCTGAAGATCAGCATCAATTGTAATCATCATATCTGAATAATTAACCGCTGTTGTTAACCCGGCAACAAGGGCATTTTGGTGACCAAAGTTCCGGCTGAACTTGATTCCAGTAATATAATCATGTTGTTCTTCAAACTTTTGAATTAAACTCCATGTTTTATCCTTACTACCATCATCAACAAACAAAATTTTACTGTTATCAGCAACTTTTCGTTCAGCAATCATACTTTCAAGAACACCACCAAGTTCTTTAACGGTTTCCGGCAGTACTTCCTCTTCGTTGTAACATGGAACAACGATTGTTAGCATTTTTTCTTCTTTCATTACTTGACCTTTCAATCCAGTAACTATTGTACAGGAAAAGATTGTGAAATTTTATTTCAAAAATAATTTTTCTTCATATTCATTAAAAAAAGCAACTTCTCTGTACAGCGAAATTGCTTAGACATTAGTATTAGTTAACTCAGGTTAATTGTAAAAAAATTTTGATTAAACGTCAAATACTTCTCGTTGGATTATCATTGATTTTTCATAAACTATCAAAAAAAGATGAAACACCTTTCAGTGTTCCACCCTCTCACAGCTATTTACTTCTGCTGAATTTGCTAAAAATAAATGAAATCACATTAAAAATCAAAATTCTGACATAATCGATCAACGAACAAATAATGAAAATCAACGGACATACAATCACCGCTGTAATCAAATAATGTTTTACATTTGGAACCAATAAAGCTGGCATTTTGAGCCACTTCAGCCAAATCATTTGTTCCATGATTGGGTTATCGTGAATCAGATAAACGCCAAACGTGGTTGCCGCAATTGTATTGATCAATCGATTGTGACCGAGATGCATATTTTTGAAAAGCAAAATGATCCCGGTTGCCATTAAAACGATTGACGGACTAAATTGCCCTGCAATGTTGATGAAGCTATTGTGATAGAACTGTTGATTATGCGTCGTTGCTCCCATGTAATCATAGTAGAAGATCACGACTGCCATCAAAGCCGCCCCAGCAATTGTCAAGAATGTTCCTAAAAGGCATTCGTGTTTCGTCCCGTAAAGTCGGATATAACCACCAATAAGATAGTACAGAATAAAGACTACCAGCTGACCATACCAGCCATAACTTCCAAAGTTTGGAATAAGCGTTGGAACCAGCGTAAACGTGATGGCAATAATGATAATCAGATTACGGTATTGCTGCCGGGTAATGTTATGTAATGCAACGTTGATGTACGGGTAAACTAAGTATAAAAGAATATACTCACTTACGAACCAGCAACTGTTATAGAAAAGCGGTAAGAACGTTTGTTGAAGAACAATCGTACTCTTCGGATTTACCCACTTAAAGTGCACGGCAACAAAGTAAATGATGATCGAGTAAAGGTAAACTTGAACGATCAACATCAAAATCTTTTTGAAAGACTTCTTGCCATTGATCGAAGAATTTACTAAGAAATAACCTGAAATCATTACGAAAATTCCAACGGCAACCTTTCCGAGCGTTGCGACCATTTGCCCCGTAAATGTCGTTAACCAAACCTTAGTAGCAACTGGCGTCCAGCCACCAATACTTGTATTGTTATTCAACAATCCATGAACAACCGAATGGTGGAAGATAATGAAAAGCATTGCGATAATTCTCAATAATTCAAAGTTCGAATTTCTCTCTTTCGTTGATCTCACAATTACACCTCTAACTATTTATGTATCAGTTCTTAATTTAATGAAAGATTGACTAAAGGTCAAATATTTTTAATAATTCTAACCCCATCAAAAAAGTGGAACACAGCATGCGCTCCACCTTACAATCATTAATTTGATATTTTTATTTTATTCTTAATTCTTCATAAATCAAGCTTGATTTAAATTTTTTATGGATATTTAAGGTTTTATGGAATCACCACTTTCTCTTTATTGCATGGCGATTTTTTTCAGGATCTTTAGAGGTTAAAATGCTGCTAATCCAATCTTTAACCTTATCTGGCAAATCTTCCCAAATAAAATCAACCAGAACAATATAGCTCATCCATAAATCTAAAACCAATTCAATCAACTCGAATCCCCACTCAATTAACTGATTCAAAGCCGTACTTTGATTTTTACTATACATTCCGCTGCTTATATGAGAATACGATGAATGGGAACCATGCCAATCCTGAGGAATCAAATAGTTAAATGTATCCTTCAACCTTGATCCAAAAGACTGAGTTTCACCACCGTCACTTGTTACCGAATCGTCGCCATCATCAAAATCATCATGGCCAGCTCCACCATCGTCATCATGAAATACGATGTGATCCCCGCCAAAGTCTCCTCCACCATCATCATGAAAGCCTTTTGCCAAAGCAACCCTTGGCGTTAAAATCGTCAACAAAATAATTCCAATTACAATCCACTTATTCCTTTTCAATCACTTGGTCTCCTTTAAAATCTCCCTAGATTTTTACATAACATAATAAGAGTATCAATTACAAATATAAAATTCAATGTTCAAAAATAACCTGCAACATTGGTGTTACAGGCTAATTTATTGTGCCTTTATTCATCTGCTAATCGCCTCAATGCATTATACACAGACTTATTTTTCAAAACCGCTTCAGTTGCTTCCTTTACTCGTTCATCATGATTACCAATTTTTGTGATATTCATATCATCTAGGTGAATAATCGAATCAATATTTTTTATTTCTATTCTTTTCATACTATCATCCTATTTTTGGTGTCACTCATACACTCAGTAAATTTTATTTTTACATCAATAAACGAAAAAGCCTCATATCAAGATATTTCTACCACTATGCGCAGGGCTCTTAGTAATCATATATTATTTTGATTGGCACAGAAAATCAATATCTAGAATTAATTGTGCAATAAAAAATAGGATACCAATATGGCATCCTACCAAGTTTTAAATGGCGTACTTAACATACGCTTAATATTTCTATCACGAAAAAATTTGCGCAGTGTAGCCTACCTACCTGCATTAATATTATTACCTACTATTTATTTTCAAGTCAATAAAAAAAGCTATCAACGTGTAGCCGACTGCAAATAAACATGCAGCTTACGTCTCCTATCTCCGCTTTGCGGAATGCGCGGTTACACACGAATTACTAATAGCTTACAGGTATATTACATTATTATATTCTAAATTGTCAACCAATTAACTTTGCTTTATACATATAACCAATTACCATCGTAGGAAAATGATAAGTGCCCGTTATTTAAAAAATAGGCAATCTCGTTACAATAACGAAATTGCCTAAGCGAACCTCCCATTCTAAAGCCGCAGCTCTTACTGAAGGTATTGATCTCTGATTTTTATACTAACATCTAAGTTTCATTCTGTAAAAAACAAAAGCCTATGAACGCTAAATTCATAGACTTTACTTTCTATTTAAAACATATTATCAAACAAACTCAACTGATTTTCATCTGGCAAATCATCCAAAACGTGTTGTTCGTTCATAAATTCAATGATCGATTGGGAAACCTTTCCGCGCTTAGCTAAGTCTTCCTTTGAGAGGAAGGCTTTTTCTTCCCGCGCGGCAATGATCTGTTTAGCAACGTTCAATCCTAAGCCTGGAATGGCTGAGAACGGAGCCAGCAAGGTCTTTCCGTCTTCCATGATCAACCAGTCAGAAGCATCTGACTTATTGATGTCGACCATCTTGAACTTGAAGCCGCGTTCGAGCATTTCGTTCGCAATTTCAAGTACCGTCAACAGGTTCTTTTCCTTGGTTGAGGCATCCATTCCCTTGTCGTTGATTTCCTTCATCGCATTCTTAACAGCTTCTTTTCCATGAGCCATTGCAACCAGATCAAAGTCATCCGCCCGCACAGAGAAGTACGCAGCGTAGTAGATGATTGGGAAATAAACCTTAAAGTATGCGATCCGCAACGCCATCAAAACGTAGGCTGCTGCGTGGGCCTTCGGGAACATGTACTTGATCTTCAAGCATGAACCAATGTACCAGTCAGGCACATCGGCTTCGCGCATTTCCTTTTGCCAATCATCCGGAATCCCGCGCCCTTTCCGCACGTGTTCCATGATCTGGAATGACGTTTCTGAATTTACGCCAAAGTGAATCAGATCCATCATGATATCATCACGACATCCGATAATTTCACTCATCTTCGCCGTGCCGTTTTCAATCAATTCTTCGGCGTTGCCTAACCAAACATCCGTCCCGTGGGAAAGCCCTGAAATCTTCAGCAATTCCGCAAAGGTTGCGGGATGCGTCTTTTCAAGCATTCCCCGAACAAACCGCGTTCCGAATTCAGGAACCCCTAACGTTCCGGTCTTCGATTGAATTTGTTCCGGCGTAACACCTAAAACATCCGTTCCGGAGAACAGGGACATCACGCCGGGATCATCAGTTGGAATCGACTTCGGATCAATTCCGGAAAGATCTTGCAGCATCCGAATCATCGTCGGATCATCATGCCCCAGAATATCAAGTTTCAAAATGTTATCGTGAATCGAGTGGAAGTCAAAGTGAGTCGTCCGCCATGGCGCATTCAGATCGTCCGCCGGGTATTGGATCGGTGAAAAATCATAAATTTCCATGTTATCCGGAACAACCAGAATTCCGGCCGGGTGCTGGCCCGTCGTCCGCTTAACGCCAGTTGCGCCCTTTGCTAAGCGGTCAACTTCAGCGCCGCGGAAGGTTTGTTCCGTATCCCGTTCATATGCTTTAACATATCCGTACGCCGTCTTGTCAGCAACCGTCCCAATCGTTCCGGCCCGATATACGTTATTTTCCCCGAACAAAACCTTCGTGTAATTGTGCCCGATTGGCTGATAGTCCCCTGAGAAGTTCAAATCGATATCCGGAACCTTGTTTCCTTTAAATCCAAGGAACGTTTCAAATGGGATCTCTTGGCCGTCCTTGATCAACGGCGTGCCGCATTCAGGACAGTCCTTATCCGGCAAATCGTAGCCCGAACCGTATTCACCCTTTGTGAAGAACTCCGAGTACTTGCATTTTGGACACCGATAGTGCGGCGGCAACGGGTTAACTTCGGTGATCCCGGTCATCGTAGCAACAAAACTTGAACCAACGGATCCCCGGGAACCTACCAAGTACCCGTCTTTGTTTGACTTAAATACCAGTTTTTGGGCAATCAGGTAAATAACCGCAAACCCATTCCCGATAATGGACTTCAATTCCTTATCAAGCCGGGCCTGAACTAATTCCGGCAACGGATCACCGTACCATTCATGCGCTTTGTTCATCGCTAATTCGCGAATTTGGTCATTGGCGCCTGGCATATTTGGCGTATACAATTTATCCTTAACCGGTGAAATCTCATCGCACATTGCTGCAATCTTATTCGGATTGTCGACAACGATTTCTTTGGCCGTGTCTTCGCCTAAGAAATCAAAGGCTTCAAGCATTTCATCCGTTGTGCGGAAATGCGCATCCGGCAACTTGCGTAACCGGTTCAACGGGTTAGCCCCACCTTGCGAGTGGATCAAGATTTTCCGGTAAATTGCATCTTCCTTGTTCATGAAATGCACATCGCCCGTAGCTGCAATCGGAATATTTAATTCATGCGCTAACTTCACCATGTCAGCAATAATTTCTTCAAGGTTGTGTTCATCCTTGACCAGTTCCTGCTCGATCAATGGTGCATAAATGGCTTTCGGTTGAACTTCAAGGTAGTCGTAATACTTGGCTTTTTCCTTCGCAACGCCATACCCTTTTTGCATCATTGCTGTAAAGACTTCACCGTCAGCGCATGCAGAACCAACGAGTAAGCCTTCGCGATATTTATCCAACACTGACCGTGGGATTCGCGCAACACGATAGAAGTACTTCGTCATTCCATCCGACATCAACTTGAAAAGATTCTTCAACCCTGCTTGCGTTTGTGCTAGGATCGTTGCATGGAATGGGTGTTCATGCTTGTAGGCGTCATTTTGGCCCATGTACTGGTTAAATTGGTCATGGAATCGAATATCATACCGTTCTTCCGCGTCTTTCAGCATTGCATAGTAGATATATCCGGTGGCTTCAGCATCGTAAATTGCCCGGTGGTGATGTTCCAGGTTAACATCCAACTTCTTGGCCAAGGTATTTAACCGGAAGCCCTTCATTTCAGGGTACAGGAACCGCGCTAACGGCAACGTATCGATCCACGGTTCGCTGATCAATGGCAAGCCATGCCGTTCGTAGCCGGTATTCATAAAGTCAACGTCAAACGTTGCATTATGCCCGACGATCACACAGCCCTTGCAGAAGTCTTGGAACATTTTAAAGACTTCTTCTTCCGACTTTGATCCCCGAACCATATCATCCGTAATACTTGTTAAATTGATCGTTGTTTCTGAAAGCGGATGGCCCGGATCAATAAACTGTTCAAATTGATCGATGACCGTCCCGTTCTTCATCTTGACGGCCGCCAATTCAATGACCCTGTTATACCGGGCAGACAGCCCCGTTGTTTCGGTATCGAAGACTACATAGGTGGCGTCTTTCAAATTAACGTGCTGCTCGTTGTATGCAATTGGCGTGCCATCTTCAACGATGTCCGCTTCAACGCCGTATAAAATCTTAACGTTGTTCTTTTGCCCCGCCGTGTGCGCTTCAGGGAAGGCTTGCAGGCCACCATGATCAGTAACCGCAATTGCCTTTTGGCCCCACTTAGCAGCTTGCGCCACGTAATCTGAAATACTGTTGGTAGCATCCATTTGACTCATATTGGTGTGCAGGTGCAATTCGACCCGCTTCTGATCTTCCGGCGCAGTATCCTGGCGTTCTTCATGGTGAACTTCCATTATGTCATACGCATTGATCGTCAAATCCCGCATGTAAGTATCTTCTTGAACGCTTCCGCGCGCCTTGATCCACTTTCCCGGTTTCAGGGCGTCAAACAACGCTTCATCATTTTCATCCCGTGAAAACTTCTTGATAACAAATGATGAACTGTAGTCCGTAACTTTCAAAATCAGCAGTTTGCGTTCTGAACGCAGCTGCCGAATTTCACGGTCAAAAATATAACCTTGAACAACCACTGACCGTTCTTCTTCATTGATATCGATCATTTGCCGGACCGGAATGTCATCAGCAATTTTCCGGCCAATTACAACCGGGCCGTCAACTGGAGCGGCCTTTTGCGCAGCTTTCTTGCGCTTTTCATTTTGCTTTTGGATCGCTGCCATTGCTTTTTGCGCTAATTCAGCATCGCTTTTGGCTTTACGTTCCTTAAATTCGTTGATTTTTTCTTGAGATTTGGAATCATCAACGATCGTCGCAAACGTCATCTTCGGGAATCCCAGCCGTTGATATTCCTCTTCAATCGGTCCAAGGGCTTTGGTTGTCAAAAAGTCCTTAATAACCTCGTTTTCCGTAACGATCATTGGTCGTTTATGATCCAGGTATGGCACTTTGCCGCGAAAAACTTCGTGGATCATCGGTGAATGAACTTCACTGTGCGTCACCGCCCATTCCCAGTAATCCGCTAAATTGTGATCCGTAACTTCGGGATCCTCTGTTTCAACAATTAGCCGGGTTGCGGCAATTTCCTTAAAAGCAGCGGCAACATGGTTCGCCAAATCCTGATAGGCATTGAACGGCAAGATATCATTGACCTTTAAATGAAAATCCCACCGGTGCGAATTCACATGAACTTCAACCTGGTCGATGGCTGCATCCTTGAATGCTTCTTGAAATTCCGCATCCGGTTGCCAGTCAACCTGCTCAAGCAACTTTTCAAATAATTCTTGTTTACTAAGTGCCACGCTTTTGGTCCTCCCTCGTATTTATGTGCTTGTTCTATCATAACAAAAATAAGACCGGGACAAAAGAACCCAGTCTTATCTTTCTTCAGTTTTTACCAGTTTGTTACGGCTAAAAAATTAATCGACATTCTTTAATAAAATTGCAAGCGAGTCAACTAATTCATCAACCTTAACTTCAACCGTTTCGCCAGATTTCCGTAATTTGATTTCAACAATGCCGTCATCAGCCTTCTTGCCGACCGTGATCCGCACTGGCAAGCCCATCAAGTCTGAATCAGCAAACTTAACGCCAGCCCGTTCCTTCCGATCATCAAGCAGGACTTGGTAGCCGGCATCTTGCAACAGCTTTTCAATGTCTTCAGCCAATGTCCGTTGCGTTTCGTTCTTCACGTTAACCGGAACAACGTGGATATCAAATGGTGCAATACTGCGCGGCCAAATCATTCCATTATCGTCATGGTTTTGCTCAATGATTGCTGAAAGCAACCGTGAAATTCCGATTCCGTAACATCCCATAATCATTGGAATTGAACGCCCATTAGCATCTAAGACGTTGGCACCCATCTTTTCTGAATAACGGGTTCCTAACTTAAAGATGTGGCCGATTTCGATTCCGCGAGTAAATTTCAACTTGCCTTCGCCGTCCGGAGAAGTGTCGCCTTCACGAACCGTCCGTAAATCAACGAATTGATCGACCTTAAAGTCACGATCAAGGTTAACGTTCAGGTAGTGGTGACCGTCTTCGTTAGCGCCGGCACTGGCATTGACCATGCCTTCAACATCAAGGTCAGCATATACTTTCAAGTTTTCATCGATTCCGACTGGGCCTAATGAACCAAAGCTTGCTCCTAAGTACTTTTGGGCTTCTTCTTCAACGGCTGGCCGTAAGCTGTCAGCCCCTAAGAAACTCTTCAATTTCGTTTCGTTTAATTCGTCGTTTCCGCGCATCAAAATTACGATTGGTTCATCATCAGCGACAAACAACAACGTCTTGATTTCTTCTTGCGGATCAACGCCTAAGAATTCAGCAACTTCGTCAATCGTCTTTGCATTCGGCGTTTCAACCTTCTTCAGTTCTTGCGGCGTTTCGTGTGATTTTTGAACCGTGCGCAAGTTTGTTGCCTTTTCAATGTTAGCGGCGTAATCACTGCTATCAGAGTAAACCACGGTGTCTTCCCCGATTGGAGCAATTGCCATAAATTCGTGGGAATCTTTTCCACCCATTGTTCCTGAATCCGCAATGATTTCCCGGAATGTCAATCCAACACGATTAAAGATGTTCCGGTAAGCATTTCCCATGTCATTGAAGACTTGGTCAAGGCTTTCGCGATCAGCATGGAATGAGTATCCGTCTTTCATAATGAATTCGCGGCCCCGCAATAAACCGAACCGTGGCCGGTTTTCATCGCGGTACTTTGGTTGAATTTGGTATAAAACCAACGGCAATTTCTTATATGATTTCACTGAATCCTTCACAACTTCCGTAAAGGTTTCTTCATGCGTTGGGCCTAAGATAAAGTCGCGGTCATGGCGATCCTTTAGCTTGAACAATGTTTGACCATAGGTGTCGTACCGGCCGGATTGTTGCCATAATTCGGCTGGAATTACAGCCGGCGCAAGCATTTCAACGGCGCCGATCTCATCCATTTCTTCGCGAACAATTGCTTCGATTTTTTGTAAAACGCGGTTCGCTAACGGTAAATATGTATACATCCCGGCTGAAATTTGCTTAATGTAGCCGCCCCGCAGCATCAGTTGGTGACTGACTGCTTCCGCGTCGCTCGGGACTTCCTTCATTGTCGGAATTAACATCCGTGTTTGTTTCATTAATATCCCTCTTCCTTCGAACGATTTATTTTAATTCTAAGTCTACCATAAACTTTTAAAAGAAGTAACGGCGAATATCATTCCAGGTAACCAGAACCATTAAGATCATCAAGAACGCAAAGCCAATCATCGTGATGACGACTTCCTTATTCGGATCCATCGGTTTCTTGCAGATTCCTTCAATGATATTCAGTAAGATTTTTCCACCATCAAGGGCTGGGATTGGTAACAAGTTCATGATTCCCAGGTTGACTGATAACAAGCCCATCAAATTGATAACGGTAATTGCCCCGTGGTGGGCCGCTTGCGCCGTCATCGAATACATTGCGACCGGGCCGCCCAAGTCATTCAGGCTGAACCCGTGAGTGATCATGTGGCCAATTGCACTAAAGACTAACATGGTGATATTCCACGTTTGGGTAAACCCAAATGCAAGGATTGCCCCAATTGAGTGGTCATTCTTAATTTTTTCAGTAATCCCAATTTGGCCGGTCTTTTGACCATTTTGTTTGACTGTCTTGGGTGTTAATCTGATTTCCTTAGTTTGTTTCGCTTGTTTGACTTTTAACGTGGTCTGCTTACCGCCGCGATCACTAAGATCACTTACAAGATCCTGCCAATTCGAAACTTGGTGACCATCGATGGCGACGATTTGGTCCCCCTCCTTTAAACCGGCCTTGGCAGCAACAGAGTCCTTTTGAACCGTTCCAATTACATTTGAATTTGTTGGAATCTGGACGCCGCCTTGAAGCATTGCGACCAGGCCAAAGGCGATAATTGCTAAGATAAAGTTATTAAACGGACCGGCAAAGTTCGTCACGATTCGTTTTGGAACACTGACAGATTGATATTGGACGTCTAACGGTGCAACTTGAATTTCAGTTCCATCTTCTTCTGTGATCATGGCATCGCGTTTAACGTTGAACCGTTTAACCTGACTTTCGTCGCCATTTTCGTAACCTTCGATCCACATTTTCTTTTGCAGATCCCAGTCAGTCACGATCAACGGCAACCCGCCCTTTAACATCTTCTTTTGACTTGTATTGATTTTAGTGACTTGGTCTTGCTTATCAAGCAACAACGTTACCGGCGAACCCTTTTTTAGTGATTCTTCATCATCTTCAAGGCCGGCCATCCGCACGTAACCGCCTAATGGCAACAACCGCCATGTATACGTCGTGCCGTTTTTATGATATGCAAAAAGTTTCGGTCCCATTCCGATTGAAAATTCACGTACCAAAATCCCTGACTTTTTAGCTGCATAAAAGTGACCGAATTCATGAACAAATACCAGCACGCCAAAAACGATCACAAACGCAATAATTGTTACAATCATTGTTTTGGGTTTACCCCCTTCTTTTTAAAATTAAATCAAACCGGCAAAGTGCATTAACGGTAAGACAAATAATAATGAATCAAACCGGTCAAGAATGCCGCCGTGACCTGGAAGAATCTTGCCTGAATCCTTAACGCCATAGTGCCGTTTAAAGGCTGATTCGATCAAATCGCCGAATTGACCTCCAATTGAAAAGACAAGGGTCAAAATAAGCATTAATGCGAAATTGTACTTGAAGTACGGCTTCATAAAGAAGACATATGCGCCGACAATAACAACTGCGGCAAGTGTTCCGCCAATTGAGCCTTCCCAAGTTTTATTTGGGCTAATCTTCGGAGTTAATTTATGCTTTCCGATTTTCCGTCCAATCAAGTATGCGCCACTGTCAGTGGTCCAAACGATCAGTAAAGCATACAAAAGCATCCATAAGCTTTCGGTCCGCGCCTGGATCATAAAGTGGAGGCCGAAGCCGGCATAGACTGCTCCTAATACAAGCGCACCGGCATCGTCAAAGTTGAACATGTTCTTAGAAATCACGCTGAATGCTAACAAGCACAGTAAGAAAACAAAGAACAGATCCATGTAGCTTTCACCCTTTGGCAAAAACTTCAACCATGTCCGCGGAACCAATAAACTGGCAATTGCGAAATAACTAATAAATGCCGCCGGTGAAACAACAAATAACTTCTTCATTGAAACAAATTCGGTCATCGCAACGATTCCCATTGCAACAACTAAAATATTAAATGGTGTTCCGCCGATAATTAAAAGCGGAATAAAAATAATTAAAGCAATAATTGCGGTTGTCACGCGTTGCTTCATTTCGATTTTCCTCCCTTAGTATCCTTTACGCCGCCGAAACGCCGGTCGCGTTGTTGGAATTCATAAATATCATGGACCAGGTCATATGGTTGATATTCTGGCCATAATTTGTCAGTAAAGACTAATTCGCTATATGCAATTTGCCATAACAAAAAGTTTGAAATCCGTTCTTCACCGCTTGTCCGAATCAGCAAATCTGGATCATTGTATGGCGCAACTTCCTCCGTCATCAAGGACTTCGAAATCACATTTTCATTAATCTCATCCACGGCTAAATTACCATTCTGAACCTCGGTGGCGATTTTCTTTACCCCCGTGATGATTTCGGCCCGACTGCCGTAATTCAAGGCAAAGTTCAGCACCATTCCGGTATTTTCCTTCGTTTGTTCGATTGCATCATTAACCGCCTTTTGTGTTTTTGACGGTAAGTATTCCGTGTAGCCCATTACGTTGACCCGGACATTATTTTCAATCAATTCTGGAACAAACGTATCGAAAAATTTAACCGGCAAATCCATTAAAAAGCTAACTTCGCTTTCGGGGCGCTTCCAATTTTCAGTTGAAAAGGCATAAAGCGTCAACACTTTGACCCCTAAATCACTTGCAGCTTTGGTAATATCCTTAACAACTTCCATTCCACGTTTGTGACCGGCAACCCGCGGTAATCCGCGCCGTTGAGCCCACCGACCATTGCCATCCATAATAATGGCAATGTGTTGCGGCATCTTTGCGGGATCTAAATTAACTTTTTCGGTCTCGCCCGCCGTCGTATTCTTAAATAAGTTCTTAAACATTGTTCTTCTCCATTCACTGATGACAATAAAAAAGGGTAAAACCAGCCACTGTCTGTTTTACCCCAAATCTGTTGATCTTAGCCTTCAAGAATTTCTTTTTCCTTGTCAGCAACAATTTCGTCAACCTTTTTTACTGCTTCATCAGTAACTTGTTGTGCTTGATCTTCTAAATCATGTAATTCGTCTTCTGACATTTCGCCGTCTTTTTCAGCCTTTTTCAAAGCTTCGCGAATGTCACGCCGCGCATGCCGAACTGAGCCCTTGGCCTTTTCACCAACAGCTTTAACTTCCTTTGCCAATTCTTTCCGGCGTTCTTCAGTCAATTGCGGAATGACTAACCGAATAACGGTTCCGTCATTGACCGGATTTAATCCAAGATCTGAAGCCAATAATGCATGTTCAATATCATCCAATGATGATTTGTCATATGGTGAAATCAACAATACCCGGGCTTCAGGAATTGAAATTTGAGCAATTTGATTCAATGGCGTTGGGGCGCCATAGTAATCAACCGTTACCCGGTTAAGCAAGCTGGCATTGGCCCGGCCGGCCCGAATGCCGCCAAGTTCGTGTTGTAAGGCTTCTTCAGCCTTAACCATCTTTTCTTGGCCTTCTTTAATAATTTCATTTGTAATCTTCATGATTATTTTCCTTCCACTGTTGTTCCGATATTTTCACCTTGAACAACTTTCTTGATATTTCCACGTTTATTCATGTTGAAAACAACCAACGGAATGTCATTATCCATTGACAATGTTGAAGCCGTTGAGTCCATGACATGAAGACCCTTGTTGATGATGTCTAAGTGGGTCAATGTTTCAAACTTGATTGCACTTGCATCCTTCTTCGGGTCAGCTGAGTAAATTCCGTCGACCCCGTTCTTTGCCATTAAGATCACATCAGCGTTAATTTCTGATGCCCGCAAAGCAGCGGTTGTATCCGTTGAGAAGTATGGCGAACCAGTTCCGGCAGCAAAGATTACGATCCGGCCTTTTTCAAGGTGCCGAACTGCTTTCCGCCGAATATATGGTTCAGCAACTTGCCGCATTTCAATCGCGGTTTGAACCCGGGTTGGAACACCAAGTGATTCCAAGGTATCTTGCAATGCCAATGCGTTCATTACCGTTCCAAGCATTCCGATATAGTCTGCTTGAGCACGTTCGATTCCAAGTTGTTCACCGGTAACCCCACGCCACATGTTACCACCGCCGACAACGATGGCAATTTCAACGCCAAGATCATGAACGTCCTTGATTTCTTCAGCAACTTTCCGGATTTCAGGCGGATTGATTCCCTTGCCAGCATCCCCTGCTAAAGCTTCGCCACTCAATTTTAATACGACACGTTTATACTTAATAGCCATGTGGATCCTCCTACTTGATTGAAAATGATACATTCATGTAATTAATCTCAATATATTCTATCATATTACAATCAATGTTACAAAAGGGATTATTCATTTAATGCGCATCGTTTTTTAATGCTGATGTGCAATCAATTCGATCACATCGTTGGTTGGAATTCCGTTGAAGAACTTGTTCAAGTCAAATGATCGCAACACCTTGGTGATCGCATCAACGTCGTATGGCTTACCGATCAAGGCTTTTTCCAGCTGGTGGACATCTTCAACGCCAAAGAAATCGCCATAAATCTTCGCCATTTTAATTTTCCCGTCTTGAACCTCAAACCGTGCATCGATCGTTCCAGCATCAAAGTGCTTCCGCTTTTTGACCGTAAAGGCTGGCGATTGCCCAAAGACCCAATCCCAGTCACGGTAACGGTCAGTTTCAATTTGATGAATGGCTTGCTGATCTTTGGACGTTAACTGATATTCATTGATTTGCGCCTGACTAAGGTCATCAACGTGATAAATGCGCTTGATCAGTTCATCCCGAAAGCCAGCTGTATCAAGGTTTTGGAATTTCGGCTTCAAATACGGCTTTAAATTTGTAACCCGGCTGCGAACTGATTTGATCCCCTTGGATTCAATTTTATCCTTCGGAACCTTTAATGCTCCAGCAACCGCATTGGTATCAACATCAAACATCAGCGTTCCGTGACAAAAAGTCTTGCCGTTGCGGGTGTACATTGCATTGCCTGAAAACTTCTTCCCGTCGATCACAATATCATTCCGACCAGTGACTTCAGCCCCCGTTGCCCCCATTTCGTGCAACGCATCAACAATTGGCTGCACTAACGTCTTAAAATCGCCAAACCGTTGCCGGTCAGCCGGAACAATAAAACTAAAGCACAGATTGCCTAAGTCTTGATACATTGCGCCGCCGCCTGATAACCGCCGCGTGATCGTAATTCCATGTTGCTTACAGTAATCTTCATTAATTTCTTCAACCGTATTTTGATTCCGCCCGACAATAATGCACGGCTTTTCAATGTAAAAAAGCATAAACGGCGGCGTCATGACTCCCGAATTCATTAAATATTCTTCAGTTGCCAGATTTGTTCGAATATCGTGAGTTTGCATTGCTAAGTACTGCATTTCTTCATCTCCATTTGAAAAAGAGGTTGCGACCATCGCAGTCTCAGCCTCTGAAATAAAATTACTAAATATTTGTCGGATATCCAATTGCGATATCAGCAGCATCCCAAACCGCTTCGGTCAGCGTTGGGTGCGGGTGAATCGTCAATGCTAAGTCGTCAACGGTGTTGCCCGATTCGATCGCCAATGTTAATTCACTAATCATATCCGCAGCATCTCCGCCGACAATCTGAGCACCGACTAAAATTCCTTCATCTTTTGTGTATACTAACCGGACAAAGCCGTCAGTCGCGTTCATTGAAATTGCCCTCCCATTTGCAAGGAATGGGAATTGAGCCGTCTTAACCGCTAATCCTTGTTGTGCAGCCTCTTTAGCTGTTAAACCAGTCGTTGCTAACGGAATATCGGTGTAGCAGACCGCTGGCATTGCATGATAATCAACGGTTGCCTTTTCTCCAGCGATGGCTTCAGCAGCAACTTTACCTTCATATTCGGCTTTATGAGCAAGTGAAAAGCCTGGCACAACATCCCCGATCGCATAAATGTTTGGAATCGTGGTCCGACCTTGGTTATCAACCTTGATCAAGCCATGTGAATCAAGTTGGATTCCTGCATGTTGCAAGCCGATGCCCTTCGTATTTGGACGCCGACCAACTGAAACTAAGCAGTAATCTGCAACTAACTGCTTTTCTTCGCCGTCAACTTCAAAGGTTACCTTGACGCTTTGATCGTCCTGTTCAGCCTTTTTGGCCATCGCATTGGTATAAATGTCAACGCCTTGCGAACTGAAGTGTTTCTGAATAACGCGAACCATGTCGGCTTCATAATTTGAAAGAATCTGGCCTGTTCCTTCAATAATTGAAACGTGCGCGCCGAGGTTTGCATAAACAGATGCCAATTCACAGCCGATATAACCGCCACCGACAACGATCAAGTGCTTCGGGACCTTCTTCAGATCAAGGGCTCCGGTCGAATCAATTACCCGGCCTTCATACTTGAAGTTTGGAATTTCGATCGGATGGCTCCCGGTTGCAATAATCAAGTTCTTAAACGTATATGTTTGAGCTTGATCGTCCTTGATAACCCGTAAAGTGTGATCATCCTTAACATAGGCACTGCCCCAGATCACGTCAATATGGTGTTTCTTAAACAGGCTTGCAACGCCGCCCGTTAACTTATCAACCACACTTTGTTTCCAAATTTGAGTTTGTTGAAAGTCAAGTTGAGCAGCCGTTACCTGCAATCCCATTTTTTGTGAATTCATCGCACTTTGATAATGATGAGCCGCTTCAACAAGTGCCTTTGACGGGATACAGCCAATGTTAAGGCAGACTCCCCCAATAAATTCGCGTTCAATCACCGTTACTTTCTGGCCTAATTCGGCTGCCCGAATCGCAGCCACATAGCCGCCGGGACCGCTGCCGATGACAACCGTATCTAAATCAATTGCAAAATCACCAACAACCATTACTATCCCTCCATTAATAAGAGTTCTGGATTACCTAAAAGTTCCTTCAACCGGTTAAGGGCTTTTTGAGCAGTTGCCCCATCAATTGCCCGGTGATCAACTGAAAGTGATAACTTCAAGACTTTTCCAACCGTGACACTTTCATGATCTTTTGGATCAATGATCGGTTGATCAGTAATGCGGCCAATTCCTAAAATCGCAACTTCCGGGTAATTGATAATTGGGGTAAAGTATCCGCCACCGATCGAGCCGATATTCGTGATCGCAATCGTGCCGTTTTGAGCCGTTGCCGGATCAAGACTACCATCTGCAATCTTTTGCGTGTGATCTTCAATCTGTTTAGCAATTTCAAACATGCTTAACCGATCGGCGTTTTTAATATTCGGCATGAATAATCCGCGTTCCGTATCAGTTGCAATTCCCACGTTAATGTCGTTTTTATATACAATCTCGTGTTGATCCATATCAAGCGATGCGTTGAAAATCGGGAATTCTTTGGCAACCACTGCCAATGCTTTCACAACATACGGCATAAACGTTAAATGGATTCCCTTATCAGCCGCCATCTTCTTGAATTTGTTTCGGTGATTCCATAACTGATCCACCACGACTTCATCAAATAACGTAACGTGCGGAATTTCTTGAACCGAACGACTGACTGACTTGGCCGTTGCCAACCGAACGGAACTCATCTTTTCCCGTCGTTCGCCACCGGATATCAGTTGACTTGAACTTGATGAAACTGATTGATTTTCGCGTAAATCTTGTTGCGGAACGATCTTTGACGCCGTTCCGTTTTGGTTACTCAAGAAGAGATCGACATCGGCCTTCAGAATTTGGCCGTGATTTCCGGTTCCCTTGATCTGCGTTAAATCAACCTGCTTTTCACGTGCATATGCCCGGACTGATGGCATTGCCAACACTGGCAAACTGTGATCTTGCAGGGTCATTTGCCGTGGAGCCTGTGCTGATTGTGAACTTGATTGTGAAGTCGACGTTGATGCAGCCTTCGCTGGTTTGGATTCAGCTTTTGAATCCGTTGGTGCTGGTTGGGCATCTTCCGGAACGTCACCTGCAGTCTCGATTTCGATCAATGGATCGCCAACGTTGGCGGTATCGCCTTCTTGAACAATGATCTTTTTAATTTTCCCCGTGACTGGTGAAGTTAGATCTTCAACTGACTTATCATTTTCAATTTGGACTAAGTCAGCATCCTTTTTGATTGAATCGCCTTCATGAACATACCATTTCCCAATTGTTCCTTCGGCCATTCCTTCACCGACATCGGGAAGTTTAAATGCATAAACACCCATTAATTTTTCCTCCTAAAAATTAACAATTTCCTTGGCTTTCGCTACAATGTCGTCCTTCGTTGGCAGCCAGCGTTCTTCGGCTTCACTAAATGCGTAAACCGTATCAGGCGCACTGACCCGTGCAACCGGAGCATCCAAGCTTAAAATTGCCTTTTCAGCAATCAATGATGCGACTTGATTACCAACGCCGGCCATATTTTGGGCTTCTTGAACGATAGCAACTTTCCCTGTCTTCTTTACACTTTCAAGAATCGTCTTTTCATCTAACGGTGAAACGGTTCGTAAATCAACGACTTCTGCATTGATGCCTTCTTTATCAAGTTCATCAGCGGCCTTCAAGCATTCTTGAACCATGTACCCGTATGAAATCAACGTGATATCCGTTCCTTCACGCTTAATGTCAGCCTTATCCAATGGCAAAGTGTATTCCTGTTCCGGAACTTCTTCCCGCATTGAACGGTAAAGCTTCATGTGTTCCAAGAAGACAACCGGATCATCAGACCGAATTGAAGAAATTAATAATCCCTTTGCGTCATACGGTGAGCCCGGAATTACGACCCGTAATCCGGGAACTTGACCAACGATTCCTTCAAGACTGTCAGAGTGCATTTCAGGAGTATGCACCCCGCCGCCAAATGCTGACCGAATCGTGATCGGCATCTTCTTTGTTCCACCTGTCCGGTAGTATTCACGGGCAATTTGACCAACAATTTCATCCATTGCTTCATATAAGAAACCGAAGAATTGAATTTCTGGAACTGGCCGGAAACCTTCATATGCAAGTCCGGCAGCTAACCCCGCAATTCCGGATTCAGCAAGCGGAGTGTCAAAAACTTGATCTTCGCCAACATCAGCTTGTAAACCGTCCGTTGCCCGGAAAACACCGCCATTTTTTCCAACATCTTCACCGAAAACTAACACTTTCGGATCACGTTTCAATTCTTGGTCGAGCGCCTGATTAATTGCCTTGATCATTGTTAATTGTGCCATGTTACTTTCCCTCCTTTTCACATTCATCAATTTTTGCTTGAATTGATTCTGGAATTTCTGAGTAACTTAACTTATAGAAATCACTAACTTTTTGTTGCGGTGCACTTTCAGCCTTTTCCATTGCGGCATCGATTTCCTTATTGACCGCTTCTTCCCAATTCTTTTCCATGTCTTCATTCCATAAGCCTTTGTGATCCAAGTATGTTCTGAACCGAATCAACGGATCTTTCTTCCGCCATTCCTCTTCTTCGTCAGCTGTCCGGTAACGTTTTGGATCATCACCTGATAATGTGTGCGGGCCATACCGGTAAGTTAACGTTTCAATTAAAACCGGACCATTTCCGGCAACTGCCCATTCACGAGCTGCCTTGGCAACCGTGTAAACAGCTAATGCATCCATCCCATCGACTTGAATTCCAGGGATTCCGACTGCGACTCCCTTTTGGGCCAATGTTTGGGCTGCGGTTTGCTTGCGCCGCGGTACTGAAATTGCATAGCCATTGTTTTGAACAAAGAACAATGCTGGAACTTTAAATTCACCCGCAAAGTTAATCCCTTCATAGAAGTCACCTTCAGAAGTTCCGCCATCACCAGTGTATGTATATGCAACGGTTGGTGATTTCTTTTTCTTTAAGCCCAAGGCAACTCCGGCTGTTTGAACGGTTGCAGATGCAACAACGATTTGTGGCGTCGTTGCTTGAACATCATCTGGAATTTGACCGCCCATATAGTGTCCAATTGACCATAAGAATGCACGGTCTAATGGGAATCCATGTTGAATTAACTGTGGAATATCCCGATAAGCTGGTAAAAGGAAATCTTCCTTTTCCATTGCGTAACTTGATCCCATTTCACTGGCTTCTTCACCGGCCGTTGGCGCATAGAATCCTAAACGTCCTTGACGGTTTAATTTCGTTGACCGTTCATTTAAAATCCGTTCCCATAACATTTTTTTAAACAGATCAACTAATTGGTCATCCGTTAAATCTGGAAATAGATCCTGATTTACAATTTCACCTTTTTCATTCATTACTTGAATTGGTTTCATATTCGGTTGATTCATATAATCATTAAAATCAATTTTCGTCATCAATGTCCCCTCCTTCTGAGACTGCTTCGATATATCGCTTACATTCTTTATTCTACTTAATTTGTCATTGATTGTTAATTGATATGGTATGCGGGATTTTGCTTATGATTTGACTACTCCGGAAGTTTTTAATGATAAATTAATTTGGAAAGGATTTCATTCGTACTAATATTATTCTTTTATCATTTTTAGAAAAAAGCATCATAAATTATATTATGAATAATTTAGTACTTTAATATTCAATTCTAGATATGTACAAAATGGGTACAACATAGATACAAGATTTGAGGAACTAATTAAGCCCCTCTTTTTGTTTATAAAAAAAACCTACCTAAACCTACTTCAGCATCAAATGATGGCACAAAAAGTAAGGTTGAAACAAAATAATTAATTAGAGATTAAAAGAGGTTGTGGCCTATGTTATGCCACAACCTCTTCATTTTTAATTTATTCAATTTGGTAATAAAAAAATAAGACTTTCCCCAAAGCCTTATCCCTAACGAAAACTAATTTTTAACACTTAGTCCTTTTCTCTCTAACACTTACAAGTTTATATTACTCCGTGACAGAAATAGCGGACTAAAGTTTCCTCAATCATGGATTTTCATTCCTGAATGAAAATAAATGTTGTACACAATTTATATTCAAAATACAAAAAACAGCTGTGCCATAACACAACTGTTCTTTTATTATTTACGACGACGTTCTGGAATACGTGCAGCCTTACCTTGACGATCACGTAAGTAGTACAACTTAGCACGACGAACGCGTCCTTGACGTACAACTTCAATCTTTTCAACCCGAGGTGTGTGAACTGGGAAAGTCCGTTCAACCCCTACACCGTTACTGATCTTACGAACAGTGTAAGTTTCTGAAACGCCTTCGCCGCGACGTTTGATAACAACACCTTCAAAGATTTGAATACGTTCACGCTTACCTTCAACGATCCGTGCGTGAACCCGTACTGTATCCCCAGCACGGAAATCTGGAATATCATCACGTAATTGTGATTCAGTGATCTTCTTGATCAATGGATTTACTGACATGTTTTTCTTCCTTTCCCCGATATTCATGTCCAGTTGCAGCGGAATACCGTTAATATGGCAACTAAGCCAAATAAAATATTATCATATCTGCTATTAGTTTGTAAAGCTATTTTTGAGTTTTAAATTCTCGCAACCATTTCCGATCTTGATCCGTCAACGGAAAATCTTCAAGCAGATCAGGCCGCCGTTCGAATGTCCGCCGCAATGATTCTTTCCGGCGCCATTCAGCAATCTTTTGGTGATTACCGCTCGTTAAAACTTCAGGAACCTTCATTCCACGAAAATCAGCGGGCCGCGTATATTGCGGATATTCAAGCAACCCAGTTGAAAATGAATCACCAACCGCTGATTCATCATTTCCAAGAACGTTGGGCAATAACCGCACCGTTGCATCAATGATGACCATCGTTGCTAATTCGCCCCCGGTCAACACATAATCTCCCAGTGAGATTTCATCCGTTACCCGGGTCCGAATTCGTTCATCATACCCTTCGTAGTGACCGCAAATAAAGGTTAAATGTTTTTCTTGGGCCAACTCTTCCGCAACTTTTTGATTGAATTGCCGTCCAGCCGGATCAAGCAAAATCACTTTCCCCGGTTCCGGATGTTTTTCCTGAACCGCATCAAGCGCATCAAAAATCGGTTGGGCCTGCAATAGCATTCCAGCACCGCCACCATACGGCGTATCATCCACGTGGTGCTGCTTATTGGTCGTGTAATCCCGAAAATCCGTGACATCAATGTTTAAAATTCCGTTTTCCTGAGCTTTACCGATCATTGAGGAATTCATCGGGCCATCGAACATTTCGGGAAAAAGGCTTAAAATATCAATTTGCATTAGTCATCCAACCCATCTAACATATCAATAATCACTTGCTGGTTTTCAATCTGAACGTCCTTTACAACGTCCTTAATTGCTGGAATCAGCAAATCTTTCTTGCCTGCGCGTTGAATTACCCAGACATCATTGGCACCCGATTCCATAATTTCCTTGATCTTGCCGATCGAATTTCCGTCCAAATCAACAACGTTTAATCCCACAATCTGATGGTAATAGTATTCACCATCTGCCAAATCATCTTGCTGGTCTTCAGCAATTTTTAAATCCGCCTGCTTTAACGGTTCAACCAAATTAATGTCTTCCATTCCTTCAAAGCTTAACAAATCAAATTGTTTGTGCTTGCGGTGACTTTTAACCGTTAATGCGACTGGATCCTTTCCCTTTTGAAAAGCATAAACCGTTGCTCCCGGTGCAAACCGTTTTTCAGGAAAGTCCGTAATTGCCTGAACGCGAACTTCGCCTTTAATTCCATGAGTATTAACAATTTTTCCAATTTGGTAATAATTCATGCTTATTCCTTTCTAATAAAAAAACCTCCACAAAACATCTCTGCTTTATTGGAGGTTCGTTAAATAGTCAGTCAATAACGTTCAATTTAATCCGACGATCATCGTCAATGCGAATTCCATAGATCAATGACCGAATTGCTTGAACGACCGTTCCATTTTTTCCAATAACCCGGCCGACGTCCTGCGAAGCCACTTTCAAATTAAAGTTCACAAACTGATCGTCATTTGTCACTTCAATTGAAACTTCACTAGGGGTCATAACCAACGCTTTGACAATCGTTAATAACAATTGCTTAACCGTTTCTTTTGTCATTGAACTTTACCCTGCTTATTTCTTTGAGTATTTTGCTTCGTGGAACTTCTTCATTACGCCTTGACGTGAAAGAATGTTACGAACTGTGTCTGATGGTTGAGCACCATTGTTTAACCACTTCATAATTTCTTCTTCCTTAAGGGTAACTGTTTCTGGGTTTGTTAATGGGTTGTATGTTCCAACATTGGCGATGAAACGACCATCACGTGGTGAACGTGAATCAGCAACAACGATCCGGTAGAATGGACGCTTCTTTGAACCCATACGCTTTAAACGAATTTTTACTGACATGTTTGCACCTCCTATTAATTTATCAACATTAATAATATACCAAGTTTTGAATTAGCTGTAAAGGAAAATTTCTTGACAGTTAATATTTTTTTAGCGTTTCCGTCTTCTCCGGGCTTTTTGAAGCTTCCGGAGCTTTTTCTTCTTATTCTTTCGAACCATCTTCGACATTGACATCTTTGCTAATTTACCGCTCATGCCGTTGCCAAAGAGGCCTTCCATGCCGGAAAAGTCTCCGTTTGAGACCTTGCCCATCATGTCGCGCATTTGCTTAAATTGCTTGATCATCCGGTTAACGTCTTGAATCTTAACCCCGCACCCGGCTGAAATCCGGCGCCGCCGACTTGGATTCAAAATATCTGGATTTTCCCGTTCTTCCGGCGTCATTGAGTAAACAATTGCCTTTGTTCGTTCAATATCTCGCGGATCAACCTGCACGTTCTTCAATGCTGGGTTGTTTGCCATCCCTGGAATCATCTTGATCAAATCTTCCATCGGGCCCATCTTTTGAACTTGAGCTAATTGTTCAAGAAAATCGTTAAAGTCAAATGAGTTAGCCTTCATCTTTTCTTGAAGTTCAACGGCTTTTTGTTCATCGTAATCCTGTTGGGCCTTTTCAATTAAGGTCAGCATATCTCCCATGCCAAGGATCCGGGAAGCCATCCGATCTGGGTAGAAGACATCTAAGTCCGTTAACTTTTCGCCTTGCCCAATAAACTTGATCGGCTTGCCGGTAACGGCACGAATTGAAAGGGCAGCCCCACCACGGGTATCCCCATCTAACTTCGTCAAAACAACCCCGGTTACATCAAGCTGATCGTTGAAGCCTTTTGCAACTTCAACGGCATTTTGACCAGTCATGGCATCAACGGTCAAAAGAATTTCATCTGGGTGAGTAAGCTCCTTGATTTGGGCTAATTCATCCATTAACTTTTCATCGATCTGCAACCGACCGGCCGTATCGATCAAAACATAATCGTTCTTTTGTTCTTGGGCCTTAGCCATTCCTTGACGAACAATTTCAACCGGATCAACGTCCGTTCCCATTTCAAAGACCGGAACGTCGATTTGTTCACCCAAGATCTTTAACTGATCAACGGCAGCGGGACGGTAAACGTCGGCTGCGATCATTAATGGCCGGGCTTTTTGTTCATTTTTTAACTTTAAGGCTAATTTTCCGGCCGTAGTCGTTTTCCCGGCCCCTTGAAGCCCAACCATCATAATGACGGTTGGAATCTTCGCTGATTTGTTTAATGGGACTGTCTTTTCGCCCATCACCTTAACTAATTCTTCGTTAACAATCTTAACGATTTGTTGTGCCGGTGTTAAACTTTCAAGAACTTCCGCTCCGACTGCCCGTTCGCGGACTGTCTTGATAAAGTCCTTTACAACCCCATAGTTTACGTCAGCTTCCAGCAATGCCAGCCGAATTTCACGCATTGATTCCTTAACATCATTTTCCGTGATCTTTCCTTTACGTTGTAAACTATGAATTGCATTTTGAATTCTTTCTGTTAACCCTTCAAAGGCCATTTAATTTCACCAACCTATTCTTCAATACTTTCCAATTTTTCTGCAAGTTCAAGTAACCGCTCATCATGCGGATAACGTTGCTGAATGTAATCGATCAACGCATCTAAATGAGCCGCATTTTTCAGAAAATCAGCATACAAATGCAACTTTGATTCGTATTCTTCAAGGATTTTCTCTGTCCGTTTTATATTATCATAAACTGCCTGTCGCGACACATTATAATTTTCCGCAATTTCGCCAAGCGAAAAATCATCCCGGTAGTACTGCGCCAGATATTCCATCTGCTTCTTCGTCAGCAATGGTTCATAAAATTCAAATAACGCATTGATTCGATTTGTTTTTGCAATTTCCATTTAAATCACCCTAGTCTTCGCGGGGAGTAATCAATCCCTTAAATAATCCGTATGCAAAGTCTTCGGTATTAAAGTCGCGCAAATCATCAACCTGTTCACCAAGGCCGACAAGTTTAACTGGAATGTGCAGTTCGTTTCGGATCGCCAACACGATTCCGCCGCGAGCCGTGCCATCCAACTTGGTCAAAATAATTCCCGTTACATTCGTTGCATCCTTAAATTGCTTTGCTTGGGACAATGCGTTTTGACCAGTTGTTGCATCAAGAGCCAGTAAAACTTCATGCGGAGCTTCTGGAATTTCGCGGGTAATTACCCGTTGGATCTTCTCAAGCTCATTCATCAAGTTGACCTTGTTTTGCAACCGACCAGCCGTATCAACAAGCAAGATATCGTAATTTTCCTTCTTCGCTTTTGTAACCGCATCGTAAACAACGGAAGCCGGATCACTCTTTTCAGGCTTCTTGACGATCGTCACACCCACGCGTTGAGCCCATTCATCTAATTGCTGGATCGCACCGGCCCGGAATGTATCCCCGGCAGCAACCATGACTTTCTTGCCTTCATCTTTGTACCGTTTGGCAAGTTTTCCGATCGTGGTTGTCTTTCCAACTCCGTTAACCCCAACAAAGAGGAAGACGGTTGGACCTTCTTCAGCAAAATGCAACGCTTCATCTTGATCCTTACCAGCTTCTTCATATAAGTCAACCAGTTTTTCAACGATGACTTCTGAAACTTCAGCCTTACTCTTCGCATTTTGGAATTTAACTTCATCCCGCAGTTCGTCACTGATCTTCATCGCAGCTTCAAAGCCGACATCGGATTCGATCAGCATTTCTTCAAGATCATCGAAGAAATCTTCATCAACGTGACGGAAGTTAGCCAACAATGCATTAATGCGGCCCTTGAATCCTGTCCGGGTCTTCTTCAAGCCATGCGTGTACCGGCTAGTTTCCGATCCCGTTTGAGCCTGCTTTTCAACCTGTTCTGCTTGATCTTCATGTTCAGCAACGTCTTCAGCCGCTTCCGTTTCTTCTTCGGCCGTCTTTTCAGCCGTTTCCGCCGGCGATTCTTCAACTGCAGTTTCAGCTGGCTGTTCACCGGAATTCTCTTTTGCTTCCGTTGCCTGGTCCGCATTTTGCGTTGTCATTTCCCAATCATCATCAGCTGATTCCGTTTCTGTTTCTGTTTCTGTTTCTGTTTCTGTTTCTGTTTCTGTTTCTGTTTTAGAATCGGCTGCTGGTTGAGCTTTGTCAAGTTCATTGGCTTGAACTGTCTCGGGTTCTTCTTCGGTTGAATCGGCCGTCGATTGCTTATCAACAACCGGTTGGTCTTTTGCTTCATCAGTAATTTCAGTAACTTCGGTTGAAGACTCTTCATCAGCTGATGGTTTTTCAACTGGTTCAGCAGTTACATCGTCCGGAGTTGATTGGGCTTCAGCAGGAGCCTGATCCTCTTCACTTGCTTCCGATGATTGATCTTCAATTTCAAGTTGAGCCTCGTTTTCAGTTTCATTCGCTGAAGATGATTCTTCGGTTTGTTCTGCTTGAGGCCTTTTGTCTTCATCTTCGGCTTGGTCAGTTGAAGCTTCAACCTTTTCATCTTGTTTGACTTTTTCATCATCATCGCTGGTAAAGCCAAACGCCTTCTTTAACTTATCAAATAATCCCATTCAGTCTCAATCCTTTCTAAATTACGTCCGCAAGCGATACGGAAACCATCTTGGAAACCCCCGATTCCTGCATCGTTACTCCATAAAGAACATCAGCTTGCATCATCGTTCCCTTCCGGTGAGTAATGACGATAAATTGGGTTTCATCATCGAAGTTCTTCAAGTATTGCGAATAGCGGGCAACGTTGGCATCGTCCAATGCCGCTTCTGCTTCGTCAAGCACCGCAAACGGAACCGGACGAACTTTCAGAAGCGCAAACAGCAAGGTGATCGCCGTTAATGACCGTTCACCCCCAGAAAGCAAGCTTAATCGCTGGGCTTTCTTGCCCGGGGGCTGCGCGGTAATTTCAATTCCGGTATGTAAAAGATCATCTGAAGCCGTCAACGTTAAGTAAGCTTTTCCGCCACCAAAGATCTGCGGGAATAACGACGCAAAGGCCGTTGCAACCTGATCAAAGGTTTCCTTGAACCGGGTCTTAACTTCATTATCCATTTCATCCATACTCTGAACCAGCGTTTCCTTCGCGTTATTAAGGTCATTTTGCTGAGTATTTAAGAATTCGAACCGTTCATTGACCCGTTCAAATTCATCGATTGCCCCAAGATTGACTTCTCCAAGTTCGTCAATTCCGCGTTTCAAGAGCTTCAAATGACGTTGAACCTCATTCAGATCAGTTTCTTGAGCTTCTTGAGCCGCCTTTTCAAACGTCATTTCATACGTCTCGGTCAATTCTTGAAGGTGCTGTTCAAGCTTCGACGTTAACCGGCCAAGTTGCAAACTCGCCTTGCGCTGATCATCATTTGATGCTTGCTGTAATTCATTTGCCCGCCGCAAGCGGCTTTCCGCATCCGCAACTTGATCATGCAACTCATCCCGTTGCGCCCGCATTTGCTTGACCTTAGCGGTATATTCAGCATGTTGCTTTTCAATTTCAGCTTGCTTTTTGGCCAATTCATCACCATGCATATCATTCAAGGATTGCTGGCTTTGAATTCGTTCAAGGGATTGCTTTCCCTGATCAAGCGCCCGGTTAAGCTGATTGATCTGCGTTTGATATTCGTTGGCCTGTAATTGAGCATTCGTCAACCGTTCATTCACAAGCAATAATTGTTGTTTAAATTCATTTAACTTCGCCGAACTTTCCCGTTGCGTTGACCGCGCATCTTCACTGAACCGTTTTTTATCATCCAATTCAGTCTGAAGTTCTGCAATCGATGCTGTTAATGATTCAACTTGCTTTTTTAATTCTGCTTGGCGGACAGCGGCTTTCGTCCCATCCAAGTCTTGCAATTGTCGGTGCAACTGTTCTTGATGACGGTGCTGTTCATCAAACTGTTGTTGAATTGCAGCAAGGTTCTTCTGCATTGCTGTCAATTGTTGATGCAATTCGTTGACCTGCGTTGCATTTTGCTGATCTTTAGTGATCACATCCGCTAACTGACGTTTAAGCTGCTTCCCATGTTCCTCAAGTTCGCCAAGTTTGGTCTGCATCATCTTTAATTGGTCTTTTAAAACCGTGCTTTCCTGTTTCTTTTGAAGCAAGCCATTTCGTTGAGTGCGGTTTGCACCCCCGGTCATTGAGCCGCCAGGGTTTACAACTTCGCCCTTTAACGTTACCAGTTTTACGCGGTGATTGACTGCTCGCGCAATCCGGGTCGCTGCATCAATATCCTTAACGATCAACGTTGTTCCAAGCAAATATTGGATCACGTTGCGATTGGAAGCATCAAAGGTTACCAAATCACTTGCAATTCCAATCATTCCGGAATCATTCCGGGCTTGCTGGAGCAATCGTGAATCAATGGACCGGGCTCGCATCGTCGTTTGCGGTAAAAATGTCGCCCGGCCTAACCGTTTCTGGGTTAAGAACCGAATCCCGGCTTTAGCTGCATTTTCATCCTTTACAATGATATTTTGCAACTGACTTCCAAGGGTTGTTTCGATTGCTTGAGAATATTGTTGATCAACGTTGATTGTTTCGGCAACCGAGCCAACGATACCTTGCAAGTGGTTCCGTTGTTTCAAAACTTCGCGAACCCCCTGGTAATAACCAGAATAATTATGAGCAACGCTTTCTAACGCCTCCAGCCGGGCCTGGGCTTTTTGCATGATCTCGCTTGCTTGATACCAGTTTTGCCGTTGCTGATCAATCTGCGCGTTCAGTTTTGTTCGTTTTTCGCGATATGCTTCAGCTTGATGTTCAGCACCCTCAAGGTTTGCTTGGCATTCAGCAGTTTGCGCCTTGGCTGCCGTTAATTGATCCTGAAGCGGCTTCGTTTCGGCTTGGGCCGTTGCTAACTGCTTTTGAACCTGCGCCAGTTCTGATTGACGCTGAGTTTCGCTTTGTTCCAATACATGAATTTCATTTTCAGCCTGCATCTTTTGCTGGGTTTGCTGATTAATTTGATCAGTGAGCTTTGCAATTGCCCGTTCAAGCTCTGCGGGTGCAAGGTTTTGATCCACACTCAGGCTTTTAATTTGGTGCTGCAGGTTTTGTTTTTCCCTCTTCAGCTCATCGATCCGTTTTTGAACCGTCGCCAGTTTTTCCTGAAGCGTTGCGCGATCGTGTTGATTTTCATCGATCTGCTTTGTCAGACTTTCGATTTTTTCAATTTGGAATTGCCGTTGCTGTTCGGAAATATCCTTCTTCCCGGCAAGGCGTTCCCGTTGTTGAGTTAAAGTAACTAATTGTGTTTGAACTTGGTCCAGTTGATTTTCGATCGTCTGCTGTTGCTCGTGCAATTGGGTTGTATGTTCTTCTTGATCAAGCGCCGCCTGTTTATACTTGGCTAATAGCTCCTTGGCCTGCTTTAATTGCTGGTCAAGTTCTGCTTTTTGCTTTCGCCCCTGCTGAATTTCAAGCACCAATTCATTTAAGTGATAATAATCAAACTGCTTCTTTTGTTCAACATAATCCTTCGCAATACTGGCCTGTTCTTCAAGGGGTTCCCGTTGTCGCTTCAATTCCGTTAAAATATCAACAACGCGGTCTAAATGGTCCGTGGTCTCCTTTAATTCCTTTTCGGCCCGTTCCTTTTCTTTCTTATATTTCAAAACCCCCGCAGTTTCTTCGATCAAAACCCGGCGATCTTCAGGCTTACTGTTAAAAATTGATTCCACTCTACCTTGAGAAATAACCGAAAACGATTCCTTTCCCAAGCCGGTATCCATGAAAAGGTTGACGATATCCTTTAACCGCACCTTTTTTCCATTCAAAAGAAATTCGCTTTCGCCGCTGCGATAAATTCGACGGGTGATGCGCAACTCATCCGGCTGGTCAGGCAAAAAGCGGTCAGAATTATCAAATTCGATTTCAACTTCCGCCCGGTTCAACGGCGCGCGGGTTGCCGAGCCGGCAAAAATGACATCCGGCATCTTACTGCCCCGAAGACTTTTGGCTGACTGTTCACCTAAAACCCACCGGAGCGATTCAATGATGTTACTCTTTCCGCTTCCATTCGGACCGACGATCCCCGTAATTCCAGGTTGAAAGTCAATTTCAGTTTTATCTGCAAATGATTTAAAACCATTGATCGTTAATGATTTTAATTTCAACGCATTTCCTCCATCTCATCTATTTGACTTGGAATTTTTTTAACGCTTCAAAAGCTGCCGCTTGTTCAGCCGCTTTCTTCGTATGGCCAATTCCTTCACCAATTTCATCGCCGTTATACAAAACTTTCATCTTGTAAGTCCGATCATTATCCGGTCCCTTACTCCAAATTTCTTGATATTGAATATCACACTGGCCGTCTTTTTGTAAGTATTCTTGCAACGCCGTCTTGTGATCAAAGAAGGTGTTGAACCATCCCATATCAAGTTTGGGAAAGACAACTTCACTGATAAACTTGACAACGGTTGGTTTGCCCTGGTCAAGATACAATGCCCCAATGAAAGCTTCAAAAATATCACATAGAAGTGATGGCCGTTGCCGTGCATTGTTTTTCTCTTCACCTTTTCCCAGTCGAATAAATTCATCAAAGTGGCATTCCTTGGCGAATTTACTAAAACTGTCTTCACAAACCATTGCTGCCCGCAAACGTGATAATTTCCCTTCCGGCATTTCTGGGAACCGCTTAAAAAGGTATTCTGAAACGCAAAGCTGCATTACCGCATCTCCCAAAAACTCGGTTCGTTCATAGTAATCGAGTTTTTCTTTCGGATGTTCATTGACATATGATTTATGCGTAAACGCAGCGTCATAATAATCCATGTTATTAATCGTAATTCCATAGTTTTCTTTTAAATGTTGAGCTAATCCGATTATCATAATTTCTCCTTATCTTTTCTAATTGTCGACAATTACTCCAATGATACATTATACCACATCACCGCGCGTTACAAATTCGGCCATTCGGATATAAGAAAGGAGGTTGTGCCATAAGCCGCAACCTCCTTGAAAACTTAACCATTATTCCATATTTTCCTTGATGTATTGAACTGCATCGCCGACGGTATTCAATTTTTCAGCTTCTTCATCAGGAATTTCAGCACCAAATGCATCTTCCAAGTCAAGGATGAATTCAACAAAGTCAATTGAGTCAGCATCCAAGTCCTTCTTAAAGTTCAATTCATTTGTAATTTTATCTTTTGCAATTTCAAAGTGATCAGCCATAATACCGGCAATCTTATCAAAAATTTCTTGTTCGCTCATGAACATCCCTCTTTTCCAGTGATTTATGAAATATAATTTAACACTTTTAATTCAATTTTTAAAGAATTAATTTTGTTCTTCATCTTGGGTTTGAAATGCCGTTTCGAACTTACTTAATAATTTTTCATTTAAAATCGTCCGAATTTGCTTCATTGTGTAGTAAACCGTTTGGGCATCACTTGACCCGTGAGCCTTAACAACTGGAGCTTTAACTCCCAGCAAAACGGCGCCGCCATACCGTGATGGGTTGACCCGGTCCTTGATTTTCATCAAGCTCGGTTTGAACATTAATGCACCTAATTTGCCGAAAACATTGGCATCCTTTACACTGTCTTTTACCAGGTGCATTACCGCTGAAGCCGTTCCTTCGATTGCTTTAAGAACAGCATTGCCGGTAAATCCATCCGCAACCGCAACATCGCACACCCCATTTGTTAAATCCCGGGATTCGACGTTGCCAACAAAATTCAATGATGGATCTTCACTGATCAATTGATATGCTGCTTGCGTTAATTTGCTTCCTTTATGCGGTTCGGTTCCGTTATTCAAAAGCCCGATTCGGGGATTTTCAATTCCGCGAACCGTTTGGGCATAAAATTTCCCCATTACGGCAAATTGATGCAGGTATTCCGGCTTGTTATCCGCATTTGCTCCACTATCAAGCAGGTTAAAGCCTCCTTGAGCAGCTGAAACAACCGGCAAAGTCGAAAGCAACCCTGGACGTTCAACCCCCTTGATCCGCCCAATTAAAAGCAGACCGGCAGCAAGCAAAGCTCCGGTGTTTCCGCATGAAAACAGGGCATCGGCTTGCCCTTCCTTAACTGCTTTGGCAGCCAAAACTAATGATGATTGTTTCTTCCGCCGAATTGCTTTTACCGGTTCATCGTTCATCACGATCACTTCATCAGCCTGTTCAAAATTGATTCGGGTTTGATCCTTCACTAACGGTTTAACTTCGTCAATCTTTCCAAATAATACAAATTCCATGTCTTCAAAGGCATCGCGAGCTTTTTCGACCCCTTCAACAACACTTTGCGGGGCGTTGTCGCCGCCCATCGCATCAACTGCAATTTTCATCTTCTAATCTCCTCCACTTCTAATCTAAATTATCACCTTGGTTGCGATGATGATTTAAATAACGAATCAACTCTTGGTTCTCTTCTCGGGTTTCAAAATCCGGTTCATTGATTATCCGGTGCGCCTCTTCCTGAGCAATCTGCAAAATCTTTAAGTCCGCAACCGGATCACCGACTTTAAATTCTGGCAGTCCAGCTTGAGCAGTTCCAAGAACGTCTCCCGGTCCCCGAAGTTCAAGGTCGCGTTGGGCGATTACGAACCCGTCCGTCGTTGAAACCATTGTCTTCATTCGTTCCTTGCCGTAATCACTGTTCGGATCAGCAATCAAAAAACAATATGATTTCCGTTCACCCCGGCCAACCCGCCCACGCAACTGGTGCAACTGCGCCAAGCCAAACCGGTCAGCGTCAAGGATCATCATGATCGACGCGTTCGGCACATCGACCCCGACTTCAACAACCGTTGTTGAAACCAGAATATCATATTCATGGTCCTTGAACTTTTGCATGACCATTTCCTTTTCATCCGGCTTCAAGCGTCCATGCAACAGTCCAATCTTAAACCGTCCATTGAAATAGTCCTGAAGCTTCTGGTAAACTTCCTCGGCATTTTGCAGATCCAGCATTTCAGATTCTTCAATTAACGGGGACACAACGTATGCTTGAGCACCATCATTCAGCTGCCGTTCCATGAACTTCAACGCGTCATTCGTTTGCTTTTTCCGTAACCACGTTGTTTCGATTGGCTGCCGGCCTTGCGGCAATTCATCAATGATTGAAACATCCATTTCACCATACGTGGTAATCGCCAACGTCCGCGGGATCGGGGTCGCCGTCATTGCCAATACATCTGGATTATGTCCCTTTTCCCGAAGTTTCTTCCGTTGATTAACCCCAAAACGGTGTTGTTCGTCCGTAATCACTAACCCTAAATTCTTAAAAACAACATCGTCCTGAATCAACGCATGGGTTCCAACCACAATTTGAAGGTCATTATTCGCCAAATGCTTCAACATTTCACGCCGGGCGGTTACCTTGCTGACCGTTGTTCCCGTCATTAAACCGACGTTAATTCCCAGCGGGGCAAATAACTTACTTAACTTTTCAGCATGCTGCTGGGCCAAAATTTCAGTTGGCGCCATTAATGCTGTCTGAAAGCCCGCCGTCACCGCCGCATACATCGCAATAGCCGCAACAATTGTTTTTCCGGAACCAACATCCCCCTGTAACAGGCGATTCATCTTCAAAGGTTCACGCATGTTGCGACAGATCTCATTAACGACCCGCTTTTGCGCATTCGTTAACTCAAAGGGTAACCGGCCGATAAACTGCTTCAATTTTTGGTTATCATAATTGATCGCGATTCCTTGATTTTGGCGATCTTCCTTTTTCAGCATCTGCAACCCGGCCTGAAAGCGGAAAAACTCTTCAAAAATCGCGGACCGTCGGGCTAAATCAGCCTGCTTTTTACTTGTTGGAAAATGCATATCATGAATGATCTGTTGCCGCGGTTCTAACCGATACCTATTCCGTAACGAAAGCGGCACAAGGTCACGAATTACATCATGATACTGGTCATATGCAAGCTCAACCAGTTTTTGGACCTGATTGGCCTTCAATTCCTTCGAAGCCCGGTAAACACCCTTAAAATCATTTTGCTGTCCGACCGGAATGATCTTCATTCCCGTAAAACTTTGCCGCTTAGCATTATACCGGCCATAAACTGCAAGTGAAGCTCCTAATTGAACCTTTGATTTCAAATACGGTTGGTTGAAAAAGGTTACCATGATCACTTGATGCTCAACTAACAAGCGAAAATTTAACCGGTTGCGGCGACGGCCAAACCGAATCACGGTCGGTTCTGAAGCCACCGTTCCCTTTAAGGTCACCTTTTCCTGCTCACTAATTTCAGAAAGATCCTTCACTGCCAAGTCATCGTAACGAAACGGATAATCAGTAAGAAGGTCATCGACCGTTGAAATGCCAAGCTTATTCAATGCCACCGCCTTTTTAGGCCCAACACCTTTTAACATCGTCACTGGATCATTTAAACTCCGAGCCATTCTGCTGATTCCTCCTTTCCGTTCCTGAATATGGAAGGAGGCTGTCCAATCGTCCAGCCTCCACTTAAATTTTTAATTTTTATTATTCAACCGAGATCAAGTATGGGTAAACCGGTTGATCACCTTCATGGATTTCGATTTCATAATCTTCATCCCATGATTGGATCTCATCAGCAATTGCTTGGGCTTCTGCCTGATCAGCATCCGCACCGTAGATGATCGTAATCACTTCACTATCCTCATCAAGCATTGCTTTCACCATTTCAAGGGTTGCTTGCTTCCGATCCGGATCAGTGACCTTGATCGAACCATCAACAATTCCCATATAGTTATCTTTCTTGATTTCTTGACCATCGATCGTTGTATCACGAACCGCAACCGTTACCTGGCCAGAAATTACATCATCAAGGGCTTCTTCCATTGCAGCCACATTTTCATCAATGTCAGCTTCTTTATTGAAGTTGATCATTGCGCTCAACCCTTGAGTAATTGACCGGGTATGAACAACCTTCACGTTTGCATCCGCAACGTCGGCTGCTTGTTCAGCTGCTAAGAAAATGTTCTTGTTGTTTGGTAAAACGATTACCTTATCCTTGCCCGTCGCATTAATGGCATCCACAATGTCCTTTGTACTTGGATTCATCGTTTGCCCGCCTTGAATAATTTGGGTCACCCCAACGCTGTGGAATAATTGGGCAAGGCCATCGCCTGAAGCAACGGCAATAATGCCATAATCGCCGGCAATTTGATTAATTTCAGCCTGTTGTTCTTCTTCAGCTTCCTTATCCTGTTCAAGGATCGTTTCGTGTTGAAGCCGCATGTTATCAACCTTAACCTTGATCAATGAACCAAATTTTTGGCCATACGAAAGAACTTTCCCCGGTTGTTCAGTATGCACGTGGACCTTAACCACTTCTTCATCCGCAATTACCAAAAGTGAATTTCCAATTTCTGAAAGATAGCCGCGGAAAGTATCATAATCGAACTTTTCATCAACTAACCGGCCAGCACCTAATTTCACCATAATTTCAGTACAGTAACCGTATTGAATATCTTCCGTGTTCAATTGACTTTGGACACTCTTATGGTGTTCAGCACTCACCATGTCATCCATGTCAGCCGGAGTTGGATGATATTCCTGTTCGTCCCGGACGTTTCCTGATAAAGCATCAAAGAATCCTTGGTAAACAAAAGTCAATCCTTGACCACCAGAATCAACAACGCCGACTTCTTTTAAGACTGGCAATAAGTCAGGGGTCGTCTTCAATGCAGCTTCAGCAGCTTCATAGGCCGCTTCCATGACTTCTACACAGTCATCCGATGTTTTGGCGGTCTTCGTTGCAGCTTCGGCAGCTTTCCGGGCAACCGTTAAAATCGTTCCTTCTTGCGGTTTCATAACGGCTTTATATGCCGTTTGAACTCCCGCAACAAGAGCATCAGCTAAGTCTGCGGGGGTCAATTCCGTTTTGGCTGCAGCGTTCTTGCTGAATCCGCGAAAGACTTGTGAAAGAATAACGCCTGAATTTCCGCGGGCGCCCATCAGCAATCCCTTTGCAAGGGCTTGTGAAAGTTCGCCAACACTTGATGATGTCGATTCTGAAACGTACTTCGCACCGCTTGCAAATGAAAGACTCATGTTAGTCCCAGTGTCACCATCCGGAACTGGAAAGACATTTAATGAATTAATAAATTCCGCATTATTATTTAACCGATTTGAACTAACCGCAATCATCTTGCGGAATTCATTTTCAGTAATTTTTGAAATTTTCAACCTTCAAAATCCTCCTTGGTACCCACAACGTTAATCTTCAATAACCTTTACGCCTTGAACGATCACGTTAACTGCCTTGGCTGTTACCCCAAGCATTGAGTCCAGATTATACTTAACTTTTTCTTGAACATTTCGGCAAACTTCTGAAATCTTCGTTCCGTAACCGACAATAATATAAACATCGATTACGATCCCGTCGTCTGTTTGACGAACAACAACTCCCTTTGAGTAGTTATCCCGTTTTAAAATTTCGTTTAAATTATCCCGAATTTGATTTTTACTTGCCATGCCGACAATTCCAAAAATTTCAGTTGCAGCTCCACCGACAACAGTTGCGATTACATCGTTACTAATATCAATTTTACCGAGTTGGTTTTGAATCTTCACTGCCATTCGAATTTGCCTCCTTATTTATGACAATAATCGTTATCGCCATTGTATCATACGCAATTTTGAAAAAAAAGCCAATTAAACACCATTCAGGATATTTAAATAAGCACTATATTATCATAGCACAAAAATCGATTTTAGCTGACAAGTTAATTTACTTTACAGAAAAATCTTGCAATCATACTTTATGTATGATAATTTAGTCTAGTGAATAAAGAATCTTTATTTTTAAGATCGTAAAGGTAAAGGAGGGAAATCAAAATGGCTAAAGATTTTGTAACCGGTCGGAAGACAACTTTCGGCAAGAAGCGTTCACACGCTTTGAACCAAACAAACCGTAGCTGGAAGCCAAACTTGCAAAAGGTTCGCATCTTAGTTGATGGTAAGCCAAAGAAGGTTTGGGTTTCTGCTCGTGCCTTGAAATCAGGTAAGGTTACTCGTGTTTAATTAAAGACGAAAAAACAGGATGGACAATGTTGTCCATCCTGTTTTTTAATCACAACTTTGAACCGTCATTAAAATTCCCTGTTCAAAACTAAAGGTCGCCTTCTCATCAACAAATTCATTACTTGACAGTGCAACTGGAAAATCAAAATCGGTCCGTTGCAACTGATACTTTTCATTTGGAAGAACCAGTCCTTCAACCGCTGTTAACGGAATAAACGCTAAATACTTCATTTGCGGATTCCGCTTAAGCTGGTGACATCCAGGCTTGAAAAAGCGAATTTCATTCCACCGGTCAATGATCGTGATGCGTTCAACCTGTTCCCGATACTCCGGTTTCAAAATAAAAAACAAGTTTGCCAGCAGCTGATCCATGCGTGCGCCGGTTGCTCCATAAAGATTAAGCTGATCAATTGGATAATGCGCGAACAAATATCTTAATGCCAACTCCGTATCCGTAATATCATCCTTTAACGGCCGGTAAACGAATTGGTGACTTTGACTTTTAACCTGCAACCGTTCTGCAGCAGTCGCCGTGTCAAAATCGCCAATTGCAAGGATCGGATCGATTCCGTGATTAATCAATTCAACTGCGCCGTAATCAACCCCGCACCACCGTTCATCCTTTTGTTCAAAAATCGTTTGCGGAACGCATGCAAGCGGCCCCCCAGTTAAAACATTTACCTTCATCGCAATCATTCCTTAATAACGCGGTTTGCGTTCCAAAATCATTTGATGGAATTGCAAGTAGTTTTCGTACCGGGACTTCAAAATTTCACCGTTCGCCACCGCTTCTTTAACCGCACAATGCGGTTCATTCACGTGCAGACATCCACGATACTTGCACTGATCACGGTAAGCAACGAAATCCGGATAATAATTTGGTAAATCTTCTTTCGAAATTTCAAGTAAGTCAAATGACGAAAAGCCCGGCGTATCGGCAATTAAATTATGCTCGATCTCCATTAACGTTACCTTCCGGGTCGTGTGTTTTCCCCGACTAAGGGCTTTCGAAATTTCACCGGTTTCCAATTTCAAATCCGGATTCAATTGATTCAGCAACGTTGATTTGCCGGCACCGGTCTGCCCCATTACAACGATCACTTGGTTTTGAAGATTGTGCAGAAGCTTTTGCGGTGCACCATTGCATGCAACTTCAACTGGATAATATTTTTGATAATAATCGATCACCGGTTGCATGGCGGCCTGCTGGTCTGCATCTAACAGGTCCCACTTCGAAAAATATAAAAGCGGTTCAATTTGATTAGCAGCCAACATAATTAATTGCCGGTCCAGTAAATTACTCGAAAAATCTGGTTCCACGCACGCCGAAACAACAATTGCATCATCGACATTCGCAATCGGCGGCCGAACTAGTTGATTCTTCCGCGGATCAATTTTTAATAAATAGCCGCCATCCTTTTCAACTTTAAATTCAACCCAGTCACCGACTAAAGGTGATTGTTTGCGTTTGCGAAATACCCCTCGCGCCCGGGTCCGGTATTCCGCCCCATCAGCAGTTACCACATCATAGTAACCGCTTAAAGATTGCCTAATTTGGCCTTTCAATAATCTTTATCCTTTCATTTAACTCTGACTTGTTGCGGAGTTATTATTCCCGTTTTCTGAATTATTATTCTGTCCAAGCGATAACGTTACGATCACCTGCGAACCAGCCTTAACGGTCGTATTCGCCTTTGGATTTTGCGAAATCACTTGTCCCTTTGGCACCGTATTTGAATACTGTTGTTCAAAAATAATCGTAATGTTATGTTCTTGGGCATAGTCGATCACACTTTTCTGCGTGTAACCCGTCAAATCGCGAATCTTAAACGTTTGAACCCCTTCACTGACCGTAAAGGTAACCGGAAGCTGATACAAACTGACCTTCATTGACGGATCAATGCTTTGACTAACGATCTGACCTGCCGGATACTTGTTTGAATACGTCGTTTCCTTATCCACAAGGACGCCCTTCGCCTTCAACTTTTTCCGAACCTGATCAAAGTTTTGTCCAATATATGATCCAAACTTAGTTTTTAACGGCCCTTTTGAAATCACAATGTTGACCTTCGAATTCCGGCTGACCGTCGTTTCGCGCGCCGGATCACTACTGATCGTTTGCCCTTTCAAATACGAACTACTGTATTCATACCGCTTTTTACCAAGTTTAAGGTTATTGCTCAACAAAACTTCCTGGGCTTCACGCACGCTCATTCCACGTAAATCTGGAACCTGGACCTTCAACGACATCAGTAAAATCGTAATCACAACGATCACACCAAGCGTTCCAATCAAAAAAGCGATTGGATGCCGGCGATAGACTCTTTTTTTCTTCTGCTGCTTTGTTTTTTTCGTCTTGCGTGATCCGGTTGAAGGTTGCCGCTTGGATGATTCGGTCGTCGGAATGACCAACGTTTTCGTTTCAGCGTCATCTTCCGTTGGGACTTCCCATTTCGGTTCGTTTTTCCGCACCGGTAATAACGCCGTTTTTAAATCCCGCGCCATTGTTTCGGCATCCGGATAACGGTCTTTCAGCTTTTTTGCCGTTGCATGCAAAATAACATTTTCCAATGCTTGCGGAACCTTGGGATTGATTTTCCGTGCTGACGGCAAATTATCCCGGTAATGTTTAACCGCAATTGAAACCGCCGTTTGCCCTTCAAACGGAACTTTTCCGGTCAAAAGTTCAAACAGAATGATTCCAAGTGAATAAATATCTGATTGTTTCGTGATGATCGATCCGCGGGCCTGTTCAGGAGAAATGTAATGAACGGACCCGATCATGGTATTCGTTTTCGTAATTGTTGCCGATTCCATTGCCGCAATTGAAATTCCAAAATCCGTGACCTTGACCTTCCCGTAATTGTCGATCAAAATGTTTTGCGGCTTCAAATCCCGGTGAATAATGCCGATTCGATGGGCACTTTCAACTGCCGAAAGGATCTGTTCCATAATATCAACCACTTTTTCACATGAAAGCGGATAGTGTTCTTTCAAATATGTCTTCAAATCCGTTCCCTTAACATATTCCATGATCAAGTATGGCACGCCGTGATCATTACCAAAATCATAGATTTGAACAATATGCGGGTTATCAAGCTTCGTTAGTGAATTCGCTTCTTTATGAAAGCGTTCAACAGAACGTGGATCATCCTGCAAATCAAACCGCAACATTTTAAGGGTTACCCGGCGTTTTTGAACAAGGTCCTCGGCTTCATATACATTTGCCATGCCGCCTTCACCAAGGGAACGAATAATACGGTACCGTTTGCCAACTTCATATCCTACTCGCATCGCCGTTCACCACTTTCATCTGCCGCAACCAAAAGCGCGGTAATGTTATCATCGCCGCCGTTGACCCGTGCTTGGGTAATCAACTGCTGGCATTTTTCTTCAAGTGAACCCGGAGCCGTTAAAATTACTTTGATCTTAGCTTCCGCTACCAGTTTAGAAAGCCCGTCAGTACACAGTAAGAATAAATCGCCCGGTTCAACTTTCAACGCATAATGATCCATTTGGGCATCATGATTGATTCCAAGGGTTTTGACAATTACGTTTTTTTGCGGATGGTTGACCGCTTCTTCCTTCGTGATTGCACCCTGCTTGATCAACTCATTGACAAGCGAATGATCCCGTGAAATTTGCTGCAGTTCATTATTCCGCAACCGGTAGCCCCGGCTATCTCCAATGTTTGCAATAATGCAGTTTGCCGAATCGATCAGAATCAAAACGAGGGTTGACCCCATTCCTTCAAGATCCGGATACTGCTCTCCTTTTTGGATCAAAAGATCATTTTCAACCTGAACCTGCTTTTGCAGCCATTCATAGGCCTGGGCAACCGTTTCAAATGTCGATTCTTCAAACAGGTAACCAAGATGCTGAACAACCATTGCCGACGCAACATCGCCGCCGCGATTGCCGCCGATTCCATCAGCAACTAATCCTAAAGTAATTTGTTTTTGATTTTGATACAGTCCGACCGAGTCTTCATTGACCTTGCGAACCTTGCCAATATCACTTAAAAATGAACTTTTCAAAATTGCACCTACTTTTTCACCAGCGTTGCAATAAAGAATCCGTCCGAACCAAAATCGTTCGGATAGATCGTTAATCCAAGCGCTGGCCGTTGATCCTTAACATTCTTTTTCGTCTGTGTTTTAACCTGTTCAAAATCCGGATGCTGTTTCAAAAATTGATCAACAACCGTCTGATTTTCAGATGGTAAGATCGTGCATGTGCTATACGTTAATTTTCCTTGCGATTTTAATGTCGGCGCAACGGCGTCTAAAATTTGCAACTGAATCTGGGCTAGTTGCTGCGAATCCTGCAACGTTTTTTCATAACGAACTTCTGGTTTTCGCCGCATCAATCCGATTCCAGAACACGGCGCATCAACTAAAATCTGATCAAACCGTGCATTTCCAAGTTTTCCAGCTTGACGAGCATCCAAAAGTTGAGGATCAACAACGTTCTCAACCCCGAGCCGCTCGGCATTGCGTTGAATCAGTTTTAGTTTGTGTTGGTGAATATCAAGCGCAACGACCTCTCCTTGACCGGCGAGTGCCGTTGCAATTTGTGTCGTTTTTCCGCCGGGAGCAGCACATGCATCCAAAACGCTTTGACCGGGCTGAACATCCATTGATTCAACCGCTAACATTGCACTTTCGTCCTGAATAATAAAGTCGCCCTGTTTGAATTCAGCGGTTCCCGCTAAAAAGCCTTTTTGCGCAACCAACCCGTCAGCAGCGATTTTGCTTGGGGACGTCGTGATGCCTTCCTTTTTAAGTTGGGCTTGCAGTTCAGGACCTTGAATCTTTTCAGAGTTCACCCGCAAACTGTCATGCGGCGTTTGATTAACGGCCCGCGCAATTTGGGCTGTTTTCTCAAGCCCCACCTTTGAAATCAATTGCTCAATGATCCATTGCGGAATACTTTCTTCAATTGATAACCGTTGAGCAGCCGTTAAACCATCAAAATTCCGCAATCCATTCCGCTTGATCGCATGTAAAACGCCCGTCACAAATTTACGTGTTCCAGCGTGCCCTTTAACCTTGGCAATTTCAATGGTTTCATTAAAAATTGCATGGTCTGGAACCTTGTCTAAATACTTCATTTGATAAATCGCTAACAAAAGCAATTCCCAAACCCACGAGTCAACTTTCTTCTTATTTTTAATAAATGGTTCAAGCCAATATTCCAACGTTAACCGGTGCTGCAAGCAGCCGTACACAAGCGTCGTCAATAAATTGGCATCGGCCCGTGATAATTGATGTTGCCGAATCACATCATTTAAAGCGATGTTTGAATACGTCCTGTGCTTTCGAATCCGCAAAAGCAGATCAAGGGCTAAAAAGCGCGGCGTTTGTTTAATCGTTTTCTTCATTGATCAATTCCTGTCCTGCTTTAATTCCCTGGCCAACCCCATTCAAATATGCCGTAATATCCATTTGCGGTTTTCCAGCCGGTTGAATGCGGTTGATCTGGTAAACCGTTCCATCCGCTGCGGCAACCTTTAGTTGATGCTTTCCAACTTCAACCACGGCTCCTGCGGGAAGGTCTGTTTGTTCATCCACAACAGTTACATCCCAGATCTTGGTCCGTTTTCCTTTGAAGGATTTGAAATATGCTCCCGGAGCAGGCCGAAGAGCGCGAACCTGCCAATCAATTTGATGCGCAGTTTGCTTCAAATGTAATTTCTCTTCTTCGGGACTGATCGTTGGTGAAAAGACAACTTCATCTTCATTTTGAGCAACCGGATGAACGTTGCCTGCAATTAAATCGGGAAGAAGTTGCAATAAAGTATCCCGCCCAAGATCACTCATTTTTTCAAAAATTGAGCCCGCATCATCATTTGATGTGATCGGCATTTCAGCCTGTTTCAAAATATCACCGGCGTCCATTTTCTTTACCATGTAAATAATCGAAACGCCCGTTTTTGAATCGCCATTCATGATGGCATGCTGAATTGGTGCTCCGCCGCGATATTTTGGCAAAAGTGAGCCGTGAACATTTACGGCCGCAATTTTTGCCGCATTGATCAACTTCATTGGTAAAAATTGGCCAAATGCTGCCGTGACGATCAAGTCCGGCTGAAGGTCAATTACCCGTTGACATTCCGGACTGCCTGAAATTTTTTCCGGTTGAAGGACTTCAATTCCATGGTCCAAAGCAACCTTTTTTACCGGTGTCGGGGTCAAAACGTGTTTCCGTCCGACTCGCCGGTCTGGTTGGGTCACAACGGCTTTTACATCATACCCGGCATCGATCACGCCAGCTAAAATGTTAGCAGCAAAGTCCGGGGTTCCCATAAATACAATTGATGTCATTTATTTCACTCCTCAATTAAATAAAGTTCATCGGATCGCGGTCGATCACGATTTGCAATCCGTTTCGTTCTTCTTTTTGACTTGTTAATAATAAATTTTGAAGATAATTTTCAAGTTGCGGTTCATTTTTATATTTAATTACTAATTGGTAATAATAGCGGTTATTGATCCGCATAATTGACTGCGGTGTCGGCCCCAAAATTACGGCATTTTGAGATAAATAATTCACGATCTCACCGCGAATTTGGAACATTTTTTGCGCCGCATCCGCTTCTGTCCGCGCACTTGCAGTAATTTGAATCGTATAGTAATACGGTGGATATCCGCCTTGATGCCGCACCTGCATTTCTTTTCCAAAAAAATGCTCATAGTCTTGTCGCTGGGCATACTGAATGGCATAGTGATCCGGATTATATGTCTGAATCAAAACATTGCCTTCTTTTTCAGCCCGGCCGGCACGCCCACTTACCTGGGTCAAAAGTTGAAAGGTGCGCTCGCTTGCCCGAAAATCCGGCAATCCCAGCGAAGTATCGGCATTCAGCACGCCGACAAGCGTTACGTTGGGAAAATCAAGGCCCTTGGCAATCATTTGGGTTCCAAGCAAAATATCTGCATGATGCTTGCCAAATTCATCTAAGATCCGTTCATGCGCCCCCTTGCGCCGGGTCGTATCAACATCCATGCGTAAGACTCGGGCAGTCGGGAAAAGTTCAGTCAATTCCTTTTCAACCCGTTGCGTGCCGGTTCCAAAATACCGGACCGCCTTGCTGTGACAATTCGGACAAACTTGCGGAACCGGTTCTTCATGCCCACAATAGTGACACTTCAATGAATTTGTATCTTTATGATACGTCAATGAAATATCACAGTTTGGACACTTGATCACTTCACCGCATTCGCGACACATCAAAAATGAAGAATATCCTCTTCGGTTTAACATTAAAACAACTTGTTCATTCAACGCAAGTTTTTTCTGAATCTCAGTTGCCAATTCTTGGGAAATATCTGTCGTTGGCGCATAGCGACCTGCCTGCCGCATATCAACTAATTGAACATGCGGCAAATCCTTCCCGTTAATCCGCTTCGTCAATCGTAACCATTGGTAAACGCCCTTTTGCGCACGCGCCCGGGATTCAAGCGATGGCGTTGCACTTCCAAGAACAACCGGACAATGGTGATATTGGCCACGCCACTGGGCAACATCGCGAGCATGATACCGCGGCATGTCCTCCTGTTTGTAACTTGTTTCATGCTCTTCATCCATGATAATGACGCCCAGATTTTTGATTGGTGCAAAAATTGCTGAGCGGGCGCCAACAACGACTTGAGCATCGCCCTTTTCAATCCGGCGCCACTCGTCATATCGTTCGCCATCAGACAATGCACTGTGTAAAAGGGCGACCTGATCGCCAAACCGGGCTTTGAATTGTCGCACGATTTGCGGGGTCAACGAAATTTCCGGAACAAGCATTAAAGCTGATTTGCCTTGCGCAAGCGCATGCTGAATGATCTGCAAATAAACTTCAGTTTTGCCGCTCCCCGTTACTCCCTCAAGTAAAAAGGTTGCTGCCTGGTCTTCGTCAATTGCCTGATCAACCGCATTCGTTGCCTGGGCCTGTTCGGCAGTCAACTTTTTCGGCGTCGACGGTTGAACCTTGTCGATTTGATATGGATTACGGTATTTTTCAATTTGATACCGGGTAATCCATCCTTTTTGGGCAGCTGTTTTCAAGTCGCTTGCAGTAAAATTATTTTCCCGGGTCACATCACTTTGAACAAATTCCTGTTCATGATTCGTGATCAAAAAGTCAAGCAAGCGTTTCCGTTTGGCTGCATTTTTTCTTAACGTTTTCTTGGCTGTCTGCAATTCTTCGACCGTCATTTGAGCTTTAAATGCCCAAACAAGTTTTGATTTTGCACGGTCATCAACGTGATAGACAATTTCAACTTGGTTTGCCTTGCGCAACTTTTCAATTTGATTTAATTGACTTGAAGTTAACTTTCGCGGATTAAATTCAACTTCACTTTGGTGATCAAAAAGAGTGATAAGATCGGAATCGGTAATTTTACCGGTCAACTTAAGCGTTTTACGATAACTTGCCCGCATTGCATTCGGGAGCATAACTTGCAAGCAGCGAATCTTAAATGCAAATGTTCGCTGCGTCAGCCAGTCAGCCATCGCCATGGCTTCATCACTTAAGACCGGATTCAAATCAAGCACATCGATTACTGATTTTAATTGGTGTTCACCTGAATATTCATCTGTCAATCCCGTCACAAATCCCTGAATTTTTCGGTTTCCGTTGCCGAATTCAACCACAACGCGCATCCCGATTTGCAAAAAATCCTGGAACTTTTCCGGAATTTGATAAGTGAACGGATGGTTGGTTTGCATTGCTGGAACATCGACAATTACTTCTGCATATCGACTAATTTTAACCTTCCTCTTTTCTGAGCAATTTTTCAACTTCATTTAATATTTTCTGAGCAAAAACCTGCTTTGAAACCTTTGAAACTTTAATTGGTTTCTGGTGCGGCTGCAAAATATAACCGGCATTTTGGTCACTGCCAAATCCAATATCGTTGCGCGAAACATCATTGGCGACGATCATATCGACCTTTTTATCTTCCAGTTCAGCCGTTGCATTTTGAAGCAGATGATCCGTTTCAGCAGCAAAGCCAACTAAGACTTGGCGATGTTTTTGATTACCTAACATCCGCAATAGATTTGGATTCCGTTTCAGTGTCAACTGAACTTGCTGGTTAGCATTCGCTTTAATTTTTTGATCATCCGGTTGTTCAACGTGATAATCCGAAACCGCGGCGGCCATGATCAAGACATCATTTTGCGGAAATTCTTCCATTAACTTAGTTTGCAGATCCGCAAACGTTTGAATGCGGATCACGTTCACGTTCGTTGGCAGATCAACCGTAACCATTCCCGCAATTAACGTTACATCTGCTCCTTGAAGGGCCGCATTTTCAGCAAGCGCGATTCCCATTTTCCCGCTTGAATGGTTTCCAATAAACCGCACCGGATCAATTGGTTCTTGCGTTCCCCCAGCAGTTACCAGCACCTTGATTCCCCGAAGCGGCTGATCATTCGTTTGCTTTTCGATCCACTCTAAAACTGCTTGCGGCTCCGGCATTCGTCCTTTTCCGGCATATCCTTCTGCTAAAAAGCCGGTCACCGGTTCCATTACGTGAATTCCATCGGCTTTCAACTGATGAACGTTTCGTTGAACGGCAGGGTTAGCCCACATCTCATCATTCATTGCGGGAACAACGAATTTATCCTTCGCCGTTGCAGTCAGCGCCGACAAAACGAGGTCATCAGCAATTCCATTTGCCATTTTTCCAATGATATCTGCCGTGGCCGGAATGACGATCGAAAGGTCTGCCCACCGCGCAATTTCAATATGCGGAATAAACTCCCCGCGTTGCTCAGCGTCATTAAAATTCGTTAAAACCGGATTCTTTGACAACGTCGCCATTGTCAACGGTGAAATGAAACTCGTTGCTGCCGCCGTCATTGCGACGCGGACTTCCGCTTTTGCCTTAATCAAAAGCCGGACAAAGCTTGCAACCTTATAACTTGCAATTCCCCCGGTCACATAAACCGCAATTTTCTTACCTTTCAATGCCATTTCTTCACCCCATCGCTTATTAATACAAGAAAAGAGGTCGGACACCATGTCACAACCTCCCATCATATTGATTTAAATTAAAAATTAGTTTTCACCTTTAATTGTCAACTTGCCAGCTTCAACTTCTTCCAAAGCCTTACCAACATTCTTATCTGACTTGTATTCGTCTTCGTTTAACAATGGTAATGCGCCAGCATCTAATTCATGAGCACGTTTAGCTGCTAACATTACTAATGAATAACGTGAGTTAACATGTTCTAAAAGTTTATCGACAGATGGATATAAAATCATTTGACAGCATCTCCTTATTGTTGATCATCATCTAAGCCAAGTTGCTTCTTGTAATCAGGTAAGAACCGTTTTACCCGCCAACGTTCAGCTCGAATGATCGTTTGAATCTTTTCGGCAGCCTTGGGAACTTCATCATTCACAACTGCATAGTCATAATTCTGCATCATTTCGATTTCACCGACAGCCTTTTCCATTCGCTTGTCAATTGTTGCTAAATCATCCGTTCCCCGATTAATGATTCGTTGACGTAATTCCATTAAATCTGGTGGTGTTAAGAAAATAAACAACCCATCCGGAACCTTTTCCCGGACCTGCATTGCACCCTTAACTTCAATTTCAAGGAAAACATCCTTACCTTGATCTAACATTTCATTAACATATTTTAAAGGTGTTCCGTAATAGTTGTCAACATATTTAGCGTATTCCAACATCCCGCCATTTTCAATTTCCTTTTCAAATTCTTCCTTTGAAACAAAGAAATAATCTTTTCCATCAACTTCTCCGGGACGCTTCTTCCGGGTCGTCATTGAAACTGAATAGTGGAAAGTATTATCCTCACGTGAAAAGATTTCCTTTCGTACAGTTCCCTTTCCAACCCCTGATGGTCCTGAAAGAACAATTAACATTCCGCGTTTTGGCATTTTGAATCTCCTCTAGAAACAATTTTAATAACTATTATCCCCTTTGAACGCCTATTTTTCAAGTAATTTCCAAAGGTTTTCAATTTTCTAATGAAGATTTCATTTATTGCTGATCAATGAATTTGAAAAGCAATCATCTAGAGATAACAAAAAGACTGCGACATCCGTCACAGTCTTTTATCAGTTTTAATATAATTCAAGATATTGGTCGCGTTCCCATTGTGAAACGTCTTGCCGGTATGAATCCCATTCAAGTGTCTTTGCTTCAACGAAATTGTTGAAGAGGTGTTCGCCAAGAGCGCCTTGAATTACTTCATCATTTTTCAATTCTTTAAGGGCGTTGTGCAATGTTGATGGCAAATCTTTAATGCCATTTTCACGCCGTTCTTCTTCATCCATTGCATAGATGTTCCGGTCAACGGATGCAGCCGGTTCAATCTTATTCCGTAACCCATCAAGTCCAGCTTCCAAAATCGCAGCAATTGCCATGTATGGGTTAGCTGATGGGTCAACTGACCGCAATTCAAAACGGGTACCTTGTTCACGTGACATTGGAACCCGAACTAATGGTGACCGGTTCCGTCCTGACCATGCAACGTAAACTGGAGCTTCAAATCCGGGAACCAACCGTTTGTATGAGTTAACGGTTGGATTAGTAACTGCCGTGAAACTCCGTGCATGTTTCAATAATCCGCCCAAGAAGTAGTATGCCTTTTGCGATAACTTTTGGTCGCCATTTTCATCGTAGAAAACATTGCCGTTCTTATCGAAAAGTGACATGTTAATGTGCATTCCAGAGCCGTTAACTTGAGCTAATGGTTTTGGCATGAATGTTGCATGCAAGCCGTGCTTCCGTGCAACGGTCTTAACAACTAACTTAAAGGTTTGAATATTGTCACAAGCATGCAAAGCATCTTCATACTTAAAGTCAACTTCGTGTTGACCAGGCGCAACTTCGTGGTGGGATGCTTCAACATCAAAGCCCATGCGTTCAAGTTCAAGCACGATTTCCCGCCGGCAGTTTTCACCCATATCAACCGGAGCAAAATCAAAGTAACTGCCGTTGTCGTTTAAATGCATCGTTGGTTTGCCGGTTTCTGGATCAAGTTTGAAAAGGAAGAATTCAGGTTCTGGACCAATGTTAAAGTCGGTGAACCCTTCTGCTTTCATTTCATCCAAGACACGCATTAAATTATTCCGCGGATCGCCCATGAATGGTTTGCGGTCAGCTGTGTAAACTTCGCAGATGATCCGGGCAACCTTCCCGTGTTCGCTTCCCCATGGAAAAATCATCCAGGTTGACAAGTCTGGATATAACCACATATCACTTTCTTCAATCCGAACAAAGCCGTCAATTGAAGAACCGTCAAACATTAACTTATTATCAAGCAATTTATCTAATTGGCTAATCGGAACTTCCACGTTTTTGATCGTTCCGTAAAGATCAGTAAACATTAACCGTAAAAATTGAACGTTTTCTTCTTTAGCCATCCGCCGAATATCGGCCTTAGTATAATCATGCTTAACCATTATTAATAGGCTCCTTTTAAAATTGATAAATTAGAGCGTCCGATTGTTACGAATCGAAGGTTTGCTATGCCGGTTAAGTCCACCAGCGTTGACAAAGTCATTGCGCAAAATTTTCCGAACAGCGTCATCTGACAAAGACTGAGCCATTTTTTCGCGCCGCCGTTCTTCTTCGGCTGCCTTTTGAGCATAAACCTTCTTAATTGAAGCCATATTATACCCATCTGCAAGGTAATCCTTAATTTCAAGCAACTTATCAATATCGTTTAATGAATACATCCGGCGGTTCCCTTCATTTCGTTCGGGAATCACCAATTCTTGTTCTTCATAGTACCGAATTTGCCGAGCACTTAAATCCGTAAGCTTCATCACCGTTCCAATTGGAAGAACAGCAAGGGAGCGACGTAGTTCCTTTTCTTTCATAACAACCCTCCTCTCATTGGTTCAATCATATCAATCACCTATCAGTCTGTCAATAACTTATGTCACATTTTATAACATCTTACGCTTTATAGTACGTTTCGTTTACCGCATTGGTAATTGCAACCTTCACGTGAGCGTATGATAATCCCCCTTGAATGTACAATGCATACGGTTCGCGCAACGGCCCATCACTTGATAATTCGATCGTTGAACCTTCAACAAAGCTTCCGGATGCCATAATAATTTCATCTTCGTAATTATCCATTTCACTTGGAATCGGATCGACAAACGCATTTAACGGTGAATTATGCTGAATACTTGCACAGAATTTGATCATCGCTTCCCGTTCATGGAAGATCACCGTTTGAACCAGATCGGTCCGTGGAGCATCCCATTTCGGCGATACTTCTGCCCCCATCTTTTCAAGCAATGCGGCGGTAAAGATTGCCCCCTTAACGGCTTCACCCGTTGTATGCGGAGCAAGGAAAAAGCCGCGATAAAAATCACGTTGATAGCCATACGTTGCGCCTTCGCCTTTCCCAGGACCCGGTGCAAATAAGCGTGATGATGCGCGCATGATCAAATCATGCCGGCCAACCAAAAAGGCTCCTGATTTGGCCACTCCCGCACCGGCATTTTTATACATTGAGCCGGCCATTAAGTCCGCTCCGTAAAATGTCGGTTCGTCCTTTTCGGTGAATTCACCATAACAGTTATCGATGAAAATAATTGCTTCCGGAGCAATCGCCTTTACAAATTCAATCATCTCTTTGATTTCAGCAACCGTAAAACTATCCCGGGTAGCATATCCGCGTGAACGTTGAATGGCAACGACCTTGATCGATTTATCCTGCTTTAACTTTGCCCCTACTGCATCATAATCAATTTTGCCGTCTTTAAGCGGGGTATAGGCAAACTTGATCCCGTATTCCTTCATTGATCCCGGATTATCGCCGACGATTCCAATTACCTGTTGGATCGTATCATACGGCATTCCTGTCATGTAATATAAAGTATCGCCTGGCATTAACGATGCAAATAACGCCGTTGAAATTGCATGCGTTCCAGAAACCATTTGCGGCCGCACAAGGGCATCATCACATTTAAAGTAATCGGCGAAAATATCTTCCAGTTTATCACGGCCAAGATCATCATACCCATACCCCGTTGAACCAACGAGGTCTTCTTCAGCCACATGGTGTTTGCGGTACAAATCTAAAATCCGTTGTTGGTTATACAAAACCGTTTCATCAACTGCTGCCAATTGCGGCGCAATCATTTGATCAACTTCAGCAACCTTTTGTTGTAAATCCTGCGGAAACTTTTCAATCCATTTTTCCATTATTTTTTCTCCTTTAACCATTTTTCAACTAATTCAATAATTCGCGGATAGTCCGTGTCAAAGTTTTGAACAAGATCAAACCAGTGAACATCCATCTTATTGCGAAACCAGGTTAATTGCCGTTTAGCATAATGCCGCGAATTCTGTTTGACTTTTGCAATACATTCTTCAAGCGAAGCCTGATGTTCAAAATACGGATAAAATTCTTTGTAGCCAATTCCTTTTCCAGCCGGTAATTTGCTTCCGCCATTTTCGTACAAATAGTGGGCTTCATCAAGTACCCCGTCCTTGACCATCAGATCAACGCGGTGGTTAATCCGTTTATACAATACCGCTCGTTCCGTATTTAACCCGATGATCAAAAAGTCATAAGCATCATTGGCGTGATCACTTTGAACCGAAAACTTCTTACCGGTCTTTTCGAAAACTTCCAATGCCCGAATTACCCGGCGTTCATTGGTAACCGGAATTTTAGCGGCTGCCACCGGATCGATCTGATCAAGCCGGCCCCACAGTGCTTGTTGCCCATGTTCTTTGGCATACTGATGAAGTTGATTTCGTAAATGGTCATCCTGGTATTGATCATTTCCAAAATGAAAGTCATCAATAAGCGACTGCAAATAGAAACCGGTCCCGCCAACCAGCATTGGCAGCGCATCTTGAGTCGCGATTTTTGAAATTGCTTTTTTAGTCCGGTCAATAAAATCGGCAACCGAAAAACGCTGATCAATTGGAATCTCATCCAATAAATAATGCGGAATTCCTTGCATTTCTTCAGGAGTGACCTTGGCAGTCCCAATGTCCAGCTTTTGATAAACCTGCATTGAATCTCCCGACACAACCTGGCCGTTAAATTTTTGAGCCAGCTTAATTGATAACGTTGTCTTTCCAACCGCCGTTGGCCCAACGATCATTAAAACCTTCTGCGCCACTTTACTACTCCTTTCTCCTTACTTCTCTTGTAATTGTATCATTCAAGTTAAATTTTAACAGTTTTACCTAGCATTTTTTGGCGATTTAATTCATAATGATAATATACCAATAATTGAGGAGGAATTTCCATGAAATCATTTGGTAAGGGATTCTTTACTGGAATCGTAACAACCGTTGGCGTTGTTGCTGGTGCCGTTTATGCATTTAAGAAAACAGTTGTTGAACCAATGGAAGAACGTGAAGCAATCTTAGAAGAACACCGTCGTCGTGCTCTTCGGAAGAGTCGTTCAGCTCATCAACGTTAATCAAGGTAATAAAAAAAGCTGGGATTTCGATCTCAGCCTTTTTTATCGGGTTCCAAAACAAACGAGCTACGACGCGAAGCTAGTGAAGTTCGAAAACCTCCGAATTTACGCTGCGCGATTCGCTCGTTTTTATTGTTTTGTCACACCTTCTTTTTAGTTTTTCTTCTTTTTTCCGTCCCACTTATTGTATCCGCCTTTAAGAACGAAGATCTTATCAAAGCCTTCCTTTTTCAGCATGATCGCACACCGAAGAGCAAGGGCCTTTCCTTGTTCATACAAGTAAACCGGCATGTCCTTCCGAATACCACCAATGTACATCTTAAATTGCGAAAACGGAATATTCCGCGCACCTAAGATATGACCAGCTTTAAATGAATCTTCTTCGCGAACATCAATAACTTGAGCGTGGTGCATTGCCTTCTTGAATTCTTCGTTATCGACGATTTTGGCTGCCCGCCGACTACGAATAAAAATTACAACTTGATTAATTACCATCCATAACAAAATGATAATTAAAATCATATCGACCCAAAATAAAACAGAGTGGGCTTTTCCTAAAAGCAATTCAATTGGCTCCTTTCAAAATAACCAAATAATCTTAGTCCTTAAACTTCAATGCTAATGAAGCAGCTCCAATTACGCCGGCTTCATTTCCTAATTGAGCTAACTTGATTTCAGTTGAGCTCTTAACGGTTGGGAATGCATATTCATTAAAGTAGTTTTGAACTTGATCAAGCAAGAATTGACCAGCAGCTGAAACGCCCCCGCCAATTACGATTGCACTTGGATTCAAGATACTTGCAAAGTTAGCACAAGCCAACCCTAAGTAGTTGCATACCCGGTCAACGACCATTTTAGCCAATGGATCATTTTCTTTAGCTAAATCAAAGACTAGTTTTGATGTAACTTCTTCGCCATCATCAGTTAATTGTTTAAGTTTTGAATTGCCGGCATATTCTTCAGCCATGTCACGAGCAACCCGAACAACCCCAGTTGCTGACGCATAAGCTTCAAGACAACCACGGTTTCCGCATGTACATAAGTAACCGCCTGGGTGAACGTTCATGTGACCAACTTCACCGCCGGCACCCATTCCGTGAACAAGTTTTCCGTTGGTAATGATTCCGCCACCAACACCGGTTCCTAACGTAATAAAGACAACATCGTCGGCATTCTCGCCGGCACCCTTCCACCGTTCGCCAAGGGCTGCAACGTTGGCATCGTTATCAACCGCAAACTTGATGTTTGTGCCTTTTTCGATTTCTTCCTTAACGTTTTGAACAGTCTTCCAGTTCAAATTGTATGCTCCAACAACCGTTCCCTTTTCAAGGTCAACTGTTCCGGGAGTTCCCATTCCAATTCCGATAAATTGTTCTGGCTTCATTCCATACATTTCAAGGTGATGGTTGATTGATTCAATGATATCGGGAACAATGTGGCTTCCTTCATCCAAAATATTGGTTTCAATACTCCACCGTTGTTGAATTTCACCATCTTCAGTTGTAATTGCAAATTTGATTGTTGTCCCGCCAAGGTCAACCCCAATTAATTTTTTATCCATAATGCTCCTCCTAAATGTCTTTTTTCGCCGCTTCGCGTTTTTCTTCCTCGCGATGCTCTTTGTCCAAAATAAGTTTGGCATTGAGGTACGTCTTTTGATCAACAACACCGGCTTTATACAAGTGGTCCAGTTCAATTGCCGTTAATTCAATATCCCATAACCGCTTGCCGACGTAGATAAAAACGCCGAACTGCTTTAAAAACTGCTGAACGTCATAATAGTTTTTCAAAATAACATCCCCATCTTAAGCCGTAGCAGTATGCATTCCTCTGACAAAAATTGCTGTAAACAGAAGAACTAAACCAACTAGGGCCAGCCATCTTTTATGCGTTTCAACTTTTCCAATTTGAGGAGCACCCACAACGTAACCTAATAAAAAACCGCCTATTAGACCACCAAGATGTCCCCAAAGATCAATTGATCCGGTCAAATCGCTTAACAGATTCAAAACAACTAAAACTAAAAATTGTTTTGCAATCGTCCGAATATACGGATCATCTCGAAATGATTCACCAAGCATCAGGTATGCGCCAAATAGGCCAAACAATGCTGTACTTGCACCCGCTGAAATCGCAGGAGTAAATGCAAAGCTTGCAATGTTCCCGCAAATTCCGCTTGCCAGATAAATAACTAAGAACCGCCACGGGCCAAATAAATATTCGATTTGCATTCCTAAAAAGTAAAGGGTCACCATATTCAGTACAATATGTTGAAACCCGATATGCAAAAACATCGGCGTAAATAACCGCCAAATTTGTCCCGCCGCAATTAACGCATTATCTTTCGCACCAAATTCAATTAAAATATTCGGATTCGTTGAACCGCCTGCAACTGTCATTAATAAATACATCGCGATATTAATGACAATTAACATAATCGTCATCTTTGGTCTTTTCTTGCTCATGCTTTTTCCTTTCAATCACAGCACTAATGACACCGATTACATCAGGATGTGATAAAAAACATCCCTTTTTTAAGGGGATGAGCGTTTTAAAAGAAAAACAACAGGGTTTAATTCCTGTTGTTATTTTGTTTCACGGTGTAAAGTTGCTTTACGACAACGTGGGCAATACTTCTTAAGTTCTAAGCGATCTGGATTGTGACGCTTATTCTTGTTTGTTAAGTATGTTTGTTCGCCACATTCTGTGCATTCTAATGTAATATTAACACGCATCGATATACCCTCCAACTCTTCATATTCTGTCTAATAAGGTGTTTAAACCTTTAACGTTAATATAATATCATCTTTTAAAAGATATTGCTACCGTTTTTTACTAATTGTTAAGGAAAATTCCTTGACACGATTTTTAAGATAAAAAAAGAAGGTGGTCAATTCACCTTCTTTTCGCTTGATTCTCAATTAAAATCCATCACTTGACTGAACATCTTTCCAGTAAGCTGCGTAAATTTGTTTGATTGCATCCAGGTTAACTTTACTTTCGGTATTATTCGCCATTCCAGGGAACGCAACCGCAACAACAACTTGCGGATTATTGTATGGAGCGTAACTTACCCCACTTAACGTTTCAGTCGGATTATTCTTGTAATACGTCTGAGCTGTCCCGGTCTTCCCGGCAATTTCTGGTTTAACGCCATTCAAGTACTTCCCAGTAACGTATGGGTTATTCCCGTGCATTACCAGGTAAAGCCCCTTCTTAACGACATCCCACTGAGCGGCTGTTCCTGGAACAACATTCAAGATGTTTGGCATAAATTGATAGATTGTCTTGCCCATCTTGCCGTCTTTTCCATTATCATGGATCGAATCTAAGACGTGGGGCTGCAACCGGTAACCGCCATTCGCAATGGTTGAGATGTACTGTGCCAATTGCAATGTTGTATATGAATCGTAGTTCCCGAATGAAAGGTCAAGTGCTTTCCCAATATCAGCCTTGGCTGAAGGCCCTTCAAATCCGGCTGATTCGCCCGGAAGATCAATGCCGGTCTTAATCCCTAATCCAAACTGATTAAAGTTATCCCGCATCTTAGTGAAAATCGATGGCGACATACTTGCTAATGACATTCCTGGTGTATATTTGAGTCCGGCTTCAAGCATTGCAAGCTGCATCATATACGTGTTTGATGAAACTTCCAGGGCTTCAGGTGCTGTTAACGGCATGTTAGCTGAACCGCTCTTATTAAACCACGATGTCTTCGGTGCCGTTCCGGCTAATTTAATTGGTTGTTCTTCAAGGGTGTTATTCGTTGGTGTAATTACCCCATCTTGAAGAGCTCCCATTACCATTGCACCCTTTACAACTGATCCCATTACAAAGGTTTGGTTAATTGCTCCGATTGCGTTATCGGTAATCTTTCCGGTTTGAATATCACGACTTACCCCCGCAAGCGCATAAACCGCACCGGTATGTGGATTCATAACAACGGCATAGGCTCCTGGAACATATGGGTTTCCACCCGCAACGCTTTGAAGCGAGTTCTTCATGATATTCTGAACATCATTTTGGAACTGCGCATTGATCGTTAATTGGATATCATCCCCTGGCTTCCCGCCATATTGTTTGATTTCCTTCTTGATCTTATTGTTTTGGGTTTCAACCTTAATGATCTCACTGTCGCCCTTCAAGGCATCTTCATATTGTGATTCAATGTAGCTTGAACCAACACTGTCATTCCGTGAGTAACCTTCTGCAAGCAAGATGTTCAACTTATCACTTGGCAACCCCTGCTTTTCAGTTGTTACCGTCCCTGCAATTTCCTTGATCGAATCTCCGCCAGGATAACTGCGTGACCAGCTGGTTCCGATCTTAACTCCAGGCAACTGAGATAAATGCGCCCCAACCTGAGCCATTTCAACGGCTGAAACACCATTGGCTTTTAACATTACGGTTGAAAGCGAATATGCCCCATCCATCTTATTGTACAAAACGGCAGCTTGTTGCTGTTGCGGAGTAAGATTGTTGACCAAGCCATGATCCTTAACGTATGCCATTTCTTGTTTATAAAGAGCAGAACCGCTTAATGAGTTGGCATCCTTAATATGTTTTTGAACCTTTTCCGCATTTGCCGTGCTTCCAAGATAATATGCCTGCTTCATGTTTTCAGTTAACTGTGACGTATCAACGCTGATATACTTTGTTAAATTATTCGCAACGTCATACATTTCTTGGGATGTAACTGAAAGCGGCTTTGTATACGTAATTGCCGTTGCTGCATCATTTGAAACCAGCAATTTACCTGAAGAATCATAGATCATTCCCCGCGGCATATCTTTGGTTTCAGTCTGCATGTTACTGTTTGAAGCATCGTAAACATACTTTTTCCCATCAATGATTTGTAAATGGGCCAATTGAATAATCAATGCCGCAAAAAGTAAGAACACAATTACGAATAAAAAATTTAACCGAAACGGAATACTGTCTGCTTTATGTCCATTTCGATTACTCTTTGATAATTTATGTTGTTTTTTAAAAATTTTCAAAAGATTTCACCGTCACTTAATTACTAAATCAATTAAAATAACATTGATTGAAATTCCTGCTTAATCAGCATATGATAATGCTGAACTATACCTAATACATGGTATCACAAATTAGCAAATCGAACCATCTAAATAAGGTAATCAAATTATAGATTTTTATGGAGAAATTATGAAGAAGACATTTATTAAAAACGATACCCTCTTTTTTGAAAATGGAAATTTAAAGATCAGCGAACTGGTCAATCTCTTAAAGGCGCTTCCTTTCGAAGTCCTTTTTATTAATTCTGCCGGCCGCATCAAATTGATCATTCATCCGCTCGATCCGGATTTAAAACTTAATCAGCGAATCTCATCCCATTTATTTTTTAAAACGATGCCTGCGACCTTTGATTTTCTTGAAAAATTAAAACACGGAAAAAATTCAAAAATCTCGCGGGCATTAAAGGTCAAGGAAGAATACTATAACCTGACCTTCATTGCAATTTATGACGAAAACCAGCAATATCTTGGCTGTTTACAAATCAGTGAAAACATTACTGAAATCATTAAAAAATACCGGTACGGCGGTTTTATTGAATCTGAATTTCAAAAATCCACGCAACCAGATCATGATTTCCACTACCATGATCAGTCATCCGAAACGTACCGGCAGGAAATTGAACAGGATCTGATCGATATTAATACTGACGACGACAGCGATGCCATTTCTGGCGCATCTGAGTTATAAAGTAGGTGTTAGTAATGCCAAAGTATCAAACCCACTTTAAAGCTTTAGGAACCAAAATCACGCTGACCGTTTTCAGTTCGTTTGATCAGCAAGTTTTCGCTCCTAGTAAAAAGTTAATCGATTACTATGAGAAATTATTTTCAATCTATCTGCCGGATTCTGAAATCAGCCGGATAAATCGTGCCGCGGGTCAAAAAATGATTGAAGTTTCAACCCCAACGTTTGATCTCGTCAGCCTTGCCCAAAAAATCAGTCTTAAATCATGGGGATTCAATGCGGCAATTGGCCCGCTAGTTAAAGAATGGAACGTTGGATTTGAAAACGCCCATCGGCCTGACGCAACCCGAATTCGCCAATTATTACACCAGATCGATCCGCAAGAAATTACGACCAAGGCCCCCAACCTAATTGGCCTTCAACAAGCTGGCATGCAACTCGATCTTGGCGGGATCGCAAAAGGCTACATCGCTGACCGGCTCAAAGATCTTTGGGCAGCCTTCGGGGTTCGAACGGGAATCATTGACCTTGGCGGAAATCTGTTAACAATTGGAAACAGTTCGTTGCACCCTGATCAAAAATGGCGGATTGGAATTCAAGATCCGTGGAATCCCCGGGGAAAGGCTCTGCGAGTGGTTCGAATGCCAGCATGTTCCGCGGTCACTTCCGGAATTTATGAACGCAATTTTACGGAAAACCACCACTTTTACCATCATATTCTTAATCCTCGGACTGGGTACCCATTAAAAACGCAGCTAATGGGGGTAACGGTCTTTACCGATCAGTCAGTTTGGGGCGAAATTGAATCGACGCGTTTGTTTTTTAATCCTGAAACTCCAGTTGACGAATTAAAAAAAGACCGCCATTTTATGGCAGCCGTTTTTGTGTATCAAAATCATGAAATTCGAATTCTTAAATAAAGAAGGTGTGACAAAACATCAAAACGAACGAATCGCGTCAGCATAGATTCGAAGATTTTCGAACTTCTACTCAGCTCGTTTGTTTTGAAACCCGATTATGCGGATATAGCAAAGAGGTTGCGATTTGTATCACAACCTCTTGTCATTTATAAACAAATATTTGATAACTGTTCCCGCAAATTCAACATCTGCCCGAACGTAATATTATTTGAAAAGAAGATAAATGCCTGATTCGTTCGATAATTAGCAATAAAACAGCTTTGGTAGCCATTAATTGAACCGTCAGCGTGAATAATGCCATCTCCAAGGTAAACCCCATCATAATAATTATATGGGTTTGAAATGATATTATTTAATGGCACATATTTTCCTGCAACTAAGCCGCTAATAAAGTTCCAGTAATCTTGCGCGCTGCTGAACACCTCGCCGGCCCCAAGTTCGCCAGACATTCCGGTTTTCAATTCTTCGAAATTTAAATGATTGTTTTGCGCATTTCCCGGTCCCTTCGCGTTCGTAATTTGCGAAGCATTCGTTACCTGATTATAAAACTTGATGTTTTTTAAACTATTCGGTTTGAAGAGATTCGTTGATAAATACTTTTCATAACTTTGCCCCGTAACTTTCGAAATGATGCCGGCAAGCAATGCATAATCACTGTTCGAATAGTTCCAAGCACCGGTCTTCCCCGTTGAATCAAGATTCTTCTGGGCAAATTTCATTTGGGCTTTTTGATTTTTCAATAAATCAGTTGGGCCACTTGCCCGATCTTTAATCCCTGAACGGTGGGTCAACAAATTCTCAATGGTGATTTTTGACGCATTGGGAATGGATGGATAAAATTGACTGATTTTAGTATTCAGTGATAATTTCCCCTCATCGATCAATTTTTGAATTGCAATTCCCGTATAAACCTTTTGCAATGACGCAATTGGATATAGCCCCATAGCCGTAATCACGTCATTTTGTTTCATTCCAGGCTGGTTACATTCAACCACGGTCGGATTCGTTGCCAAATCACCAAATAAAACGACACCGTTGACCTTATTATTTTTTAAGAGACTGTTAACGGCATCGCGTTTAGCAACCGGTGAATCATTGACCGCGGCAGCATTACAATGACCGAAATTCAAAAGTAGAAATGTTAAGAGAATTCCGAAAATTACTTTCACAAAGAATTTACGTTTCAAAGATAATCTTCCTTACCATTATTCTGATAGTTTCTATGTTATAAAAAATGAGGCTGTAACTCAAGTTACAGCCTCACCGTTTTAATTTGCTTGATGAGTTTGCAAATATTGTTTTAATTTCTTGCCTTGCATCATTTGCCAATTCTTATTGTAGAAGTAATTGTCAATATGATATTCCGGTGCCGGTTGATCATTTGATAAGAACGGATCAACTGCTTGGTCCATCTTCAACCATCCGCGCCATCCAAGATGAATCGTATCTTGCATAAAGTATGGTTCTTTCCCATCGTTGGTTAAATCAACAATGTTATTGAATCCTTGTTTCTGCAATTGATACTTGATCTTTTGATTAAAGTCATTGATCATTGACATTCTTAAACCAGTATACTTAGCCCACCGTGCATTAATTGGCGGAATAACAAACAAAACATTGGTATGATCTTTTGCGAATTGGTTCAAAACCAATTGGAAATCACCAAATTCAGGTGATGAAACGTAATCGAATTTAGCTTGTTCGCCATGCAATTTTGAAACTTGGCTCTTTAACCGCTTATTCCAAAAGGCATTATCAACCCGGAATGGATTATTTGTCGTATTCTTTGCCCCTAATTGATAAGCAAGTGAATCCAACTTTTGATAGTTGTATTGCCGAGGCAACTTACTTGCTTCGCGATCAATTTTGGCAACCCGATCGTTCATTCCAATCGTTGAGAATAACTGATCTTCATGAATCAATTCATTGTACTTCAAATCTAAGTATACTTTTTCAGCCTTATTCAACTTTTGACCAGCTGCGACCTGTAATAAGCACTGTTCAATCATCTTATCAGAATGCGATGACGGCATATCAAGCAGGCGCCGTGCAGCATAACGATCCATCAAAGTATTTTTTGCTGTCTTTAACCATGTTACGGCTTGTAAATTTGAATAATACAATGCAAAGGCATTTTTGTTGATTCCGCGTTTAACAAACCATTGCGGTGAAATAATAAAGACAACCTTTTTGCCCTTAAGCTGATTATTGATTCCTTGCATTCCCCAGAATTGAGATAAGGATTGCGAACCCGCAGCCCCTAAAAGGAATGGCCGGTAATTCCGGTCATACTTTTGAGCCAAAACTGACGGGTGCATCGGATCCATCCGTGATAATTCAGATGAACCCATGAACGGAACATAACCTTCTTCAAGCGCCTTTTGCTTAACAACAGTTCCCTTAAAAATATTGGTTGATTGGGAAACCGCTGCTTCACGAATCGTCTTCGAATTAAAGCTTCGGAAATTAAAAGGTGAAACTAAAATCGCAATTAAGATTACAGCTGCACAAACAACTGGTCCAAAGATCTCAAACAGTTTCTTTTTTAATTTCATTATTTCATGCTTTCAACTTTCGCAATAATTTTGTTTGGTGTGTCCCATTCAGAACGATCAAATTCTGAAACTGGGACATCAACGCCAAGTTGGTTTTGGAATTCAAGTAACAATTGAACTGTTCCCATTGAATCTAAAAGTCCTGTTTCAAAAATGTTAACGTCTAAATCCTTCTTAACTTCATCGCTACCTGTAATATCAGCTAAAATATCTAAAATTTGATCTTTCATTGTTAAAACCTCACTTTTTAATTATTAATTAGTGTACAAAAAACATTGTATTTAGGAATCCTGAGAAAATCAAGAGACTGAAGCACATCACGTTAAACGTTAAGAAAATCGCAAATGCTTCGGTAAACTTGTTGTGTGGAATCATGTCCCGGTGCTTCTTCTTGAACCGTTGCCATGCATCACAGACAATCATTGCAATTGCTTGGAATAATCCATATGCAATGTAGTACCATGTTTCACCATGCCAGAAGCCCATGATCAAGAATAACGTTAAGTAACCGATATTTGCCATTGCAATCCGGCTCTTTAACCATTTCTTCTTCATCATAAAGAAAACTAACCGCATGTAGATGTAATCACGGAACCAGAATGAAAGCGTCATGTGCCATCTATTCCAGAAATCCTTTACGTTGTGTGAAATCCATGGTTTGTTGAAGTTCATCGGGGTTTCAATTCCCATTACATAACTGGTTGCAACGGCAAACAGACTGTATCCGGCAAAGTCGAAGAACAGGTCCATCGCGTAAACGTAGCCGTGCAAGAATACCCAAATTGACCATCCGCCATGGGCAATTGCCAACGCATCAACCTTTGGCATCAAGTATTGGCCAAAGAAGTATGCGAGAACAAACTTATACATAAATCCGAGGAAAAGATAGTGGACTGCTTTTTCAAGCATTTTAACATACTTTTCACGATCCGGAATATTGTCATAATCTTTCTTAAACCGCCGATACCGGTCAATCGGGCCAGATGAAATGGTTGGGAAGAAAATGATAAATTGCAATGTGGTCCATGGATGAAATTCTTTGATCATCCCATCCCGAATTTCCATAATCATTCCAACAACCTTAAAGGTTAAATAACTGATTCCTAAGAAACCAAAAATTGATTCTTTATTAAAGTCAAAAAGCGGTGTCAGCTTAACGATCACAAGCGGAACAATGGCTAAAATAACCGCTAAACAAAAGACCCACGACTTATTATGCTTTTGACGGTAATTGAAATACCAGGCAATCAACAGTAATTCAAAGACTACATAACCGATCAGCGCGATTCCTTGATGCCACTTGACCCCGCCAAACGTCAGAACTAAGAACGCAATTGAAATCAATGTTTCATAAGTTCTAAAACGCCGGCCATACAATAATCCAATCATAATTGGAAGCAATCCAATTACTAAGAGAATGAAATATTCAGGATTTTGATACGGTTGAATATTGATCATTCGTTATTAACCTCTTTCATTAATGATTTGCGGTCAATTTTTCCATTCGGAGTTAATGGTAATGAATCAACGTAAACAAAACGTTGTGGCATCATATAAGCCATCATGATTTCCTGAAGTTCTTTCTTAATTGCCTGAGTCAACTTGAACTCATCTTCGTAATCATTGTCTTCAGGAACAATGTAAGCAATTAATTGACTGACTTTGTGGTTTTTATCATATTTTGGAACGGTTGTTGCTTGAGAAATCAAACTAACTTGACCTAAATGGTGATCAACATCTTCCAATTCGATCCGGAAACCGTGAACCTTAACTTGGAAGTCAATCCGTCCTTTATAAAGCAACTGGCCATTTTCATCAAATTGACCTAAATCACCTGTCCGGTATGCCGGTGTGCCTTCAATTTCTAAGAACGCCTTAGCTGTCTTTTCAGGGTTATTGATATATCCCTTTGAGACGCTCGGACCAGCAATTACGATTTCACCTTCGTCATGATCACCAACTTGGTGAACTTCGTCATCAACCAGGATGATTCGGGTATCGTCTTTAGGCGTTCCAATTGGCAACCGCTTGTAATTTGCCAAAACTTCATCCGTAATTTCCACTTGAGTAACCGCAACGGTTGTTTCCGTTGGCCCGTACGTGTTAAAGATCCGCGCATGTGGGAAACGTTTCTTTAAGTTAGCTGCCGTACTGTGAGTTAATTCTTCCCCGCAGAACAAGAAATGACTTAATTCAGGCATGTGCTTTTCATCAAACGTCGGTTGAAGCAAGCAAATATCCATAAATGATGGGGTTGAAACCCATTCGTTGATGTGCAGTTGTGGTAAAACTTCAAACAATTCCTTAAAGTTATCCGTTGTCTTCTTTGGCAAAACTGCAAGTTTGCCACCCGCTGTTAACGTTGGATATAAATCCATAACTGAAAGGTCAAACGAGTATGGCGCTTGTGAAAGGCAGATTCCATCGGCTTTAATTCCAAAGTCATCGGAATGCATCCAGTTAACATAACTCTTCAAATTATCGTGGCTAATTTGAACGCCCTTAGGTTTCCCTGTTGTTCCAGACGTAAAGATGATATAGAACGTATCATCCCCATCAACAAATGATGTTGAATTAATTTCATCTGAAAATTCACCGTGAGTATAAATATCATTTAACTCTGCCTTGGTGATTGATTTAACCGCCGGCATATCAGCTGGTAAATCTTCAACTTGAATATACAGTGCCGGTTTCCCAATCTCATTGATTGATTCCAACCGTGATAACGATGAATTAACATCGACTGGAACGTATGAATGACCTGATTTAACAACTCCTAAAAAAGCTGCGATCATTTCAAAAGTTTGTCCCCCAAATACTACAATCGGTGCTTTTGCTGGCAAATCCATTTTTAAAATATAGTCTGCAAGTGCATCCGAATACTTCTTCAGATCACCATAGGTATTTTCGGTCCCAAGGTAATCGTAAGCAGCCTTATCCGGATGGTTAACTGCAAACTGGTCAATTTGAGCAATCAAATTTGCTTCCATCTCAACATCTCTCCTGTTTAAAATTCGTTATAAATAAAGTGTGGCTGTGTAAGTCCACTGTAACTGAACATGTATACTAGAGCAAACAAAACGACAAAGTAAAAGACAGTCCGTGCAATGAAACGGACCCAATCTTTTTGCCAGAATGCACGCAACTTCTCTTTCATCGCAATCCTCCTTGCTTCAACATTGCCACGATTATATCCTAAATGATTTAAAAAATAAAGATATATCAATCAGGATAAATCAATTTTAATATTCCATTAAACTTAACATATCATAACCTTTAATTTTATCGCGACCATGAAGATCCTTTAACTCAATAATGAATGCACATCCAACAACGATTCCGCCTAATTGTTCAACCAAGTCGATCGTTGCACTGATCGTTCCGCCGGTTGCCAAAAGATCATCGGTAACTAAAACCTTTTGACCCGGCTTGATTGCATCCTTGTGCATGTAAAGCGCTGATTTTCCATATTCAAGTGAATATTCAGCCTTAACGGTTTCCCGCGGTAATTTACCTTTTTTCCGGGCAGGTGCAAAGCCGACCCCTAATTCGAATGCAACCGGGCAACCAACGATGAATCCCCGGGCTTCAGGTCCAACAATCATTTCAACTCCTTTATCGCGAGCAAACTGAACGATTTGATCAGTTGCTTGGTGATAAGCTTCACCATCAGCCATCAATGGTGAAATGTCACGGAATAATACACCCTTTTCAGGGTAATCTGGGATACTTGCCACATAATCATGTAAATCTAATGTCATTATGTTTCTCCTTAAATCAAAATACTTATATTGTTAAATTCAATCGCTTTAGCAAATCCGCCGTTTTTGAATTTAAAAATAATTGTTGCGCCTGTATTTCGGCAACGCGTGCTTGATAACGCTTTGTCCTGGTCAATTCAATTCGTTGATTGGATGGTGTTCCGGTTAACAGACCATTCTTAATTTTAACAAATTTAGCCTCAGAAAACACCTGAATCATGAAAACAAGTGATTCTTTGTCAAAATTCAAATAATTTGCTAACTTTTCTAAATCTTTTCTTAAATCAATATCGTGATGCGTACTTGTAAAACGATATAGTTTTCCAAAATCCTGTCGACTTGGCAATGGCTTGGAAGCAATATTATGTTGCGTATAACATTTTAATACAATCTGCTTGACTTGCAACCGGTCAACTAAACTTTCAAATGCTGAAATCGATGGCGGGCAGTCAACGATTACTAACGTGTCACCTACGATCGGCATCTGATCAGTCAACGAAATCAATTTAATGTTGGGGGCTACCTGAGCTGCAACCCGCTTCAATAATTTCAAATTGAAAAAGCCGTATACAAATTCTGAATTAAATTTATTCGGCGAACTTGTAAAGCGGTGATCGATCACCTTTACCTTTGAGCTGATTTCATTTTCAGCTTCGGTCTTCAAATCACAAATTTGAATTTGCGGAGTCGTCCGGCCTTGCCACCGGTTTACCGTTAATTCACCGGCAATTTCAACTCCATCAAGGGGGTCAGCTTGCAGTTGGTGAACTTCTGTCGGAGAAGCGTTAAACTTCACTCCGGCTAAGCTGCCATGACCGCTTTGAAAGTTAATTCGAAAATGCTGGCCCTGATCACCCATAACCTTTAACTGGGGATTTTGGATCCCGGTAATCTTAAACACCGGCCGCGGATTATCACATCCAAATGGCGCTAATAAATTCAATTCATTGATCAAATCAAGCGAAATTGAAGCGGCTGGAAGTTCTTCATTGATTTCAAGCACTGGGCGCTCATTGCCGTTAAAATGTTGATTTTCTGCTTCTTGATCGGCAATCACTTGAAAACCGGCGAGATTATCCGGCTTGATTGAAAGGCCGCACGCTTGCGCATGCCCGCCGAAACTTTCAAATAATTTCCGGTGCGAATCAAATGCATCAAAAAGATTAAATCCCTCAACTGACCGGCCTGAGCCTTTATACAAATCGTCTTCAGTCAACGTTAAAACGATCGTCGGCCGCTTCGTTTCCTCCGTGATCCGACTTGCAACAATTCCGAGGACACCTTCATGCCAGTTTTGACCAGCAATCACATTTACTAAATGCGATTGCTCAGTCTGCTTTAAAATCTGCTCAGCTTCCTTGGTGATGGTTGCAACCAAGTCTTGGCGTCGCTGATTTAAATCATGGGTATGCTGTGCTAATTGAGCAGCTTCACTTTCATCAAGCGTTGTCAGTAATTTTACCCCTTGCGTGGCATTTTCAAGTCTTCCAAGCGAATTGAGCCGGGGTGCAATGGTAAATCCAATCGTATCGCTGTCAATTTCATCCGGCTTGGTTTTCGTAACTTCAAGCAACGCGCTTAACCCCGGACGCATTGTTGTTTTCAGTTCTTCAATTCCAAATGAAACCAAATCCCGGTTCTCATCCGTCAGCGACATTACATCCGCAACCGTCCCAATTGCAACCAAATCAAGCTCTTCTTGCGGAATATCGTCAAGGAGAGCACATGCAACTTTAAACGCAACCCCAACGCCGGCAAGGCCTTTAAACGGGTAATTGCCCTTCGGATGCATTGGATGCACGATTGCATATGCCGGCGGAAGTTTTTCCGGTAATTCATGATGATCCGTGATGATGACATCAATGCCCTTCTCCATCAAATATTGAACCTCATCATATCCGGAAACTCCATTATCAACGGTGATCAGCAATTGCATTCCCTGCGCTTCAAGATTTTGATATTCTGCTAAATTCGGGCCATACCCATCTTTAAACCGGTCGGGAACAAAATATTGAACATCTGCTCCCAACTGAAGCAGGGTTTCATACATTACAGCCGTACTGGTAATTCCGTCAGCATCATAGTCGCCATAAATAAAAATTTTCTGATTTTCAATAATCGCCTGTTGAATCCGATCAATTGCCTTTTCCATATCATAAAGCAAATACGGATCGTGAACATGCTGGCCCTGCGGCTCTAAAAAATCTTTAATTTGATTTGCGGTTTCCATTCCGCGCTGAGCTAAAATTTTAATCAGCAACGGCGAATGATGCAAGGTTTGAGCAAGCTCATTGATTTGCTGATCATCAAGCTTGGAAACCGCCATTTTCCAATCATAATTTGAAGTAATCAAATCTTATTCCTCTTTGTTTTCTGACTTTCCTGCAACCTGTTCCTGTAAATCTTTCACTTGACTGTTCAAGTTCTTGATTTGCTTCTTGTGCTTAAATGATGAGGATACTGAGAACAGCATCGCAATGATCACTCCAATTAAAATTGAAATGATGATTAAAATCACAAGGGGAATTTTAACCTTGGCCACAAAAAAGTTTACTGAAACACTTTGCATATTTGAGATTGAAAAAATTGCCACAACTAACAGTAAGACAATAACTCCAATCAAACTTAATTTCTTTTTCAATCTAACCTCTCCTAAATATTAACCGACTTACTTTTGATTAAAGATCCCCGCTGCCAAAAAGTCGCCCAGCCGCGGAAACAGGGTATAACCAACATTTGCAATATTAAAGAAAAATGGAAGGTTAAGTTCCCGTTTCGCAGTTCCAATTGAATGAACGATCTTTTCAGCAACCAATTCTGGATTTAAAACAATGCCGTTGATTTTTTCCAAGTAATTACCACTTTCATCAGCTTTATCGAAGAATTTCGTTCGAGTTGGCCCGGGATTAACCGTCATTACGCTAATTCCAAGCGGCTTCAATTCGAGCCGTAAAGCATCTGAATACCCTAAAACTGCGGCCTTCGTTGCCGAATAAACGGACGATTTCGGGGTTGCAATCTTTCCTGCCATTGAAGCAATGTTAATGATTGCCCCGCGTTTGCGCGCTGCCATTTGTAAAGCAGTAAATTTCGATAAGTAGATCGTTCCTAAAACATTGACCCGGAACATCTTTTCCGCAACCTGCATATCAAAATCAAGGGCATTTTGCATTAAGCCAAAGCCCGCATCGTTTACTAGAACATCAATTGAGCCGACCTCATTTTCAACCTGCTGAACGACCTTTTCAATTCGGTCTGGATCAGCCACATCCATCTGAACGGCATATGCCTTCTTACCGCGAAATTCAGCACATGCTTTGGCAACTTCTTTTAATCGATCTAAATTGCGGGCGCAGGCAACCACGACGGCTCCTTTTTGGGCTAACTGGTAAGCGATTTGTTCGCCAAGCCCTGATGAAGCCCCGGTCACCAAAACGACCCGGTTCTCTAAATTTTTTAAATCACGATATCCACTCATTATTTTTCCCTTCTTTCTGGAAAAGGAACATTATACGTATCAAAATCCCGGACAACCCATGTATTCGGGAAAATCTCCCGGGCATCCGCCTGTAATTTCTTAACCATTGATCCGACATACCGGGCTGAAATGTGGGTCAATAACAATTTCTTAACGTGATCCCGCTGAGCAGTTTGAGCTGCTTGAATACATGTTGAATGGTAGTAATTGCGTGCAAGCTTTGCTTCGCCCTTTCCAAAAGTACTTTCATGAACAAGAACATCCGCATTGAGCGCCAGCTTATCAATTCCAGCCGTCTTTCGGGTATCACCTAAGATTGCAACTGTCCGGCCCTTTTTCGGGGCACCAATAAAGTCTTTGCCGTTTAACTGCGTTCCATCATCAAGCGTGACAACTTGGCCCGCCTTGATTTGCCCGTAAATCGGTCCTGGTCGAACACCGACTTCCTGCAATTTTTCGACCATCAATTCGCCCGGATAATCCTTTTCTTCGACCCGATAGCCGACACATTTGATTCGATGATCAAGGCCGGCATAAGAAACCTTAAACCGATCATTTTCGAAGAGAACCCCCTCTTCGTCATCAAGCTCAACGTATTTGATTGGATATGCTAAATGGGTTTGCGAAACCCGCATTGAAGTTTCAACAAATTGTTTGATTCCCCGCGGACCGTAAATCGTCAGCGGAGTTGCTGCTTCTGCTCCCTGAAATGAACGGCTGCTTAAAAAACCTGGAAGGCCGAAAATATGATCACCGTGAAGATGAGTAATAAAAATCTTCGTTACTTTCCGGGGACGAATCGTCGTTCGCAAAATTTGGTGTTGGGTTCCTTCGCCGACATCAAAAAGCCAAACTTCATTAATTTCATCAAGCAATTTCAACGCTAGTGCCGTCACGTTTCGAAATTTCGATGGCGATCCTGCACTGGTTCCTAAAAATTCAAGTTCCATGAAATCGACCCTATCTATTTTTTATTTCTCTCAAAAAATAATAGTCCACTATAATTAGTGAACTACTATACCGATATTAATTTTACTATCATTCAATCTAAAATACAAAATGCATTTTAAAGTTAAATAAATGCTAAAACAACAAAATTCAAAATAAAGAGAATTGTGCAGATCACAAGCATTGGATGAATTTCGTTGAATTTTTTCTTGCAAATCTTAACTAACAAGTAGAAGATGAACCCGGCAGCAATTCCGTATGAGATGCTGTAACAAATCGCCATAAAGACGGATGCAAAGAATGCGGGGATCGCATCTTCAAGGTTTGACCAGTTAATATCCTTAAACGAACTCATCATCATGATCCCAACAATGATCAATGCTGGTGCCGTTGCTTGAGTTGGGATAATTGCAATTACCGGAGCCAATAAACTACTCAAAGCAAACATTACGGCGGCGGTCAAACTTGTTAATCCGGTTCGACCACCCGCGCCGATTCCGGATGCACTTTCAACAAAGGTCGTAACGTTTGATGTTCCGCAAATTGCAGCCACAATCGAACCGGCAGCATCTGAGAACAATGACCGGTCCATCTTTGATTTGAATCCCTTTCCGTTAAAGAATTCTTCTTCATCGGCTTGAGAGAAAATTCCTGATTTTTTCCCCGTTCCAATAAAGGTTCCAATCGTATCAAAAATATCAGTCAATGAGAACGCAAAAATTGTCATAATGGCTAACAATAGCCGGCCTGGATGGTCAAATAATGCCACCATTCCGTGCGGGCCAAACGCAGCTCCCATCGTTACCCCAAGCTCTTTAAATGATTCGGCTAATGATGGGGCATGAGCAAGACTTAAATGCGTGACCCCAAATGGAATTCCAATTAACGTCGTTAAAATAATTCCAATCAAAATTCCACCACGCACATTCTTGATCATTAAGAATGCCATGATCAATAACCCGATCAAAGCAACCAATGCCCCTGCTTGATTAAAGTTGATCAATGCCGGAGTAATTCCGCTTCCCGAAACAATTGATTGAATTCCGTGCGAAAAGTGAGTCGTTGCTTGATTGAATGGATGATTGTTAACTGTTAAAATATCGCTTGAATCAGTGGTAAACTTAAGAAAACCCGCATTTTTAATTCCGATATAGGCAACAAACATTCCAATCCCACCACTGATGGCGTGTTGCAAAACTTCAGGAATTGACTTGATGATCATCTTCCGAATCTTGGTCAACGTGATCGTAACGTTGATCACCCCGCAAAGAAAGACCAGCGCTAAGGCCTCCTGCCAACTAAAACCAAGTTGTAAAACAACGGTGTACGTAAAGAACGTTGCCAGTCCCAATCCAGGAGCTTGAACGTATGGAACATTGGCAAACAAGGCCATGATCAAGGTACTAACAACTGACGCAATAATTGTTGCTAAAAAGATTCCTTGCGTTGGCATCCCGGTCTTGCCAAGGATGTTCGGAGCAACAAAAAGAATATACGACATTGCAAAAAAGGTAGTTAACCCTGCAGTAATTTCGGTTGAGACGCTTGTCTGATTTTCTTTCAGTTTAAAAAAGCGTGTCATCAATCAATCCCTCTTTCAAAATAAATTACCTGCATTATAGCAGAAATTATTCGGGGTTAAAAGATAATCATCAATAAAAAATTATTTTTAATACAAATATTCATCTTATAACGAACAAAGGAGTTTAAAATGAGAATTCAAACATTTCGCGAAGCAACTCAAGGATTCAATCCTCAATACCAATGTTACTGGGAAAATGAAGCGCATGCAGTCGCAATTTCCGATTTTGATTTTGATAAGCAGACCAACGTTCTTTATCTTCTGCCTTATCATGATCATCCGCTTCAATTTAAAGCCCTGGAAGTGATTGCGAACGCGCTGAATGCCGACGTTAAGATTTTGATCAAAACAAAAAGCGGAAAAAAATTCCCGCTCTTTGGCTTTCGGATCGTTGACCAATCCAAAATTTTATTTTCATAAATTGATTATGCATAAAATTCAAAGACAAAATCGTCGATGCGAACGAGGTCACCGTCTTTGGCTCCCCGTTCCCGAAGCGCATCATCAACTCCCATGCCCCGCAATTGCCGGGTAAACCGCAGTAAACTTTCATCGTGATCCAAATTCGTCATCTTAAAGAGTTTTTCAAGTTTATCACCTGAAAGAACCCAGGTTGCGTCCGAATCACGCGAAATTGTAAATGCAGGGGTATCCTCCTCATCATCAAACCGGTATTCAGAACGGTTAGCAGACATTTCCTTTTCCGCCTTCGTTTCAAAGTGTGGCGTCTTATCAAGCAAGTCCGCTGTTGCTTGCATCAAATCTTGCAGCCCTTCATGGGTGATTGATGAAATTGCCATTACTTGCGGTGCTTGAGCTAACGGAGCGTAGTCCTGTTCAATCTTAGCCTTAAACTTGGCTAAGTTTTCAGCTGCATCCGGCATATCCATTTTCGAGCCAACGATAATTTGCGGCCGTTTTAACAAATCTGGATCATACTTCTTCAATTCATCATTGATCTTTAAAAAGTCTTCGTACGGATCCCGTTCTTCGACCCCTGACATATCGATCAGGTGCAAAATAACCCGTGTCCGTTCGACATGGCGCAAAAATTGAATTCCAAGACCAATTCCTTGCGAAGCCCCTTCAATTAATCCTGGCAGGTCAGCCATTACAAAGTCGCGGCCATCATCAAGTTGAACCATTCCCAGGTTCGGAACCAACGTTGTGAAATGGTATTCAGCAATTTTGGGTTTTGCACTTGTAACCGTTGAAAGAAGCGTCGACTTTCCAACCGATGGAAAGCCCACCAATCCAACATCGGCTAAAACCTTTAATTCCAAATTCAAATTTCGTTCTTCACCTGGTTCACCATTTTCAGCAATTTCGGGGGCCGGATTTTTCGGACTGGCAAAGTGGATATTGCCACGGCCGCCACGACCACCGTGAGCAACGACCAATTCCTGATTAGCCTCCGTTAAATCGCCTAATACTTCGCCGGTATCGGCATCCGTAACCGTTGTTCCTTCGGGGACATCAATATACAAGTTTTCAGCTGCCCGGCCATATTTGCCCTTGATCATTCCGTTTTGACCAGCCTTCGCTTTGAAGATCCGGTGATAACGGAAATCCATCAAGGTCCGTAATCCCTTATTGACCTTTAAAATAATACTTCCGCCATGACCACCGTCACCGCCGGCCGGGCCCCCATTTGGAACATATTTTTCACGCCGAAAAGCAACCATTCCGTCGCCGCCTTTTCCGGCTTTAACTTGAATTTTAATTTGATCAACAAACATTGACATTGTCTTTTTGTTCCTCTTTCTACAATTTATTTAATCGATCCAGTCTCTCTAACTGGCATATTTTACTCGCTATAACTATATCAAGTTTTGATTAAAAATAAAAGCACGACCGATTCGCCGTGCTTCAATGATTTTAATCGTTAATTTTATTTGTCCGTCTTGCAATTGCTGGAAGAATCAATCCTAACGCAATCAAAATAATTGGGGTAATGACGTTCATTGCAATTTGGAACCACCATGAACTTGTTGCGAATGCAGCCATGTTAGCCTTTGGAACCATTCCCATGATACATGCAAACGCAGTAAAGACAAATGTCCAAATTCCAAATGCGTAGCCGACTGGTTTACTCTTCACGAAGACATAGTCTGACTTGTACTTGTCCATGTACTTAACAAGCATAATGTATGCTAAGAATACCCAAAGGTAACGCATTGGCATACAAATTGAATTCAAGTTCAAAAGCCAGTTGTACAAGTTTGACATTCCCTTAATTCCAAGGGCTGGGAGAATGATCAAAATGGAAACTAAAACTGTAACCATCTTGTAACCGTTAATAAAGACCCCGTGCTTGTTCTTCTTTAAAAGAACCTTTGGAATAAAGCGTTCATCGGCTTCATCCAACAACATCCGTAACGGCGCATCGATTGAGACTGCCAAAGCGGTTGCTGAACCTAATGTATTGGTAATTGCAAAGATCCACATGAAGAGATCTCCAACATGGTAATACCGGCCAAGAATTTGGAATGCTTCATATGCCCCGTTTGACATCAAATCATTTGGAATGTGGTGCGCGTTAATTACGATTCCCATTCCAATTGATCCTAAAATTGCTGATAAGGCAACGATGATTGCTAACACAAGCATGCCCTTTGGAAATTCGCGGGATGCGTTATGCGTTTTATTAACGTATGGTGAAATTTTTTCACAACCACCAACTGCAAAAATCAACATTGAAAGGGTCGTTAGGTATTGGAAACTGAATTTTGGCACATAATCATGCAAGCTGCCCATATTAGGCGTTGCAACGTGCGTATGAAGAATAAACGGTGCACTGATTCCAAGAATAATGAACAGGAATGACATAATCAGCAGCAAGATTCCCGCAATGTTCCCTAATTTCTTCAGCGCATTCAATCCTTTAGTTGCAAGCCATACAAATCCTAAGAAGAGAACTAAACTAAGCAATTGAACAACAATCGGCTTGGTATCATTAACAAAAGTCCCATTGCCGCGGAAAAGCCAGCTTAAACTGATCATAATAATTTGTGGTTTTTGAGCTAAATACGGAACGTGAACGACCCAGTAAGTCCAAGCAGCTAAGTAAGCCCACTTGCTTCCGAGTAATTCGTTGATCCACGAACTGACCCCTGCTCCTGAATTCTGAAATGCTGATCCTAACTGCCCAACCATTAAGGTATACGGGATAAAGTAAAGGAACATAATCAAAATCCATGAGAAGACAACGGTTAGTCCTTGATTAGCAAAGTTATTGACGACATTTGTAAATCCCCAAACGACGGTAAATGCCAGTAAGGCAATGTTATACCAGCGCAGTTTTGAGGACTGACTTGTATTTTCCAATGAAATTCACTCCGTCCATTGATTAGTTATCAAAATTAACGGTTAAAATTGTAGCATACATTTTTAATTTTTTCTAATCAATCTTGTATCTTGCCGGCCTTCTTCAATTGAACCCGCACTTAAATGAATCGTTTGCGCAACCTTCTTCGAAATTCCCAGTTTTTGAATTTCTTCAACCGATGCTTCAGCAATTTTCTTAATTGAATGAAAATTCCGCAAAAGTTTGGTTCGCGTTTTCGGGCCTACGCCTGGAATTTGTTCAAGCCGGGATGACAGTGAATTCTTTGAATGTAACTGCCGGTGATAAGTAATCGCAAACCGGTGGACTTCATCTTGGATTCGTTGCAACAAATAAAAACCTTGACTTTTCGGATCGAGTTCTAGTTTGATTCCGTTCTGGTTCATTAAATCCGCTGTTTTGTGATGATCATTTTTAACCATTCCCGCAACCGGAATATCAATTCCCAGTTGATTGTGCAAAACATCGACCGCAGCGTCAATTTGGATCTCTGCCCCATCCATTAAAATCAAGTCTGGAAGCTGAGCGTGTTCCTTGAGCAACCGACTGTATCGGCGATAAATGACCTCTCGGGTACTTGCCGCTTCATCCGCGTGATCAACCGTCTTCAACTTATACTTACGATACTCATTTTTATTTGGCTGACCGTCAATGAAACAAACCATTGCGGAAACCAGGTCCTGACCTTGAATATGGGAATGGTCAAATGCTTCGATTCGGTGACCGTGCGGCAACTTGAGCGCATCCATAATTTCATTCATGGCGCCGGTTGTTTTCCGGTTATCAAGTTCAAGCAACCGGAACTTTTCTTCAAGGACAAGGCGGGAATTCTTTTGAGCCATTTTCAATAAATCGCGTTTCTGCCCCCGTTGCGGTGTCCGAACTGGAATTCCTAAAATATCACTTAAAATCTGATGATCGATATTTTGCGGAACAAGAACTTCATGCGGTTTAACAACGTTTTTCTGATTGTAATATTGCAAAATAAATGAAGTAAATTCGGCCTCAGGTTCGTCAATACATGGGAAAAGCCGTTTGACCCGCTTCATTAACCGGGCTTGACGGATACAAAAAACTTGAATTGAGATCCAGCCTTTATCCATGTAGTACGCAAAAATATCGCGGGTCGTATAATCATTTGAAATAATTTTCTGCTTTTCAACGGTCATTGCAATATAGCGGATCTGATCACGATATTCCGCCGCCCGTTCAAATTCCATCTTAGCCGAAGCCTCTTCCATCTTCCGCTTCAATTCATTTTTGATTGGGGCAACATTGCCGTTTAAAAACGACTTAATCTTCTCAATTTGAGCATCATATTTTTCCTTAGGGACTTCTTTGAAACATGCTCCTAAACACTGGCCCATATGATAATACAAACACGGCCGTTTCTGTGGGCCGTTACATCTTCGAAGCGGATATACCTTTTGAAGAAGCTGCAACGTTTCTTGAGCAGCGTAAACATTTGGATATGGTCCAAAATAGTACCCGCCATCTTTTTTAATTTTACTTACAAGCTTCAACTGCGGATCGCGTTCATTCGTAATCTTGATGTACGGATAGCCCGTTCCGCGTTTTAATTTTGTATTGTAATACGGCTGATGCTTTTGAATCAGCGTAATTTCCAACAAGAAAGCTTCCTTATCGGTTGACGTGATGATCGTTTCGAAATCCCGAATTTCCGCAACAAGTTGGGCCCGCTTTCCGACCTGCTTGCTTTTGAAATATGACCGCACCCGATTCTTCAAATTTTTGGCTTTTCCAACGTAGATAATATGTCCGTTAACATCTTTCATCAGGTAACACCCCGGTAAATCCGGAAGTAATTTTAATTTTCGTTCAATGTGTTCCGTTGCCATTTTGATGGTCCCCCTTTCTTAGAATTGAAAACTTAAATAAAAACTGGTACGCTAAAGAAAACTACAGCAGAAGGAAGTCGAATTATGAGTTTAAAGATCAACCGGCAAACAAACCTTGAAAAATTATTTGATGAATTTGCAATCGACCCGACTAACACATCAAATAATAAGCCAAAGGATCCCGAAAAGGACTCCTCAAAGAAAAATGATTCCCACAAGAAAGAAAAATAATATTTAAATGAGGCTGCGATTCAATCACAGCCTCATTTTTCCTTCTCGCATTCACTAATTTTCACTCTTAAATCCATTTGGATACCGCTTATTCAACGTTTCAATATTTTCCTTCGCAACTTCATCAAACGGAATTCCTGCCCATTCAGCAATTTGAGACAAGTACCAAAGAACGTCTCCCATTTCATGAGTTAATTGCTTTTTATCTAATTTTTGGCCTTTAAACGTATATGCCTTTACAAGATCGATCACTTGGCCGCTTTCACCTGCTAACCCTAACGCACAATTGGTTAAAACCTGTTCTGTTCCGTAAAGGGTCCGGTTTGCTGCTTCTTGATACTCATTAAATTCCATTTGATTTTCCTTCCTTACATCGTATGCTTTTCGATCCAATCCCAAACCTCTTCTTTACCATAGCGGGTTTGAGATGAAAATAACTGTAATTGGTCATCGCCGCTTAAATGCAATCCTTTGCGAATTTGGCTTTCGGCTTTATTCCATTTGCTTTTCGGAACCTTATCGATCTTCGTTCCAACAACTAATAACGGCAATTTATAATAATGGATAAAGTTGATCATCTGCTGATCAAGTTTCGTTGGCGCATGCCGCGCATCAACAAGTGAAACAACACCGCATGTTTCTTCGCGTTGGGCAAAGTAGGTTTCAATCATTTCAGCCCACTTTTCACGGTTCTTTTGTGAAACTTTGGCGTATCCGTATCCCGGAACATCAACAAAGTACATTGCATCTTCGATCCGGTAAAAATTCAACGTCTGCGTTTTTCCAGGCTGGCTTGACGTATGAGCAAGTTTCTTTCGGTTGATCAGGGTATTGATCAACGATGATTTGCCGACATTTGACCGGCCAGTTAACGTGATTTCCGGTAATCCATCTTGCGGATATTGGTCTGGGCGAACTGCACTGATCGTGAGTTCAACGTTATGCACATCCATGTGTTAATTCCTTTCTCCTAATAATATCTGCTTTCCATTCTAGCATAGGAATTTAATCAATGGTAAAAAAATAGCACTTCAGTTCACACTGACGTGCCGCAAAAAGATTGAGGGCCATGGTCCCGTCGATCTTTTTATTCTTCAATTTTAAAAAATTAGTTGTTCTTTACTTTAACAACTTCGCGATCACCATAGTAACCACAACTTGGGCATACACGGTGTGAACGACGTAATTCACCACAATTTGGGCATGCGCTCATACCAGGTACTGACAACTTGTAGTTTGTCCGACGTAATCTCTTACGTGTCTTTGATGTTTTACGTGCTGGTACTGCCATTGAGAGCCACCTCCTTCAAAATAATCGACAAGAACAATTATACTTGCAAATCTTAAATTTGACAACTACTCATCCGAATTCTTCTGATCATCGTTTTTGAAAAAATCTTTTAATTTTGCCATCCGCGGATCGATTTGATCTTTCCGGTGAGCGTTATTTTTCAGCTGATCCTCAGTCAAAACACCCCAACTCTTTCCTTGCGGCATCTCACTGAATTTTGCATTTTGTTCTTTTTTACTCAGAACTTGCATTGGAATTTGAACAAGAATATTGTCAATAATCACATCTTCAAGGGCTAATACATCATTTTCAAGCACAATTACCACGTCCAAGTCATCAAACTGCGATAAATCATTTTGATGATGACTGACATAGTATTCTGAGAAGTCAAAGTCGAGTGGAATTGTTACCGGTTCAAACGTCCGGGTTGATGGAACCTGAATTTTAGTTTTCACATTAAAACTTCCTAAAATTTCCCGTTGATCAACCGTAAAGACGCCTTCAACTTGGACCGGAGCAGCCGAAATCAAATCATTCCGGCGTTCCTTTAATGCTGCTTCCAAATCAAGGGTTGTATCAAACTCAATGGGCGTTTCCTTTGCCTGACGCAATTCGTTTAATGACCACTTCATTTTCTTGCCTCCTAATGCAACACGTCGATTATACTTGGAATTCAAATCACCGTCAAGCTGATTTACTTGACAGTCATAATCGGAGCGTGTTTTAAATCCTGTTCATTTCCGCACACTGCCTGGTAAACTTTTCCGGCGCGGTAATCAATTCTTAAAATTCCCTTCTTCTCGTCTTGAGAAACGTTTGTAATAATTGGATGATCGCAACTCTTTTTGGCAGCATGTAAAACTGCCTGTCCCTTCTTAGAAAACCCTAATACCCGCAAATATGGTTGGGCCTCAAATGAAGCAACATCGTCCCAGGTAATGTGCAGCAACGTCATTGTTGCCAACCGGCTTAACCTCGTGTACGTAAACCGTTTATTTTTAACCGCTTTGATCCATGAATCAAAGCTCCCGGCAAATTCACTTCGCTGAGCCATCGCAATCATCCGGTATTGAATTCCTTCAGCCATTCCGTAAATTTTTTCCAATTCTTGCGGTGAATGGGTCAATAATTCCATCTTAAGATGGATCCAAAAATCATCCCATGATACTAATGGCTGTTTTTTTAAATCTTGAGCGGTTTGGTGCGGCACAAATTTTTCAAAATCTTGATTTTGATGATGCAAGGCTTCGCGAATCGCCGATGCACTCGCAATCGTTCCCGCATCGTTCAACTCAATATCATGGTAATTTGCATTTTTCCGCTGAATCGGATGAAGGTTAATGCCGGCCTTCAGCTTTAAATTGGCCTTCGCATATGCCAATCCTAACAGGTCATTCGGCTGATCGACTTGATGACCAACCTTTTCAGCAATTACCTGTTGATAAGTTTTTGCAAACGACTCATGGTACTTGTTAAAGTTTCCGGTAATTTCCATTGCTTTTTGGGCATCATGCATAAAGTCAAACGTGGCATGCTCCGCACCGAAAAACAAGTCCGTCACGCCCATCTGAGCAAGCGTCCACACCCCATAATATGCAAACCGGTCTGCAGGTTGAACGGCCGCCATTAACGGCAGTTCCATTACTAAATCTGCACCATTGGCCAAACATTCAGCGGCCCGGTGCCACTTATCAATGATTGCCGGTTCCCCGCGCTGTAAAAAATTGCCGCTCATTGCAATTACTAACGGAACATCCGGAAATTGCTTCTTGACTTGCTGAATCTGATAAAGATGGCCGTTATGAAACGGATTATACTCAGTAATTATTCCTGTGATTTGTTGCATTGACTACTTGATCCATGCTGAAACATCAACGTCATCGGCATCTGCCCATAACTTTTCAAGATTATAGAATTTCCGCGTTTCAGCTTTAAATACATGAGCAACAACATCGCCAAGGTCGATCAAAACCCAGTTCGCCCCGCTCTTTCCTTCAACATCAAGCACATCATAGCCTTTTTCTTCGGCTTGTTCTTCGATGTTTTCGGCAATCGCCTTTACTTGCCGGTCTGAGTCAGCTTGCATGATTACAAAATAATCCGCTAACAAACTGATATTTTGAACATCTAATGCAATAATATCTTCTGCTCGCTTATTGTCGGCAGCTTCAACAACTGTTTTTAATAATTCTTTGCTTTCGTTCATTTAAATTCCACCTCTTCATCAATTTTCGGCGTTCCACTGGTTATACGTTAAAATTGCCGCTGGATAAATTTTTTTGTTATTTTCCAACAAATATTGCAACGTATGCTGGGTTTCATAACGCATCCCGTCATCCAAATCAGCAAACGCCACTTCGCGTGCATAATTTGCTCCCGGAAAATCACGTCCGGGTTCGACGTAATCGGCAACGTAAACGATCTTGTCAAGCGTTGTCATTTGAACCGCACCGATCGTATGCCGCCGCACCGCATTTAAAATCTCTTCATCCGTAATTTTTAATTCATCCTGAATGATTTCAGCACCAACTTCACCGTGCCAAATGAAATTACCCCAGTTTAATAAATCCAGGTCCATCTTTTTGGCAATGATCACCCGTTTGAATTCTTCTGCTGAGCGTTCCTTAGCATAATCATGAATCAGCCCGGCAACCGCCGCTTTTTCAACGTCTTCATGGTTTAGTTTTGCAAGCTGGATCGCCGTTTGTTCGACCCGTAAACAATGTTCAAACCGCGATTGTTTATTTAACGAGTCTTTTAATTTCTGAACTAATTCGGAACGCGAACCAGGATAATAATGTTTTTGATATTCAATTTCAGTCACGATATAAGTTCTCCTCGTTAATGTACTGTTCAACTGCATCCGGAACAAGATACTTGATCGAACATCCATCTTTGACCTTTTGCCGAATCAACGTTGAACTGATCTCCGTCTCAGGAACATCAACCCATAAAAGCGGATATTGACTGTGTTTATGAAATCCTGGACGGCCAACGCCGACAAATTGAACAAGCTTGACCAGCTCATCAATTTCCCGCCATTTCGGTAAATATTCTACCATATCGCCGCCAATTATAAAGTAATATTGACTTTCAGGATGTTGCTGAGTCAATGCTTTCATCGTATCAATGCTATAACTGACCCCGCCGCGTTTGATTTCATAATCTTCAATTCCAAACTTCGGATTATCATCAACGCATAAATGCAGCATCTTAAGCCGCTGGCGCGCATCAATCGCATCTTTATGATCAATATGCGGCGGAATGTTATCCGGCATAAATAGCACCTGATCAAGCCCCAGTTGACTTTGAACCTGATCTGCAATCATCAAATGACCGAAATGCGGTGGATTAAACGTTCCGCCTAAGATGCCAACTCTTTTTTGCGGAGCATCAAATTCAACCTTGCTAAAAACTTGAACTTCAGGCGTGATCACCCGTTGCTTCTCCATTCCAAAGCACCCTTTCTAAATCCGCGCAACTTCTTCGGAATAGTGACGATGCTCCGGCTTTTGAGCGCGTTTAAATAAAACAAGGGTGTGCCCAATAACTTGAACTACTTGAATATCAGAGTTTTGTTCAATGTATTCCTGAACTTCGTCAGTTTCTAACAATGAATTATTTAAAATATTAACTTTGATCAATTCACGCTTTTCAAGGGCATTTTTAACCTGTTTAAGCCATTCTTTATCAATCCCATCTTTTCCGATTTGGAAAAGCGGCCGCATTGAATGGGCTTGACTTCTTAAATACCGTTTTTGTTTTCCACGTAATTTCATTTTTTCACCTCTAAATCATTGCTTTACGAATCGTAACGCCAACTCCATCCGGGGCCCAACCGGCAATAATACTGTTTTTCGGCACCGTGACCCAGCCAAGGCCAGCAAAAACAAGATCACTTTTTTCCGTTATCTTAAATTCATACCGAACAAGTTTCGGGAAAGTCGTTTCCAACTCTTTCTTGGTTGGCGGTTGCAATATCTCACCAGCATGGTTCGCATAGAATTGATCAGCGTTGGCTAATTTTGTCCGGTGCACCTTTAAATTATTATCAAGATAGATTGCAATTCCATTTCGTTCTTTAGGTCCTTTAATAAAATCAAACCGTGCTAAAGCACTCAAAAAGAGGGTTTGCCCTGCTTGCAACTGGTATGTCTTCGGCTTGATTTCCTTTTGCGGCGTTGCAAGCCTTAATTCCTTTGGTGAAAGGTAGTGTGCCATTTGATTCCGGTGAATAATCCCTGGGGTATCAATTAAGAAATGCCCATCATCCAATGGAATTTCAATTCGATCCAAGGTTGTTCCGGGAAACTTCGACGTGGTGATCAATTCCTGAACTCCCGTTAACTGGCTGATGATTCGATTGATCAACGTTGACTTTCCAACATTCGTAACCCCAACCATATAAACATTGCGGCCTTCACGGTATTTTTCAATTGCAGCCAATAATTCGTCAACTTGACCACCCTTCTTGGCACTCGTCAAGAAAACATCGATTGGACGCAATCCTGCCTTGTTAGCTGATTGCCGCATCCAATCCTTGATCTTTGAGCGCTTTAATGACCGCGGAAGCAGGTCTTCCTTATTTCCAACCAGTAAGATTGGGTTATTGCCGACAAACCGTTGCAATCCTGGAATCAATGAACCGGTAAAATCAAAGATATCGATCACGTTAACGATCAATGCTTCCTTATCGCTTAATTGATTCAAGAAACGCAAAAAGTCATCATCACTATAATCAACATCCGCGATTTCATTATAGTGTCTCAGCCGGAAACAGCGTTGGCAATATACCTCATCTTTTTGTTTGTTTAACGCAGATTGCGGTGTATATCCAGCCTTATCCGGATCAATTGTTTGAATCACCACACCGCATCCAATGCATCTTAATTCATCAGTCATCGAGATGGTTCCTCCATTGAATTTCAAAATTTTCTTTTTTTGCTAATTGAGTTTGAATTTTGCATTCCATTAACCGGTTGATCCGGGTATTCCAAGCATCCGTCTGCATTAACGGCTTAACTAAAATACTGCGAATGTTCATCCGGTTGGCTGCGAGGACATCCGTCAGCATTTGATCGCCAACCATTACCACTTCATCTGGTTGAAGCTGATATTCCTTCAAAGCCTTTTTGATTCCCGTTTTAAACGGCTTTAATGCCCGGGCAACAAACGGTAAATCAAAGCGTTGAACCGCTTTTTCCACCCGTTCATGGTTATTATTTGAAACCACGATCACCGGGATTTGATTTGTTTTCATTTGATTTAACCATTGTCGGAGTTCTTGGGTTCCGCTCGGATTATTCCAGGCAATCAACGTATTATCCAAATCCGTTAAAATCGCCTTAATGCCATTTGCTTTAAGTTCATCTGGCGTAAGATTATAAATCGATTCGATCATCCATGTAGGTTTAAATTGATTTAACATTCAACCGCTCCTATTTTTAATAATTCGATATTAAAAATTATAAAATAACAAAGAGGCTGCGACAAGCGTCACAGCCTCTATCATTTAAAGATCAATTATTTTGCTAAAGCTTTCTTAGCTTCGTCAACAAGTGCCTTGAATGCATCTGCATCGCTAACGGCTAAGTCAGCAAGCATCTTGCGGTTAACTTCGATTTCAGCTAACTTCAAACCGTGCATTAACTTGCTGTAGCTGATTCCGTTCATCCGGGCTGCAGCATTGATCCGTGCGATCCATAATTTACGGAAGTTTGATTTTGTCTTCCGACGATCACGGAATGCATATTGGTATGACTTCATTACTTGTTGCTTAGCAACTTTAAATTGAATGTGCTTTGAACCGCGGTAACCCTTGGCTAATTTGATCATTTTTTTACGACGTTGGCGTGTAACTGTTCCACCTTTAACACGTGGCATGAAAATTCCTCCTCTAAGTTAGAACCGATTTGGTCCTGTCAAAAATTTAATTCGTAATAATTATTTCATTTGTGAAAGCATTTGCTTGATTCGCTTCATATCTGATGAAGATACCATGCCTGCTTTCCGTAATTGACGACGTTGCTTGATCGTCTTACCGTGGAAACGGTGTGATGTATATGCGTGATGACGCTTTAAACCGCCCTTTCCTGTACGCTTAAAACGTTTTGCTGATGCGCGGTGTGTTTTCATTTTTGGCATAATCAAAATCCTCCTATTAATCTACTCACCTATTTTTCAGTTTTAGGTGCAAGCATTAAAAACATGCTTCTTCCATCCATCTTTGCCTTTGATTCAACGGATGCAACATCCTTTGTTTCTTCAGCAAAGCGACTCAGAACTTCACGTCCGATGTCTTTATGTGTAATGGCACGCCCTCTGAAGCGAATTGAAACCTTAACTTTGTCTCCCTTCGCAAGGAACTTCCGTGCGTTCTTCATCTTAGTATTAAAATCATTCGTGTCAATCGTTGGACTTAACCGAACTTCCTTAACATTAACGGTCTTTTGTTTCTTCCGGGCTTCGCGTTGCTTCTTTTGTAATTCAAAACGGTATTTCCCGTAATCCATTACCTTTGCAACCGGCGGCTTTGCCTTCGGAGCAACTAAAACCAAGTCAAGATTTTCCTGTTCAGCGATTTGTAAAGCTTCGCGCTTTGATTTAACTCCAAGCTGATCACCATTACTGCTGATCAAACGAACTTCACGAGCACGAATGCCGTCATTAACCATCTTGTCTACTGCTATGATACTTCACCTCCAAATAAATTCAGAGAGAAAATGCAGATAAAAAAACCTCCGTTTGAATACTTCAAACAGAGGTCATTAAAGCCGCTTTTAACGGAATTAATTTCTTAATTTCTGCCCGGAGACTTTCTTGTCTGCTAGGCGAGAAGCTTTTGCCTCTGCTTTTTTCTCAACTTTAAGTAGTTTACCAGTTTAAAACTACCCTGTCAAGCCTAAATTAATCTTCGCGACTGTATGTTTCAATATCATGATTGATCATTGTTACAAATTCATCAAACGCCATGGTTGTTTGTTCGTCTTCACCGTATTTCCGAACCGTAACCGTGCCGTTTGCCTTTTCATTATCACCAACAACCAATGTGTATGGAATCTTGTTGACTTGGGCTTGACGAATCTTGTAGCCCATCTTTTCGTTTCGGTCATCCATCTTAATCCGAATGTTGTGGGCAACTAACTTGCTAGCCAATTCCTTCGCATAGTCAAGGTGAAGGTCGTTCTTAACCGGAATAATTGCAACTTGTTCCGGAGCAAGCCATGTTGGGAATGCTCCCTTGTAAATTTCAGTTAAGTAGGCGGTGAACCGTTCCATTGTTCCGACAACTCCACGGTGGATCATGATTGGCCGGTGTTCTTCACCGTCAGTTCCCGTGTACTTCAGGTCAAAGCGTTCTGGAAGTAAGAAGTCAAGTTGGATCGTTGACATTGTTTCTTCCGTTCCAAGGGCCGTCTTCGTTTGAATATCCAATTTAGGACCATAGAATGCAGCTTCGCCTTCTGCTTCATAGTATTCCAAACCAAGGTCATCCATGGCACCCTTCAACATCTTTTGTGACTTTTCCCACATTTCATCGTCATCGAAGTACTTTTCAGTGTTCTTCGGATCACGGTAACTCAACCGGAATGAGTAATCTGTAATGTTAAAGTCTTTGTAAACATCCATGATCAACCGCAAGATCTTTGCAAATTCATCTTGAATTTGATCCAATGCAACGAATGTGTGTCCATCGTTTAATTCCATTTCACGAACCCGTTGTAAACCTGAAAGAGCTCCTGATTTTTCATAACGGTGCATCATTCCGATTTCAGCGATCCGCAATGGTAATTCACGGTATGAACGCTTGTGGTGCTTGTAAATTTGAATATGTGACGGGCAGTTCATTGGCCGTAATTCAAGGAATTCGCCATCGCCCATGTCCATTGGTGGGAACATGTCATCATGATAGTGATCCCAGTGACCTGATTGCTTGTAAGCATTCAAGTTCATCAAAACTGGAGTATAAACGTGTTGGTATCCATCGGCAACTTCCTTGTCAATGATGTACCGTTCGATCGTCCGCCGAATCGTAGCACCCTTTGGCATCCAGTATGGTAAGCCGGCACCGACTTTAGGATCAACAAAGAATAAGTCTAACTTGTTTCCGATTACCCGGTGATCCCTTTCCTGGGCTTCTTTCCGCCGTTCCAATTCAACATCTAAATCTTTTTGCTTGTAAAATGCTGTCCCGTATACCCGTTGAAGCATTGGGTTACTTGAAGCGCCTTTCCAGTATGCCCCGGCAACTGATAAGATTTGGAAGACCTTAACTGCTCCGGTTGCTGGTAATTGAACGCCGCCTAAATACTTGAAATCGCCTTGTTGGTACATTTCAACTTGACCATCAACGGCATTTTCATTGATCAAGGCTGTTTGATATTCATCGCCTTCAGCCATTGATAATGCTTCATTAACTGGAACCATGATCTTTTCAATTGCAATGTTTTGCTTGATCAACTTGTTCATTTCAGCAGTGATCTTGTCAAATCCATCTTCTGAAATTTGACCGTCAGCATTATCTGTATCCAAGCAGAAACCATGTTCAGTTGCTGAACTTTCACCAAATTTCATTTTAGGATACATATTATGTAATGCGTGCTTTAAAATTTGAGCAACGGTATTCCAAAGAACAACTAAGCCGTCTTCGCTGTCTTTCGTGATAATTTCAATTGAACCGCCTTGTTCAAGGGCATCGTGATAACCAACCAACTTGCCGTCAAATTTACCGGCAACGGCCTTTTTAGCCAAACTGATGCTGATCGACTTGGCAATTTCTTCAACCGTTACGCCCTTTTCAAATTGTTTAACTGTTCCGTCTGGGAACTGAATGTTGACTTCTGCCATTTTTCTTCCTCCTTCAAAGTCGGACAAACAAAAAACGCCCCAATACTGACACTTCAGTATTGGGACGTTCGTTAACGTGGTTCCACCCAGTTTCAGGTATCTAGCTAATACCCCTCATTTTGCTTTAACGCGCAACACGCTCACGATTAAGTGAGAAAACTGAAAGTGGTAAGCTCGTTAGTTAGGAGACTTTCAGTCACGATCTCCTTCCCTGAAGTTAACGATCCGTTTGTCTTTCTTGACTACATTGAACCATAAATCTTTTTATTTGGCAATAGTTATTCTGGATTTCTTCGGTTTGGACCAACCATTTGGTATTCGGTTGCCAAAAACTTGATGCGTTCCATGATTCGCATTGCCTTCAACGGCTCGCTGTCCCCACGATTGTTGTAGGTTAAATATTGTTCTTGCAGATCCTTCATCGAAAGATTAGAACTAAATAACGTCGGCAATTCATTTTGCATTCGATATTCCAAAATGATTCCCAAAACATCATCCCGCATCCAGCTTGTCAGCCGGGTTGCTCCAATATCATCGAGCATCAAGACGGGAACCCGTTTGATCTGATCTAAGATTTGATTCGGATTGCCGTTTTGAATTGCGCCCGTCATCTCGACGCTAAACGATGGAAAATGAACCATCATTGATTGAATTCCATTTTCAGCTAATTTATTCGCAATTGCAGCCAGTAAATAGGTTTTACCGACTCCCAGACTGCCGGATAAATAAAGACCCTTTGGAAATTTACCATTTTTTTGATAATCAATGCACTCATCAATGAACGTTAATGCTGCCCGCAACGGTTCCTCACGGCCACTAATGTCATAATCTTCGATTCGAGCATTCCGTAATCCCTTTGGAAGGTTGATCATTCCAACCATCTTTTGCCGTTGATGGGCCTGTTGCTGTTCAACCATCTTGGCCGTTGGATGATACACAACTTCGATATGGTGGTCGCTGACAATCAGTTGCGGTTCATAACCGGGGGCAAAAGTTTGCTTGCCTGCCGCAAGTTCTTTGCGTAAATTGACAAACTCATACAGCTTACTAAAGCCCGTAATGATGTCCTGCTTCGATAACCGTTCCTGATTATCTTTCAGAAACTGAGCAACCGCCGGATCCTTAACGACATCATCGAACAGCTTAAGGTATTGTTCCCGCATCTTTGGATCACGAAAGCGGTGTTTCAATCCATCACTGATATTATCCATTAACGTTCATCTCCTTTCGGTGTTTTTTGATTGATCCGTTGCATCAACCGTGAAATGTCCTGATTAACATTTGCAGATCGATTTTGAGACTGATTTTGGTCTTTAACCGCTGATTGACTTTTTTTCTTCTGCGCCCATGCCGGCAATTTTTCTGCATATTGAGGTCGGCGCGCATACCGGGAAGTTGGGCGTGATTGCTGCCGTTTCTTTTGCCATTCACGGACATAGGTGATTGCCTTTTCAGGCGTGTTGATCTTATTTTTCAGCCAGTTATTCGCTGTACGCTCAAAATACTTTTGATTCAACGAATCCATATTTTCGTTCACCAGCATATAATGGGTCAACACATTAATGACCGCGGGGGCAAGGCGTTGCGCTTCAACTGCCCGTTGGATCGTGATCTGCTCTTCATGCGTTACCGTTTGCCCCTGCTCGTCCTTCAACGCCGTTAAAAATTCCATTGGCGCATACTGCTGACAAGCATTGATCAACTCTTGATCCGCATTATTTGCCGGCTGCTTTGACTGGTGAACTTCGGAATTCGAATCAAAATCATCACTTTTAACCGGCTTCATTGTAAATTCATACTGCTGACTTGCCAATGCGCGGAATCGATTCCAATTGACATCATCTTGATGATTAACATCAACCGCCTCTTCCAGTAACCGAACAAGCTGAACTTCATCAAGCCCATACATTACGGCAACCGTGTTCACCGTTTGTAAATTTTGCGCAACTGATTGCTGGTTAACAAAGGTTTTCGTTAACAACTGTTTTAACAGCTGAACATTGATCTTCATCTTCAAATCGGCCACCGGCGTTGATTGAACCGGCGCATCAGTTACTGAAGAGGAGCCCTTTATCCGGAAAACATCCGTCATTTTTTTCGAAACATCCTGAAACGCATGCCGATTCCAATGGTTGCCTTCAAAGAAGTTCAACAATTGAGCAAACTGCTGCTCCCCGACATATTCCATCAGCAACCCGCTTAAAACCGGATCTTCAAAGAATGCACTTCCGCTTTTTGCCGGAAGCATTTCATACAAAAAGCAATGCTTTTGCGCGTTAAACTGCGTGCGCATCAAGCCGACCGCTTCAAGTTTTTCCTTGGCAGCTGTAAATTGCTGCATGTTAATTCCAAGGCGAACCAAAAGCTGTTCGTGATTCCATTCCGGGAGCTGATCCCAGTCACCCGTTTGAACTTCAGCAATCAGCGACATGTAAAGGGCGACCGCCGTTTCGCCGATAAATGGCTGGTATAATTTCGTAAGCGTTTGAAATTGAAATTCTTGAGGAAGTGCCTTGGAAACAACCTTAAATTTATCAGTTGCTAAAATATGAATTTGATTCAAGTTCCTTCCTCCTTAATTTATTTCTGCTTATTCCGTTTCATTAATTCCTGCAATTCATCTGCAAATGATTGCATATCCTTGAATTCATGGTAAACACTTGCAAACCGGATGTAAGTAACATCATCAACATCCGCCAAAATGTTCATCACGTATTCGCCAATCAATTGACTTGAAACTTCGGTCCCGCCGACCGCGCGAATTTTGCGTTCAACTTCATCAACGATATCGGTAATTTTATCCATACTAACGGGACGTTTTTCCGCTGCTCGCATAATTCCGTGCAAGATTTTATCGCGGTTAAACTCTTCCCGATTTCCGTTTTTCTTAATTACTAATAATGGAGTTGCTTCGATTCTTTCAAACGTCGTGAACCGGTAGCCGCATTTTTCACATTCCCGCCGCCGTCGAATGGCATTTCCGTTGTCAGCTGGACGACTATCAACAACCCGTGAACTATTATTGTGACATTGCGGACATAACATTTACTCCACCTCGCTTCCCAATAAATGCTTTGATGTCAACCATTTTATCATTTTTAGCTTTAATTCTTCAACTGACCCGTTATTGAGAATGACTTCATCAACATACTTTGCTCGTTCGCAGTTGCTCATTTGAGCATTGATCCGCGCTTGCGCCTGGGCTTTTGATAAATGATTCCGGTTCATTAAGTTCGAAAGCTGCTTTGCGCTTGTCGTTTCGATCATCATCGTACTGGTACACAAATTTAAGTAATGCCCTTCAATGAGAAGTGCAATATCAATGACTGCTAATTTGACCTTGGCTTTCTTGGCCTGATTCACCCGTTCAATAATTCGCTGATGAATCAACGGTCGCATAATGTGATTTAATTTTGCCAGTTCTGCAGGGTTATTAAAAACTAAATCACCAAGTTTCGTTCGGTTAAGACTGCCATCTGCATTCAAATACTCTTTGCCGAATTGAAATTCAATTTGACGTAATCCTTCTTCGCCCGGTTGCTGCAACTGACGAGCAATCACGTCGCCATCAATGATTTCAGCTCCATAGGATGCCAAAATCTTACTGACCGTCGACTTCCCAGAAGCAATTCCGCCAGTCAATCCTAAAACATATGTCATTATTTGATTTTCTGCTCCTTTGGACAAATATGCGTCCCCCGTTGACCAACGACTAACCGCTCAATCGGGGTATGACACCGTTCACACGGTTCGCCGGTCTTTCGATAAACATGCAGTTGATCTTGGAATTGCCCTGCATGACTGTACGCATTTTTAAATGAGAAGACCGTTGTTCCTTGAGCATCAATTGCGAGCTTCAATTCCTTGATGATATTATCATGCAATTTTTGCACATCACTCCGAGTCAAATGATTAGCCGGTGTTTGCGGATGAATTTTGCTCATCCATAAAACCTCATCAACATAAATATTGCCTAATCCTGTAACGACCGTTTGATCAAGGAGGGCCGGTTTGATCATCTTTTTCTTTTTCTGTAATCGATTATAAAAATCATCAACCGTAAAATCAGCACTTAACGGCTCCGGCCCAAGCTTTTTGATCCCCGGAAATTCAAGTTCTTCGCCCGTTTGCATCAGTTGCATCCGACCAAATTTCCGTGAATCGTTATACCGCAGATCACGTCCATCCGCGAGTTCAAAAATCACGTGACTGTGTTTTTCCATTGGCGCGTTGTGATCTTCAATGATGTATTTGCCCTCCATTCGAAGGTGGGAAACCATCGTTAAGTCTCCGGTAAACCGAAAAAGCAAATACTTCCCCCGCCGATCGATCCGGGTAATTTTTTGCCCCGTTAATTTCTTTTTAAAGTCATCAATATCGTTATTGATCATTTTTTCGTAGTTGACATCGATTTTCTTGATCGGAACGTCTAAAACCTGGGACGAAACTCCCCGGCGAACCGTTTCAACTTCTGGTAATTCCGGCATTTCTCTCACCTCTTATTTTTTTGCATCAAACCACGTATCGCCTGAAGCACTTTCAACTTTCAACGGAACAGCCAAATCAACTGCTGAATCCATCACCTTCGAAACCAGTTCTTTAAGCACCGGAATTTCTTCTTTTGGCGCTTCAAAAATCAGTTCATCGTGAACTTGAAGCAGCATTTTAGCCTTTAATCCTTTTTCACGTAACATTTTTTGCATCCGAATCATCGCAATTTTAATAATATCCGCTGCACTGCCTTGAATCGGCGAATTCATTGCCGTCCGTTCAGCAAATGACCGTAAATTATAATTTTTGCTATTGATTTCTGGTAAATAACGGCGCCGGTGGAACAAGGTTTCAACGTACCCTTGCTTCTTTGCAAGCTCGACGATCCCCGTCATATACTTGTGAACTCCTGGGAACGATTCAAAATACGTTTCAATAAATTTCTTAGCTGCTTTGCGGGTAATCCCGATATTTTGTGCTAAGCCAAAATCGCTGATTCCGTAAACAATTCCAAAGTTTACGGCTTTTGCTTGGCGCCGCATATTCGGCGTAACTTCATCCGGACTATCCAAATTAAAAATCTTCATCGCAGTGCTTGCGTGAATATCTGCCCCGGTTTTGAATGCTTCCTGCATGTTTTCGTCACCTGAAATGTGGGCTAAGACCCGCAATTCAATTTGGGAATAATCCGATGAAAAAATCTGCCATCCTGAATGACTTGGAACAAATGCTTGGCGAATTTTCCGTCCTTCTTCAAGCCGAACCGGAATATTTTGCAAGTTCGGATCGACCGATGACAACCGTCCCGTTGATGTCAACGTTTGGGTATACCGGGTATGAACCTTGCTATCTTCCTTAAAGACAACTTTTAATAAGCCTTCAACATAGGTTGATTGAAGCTTTGAAAGCTGCCGGTACAGTAAAATATTGTCAATAATCGGATTTAATCCTTGCAGCTTCTCAAGAACGCTGACTGCCGTTGAATATCCGGTCTTGGTCTTCTTAATGACTGGCAATTTTAATTTTTCAAACAAAATTACTCCTAATTGTTTAGGTGACCCGATATTAAATTCTTCGCCGGCTTCTTGATAAATCTGTTGCTCGATTTCAGCTAACCGTTCTTTAAACTCGCTTCGCATCTGCATTAACCGGTCAATGTCGACCTTAATTCCCGCAATTTCCATTTGAGCAAGCACGATCGACAGTGGCCGTTCAATCGTTTCATATAATTCAGTCTGTTCATGATCATCCAATTCGGCCATTAACCGGGATTTCAAATCATGAATTGCTTGGACTTTATGAGCTAAATGTTGCAAGAATTCTGGTTGATCAACCGGAACTGACCGCTTGGCGCCTTTACCGTACACGTCTTCATCGCTTTGGACCTGATAGTATTGATGCTCATGGGCAAGTTTTCCAAGATCATCACTGTTATCAGTATTATTTAACAAGTATGAAACCAGTAACAAATCAAAATCAACGGGAGCCATTTGAATTCCAAGGCGGTTTAATCCAACGTAATTCCGTTTGGCGTTAAAGACATCCAAAGTTGCCTTTTCAAGCAGCTCCTTCAAAACGGGTTCCTTTAATAATTGAGGTTGATTTGAAACAAAGTACTTGTCGTCCTTCAAAATTGCAAACCCAATGGTCGGCGCTTTATGATAATTCTCCCCGTCCATTTCAAGATGGAACGTAATTGAAGAACCATCTGACTTTCCTAATTCCGTAAGGTTAGCCGCAGTTAATTCAGTATAATCGATTGGCGCAACTGATGACGCGCTTTCTGAACTTGCTGCTCCCTGATTTTGATGAAGTTCACTCAAGAAACGATTAAAGTCCATCTGCTGATAGAAACTTTCTAATTTTTCGTAATCAATTCCGGACCATTCAGTATCCTTAATGTCCACTTCAATTGGCGCATCTTGCCGGATTCGGGCAAGGTCTTTACTCATAAAGGCCTGTTCCTTATCCTCGATCAAATGTTCCTTCATCTTCGATTGCCGCATCTCGTCAATTTGGTCATAAATGCCCTCAATTGAACCATATTTTTTCAGCAACTTAATCGCAGTTTTTTCGCCGACCTTCGTTACTCCGGGATAATTATCAGAAGTATCCCCGACAAGGCCTTTCATGTCAATAATTTGTCGCGGATTTAATCCAAATTTTTCTTCAATGTGTTCCGGAGTGTACTCTTCAATTTCAGAAACTCCTTTTTTGGTGATTGCAACCGTTGTTTGGTCCGTTGCAAGTTGCGTTAAATCCCGATCCCCGGTTACGATCGTAATTTGAAAGCCTTCACCCTCAGCTTCTTTGGCAAGGGTTCCGATAATGTCATCGGCTTCGTAATTCTTTAGATCATAACTTTTAATTCCGTAATCGATAAGCATTTCCCGCAAAAATGGAAATTGTTCTGAAAGTTCCTGGGGCGTTTTACTCCGTTGGCCTTTATAATCAGCATACTTTTCCGTTCGAAACGTTGTTCTCCCGGCATCAAATGCAACTAAAATATTTGTCGGATCAATTTGTTTCAGTAACTTATCCAACATAATTTTGAAACTGTAAATTGCATTTGTATGCAAGCCGTCATGGTTCGTAAACTTTTCAACCTGATTATACAGTGCATAGAATGCGCGAAAGGCAACACTATTTCCATCAATCAATAATAATTTTTTCGTTGAATTTGTCATTAACCTTTTCCTCGTTCTTATTATTACCCTTATTCTACCAAATCATTCGTGCAAAATAAAAATCGCGGAAATTCCGCGACTTTCATTTTAGTTTTGATTATCGTTGTGACCAAAGATTTGAACAAGGTAGATAAACATGTTGATGAAGTCAAGGTAAAGTTGCAAAGCACCATTGACTGCCAAACTGTTGACTTCATACTGATCACCATATTGAAGATAAATGTTCTTCATGTTTTGCGTATCCCATGCGGTTAAAATCGTAAAGATCACAACCCCAACATATGAAAAGATGTATTCAATTGCGGCACTGTGCAAGAACAAGTTGATCACTGAAACAATTAACAATGCAATCAACGCTGCAAATGCCTGGCGTCCGAAACGGGATAAGTCTTTCTTAGTATTTAACCCGAACAGACTTAAAACGACAAAGACAACGGCTGCCGAAACAAATGCCATTGTGATGTTCTTCATCGTGTAAACCGCCAAAATCGATGAGAAGAAAATTCCTTCGATTGCCGCATATCCAAAAAGCATTAAGATACTTGCAACCGCCGACCGGTTAGGATTATATGACAGTGAGAACACCATCACGATCGAAACAATTCCTAAAACGATCATCATTACCGGACTGCTGAAAATCGTATATTGTAAATATTTAACCGTAATAAATGCCATAATGGCCGAAATTGCGATTGCCCCCGCCATGTAGCCATACATCCGTGACAGGAACTGGTTCAAGCCCCGCATGTTAACTGAGCTTTGTTGATCAAAATTATTCATAAAAACTCTCCTTCTGATTCATTGTAGAGAAGATTATAGCACATAAAAAAGGCTTTTTCCTAACATAATCCATTAGAAAAAGCCTTGTTTAACCTTAATTTTTGTTTAAGCTTAATTCACTAAGCAATTGTTCATAAACGCGTTCATACTTTTGAATATCGCCGGCTCCCATGAAAATCACAACGGCATCATGATAATCCAAAAGCGGTGACATGTTATCAAGTTTCAAAACTTTGCCACCCTTAGTGATCTTCTTCCCAAGGTCAGCTGATGAAACATTGCCGCTATTTTCACGAATCGAACCGAAAATATCAGTTAAGTATACTTGGTCAGCAATGTTCAAACTCTTAGCAAAGTCATCCATCAATGCGATCGTCCGCGTAAAGGTATGCGGTTGGAAAACAGCAATTAACTTTTTATTCGGATATTGCTGCCGCGCAGCATCCAATGTTGCCCGAATTTCATGCGGATGGTGGGCATAATCATCAATGATGACCATATCAGCAACCGTCTTTTCAGTAAAGCGCCGTTTAACCCCTTTAAAGGTCAATAATTCTTGTTTGACTTTACCAAGGTCGATCTTTTCAAAGTAGCTGACTGCAATCACTGCCAACGTATTCAAAACGTTGTGTTCACCGAACAAATGGGTTTCAAAGTTACCTAAGAATTGATCATGGAAGTAAACATCAAAACTTGAGCCGGTTGTTGTCCGCTTGATATTTTTGGCAACGAAATCATCGTTATCTTCTGTCCCGTAGTAATAAATCGGAACATTAGCATTTAACTTCCGTAAGTTCTTGTCTTCACCCCATGCAAAGATTCCCTTCTTGGTTTGCCGTGCAAGGGTTTCAAAAGCATCGCACACATCATCGATTCCCGTAAAGTAATCTGGGTGATCAAAATCGATGTTTGTCATGATCGTATAATCTGGGTGATATGCAACAAAGTGCCGCCGGTATTCATCAGCTTCAAAAACAAAGAAACGGGCATCCGGCGTTCCCTTTCCAGAACCATCCCCAACTAAATAGCTTGTTGGGGAAACGCCGCTCATTACATGTGCAAGGAGGCCAGTTGTACTTGTCTTTCCGTGAGCACCAGCAACGCCAATACTCGTTGTTTCTTCAATAATCATTTCGACAACTTCAGGGTAACGCATTACCTTTAAGCCCATTTTCTTTGCCTTCGCAATTTCTTCTTGATCATCATTAAATGCGTTGCCGGCAACAATGATCATTCCTGGTTTAATATTGTCAGCATTAAAAGGTAAAATTTTGATTCCAGCTTGTTCAAGTCCACGTTGGGTAAAAGTATACTTATCAATGTCTGAACCCATCACTTTGCATCCTTTGTCATGCAAGATCAATGCAAGCGAACTCATTCCTGTTCCTTTAATTCCCACAAAAAAGTATGTTGCATCCATGTCCATTAGAAAAAATCCTCTCTTATCATGTTTTATCCATAGTCTATCATATGTTCAGTTAAAATTATTTATTCATTTTGCATTTTGTCTAATTCTTCTTCAGTTAAAAAGACTTTCCGCGGCTTTGAACCGTGCGCTGGTGAAATGTACTGTTTTTTCTCCAGCTCCTCAATGATCCGCGCAGCCCGGTTATAACCAATTGAAAATACCCGTTGAAGCTTTGAAGTTGACGTTGTTTCTTCGTTAACGATGTATTCGAGAACCCGTGGAAGCAACTCATCTTCTTTTTCGTGATTCAATTCTTTTTTCTTTAAGTTATCCGGATCAAATGCATAGTGCGGTTTGCCCTGTTTCTTAACAAAATCAACGATTTCATCGATTTTATCATCATTGATGTACGTTCCTTGAAGCCGAATCGGTTGGCTCTTCCCGTTTCCAAGATAAAGCATATCCCCCCGGCCAAGAAGCTTTTCAGCACCGGCAGAATCAATAATCGTACGCGAATCAACCTGACTTGAAACCATAAATGCGATTCGGGTCGGAATATTATTCTTCATCGTTCCGGTAATCACATCAACACTTGGCCGTTGAGTAGCAACTAGCAAATGAATTCCGCATGCCCGTGCTTTCGCTGTAATTTGACCAATATAATCGGCAATTTCTGCCGAAGCGGTCATCATCAAATCTGCTAATTCGTCGATGATAATCACAATATATGGCATATGAAGGCCGTATTCGCCGGTTTCTTCAACTTTCGCGTTAAAACTATCAATATCGCGAACCCCGGCAGCTGCTAACTTTTCATACCGGTTATTCATTTCTTCAACGGCCCACTTCAATGACGCCGTTGCTGCTTGCGGATCTGAAATTACCGGAGCAAGCAAGTGCGGTAATTCGGAGTACGGCGCTAATTCGACCGTCTTCGGATCGATCAACAGTAATTTAACCTGTTCAGGAGTTGCCTTATACAGAAGTGAAATCAGCAAACTATTAATAAAGACCGATTTTCCTGATCCGGTTGCACCCGCAATCAATCCGTGCGGCATATCGTGAATATTCGTCACCTGCGGAATTCCAAAAAGGTCAACCCCTAACGCAACCGTCAATGGCGACCGCGCATTCTTAAACTGCGGCGAATTCAAAACTTCTGACAGCATGACCGGCCGCGAGAATTTATTCGGAATTTCGATTCCGACACTGCTCTTACCAGCAATTGGGGCTTCAATTCGAATATCCTTTGCAGCCAATGCCAGCTTCAAATCATCAACTAAGTTCGTAATCTTGCTTACTTTTACCCCAAGGGCCAGCGTAACTTCAAATTGGGTAACAGTTGGACCAACCGTCCAGTCTTTGACCTGCGCATCGACATTAAAGGCCTTAAACGTTTCATTCAAAATATCAGCTTGATTCAAAGCCCATTCTTCAGTCTGCTCGCTATCCTCCCCTACTGGTTCTGGAAGAAGCGATAACGGCGGTAACTGATATCCGCGACCATGATCATTGACATGACTGTCAGCTACTGAAACTGGTTCCGGTTTCGGTGAATCAAAAATTTTTAAATTCCGTTGTGCATTATTTTCTTCATTCATAATGTCGCCAAGCGATTTGCTCAACGCATGGCCTGATAAGTCATCGTTTTGGCTCTCAACTGGCGATTGAGAAGGTGCCGGCTCAGTAACTGCGGCTTCCGGAAGATGATCTTCTGTATCGGCTGGTTTCTGCTCTGGTTCTTCAATCACAGGTTCAGCTTTCATTGAGTCATCCACTGAAGAATCCGTTTCAGGTGCCGATTTATCAATATCATTTTCAGAACTGTTATCCGCTTCATCCATTTCAGGCTCTTCATCTGGTTCACTCTCAGTCTCAGTTGCTGAAGCTTCATCAGCCTCTGGTTTAACCTGCTCAAATTCGTCATCATCAATTTGATGACCCGGAGCTTGAACATCTTCACTTGAATTCAAAGTTTCAGATTCATCGCTTGATGAAGACTCGAGCTGATGTTCAGCAACTTCATTTTCGTTCTTTTCAAGGGGACTTTCAGCCAAACTCGATTCCATCGGCTCCGAATCCGCTTGAGATGAGACCTGTTCTTCTTGTTGCGGTTCATCATCAACCGCTGATTCAGGTGTAAAATGAAGCAGATCAACAATATCAGCTGAATTGACCGCATCATCAAACAACAGATAATCTTCATCTGCTTTCGTTATTTCAGTTACTAATTGGCGATACTTTTCTTTTAAGTTTTTTGAACCCAGCGTTAAAACTGAAGGCGGAATATAGCTAGGATGAAATTCCCGATGGCTATCTTCCGTTTGGCGTAATCCTTCAGCTGGGTGGTTATTTATTTTTTTCCGTGGCTTTTCGACTGGTTGACGCCGAAAAAAAGCCGGTCCATCATAATGTTCCATATTTTGTCATCCTAACTAAAAAAATTGGGCCAGAACCCAATTACGTCTAAAGGTTACCTAGCCCATTTTATCATAGATCACGCGAATTTTGCGCTTAATTTTTAGTAAATAATGTTGCTGCCTTATCAAAGTCGAATTCATCACCAACATGATATTCATCAGTTGGCAAAACCAAAATTCCACGCTTTTGCGGTGCATTTGGCAAACCTAATTCGCGGGCTGAACAAATCATTCCATCGCTTTCAACTCCACGAAGTTTGCCATTCCAAATCATTGCGCCCGTTGGCATCATTGCGCCTTCCTTTGCAACTACAACAGTTTGGCCCTGTTCAATGTTGGGAGCGCCGCAAACAATTTGCAAAACTTGGTCATTATCAACGCGAGTCTTCGTTACGTGCAGGTGATCAGAATCAGGATGAGCTTCCATTTCCTCAACGTATCCGACAACAAATTTTGGGGTTTGATCTTCTTCTAAAAGATCTTCGAATCCAACCTTCGTCAATAATTCGTTTAATAATTTAACTTGATCAGCAGTTAACAAAACTTGGCCTTGACCATTTAATCCGGTCAACGTTTCTGACACATCAAAAAAGTTGTAGCCAATTGTTTCGTTTGTTTCCCGATTAAAAATACGAACCACATTTTCCTTCTTTTCAGAAGATTGCTTGGCCACATCCGGCTTGATCATTGTTATCAAAACATCACCTAAGTGTTCTGGATTATAACTTGAAATTAACATCAGCAATCACACCCCTATTTAATATTCTTCAAAAAGTTTTCGACTTCTTCTTTCGTTTTCCGATCTTTGCTTACAAAGCGGTCGGCTTCCTGACCATCTCGGTACACAATAAAGCTGGGAATTCCCATTACATCAAGCGCTTGGCAAAGATCAATGTTTTCATCCCGATCAATTTTCAAAAATGTATATTCAGGAAAATCAGCTTCGATCTCCGGCATAAATGGTTTAATAAACCGGCAATCGCCGCACCATGTTGCCGTGAAAAACAAAACATAATTTCCGGATGCAATCTTTTGATTGAGTTCATCCATCGTCATCTTTGGTAGTTTTTCCATTACTCATTTTCCCCTTCCCGTTTGAAATGGGCCTTTAACTTATAAATTGGACCCTTTTTACTGAATTTTTCTTCGTACTCAGTCATCACGTTATCTTCAAGGTCTTCGCTTTGATGAAGATCAAGCCACACCTGATCAAACCGCATTCCAAAGTTATTCATTGATGTTAGCGAATATTCAAATAATCCGCGATTATCGGTTTTAAATTCAATATTTCCGCTGTTTTTCATCACGATTTGATACTGCTTTAAAAATGTCGGATACGTTAACCGTCGCTTAGCTTGACGCTTTTTCGGCCATGGATCAGAAAAATTAAGATAGATTCCATCAACTTCATCTTCTTCAAAGTATTCGGTCAACCCGGATCCGTCTGCCCGAACAAGCTGCAAATTCGGCAATTTGCGTTCCAACTGCTTCTTCAGTGCCATTCCGGTGGCAACGGTCTGTAATTCCATTCCAATATAGTTGTTTTCCGGATGACGCGCAGCCATTTCAACGATAAACTGTCCTTTCCCCATTCCGACTTCCACGAAAAGCGGTGCTGGTTTTTCAAACCGCGTCTGCCATTTTCCCTTAAACTGTTGCGGTTCAGTCACCACATATTGCGGATTTTCTTCAATTAAAGGTTTCGCCCACGGACGATTTCGAAGTCTCATTTAAATTTCCTCTCTAAAAAACCAGGAGGCTGTGCCACCGCCCAGCCTCTCAATCATTTATTAATCAATTTTGTAATAGTCTTGTTCATTTACAATTGCTGCTAACTTAACGATGTCTTGGTTCATTTCATGGAAACGACCACGCCGGTGATGGTCCTCAATTGTTTCAATCATGTTTTCCATTGCGTACCAAACGATTCGTTTTTGCGTCTCGTCGCTTGGTTGATGACCGAAATACTGAGTCAACCATTGATTCCACTTCGAGCGTGGGACATACTGGCACATTAACATGCTTAAATCCAATGCCGGATCAGCTAATTTAGCTGAATCCCAATCGACAAGATAAAGTTTATCTTCATCAGATAAGAGCCAGTTTTTGTGATTTAAATCGCCATGACATACTTCGTAATTCGAGCGTCCCAATTGCGGTTGATTACCCTTCAATGCTTTTAAGACTTTCGAAATCAAAGGATGATTTCGTAAATCCGGTTCTAATTCAAGATAACACTTATCGATCAAATCGGCAGGGGTCAAGGTCCGCCCACCAACTTGTTTCCACATCTTCTTTAATAATGAAGAATGGTGAACCCGCCACAGTAAATCAGAAACGCGCTTTTCCCGCATTTCTTCGCGCTTGAGGTTCCGTCCATTTAACCATTCCTGGGCGGTCAAGGTATCCCCCGACGTCATTCGTTTCGTCCACACCAGCCGCGGGGTAATCTCTTCAATTGAGAGTGCCGCTAAAAATGGTGATGTATTTCGTTTTAAAAATAAGCGTTTATCATTATTGACACCCATATAAGCCATTCCGGTGTCACCGTTAACTGGGAGAATGCGCCAACCAGACTTTTGATTGGATTCCATTTTGTCACTCTCCTCCTACACATATCGATAACTAATTAAAGTCTACAAAATACCTGCAAATAATGTCAAGCACCTTTATTAAATCTTTTATTAAGGCTGAAATGGGCAAGCAAAAGTTCAATTCCAACTGCCCCAATCACCAACCCAACCGCTGCAATCAATGAATGGGTTGCAATTAACAATGTCCCAGTAAAAATCAAAGCTTGAACGGCCGTTAATGTACCAAGAATTTTCCGAAAACTTGCAAGTTGCTGGCTGGACTTTATCGGATAAAGATGCGTAAAGACAATATCGTAAAATTGGTTCGCAAGCGGAATCAATTGGAAACTGGTTAAGTAGATAAATAGTAATCCGATCAAAAGACTTACCCACTTTAAGTTGATGAACAACATCAACAAAACCCCAATGATCGTTAGCCGCATAAATAATCCGCTATATTCCGAATTGCGCCAAAATCCACGCCAGTATAAATACTTATATGTTTGGCGCGAGTCTTGTTGAATGCGGGGTAACAGCCAGTCCAAATAACGCCGCCGTTTGATTTTTTGATGAACTTCCGGAACATCCGTAAATAAACTGAAAAATTTGTAGATCCGCATGACCCGTTTATCTTCGGCGGCAATTGCATCTTTCCATTTGAAGACGTGGTAGCTGGCCTTTTTTCGCAATTGAAGCATGCTGCCCCAACCAATCACCGCAATTCCTAAACTTAACCATGGACTAAGCAAAATTCCGCCCACAATTCCAATCAGTGGAAGACCCTGCTTTAAAAATTGCATTTGACTTGAATTCCATTTTTGATCAAACAAACCAGTTTCTTCAAAAAGAAGTTGCATCCATTTAAAAAGAACCTGACTGATAAGTAAAACTGCCCATTCGATCCAGCTGAAATGAAGGACCCGAACTAAGAACGGTACCGTGATCAATCCGCAGCCGATTTGAATCAATGCGGTCATTGTCATGCTGTGATGGCGGGCTTTGATCAAATAATCGTTAATGCGGTAATCATTTGGCAGTAAGAAAACGATATCCGGCTTTTGAAGAAGCGTTGCAAACTTTCCAATCTGTAAAATGACCATTAAGGTAATAATCGCCACCACCCGGTCAACAACCGTTAATGGATAAACATAGTGGTCAATAAAATTAAAGTAGCCGTAACAAACCGCTCCAAAAACAAAAAAGAGTGCAATTACAAAATGGTCATTAAAAACATAACGCAAATATTTCAATAATTTTTGCTGATATTGACTGAGGCGTTGATTCCAAATCTTATTCATTAGCCGACTCCCCTTGTGTCATTTCTAAATAAATATCTGATAAATCAGCATCTTGCTTATTCATTTGATCTTGAAGATCGCTCAAGTCACCTTGGGCTTCAACTTGACCATGATTAAGCATCACAAACCGGTCGCAGATTTTTTGTGCAGTTTCAAGGACGTGCGTTGACATCAAGACGGCTGCTCCCCGAGCCTTAACTTCATCAATTAGGGACGTTAAATCGCGAATTGCAAGCGGATCAAGGCCGTAAAACGGTTCATCAATAATAAAAATTTCTGCATTGGTAATAAACGCACAAGTGATCATTACTTTTTGGCGCATTCCCTTTGAAAAGTTTGCCGGGAACCAATCAAGTTTCTTATCTAACCGGAACATTTTTAACAAGCGGTTCGCCTTTTCCCACGCTTCATCATGGTCAAGGTTATAGGCCATCATTGTTAATTCAAGGTGTTCTTTCAAGGTTAATTCATCATACAAAATTGGGGTTTCCGGAATGTATGCCAACTTTATTTTATATTTTTCAGGGTCATCAAATAAAGTGACCCCATCAATCGTAATTTCGCCCTTTTGCGGTTCAAGCAGGCCAATAATGTGTTTGATCGTCGTTGACTTTCCGGCCCCGTTCAACCCGATCAAGCCAACCAATTCGCCGGGTTGAACTTCAAACGAAACATCCTTAAGGACTGGGATTTGAGAATATCCCCCAACTAAATGACTCACTTTTAATGTCATATTCTTCGTTCCCTTCTACTATCCGTTGTTAGTAAAAATTATATCATGTATACTTGATTGTGAACGATAAATGAAAGAAGGATTATTATGGCTGACAATTGTGTTTTTTGTAAAATCATCAGTGGTGAAATTCCAAGTACAACGGTTTATGAAGATGAAGATGTGAAGGCATTTCTCGACATTTCGCAAGCAACGCCTGGACATACTCTTTTAGTTCCTAAAAAGCACGTTCAAGATATCTTTGAATACGATGATGATCTTGCTCAAAAAGTCTTAACTAAAATTCCAATGATTGCGCGGGCCGTTCGCAACTTTGATCCTGCAATTCAAGGATTAAACATCGTCAATAACAACGGAGAAGTTGCATACCAGTCAGTCTTTCATTCCCATATTCACTTTATTCCGCGGTATTCTGCAGATGAAGGGTTCTCAATGAATTTTGCTGACAATACTGCAAACTACAACGCGGATCAATTAGAAGAAATTGCTGCCCGGATCCGGACTAAATTGGAGAAATAATTATGAGAAAATTTCTTTTGCGTTTCATCTTAATTTCAGGAGCTTTAGCTGGAATTGCATATTGGAAAAAAGATCAAATTCTGGACGCATTGATCCAACATTCGATCGATGTTGATCGCATCAACGGATCAGTTGATAATGTCATTGATAAGGCTGAAATTGTTAAGCAAAAAGTTTCAGAAGCCAAACAAGTCTTTAATGATTCTAAAGATGTGATTCAAGATTTAGAATCAGATATTACCAAGTATTCAACCGATATTCAGCCGTTAATCGGCAACATCAAAAGCGAACTTAAAGATAAGTAGATTAAAAACAAAATAATATATGAAAATTTACTGAATTTTATTCCGCCCTGCCTTTTTTATGGTATAGTTAGGAATGTTATTAAAAAAGAATAGAAATGGATGTGTTTATTTCTTATGAAAAAAATGAAAAAACTGCTTGTTGCAGCTTTAGGGGTTTTAATGGCATTCAGTTTAGCTGCATGTTCAAAGACTGTTGCCACAACTTCAGGTGGTAAGATCACTGAAAGCGAATATTACAACAAGATGAAGGAAACTCAAAGCGGTAAACAAGTCCTTCAACAAATGATTTTAGACAAAGTGCTTGAAAAAGACTACGGCAGCAAGGTTTCAAGCAAAGATGTCGACAAGCAATACAATGCATTGAAGAGTCAATATGGTGCTCAATTCTCAACTGCATTGCAACAAAATAATTTGACCCCTTCAACATTAAAGGATCAAATTCGGGATAACTTGTTACTTAAGCAAGCTGTAATTGCAAACACAAAGATCACTAACAAGATGCTTCAACAACAATGGAAGAGTTTTGAACCAAAGATCACGGTTGCTCACATCTTAGTTCAAAAGGAATCTGATGCTCAAGATGTCATCAACCAACTTAAACAAAACGGCAGTTACGACAACTTCAAGCAATTAGCTAAGAAGTACTCAGAAGATACTGCTACAAAGAACAAGGGTGGCAAGCTTCCTTCATTTGACGGAACAGACACTCAATTAGATAACTCATTCAAGCAAGCCGCATTCAAGTTGAAGACTGGTCAATTCACTGAAACACCGGTTAAGACTCCATACGGTTACCAAGTTATCTACTGCATCAAGAACCCTGGCAAGGGTCAAATGAAAGACCACATCAAGCAATTGAAAGATCAAATCATCAACGAAGAAATGAATGATCAAGCAACATTGCAAAAGGTTGTATCTAAGGTATTGAAGAACGGTGACGTTTCAATCAAGGATAAAGATTTACAAAATATCTTGGCAAACTACACTGGTTCAGGCAACAACACAGGTGCAGCTCAAAACAATAAATAAGATCAGTTAAATAAAAGACCCCAACGATCGTTGGGGTCTTTTGTTATCTAAAAAATCCCAGCAAAATTGCTGGGATTTTTCTAATCTTGATTTTCCGGTTTATAGAAGTTGCGCCCATCCAGGCCAAATATTCGTTCTGAGAATTCACCCTTTTCAGTATGATCAAGCGCGCCCTTCATCATTTGAATTGAAGCATCAAGATCATCTAAGTGGTGTAAAATTTCGGCTTCCATTAAGTGTGGTTGAACCGGTGAGCCGTATTCCATCAACCCATGATGAGCTAAAATCATATGCCGTAACAGAATCACATCTTGGCTTTGTTGGTCAATTCCAAGTTTTTGACATGCCTCAACAATCTGTTCATCGATCAATACAATATGGCCGACTAGATTCCCTTCTAACGTGTAGCGCGTCGCAATCGGTCCGGAAAGTTCAATCACCTTTCCAAGGTCGTGTAACATCGCCCCGGCATACAGTAATGAACGGTCAACAAAGTCGTATTCTTCGGTTACCGCCTTAGCCAACCGTAAAATTGACAGCGTATGGTATGCTAACCCGCCAGCAAAGGCATGGTGATTCTTTTTCGCCGCCGGGAACGTGAAGAACCGGTCGTGATATTTCTTTACCAGATAATGAACGATCTTACTCCATGTTGGATTCTTAATTTCCAAGAAAAAGGCATTAAAATCTTTTTCCATCGATGAAGTATCTTCCGGAGCTTTAGGAACAAAATCGAGTGGATCATTTGGTTCGCCATCATGGGGAAGATGAAGGTTAAAGATCTTGATTTGCGGATTGCTTTGATAGTTTTCCCGTTTACCGGTAATGTGAACGACCCGCCCTTCTTGAAAGTTTTCAATATCTTCGTCTGATGCATCCCAAAATTTTGCCATGATCTCGCCTGAACGGTCACAGAAAATAAATGAAATAAATTTGGAGCCATTCTTCGCAATTCGGACATCTGCCGTTTTGATCAACGCAAACAGATCCATATTTTCATCAATTTCATAGTCAAAAATTTCTTTTGCCATCTGCCTCGCCTCTTTAAAATTCAATTTAAAAATTAATGATTATTAATAAAATTTTCGATTTGCTGTTTCCATTGACTAGCTTTCTGTTTGATCGTGTTGCCAATGTTTTGGCCATTTTCTTTAATATTATCCCATAATCCGCTCGCACTTGAACCCGGATTACTTGATTCGTTTGCAAGTGTTGAAGCTGCTTGAACGCCAAATGACGTTTCATTTGTTGTTGGAATGATTCCCTGCATTTCAGCCTTAAACAAGCCAGAACCTTCATTAGCACCGTATTCGCCAAGGTTATACTTATCAGAATCATATCCCATCCACGTTGCAACCACAACGTCCGGCGTATAACCAATAAACCAGTGGTCATCTTCAGCCGTTCCGTTTTGATTGATATCATCTGTACTTTGCGTTGAACCGGTCTTTCCCGCAATCGTATAACCAGATGGAGCGGCACTCACACCCGTTCCGTCCTTATAAACATCGATCATCATACTGGTCATTTCTTTAGCGATCTTCTTTGACATGATCCGCTTATGCTTAATATGGGTATTATCCACGATCACCTTGCCTGAAGCGTCTTCAATTTTAGTAATTAAGTGCGGTTCATAACGAACCCCGTTGTTCGCAAAGGCCGTGTAGGCGCTTGCCATCTGGTAAGGTGAAACTCCCTTTTCCAAACCGCCAAGAGCCAAGCTTAAGTTATCATCTGCTTTGGTGAGCTTGATTCCAAACTTTTCAACGGAATCGTAACCCTTTTGAACCCCAATCTTGTTTAATAACCAAACCGCAGACGTATTTTTACTTAACGCCAATGCTTCATACATTGGAATTTTACCAGCATACTGGTCGTTCCAGTTTTGCGGCGTATAATGGTTTGAACCATACGATTGAAGTTTATCTTCAACCATTGAATCATAATGCCAGCCGTTTTCCAACGCCGGAGTATAAACCGCTAATGGCTTAATAGTTGATCCTGGTGAACGCACCAGTTGCGTTGCCCGGTTATATCCCCGGAACACGTGCGTTCCTGGACGACCGCCAACCAATGCGGTAACGCCGCCGTTATCCGGATCAATCGCAATTGAAGCGGCTTGCGCTTCTGTTTCATCGGGTTGAGCCGGTGGGAACAGCGCTTGATCTTCAAACGCATTTTGCATTACTTTCTGCTGACTTTGATTCAATGACGTGTAAATCTTATAACCGCCGTTCATAATGTCCTTTTCAGTCAAGCCATAACGGTTGATGGCTTCGCTAATGACCGCATCAAAGTAATACGGATAATTGTAACCTGAATGATAGGTATAATTGTCATGCGTAACCATTGGCGTTGCTTGATATTGCTTCATTTCGCTCTTAGTCAGCTTTTTGTTTTCATACATAAATTGTAATACCAAGTTTCGCCGATCCCGTGAAGCCTTCGGATGGTCAGCCGGATTAAACCCGTTTGGATTGGTCAGCATTCCCGCCAAAGTGGCAGCTTCAGGAACCGTTAACTGGGAAGCATGAACCCCAAAGTAACGTTCTGCCGCGTCTTCAACGCCCCAAACGCCATTCCCAAAATATGCATTATTTAAATACATCGTTAGAATTTCATTCTTACTGTATGTATTTTCAACCTGCATCGCAATGAAAATTTCCTTTGCTTTCCGCGAGAAGGTTTGCTGTTGCGATAAGAACGCATTTTTAACCAGTTGCTGGGTGATCGTACTTCCCCCGCTGCTGATCGTGCTTTCACCCATTAACCGGTTCCGAATCAGTAACACGACCGACCGGGCAATTCCTTTGACCGAGAAGCCATATTCATGGTAGAAATTCCGGTCTTCGGTTGAAAGCACCGCATTCGGCATGTTTTGCGAAATTTTCGATAATGGGACCCACGTTCCCTTTTGCGAATAAAGCGAACCGGCTTTCTTTCCCGAAGCATCATAAATCTCAGTCGTCTGCTCAAGCCGGGCCTTCAAGTCACTTACATGGGCCGTCTTGGCAATAAACACAAGGCGAACACTGACCATCAAGAAAACGGAAAGGAAAGCAATCAACAACCATTTCCAAATTTGATAACGATGCCACTTCGCCTTAAACCACGTTTTAAAGCGACCCCACTTATCGCGTATCCATTCTTTAAATTCAGAATCTTTCATTTAACAAATCCTCTAATCAATTTGATCCACATTCAAAAGTAATTCTTTTCATTATTATACCCTCTGAATGTGGCGAAATTATTAATTTTTTGAATTCAGCCTTTTTAGGCAGATAACCTTATTTTACCGAACTCGTTAAAAGAAAGCCAATTAGGTGTGACAAAACGTTAAAAACGAGCGTGGTGGAAGCAGAAAAGCGAACGAATCGCGCTAGCATAGATTCGGAGGTTTGCATC
>NZ_AYZA01000024.1:0-24789 GCF_001436315.1 Ligilactobacillus aviarius subsp. aviarius DSM 20655 | reverse complement strand
CTTCGCGTCGTAGCTCGTTTGTTTTGGAACCCGATTATGCGGATATAACAAAAAGGCTGCGACTTTGTGTCACAACCTCTCTCTTTTTCAATTACATTTCATCTGGAGCCTTAACACCCAATAAGCGCAATGATTCCTTCAAAACGGTTGCAACACTTTGAACAAGGGCTAACCGTTCATTCTTTTGATCATCATCAACCAAAATCTTTGTGTGGGCATAGTATTTGTTGAATGCCTTTGCTAAGCGAATTGCATATTTGGCAATTACTGATGGTTCATATTCTTCAACCGCCCGTTTAACCATTGCAGGGAAGTCGCCAAGCATCCGGACTGTTTCCCATGCATCCGGGTCATTTAATCCTTCAACGTGAAGATCAGTATTTTCATCAACGCCGGCCTTCCGTAAAATACTCATTGCCCGGGCATGTGAGTATTGAACATATGGTCCAGTTTCACCTTCGAACCGAACAACTTCTTGCAAATCAAAGTCGAATTGATTTAACCGCTCGTTCTTCAAGTCGTGGAAGACAACCGCGCCAACGCCAACTGCATCTGCAACCTCATCCTTATTTTCAAGGGTTGGGTTCTTTTCTTCGATCTGTTCTTGAGCAAGTTTAACCGCATCATCAAGAACTTCTTCAAGTAAGATAATGTTACCGCGCCGGGTCGATAATTTCTTCCCGCCAGAAGTGATCAAACCAAACGCAATGTGGTGCATGTCGTCAGCCCAATCATCGCCCATTTCTTTCAACACCGCAACTAATTGATGGAAGTGGTTTGATTGTTCATTTCCCATAACATACAATGATTGAACGAAATTGTATGTCTTCTTCCGGTAAATTGCAGCTGCTAGATCACGCGTAATGTATAAACTTGTTCCATCTGATTTTTGAATCAATGCCGGGTTCAAGTCATACTTTGAAAGGTCAACGATCATTGCCCCTTGGCTTTCTTCAAGCAATCCCTTTTCCTTCAATTCATCAATAACTGGTTGCATCTTATCATTGTAAAATGCTTCCCCGTTGTATGAATCAAAGGTGATACCTAACCGCTTGTAGATCTTCATGAAGAAGCTCAATGATTCTTCCCGGAACCATTTCCAAAGGCGGGTTGCTTCTGGATCGCCATCTTCAAGTTTCTTGAACCATGCACGGGCTTCATCATCAAGTTCCGGATGTTCCTGGTCTTCTTTATGGAAACGCACATAGTACTTCAACAACGTATTGATTGGATCCTTCTTAACGTCTTCTTCATTTCCCCAAAGCTTGTAGGCTTCGATCAACTTTCCGAATTGAGTTCCCCAGTCACCTAAGTGATTGATTTTAATTGGGTTATAATTGGTTTTCTTTAAGATTTCTGCTAATGAATTCCCGATTACGGTTGACCGCAAGTGACCCATTGACATTGGTTTGGCAATGTTAGGTGATGACATATCGATCGTGACGTTTCCTTTGTGACCTAAATCTTGATCACCATAGTGTTCCTTTTGGTCAAGAACTTCGCTTACAATTTCCTTGCCAAATTGCTTTTTGTCTAAGAAAAAGTTGACGTATGGACCAGCCGCTTCAACCTTTTCAAATCCCGTTTGGTCAATTTTTTCCACAATATCTTGGGCAATCATTTGGGGTGCTTTATGCATTACCTTGGCTAAAACAAAGGCTGGAAAAGCAAAGTCCCCCATTTTGATTGACTTCGGAACTTCGATTTTTTCATTGATTTCATTTAAATCCAAATCATCGCCGACAACGTTTGCGATTGCTTGGGCAACCATTTTCTTATAATCCATCGTAAAACCTCCTGTAATAAAAAGTCTCTTGCAAAAAATGCAAGAGACGAGTTATCCCGCGGTACCACTCTAATTGATTAAAAGTAATCCACTCAAATATTTAGTTTGCTATTCTAAGAAGTGCGATTCAGTTTGTTCCTATATCCGGCTTCCATCATCCCGAACTCGCTGTAATATTTCCAAACCTACTAGTTTCTATCATCGAATATTTCAAAAGCGGATGACGAGAATCGAACTCGCGACGCCAGCTTGGGAAGCTGGAGTTTTACCACTAAACTACACCCGCATGTGAGTTTAGTATAGCATAAAACTCACTGAATGTCATTGATTATTTTTTACTCTTTGAAGCTTTTTTCGCGTCTTTTTCCTGTTTTTTCTTAAAACCATCTTCATCAAAAAGATCTTTCAAGCTAATGATTGCTTGGTTATGCAAGTCACCGGCCGCGATCTTATCCTTTGAATCAAAATCAGTAAATTGAACAAGCGCTGAATTTTCGTAAATCTTGCTAATTGTTCCTTTAAATTGGTGCTTCATTGGCCCAAATTTTTCGCAAAAAACAGTATCGTCAACTTTTAATTTCTTTGCCATTTTAAACGCGCTCCTTTACTTGAATTTCTTATCAAGACTACCAAATTTTACCATGAAATGCAACAACCGCGTTTTTTTCAAAATTGATTTCTCATTTTTTTCCATGTAGAATTGGGAAGGATTATTAATCAAAGGAGCATTCAAAATGATTACACTTGCTGGAATTATTGGTTCGGGCAAATCAACAATGACTGAGATTTTGTCAAAGGAGCTTGGTTCAAAGGCTTTTTTCGAACCCGTTGAAGATAACCCGGTTCTTCCATTATTTTATAAAGGAAATGAAATCGCCGCTAAAAAACGGGCAGCCGGCGATCAAAATGCAACCAACCCGTATACATACTTACTCCAAACCTTCTTCGTGAACCGCCGTTTTCGGATGATCAAGGAAGCGAAAAAAGAAGCAAATAATGTCCTTGACCGTTCAATTTATGAAGACGCCCTCTTCATGAAAATGAATACCGATATGGGAAATGCAACTGCCGTTGAATATGCAACTTATCAAGAATTGCTGCAAAATATGCTTGATGAATTACAATACGCAACTGGGGTTGATTCTCAAGACCTCATGATTTTCATCAAGGTTTCCTATGATACAATGTTGAAACGAATTCGCAAACGCGGCCGGGATTACGAACAGATCGAATCTGACCCCACATTACCGAAATACTACCAAAACCTCCTTCAATACTATGATCGGTGGCTGAAGTGGTATGATAAATCACCAATTATGGTCATTGATGGTGATCAGTATGACTTTGTTGCTAATCCGGATGACCGTAATAAGATTCTTGATGATATTGAAGACCAATTAGTTAAGCTTGATCATCTTACAGCTGAGGAAGCTGCAAAATTAAAGGCTCAACGGCGAAAATAAATAAAAAAATAGCGATCAGCATTTGCTGATCGTTATTTTTTGCTCGTTAAAACCTGAGCTGCTTGCAAATCGATTTTATTTGAAACAATGCACGTTAAAGTATACAAATCAAGGAAGTAAACTAAAATCCCCATTGATTGGGCTGCAATCACTAAAATCAATGATGTCCAAAATAAAACCTGACTTAAAATTGCCCACTTCCGTCTTTCGTGATTCAAAGCTTTAACCGTCTTCATTTCCGTTGCGGATAAATTTCGCGGATCGCGCGGCGCAACTGACATTCGAATCTTCATTAACTTAATATTGATGCGGATATTCCACACTGTCAAAACCGCAAGGACGACCCACACAAGGATACTTCCAACCTTTATCGACATTTATAAAATGCCCTCTCTCTAATTAACTTAAATCTTTCAGCAAGCATTATACCATATGACAGATTCTTTCAATCAAGAAATCCCAACTTTTTTGCGATGTTTTAATAACTAAAATCTATTCGCTTAATTTCCTTGTCATCTTTGAATATGATACTATTAAGGTAATAAAGTTAAGGAGGAACAATATGACGACAATTGACTGGAAAAAAGAAGCTGAAAGCCGTAAAGATGAACTTTTAGCAGATTTAAAGGCAATGTTACGGGTCAAAAGTGTCCGTGATGAAAGTAAGAAAACTGAAGATGCTCCTCTTGGCCCGGGACCAAAAGCTGGATTGGATAAGTTTTTAGGAATTGCTGACCGCGATGGCTTCGCAACTAAGAACATTGATGGCATGGCCGGCCAAATCGCATTTGGCGATGGTGACGAAACGCTTGGAATTCTTGCCCACGTCGACGTGATGCCTGCAGGTGAAGGATGGAATACTGACCCATTCGAACCAGTAATTAAGGACGGTAAGTTATACGCCCGTGGAGCTTCAGACGACAAAGGTCCAAGTATGGCATGCTACTACGGATTAAAAATTATCAAAGAACTTAACTTGCCGGTAAGCAAGAAAGTCGCATTTATTCTTGGAACCGACGAAGAAAGCTCATGGCGTGGAATGGACTACTACTTCAAGAACATGCCTGAACCGGACTTCGGCTTTTCACCTGACGCCTTCTTCCCAATTATCAACGGTGAAAAAGGGAATGTTACGTTTGATGCCAAATTCGATGGCACAAACGGCGGCAAGTATGAATTAGTCAAATTCAATTCTGGCTTGCGAGAAAACATGGTTCCGCGGGACGCTGAAGCATGGGTTAAGGCTGCTGATTACAAGGAAATAATCAAGGCCTTTGATGAATTCATCGCTGAAAACCCGGTAGTTGGCGAAGCTGATATTCGCGATGGTCAACTTTACATTCACATGATTGGGAAAGCTGCCCACGCTCAAGAACCAAAACGGGGAATCAATGCTGGAACATACTTAGCCCTCTTCTTAAATCAATTTGATTTTGAAAACGGGGCCAAGGACTTCATCGCCTTTACTGCTGAAAAACTTCACCTTGATTCACGGTTGAAGAACTTTGACATGAACTACACGGATGATGTGATGGGTGACTTAACAATGAACCCTGGCCTCCTTTCATTTGAAGACGGCAAAGAAGGTTCAATCACCCTTAACTTCCGTTATCCAAAGGGAACTGATCCAGAATACATTGAAAAGGGATTGAACACGGCTGCTGATGAATACCATGTTCACTTTGAAATGCATGATGGCGGCATGGTTCCGCACTACGTTGACGAAGACGATCCGTTAGTCAAGACATTATTAAATGTTTACCGCGAACAAACTGGCGAAGATGCTCACGGCCAAGTTGTTGGTGGCGGAACATACGGCCGGTTGATGAAACGCGGCGTTGCCTTTGGCGCAATGTTCCCAGGTGTTCCTGACACAATGCACCAACCAAACGAATTCATTCCGGTTGATGACTTGGTCAAGGCCGCAGCAATTTATGCTCAAGGGATTTATGAATTAATTAAATAATTCTGTTATATGATAAAATTAAGAAGAATCCATTTGGGGTTCTTCTTTTTTAATACCAAATTTTAAATGAGGAAAACTATGCGAATTGATAAATTATTAAGCAATCTCGGAATCGGCACCCGCTCGGAAATCAAGAAAATGATCAAACAAAAACAAATTAAAATCAACGGCGAACTTGTCAAAAACGGAAAAGATCAACTTGACCCTGATTCTGCTCAAGTTACCATTAACGACCAGCCGGTTGCAATTCAATTGACAAAGTATTTAATGCTCAACAAGCCGCAAAACGTGATTACCGCAACTGAAGATGCATCCCAACGGACCGTTCTTGACTTGATTTCAGCAACGGATAGCGTTAAGGGACTCGCGCCAGTCGGCCGGCTTGATAAGGACACGACTGGGCTGCTTTTATTAACGAATGACGGTCAACTCGCCCACCGGCTGCTTGCACCGCAGAAACACGTTGCGAAAACATATCAAGCAACGATCGACGGAATCGTCAATGAAGATACGGTCAGCCGTTTCAAGACCGGGATCCAATTAAAAGACGGTACCCATTGCAAGCCCGCCACGTTAAAGATTATTTCAACTGTTGAAAAAAACAATCAATCGGAAGTTGAAATCACAATCACCGAAGGCAAATACCATCAAATCAAGCGGATGTTTGCGGTCTGTGGAATGCATGTCGCAGCGTTGAAGCGGGTTACGATGGGTCCGTTAAAATTGGATTCATCTCTAAAACCAGGCCAATATCGTCCCCTTTCTGAAAGTGAAATTCAAGCGTTATTGAAATTAAAGTAAAAATAAAACCATGAAAGCTCACGGTTTTATTTTTTATCCACAATTTCTTTTCATAAAACTTTGTAAGTGACTAATAATATCTGTTGGTAAAACAACATACTTCGCTTCAGCTAACTCATCGGCAATTTTACTATGCGTAAACACCGCTGCCTGAATCCGGTCTTCAAATGAAGCATCAAACTGGGCAATAAATGCTGCCAAAATGCCCGTTAACGTGTCGCCCATTCCGCCAGTTGCCATTGCCGGGCCACCAACCATCAGCTTACGAATTTCACCATTTAAAAAGTAAATTTCAGAATGATGCTTCTTTAAAATCACGGTGGCATTTAAGGATTGTTGGGCTTGTTGATTTCGATGAGTATTATTTTGTTCACTAATCGGAATTCCGCTTAACCGTTGCCATTCCATTTGATGCGGAGTGTAAATTACGTGTGCATTTGTTGGGACAGCATCCTTTAAAGCTGCACTTTGCGCAACTAAAGTAATTGCCGAACCATCAATAATCAATGTTTGATTCGATGCGACGTTGGCAAACACCGTTTGAATTACTTTTTCCGCGGTTGGATCATTTCCTAATCCTGGTCCAAGGACGATCACATCCACTCCCTTGATCAGTGAAATGAATTGAGGTGCATCATGATAATCCACAAACATCGCTTCTGGAATTACGGAATGAACCGCCGTTAAATTTTCCCTGGCAGTCGCGATTGTGACTAATCCCGCTCCAGCGTGGACCGCGGCACTGCCGGCCATGATTGCCGCCCCACCCATATTCGGGTTACCGCCCACAATCAACACTTTGCCAAACGTCCCCTTAAAGCTGTTTTGCGGACGTTGGTGAATAACTTTTTTCAAAATATCAGCTGTAATGGTTTGCATGGAATCGCCTCTTTTCAGGGATATTATAACAAAAAATCCCATTACCCTCCTTCTTGGAAGATAATGGGAAAAATTAATGTCCACGATGCTTTTGTTTTTTCTTTAATTGTCGAATTTCAAACTTTCTCTTTTTACAATCCTCTTTCGCTATTCGCTGCTCCCTATGACTTTGTTGCTTTCGCATTTCAAAGTCTGCTTTTAGAGCCTGCTGTGATTTTGAACCATAAAATTGAGCGTGAACTTGTTTTTGAGCTTCCCGTTGCATTCTTTTAAGATTGACCCGCTTGACTCTCGTTGAATCAAGCATCTCTTTTGAAAAATGAATTGTATTCCAACGCTTTAAAACTAACCGATATATATCACCTGTCTTCGGTAAACTTGTTCCCAAGTTGATTTCTGCGACTGCATATCGGTCATCAATAAAACGTTCAAAAATCCCCTTATAAAACGGTTTGTCAAAAACTACGGTCATGATCATTCGACATTTCATAACCGCACCTCCTTAATTAATTATTAAGTAAGAACGGACGACCTAAGGAGGAAGGATACTTCAGAAATCATTCTGGTTCGGACTACCAACCGAAACTGTGTTTTTATCTTACTAAGATTAGTATAGCAAAATTTAACCTTCTTCTTTCTTACCTTTTTTCAAAATCAACACTATCAAACATGAAAGCAATGCAACCGGAGCTAATTGAGCATATACCTTAATAAACGCCTTTTTCAACTCTGACTTCGCCTTTTCTTTTACGTTTGAAATAATTCGGCTAATTGTTGAATTAATCTGTTGTACTTGTTGGTTAAATTTCGAAGCAATTTTTATGTAAGTTTCATGATAAACTGCTTGTTTAACTTTTTCTGGAATTTTGTTTTCAACAAAGCCTTTCTTTTTGAAAATGGCTTGAACCGTTTGATTCGTAACTCGTTCAACTTGACTCTGCGCAACTTTAATCGGCGTAAATTTTATCGTCACTTTTGAATCAGTACTATTTTGAGCATTTTCAATTTTTTGATCTAATTTTCGTTTCAATTTATTCTTAACTTGCGGAGCTAATCCACTGTCAGCAATTTGCTGATTCCCGTAATTTTGAATCGTCTGCTTTGCACTTGATACATTTCCATTCAATAATGTCATGCAGATTGCAATTGCCATTACTAACCCTACCTGTCGCAAAACATTCATTACACTCTGCGACGCTGTTAGTCTTTGACCTTTAAAATCTGCTGCTGAGATCACAGTCGTCGGTCCGGCAACAATTCCATATCCGCATCCTAATAAAATTGAACCAATCATTAAACGATGATATAAATTAACCTGTAATTTACTCAAAAAGCAATAACTGACAAAGATTAAAATAAATCCAATCAAAATCATTAAACGGTTGTTGATCTTCTTTACCAATAATGACGCAATGATAACTGCTAAAAACACCGTAATTGAATACGGTAAAATTCGAATTGCCGCTTGAAGTTCTGTCAATCCCTTAAACTTAACGAGAAATGTCGGAATTAAGATTACAAATCCACCTAAGAAGAAACTGCTGATTGCTAATGCCAATGAAGCCCCATCAAAATTCCGACTTTTAAATAATGATAAGTCAATCATTGGTTTGGCACTTTTCATTTCAGTAACAATAAATCCCACTCCGCAAATTGTTGATAATCCAAATAATGAGATGATTGCAGGTGAATCCCAATGCCATTGTCTTCCTTGAACCAATCCTAGGGTTAATCCAAGCATCATTCCAATACTTAAAATTGCACCTAAAAAATCAATTTTTACATTCTTAAGTTTCTTTTCATGTTTCAAATTCATGCAAAATGGAATTAAAAGAATTAATCCAAGCAGGAATGGAACGTTAATGAAAAATACACCGCGCCATCCAAAATACTTTGAAATCAGACCGCCAGTAACCGGGCCAACCGCTGCTGCAAATCCCTGACAACCTCCAACTAAAGAAACAATCTTATTTCGATCCTGTTGCGCAACGATTTCCATTCCAATAATCGTTCCCAGCGGAAGAATAAAGGTTGCACCTAAACTTTGAATGATCCGACTTCCATATAGAAAACCAAGACTTGGTGCACATCCGCTTCCAATTGATCCAATTAAAAATAAAATTAACCCATATAGTAAATACCGGTTTTTACCGTAAATTTCTGCAATTCGAGCTGCCAGCAATGTAACCGAAGCGAAAATAATTGCATACAAATTTACAGCCCATGAAACTTGATCCAAACTTGCATTTAATCCACTTTGAATTTTGGGAATAACAATTGTCATAATTGTTGTATCTAGCATACAAAGAAAATTTGAAATGCAAAGGATAACCAAAACTAAACGATTCTTTCCTTTTATCATAATTGATCTCCTTACTAGAACAATAATTTAACAAATTGTAACGTTACACTTTGTGCTATGTGGTACACTTGTACCATAAGCTAATTTAAGATTAAGCCGTTCTTCCACTGAAGTAAATACCGCTGGCGAAATCTTAACTAAGAGGACATTTTGGATAAATTGTTAGATTGAGGAGTTTATTATGGCGCGTCGAATTGCAGAACAAACAAAAGAATGGATCATTGAAGCCTTTATTGACCTGTTGAAAATTAAATCATTCGAAGAAATTAAAACGACTGAAATTTGTAAAAAAGCTCAAGTTTCACGGAATACGTTTTATCGAAAGTTCAATTCCAAAAATGACATTGTCGAAAAAATTGCTGATAATTTGATTACAAATTACATCTCACAAATTCAAAGCAAATCACCTGAAAAGTTTCAAGACTTAATTACCATTGTCTTTCAATTTGGAAGAGATAACTTTGAAATTCTTAAGACTTTATCTGATAGTAATCTGCTTTCAATTGTCTTAAAAAAGCTTAATTCACTTGGGCCCAAACTATACCAATCAGTCGAACTCCCTTGGCATACTTTTAACTCCGACGATTCAATTAAAATTATGATGAACTTTTTTATTGGCGGCTTTTGGAACATTTTAACCGACTGGATTGCTAATCCTTCCAAATATTCAATTGATGAATTAGCTGAAAAAACAACCGCTGCCCTTGAAAATGTAATAATGTTTATCTGATTTTCCCTTGTACATCAACCTAATTTATTCTAAAATTTAGATAACAATTAAAAGAAAGAGGCATTCGATATGGCTGAAAAGTTGACTAAAGAAGAACTTGAAGCATTAGAAGCTGTTTTAATGCACGACAAGAAGTTATACCAAAAAATCGTTGAATTGAATAAATAATTTTGAAGCAGGTTGTGATGAGCAACCTGTTTTTTTATTGACTGATATCAGATAATACAGTAAATTTTAAAAAATACCTAATTATAAAACAGTAAAATTTTAGACAAGGTACTTTAAAATTAAAAATAAATATACTTACTTTAAAGGAGAGCCTAATGAAAAAAATTACATTACTAGGAACAACAGCATTAGTAGCATTAACTTTAGCAGGATGTGGAAACACAAATAAAGATACAAAAACTGCTAATGAAACTAAAACGGAAAAGGCAGCGCCGGTATATGGCTTTAAAAATAACATCATTAATATGGACGATGTTAAGGTAAAAATCACTAAAATGCAGATTGTAAAACCAAGTGATGCAGATCATAAATCACGTTTAGTATTGTATTACGATATTACTAATAAAACAGGTAAAGACGTTTCACCACTAACATTTACTGCTCTAATTGATGCTTATCAAGACACTGATCCAAATCAAGAAAACAAATTAGACGTTGGTCCTTCTTTAAATAAAGACCAGGCATTAACTGATAAACAAGACGAAAAAATAAAAAAAGGGAAAACTGCCCAAGGATCAATCACCTTTGATTTAGACAGTACTACTACCCCTGTTGTATTAGAAGCAACCACTGGTGCAGGAAAGAAAATTGGAAAAGAAAAAATTAATATTACAAAGTTAGAACAAATCAACGATACAAATAACTAAAGTAAATTTTATCCAAATAATTAGGACTAGGATTTCTCCTAGTCCTTACGTGTTCATTGGACCTTTAATCTAAAAAGCTCACTGTGACACACACTTCTGACACCCGCACCTTTCACCGTGTGTCAATCGTGTGTCAGTGTTCACAAATTATCTTCAAATTAAAATTTATAAAAATAAAAACGCCCATTTCAAGGCGTTTTCGTGATTTAAATAAAAGATATTGTTTAAAATTATGCCACTGGCAGGAGTCGAGATAAGTATCCTTTTCCTTGTCATATCAGCGTTTTGTCAGTAATTATTTTTCCCGTGTGTCAATCGTGTGTCAACGCTCTTTCCACAATTTCATCATTTGTGAATTGAGATCATTATCAACATGTACATAAGTCCGCATAAATTCATTAAGCGTATGGCCTAACCTAGAGGCTGCCCACGAATAATTCATTCCATCAATGCTTGCCAACTTAGTCGCAGTTGTATGTCTTAATGAATACATTGACCATCTTTTCCCGTTAGGTTTAATTCCAATATCTTGTCCAAGTTTTTTCAACATTTCATTCAAACTTGTTTGTGTAATTGGATAACCTAATTGACACTTTTGATAATCAGTCATATTTAGAAAAATAAAATCATTTGTGTTGACCAATTTATTTTTTTCTAAATATTCTTGCTGTACGTTTTTAAATTCTTTCAAATGTAAATACAAATCCTTCGAGATAGGTAACGTTTTCCTTTTCTCACCTTTTTTCCTTGATTTTAAGTGGCCATTTGCTTTCTTATTTACGTCACTCCAAGAATCAGAAATCTCAAAGATCACTTCATTCAATTCCTTCTTTAAATCGTTCCACTTTAAAGCTTGAATCTCTTGTGGTCTCATTCCAGTTTCAACATCTACCCAAATTGCTAATCGCGAAGAACTTTTTTCTAAGCCATACTTATCAATTTGACGTCTAATTTCATCTATCAAGCGATCAATTTCATCTTGATTTAAAATATATCGTTCAATAGACAAAGAAATCTCATCATCTCGAAAGAACAATTCTAAAGCCCGAAGTGGAACTGGATTTTTAGTATAAATCGTCCCTTCATATTCTTTAAAAAAAGTTCTTAAATGATTCAAAATCTTAGCAACTACTGAAGAAGCGTTTATAGCGATTTCTCTATCCTTGGCAAACCTTCTAATGAATTTTCTAATTTTTACTTGGTTTACATCTTTCATCTTCATATCTGAAAGATACTCATTTAAAACACGTGATGTATATTGCCAAGACTGATAGGTTTTCTCGCTCCATCTTCCCTGTGCAAATTGTTCTGAAATATACTTTTTAAAGTATTTACTACAATATTCATCTGCCACAGAAAAATTGTATCCGTTTTGAATCTTTAACCACATTTGATTTTCAATTTTCGTAGCTTCTTTCTTAGTTTGAGCATACTCTACTGGAATTGAAATTCTTTTATGCGTTATCTCATCTCTAGGTTGTATTCTAACTTTATACTGTCCCTTATGAACGCCATTATTAACTTTACTTATCGTCATTAACAACCTCCCAGGTCCAGTAAACTCTTTTATGATACATCACTTTCACCTAGATTTTCAAAAATCCATTTTGTAACTTCTTCATACACATAATATTTTCGACCTTTATTTCCTAATTGACGATATGGCAATCCGATTTCTAGCAGCTCATACAAGTAACTTTTACTAATTCCTAGCTTTTTAACTAATTGCTTTGCATTCAGAATTTCTTCTCCAAACATCATTTTCTTCCTTCCATTTTTAAGCCAATGTTTTTACCGATTTTCTCAAAATGGTGCAGTCCTGCAAGCATTTTGGGAGTAATCTCTGCTTCTTTTTTCTTATATTCCTTTTGATTTTTAATATCTGAAATATAATTTTTAAAGCTTGATTTTTCAGTGTAACACGGCTTTTTACTTGTAAAACTTCCGCCATCTGGAGCGGGTTTCTTTTCCGTTTTATAACCTGCGTATTTCATTAATGAAATTTTATCTTTTTCAACGGATAATACCATTGTTAGTCTTCGATCAAGTTGATCAAATCCGTCAATTGCAGGTCGAATGTCCTCAACATTTTGATAATATCTTGCTGGATCATATGGGGAGGTAATAACAATTAGATCTGCTAAAATCTTTTTGTCGTGATATCTAGCGGGTGCACTCACATCAAAGCGATTATTATCTAGCATTTTTAACAAATCAGAATAAGTAATTTTATCCGGGCGAAATTCATCTAGGATTACGCAGTGTTCACCATTATAATCTTGAAAGTAATCACGATCACTACCACTTAAATAGTAGTCTGGACCGGTAATATTTCGTGCAACCATTTCAGCAAGAACTGTTTTTCCTGTTCCACCACTCCCACTTATCCAAATAACTGACTTAGGAGTATCGCCTTTAGAACGACTTTGAAACCATTCATCCGCTTCAACTTCAAGCTTTGTGTTTTTAATGGCATCCAACTGTCTTAAAAACCTCGGTAGCATTAAAGGATTAGCTTCCAATACCTGACGCTTAGCTTCAATTTCAGAAATTCTTCCTGCCAGATAGTTATTAAGGACTTCCTTAATAAATTCCTTATCTGATTTCTTATTTACTACCCTTACCTTTTGCTGAAGCTTTTTAATATATTTAGGATAATCAAAGTTAGCTTTCACTTCTTCTGGCGAATATTGATATTTCTTCTCAGCCCCTTGTGTTCGATGAATCAAATAAGCATATCCATTTTCAATTCCGTGTCGCTTATACTTTTTGGTCATTGATTCAAGGCGTTCAGAAGAATCATCAAGTGCTTTTGCAATTTTATTAACTGACCTCTGTTTATCAAGCTCTAACATCACATGAATATGAGGCTTAATGGTATTTCCACCTTCATCAGAATCCTTATTGTGAACAATGAGAGCATACCGCTTAACCTCAGGTACACTTTTAACTCTTTTAATTAATGCATTGACTTTCTTATCAAGGGATTGACCTTTTGCTAAGGGTAAATTATCAACTTGCTGAACATACATATATGCATTTGACCGAATTGCATTATTGTACTTTTTTACTTCTTGATTTTTCATGCTAATCATTTCCTTTTCTTCATAAGTATTTTTTATAAATTACGCATTATTCCCACTTCTTCAAAAACAAGCCCTGAAGAAGTGGGATATAAGCATTTTTGATAAATTTTTGCAACTTTATTTTGAATTTTTTATTTGTTTACTTCGTATTCAAGACGAATTTCTTTACGATCGTCCTCGCGGGCATAGTCGAAATCAACAATTTGCTCGACCGTAATTCCAAGATTATCAATCAAAATATTGATCAAATCGTATAAATCAATATTAGATTCTGATGCAATCCAAATTTGCTTAATCATTTTATTCACCTCTTTCCATTCAAAAAAACACTAACAGTTCACTTAGTCAACAGCCCATTTCACTTTCCGTCTCCAAAAAAGTAAATATGACTATCAACAACTTTCGTAGTTGACATTCATATTTACTTTTTTCTCGTGGCGCTATTGACTAAGCTCCATTTTGGGTGTTATAGCATGTATACAATTCAAAAGCGACTACAACTGGATTGCATCGACTAGCTCGATCCTCAAATGACTCTAGAACGTAATCACAATATCCAGTATCTTTAAATAGTTCTTCTAACTTCAAATGAATTTCTTTAACCGTTTCAGGGCTGTTAGCCTTTGGTAATTCTTCTTTCAAAAATTTCAAGAATTTTCTTTTAGTTGACGATGCATTGATCACTTCTTTTGCATGTTTCATTGCATTATCTGAATGATGATAGCCATTCTGTTTTGTCATCTTTTCCCAAAAATCTAACTTTTCTTTGTAATCTGCTTCACGTACTTCAACAATCTCATCAAATTCATTACTTAAGTATCTTAAATTGGCTTGCTGCACCTCAATATCTTCTTTTTCTGCTTCAATCTTTTGAAGTGAATTATTAACTTTCACTTCCTGCAGTTGCAGTTTTTGTGCTTCCTTTTCTAAATCGTCTTTTTTTTCGTAATACTCAGAAATTCGTTTCCAGATATCTCGGGTACCCAGTTTATCCTGAATATATCCAATAACCAAATGAATCACAAATGCAGCGCAAATTGTCAAAGTAATAATAATTTCAATTTTTTCTACTGCTGTGAAGAATGCATTAAGCATTGTTATCACCTTCTTTTAGCAAACGAACCGCAGTAGCTTTATAATAGTAATTGGCAGTTGTATTACCATTTCCACTATGTGTAACAATTCTGACGCATTCTAGGTTTTCAAAAACGATCTTATCGCCTAAGCCAAAGCCATGTTGAAGTCCGGTAACTTTGATTCGAATTGGCTGATGTTCCCAACTTTTCCCATGTTTATCAATTGAATCTTGATAAGCATAAATGACCATTCCAATTTCCTGATTACCTTTAAATGCTTTTTCTACAAGTGGACTTGCACTAATTAGCGGTAAATCAGGATTAATTCCCTGTGCCAAACAATTTGATTTTGAATATCCAACACCATAACCCGTACTTGCCTTTTTAATAACCTTGAACTTTTTATTATTCATAGTAAATTTCTCCTTTAACTAAATTTAATTTATTAATAGATCTATCAACATCTTGATAATATCAATTTCAAATTCTTGTGTGGGAGATTTTCATTCTTTTTTTATTCTTAATAATTTCTTAAGAAAATAAAAAAGCACCTATATAAGATGCCAATGTTGTTAAATTATTCAATTTCTCAAATAATAGCAATGTCTGCCAAGCTGTTAGGCGACTTTTTCTTGACCAGCAGTTCCGCTAAGTGTTGATAAGTTTGACGAGTTAAGGCATGAATTTTAATTCTGAGCATAAAATCTTTATGGTATATACTTATCGTAGATAGTGTATAGGGGATTGGTAATCCTCGAAGGCTGGTAACCTTCAATGGCCTTTTTAGATTTTCTTTTTGTTAGAAAAACTAAAAAGGCTTTTTCTTTACTCTAAAAAATGATGAAAACCAAAATCGAGCAAAATAAAAGCACCCATGATAGGGTGCTTTTTCTATATTCATTTATTAATCATTTTCTTGATTTACTTGTTCAACGTTATTTGTTTTATCATTGTCAAAAGCAACTTGCTTGCCTGAATTAGAAATTAATGTTCCTTTATCACCATCTGATTTTACATTATATCCATAATAATTCTTGCCATTAGCTTTGACTTTAGCATTGGTATTTACTAACGTACATAATTCATCATCGCTAGATGTTCCGCCTAAATAAATTTTTTCTTTTAAAACCTTAGATTTGTCATCAGTGATTAGCTTAGCTGTGTATGGTTCTGAGTCAGGCGTACTATCTTGAGCATTTGAAATTTTTTTTGCTTCTTTTAAAATTTCTGACTTATTTTTTTTAGCGAAAAATGATAATTTGTGATTTCCAATAGCATAATCAGTTACTGAATTTTTTTGGATGTAAAAAATGGTTTCTACAGTATTACCATCTATTGCATACCAAATTTCCCCATTTTTGTTTTGACCACTAGCGGCAAATGCTTCTTTTGAACCACAACCCGCTAAGAACAGTGGAATACATAAAATCGCTAATAAAGGAATGATTATTTTTTTTATTTTTTTCATGATAACAATCCTTTCTATTTACACATATAAATTTTTAACAGTAAAAATTGTATCACTTTTTGATTAAAATATTAATAATTAAAATTTATTATTTTACTACATAGTAACCAAATGTGAATATCTCTATAATTTAGCTATAAAATACGTTTTTGGAGATATAAACTTATATGTATGAAAATTTAAATATCGGAAACGAGATCAGATATTATCGAATGAAGCAAAAGCTATCACAGGAAAAATTAGCTGAAAAAAGTAATCTTTCACTTAACTTCATTTCAAAATTAGAGACTGGACGAATTAGCAATATTAGTCTCAATAAATTACTGAACATATGTAAGGCATTAGATATTCAATTAGGAAAACTTGTTGGTGATGATATTGCAAATACCTTTTCTGAACTACCGCCTTCAACAATTGAATTAATTAAAATAATGAATAAGCTTAATTACAGTAAACTTGAGAAAATTTCCAAAGATTTAATTCCGTTAATTAAAGATCTTAATTAAAAAAATAAGGACTAGGATTTCTCCTAGTCCTTACGTGTTCACTGGACCTTTAATCTAAAAACATCACTGACACACACTACTGACACACGCACCTTTTCCTGTGTGTCAATCGTGTGTCAACAATTCAAAAAATAGCTTTTTCTTACTGAAAAATAAACCAACAAATCGCTATATATCAACGTTTGTGTTTTAATAAAAACACTTAACTATGCCACTGGCAGGAGTCGAACCTGTACTGGGAAAACCCAACAGCGACCTGAACGCTGCGCGTCTGCCAATTCCGCCACAGTGGCAACAACAAGGTTTATTTTACACTAAACCCCGTCTAAGATTCAAGAGTTATTTTTTCTTGTGCAATAAACTGACGGCTGTTCCGTATCCGTGAAGAACGATATACTTCGGTCCAACGGATACCCGGACAACTTGTGGTTCAAAGCGAACGTTGATGATGCCATCAGCGTTTTTAGCAACCGCCTTTTCAATCAGTTTCATCTCAACTTGTTCATATAAATCATCAAAATCGTCAACGCGTTCAAGCTCGTCGGCATGCAGTTCTTCTTTGACCGTTGCGTTTACAATTCCGTGAATTGCATATCCTTGATTTAATCCACCTGTTGATAAAAACATTCTTCATATTCCTTTCCTACTTGATAAATTCACTTACAATGTTCAAAACTTCCTGTCGGCTTTCACCGTCAAGCAAGTGACCGGCACCTTCAATCAAGTGCAGTGTACTGTTGGAATAACCATCGTCATATTTGATCGATGCATGCGGATCAACCACTTGATCAGCTGTTCCGTGAATAAGACATACTGGTCCATGGTACTCAACCGCCGTTTCATAAATCGGCAACGTCTGGGCAATTCGTAAATAAAAGCCGCCTAAATCGTAATTATCCCTCAAATGCTGCTTATCTGGAATATGCTGCGGATCATAGATCAATCCTTGGGTATGCCCAGCAAGCGCATCCGTCTTTAACGTGGCAGCCGGAGCCATCAAAACTAATTTATCAATGTATTCATGATAATAACCGGCAAGCATACTTGCGACCACGCCACCTTGCGAATGCCCTAACAGGTAAATGTGTTCGACCTGCGGCATTTGACGGACGTAATCCAAAATTGCACGACCGTCGCTAACTTCATTCATAACCGTCATGTCAGTGAAACTCCCGTCACTTTGACCATGACCATTAAAATCAAACCGGACCGATGCAATCCCCATTTTCTTTAACATCTGGGCTAACTGATAATGTAAATTTCCGGGATTATCGCGGCCGCAATTTCCAGTAAAGCCGTGCATCAAAATTGCCATATCATATTTATCTTTACCTTCAGGGATTTCTAAAACTCCCCGAAGCGTTAATCCATCACGTTGAACTTGCACATTTGTCATCTGCGCCATCTCCTTACTTTTATTGTACATGAATTGCTCCTAAAGAAAAAGAAGCTGCTAATAAAGCAGCCTCTTTCATCTTTAATTTGCAACGATATTAACTAACTTGCCCGGAACAACGATTACTTTCCGGACCGTCTTTCCTTCAAGCTCTGCCTTGATCTTTTCATCATTCATTGCTAATTCTTGGATTTCATCCTTTGATGCATCCTTTGCCACAACTAAGTGTTGCCGTTTCTTTCCGTTGACTTGAATTACAATTTCAACATTCTTTTCAACTAACTTGCTTTCGTCGTATGTTGGCCATTCTGCATAGGTGATCGTTCCAACATGTCCAAGCTTCGTCCACAATTCTTCGGCAATGTGCGGCATTACCGGAGCAATCAACTTCACAAAGCCTTCCATGTATTCAAGTGGAAGAATATCAGCCTTGTAGCATTCGTTGACGAAGACCATTAATTGTGAAATTGCGGTATTGAAGTGCAAATCTTCAAAGTCTTCCGTAACCTTCTTGACGGTTTGGTTGTAGATCTTATCCAACTTGCCATCGTTAGCCGTTGATACCCGATCACGCAACTTATCATCTTCGTCGATCAATAAGTTCCAGATCCGGTTAACGAACTTGTAAGCTCCGTTTAAGCCGTCTTCTGTCCATGGCTTTGAAGCTTCCAACGGACCCATAAACATTTCGTAAACCCGCAATGTATCGGCTCCGTATTTTTCAACGATGTCATCAGGATTGATAACGTTTCCCTTTGACTTCGACATCTTTTCATGGTTTTCTCCAAGGATCATCCCTTGGTTAACTAATTTTTGGAATGGTTCCTTCGTTGGAACAACGCCTAAGTCATAAAGGAATTTGTGCCAGAACCGGGCATACAATAAGTGAAGAACTGCGTGTTCAGCTCCCCCAATGTAAAGGTCGACCGGCATCCATTCTTTCAACTTATTGTAATCAGCCAAGGCTTCCTTGTTATGCGGATCAACGTAACGCAAGAAGTACCATGAGCTTCCGGCCCATTGCGGCATTGTGTTTGTTTCGCGCCGACCTTTCCGACCATTTTCATCGACCACGTTTACCCAATCATCGAGGTTGGCTAACGGACTTTCACCTGTTCCTGATGGTTTGATGTTATCCGTCTTTGGAAGTTCCAATGGTAATTGGTCTTCTGGAACAAGCGTTGTTTCGCCGTCTTCCCAGTGAATAACTGGAATTGGTTCACCCCAGTACCGTTGCCGTGAGAATAACCAGTCACGCAACCGGTAGTTGACCTTCTTGTGACCAACACCGTGTTCTTCCAACCAGTCGAACATCTTATTGATGGCTTCTTGCTTATCCATTCCATCCAAGAAACCGGAATTGATGTGCTTGCCCTCGCCAGTATAGGCTTCCTTTTCAATGTCACCGCCTTCGATGACTGGCTTGATTGGCAAATCAAACTTCTTCGCAAATTCGTAATCCCGATCATCATGCGCTGGAACAACCATGATTGCGCCTGTTCCGTATGATGAAAGAACATAATCAGCGATCCAAATTTGAATCTTTTCACCATTTACCGGGTTAATTGCATAGCTTCCAGTAAATACCCCGGTCTTCGTTTTCGCAAGGTCTGTCCGTTCCAAATCTGACTTGTGGGAAACCTCTTCGATATACTTATCAACGGCATCCTTTTGAGCAGCGGTTGTCAATTTCTTAACTAAGTCATGTTCAGGTGCTAAAACAAGAACTGAAACACCGTAAATCGTATCTGGACGCGTTGTGAAGACTTCAATTTGTTGGTCTTGACCATCAACCTTAAAGTTCACTGCAGCTCCCACTGACCGGCCGATCCAATTTCGTTGTTGTTCCTTGATTGCTTCTGGCCAGTCTAAATCGTCCAAATCATCAATTAAACGGTCAGCATAAGCGGTGATCTTCAACATCCACTGTTTCATCGGTTTCCGTACAACCGGGAAGCCGCCCCGCTTAGTCTTACCGTCAACGATTTCTTCGTTTGCGACCACCGTTCCTAAATCTGGTGACCAGTTAACCGGAACTTCAGCTTCGTATGCTAAGCCTTTCTTGTAAAGTTGTTCAAAGATCCATTGGGTCCACTTATAATATGACGGATCACTTGTATTAACTTCCCGATCCCAATCATATGAAAGCCCGAGTGACTTGATTTGACGGCGGAAGTTGTTAATATTCTTTTGCGTAAATTCACGTGGAGAGTGGCCAGTCTTTAATGCATATTGTTCAGCTGGCAAACCGAACGCATCCCAGCCCATTGGATGAAGAACGTTATATCCTTGCATCCGCTTCATCCGTGAAAGAATATCCGTTGCCGTGTATCCTTCCGGGTGACCAACGTGCAATCCTTGACCTGATGGATAAGGGAACATATCCATTGCGTAATATTTCTTCTTATTCGAATCTTCCGTTGTCTTGAACGTTTTGTGTTCATCCCAGTAACGTTGCCATTTCTTTTCAATCTTCTTGTGATCGTATGCCATCGTTTTGCTCCTTCATTTCAAAATTTAATTTAACGTAAAAAGTCCTATCCAAGCTTTCACTTGAATAGGACGAATTGATCGCGGTACCACCTATCTTCCGATTTAATCGGCTCTCAATAAGATAACGGCTTACCACCGCTTCAACCTACTTGATTCAGTCAAAGACTCAAAGGCGAGTTCGATAATGCCTCGCTGAACATTCACACCGCCATGTTCTCTCTGAAAACCAAGCTATCATCTACTATTCCTTATCTGCGTTAAATGTTAAAGTAATTTTATCATATCACCGGCTGCATTTCAATTCAGATTACCGGAGTTTCAACTGTTGCCCTGCATAAATCAAATCTGAACTTAGATTATTCAATGCTTTTAATTGGTTAACCGTTGTGCCGTTCGCAGACGCGATCTTCCATAACGAATCACCTGACTTGACCGTATACATTGCTGAAGCCGTTGAAGTTGTTGAAGCTGATTTTGCAGAAGAAACATTCAGCGTTTGCCCAACATAAATTGTATCGTTACTTAAATCATTCTTCTGCTTCAACTGAGCAACCGTCATGTCATTCGCGTTCGCAATTGACCACAACGTATCGCCGGCCTTAACCATATACGTTCCATTGGTTGGCGACGATGATTGTGCAGAAGCGCTTGATTGGCTGTGTGAGCTCGTTGAAGTTGCCTGACCAAGTGATAATACCTGACCGACATAAATCGTGTCAGAATTCAAATGATTATTCTGTTTCAACGCATTTACCGTTGTGTCATGGTCATTTGCAATTCCCCACAAAGTGTCGCCCGCTTTAACCGTATATGTCCCTGTATTTTGGCTGGACTGGTTCGTTTGCGAATTTGATTGGCTTGGTTGTGAATTTGTTTGTCCTTCTTTGATTCGCAATTGTTGGCCAACGTAAATCGTATTAGTCGTCAAGTTATTCATTTGCTTTAAATGATCAACCGTCAAATCATTCCCCATCGCAATTTTCCATAGTGAATCGCCCGCCTTAACAGTATAGAAATCACTTGAATTTGATTGACTTGGTTGGGACGATCCTTGTTGAGTCGTTGATTGCTGTTTCAATTTCAACACTTGACCGACGTAAATCGTATCCGACGTTAAATCATTAATTTGTTTCAAATTATTAACCGTTGTATCATGCGTATTTGCAATTCCCCACAATGTGTCGCCGGATTGCACAGTGTAGGTATCAGCCGTTGACTGCGGTGCTTGATTTGACGTTGAATTTGATTGTTGTTTTAATTTCAACACTTGACCGACGTAGATTACATTTGAAGATAAATTATTAATCTGCTTCAAATTATTGACCGTTGTCCCGTATGTTTGTGAAATTCCCCACAATGAATCGCCCGCTTTAACCGTGTATGTGTCTGGGATCTGATTTCCATTTCCAGCTGAAATTTGACTTTCGTGTTGATTGCTATTTGCTGCATTTGAATTTTGCTGGTTTTGGTTCGTCGATGAAGTTCCTGTATATACATCATACCGGGTCAGCCCATAATCACTGATCATCCGATCAAGGGAATTGGCATAATTCGGATCAGTTGCGTAAGAACCATACACCCCGTTCTTTAAGTTAGCCGCTGCAATTTGCGGCGTAGCGGCATTGGCCCGGGTTGAATTTGGAAAATTATTCTTAATCAACTGGGCATAACCAGTTAATGAATCATAATAACTGTTATAACTTTGAAACTTCGCATTGATCGTATGCCATTGACCGCCATAGTACTCTTGGGTCGGCATCGTAACATAATTTCCTGTTCCATTCCATTTTACACCGAATAAATTGTGGCCTTCAGTACTTAAAGCACTATTTCCCCAGCCGCTTTCTAACGCTGCCTGCGCAATCATTACAGAAGCATAGATTCCATTTTCTTGGGCAACCTGCTGTGCGACTGGTCCAATCGTATTCAAAAATGATTGAACGTTTTCTGGATATGATGAAATTTCAGCAGCCCATTGTTTTTGCAAATCCTGTTCAGATGGTCCTGTTTGAACAGCTAAGTTTTGCTTTTCAGGTTTAACTGATGATTGTGAACTTGATGATTCGCTCTTCGAACTTGAAGAGCTTGCTACTGAACTTGCTGTTGATGAGCTTTCGGCCGTTTTACCTGGTTCATGATTTTGCAAAGACGACGCGTTTGACACTGAAGACGCACTCGAACTTTTAACGTTTGAACTGCTTTGACCTGAGCTTTCACTTTGTGATGAAGCATTCTTTGCTATATTTAAACTCGAACTTGAACTTGACGAATAAACGACTTCCCGGGTAACCCGTGATCCTGCTGCAACCGATGATGATTGAACTGAACTTGAAGTTGCTGACTGTGAACTCGACTGGGCAACCTTACTCGTGCTCGATGACGTTTCATTTGTCTTATCTACATGAACGGTTGTATCCGCTTGGACCTTATCTCTATTCCCCATTAACAATCCAACAGTTCCAACCATTAACGAGGTTCCTAAAGCGGTTGTTGCTTTCTTAACCTTTTGGATTTTTTTCAAATGATATAATTCTCTTCGACTTGTAATTCGACCTTTTCTCTTCTTCATTTTCATACCTCAAACTAAAATTTATATTTTACTTTATATCGTAAAATACTTATAAAATCAAAGGAAAATCATCATTTGAAATAAATCTTATACAATTCATTAACTCTCCTCTCTTTTGATAATTCGTTTCAGTTTGAGATTGAGAATTTGGAGCACAAAAAAAGCATCGCCGAAGCGATGCGTAATTATAAGTCACACGGTTCGTACGGGACTCGAACCCGTGATCTCCTGCGTGACAGGCAGGCGTCCTAAACCAACTAGACCAACGAACCATAATTGCGGGAGCAGGATTTGAACCTACGACCTTCGGGTTATGAGCCCGACGAGCTACCAGACTGCTCCATCCCGCGATAAGGAATATGTATAAGAAAGAAATGACCCGTACGGGATTTGAACCCATGTTACCGCCGTGAAAGGGCGGTGTCTTAACCACTTGACCAACGGGTCATATTGGCTTACGGAGAAGGGGGGATTCGAACCCCCGCGCCGTGTTACCGACCTACGCCCTTAGCAAGGGTGCCTCTTCAGCCACTTGAGTACTTCTCCAAATGGATCTGAATGGACTCGAACCATCGACCTCACGCTTATCAGGCGTGCGCTCTAAACCAGCTGAGCTACAGATCCATTCAACATAACAAGTTATTCAACTTATTAAGCGGGTAACGAGAATCGAACTCGCGACAACAGCTTGGAAGGCTGTGGTTTTACCACTAAACTATACCCGCATTAGGGATAATGGCGCGGGACAGAATCGAACTGCCGACACAAGGAGCTTCAATCCTTTGCTCTACCGACTGAGCTACCGAGCCATCAAACGGTTCGTACGGGACTCGAACCCGTGATCTCCTGCGTGACAGGCAGGCGTCCTAAACCAACTAGACCAACGAACCATAATTGCGGGAGCAGGATTTGAACCTACGACCTTCGGGTTATGAGCCCGACGAGCTACCAGACTGCTCCATCCCGCGATTATAATAAGGAGGATGGGAGATTCGAACTCCCGCGCCGAGTTGCCCCGACCTGACGGTTTTCAAGACCGTTCCCTTCAGCCAGACTTGGGTAATCCTCCATGATATTTAACTAAGTGGACCTTGTAGGACTCGAACCTACGACCGGACGGTTATGAGCCGTCTGCTCTAACCAACTGAGCTAAAGGTCCAAGTTCTCAGATCCAATCGCGGCAGGGGGGATCGAACCCTCGACCTCTCGGGTATGAACCGAACGCTCTAGCCAGCTGAGCTACACCGCGATGAAATATTAATTGAGAAAAACTCATTTATCGGGAAAACAGGATTCGAACCTGCGACCCCTTGGTCCCAAACCAAGTGCTCTA
>NZ_AYZA01000023.1 GCF_001436315.1 Ligilactobacillus aviarius subsp. aviarius DSM 20655 | reverse complement strand
TGATCTGTTGCAGAAACTTCTGCATCAAATTGACCATGAGCTGTGTCGTACTTCAATAAGTGAGCCAACATAGCTGGTGATGTTAAATCGTTGATAGCAACGATTTCCAAGTCATCTGAAACTTCAGCAATCCGACGGAATGCTAAACGGCCGATACGACCAAAACCATTAATACCTACTTTTGTAGTCATATTAATATTCCTCCTAAAAGGTAAATTT
>NZ_AYZA01000022.1:203408-239125 GCF_001436315.1 Ligilactobacillus aviarius subsp. aviarius DSM 20655 | reverse complement strand
TTTTGTAAATCTAATTTAGCCTGAGATAAATCAGATTGGTTCTGTTGTGCGGTCGTCAATGCTTTCTGTGCGTTGGTATTAGCGTCTCCAACTTGAGCAACTAAGCCGTCCGCTTTAGCAGAAGCAGCGTTGGCGTCTTGGACGGCTTGGTCTAATGCTGTTTGTTGTTGCTTGATTTCATCTTCGATCTTATGGAGATTTTCGGTACTAATAACCAACTGCCAACCGTTATCGTAAATATACATTTCGGTTTCGCCATTGCCTAAATCCTTATACCAAACATCTCCATTAGATCCCGTTGCAGGCATGGTCGAGGAATAATAAACCTTGTTCTTGCCATTCGCTGATTGAGTAACCGTGATGATACCTTCTGTATTGTTGGTTACTTCGCTTTGAAGTGCCGAAACTTGATATGAAAGATTGTTAGCTTGTTCAAGGTTATCTCCTAGATCAATCTTATTTTGAGTTTCGTCAAGTAAGTTATGTTGAACTTTAAAAACTCTGGTTTCATAGGCAATTCCAATGTCATTACGAGTGATACCAACACGATCACCTAAATGTAATTCTCCGGTATTGATTACTGATGCACTGAACTGAACCTGTGGTCTTTCGACCGTCTTTAATGCTTCATATGTTTTCTGAAGCAACGCCTTTGGATCATCTACATCTTCAAACACTTCAAGTCCAATTCGCATATGACCATCACTAAAGCCAAGCTGTTTAGTTGCATCAGGATCTTCAAGCCATTCTTGTCCTTTTGGCTTATCTAAAGGATCGCCATTAGCCTTACTCCATTCAACATCTGCAAAAGTGATTCGACGGCCATATCCGTCAGGTGTATTGTCATCATCGCCACCGGATACTTGAACACCTTTTCCACGACCAACTAGAGCCGTATAAATATTCTGGGTATCCTGTTCTTGTTTAACACTTAATAAATTAGATCCGTACTCAAATCGCTTACCGGTTTGTTCGCCTTGCTTAATGTAGAAATTAACCCTGCGATCAGTGATTTGATTTTCATCATCATTAATCAATACATCAAAGCCAATTTCAAAATCAAATGTTTGAACAATCTTCTTTAAACAATCCAGAACTGAAAGATAATAGAATGAAATAAAAGTTTCGCTAGTGTCTGGAATTTCTCCCACGTGCCAACGAGTGTCTTTCAAAATCATTTCAGTAATGGTTTGAGCATTAGCAGTTGGACGCTTGTCTTGAATATATCCATAAGACGTTAATTCGTCATAAGCTGATTCAACTGCTGTATATTCAACTTCTTCATCTTTCACAGTTTCTTTAATGATTTTGAACATTAAATAACTGTGATCCTTTGACGGATTAGTAATCAATACGTGGATAACATTACCTGATAAACGCTTTTTAGCCGGCAATGTAATTAATAATTCACCGGCCGTGTTGATTTCTTCCGTGAAAGTAGCTTCCAAGATATACTCTTCGGAAAGACGACCGATGATATTTTGTTGTTTATCTAATAGGAAGAATTTCACAGTTTCAACACCTCGTAATCTATTTCATAATCTCCAGTTGTACTAAAATTCAAAGTTTCTCCAGCTTTGATTTGAAAATCACCAAAATTAGAATTTAATGCAATGTAACCAACTTCATTAGTTCCGCCAATCGTAAATTTGAGATTTTCAAAGTCAAAAATCATTTCATTACTTGCTGTAACACCAGTCGTAACCTTTAATGAACTGGTACTATCGGTGATCGTAAAATTAGGTTGACTCCCGCTTGGTGTAAATTTAATCATCTTCAATGCACGTTTAAACATTGAATTCTCACTATCATTGATAGTTGCTGAATTTCCTGAACCAGAAATAGCAGACACATCATAATGAGCATAAGGATCAGCAAGTGTTAAAGTAATTTTTCCTTCAACCTTTAACCCACCTTCAGTCACATCAAGATTGGCAGTCCCGATAAAGTAATATTTATCGTCCTGAAAAGATATTTTTACATTCGGAACTGAAAGAATGCTCTTCAGTTTATCCATATCAGCAATGTATTGTTCATTATCACTCTCATCACCGTCGTAAAAGAAATTGACTGAAATTGTTCTTTCTTTAATTCGTGATGAAAGGTAATAATTTCCATCACCAACTTTTGCCGGAGCATTTAATTCACGTTCAAAATTATTTCGCCCGTCAGTTGACATCGTGTAAAATCTTGGAATCTCCTGGTCTAAACAATGACCGTTATACGTCAAAGCTTCAGGCATCAAAAAAGAGGCGTCAGGTTCGCCTCTTGGTTCTAAATCGTGAAAATCATATAAATTTCCCATTTTTATCCTCCTAAATACGATAATTCTGTTTCAAACGAGCAGTATTACCTTGCTGGTTACTAATATCATCAACAAACGCACCATAAGTTGAGCCACCCATCGAAAGAACAATATGTGCTGGTTGCTTATTGACGTTAATTGAATATTTACCATCAATATCACCGCCATTTAACATATCTTGTGATGCTGTTTTAACGGCTTTCAATGAACGCGTGAACTTATCCGTGTTGGCTTCTGGTATAGTAACCATTGCGGCGTTTGAAATTGATCCCGCAGCTTTGGTTACTGTTCCAATGTTCTTTTCCATTCCGACAGCAACACCAGCAGGAACCCAAACACCAACTTCATCGCGCATAACCCGTGATGGTGAATGAATATCCAATGCAGATTGAATTGTACTTACAATGTTATGAGCAATATTTTCGGCGGCATTCATTGCTTGCCGGCCCATGCTGACAATTCCGTTAACAAAACCTTGCATTGCATCAACAGCGGCATTATATAAGCCACTTAATCCACTTCTAATACCACTGACAATGTTGTGGGCTATTTTTCCAGCTGCACTTATAGCGTGATTTCCTCCACTAATAACAGCATTAGAAAATCTGCTCATCATACTTCTAGCCGTTGATCCAACGTTTGAAGCCAAGTTGCTCATCGTTGATGAAATATTACTTCTAATACCATTGAAAATATTTGAAGCTGTTGAACGAATACCATTCCAGATACCACTCAAGGTACCTTTAATGCCGTTCCAGATACTGCTTGTCACACCACGAACGCCATTCCAAACGCTTGAAATAACTTGTTGAATGCCGTGGAAAATTCCATTAGCAGAAGATTTAAGGCCATTCCAGTTTCCTGTAAGTAATGACTTAATAAAGTTCCAAACATTACTTGTGATTGATTGGATTCCTTGCCATACTCCTTGAATGGTTGACTTAATTGAGTTAAATACTCCACTAGCCATTGATCTTAAGCTATTCCATACGTTTGAAACTGTTGATCTTACACCATTCCAAACAGCAGAAGTGATTGTTCTGATATTATTCCAGCTCAATGTTACGGCTTGTTTAATTGCATTAAACACTTGATTGGCCTGTGTACGTGTAAGTCCCCAATTGTTCACCAAGTATGACTTGATGCCATTCCAAATGTTTGATGTGAAAGATTTGATACCGTTCCAAACATTGGTTACTACTGACTTGATACCATTCCAAACAATTCCTGCATTGGTCTTTAAGCCATTCCAAACGGCCATTAAGAACGTTTTGATACCATTCCATACTGTCGTGGTTAAAGTCTTGATGCCATTCCAAACCAGTGTTACAGCTTGCTTAATACCGTTCCAAACAGTAGTTCCAAGTGTTTTAATTACATTCCACGTGCTTGTTAAGAATGATTTAATACCATTCCAAACCGTTGTAGTTGTAGTCTTAATGAAATTCCATACCGACTGAATAACTTGTTGAACTGCTTTAAATGCTGTTTGTGCTTTCTGTTGAATTCCTTGCCATTGACCAAATAGTAAACCACGGATTATACCCCAAACCAACTGCGTAACCGCCTTAATTGCATTCCATACTGATGTAAATACATTTTTCAAAGCGTTCCAAATTGGTTTGGCGGTATTGACTGTGTTCTGCCAGATCTGACGTAAGAAAGTACCAATTCCGTTCCAAATTGAAATAGCCGTCGATTTAATGCCATTCCAACACGTTTTCAAGAAATTAGTAAAGTTCTGCCAGATTTGTCTACCTAATTGTGTTTTGGTAAAGAATAATGTTAATGCGGCAATGACAGCAGTTATTCCAACTACAACCGCCGTAAACACTGGGTTTGCTAATGCAAAATCAAATGCTGTTTGCGCAATTGTTGCAATTTTGGTAGCAGCAGCTAATGCTTTCTGAGCAACCGCTGCTATTTTAGATGTTTTAGCAAGCTCATTCAGTGCCTGTGTCCCTTTCTTAAAGTCCATAAACACCGTTATTACGGATTTAGCCGTTTTTCCAAAGTTACCGATTGCTGTAATTCCTTTACCAACTGTCCCGGCAATTTTACCGAAATTAGTGATAAATCCACCAACAGCAGTAATAGCAGGACCAATTGCAGGAGACAATCCGATAAAGCCTCGGATTACCTGTGCCGTACTTGAATTAGACTGCGTTGCCCAATTCAAAGTCTTATTGATCATATCAAGCAAAGAACTTGTAACGCCACTTTTAGCAGCAAGAGATTTCTTTGTTAAGTCATCCCAGTTACCACCAACCTGTTCAATCTTTGAACCGATGTTTTGTTGCATTTCGTTTGCTTGACTTGAAAGTGTCTGCGTTGCTCGTTGCGTGGTGCCCGCTGCTTTATCCATTGAACTTGAAAATGCATCCCACGAAGTCGTTACACTTCCGGATTTATCCTTAACGGCGTCAAGCAAAGGAGCAATAGCTTTCATGCCAGAAGCGCCAAACATTGTTTTTAATGCAGCTGTCTTTTGTGCATCGCCCATTTTATCCGTTTTAGAAGCAACTTCTTGTAAAATTTGTGGGAATGGTTTCATCTTTCCGCTTGAATCTGTGAAAGATAATCCTAACTCATTCATTTCTTTCTTGGCTTGTGCACTTGGCGCTAGCATTTGAGTAATAGCGTGATTTAAATCATCAGACGCTTGTGCTGCACTGAAACCGTGATTAGTAAGCAAACCAATGGCCGTAGCGGTTGTTTGCATATTCATTCCAGCCATATTAGCAGTAGGTCCAATCGTAGCTAGCGCCTGTTGCATATCACCAATTGAAGCGTTAGATGCGTTAGCTGTTTGAACTAGGATTGCAGCTGCTTGTTGTGGTGATTGCAATGAACCTTTCCAGATATTCATTGCTTCCTGAACAACACCAGCTGTGGTATTAATATCTTCACCAGCAGCAGTAGAAGCTTGAGCAATTGCTGGAAATTCTTGTTTGATATCATTAATACTTGCACCGTTTCGGGCCATATTAACCATAGCCTCTGCACACTGGTTAGCGTTTAAGGGCAATACGGCGCCCATTCGGTTCGCAACATCTGACAAGCCGTCAATATCTTTAGCTGAACCACCAGCGATAACAGCTGCTTGGTTCAAACTAGATTGAAAATCGCCAAATGACTTAACAGCAGTCATTCCCATTGCCGTTGTTGCAACACCCGCAGCAGTTGTTGCTTTACCAACAGTTGCTAAGTGAGTTTGTGCTGACGAACCAAAACTTTGAACTGCATTTCCAGCTTTTTGAAAGACTGAAGAAAAGTTGTCAATTGCCGTCAATGTTGCTGTAATTGCATAATTCGACATGGTTTAACCTCCTTTCTTCATATTTTGTTTGCGTTTCATAGTCCTAAACTCGCGCTGGCGTTGAAGAATAATCTCTTGCTGATGCTTTTCAATACTCTTCTTAGAAGTTGAAATATAATTTGATTCAAATGCTTTACGAACCTCATCATTTTGCTCTTCACTGTCAAAGAATTGTTGAAATGTTTCATATTTTGGCTTAGGATTCTTTTCGCTACCCGTAGTTGCCTGAACCCCTTGATTAAACCAAGCTTGAAGTGCTAATTTTTCTCTTTCGGCGACAAGCTTTAATTGGTAAGCCTCTAGTCGTAAATAATATTCTTGAAGTCCCATGCGTTCGATCTGTTTAATGCTATGAAAACCTAAAAAAGCAAGAGAATTGAGAATTATTTCTCGATACTCTTGCTCCGCGCTAATTTCAGGTCTTTCTTCTAGACCATCTTCAATTTTTTTGCTGTTGCCTTAATGATATTTGATTCCATGGCTTCTTTCATAACTCGGTCATATAATTTATCCAAGTCCTTGCAATTTTCCATGTATTCATCAATTTCATTTTGTGAAACCCGTGGATTTGTATCATATGATGCGGCATATAATACATTTGCCAATGCCACGGGATCACCAGTTTCTAATGCAGGTAAAGTTCTAGTTAACCCCATTCCCAAACTTGCACCATTGACATTCATACCTGCCACCTTGTCAAGTTCACGCACGAAACGTACGCCAAAATATAATGTTACTTCACGATCTTTAATCTTAATTTTCATTATGCAAAACCCTTTCTAACTATTTATTTACCTAGTGATTGTCTGATGTTGATGATGCTGTGCTTGATGGAGCAGCACTTGATGATGCGCCGTCCTTAGAATTTGAAACCGGTACGTTCAAGCCTTCATCTGTTGATGGATTCCAGTCTGTACCATTACCATGTGCTTCTTTGGTTGTGCTATCCAAACCGTAGAATACATAGTTGATTTCTTCTTGCGCTTCATCTGGAAGTGCAGTCCAACCGCGTTGTGGTGTTCCTTGAACTGTCATCTTAACCTTCCGTGTGCTTTGTGAATCAGCATCGTTGTCTGATGTATCTTTTGAAGGCATTGCCCGCATGTACCAAGCGTAATATTTACCTTCAGCATTCCGACGACCACGTTGAACTAACCAAACTTCAAGTGTGGTTGCATTCATGATTGAATCGTAAATTTCATCTGATGTAGCGTCTGTACTATCAATGAAATCAACTTCAAAGTCGGTTTCTACTGATGCCAATGTTGGTAATGAACCACTCTTAGTTTCCTTACTCTTTGAACTCCGTGAAGGTTCAAAGTTTGCACCTGTTTGGTATGGAATTAAAGCACCTGGCTTGTTGCCTGCTTCAGATAATGGACGAACAAATACCAATGCGTCAGCACCTTGTAAATAATTTAAATTCTTAGCCATTTCTTTTTCCTCCTAATATGAAAACGCCAGTGTTAACATTGCACGATTAAAAATCATGTTTGGAACACTGGTATCTTGCATTAATTGTTTTGTTGTTTCTTTTTGAACTGGATAGAATTGATAATCTTTTTCGATTGGTTTTCCCATACAGTTCTGATAAATCTCATCAGCAATATTTGAAACGTCAAGTCGTTGTTCGCTATCTCCCCAAACATCGACAATCAGTTTTGTGATATTGTTGAAATTTGTTTTGTTTGCTCCCAGTCCGGAAGTTACTGTGTTCATTGACCCCACCACAATGAATGGATAATTAACGGGTTCATTTTCAAGCGGTAAATGATCATAAACATCATAACCAAGTTTCATACACAGTGAATAAACACTATCATATAATTCTTGTTCAGGACTTTTCATGAAATTCACCTACTTTCCAAATACATTCCGTAGTTCATCAATAAACATTTGTGATTGAACATCAAATGCAGGTCCTAACGTTGGACGAGCACTCATCTTACGAGTTCCAAGTTCCAAAAACGGAAAATAATCTGTTCCCGGTGCGACTTCGGCAGTTAATCCGCTATTGGTAATATTCAAAACGGTAGAATTCTTAGTTCTACCGGTTGAATATCCACGCGTATAAGTTGCATCCATATTTTCCATCGTCCTACTTTGCAACTGTGCACCGTGTTTGCGGACAATTCTCTCGACATCACCCGGGTCTGAATGCGAATGAAGGTCTTTTACCAAGGCATCCATTCCAGAAATACTTATTTTAATTCCTCCTGCCACCGCTCAACGCCTCCACTACAATTGATTGACACTTCAAAGTCTGCCTAATAGTCGTCAACGCATAATGAATTGACTCGTCATTAATTGTTAAATAAGACCATGTACCTTGAATTGACCGAGATAGTCTAACAATTTTACGTTCGTCATCAATCTTGCCAAAGAGTTTAGCTTCTCGATCAATACCTACGTCAGTTACATTAGCCTTAATTTCATCAACTAATGTTATTCCACCTTCATACTGACTGGTTTCAGGGTTATACCGACGATTGCTCTCTGAATAAAACTTTACAGTATCATTGAATCTCATCGTCTGTTCCTCCATAACCATTGATAAACATCACTCTTGGAGTGTCATCATTGTTATTTTGCTTTTTAAAAGCTTCAATATCGCTTGCAAAATCATCGAAATCATTTGCATTAAAGGTAATTGCTTCACCTTCTTGTGTATACGAACTCATTCCTTCATTTTTTAAGCGATTGTATCTCCGAATGCATACTTCAAACGGAATATAATCCATTTCACTTGGAAAATCGTCTTGAGTTCCTAGACCGAGCTTAAAACGCGTTGACTTAACTGTTTTCTTGATAATCAAAGTTAATAAATCATCTTGTTCATTATCCTTGATCATCAACATTGTTTTTAAATCATTTAACGGAACGATTGTCATTTCATCGGTCATAGAACCACCTCATTAATTATTTTCCTGTACTTGCACTTGAACTTGATGCAGAAGCAGAAATAGTACCAACAACTACTTTTGTATCATCGTAAAGGTATGCAGCATAGTGTTCTGTTGCATAAATGTGTGTTGTAGCTGTCTTAGCTTCGCGTTGTGATTCAATGTTAATACCACGTTTCATCACTAATTTAAGCGCTGGACTTGTTTGTGAAGCCTTAACAAAGATTGCTTCTGTATCAGCTAATTTACGTGAGCGAACAATTTGAACACCTAATACGTCAAGGTATGTTCCTTTAACCAATTCGTTTGCGCCAACTTCTGAACCAATCTTCTTTTCAATTGCATCTTTCCGAATTGCTGATGCTGTCTTAGGTGATACAACTAAAACGATTGGTGAGTCATCTTCTTCATTAAAGACATCTAAACCAGCTTGGACACCTTTAACGTCGGCAGTCATTGTAACTTTTTGTGTACCTGTCTTTGCAACTGCTAATAAATCATTATCAATCTTGTTTGCCATTGCCAAGCCTAATTGCTTTTGACTTTCACCGATTGGATCACCATAGCCACTTAATACAGCTTCATCTGTAATTCCTGTACCTTTAGCAGCTTTCTTAACCGTTACAGAAGCATCCTTAGTACCTAACTTGTCTTCGGGAATTGGTTGACCTTCTGCTACATCTTCAGCATCGCCCATGTATGTGAACTTAGGAAAATGTAATGTATCTCCTGAATTACCAACTAATGTGTTATCAACTTGAGCTAATGGTGTGAACCGTAAAGCTTTTTGCAATTCATAAGAAACGATTGGTGCATATACCGCTGGATCAATTAAATCCGCAATTTGTGTAATTGAATCTGTCATTTTAAATTCCTCCTGTTAACTTTTTGAATAAATCTGGATTTTCTTGATAGAGTTCTGCTTTTTGTTTTGAACTCATCAAATCAAATTGTGATTGTGTAATGTTTTTAGCAACATTACCATTTGTTTTTGGCGTCTTGCCTGTCAGCATTTCATTCTTTACATCTTCACGAATTCGCTTAGCAAAGGCAATCAGCTTATTGACGTTGTCTTGTGTGGTTTCAGCTTCACTTGTAACCACTAAACTTAAATCATCGTCATTAACATTCACGCCTGATTCTTCAAACATTTTGCGGGCTTGTCCTTGCATTTCATAACGTGCAAGTTTTTGTTCTGCTTCTTCTGCTCGCTTGGTTTGTTTGTCGATTTCATAATCTTTTTTCTGATCAGCATTCATTTTGGCTAGCCGTTTTGCTTCCGCCTTATCAGCTTCCGCTTTTTCTCTTTCACGTTTAATACGATCAGAAATCATTTGCTCGACTTCATCTTTAGTGAATGTTTTTTCTTTTGGTTCTTGAACACCTTGATCTTGTTTCGATTCGTCAACCGAAACTTTATCTTGTTGTTCTTGTTCCTTGTTTTCTTGTTCGTTATCCATATAGCGAACCTCCTTAAATTTACTCACGCTTATCATGCTAGCGAGGCAAAGCTTACTCATGCTGTTCTTTAACGCCTGCAACAAGGAAAAAGGCATTAAAAAAGACGCGTCATTTGCGTCTAGAATTTTTATTGTCTACCCAATAAGCAGAAATTGCACACCGACAATTGGCATGAATTGGAATACTTGGAACATCATCAATGCTGTAAACTCCAAAACCATTACCATCGGGATCATCTTGAGCAATGTTACGACAAACACGACAAGCGCTTGGTTCAGCATGCCATTTACAATACTTAAACCCGTATTCATCGAGCATGTCTTTTTGTGCTTGAGCTTGAACTCTTGCTGTTTCTGTTCGGACAATTCTTTCAGTAACATATCGTTTTTTCTTAACGGCGTCCGAAACCAAACCAACTAACTTACGAGCCAGTTCTTGATTACTCTTTCCCGTGGTTGCAACTTGAATTAAGATGCTATCCAGTTTGGCTTTCAACAAATCTTGATCAGTCCACAGTCGTTTACTAAAATCCACACCGTTAACTCCTGCCATAACAACAGACGCAACATGTTTATTTGTTAATAATGACTTAGGAGCAACCGTAGCACCAAAAATGCCGGCTTGACGTTTAATCTCAGCTTGATACTCATCATTAAGATGGTCTTTTAGCTGATCATCAACTTTCAATCCGGCATTAACTAATTCATATCCCAATTGTGATTTAAGCATTTCTAGACGATTAATTCGCATTGTCGCGTTGTATAATCGCATTCGTTTGTTTGCCTCATCACTAAAATCTTTTTTCGGAACAACTTTTTCAGCGTATTTTTCTAATTCTTCAATATCTGCTTGACTGACTTTTTGTTGTGCCAATGGTAGATTGCTTGAAAGTTTAGAATATTCACGATAAATATCGTCTTGCATCAATTTCAAAGCTTCATCATAGATTTTCTGAAGCTTATCAGCAAAATATTTATCATTTTCAATCTGTTCCTTTATCCAATCATCAGTAATTGTATCGCGTGCATCCCAGTATGCTTGATTAAGCCTGTTCTTCGGTATTCTTTTCATCTTCAGCGCCTTCCATGTTCTTCATCGCTTGGTTCTGAATGTCGATATTTTGTAAAATACCGTCTTTTTCTTCTTCCTGCATGCGTTCAATTTCTTTCTTTGGATCATCAACAATCGACAATACTGATAGTTGTGTTTCCTTTGAAACAATGCCATTCAATGTAGCAGCAGTAGCAGCTTCATCAGCGTCATTTCGTGGCATGTTACGTGTGAATTTGAACTTCAAAGCGCTGTATAGCTCATCTTCAGGAACTTCAGCAATCGTTCCAAGTTTGAAACCAACAGCCAATAAATTCCGTAAAGCTTGAGTAAATTTACGTTCCTTAGTTGCTGCCATATTCTGCATTGGTAACATCTTGTACTGAATAGCGACACCGCTTGAATTCCCGCTAAACGCTTCATCGCGTAAATTTGAAACCATTGAAACCTGATAAATATTATCAATCAAACGATTCAAGTAATTCTCTTGCATGACGTCGCCATCAGGCTTTTCTAAGAAGCCAACGTCCACATTGCCATTCATGTTGTCAGGCGAATAAATGATTTGATTGCCTAACATATCTAATTTAACGTTACCGTTCTTGTCTTTAGGCAATTGCATTCCTAAAATTTTGAGATAAGCATTATCGAAATATTCAACTTGGTTCGCTTTTTGACTTAATGCTTTATCATAAGCGTCAATCAAAGTATTAACTTTATCAATCAATGATAAACGTTCTTCATTGTTAAAAAATTCAATTGCGGGAACATTTTGAAATACATTAATTTGACTATCAGTAAATACGCCATTACCACTAAATGATTTAATTTCAGCAGCAGTATACAGTGTTCCGTTAATTTCATTTGTTTCAGCATCACGACCATAACGAACAAAAGCTAACGGCAATTGCTCAACCGTATCATCATAGATCATAAACGCATTGGTTGGTGGTAAAACAGCAACCTTAGTATTTGCTTGTTCGTCTTGATATAACAGCATGTATGAACGTCCGTAAATATCAGATTGCTTACTTACTTCAGCTAACTTATCTTGGAAACTGTTCATATCCAACCAATGTTGCAGATTATCATTTTGAGTGTCGTCATCAAGTGTGATTTTTGGTGGAATACCCATGAAATAACCAGTAAACGTATCAACCAATTCGCTTGCAATATTAGCAACAATTCGGTTATCTGGCCGAAGTTTGTTTCGCCGACCTTTTAATACTTTATGATTTCCCACATAGTAGTTATAATCACGATTATAATCGTTTGACAGTGATTCGTTCTTTGAGATCATTGCTGATAAATCATCAGCAGAAATATCATTATCCTTATCATAAATAAACGTATTATTTTTGGTCATTAACGCTTTCCCACTAATAACTGATTCCATCTTCTCGCCTCCTTAGATATACGGACTGTTAAGAAATTCAGCTTCCGTATTTTTATGTTTGTTATAGATTGCATATCTCATTGCATCCATAACGTCATCGTTTTTCTTTTCGGGTAATCCAGTGCTTTCATTCCAGATATATTGATAAATTTCATCATAGAATTTATCACTTGCCCCATTTACTACTTTGAAATGTCCTGATTTAATTCGTTTGGCCACTGATTCAATACCACTCAAAATGCTTTTGTCAGCATTGTAAGTTGTAATATTCTCTCTTTGAAACCTTGCTACATGTTCAGGACGAGCAGAATCAGCCCAGAAGACAACGTTATAGCCGTATCTTTCTTGAATATTCTTAGCAACATTTACCCAATAATCAATCTCTTTATACTGTTCAGTATGTTCTTCAAGAAGATAAGTATTGCCTTGGTCATCATCACCAAGAACAACAATCGAGCCTTTGTGTTCATATCCCCAGTCAACACCACAGTAAATACTTAATTCATCAGGAACATCATCGCGATTAATCTTCATTATGTCTTTGTTAAAATCACGATAAACCATTCCTTCGCCTGATACCCACAAGCCTAAAATATCACGGTCATAGAACATTCCAGACGGCGTACTAGCTTTCTTGGATTTAATATAATCGTCAGTTAAGAATGTGTTATCATCAATCGTAAAATGGAATGAAACAATCTTAGCATCGTCATTTTGATTGTCGATATAATCTTTTTTCAACCAGTGTTCAGGATTATCCGGGTTGGTATCACAAATGATCCGTGCACCTCTAGCACTGCAACGACTGTCAATTTCATTGAACACCGCTTGGTTTGCTAAACTTGCTTCGTTGATATATGCGCCAAAAGCAGTCATCCCACGAATTGCACCCAAACCACCGATTGAACCAGTAAAAGCAGTAACGCATTTCACACCAAACAATGTGAATGATCCATGTTTATCAAAGTGAAAATCAATGCCATACTTATTAGTTAATTCTTGAAGAATATTATTCTGAATTGTTTTAGATGAAACGCCTGCTAAAATATACATCGGTTCATCAACACCTAATTCATCGGCAATCTTTCGGACGCGTTTTAATTCTAGCAAAAATAAATCATTATCTATCTGTGTCTTACCAGCACGAACAGCACCATAATTAACCATGATTCTCCAATCATTACGAAGGTATGTTTGAAGAACCTTGATTTGTTTTGGCGTATATAACTGATTAATCGTCATTCTTTGGCACTTCCTCTAAAACTTTATCGAATAATTTATCAATCTTTTCGGCCACGCGATTGCCATTCTCATTCATTGATTTAGCCTTAGCTTCAGCAATATCGGCTTCTGCTTTAAGTTTACGAACCTTAGCTTCATCTAATTCAGGAGTTGAATTATCAGACAAGTAGCCTGCCATTTTCAAAATCGTTGTTGCTGATTGCAACTGAACCATTTCGGAACGTGCATTTAATAATTCGTGAACTTTCTTCAAAGCATCGTTCTTATAATCTTTAACAACCATTCGAGCATATTGCTCTTGCGCTAATTTAAAAGTAGTATCTCGTTTCCACTTATAAAGCGTACTTGGACTACAATGCAGTTTCTTCGCGATCTGTTCATTAGTTAGTTCATTATTAAACAACATAATGACAGCATCTTGACGTAACTTATCTAACTTAAAAAAAGGCCCGTTTTCTACACTTTTCTTTAAACCATTCATGGCATTCTACTCACCTCCTTTGTTGCAAACAAATAGGCGGTACATCTTGTGTGTATCGCCTACGTTTCTTATTCTTTTGTTTGTTAAGTTTAATCTCTTTCTCCAACCGGCAAAGCATGAAATACTCTTCGCTCGTTCTAACTTTGCCGAAACGTTTCGTATTTCTCATTCGCTTCGCCTCATCTTTCGACAATATCATAATAAACCCTAAGCTAGTCAATATGTAGCCGAATTTTGGTTAGTTTTAGGCCAGAAAAAAGTCGATTTTTGTCTATTATTTTATCTTTTTCTGAAGTCTTTTAATTGCTAAGTTTACATACTTAGTAATTTGTTCTACATATTTTTCCAAATTAATACGCTGTTCTTCTTCCAATATATTATTATAAATTTTGATCGTAGACATTTTATTTATTAAATAAAATAAGCTGTTGTGAATGTCATTACCAATAATTTTATAACTCAAAACTAGCGAAACCGAATACGAAAGCTCCTCTATTTTTTCCATACTGTTTGAGTAAGTACATGTTATAGCATTCGATAACAACTTTAATAATTCATTTGAAACGGCTTTACAATTTTCTAAATCATCAATCGCTGCATTTTTTTCTTCCTGTATTTTTTTATAACTTGATATTTTGTCATAAAGTAAAAATATAAAAGTACCAAATGTTCCAATAGACGCTAACATTGACATTAAATTAAAAGCAAAATTCCATTTTTCCAAATTATATCTCTCCTAAAAATAAAGAATAATTATATTATAAAAAAAGAACTAGCCGACGACTAGTTCTTTTCCGCTTTCAACATGCAGATTAATTTTCAGTATCGTTCTTGGCGAGCTTAAACTGTCCGCAAATTCATTTAACGCCACTTTCTTATAGATCTTATATGAGCTTTCACTGCATAACAATCTTTCCGCCATTGATGTTTGTGATAGTTCATCAACATAAACACCTAAAATAATTGTTTTTGATCGTTGAGAAATATGATTCAAAGCAAATTTAACATCATTCATAATTTTTGGCGCAAGGTCAGTAGCGTTTGCGTGATCTACTAATTTATCTTCATTGTGATTTCCACCACCATGACTAACAGGCATATCTGAAATCACCGGAGATTTTAACGCTGACGGATCTTCACCAGCCATTCGACTAATGCGCTTGAAGTTCTTAAAAAAATCACTTACGTTTTTCGCTGTTTGTTCATCGTCATACTGGAATAATGCTGTTAATTCTGCTCCATCCACAAGCGTCACTTCCTTTAATTTGTTATAATAATATTGTCGATATTATTGTAGTGACGCCGATTGTGGCGTTATTTTTTTATACTGATTATAGCAACGAATAGAATAAATTCAATCACGATTGAAATCACTAATGCCATGACAACCAATCCCAAATATAATTCCACGTTTCACGATCAACACAGCACTCAACGTCATCTAAAATAATCCGATAATCATTCTTAGCGACGTCTTTATATCCAAGATCTTTAACGTCGCGATTAATGTGCTTAACCTCATTATCAAGCGTGATGAAATAGAGTGTTGTTTCATTCAATGCGTTCACACTCCTTTGCTTTCGGTTTTGCGCCGTTATCAAGTAGCAAACATCCTTGTTTTAATAAAGCAACTACTTTGTATTTCATTCCTTGCCATTGAACTAGGTTCCCCGGCTTAATACCGTTGTAATTCATTCTCCGTTTACGTTTCTTCAGTACACTACGCTTTTCATTTCTTTTACTCATTTATTCTTCCTCCAATAATTCTGGGTTTTTGTGAATGTTACCGATGACTTCACAATGCGTGTAATAAAAATCTAAATCATCATAAAAACCGCTACCATCGTCATAACAAAAACAACTTTTATCAAAAATTATCTTGGTGTATTGCTCGCCATCATCTACAATGTCGCCTTCATAAATCAGCTTGTCGTTCTTATCTTTTAATCCGGTACATTGCTCCACTTCATAACGTTTGCTGTTTAAAATATCATCAAATCCTAAATATTCTGTATGTCCGCTTGTATGGTCATAACTTGATAAGCCCACTTGTACATTATTTATATACATTTTTTGGATCTTATCCCATGCTCTAAACTTAAATCTATCTTGCATTCCGTTTTTTCTCTCCTTCGTAATAGTATTTTTCAAACTTAAGCATATTTAAACATTCGTGTAGCACGATTTTCGCCGTGCTATCCAGTACGATATTCCTTACTTTCCCGGTTTCGGCAAGTTCAATTAATTCGTCTGTTGTTAATTTGCATTTAAGGTTCATCGTTTATTTCCTTTCCTGAAACTCGGTGTTCGGCGTTCCGTATGATTATCAAGCGCTACAACGCCCCACATCACTGAATTAAAGACCATTATTGAATAGTCTGTTTCTGACACCGTACACGCATAACTTAATTCATCTAAGTTCGCAACTCTTCTCCAACGATTATTCATCCAACCACACCTTTACTAATACCAAAATGAACGTTGCAACCATCTCGCTTACCGAAATGACAACTGGTAAAAATACAATCAACCATGAAACGGTGATGATGTGCATCAGTTTTAAGATGATAAGGATGATTTGAAATATCCACCATAATTTATCCATTAATATTCCTCCAATAAATTTATTTCCTGCGCGCGCAATAGTTATGCGAGGAGTCGAACCCCGTATAACTTACAATCAATAACTCGGATGCATTGGTTGTTTAAAAACGTAATTTTTTTGGTTGGCTTGAACTCCAGCATCCATTGTTCTTGCCAAAGACTTAATAGCCGACGAAAGCTATTAAGCCTGAGATATAGATAGTTTAATAAATCGAATAGGCCCGAGAATCACTTCTCGGAAAAATCTGCCAGCCGATGAAAACCGACAGATTGTGGAATGCGATAAGAATAAGCACTTAAAGGAGATTTTTCATCTCTTTTCTATATATTTTTTTGATATGGTTGCATTCCCTAACCACGTTGTATTAGACTGGTGTATTTTTTAGCAGGTACACCTTAAAACCTGCAAAGATTTAGTAGCCTTTGACAACTACTAAACCGGTGTATTTTAAAGAGCGAGATACGAGTGAAAAGACTTTTTATGGAGATGATTCATCTCCTTTAAATTAAATTCTGTGGTTGTATCTCAGAACCACAATATCTAGGAGTGGAATCGAACCACTCCCGACACCACGACTAGATAACTTTACGATATTCGATAACCTTTGGATCAGATTCATTAACATTCATCATTGACCCGTATTTATCTTCACAATAATGGACGAATTCCAGAACTTTGTTACGATATTCTGTCGCAGCTTTTTTGTCTCTGAATGTAATTACGCCTTCATTTAATTGAACGAGCTCACAGGCGTTTTTATGGGCTAATTTACGCACATACAATTCATTAGTTCGATACTCAGGCGTATTTTTGAATGATTTTTGAACATCAAATAACGTGTAAAAACATTCTTCCGTACCATCTTCATGGATCAACTTCCAGTGATATGATTTTTCAGATGGTTGTGTGTATGTTTGACACCCAAGATTTTCGATTTGATTGTTGCGAAAATCACCATCCAGATGAACGACCTTTTTATCCTTATTCAATTCTTCCGTTCCGAATGCTTGATAAACTATTCGTGGCAATGAAACACGATGTTGGTGATGATTGCGATACAATCCAATATAAATCGTGCGATTGCTTTTATCGTAATAAAGCTTGAGAATATTCTTTGTTTTTCGATTACGACATCTTCCACAGTCTGAAACTTGATAATCAGGATATTCTTCAACGGTTTGCCAACGTTCAGTCATCAATATCCACCACCAAACCATTAATGATTTTGTGTGCGTCCGATTTACTAAATGGAGTAGCAGCTTCTTGATAATCACTAACTCCAATTGTGTCGCTGGTGATATATTCAACATACTTATTAGCGATCTTCAACCGTACTGGATCATCACTTAATTCAATGAGATACCAAAGCGCATCAGCAATTACATCACGTAAGTTGTTCTTCGGATCATAACTATCCCGAATTTCTTCTGCATATTTTTTTAAACGATCAGCAATTTCATTTTTCATTTCGTTCCAACTCCTTTAATTGATCTAAATAAACGGATGCTTTTTCTAAATCTTCAATGCCATTTTTCTGACGATAACGTGTAAGATACTTCATGATGTTTCCGAGATAGAAACCTGATAATTGCTCGTGGTTTAATAACCCGTCTTTGAAATGTGAGAATAAATCCTTGCCGTGTTTGTCTTTGTAATAATTCGGTCTTAACGTTGTTTTATCCATCGAATATTCTCCTTTCGTGTAAATAAAAATCTGCGATAACGTTTATGTTTAATCATTTGTTTGAGGTCAATCATATTTCTCGAAACCATAACCAACCTTCCTTTCGTTAACTATTAAGATTGCATCATCTATACTTCGCGCAATTCCATGCACCACATCGCATTGTGTTAGAAACTTATGGAATTCGATTTGATCTTTTCGCGGCTTTCCTTTTTCGTTTTTACATTCGATGAAAAAAATCGTTGTATCATCCAATCGAAAACCCATTAAGTCTGGAAAACCTTTCGGAAGGCCAGTATCAAACCAACGCCCATCAGCCATTCGAACCTTACCAACATTTGTTCTAAACACTCTGCAATTATTTTTCGTGAGTGCAACTCGAATATCATTTTGAATTTTGTGTTCTGCTGTCATAAATTTGTGACAGGTGTGACACTAAGTGACACTAGGTAAAAATCTGTCTATCCCATGTGGCTCTAAGGATTAACCGTCGTGAGACACTGTGACACTAAAAATCAAACTTTTTATAGTTATATATATAATTACTACTTATTATTTTTTTATTAGGAAATAGTGTATCAGTGTCACACAACGGCTCATTGTCATTGATATATCAACGTTTCAAGCTGTGACACTAAGAACAGTTTTAGTGTCACATAGCGTCACAATGTGTCACACACTCCTTTCATATCCTCGTTTCATCGTTCCTTCTATCCGCTTTCGACTTTTTCTAAAATGAAACCGATTAATCATAATTTCAGAAACCTTAGATGCTAACTTACGATCTTTCGTTAAATCAACATTGTCGCCTAATCTCAAAGCAATGTCTTTTGACGTGATGAAATCTTTGCCTTCAAAATCATTCACCAACATTTCATCAATCCGATCTTCAACTTCGTCGGTATACATAAAATTGATTCGATGATTTTCTAATTCTTTCTCCTGCTGCTTCGTGAGTTTGAATGTGAACTTTTCATCTTTGTATAAATGAACCGCTTCACCCCAAAGCTGTTTGACGAATTTCTCATTTAAATCATCGATTGGTGATTTCTTTTGTCGCGATTTACTTACTAAGACTGGTAAGAAACGCCGTTCGCCTGTTTTGTCTTTCAGATAATACAGTTCGTTGGTCGTTCTTGCCATAACGAAGTTCTTTGCAAATCGTTCCGCTTCATGCCCGTATGGTTTCCGATATTCAAACTCTTGTAATGTGATGAATTTTTTCAAAATTTCAAAACTCGCATTACTCGTCGCAGTTAACTCATCATCGTTGATAATCAACGCTCTTCGCATAACTGCGAAATCATCTTTATTGTCAAAATTGGTAAACTGATCAGTATAGTAACCAAGTGGTGCGATGTTTTGTAAAAAAGTTGTTTTTCCCGCTCCTTGGCCACCAACTAAATCAAGCACAAAGTCGAATTTCGTTTTCGGATTGAATGCTTTAGCAACCGCACCACAAAAGAATAATTTTGTAATCAATTCAACGGTTGGTGTTTGTTCAACACCCAGATAATCGGCAAGCAACGTATTCAGACGTTCTTCTTTGTCCCATTCCTTATAAGCTTCATTCATATAATCGATGATTGGATTATATGCATGTCGTCTTGATACGACTGTTAATGCGCTTCTGATTTTTCGTTCATCAAACAGAACGTGGTTGTAATCAGCATTGCTTTCAATGTAAGAAGCAATTTCAGAGTAGTAAGCATCCATTAATCTTCCTTGTTTGATGTTTAATTCTTTAGAATCTTTAACGACATCAATTTCAGAGGTAAAGAGATTAAATCGGAATCGACCTTTCAAACGTTCATCATTTTCAATGATCAATTCAATATTCCGTAAACTGTTAACTTTGATCTTACCTTCTGCTGTCCGAATGAATGGAATATCGATTTTCTTTTTGGCTTTCTTGTTCTGCATCAATCGCAATTTCCCAACTGATTCGCCATCAAGTTTGATTGTTTTCAAGCTGTTCTCGCCTCCTTATCTCTTTTTTAATCATGCTATTCACCGTGGTGACAACTTCTTTTGGCGGTAAACTCGCTTCGGTATTTTCGTTCGCAATCTTTGCTAATTCCAATACGATTTCGGGATCAACATTGCGAAATAATAGCCCGCCACAAAATTCTGCCAATGCATTGTTCCTTCCACCGGTCAAGCCAAAACCCTTAATGATTTGTTCAAACAACTCAGATGTCTTGGTTTTACCGTCAATCACGTAGTTTTCATTAACTCCACCGGTATACACTGGTTTGGATTTTTCTTTGATTAAATTAATCAGTCCTTGCGGTGCCTTAATGATTGATTTCTTGTTTAACCACTGATAAGGAACTCCATCAACGATACTTGGTGCAATCATTACGTAATTATTTTGATGTGCCTTAATATCAATCCCTGGCAGGAAATTAATGATCTGCGTCATTCGATAATTGTCTGGTTTCAGAAAGAAATACTGATAACCGCCATGGGCTGTTTTCTGAACCAATGTATCTTTGAACCATTCAGGATGATTTAATTCCTTAAAGGTTTGAATTCCGTTTGCTCCATCTTTATGAATATCAACGTCAAAAACAAAAAAATTATCAGTTTTAACCGCGATGTTAGCGTATGGATGAGTTTTCCAAAATTTGCGAATCTCTTCTTCTGTTAACGGTGGTTTATCAGCAAATTTAATCAGTGGTTGCTTTCGAATCATTGGAATCACCGATAAACCTTTGCGTGCATATTGCACGGCATATTCAGTTAAATCTCGCATAACTCTATCCTTTCTAACGGGCATTCCACCCGTTCGGTAGTTTATGGATACTGCCTAAAAATCAATTAGAATGGCATGTCGTCATCTGAAATTTCGATATTGTCATTCGCTTGTTTCTTAAATGGATCATTATTGCTTTCTGTTGCTTCTGCGAATTCATAATTTCGGAATGGATTATCTGGATCCTTCTTGTTTGCTGATTCCTTAATTGTCATTTCAAGCAACTTACCTTTGTATGGTAAGAATGCGCCAACTAATTTTTCGTAAACATCAGTTACATTGCCCATTACCATTTCATCAGTAATTGTTAAACCCACTAATGCACCAATCGTTACCAACAAACGCATATTTTTCGTAACAACGAAATCGGGCATTGGCGAACCATCTTTCTTTTCGGTTGCTAAGTTAACCCCCACGAATTCAGATTGGCTTGCGTGTTCGCCGTCAACAACAGTCATCTTGAAACTTAATTGTTCAAAACCACTTGTCTTTGATACGAAGTGATTTGTATTGTCGAGTGTTACCAAGTATGTTCCTTCTGGCAACTTGTCGTATGAACCGTTAATGCTGTCTTTCTTTGGATCAAAATTCTTCTTTGTGTCATTTAAAATATCTGCTAAACTCATAATTTATTACCTCTCTTTATTTGCTTTCTTTTTTCTTTTCTGGGAACATTCCCTTAACTGAACTTAATAAACGTAAAACCTTTGGATCTGAAATATTTTCAGGTTCGTAAACCGTTCGTCGGTCTTCAACGCTGCGATAATAGGTATCACTGCCAAATTTCTGCGTATGAATAACTAAATCACAGTTTCCATTGACAATGTTGTAGTATTTTGTTTTTAATGATGGTTTCAATTCTGTACGACCACTGTTTTCATCAGTAACTTCAATTTCTCGACTGATAAAAATTACATTCATTGGCAATGCTTTAAGGTCCATAACGAATTGTTGAAGAATTGCATTAAATAATGAATAACCTTTCCCATAAGGAACATCACTTAATGCTTGAACGCCATTATCTAAGCAGATTGCTTGTTCGATCATGACGCAAATATCATCAATTACATCAATCACAATGGTTTGGAACGTCACTCCAGGTTGCTGCAATTCAGTGATGATTTCATCAAGCTGCTTAATTGCTGATTGTTTCAGTTTTCCGTTTGCATCCCGAATATTTCTGATTTGAATGCTTGGTGCGGTTCCTTGTGCACTGTTCCCGTCAGTATTTAGAACTAACGGGTGTGGAAAGAAACTTGAAAAATAACTTTTCCCCGACATCGTTTTGCCGTAAATAAAGAAATTTCTTGGTTCTGTCTTCGGACTTAACTTTTCGTCCTTTGGTAAAATTCCCATATTCTATCTGCCTTTCTTTGTAAATTTTCTATATGCATACCATGCCCACCCGGGCTTGTAATGGTGTAGTTTTGCATACGCTTGAAATTCTTCCATTGTTCTTAGCTCACTAGGACGTTTACCAGCAACATTTCGCATAACGTTGCTATGCATGATTTTCTTCAACCGGTTTACCCGTAGTTTACTTTCGTTGATTTCAACCAATTCTGCCTTAGTTACTGCCATTTCAATTTGTTTCTTTGAAACCTCCATTCCACAATATGGACAGAGTTTGTTTTCCGTCAATTCTGATCGATAGAAAACAGCGTAGCAATGATCACATTGAAGTGGTGAGTCAGTCGTTTGATTTGTATTTTTTCTTTTAGATCCACTCTTAGTTTTCATCGCTGCTTGCCAATCGCGATCTTGATCAGGTAATCCAAACTCTTTCCAATTGGCAACATGGTCAATGATGATTGCGACCTTACCTTCACGTGGATTAAGACATCGCATTGAGAACTGTAAGTACAATGCGAGTGAAGCAGTCGGCCGGACCATAATTACACAATCAACGTTTGGTAAATCTAACCCTTCGGTAAACAAGTTGACATTAGTTAATATTTTGATTTTTCCTTGGCGAAAGTCTTCAATGATTCCATCACGCTTAGCCGGATCAGTTGTCCCGTCAACTTCCACTGCTGAAATTCCATTGTCGTTGAATTCTTGCGCAACCTTAATCGCATTTCCAACGGAGTAGCAATAAACAACCGCTTGCTTGTTCGGGGCAAGTTCCTTGTAGTTCTCGACTACATCGCCGTATATTTTCTTCTTAACAGCCCGTTCCATACTCTCACTGGTAAAATCACCCGTACTATTTTTCTTGAGCTTAGAACGGTCAATGTCATCAATTGAGTAGTATGTGAATGGTGCTAAGTTACCGTGTTCGGTTAACCATTTAATTGATTTTCCGAGGACAATATCATCAGCGATTAAATCTAATTGTTTCTTGCCTGTTCGTTGTGGTGTAGCAGTGAAAAGTAGCTTAATCGCATTCGGAAAAGCATCGATGATTCGCTGATATGTTTTCGCTAAGCTGTGATGACCTTCATCGATAAAAATCACTTGCGGTTCAGGAATCTCATTAATATGGCGTGCAATTGTTTGAACCATGCCCAATTGTGCTAAATTCATATCAACATTTTGTTCTTGAAATGTTGCCATAGCTTGGTCAACGATTTCTTTGCGATGAACAACAAACAATACTTGATTACCCTTTGCAGTTGCTCGTCGTGCTATTTCACTCATAATGACTGTTTTCCCGGTTCGAGGGAGGTTGTTGAACCACGATGGTTCTATTCCCTTTTTTCATTGATTTGTAAATGTCCTCAATAGTTTGGCTTTGGTAATCTCGTAATTCAAACACTAATTAACCACCTCCCATTACTTGATAACCGTCTTTCGATTAGGTTTTAATTCAGCACCACGAACTGTTTTTCCATTTTTAAGTAATTCATAAATCGCTTTTTTATCAATAGTTTCAACTGCTTTAAATTTCACAAATTCGCTTGGAATTTCTTTTTCATCACTGATATAAACTGACGCCCGATAGTTCCGTGGTTTAAGAATATGGTTTTCAGTCTTGAGTTCTTTCAATCCAGAATCGTCAATCACTGTTGTCATGTATTCCATCAATGACTTAGTTCGATTGACTAATGATTTCTTATCGGCTTGTAGCTGCTTGATTTTCTTATCCAAGAAATCAATATCCGCTTGGTTGTTTTCAATCCAATTTGCAATGTTATCCAGCTTCACTTCACGGCTATCATTGATTGAATCTAATGTATCTTTTAAAGTTTCAGAATCTAAATCATCACGTTGTTCGAGGTCGCGATATTTTTCGTTGAGTTCAAATAAATTCATTGATTATCCCTCCATATCAATTCCATACTTACCTGCCAATCTGTTAACGACATAAACGATAAAGTCATTGTTTCGCCACATATCTCGTGTTAGAACAAAACCACACTTAGCGGTCTGTGGATCAATTTCTGCACCTTTAATTAAAATTGGAATAATGTTATCAAGAACTTCATTCCATTTCTTGAATTGCTCTTTAGTAATTAAGTTTTCGCTCTGAGCCGTATCTAGTAAATGATAGAAATCAGAAACCTTAATCATATTGTCTGGACAATCAATGATTGCCTGTTTTTCTTTTTCAAACATGTGTTATAATCTCCTTAGTGTCGTATTGCTCTGCGGTTTATTCGCAGGGCTTTTATTTTTGCCATAACCAATCGCACCATTCTTGCAAATAGTTTTTGTCAAGAATCATGTGGATTAGTAGCACAATTAAAAATGCTACCCAGCATCCCGTTGTCAGTTTTGTTGATATAATTCCTGAAACAGTCGCAATCAAGAAAATTGCTGTTTCGACTTTACACATCACGTTTGTTGCATGTTTACTCATTAAAATCACCACCTTTCAACTGCATTTTTAGCAGCTTTCACTTTTGCTTTAAATCTGTTTTTTGATTTATAAATTAAGAACTCTTGATAAATATCTTCATCTATCCAAAGTTCATATTTAGAAGGTTGAATAAATGCGTCCCGATATTGAGTTTCCAAACATTCTTCTTTTCTACGATTGAAAGTAGAATTAGAATATCCATACTTATCAACGAATTCTTTCTTTGATAACCAGTTCCGAGACATATTAATCACCTCTATCTGATTCTGAACTTTGAAATGATTCGCAAAACTAATTCGTTTGCTTTAGTTGAATCGACATCGCCCGTGATATAATCCCGGACTGTTTGCTTGTTTTTGTATCCAAAAGCTGTAGCAATGTCTTGATAGGAAACATCATTAGCTTGCATCCATTCAAGAATTTTTTTACGACCGCTTTCCAAAGTAAGTTCTGCCAATGTGATCACTCCTTTCTGGTAAAATGAGTATAAAAACTACAAAGAAGGTTTCTATATATGAAATTTTGGATTCCAATTATCATATCAATAATTGCAACGATTATTTCTGCTATTACACTTGCTAAAAGCAGATCAGAGTTACTTCAAGTTAACCTACTTTCCCCGCCTGGATATGAACCAATTTGTGAGGGACAGATTAAAGTAAGATATGAACAACAAGGAAAAATAAAATACGAACCGTTACCGCAAGGTGTTCTTATTCATCTTTCGTTTTTAAACCCTTCGCCTAATGACATAGCTTATTTCGGACTCTGTTTTCATACAAACGATCCCGAAAGAGGAATAATTGAAGCTTATACAGCAGGATCAGCTGGACATATAACTTTATCGCCAATTTTTAATTACACGGATAAGGATGGATATGTTTCTGAGATACCGTTCCCTGCTAAAACATATGGAACGTTTAAAGCTAACACATATACTCCTCTTTTTGTTTTTTTGCCACTAAGAGAATCAGATAAACCTTTTCCTCAAAGAGTATATTTACAATTACTATATGCAGTAAGAAAATTTCCTTATATCGGCAAAAAAAATCATTTTAGTGAATACCTTTTGCCACTTGATTTATCTAACGTTGAATCAGAGCTACAATTACAGCAAAAACAAGTGAACAAATCGATAAAAGCAATGCAACATCAGCCATTTAAATCACCTCGCCAAGAATATTCAAAACAAACAAAAGCAAGATTAAAACAAAACCCCAAACTTTAATTTCTAAGCAGGCTTATCCTGCTTTTTTGTTTATTTAATTTTCAAAGAACTACCAACCCACCCGCTTACCGTCAGAAAAAAAGTAATAAAAAATGATAATTTTTATTGACACTCTTTACCCATATGGGTAATATAAAAGTGTAATAAATAACCACACATAAAGACCTATTAAACTAATTAATCCGCCAAGATTGTTGTTTTTATTCGTCTTTATTTGCTGACGTTTTTTATTACCAATCAACTTACGAGTATTATATTATCCCAATCGGAAAATTAAGTCAACAATTTATTTTCCAAAAATATAATTTTCTCGTATTATTTTAGGAGAATTATTGATATGACAACGTTTGAACGGATAAAAAAACTTGCAAAAAACCGAGGTGTTACTCTTCAAAAAGTTGCTAATGAACTTGGATTTGGAGAAAGCACTTTATACAAATGGAAAAAACAAACTCCAAATGGAGAATATCTTGCTAAAGTAGCTGATTATTTTCATGTATCTGTAGACTATCTCTTAGGTCGTGAAAATAACAACTCCACATCTGATCAAAAAGATTTGAAAAAATTCTTGGATGATAATTTAAACTATGGAATGACTTATGATGGTCAAAATCTAACAGATGAAGAAAAAGAACGGTTAAAAATTGCTTTAACACAAGTCTTTTACAAATACAAAGATAAATTTAAAAAGGATTGATGCTGTTGGAATACTCAAATTTAATAAATGAATTATGGAGTAAATATAAGACCTATAACCCTTTCACGATTTGCAATCAAAAAGAGATTCCAATTGAATATAAAGGAATAGACAAACCAAAAGGAGATACAGTTTACTTATTTGATAAACCAATCATTCTGTTATCCGATTCAATATCTGAATCTTCTGAACGTTATTTTGTTTGTGCACACGAACTTGCACACGTTGAATTACATAATGGATTACAGAGTTACTACACTCAAAACCACACTACCTGTGCAAAGACGGAACATGAAGCTAATCTTTTCGCATTGAATCTATGTGAAAAATTTTATGAAGAAGAAAATGGCAAAAGTCCTGAATACTTTGATGAGCTTTATAAACAATTTGGTGTCAGTGAAGATATGATGGAATATCTATAAAAAATGTCCAATAACTTTGAAGACATAAAAAGCTAAGGATTATATATTTAGAGGAGGTTTTCGTATGTCTAAAAAAATGATCACAGACGAAAACAGTAAGAAATATACAGTAAAGGAGAAAAAGCCCTTCTATAAAAAATGGTGGTTTTGGCTTATTGTAGTTATCATTGCAATTGGAATTTTTGGCAGTGCTGGTAGTTCTTCAAAATCAAAAAATGATTCAAATACTGAACAAACTACAACCAACAAAGCAGCAACTAACAAAAATAAAGTGTTTAAATTAGGTCAAACGGCAACTCATGATAAAGTTGATCTTAACGTAAATAATGTTAAATATGCCAATTCAATTGGCCCGGAAACTCCGCAAGACGGAAATCAATTCGCAATTGTAAATGTTACACTAAAAAATAATAGTAATGAAAGTAAAGATTACAATACGTTAGATTTCAAGATCGACAACAATGGCGATATTAAAGATTCGACATGCGTTTCATCTGATAACAACGACATGCAGTCTGGTGAAATGGATAAAGGTGCGTCAATTACAAAAGACGTTATTTTTGAAATCCCTAACAACGCCGATAAATCTAATTTAAAACTTGTCTATGAACCAAGTTTCTTTAATGATAATTTGAAGATTAGATTTGCATTGCAATAAAACAACTAATAATAATGGTCCTTTTTAAGGGCTATTATTTAGACAAGATTTCGAACATACATTCTAGAAAGGAAGATATTTATGGGACTTTTTAACAAATCACAAAAAATTACATCAGAAGGAATTTATGAAAATTCAATCAAACCAAACTTACACGAAAAAGATGGTAACATTCACGTTTGCCTTGTAACCAGCTTTAGTAAGTTTGGCAATCAATCTTTTAGCTTTGAAGATAAATATTCTACGCAAATTGATAATATCGTGACAAATATGCAAAATGATGGCTATGAAATTGTGGATATTAAACTCAACTCTGTTGGTAATCAGGGAATGAGTAATGCTGCAACACAATTCCATACGTTGATTGAGTATAAATAAAGGAGTTAATAATGAAATGAAAGCCACCGTATTTATAGCTATATTACCTTTATTTATAATTGCAATATTAATTTTATATATAATTGGTTTTAAGGATATTTTCTTTGATAAGGAAGCCCCTTTTATTTTGAAATTTATATATACTGTTTTTGGAATATTTGCCATACTAATTTTGGTAATCTCAATTATATTCGGGGTATATTTTATTTATAAATATTTTTTTGAAGTAGAAAAGCCAGAACAATTAACTCAAACTACAGTTACTGCCTCTACTTTAATAACAACTATTGTTGGATACTATTATACAAAAAAACAAGATCGAATCAGAGATATTCACACTGAAAGTCAATGGAGAAGCAGACTGTTAAACTTAGAAAAGAAACCTCAATATAATATGAATGACCTTTTAGAGTTAAATTCTTTTATAAATCCTTATCATAAGAAAAATGATAATTTAGACTTTTTAGTAAGCTATGCTATAAAAATTATTCAACAAAATCATTCAGATAAAGCGAACAAAAGAGAGGAAGAGGAAGAGGAAGGCGAAGATGGAAATGAATTTTTGAATTTTTATAAATTGGTTTCCGATTCAAAAATTTCCAATGAATTAAAGACTATCCTTCAACGGGAAAATCCCGATATTCAAGATACTTTTGATTTTAGTTCGGATTCAAAAGATTCAATTATTACTATAAACCTAAATAAAGATATAAAAGTTAATATCATGTCAAATGGTGCAAAGCAAGAAGCATTTTCTTTAGAAGAAAATACTGTGATTAGAAAATGTATACATGCATTATTAAAAAACGATTGGATGAATGCTTATGCCTAAAAAAAATTATGATTCAAAAACCGGAAGGTTAATCACTAAATATTGTCAAAACCCCGCTTGCATTATGTTTTATAAAGAAAACAAAAACGCTAAAGAAGATGATAATTATTGCCCTTATTGCGGAAAAAAATACCCCAAAATCGATAAAGGTACTAAAAATCGTAAAAGCAATAAAACTCGTAAAAGTGTTATTTATGATCATCCTTTTTCAATTTCTTTTCTTGTAGGAATTATTGTTTTTTTCATCATCTTTTTCTTTAAAAACATTATATCTTTTTTTAAAGACATTATATCTTTTTTTAAAAACATTATATTTGCAAAACTTCTTTTTAGCTTTGTTATAGCTTTAATTGCATTTTTTATATCATATTTTATTCTAAAGCATTTTAAAACAAACTAAATTAAATAAAACCACCACTCTTCCCTCGCCAAAGTTTAGAGTGATGGTTCGTACCAAAGCATTTATAAGGGCTTTTACACCCTTTTTTCATTATATCATAAAGGAGATGACAAGAAATGTGGATGGAAAATAAAAACGACAAGTATATGTTTCGTGAAAGTTACATTGATCCATTGACAGAAAAGAAAAAAATTGTTTCTGTAACTATGAAATCAAAGTCACGTGCATCACAAAAGCAAGCCAAAATTATTCTTTCAGAGAAAATCGAAAAAAGACTATCCAAACTTAATGGTTCAAATATTATTACAGGCCAAACCATTGAAAAATGTATTCAAGAATGGTTACCAGAATATCAGCAATTAGTGAAACCAAATACATATTCATCTACTGTTCATACTTTTATTCCATTTTTTAGAAAGCATTTTGATTTCAACATTATTATTAACAATTTAACCGCTGAATTTATTTCGAAGACTTTTGAAGATATCCAGTTTAGTAATCAATATGCGCTTTCCACACTAAAGCAGATGTTTGCTAAAACATGCGTGTTTTTAAAATGGTGCGTAAAACATAGCTATTTGAATAAAGATGTTATTAATAATATTGATATTCAATGGAAGAAATCAGGCCCAATTAAGATCACTGATAAATTTCTTGAACAGAACGAATTAACTATGGTTTTGAAATACGCGTGGGCAAAAAACAAATCATACGGTGCATTATTAGAGTGGCTTTATCAAACTGGGATGAGAATTGGTGAAGCAGTTGCTTTGAAATGGGACAATATTGAATTAATCGATGATGTGTATATAGCACATATTACAGGTACTTTAGAGTATCTTCATAGTAGACCAATCAAAAGTAAATCTACTAAAACAAGAGCTGGAATGCGGGATATCGAGTTATCTAATCGTGCAGTTAAAATTCTTAATTTTCTGAAAGAATATCAAAATAATTCAGAGTTTATTTTCGAAAGTCAGTCAGGCACACCTATATTGCCGAATTCAATTAATTCGTTTTTACGAAAAGCTAAAAAAGAATTGGAAATCAATAAGCCGTTAACTACGCATATATTTCGTCATACCCATATTTCAAAATTAGCAGAATTAGGTGTTCCGCTCTATGTAATCCAACAACGTGTAGGACATTCAACAGGGAAAGTCACTGAACAGATTTATCTTCACGTAACAAAGAAAGCTAAAAGAAAATTGGTGAATAAACTTGACGAACTTTAACATCTTGGCACACCTATGGCACACTTACATCATTTTTAAGCAAAATAAAAAAGCTCTACCCTTGATATAACAAGGATAGAGCTTACAAATTAAATCAATTATTTAATTTGACTCATAACTTCGTCTACAAAGTTATCTTCTTGTTTTTCGATTCCTTCGCCGACTTCATAACGGTAGAATGCCTTGATCTTGCCGCCCTTTGAAGCAACGTACTTGCCAACTGTTTGGTCTGAATCCTTAACAAAGTCTTGGTCTTCCAATGAAATTTCTGAGAAGAACTTGTTCAACCGGCCTTCAACCATCTTTTCGATGATCTTTTCAGGCTTGCCTTCGTTCTTAGCTTCTTCAGTTAAGACTTCTTTTTCGTGAGCAACTTCGTCTGCAGGAACTTGGTCACGGTTAACATACTTCGGGTTGATAGCTGCAACGTGCATTGCAACGTCCTTCGCAGTTGCTTCATCGGCACCTTCTAAGACAACTAATACAGCGATCCGGCCACCGTCGTGTAAGTATGAACCGAAGTTATCGCCGTCAGCTTTTTCAACGATTTGGAAACGACGTAAAGTGATCTTTTCACCGATAACTTGAGTTGCATCGATGTATTCGTCGTTCAATGTACCACGGTCTGTCTTGATTTCCAAAGCAGCCTTGACATCAGCAGGCTTGTTTTCAGCAAGAAGTTCACCTGTCCGCTTTACTAATGCTTGGAAACGATCGTTTTGAGCAACAAAGTCTGTTTCAGCGTTAACTTCAACGATTACGGCTGTGTTTCCGCTAATTACAACATTAGCTAAACCTTCAGCAGCAACGCGGTCGCTCTTCTTAGCAGCCTTTGCAATTCCCTTTTCACGTAAGTAATCGATTGCCTTGTCCATGTCGCCATCAGTTGCAACTAAAGCCTTCTTAGCAGCCATCATGCCGACACCTGTTTTATCACGTAATTCTTTAACTTGTTTTGCAGCAATTTTTGCCATGAGCCATCCTCCTCAAAGTTTTTAAATTTTTTTATTAAAAAAGCTGTCACCAAATAAAAGGCTCGACGCCCACTATCTGAGACAGCCAATTATTATAAACTATTCAGCATCTGAGTCATTGTCGCCTTCAACGGCTTCAACAATGTCTTCGATTGAGTCGACTTGCTTGTCGTCTTTCTTGAATGTATCTTCTGTAACGTCTTCTTCGTCTTCGCCTTGACGACCTTCGATGATTGCGTCAGCCATCTTTGAAGTGATCAAGCGAACGGCACGAATAGCATCATCGTTTGATGGAATCTTAACGTCGATTTCATCTGGATCAGCGTTTGTATCAACCATTGCAACGATCGGAATGTTCAACTTTTGAGCTTCCTTAACAGCAATCCGTTCCTTACGAGGATCAACGATGAAGATTGCGTCTGGAATCCGTGGCATGTCTTCGATTCCGCCAAGGAATTTTTGAAGACGATCGCGTTCCTTAACTAACAAAGCAACTTCTTTCTTTGGAAGACGTTCGAATGTGCCGTCTTCTTCCATCTTCTTGATGTCCTTTAAGCGCTTGATCCGTGTTTGGATTGTGTTCCAGTTAGTTAAAGTACCACCTAACCAACGGTGATTTACGTAGTATTGACCCGCACGCTTTGCTTCTTCTTCGATTGCGTCTTGAGCTTGTTTCTTTGTACCAACAAACAATACAACGCCATCGTCAGCAGCAACGTTCTTCATGAAGTCGTATGCTTGGTCAATCAACTTAACAGTCTTTTGTAAGTCGATGATGTAAATTCCATTCCGTTCTGTGAAGATGTACTTCTTCATCTTAGGGTTCCAACGACGTGTTTGGTGTCCGAAATGTACACCAGCTTCAAGTAATTGTTTCATTGTAATTACTGACATTACAATACCTCCAAAATAGTTTTTTATCCTCCCCTATGTTCAATTGAACCGGAACTTGAATTTTCAAGCACTTCCTGTTCCATCGCATAAGGTGTGAATTAGTGTACGAAACACTTTTTTAATTATACTTAAATCCCTTTGAAATTGCAATAATTAATTAATGAATTTCAACAACCGGATTCGTCATTTTTCCTTCATTCAAGTATGTTGCTGCACAGTTCAATGCAACTTCGACCATGTTCTTAACCGCTTCAGTGGTGTAAAAAGCAATGTGCGGCGTGATCAAAACGTTATTCCGTTCATTTAAGTTGTTAAAAATCGGATCATCGATCTTTTGCCCCGTTAAGTCATGATCAAAAATCGGTAATTCATGTTCATAGGTATCCAATGCTGCTCCACCGACTTTGCCACTGTCTAACGCCTTAATCAAGGCTTCTGAATCAATCAGCGTTCCGCGAGCAGTGTTAATAATCATGACGCCATCTTTCATTTGGCTAAATGCTGTATTATCCAACAAATGGTAGTTATCCTTCGTTGCCGGCATGTGGAGCGTGATCACATCTGCCTTGCGGTACATTTCTTCCATTGAATCAACGTACATTCCGCGTTTTTCCAATTCAGGATTGTGATACGGATCAAATGCAATGACTTTGGCTCCCAAACCATCAAGCAAATTGATCACTGCCCGACCAATTCGCCCAGTCCCAGCAACACCAACCGTCATTTGATTGATCTGCCGACTGATATTCGGTTCCCACCGATAATCTTGATGGCTCATTTTTTCATCAAAAATCTTAATATGCCGCACAAGTTGCATGATTTGGGTAATTGTAAATTCTGCAATTGCACTCGGCGAATATGCTGGGACATTTGTAATCGGAATCAAATTATCCTTGGCTGCATCTAGATCAATATTATCAATCCCAATATTCCGAATCGATAGGATCTTGATCCCTGCATCCTTCATTTTTTCAAAATATTCACGCTTATACGGCGTCGTTTGCAAGCCGATGATTCCATCGTACCCTTTAATTAAATCAATATTCTTTTCTGAAAGCAGCTCCGGAACGAGTTTGATTTCCGCATCGTTTTCTTGTTCCCAATTTTTAAAGTATGGTTCTTCGTCTTTCCGAACGCCAAATGCAATTAACTTCATTTTCAAAAAACCTTCTTTCTGTTCATGCTTATATTATATCCATGATGACTCTAAAACACCATGATTAAGCAAGAACTGCTCCTTTTTTTTGCGGGATTGATGTTTGAATGCATATTCAGCTTTTAATGCGGCCGACTTCGTTTCAAATTCTTCATGATAAAGCAATTTAACCGGTCGCCGGGTTTTAGTATATTTGGCGCCTTTTCCTGCATTATGCGTGGCGACCCGTTTCGCAACATCATTGGTAAATCCGCCGTAAAACGTTCCGTCTGCGCACAACAGGACATACATGTAATATTTACTTTCCATATAAAATTTCCTTAATCGTTGGCGTGTATTCATTTTGATCTGTGTAGGTGATCACTGGTGGCAAAAACTTCAATCCATCTGATTTGCCATCCTTGATTGCTTCAATCAAGACCATGTTCGCATCTCGTCCCTGCTTCGGATAGATCAATTTGATCCGTTTCGGTGCCAAGCGATGAGCCTGCATCGTATCTAAAATTTCGATCAACCGGTCCGGACGATGAACGTAATATGCTTTCCCGCCCGTTTTTAATAGTCCACTGGTAATTTCAACCGTATCCTCTAACGTAACCGCAATTTCATGCCGTGCAAGTGCCAAATACTGGTTCGGATTCTTTTTGCTTTGCGGCAAGGTTTTAAAATACGGCGGATTACATGTAACAATGTCATACGAATCCTTCTCAAGAAATGAAAATGCATCCTTGAGGTCCCGGTTATAGACCTTGATGCGATCGGTCAGGCCATTTAATTCCAAACTGCGCTGGTTCATGTCCGCCAATCGCGGTTGAATCTCTACCTGATCGATTTGACCCGCAAATTTTTTACTGATAAATAATCCGACTGCCCCATTTCCCGCACACAGGTCAGCCGCTTTCCGGTCCGGCCGGTTGACCGGTTTCACAAAGTCCGCAAGTAAAACCGCATCAAGCGAAAACGAAAAAACATCAGCGCTTTGAATAATTTGCAAGTCCTCCGCCAACAGCGAATCTACCCGTTCATTTTCATATAACTTGACCTTTTCCATAATCCTTCCTCACTAATTTAATATATTTACTTGAAAGTTGCTGTAATTTTTTGCATACTAAAATGGATTAAAAGCGAAAGGAGTGACACCATGTTTTACAATTTTATGCGCCGGGTCGTTGCATTTCTTGTTCGAATCTTCAACGGTAAACTGACCGTTTTAAATAAAGAGAAGCTTCCTGAAGGCAATTATATCCTTGTCGGGCCGCATCGAACATGGTTTGATCCACTTTTATTTGCCCTTGCTGCTGTCCCCAAGCAGTTTGCATTTATGGCAAAAAAAGAACTCTTTAAAAATCCAATTTTAAAATTTATTTTAACACACGCCAACGCATTTCCGGTTGACCGTGAAAATCCGGGACCATCAGCAATCAAAACGCCCGTTAAGTGGCTCCGGAATAAAGACATGTCACTGATCATGTTTCCATCTGGAACCCGCCATTCACAAGCAATGAAAGGCGGCGTGACCTTGATTGCTAAAATGGCCAACGTCCCGATCGTTCCAGCGGTTTATCAAGGTCCATTAACCTTTAAGACATTACTTTCCCGGAAAAAAATTACCGTTGCAATTGGCGACCCGATCGTCGTTGACCGGAAAATGAAATTGAACGATGAAAACCAACACAAAATCATTTCGCAAATGGAACAAGCTTTTGATAAACTGGATGACCAAATTGATCCGAATTTTGTATACGTTGATCCGGCGGCGAAAAAAGAAGGTGTGACAAAACGTTAAAAACGAGCGTGGTGGAAGCAGAAAAACGAACGAATCGCGGAGCATAGATTT
>NZ_AYZA01000022.1:154012-203398 GCF_001436315.1 Ligilactobacillus aviarius subsp. aviarius DSM 20655 | reverse complement strand
TGGAACCCGATTATGCGGATATAGCAAAGAGGTTGTGACACAAGTCACAACCTCTTTTCGTAATTCAATCTAATTATTTTTTCTTCTTGCTATTTTCTTTAGCATAGCTGGCCTTCATTGAAGTCATCATTTGGTTAATCTTCCGTTGTGATGGCTTTTGACCCATTTGAAGCATCATGGTTTTAAGCATTTGTTCGTTGAATGGTGGATTCTTCTTCAAGTAGTTTTCAAGATACTTCTTTGCAGCAAAAAAACCAATTGCAAATCCAGCAATCACGCCAATGATTACAAGTAAAACTACAATTCCTGTTGACAAGATCCTTTCCTCCTTACGACTAACATAGTTATCATTTTAAGCGAAAAAAGCTAAAAAATAAAGCCTTCATTCCAAATTATAATTAATCATCCCGCAAGCCGCGTTCGCGTTGAATCCGTTTTACCTTTTCGGGAGTAACTTCTTTTCCATCTTTATCGTAAACTTGAAGCATTTCGATGTGACTTCTGAAGTTTTCCCGGAAAAGTGAAAGATAAGTTTCACGCAACCGCTTTTGTTCAGCTTGTTCTTCCTCAGTCAAACCCTTGTCTTTTTTCTTGTGAGCAAGTTCATTGATTCGATCGATCAAATCTTGAGGAATTGCACCGCCGCGTTGTTCATTTTGTTCGTTCGTTGGTTTATCTTCCGTCATCGCTCAGTGCCCCTTTCTTTAAAGTGTTTAATTTAATTCTACAAAAGAAAATCTTAAATTTCAATGATGGCGAACCTTTGTTTGTTTTTGGCAAAAAGATGTGCTAACATTTAAGTCAATAAGAAGATCGATAAAGGAGTTTATTATGAGTAAGCCGACTGAAGAACGCCAAATGAGAGTTCTCCGTTTTATTTATGAAACGGTCCAAGAAAAAGGTTATCCGCCAACCGTCCGCGAAATCGGTGAAGCCGTTGACCTTTCATCAACATCAACGGTTCACGGCCACCTTGCGCGGTTAGCGAAACGCGGATTTATCGTTAAAGATGCAACCAAACCACGGGCAATTGAAGTTACTCCTGCTGGAATGGAAGCATTAGGAGTTTCAAGTTCCAAACCAGATGCCATTCCAATGATTGGAACGGTTACTGCTGGCCAACCAATTTTAGCAGTTGAAGAAACAACGGATTATTTCCCGCTTCCGCCGAACTTTGACACCGCCGATGATTTATTTATGCTAACGATTCGCGGTGAAAGTATGATCAACGCTGGGATTTTCAACGGCGATAAGGTGATTGTTCGCAAACAGTCAACGGCTGATAACGGCGAGATCGTGATCGCAATGACTGATCAAAACGAAGCAACGTGTAAACGTTTCTTCCGTGAAGCGCACAATTATCGCTTACAACCGGAAAATGATACCATGGATCCAATTATTCTTGATCACGTAACGATTTTAGGAAAAGTAATTGGTTTATATCGTGATTATATTAAATAAAAAAGGTTGTGACACACGTCACAACCTTTTTGTTATATCCGCATAATCGGGTTCCAAAACAAACGAGCTACGACGCGAAGCTAGTGAAGTTTGAAAACCTCCGAATCTTTGCTGCACGATTCGTTCGCTTTTCTGCTTCCACCACGCTCGTTTTTAACGTTTTGTCAGCCCTTTTTATTTTTAATCTGATCCGCCATTTGAATCAATTCATCGGCATGTTTTAACGTTAGTTCGGTGATTTCTGAACCGGATAACATACGCGCGATTTCGCGAATTCGAGTCTGAGCAGTTAATTTTTGAACACTTGTTCCGGTCCGGCCATCGATGACCTTCTTCGAAATAAAATAGTGATGATCCGCAATCGCTGCCACTTGCGGTAAGTGTGAAATACACAATACTTGCGAATTTTGTGAGATTTGCGAGATTTTTTCAGCAATTGCTTGCGCAACCCGGCCGCTGACCCCCGTATCAACTTCATCAAAGATGATACTTGTAACGCCTTGCTGTTGTGAAAAGATCGTCTTTAACGCCAGCATGATTCGTGAAAGTTCCCCTCCAGATGCAATTTTGGCAAGCGGGCCCATCGATTCCCCTGGATTTGTTTGAATGTAAAATTCAACATTATCTAATCCGGTTGAAGTTAATTCTTGATTGCCGCTGAACTTAACTTTAAAGACGGCTTTATCCATATACAATGCACTTAATTGTTGATGAATGGCCTTTTCCAATTCATGCGCTGCTTGATGACGATGACTTGAAAGCGTCTGGGCTAACTTATAAGCTGAATCATACGCTGTCTTGACCGCTTTTTCTTGTTCTTCTGAACTTTCCGCGCTGTCTTGCATTTCAGCCAATTCCTGTTTGATCTTTTGACCATAGTCAATTACCTGTTGAACTGAATCGCCGTATTTCCGTTTCAATTGATGAATCAAGTCCAAGCGCTGCTCGATTTGGTCAAGCCGGTTTTCATCCCATTCCATTGAATCCAGTTGGTTATTGATCTCATGCGAAACATCTTGCAAGTTATAAAACGCATCGGAAACTTTTTCATAAATTCCATTCAAGTCGCTTGAAAGATCTGAAATCTTTTCAAGTTCATCCATCGTCGTTCCCAGTTGACCGATCACATCCACGTTTTCGCCCATTAGTGCCTGATAACTGTTTTCAAGTGCATCATGGATCGTTTGGTAGTTATCCAGCTGATCCTTTTCCTCAATCAACTTTTCTTCCTCATGCGGAACGAGTTGGGCACTTTCGATTTCATTAAGTTGAAATTGCAAAATATCTAACCGTTGGGCCCACTCTTTTTCATTGGCCTCTCTTTTATCCAATGCTGTTTTTAACTTACGATATTGCTGATATGCATCCTGATAACGCCGCAATTCATCGCGTAAATGATGATCATATTCATCCAATAAACTAAGGTGCGTTTCTGGCCGCATTAATGATTGGTGTTCATTTTGACCATGAATATCGATCAACATCTCGCCAACTTTCCGTAATGAAGTTAAGTTAACCAATACTCCATTAATTCGGCAAACGTTTCTTCCTGCTTGGTACAAATCTCGTTGAAGGATCAACGTTTGATCTTCATGATCGATTCCTAAATCGTCAAGAATTTGGAAAACGGGAGCTGAAGCTGGCAAGACAAATTGTCCTTGAAGAACAGCCTTCGCAGCCCCCTTGCGAATAAAGTCAACTGAGCCGCGGCCACCAGCCAAAAGGCCTAAGGCATCGATAATAATCGATTTCCCAGCACCTGTTTCCCCGGTTAAAACCGTCATCCCAGCTTGGAAATCAATATCTGCTTCTTCAATGATCGCAAAGTCTTTAATTCTTAATTCTTGAAGCATATTAATCCCCTTCCTTTGATTATTGGTTCTGTAACGTTGAATGCGCCTGTTGAACGATTCGATGCGGATCAATTTCAGGTGCAATTTGGCCTTCCCGGTCAACGGCCTTTAAGTGGATCAAGAACTCAATATTCCCGTGACCACCCGTAATTGGTGAAAAATCCAAATCACAAACATCATATTGATTTTCAACTGCAAAGTTAATGATCATGTTAATCACTTCTTCATGCACTTTTGGATCATGAATGATTCCATGCTTGCCGACTTTTTCACGTCCAGCCTCGAATTGCGGCTTGATCAATGCGACCAAATCACCACTTTCCTTCAAAATTGGATGTAATGGCGGCAAAATCAACTTTAATGAAATAAATGAAACGTCCGTGGTTGCAAATTCCGGCTGTCCCTCCGTAAAGTCTTCTGGTTTGCTGTACCGGAAATTGGTATTTTCCATAACAACGACCCGCGGATCCTGTCTTAATTTCCATACGAGTTGGTTCGTTCCGACATCAAGTGCATAAACTTGTTTTGCTCCTTTTTGAAGCGCAACATCCGTAAAGCCGCCGGTTGAAGACCCAATATCAAGGACAATCTTGTTGCGCACAGATAATTTAAAAACTTTAAGTGCTTTTTCAAGTTTCAGTCCGCCCCGGCTGACATACGGCATTTTGGTCCCTTTAAAATGCAGTTTGGTCTCCGGATCAATTTTCATTCCCGGTTTATCAAGCCGTTCTTCATTTTCACCTAAAATTTCACCCGCCATAACGGCGCGCTTCGCCTGTTCGCGACTGTCAAAAAGTCCTTGTTTTACAAGTAATACATCAATTCGTTCTTTTTTCATGCTTTATCCTTTATCTTAAAATAATTTAAAAAATCAGCTAATAATGAAATATCAATTCCATCCTGGTGAAGCACCGCAAGACTTTCGCGCATTAATTGAACTGAATGGCGTAATTCTTTCTGAGCGCCTTCAAGCCCTAACAATCCCGGATAGGTATTCTTATTTTCAGCTTGATCTTTATGAACTTTCTTTCCTAGTTCAGCCTCTGTTCCCACAACATCGAGGATATCATCATAAATTTGAAATGCCAATCCAAATTGAATTCCAAATTGCTTTAATGCATCTTGGTATTCAGCGGAAACATTGCTTAGCAATCCGCCTGCATAACAGGCATATTGAATCAAAGCGCCGGTTTTCCCGCGATGAACACGTTGAAGCTGGGCCAACGTTAATTGATGCTGTTCACCTTGAATGTCGCCAACTTGCCCATTGACCATTCCTTCGGGTCCCGCGGCCTTGCTTAATGCATGAATTAGTTTAACCTGAATTGCGGGATCAAGCTCTAATCGGCTTAACCACTCAAAAGCAGTCGTCAGCAACCCGTCGCCAGCTAATACCGCCATTGCTTGCCCATAAACTTTATGATTGGTTGGTTTTCCCCGCCGCAAATCATCGTTATCCATTTCCGGCAAATCGTCATGAATCAGTGAATACGTATGAATTAATTCCAAACTTGATGCGGCTTGCAGGTCCAAATCAGAATACGTTCCCTTAAATGTTTGGCAAATTGCCAAAATCAAAAATGGCCGCAACCGTTTGCCGCCTGCATCGACCGAGTAGCGCATTGCTTCCTTTAAAACCGGGTAACTTTCTAACCCAGCAAGATATTCATCAAGGCACTGATCAATTTTCGCAATCGTTGCCTGCTTAAACTCTTCAACTTGATTATTCTTCATCTGAATTTCCTTTTTCAAATAACTTTTCGTTTCCTTGATCATCAACAACATGGGTCAATGTCTTTTCCGCATTTTCCAACGTATCCTGGAGATGTTTGCTTAACTTCATTCCCGCTTGGAATTGATCAAGCGCCTCTTCCAATGGAACGTCGCCCTGTTCCAGGTGATTTACGATTTGTTCGAGTTGATTTAACTGTTCTTCAAATGTTGGTTTTGCTGTCGTCATGATTGATCCTTTCTAACTTTCTGAACTTCAACTTGCGCTGTTCCGTCTTTCAAATGAAGACTCAGTTGATCGTGGACGGTCAAAGAATCAACCGACTTGATCACCTGGTCATCCGAATCCGTTACGTACGAAAATCCCCGTCCCATAACGTTGAGGGGATTCAACAGCGCCAAGGCGTGATTCGCGCGAAGATACTGTTGTTCTTTCGCCGTTACTAAATTTTTCGTCCGTTCAATCAAATGTTCTTCTAAATTAGCCACCCGATGCCGCCGCTCCTGAATCAACTGCTGTGGACTGCACTTTTGCAATCTTCCATTTAAAACTAAAAGTCGCTGATGTTCGGTTTGTAATTTTTGCTGAACATTTCCTAAAAGACGGGTTTCAAGCAGGTCAATTTTTTGCATAAACCCATCATATAACCGTTCCGGCTGGCGAAAAATATACGACTTTTGCAACTTTGAAAGCCGTTGCTGCTTAAGCTGGATTATCCGTTTCATTGCCTGTGCAAGCCGGACTTGATAGTCCTTCAGTTTCAATATTTCATCGGCTAAAACGGGCGTTGCCAACTCCGCCGCCGCTGTTGGGGTTGCTGCCCGCACATCAGCTGCCAAGTCTGACAAAGTCGTATCCGTTTCATGACCGACCGATGAAATTACGGGAATCTTACTGGCTGCAATTGCACGGGCAACCTCTTCTTCATTAAACGGCCATAAATCTTCGATCGAACCGCCCCCACGACCAATAATGATCGTGTCAAAGTCACCGCGCGCATTAACTTCCTTCAAACGTCCGACTAACGAATCCTTTGCATATTCTCCTTGAACTTCAGCCGGGAACAAAACAAGCTGAACGATTGGATAACGCCGGCGCGTTGTTGTGATAATATCCCGAATAACCGCTCCGGACGGGCTTGTAATTACCGCAATTCGCTTTGGAAACTTAACAAGCGGACGCTTTGGCCGACTAAAGACCCCTTCTTGGGCAAGTTTGGCCTTTAACTGTTCGTACGCCTGATACAGCGCACCAACTCCATCCGGTTGCATTGTTTCAATGTTGATCTGGTATTTCCCAGTTTGTTCATAGACCTCAATTCTGCCGGTTACCAGAACTTTCATTCCATCTTCGGGTTTAAATTTGATTCGGCTAAAATTAGATTGAAACATCACCGCTTCAATTTTGGCATTTTCATCCTTAATGCTAAAGTATTGATGCCTTTCCCGTAGCCGAAAGTTTGAGATTTCCCCGACCAAATACACCCGTTCAAGATACGGATCATACGTAAATTTACGCGCGATGTATTTCGTTAAGGCCGTTACGGTTAAATAATTTTCACGCTGCATTTAAATACTTCTCTCTGCAATTTCAATCGTTTGTTTTAAAAGCATTGCAATTGTCATCGGGCCGACACCGCCAGGAACCGGCGTCATGAATGCCACTTTATCCGCTGTCGAAGCGGCTTCAACGTCGCCAACTAATTTGCCAGCTTCATTCCGGTTCATTCCGACATCAATGACAACTGCGTTCGGTTTAAAGTAATCCCCCGTTAAAAATTCTGCTTTGCCGACAGCCACGATCACCACGTCAGCTTCCCGCGTAATTTCCTTTAAATTATGAGTATGACTGTGAGTCACCGTGACCGTTGCATTCGCATTCAACATCATTGCAATCATCGGCATGCCAACAATTTTACTACGGCCAACGATCACGACCCGTTTCCCATCAAGTTGGATATTATACTTTGCTAATAAATGCATGATTCCATTCGGGGTACATGGTGCAAGCTCACCCTTGTTCATAAACAATTTTCCAATATTTTGCGGGTGAAAGCCATCAACGTCTTTTGACGGCAAAATTGCCTGAATCACCCGATCCTCATTGATTCCTTGCGGCAACGGCAACTGAACAAGAATTCCATGAACTTGCGGATCATTGTTTAATGAATAAATTAAATCAATGATCTCGTTTTCGCTTGTTGAAGCCGGTAAAACATTATCGAGGGTTTTAACGCCAACCTTTTGTGCTGCCCGTTTTTTGTTGCGAATATATACCTGGCTTGCAGGATCATCACCAACAAGAACAACCGCTAAACACGGGGTAATTCCTTTATCCTGAAGGCGTTGAACCCGTTCCTTTAGTTCTTCTTTAATTTCATTTGAAAGCTTTTTCCCATCCAGTTTCGTTGTCACCAAAATCGATCTCCCTTAAGTAATTATTCATACTATGATTTTAGCATATCTCTTTCAAAATAATTATTTGAACAAGAAAAAAGGTTGGAATTTAAATTCCAACCTTTTTTCTCTAAATAAAATTCGAAAGAACGCCGTTAATAAAGCCGCGTTGCTTTTCATCACTAAATTCCTTCGCAAGCTGAAGGGCTTCGTTCAACGCAACCTTATTCGGAATTTCGTCACAATTTTGGATTTCGTATAATCCTAAGCGTAAAATGATTAAATCCGTCTTTGGTAACCGGCTTAACGTCCACTTTGAACTAAGTTTCGAAGCAATCTCGTCATCAAGTTCAGCTTGATGGCTTAAAACTCCCTGAACCAATTCACGCAAATAATCTGGGCATTTTGAAACATGCTTCTCTTCAAGTAAATTATCAACAACGGTCATCACATCAGTGTCAGGATTACTATTCACCGCGAATAAAGCTTGAAAAGCAACCTCTCGAATTTGGTGTCTTGTAATACTCACTATTCTTCACCGTTTTCTTCTGCAAAAGGATTATTTGGATCAATTGTTGGTTCTTGCTTTTCAGGAACGATTCCTTGAATATGAACATCAACAACATCCAGTTTCAATCCCGTCATAAACAAAACTTGTTGTTTTACCTTTTCTTGGATTTCATATGCAACTTTCGGCACTGAAACCCCATAGTTAAGTAATGCATAAACGTCGACTTTTAATGCTGAATCTTTTTGATCAAGTTTAACGCCTTTACTCCGATTTTCCTTGCCAAAAAGTTTTGAGACACTATTGGCTAATGAACCCCGCATTGAGTATACGCCGTCAACTTGACTTGCTGCGATTCCAATAATGACCTCAACAACTTCGGGCGCAATCTTAATTTCGCCTAAACTAGGTTCTTGACTTGCTAAAATGATGTTATTATCTTCAGCCATTATTAATAGCCTCCTTCAAAATTATGCACGTGAAATGTAAGTACCGTCTGATGTATTAATTGTAAGCGTATCGCCTTCGTTGATAAAGAATGGAACTTGAACAACTAATCCAGTTTCCATTGTAGCTGGCTTTGAACCACCTGATGATGTGTCACCCTTAATGTTTGGTTCAGTTTCAGCAACAACTAAATCAACAGTATTTGGCAATTCAAGTCCTAAAGTTTCTGAATCATGCATGATAACCTTAACAAGCATGTTTTCCTTTAAGTACTTGATTTCGTCTTCGATTTGAGCCTTGTTTAATTCAAGTTGTTCGTATGTTGAAGTATCCATGAAGACATAGTTGTCACCATCAGCATACAAGTATTGCATTTCTTTCCGATCGATTTGGGCTTGTTCTACCTTTTCACCAGCACGGAATGTCTTTTCTTGAACAGCACCTGTCCGTAAGTTTTTAAGTTTTGAACGAACGAAGGCTGAACCTTTACCTGGCTTAACGTGTAAGAATTCAACGACCCGCCATAATTCGCCATCAATTTGAATTGTTAATCCTGTTTTAAAATCATTTACAGAAATCATCTTTTGTCCTCCTCAGGTAAAAATTTCGAATTTCCGATACATAGTTAAAGAAATCACTATACTGAATATTTTCACGTGAATTCTTTATTTTGTCAAGCAGATTATTAGAGTTCCGTTAATCCCAGATCAAAATCAGTCAAATTTTCAAAACCGTCCGCAGTAACTAATAAATCATTTTCCAATCGCACCCCGCCAACTCCGGAAACGTATACTCCCGGCTCGATCGTGATTACCTGGCCGACTTGAAGCGGCTCATCGCTGCGATAGCTTAACGTTGGCATTTCGTGGATCGACCGCCCGATTCCATGCCCGATTCCGTGGGTAAAGTACTGATCAAGGTGATAGACCTGCAAAACATCATTTGCTTTTTGCCAAAGAGCAGAAACCGGCAATCCCGGAGCAACAATTTGCATTGTTTCAAGAAGCGCATCCTGAACAGCCGCCGTTAACCAGTGAATTTCGGGAGATTGAACCCCCATTCCGCAGACCCGGGTAACATCAAACGTATATCCTTGATAAAAATAACCGTAATCAACCAGAATCAAATCCCCCGGTTGAATTTTACGCGTTGAATTAACACTGTGCGGTTTGACCGTATTATCAATTCCGGTTGCAATAATTGGGTCAAATGACGCCTTATCAGCCCCTAACCGCCGCATTTCAAAATCAAACCGGTCAGCCACTTCCTTTTCTGAAAGTCCCGGTTTAAGAATTTCAGTAAGTAAGCGGGCATAACCTTGTTTGGCTAATGCCGCTGCCTTTTTTAAAATCTGAATTTCAGCATCACTTTTGATTGCCCGCAAAGATTCGATCACATTTTCGGTTGGAACGATGTCCGCAACTGAATTTTCATCTAAATAATCATAATCATGATAACTAATCGAGGCTTCAAACCCGACGGCTACCAAGTGATCTTCTTCAAATAACTGACACGCGGTTTGAAAATAATCATTCGTGATTCGATAATCTGTAATCGTCTGGGTCATCAGCTCAACTTGAAACCGGGCGTCACTAATCAAATAAGCTGTTTGATCAGTAATCAAAAGCAACCCTTCATCACCGGTAAATCCTGAAAGATAATTAATATTGACCGGATCAGTTACCAGGAAACCATCCATATGATGATCTCCAATAAAGGTTTGAACCTTCCTGATTCGCGTATGATATTCCGTTTTATTCATCATAATCCCTCACTTAACAAAAAAGAGGCTGGACTTTCGTCACAGCCTCTTTCAAAATACATTAGTCAGCAACTGGGTAAACAGATACTTGACGCTTGTCACGGCCTTTGCGTTCGAAACGTACAACACCTTCAACCTTAGCAAATAATGTATTGTCGCCACCCATACCTACGTTTACACCTGGGTAGATATGTGTACCGCGTTGACGGTAAATGATTGAACCACCCTTTACGAGTTGACCATCAGCACTCTTAGCGCCTAAACGCTTTGAACGTGAGTCACGACCGTTGGCAGTTGAACCGCCACCTTTTTTGTGAGCAAAGAATTGCAAGTTCATTAACATAACAGTTGCACCTCCTCAATGCTTATCTTATCTTGATGTATTTACCATAACTATTCGCAACATCCCGTAAACCGAGTTCAAAACTTTGAAGTAGTAATTGAACATTCGGAAGTTGCACTTGATCATCGGAAAGCTCAACTTTAAGGAATCCGCCATTTTCATCATCCGACAAAACTTGCGGTTTGCTCTGAGCAAGCTTTTCTAAACTATTAACGGTATTGATTGCAAGAACAGACACTGCGGAACAGACAATATCTTGTCCATATTCACCGGCATCTGCATGCCCTTTTAATTCAAATCCGGAAAGTTTTCCAGACCGATAATTAAAATGTGCTTGAATCAAAATATCAACCAACTTTCAATTAAGCGTTGATTTCGTCAATAACAACCTTTGTATATGGTTGACGATGACCTTGCTTTGTGTGTTGGTGTTTCTTTGGCTTGTACTTGAAAGTTACAACTTTCTTTGCACGGCCTTGCTTTTCAACTGTTCCTGTAACGGTTGCACCTTCAACTAATGGTGTACCAATAACAGTCTTTTCACCACCAACTAAGACAACTTGATCAAAAGTTACTTTGTCGCCAGCCTTAACGTCTAACTTTTCAACGTAGATAGCTTGACCCTTTTCAACTTTTAATTGCTTGCCACCAGTTTTAATGATTGCGTACATCTTGTGCACCTCCTTAATTAATCCTTAGACTCGCCGTAATTTAGTGGTTCATATGAACACTTAAACTTAAAACGTGCGGTTGCAGTTGTACTATGCACAAGTACAACAGTTGTAGTTTATCAAAATCTAATTGACTCGTCAAGGTTCATCATCCTTAAAGATTAAATTGACTTTTAAGAATAATCATCATATAATACTAACGTTGTTGAAATGGTTCGGTAGCTCAGCTGGATAGAGCATCCGCCTTCTAAGCGGATTGTCGAGAGTTCGAATCTCTCCCGAATCACCATATGGACACGTTCAGTTAATGGACGTGTTTTTTTATTCTTCAAAAAGAAGGTGCAATCGTTGATTGCACCTTCTTTTTCATTCTTAATTTTGATCGTACATCTTCATGTACTGAGACTCAATTTCTTGTTCATCGAAGTCTAAATCGATCAATCCCAGTTTCAAGTACATGTGCCAGGCATGGACCAAAGCTTGGGGTTGCCGATTAAAATAGCACTTATTGATTTGCTGTTGAATAATCAAATAAACCGTTGCAAACGAATCGCTCTTCCATTTTTGCCCAATTTGATTTAAATCTTCATCCGTCATCAACATAATATATGCCCACTCTTTGAAATTGGCCATTTCAAAAAAGTCGCGCATCCCCTGACAATAACTTTTAAGCAATTCTGTTTTCGGTGCCTTGGCTTGAATCTTCATAAACAGATTTGCCAAACTTAAATTGACATTCACAACCAAATTACTGTATTTTTCATCAAGCGTAATTTTTTTCGCAGGCAACATTTTCGGAAAAGCACTTTGCCGTGCTAATCCAAGCATTCGATTAAAATCCACCATCTTCACCTTCTATAAATTAGTAGTAACGAGGATCATTCTTGATTTCAAGACTTTCGAGATTTCCCAAGTACCAATCACGAATGAAATCATATTTATTCAGTACATCAAACCATGAAATGCGGTTATCAGGATCGTTGATTTTAATTACCCATTGACCATTTTCTTGAGGTTCAACTGCCATTTTAATGCCCCGACTTAACTCCAATTCAGCTTCATTATGCATCCCGGTGATCAACATGTAGCCGGCATTTGAAGCATTGATGAATAATTTATCCAATGCAGTTTGCGGCATTTGATCATCCATAATTGCATACGATGCATAATTTGATGGGTCTAAAATGTTGAAATCAACATCAAATCCATAATCTTCCTTCATGAACTTTCCAATCGCAAGTAACTGAAGTTCAAATTTCCGCAACGTTTCTTCATTGATCTCCTTTTTCAACTTAACGATCAATAAATTCGTTAATGCTTCGCTATTAAAAAGAAGTAAGTGCTTATTGAAGTCAATAAAGAATAACGTTTCTTGAGTATGCTGTTCAACGTAGTAAGCACTACCATCTGGGTTTTCCACAAACGTAAAGTAGCCTAACTTATCGATTCCTGGAAATTCGTGATACAGTTCATCATTTTGTTCATTGGCTTGTAAAACCAATTTTTCTGCTTGATGCAATCCGAGAAGCCGGCTTAAAAAGATCAAATAAAAGTCCGGCCGCGTATATTGTTGCGGGTAAATCAAATATGCCGAATCAAGCTGATATGTCGATAATTGTTGGATCGACTTCAATAAAACCATCGCATCGTCCGTTGTGATCAATTGATTTAAAATCTCGGTGAAGTGAATTCCATTGTCCAAGTTTTTCTTCAATTGATCGCGATATGCCATTAAGCGACCTGTCGTACTTAACGAACGGGCATCCTTACTTTTTTGTTTTGTTGTTCCGTCTGGGAAAAACGTTACCGTTTGTAATTTTTCGCTCATCTTATCTCACCTATTTTTCTGCAGCAATCAAATTTGCGATGTAGTCGCGATAAAGGGTCTTATTTTTAGCTTCAAAGTTTTCAAAATTACCGAACTTCGATACGATACTTTGCTTTTCGTATCCAATTAACGTATCTTCCTTTGATAAGGCTAAAACCGTTTCTTCATTGTCCCGAATCGTCCGGTATGCATCATTGGCTTCTTCATCAAGTTCAGTTAAATGACTTAATTGATCAACCAACTTTTGTTTTGATTCCCGTTGCTTTGAACTTTCCCACGGCATTACTTTTTCTTGAGAAACTGCCTTGATTTGAGCACGTAATTTTTCTTTTTGCTGATCGCGTTCATCTTGAGAATCGATCAAACTTTGCAACCGTTCGTTTTCCTTTGAAAGTCGTTCGATTGCATCACTATTTAAGCGTTTATTCTCGTATTCAAGTTCGAACGCCTTTGACAATTTTTCATATTCGCGTTTGTCAAAATGAAATTCAACGTTCAAGACATCGACCGTTCCGAAAAGTCTTCTGCCCCACCAATTTCCAAAATAAAATTGGAAATTCCCCGGAGCGGTTTCTTCAAAGTAAAAGAACGGATACATTTCATTTAAGTATTGAATCAACTTTTGACTTAAAAATGCGCTGATCTTTGGTTGGATATCTTCAACTAATTTTTCATTTTCTGTATCCTGAGCACCATGCCGAGCATGTAAAATTTCATCAGAATATTTCTTCGAATTAATAAGTTCATACACTTGACGGTCATCTTGATCATCAATTGCCTTTGCTAATGTCTGTAAATATTGAATCTTGCCTGTTACGGCCTCGGTTAATGTTTTTGTGGCTTCATCATGATCTGATAAAGTGAACTGATTTTCATTTGTCATAAAAATCTCCTCTTATTACTATAAAATAAAAACATTGCTTTAATTCTATTCTGACAAAAAACGCCATCAAAAGCAATGTTTCATTTATAAATTACCTGATTGTTCTTAATTATTTCACAACATATTGCCGTTGATAATCTTCAACCCCGGCAAAAACAAACTTTGCAGGATCAGTACTGATATCAAGTTTCCGGGTCTTATCGCTGATCTTGATCCGAGAATTATAAACGTCTTCATATTCGGCAACGTTCAGTTGTTTCCGGGCATCCAGGACCTTTTGGAATGCTTCGTGTTCAATGTTTTGGTCAAATCCTGGGCGCAACAAACCAGAGTAGAATTCGCCTTGAGCACCTGAACCATAACTGTACAATCCTAACCGCATTCCGGCTTTAAGATCCGTTGAATTTTCAAGTAATGAAAGCAATCCTAAATACAATGAACCGGTATAAAGGTTTCCGATTTGGTTGCTGTACCGCCGCACATTTTCAAATTCATGCGTTAACCGGGCAGCAACTGTTGGATCAGCATCTTCGATCGCAATCTTCAATGCTTTAAATCCTTCCTTCGTGTATGGTAAGTGGAATAACATTGCATCAAATTTTGAAACATCAAACCCGGTATTGGCTTGGTATTCTTTGAAAACATGCTTAAAGAATTCAAGGTAAACGTTGGTTGAATACTTGCCATCAACTAGGGCTTCATCAAAGCCTAACGGACGCCAGAAGTCCATTACATCGTCGGCCCAGTAGGTTGCATCATCCTGGACAGCTAAGATCCGTGGATTCCGGCTGATCAACATTGCAACGGCTCCGCCGCCTTGAGTTGGTTCACCCTTGGTTGCTAACCCGTAACGCGCGTTATCAGCTCCGATTACGAGCACTTTTGAATCAGGGTTCATTGCGATGTGCCCATGAGCAAAATGAATTGCTGCAGTTGCTGCGTAGCAAGCCTGTTTTAATTCAACGACCCGAACCTGATGTTTAAATCCAAGCAACCGTTGAAGGTAAACGGCTCCTGACTTTGAATTATCAATTCCTGATTCAGTTGCAAATAAAATCATATCAATTTGTTCCTTATCTTCAGGAGTCAAAATTTTATCAGCTGCATTCGCCGCCATTGAAACAACGTCTTGAGTTGGTGGAATAACCGCCATTTTACTTTGACCGATCCCAATCAAATATTTATTCGGATCAACGTCACGTGCTTCAGCTAATTCCGCCATATCCAAGTATAAATGTGGCGTAAAGAAACTAATTTTATCAATTCCGATATTCATAATTATCCCTCCGATAAAAATCTAGATTAGATTTTACCATACTCAATTCAATAAAGAAAAACATAACCCTTAAATTTAAAAGGTCATTTATGCTAAAATATTGTTAATTTAAAGAAAGAAAGTGGTTTCATGAAAACAATCAAACTCGAAGTCTATGGACTCGTTCAAGGCGTCGGTTTCCGCTTTATGACCAAAAAGCTGGCCGATGAATTAGGCGTAAAGGGAATCGTAATGAACCGAAATGACGGCTCTGTTTATATTGAAGCTCAGGCTGATCCAATGACCTTGCAACAGTTTATCAGTCAGGTTAAGCTTTCGCCTTCCCCGAGCGGCCGCGTCGATGATGTTCGTATCGATGAAATTGACCATGCTCCATATAAAGACTTTTCAGTTACTTATCAATAACCGGGAAGATATTGAAATTCCGATATATTTTTCTTATCATAGTTCATGAAACTATAATGAGAGGATTTGAAAATTGAAAAAGAAAAAAATTGGGATCCTTGCAGGGATGTTTTTAACCGTTTCGCTTTTCCTTGGCGGATGCGTTCAACGTACAAGCTCTGGAAAGCCATACGGATTCATTTATGATTACCTTGCAGTTCCAACCCAACACCTTTTAAAGTGGCTTGCAAACCTTTTAGGCGGTAGTTACGGGTGGTCGATCGTCGTGATTACGATCGTTGTCCGGTTCTTGTTATTACCATTGATGCTGAGTCAAATGAAAAAATCAACGGTTCAGCAAGAAAAAATGGCTGCGATTCAACCACAATTAATGGAACTTCAAAAACAAGCGCAAAAAGCGCAAACGCAAGAAGAACAAATGCTTTTAAGCCAACAAATGATGGCCCTGTATCGGGATAACGAAATTTCAATGACCGGCGGAATCGGGTGTTTGCCCCTTTTGATTCAAATGCCGATCTTTGCTGCATTGTATGCCGCAATTGAATATTCACCTGACTTGGCCCACTCAACATTCTTCGGCATCAACCTTGCCGGCCGCAGCTTTACGTTTGTTGCATTGACTTTCTTGATCTATGCCCTTCAAGGTTGGCTGTCAACCCGGGGAATGCCGCAACAAAATGGTCAAATGGCAAAAATGACAACGGGAATGATGATGATTTACACCCCAGTAATGTTTGCCTTTATGACCTGGATTGCCCCTGCCGGATTAGGATTGTACTTCTTTGCGGGCGGAATCATTGCATGTCTTCAGACATTATTGATCAACGGAATGCGTCCACGAATCAAAAAAGAAGTTGAAGCTCAAATGGCTGCACGGAAACCCGTTCATCCAGAACCAATCAAGCCAATCCAAGCCCAAATTAAGGATGCGCAGGAAAAATCAGCTGAAACTCATAATTTAAACCGCCAACGCAATGCTGGCAAGCAACATCGAAATAAGTAATAAAAAGAGGCTGTGACGTAAATCGCAGCCTTTTTGTTATATTCGCATAATCGGGTTCCAAAACAAACGAGCTATGTGGAAGTTCGAAAAACTCCGAATCTATGCTCCGCGATTCATTCGCTTTTCTGCTTCCACCACGCTCGTTTTTTACGTTTTGTCACACCTTCCTTTTTGAACGTCTTTCACAAGGGGTAACTGAACTTTAAAGACTGATCCTTGTCCTTCAACACTTTCAACGCTGATCGAGCCATGATAACCTTCAACTAACCGATGGGCAATCGAAAGTCCTAATCCATTTCCACCCTTATTCCGGCTGCGGGCCTTATCGACCCGGTAGAACCGATCAAAAATCTTTTTAATATTCGCCTGGGAAATTCCTTCTCCGAAATCTTGAACAACCAGCTCAACATATCGGGTATTTTTGGACATTGCCATGTGAATTTCCTTGCGATCAGTTGAATACTTGACCGCGTTATCAAGCAAAATAATCAAAATCTGTTCAAGGTGGTTCCGATAAATTCGAACCGGGGTCTTCGTTTTCAAATCATTATCTAATACAATTTGAAAATCAGGGTGAATCATCTTAAAGTCGTTAAAGACCTGTAAGCCGACTTCCCGCGCATCAGCAATCTCATTTTTATACTGAATTTCAACCTGTTCTGCCCGGGATAAATCAAGCATTTCCTGAACTAAATTCTTCATCCGATCAATTTCTTGAAGCGAGGCCTTGATCGATTCATCAAGCACTTGCGGATCGTCTTTCCCCCAGCGTTCAAGCAATTCTAAATGACCTTGAATAATGGCAACCGGTGTCCGCAATTCATGCGAAACATCGCCGACAAATTGCTGCTGTTGCTCAACATACCGGTGCATCCGGTCCAACATCCGGTTAAACAAAACCGTTAATTCTGCAAGCTCATCATCCTTTGAAACAACTGGAACCCGTACTTCAGACAAGGCCTTCCCTTCATCATCATTACTGTTGATTTTATCGATTGTTTCATTCAGCGTATCGATTGGTTGTAAAAGAAGAGATGACAACCAGTAACTCATCAACGCAATTGCAAAACAAACCGTTAGACCAATAATAATGAATAAGGTAATCAGCTTGTGCCGGCTTTGATCGTATTGCACGAGGCGGTTTGAAATCTGAACGTAACCAATTACCTGGTGGGTTCCCTTATCCAGAATTGGCTTCCGTAACAGTAAGATCGTATGCCCATTCTGCCGGTAATGCGTTTCCGTTAATTCCTTGACTTTGTGAAACTTAATTGTATTATGCTTCGTTGTATATAATTCACGGCCGGAACAATCATAAACACTCACCGTCAACCCTTCATGCGATGCTGATTGAATAAATGAGTCTTTATACGGACTATCCTTTGCCGGGCGTTGCGGCGAATAATCAATATTAAATGACCGTTGAATGTCTTCGATCGTTAAATTATGGTGACAGTTATTCAGCTTTTGTTCCGTCGCGTTTAATGCACTACGCACATTGTTTTGATCCTGTTTCAGCAACATGCTTGAAAAGCACTGGAAAAGCAGCACTGCAAAAATCGCAAAAATAATCGTCGTTCCCAGGGCTGTCCCCAGCGACCACTTAACCTTTAATGAAGTTGGCCGCTTTGTACTTTCCTGCATTTTTTCGCCGTTAATAACTTCCTTGTTCATTGGTTTACGACCGCATTACATATCCAGTTCCGCGAACCGTTTGAATATAACTGTCTTCACCGGGACGGTCGATCTTGTTCCGCAAGTACCGAATATAAACATCGACCACGTTGGTTTCAATTTTACTTTCATAGCCCCAAACTTTTTTCAAAAGGTCTTCCCGGGCAAGGACCACGTTGACATTTTCCATTAACGTTAACAGCAATTCATATTCCCGTTTCGTTAATTCAATTACTTCATCACCGCGCCGGACGATTCGATTTTCCTTTTCAATCGTCAAATCTTTATATGTGACCGTCGTTGCCTTGCCAGCGCGCCCTTCATCTTCTAAATCAACCCGCCGAAGAACGGCTCGTAAACGCGCCAATAATTCTTCAATGGCAAACGGTTTGACGATGTAGTCGTCAGCCCCGTGATCCAATCCTGAAACCCGGTCGATAACTGAATCGCGAGCCGTCATCATGATAATCGGGGTCGTTTTCACCTGGCGAATTCGGCGACAAACTTCAAGTCCGTTTAATCCTGGAAGCATCAAGTCCAAAAGAATGGCATTCCAGTCTTCATTCAAGGCCAATTCAAGGGCCTCCCGGCCGTCATAACTGACTTGAGTTTCATATCCTTCATGTTTTAACTCTAATTCAACAAATCGTGCTAAATTTTCTTCATCTTCAACAATCAATATTCTGCTCATTAATTTCTCACTCCAATGTTAAATAATCAAAAACGTCACGAAAACTATCTCGTGGCGTTTTCTTGATTTTTATTTGCTAATTACTCTTCAGGATACCATTCATAGTGGAAGTTGCCTTCACGGTCAGTCCGTTCAAATGTGTGAGCCCCAAAGTAATCACGTTGGGCCTGAATCATATTTGCTGGAAGATCAGCTGACCGGTATTGATCATAGTATGTCACTGCCGATGTAAAGCATGGGCATGGAATCCCAGCCCGAACAGCTAACGCAACAACATCGCGAACATCGCTTTGATACTTGGTAACAACTTCTTTAAAGTAATCATCAAGCAAAAGGTTATCCAATTCTGGATCACGATCGTATGCATCGGTAATCTTTTGTAAGAATTGAGCCCGAATAATGCATCCTGCACGCCAAATCTTTGCAAGTTCTCCAAGGTGAATGTTCCATTGATAATTGTCCGAAGCCACTTTGATCTGTTCAAATCCTTGAGCGTAACTCATGATCTTACTGAAGTAAAGGGCCTTCCGAATTTTTTCAATCGTTGCTTGCTTATCGACTTCTGGAACTTGATTTTCAGGTTGTGGCAAAACCTTACTTGCTTGAACCCGTTCCTTCTTCATGGCTGAAATGTAGCGGGCATACACTGCTTCAGTAATCAATGTTTGCGGCATTCCAAGATCAAGTGCACTTTGTGAACTCCATTTTCCAGTTCCCTTATTTCCGGCCCGATCAAGGATCACATCAATGATGTCTTTTCCAGTTCCAAGATCATCTTTCCGCGTCAAAATTTCAGCTGTAATATCGATCAGGTAACTGTTTAATTCAGTATGCCGCCATTCATCAAACGTTGCTGCAATTTCAGCATTTGACATATGAAGGACGCGCTTCATCAAGTCATAACTTTCAGCGATCAATTCCATATCGCCGTATTCAATTCCATTGTGAACCATCTTAACGTAGTGTCCAGCACCATTTGGTCCAATGTAAGCAACACATGGTTCGCCATCTTCAGGTGCCTTGGCCGCAATTTGCTTTAAAATTGGAGCAACCAGATCGTAAGCTTCTTTTTGACCGCCGGGCATCAATGAAGGACCGTTCAATGCACCCTTTTGTCCGCCTGAAGTTCCCATTCCGATGAAATTGATTCCGGAATTTTCAAGCTCCTTATTCCGCCGCATTGTATCCTTAAAGAAGGTATTCCCGCCATCGATCAAAACATCACCCTTATCAAGGTAAGGTAAAACGTTTTGAATAGTTGAATCGGTTGGAGCGCCAGCCTTAACCATCATTAAGATCCGCCGCGGTTTCTCAATTGATTCAACGAAATCCTTCATTTCGTAACTTGCAACAAAATTCTTGTCGCCATGATCTTTCATTGCTTGCTTAGTATACGTTGAATCCCAATCGTATACCGCAACGCGATAACCTTGCCGTTCAATGTTCAACGCAAGGTTCTTCCCCATGACAGCCATTCCAATAACACCGATCTGTGCTTTTTCCATTTTAAAGCCTCCCACTACTAATCTCAAAACTATTCTAGCAAAAAAAGAATGGTCCTGAAAGTCTATTTTTCATTTGCCATGATAACTTCCGGTTTCCCAGTACCCTTAACGGCATCTCCCGTAATAATGACCTTCTTGATTTGATCATTACTTGGAGTTTCATACATTACATCCATCATCGTATGTTCAACGATTGAACGTAATCCCCGCGCACCGGTATTCCGCCGAATGGCTAACTGAGCCATTTCGCTTAAGGCTTCATCGGTAAATTCAAGCTCAACATCATCCAACGCCATTAACTTCTTATACTGTTTAACTAACGCATTCTTCGGTTCCGTTAAGATTCGAACCAAATCATGTTCATTAAGTTTCTCAAGTGAAGTTAAAATTGGAAGCCGGCCGATAAATTCCGGAATTAATCCAAACTTCATCAAGTCTTCTGGAATGATCTGCTGCATCAAACTCTTGCTTTCATCAAATGATGAACTTGAATTGGTTCCAAAGCCGATCGTCTTATCACCGAGACGGTTTTTAACGATGTTTTCAATTCCATCAAAAGCTCCGCCGACAATAAATAAGATATTGGTTGTATCAATTTGAATGAGTTCTTGTTGTGGGTGTTTCCGTCCTCCCTGTGGCGGAACACTTGCAACCGTTCCTTCAAGGATCTTCAATAATGCTTGTTGAACCCCTTCACCGGAAACATCCCGGGTGATCGAAACGTTCTCGGCTTTCTTGGCGATTTTATCAATTTCATCAATATAAATAATCCCGCGTTGGGCGCGTTCAATATCGTAATCTGCATTTTGAATCAACTTCAACAGAATGTTTTCAACGTCTTCCCCAACATAACCGGCTTCCGTTAACGTGGTTGCGTCGGCAATCGCAAACGGAACATTTAAAACCCGCGCCAAATTTTGGGCAAGGTATGTTTTCCCTGAACCAGTCGGACCGACTAAGCAAATATTGCTTTTCTGTAATTCGGTATCATCATCACTATTAAGCGATGATGAAATTCGCTTGTAGTGGTTGTAGACCGCAACTGCCAAAACCTTCTTGGCTTGTTTTTGACCGATCACATATTGGTCCAAGGTCTTCACGATCTCTTGCGGTGTTGGAATTCGTGAAAAGTCATTTGCTAGTTGTGCGCGTTGTTCCTGTTTGATAATTGAATCTGCAACTTCAACGCATTCATCGCAGATATAAACTCCAGGTCCCGAAATCATATTGTTAACCTGTGATTCCGATTTTCCGCAAAATGAGCAGCGGATTTCTTCCTGTGTTTCCTTATTATCGTGCATCATTCTCACCCTATCATCAAAAAATCATTAACTCTATCTTACCAAATTTTAATTATTTATTCTAACTAAACACTTTCACGCCAATAAAAAAATTGCAGGCAAAACCTGCAATTTTTTATTTTTGATTAGTGTTTCTTTTTCGTTGTCTTATCCATCTTATCCTTAATCGGATATGTCAGGCTCAAAAGACTCGGAATGATCGTTGGAATTGCAAATACCAGAATCGTTAACCCGATAATTACAACTAACGCAACTTGAATCAACGTCAAGACTCCGGATGGCATCAAAGCAGCGAAGGTTCCGCTCAAAATCAAAGCAGCTGAAACAACCACGGCTCCGATTTCGGTTGCAGCCTTCACGATCCGCGCTCCCGGCGTTGCGAGGAAGCCATCATCTTCTTGATACTTCATCATCAAGAAGATACTGTAGTCAACCCCTAAGGCGATCAGCATGATAAAGCTAAAGAATGGTGTATTCCACGTCAACATGCTTTGGCCTAAGAATGCCTTACTGATCAAATGCGTAATATCTAATGACATGATGTATGCCAACAATAATGTTCCCAGAATGTAGAACGGTTGTAAGATCGACCGCGTGATCAGCATCAATGCCAACAAGATTCCGGTCAACATGATGATTGCCGTCCGAATGAAGTCCTTCGAAGCAACATTCCGCGTATCATTGATGTATGCCGTTTGACCACCTAAAGCAACCTTTGCGCCTGAAAGGGATGTTCCCTTAATTGACTTATTCACAAGACTTTGAATATTTTCAACCGTCTTCATCGCACTCAGTGAGCTTGGGTTTTCATTTAAGACGATCGTAAATTTAACCGCATGTTTGTTTTGTGAAAGATAACTATCTTCAGCCTTCTGATATTCTTTACTCTTCAAAACATCCTTTGGAACATAGTACGTATCCGCAGCTGCTGAATTCTTAAGGCCTGTGAGGTAGTTATTAGCGGTTCCAAGTCCTTGATTGATCTTCTTGGCCCCGTTGCTTGCCGTTGTCAATCCAGTTTCCAGTTCGTTGACTTGCCCAGCCATTCCGCTGATTTGACTGTACATCTGCCCAAGACCGTTTGTTAACGTTCCTTGGTTTTGAGCAAGCAATGCTGCTCCAGATGAAACTTGACCAGCGCCTGAAACTAATGCCGGGGCATTGGCTGCCAATTGACCAGTTCCGGCTGACAATGCTGAAATCGCACCGAGCATTGTTGGCATTTGACTTCTCATTGAACCGATGCCGCCTGCTAATTGGCTTGAGCCATTTGCAAGTTGAGCAACACCGCCAGTCAATGCCGGTAATTGACCCTTCATTGATCCAATGCCGCCTGCTAATTGATTTGAACCATTTGCAAGTTGGGCAATTCCACCAGTCAATGCTGGTAATTGACCCTTCATTGATCCAATGCCGCCTGCTAATTGATTTGAACCATTTGCAAGTTGGGCAATGCCGCTTGTCAATGTTGGTACTTGTGAACCTAATTGATTCAAACCGTCATTCAACGCATTGGCCCCGTTGCTGATTTGAGTTGCTCCGGCTGCTGCCTGGTTAACCATGTCTTGGATTTGACCAGTTGCTTGGCTTAATTGACCAACCCCATCGGCAACTTGACTTGAACCTGGAGCTAACTTATTGATTGCTCCTTGCAATTGGTTAACAGCGTTGTTCAAGTTATTAACAGCTTCTTGAGTTTGTGATTGCGAAGCCATCGTCTTCAATTTACTTAACTGTTCCGCCGTTGATTGCAATTGATTCAATTGGTTTGATAAATCAGAACCGCTTGATGAAACAGATTGCATATCATTTTGCAATGCTTGCGCACTATTAGTTGCACTGTTGATGCTATCGCTCAAACCGCTCATCATTTGCTGTTGCTTTTGTGCAATCTGATTTGATGCGCTTTGCAATGCTCCTTGAAGCTGTTGCTTTTGTGAGTCATTTAATCCTTGAACCGAGTTAACAATATTATTAATATCTTGGTCTGATAATCCAGCACTTCCTGATGAAGCTGACCCTGCAGCCTGTTTCAATTGGTTCAAAGCATTTTGCAAGTTGCCAGCATCCGTCTTCGCCTTATCGCTATTCGATGAAAGTGCTTGGGCCGTCTTTTGAATTCCGCTGATATCTGGTGTTGCAGCATTTTGCAACTGGCTTAATGCATTCGTTAAGTTGCCCAGTTGGCCTTTAAGTTGTTGCATTTGAGAAGAATTCAATTGGCTTTGAACCTGTTTCAAGCCATCGGCAACTTGATTTGCACCAGCTTGAAGTTCCTTAACTTTTGGTCCTAATTGGGCCAATTGTTGATTATTCTTAGCGGCATTCAACTTATCAGCAAGTTCGTTTGAACCATTTACAAGTTGATTACTTCCATCAGTCAACTTGTTAACGCCTGTGCTTAAAGCGTCCGTCTTACTATTCAACGTTGATAAACCGCCATTTAAGGCGTTTGCACCATTGAACAACGCATTCACGCCAGTACTTAAAGCCCCTGTCTTGCCGTTTAACGTTGATAGGCCACCATTCAATGCATTCGCACCATTAAATAATGCATTCACACCTGAACTTAAAGCCCCCGTCTTACTGTTCAACGTTGCAAGGCCACTGTTCAATGCATTAGCACCGTTATACAACGCGTCAACACCTGAACCTAACCCGCCGGTTGCAGCAGCAAGTTGGCTCATTCCATTATTTAAGGTATAAACCCCATTAGCGTAAGTAACCATTCCATTACCTAATGTTGATGCGCCGTTTGCTAATGTGTTTGCTCCTGCTTGAAGCTGTTGACTTCCGTCATATAGCTTCTTGGCACCATCAACCCCGGCTTGAATGTTGGCCCCTTTCAATTGCGAATTAGCCCCATCCAAACCGTTACTAATTTGGTTTAAGCCTTTCCGGGCATCCTTTGTTCCGTTTGTAACGGTCTTCAATTGATCATTTACATATAATTCTTTTAATTTTGATCCGCCCGGTTCAGTAACCGTTGCGACGGTTTTAACGCCCTTCACGGCTTGAATTTGCCGTGCAAGTTCATCGATTTCCTTGAGATCTTTTTCGTTATCAACCGGACGATCAGTCTTAATGTAAAGGGTTGTCGGTTCAGCCGTTCCCTTTGAGAAGTGCTTTTGAACAACCTTAAACCCTTGTTTAGCTGGGACAGAATCATTCAATTCAACCAACGTATCATAATTTAACGGACTTCCCTTTGACAAGAAGAATGGCAAGGCACATAACGCAGTGACGATCAATCCAATAAATGGCATCTTGACCATCGTTTTTGAAATGTTATGCCACATCTTATTCGTTGATGAACCATCAAACTTCTTGCTTGGCCAGAAAATGCGCTTTCCAAGCATTGCCATAAAGAATGGGTTAAGGGTCAGCAAGGCCAACAATAAGATCGCAACTGAAACGGCAACTCCGACTGCCGAACGGTAAATACTAAATTTCGCCAAACCTAACGTTGAAAATCCAATTAAAACGGAAGATCCACTAAACAGGATCGTCTTTCCGGCAATCCGGAGTGACCGACGCGTGGCTTGCAGTGGCGATAATCCTTTACTTAGTTCTTCTTTAAACTGATCAAACATTAAGATGTTGTAGTCAGTCCCAATCCCGAATAAAACAACAACCATGAAAACTTGAGTAAAGTTTGATAATGGAAAATTAAAATGTTTTGCTAAGTTCATAACAACACTTAGCGAGATCAACATCGAAATTCCAACTGATAATAATGAGAAAATCGGGGTTAACGGTGAGCGGAAAATCAAGGCCAAGACGATAAAGATAAAGACGATCGTAATCGTTTCGGTCTTCTTAATTCCTTCTTGCGTTTCACTAATGAAATCATCATTTAAGATGTCACTTCCGGTAACATAAGTTTTTACCCCCGGAGTTTTCGCACCTTTCGTGATCAATTCACGGGTTTTCGCAACCGTAATATTCTTATCAACATTCAATTGAAGAATTTCAGTTGTTTTATCCTTGGAAATCAACTGTGCACGTGTATATTTATTTTCGTTCGGCGCAGTCATTGATTTAATATGATACTTCTTCTCCTGATGTTTAAAGGAATTAATCGTGGCATCGATATTATCCTGCTGGTTGGCAGATAATTTCCGATCGCCATTGTTGAAGACAACAACGACTTGCCGCGTGTTATCCTCATGTCTTCCCCAGTGATTTTGAATATTATCAGCCACCTGACTGGTCAAGTCGCTTGGCAGCTTGATTTGTCCTTTTTCACGTACTAATTGATTGATATTTGGTAACGTAATCAAAGAAGCAATTAACAAAACAACCCAAATAATTGCTTGCACAATGTATCGTTTCTTTGAGCCGTCCTTTTGTTCCATTAAATTTCCTCTTTTCTCTTTTAAATAGACACAGTGTTGTTTTTACCATACAAATATATATTAATTTATCGGGAATATCAATCATCAAAATCCGACAAGGTGTTGCTTTTAACCATTTTTTATGTCAAAATTAGCAAATTAAAAGCAACACCTTGTTGATTAAGTATTGTATTTTTTAGCTAAAGCATTCATAATGAATAGCAGAAGTATAAAAGGAGAATTTTTATGAGTGTGCATCAGAAAATTGCGACGACTGAACGAAAAATCAAAGCCGCATTCATCTACCTTGTAAACGAAAAGGGATTGAGTCATATCACGGTCAAAGATATTACTGAGGCTGCCAATATTAACCGCAGTACATTTTATAAACACTTTATTGATAAACCCCATTTGGTCGATCATTATGAAAAACAATTTTTTGAACACGTAAATAAAATGTTAAAAGTTGAGAATACCAATCAAATTTGTGAACAAAGCATTGAGGAAATGCAGCTTCAACTTTATTCAAAGATCAACAAGATTATTGAATATATCTATGATGAGCTTGAATTAGCGAAAGCCTTAATTGGGCCAAACGGGGATCCGTATTTCGAAGAGAAAATCAAAGAACTTTTACGGAATATTTTAAATTCAGATATTGAACTTATTAAAGGGAATATCAACGTTAAAAACTATATTCCGGAAGATTACGCCCATGAAGTGGTGATTTCAGAATTAATCAGCGTAATTAAATTGTGGCTGACTAAGGCCAACCCTGAGCCGCCGCAAAAAATTTCCGAAATTATTATTAAAACCCGCTATTTAAGTCCGCATGAACTTTTAGGATTTGATAATTCAATTCCATTTGAAGATCAGCTTGCGACCGCTGATCATGAAAATGAGTAAAAAAACAGCCCTCTTTCGAGAGCTGTCTTTTTGATCAACGAAAATTATTTTTCTTCTTTCTTTTCAGGCAAGTCTTGCTTTGCTGAATCTGTCATTTCTTGAACGACTTTCCGGATTGAAATATCATGCTTCAACATGTCATCTGATAAGGCAGAACGAACAGCCTTTTCATCCATTCCATATTGAGTTGCTAAATCTTTGATTTCATCATTGATTTCGTCTTCTGAAATTTCAATGTTTTCCTTTTCAACGATTGCTTCAAGGACAAGGTTGGTCTTAACCCGTTCTTCTGAACCTTCACGGAATTGTTTCCGTAAGTCTTCTTCTGAAGTTCCTGTTAACTTGAAGTACATGTCTGGGTTAATTCCTTGTTGTTGCATTCCACTGAAGTATTGGTCCATTTGACGTTGAACATCATCTTCGATCATTGCTTCTGGAACGTCACCAATCTTAGCATTTTCAACTGCCTTTGAGATCGCTTCTTCTTGAACGGCATTCTTAGCAGCTGCTTCCTTTTGTTCCTTGATTTCGTCTTTAACCTTTGCCTTTAATTCTTCTAATGTATCAACATCGTCATCGATATCCTTAGCAAAGTCATCATCCAACTCTGGAAGTTCTTTTTGCTTAACTTCATGAATCTTAACTTCAAAGACAGCATCTTTACCTTGCAAGTCCTTTGCTTGGTAGTCATCTGGGAATGTAACCTTAACTTCAACTTCATCGCCAGCCTTGTGACCAACTAATTGATCTTCAAAGCCTGGAATGAATGTCTTTGAGCCTAATTCAAGGGAGTAGTTTTCAGCCTTGCCACCATCGAATGGCTTACCGTCAACTTTACCTTCAAAGTCGATTACAACTGTATCGCCTTCTGCAGCTGGTTCGTCTTCCTTTAATACAAGTTCAGCTTGTTGTTGACGACGGCGTTCTAATTCATCAGCAACTTCTTTGTCTGAAACATCAGTTGAGTGCTTCATAACTTCAAGGCCTTTGTATTCACCTAATTCAACTTCAGGTTCAACCGTTACTTTAGCTGAAAGAACCCAAGCTGAATCCTTTTCCATTGATTCAACGTTGATTTCAGGTTGTGAAACAGGCTTGATCTTTGATTCTGATACCGCATTTGCATATGCTTCTGGTAAAAGAGCATTTAAAGCATCTTGGTATAATGCTTCTTCGCCGTACATCTTATTGAAGATTTGACGTGGTACACGACCCTTACGGAAACCAGGCACGTTAAGTGATTTCTTCACCTTGTTGAATGCGATGTCCAAGCCTTCCTTAATTTTATCTGGTTGGATTTCGAAGGTTAACTTTCCGTCATTTGTACCTTCTTTTTTTTCCCATTTAACAGACATTTTATTCCCTCCGTACTCTAAATTTTATACGATAAACAGTATCTGTATATTAACTAATTTTACCTTAGAAATCGCAAAATGTAAACGAAATCTCAAAAATTGTTGAGGTAACAAAAAAAGCCTGGGATAAACCCAGACTTTTAATTGGCTTCAAATTAGTCAAGGATGTCTGATACGACACCGGCACCAACTGTACGGCCACCTTCACGAACAGTGAACTTAAGACCTTTTTCAATAGCAACTGGTGCGATTAATTCTACTGTAAATGTAACGTTATCGCCAGGCATTACCATTTCTACGCCTTCTGGTAATTCAATAACACCTGTAACGTCTGTTGTGTGGAAGTAGAATTGTGGACGGTAGTTTGAGAAGAATGGTGTGTGACGTCCACCTTCTTCTTTAGTTAAGACATAAACTTCACCCTTGAACTTCTTGTGAGTTTGGATTGAGCCTGGCTTAGCTAAAACTTGACCACGTTCTACTTGGTCACGGTTGATACCACGAAGTAATGCACCGATGTTATCGCCGGCTTCACCTAAGTCAAGGGTCTTCCGGAACATTTCAACACCTGTGATTGTTGTCTTAAGAACTTCGTCCTTCAAACCAACAATTTCAACTTCGTCGCCGACCTTAACTGTACCACGGTCGATACGACCTGAAGCAACAGTACCACGACCAGTGATTGTAAATACGTCTTCAACAGGCATTAAGAATGGCTTATCTGTTGGACGTTCTGGTGTTGGGATGTATTCATCGATTGTATCCATCAACTTCATGATGTTAGCTTCTTGTTCTTTGTCGCCTTCAAGAGCCTTCAAAGCTGAACCACGGATAACAGGAATGTCATCGCCAGGGAAGTCGTATTCACTTAATAAGTCACGAACTTCCATTTCAACTAAGTCTAACAATTCGTCATCGTCAACTAAGTCTGTCTTGTTTAAGAAGACAACGATGTACTTAACACCAACTTGGCGAGCAAGCAAAATGTGTTCACGTGTTTGTGGCATAGGACCATCTGTTGCAGCTACAACTAAGATAGCACCATCCATTTGAGCAGCACCTGTGATCATGTTCTTAACATAGTCAGCGTGTCCTGGGGCATCGATGTGAGCATAGTGACGCTTTTCTGTTTCATATTCAACGTGAGCTGTGTTGATTGTGATACCACGTTCACGTTCTTCTGGAGCAGCATCGATTGAAGCGTAGTCTTCAGCTTGTGCTAAACCTTTTTCAGCTAAAACTTTTGTGATAGCTGCTGTTAAAGTTGTTTTACCGTGGTCAACGTGGCCGATTGTACCAATGTTAACGTGTGGCTTTGTTCTTTCGTAATGTTCTTTTGCCATTAATACGAACCTCCTGTGTTTTTCCAAAGATATCCACAAAAATGTTTGTTGATAACCCTTGATTTGTATTATACTACTTCTTTTAAATAAAACCAAGTAATAAAATGATTTTGTTCTAAAAGAAGAATCCTTGATTCATTATATAAGTGTCCTTGAAGTTTGTAAATAAAAAAACAATTAAATTTTAAAATCGTTAATTTTATCGATCTCACGATTGATTTGCTGATTTAAAATCATCCCCTTTGGAGAGAGATTTTCCGTTTGTAGCAAAGCAATTTTTACCAGGTCATTCTGATCGATTTGCACAATTTCCGGATAAACGACAAAAAGTTTCATCTTTGCTTCGCTAAACATTCTGAGCTTTAATGGCTCCGCAATCTTTTTTGAATCAAAAATCCGCTGCTTGATCTTCACATATACCGACAATTCTTCAATTGGCGCAAGCTTTGATAAATCAACCTGAATTACTTCATTGAATAAATTCAAAACCTTAACTTGGTTATTCGAAACTTTACGTAATGTGTTCAATAACGACATTCGCACAACACACGGAACATCTTGATCAAGAAATACCGATCTGCAATTTAAAAATAATTCTTGTGGATTTAAAAGATTAACATTATTTAAAATTTCGCGTTGTTCATGAACTGAAAAACCCCCTAAATATTTTAATTTTCTTAACACATTCTGCTTCAGTTCCTGTTGCTCTTTACTCAAATAGCTCGGGTATAATTTAACCTTTTGTGCTAAAATTTGCCTTTCAGTTGAATTTAAATACGGGTCCAATTGGTTTAACAGTTCAAAGCATCCTAAAACATCTCCGGCATGAAGCCGACAATCAAAATACTGATAAAAATAATCATCATTTTGAATGTACTCATTGAGATATTCATTCGCAACCGTAACTGCTTGAATCCATTTTTGATCTTTTTTTAAAAATTTAAATAAATAATAGTTATTATGGAAGTTTTTATTCTTTAAATAGGCTTCCTCCATCAATGCCACCGCTTGATCATAATGTCCGTCATCATAGGCTTGTTGGGCCTTTTCAATCAATTCTTCGTTCATTGACTCCTCTCCTCTTACAAATAAAAGGCCGCGATGCGACCTTTTATCTTATCCCTTATGAGATTTTGATTTCTTATAATTCTTCTTTGGAAATGTTTGATTAATCTCCATTATTACCGGCATAATCACTGGATGACGCTTCGTTTGCTCATATAAGAAGTGATTCAGTTGATCACGGATATCCTGTTTAAGATGGGTCCAATCAAACTCTTTGTTATCAAGATTACTTTGGACAACTTTCGTAACGATCTTCCGTGCTTCGATCATTAAATCACGACTTGTCTTTACGTACACGAACCCCCGTGAAGTTAATTTTGGCGTATCAACAATTTTCCGTTTCTTCCGATCGATCGTTACAACTGCGATAAAGATTCCATCTTCAGCAAGCAATTTCCGGTCACGAAGAACGATATTTCCGATATCCCCAACCCCAATTCCATCAATTAACGTGTTACTTGCATCGATTGCTGGAGCTGGTTGGAATTTTCCATGCGCATATTGAAGGACGTCGCCCTTATTGACCATTAAAATGTGATCACTGTCAATCCCGGTTTCCAAGGCGCATTCCTTCGTGGCGTCTAATTGACGATATTCACCTTGAACCGGAATAACATATTTCGGCTTCAAAAGGTTAAACATCAATTGAAGATCATTTCGACTAGCATGCCCTGACAAGTTAAGATCATCTGCAACCGTCTTGACCGTTGCCCCTGAACGGAAAATCATATCCCGTGTCCGGGCAACATTCGTTTCACGGGCCGGTGACGGCGTTGAAGTGATCAACACCAAATCTCCTTGATGTAATTTGACTGACCGGTGACGGCCAAGAGCCATCTTTTGTAATGACTTCAATGGTTCCCCCGAACGTCCGGTTTGCAAAATAACGATCTGATCATCCTTTAAGTCATTGATTTCCTTCACATCAACAAAAATATCATCTGCTGGTAAATGAAGCTTATCAAGCTTAATTGCAGTTCGCACGATCTTTTCAACATCGTGCCCAATCATTGCAACTTTCCGGTCATTTTGATGTGCCGCATTCAACACTTGTTGGATCCGCGCCAAATTTGATGAGTGGGCTGAAACAATGATCCGCCCATTATGGTACTCAAACGTGTCCATAATGTAATCCATTACGTCTTTTTCGTTTTCAATTTCGATTGGATTTTCGGCATTAGTTGAATCACTTAAAACCGCAAGCACGCCTTGACGCCCAATCTCAGCAATCCGGCCAAAGTCAGTTTGATAACCATCCGTTGCCGTTTGATCAAACTTAAAGTCCCCAGTATAAACAATATTGCCCTGGTCTGTTTCGATTACAATCCCGAGTGATTCTGGAACCGAGTGGGTTGTTTTGAAGAACGAAACCGTTACGTTATCAAAATCGATTTCAGTTTGATCATCAACAATGTGAAAATCATTGAACTTCTTTGCTTGCGGGACATTTTCGCACGCAATTTTAGCCAATGCAACCGTCAATTCGGAACCAAAAACCGGAACCGGATGATTTTCAACAAAATACGGGAGCGCTCCGATTGCATCTGCATGGCCATGTGTTAGGAAAATTCCGGCAATCCGATCGGCATTTTCTTCCAAATATTCCAAATTTGGAATTACAATATCAATTCCCAAAAGTTCATTTTCCGGGTACATTAATCCACAATCTAAAATAAAAATCTGATCATCAACCTCAACGGCATACATATTTTTTCCGTTTTCACGGACACCGCTGAGGATATCTAACTTAATATCGCTCATATTTTCACTCCTAAAAATTCTTAAATTCTAACCGTTCAAATCAATTAATATTAAGTATACCACAGTTTAATCATTTGATTTAATTCAAGAAATTTTAGTTATAAAAAAAGTGCTTGGAAACCCAAGCACTTTCTTAATCGGATTAACGACGTAAACCTAAACTCTTGATTAATTCACGGTAACGTTGAATATCTGTGTTCCGTAAGTATGCAAGTAAGTTACGACGGTGACCAATTTTCTTCATCAAACCACGTTGTGCAGCAAAGTCTTTCTTGTGTTCCTTAACGTGATCGTTTAATTCATTGATATCAGCAGTTAAAACAGCAATTTGAACTTCTGCTGAACCTGTGTCGCCTTCGTGACGAGCATACTTCTTCATGATTTCGTTTTTCTTTTCTTGTGTAATAGCCATTATGACCTCCACCCTTTCATTTAAATGTCGCCCAATACCGAGTAAAACGTCGGTGAATCGAATCTCACTCAGTAAAAGGTCTGTGCACTAAGCACGCTTAATATTCTATATGAGTTATTAAATAAAATCAAGCTTCTTTTGCTGTCAAGCGAAATACCTTGACAAACTTTGATTTTTTTATTGCATTGTCGGAATTGCTCTTGTATAATTGTCTATGTTAAAGTTTAGTGATGACCGGTAACGGAATTCATAATTTTGGAGGTGAAATCATGCCAATCATCAAATCAGCGATCAAACGCGTAAAGACAAGCGAAAAAGCTAACAGTCGGAATTCTTCACAATTAAGCAAGATGCGGACTGCTATTAAGAAATTTGAAAAAGCAGTTACTGCTGGTGCAGATAACATTGAAGAACTTTATCAAGCAGCTGTTTCTGCAGTTGATAAGGCAGCTTCAAAGGGCTTAATTAAGGCTAACAAAGCAGCTCGTGACAAGTCACGGATGGCAGCTCGTTTAAACAAATAATTTTATTAATTAATAAAATAAAAAAGCTGGATTAATTTCCAGCTTTTTTATTTTGATTAAATTTCAATAGAAACATTTGAAACAATAGTTCCGGATTCTGAGATGTCGACTTCATTTTTTCCTCGTTTTCAAGCAATCCTAAATATGCTTTTCTTAAATCACCAAGCGAAAAACGCTTGATCTTTCTTAAAGCCAACTTTACTCGATACGGATGAACTTTTAACGTTCCTGCAATATTTCCCTGAGCATATCCATGTTTGTGCAAGACCTTGACCTGAAGCAGTAACCGGAAGTTTCCCAAAAGGATTGCATTGATTTTTAACGGTTCTTCTTGTTGATCAAGTAATTCATGATACATTTTCAAAGCGGCTGTTCCGTTATGCTGCATTACCAGATCAATTAAATCAAATACATTTTGTTCTAATGAAGCTGAAACAAGCTGCTCAACGTATTCAGCAGTGATCAAGCGTTCTTGTCCGGCAGCAATCATCAACTTTTGTAACTCATTGATTGCCATTTCAATTTTAGAACCCGTTTTTTCAAGTAATAATTGCATCGCCTGCGGTTCAATTTCGACCTTTTTCTGCTTTAATACGTGAGTTAATTCTACTTGAACTTCTTTTTCAGTCATTAAGTGGTTATCAACCACGTTCCCATTCTGCTTTAAAAGTTTGACAATTTTCTTACGCTCATCAAGTTTCGGATAAGGAGCAATGATTACCAAAATCGTTGTCGGTTGCGGGTTTTGAATATAATTCATCAGCCCGTTCACATCATGTTCAAGCTTGCTTTTTTTATTTTCCCCCGTTAAAAAATACGGATTAGTGATCATCACAAGCCGGTATTCACCGAAAAATGGAACGGACATGGCATCATCTAATGCCGTACTTAGCGGAACAGTCTCCATATCATATTGTCCAACATTAAATTCCCGTTCTTCATCCGGAATTAAGTCAAGATATGCTTGCCGAATACGTTGAATCTGGTATTGTTCTTCGCCGAGAATTACATTTACTGGATTCACTTTCCGTTCCTTTAAATTTAAAATTAATTCATTTACATTCACTTTGTTTACCTCTTTAGCTCCTCAGTTACGTTAATTTTTGAATCGCTGATCTCAACCTGAATCATTCCACTTTTAGCAGTATTTAAAAAAGGAATGGCCCGTTCATTAAACGTTTGGAGGGTTTCTTGATTGGGATGATGATAACGATTATTTCTTCCTGCCGAAATAATTGCCAACTTGGGCGCAATTTGATCAACAAACTGCGGATTAGATGATGTTTTACTTCCATGATGGCCCGACTTTAACACATCAACTCTTAAATCCGGATAGCGGTCAATTACTTTTAATTCGCCGGCTTGATCAAGATCGCCGGTAAATAAAAACCGATAATTCCCAATTTTTTGATACAAAACCATTGAATCCTGATTGGTTCCTTTTCCCTCTTCAAACGGGTGCAAAATTTTAAAATCTTTATTCGAAACCTGATCAGTCACCGGAATGATCTTTTTTAGCGGTTGCTTTAACCGATTCAATTTTTGCTGAAAAGATTCTAATTTTTCCATTCCAGCAGGAACATAAATCTTATTATACCTGATTTGCTTTCCAATACTTGCCATATATCCAATATGATCCGTATCCTGATGAGTTAAATACAAACCGTCGACCACTGTTAATCCCTTGCTTAAAAGGTAATTAGCAATAATTCGCTGGCCAGCAGTTGGACGGTTCGATGGTCGTTTTCTTCCATAATTCAATTTACCACCAGTATCGATCAAAACCACGCGATGCTGAAAGGCCTTTTGAATCAAGGTTGCATCACCCTGACCGATATCAAAATAAATGACTTTCGACTTAAGCGGAAAGGCGATCCAAAGCCAGCTTCCCAGATAAAGCATTCCAATAATTACCCATTTTGCAAAACGATGCCGGCGATTTTCAATGAGAAACATCATCAGGATAATTAAAACGCCCACCGTGCCCGGAAGCTTTCCAAAAGTAATTGTCGTTGGAATTGCAGCTAAAGAAGCAAATCCTTGATTCACCAGTAATAAAAGCTGATTACAAATGTTTCGAATTCCCGGAACCATGCTTCCCAAAAGTGTAATTGGAAAGATTATTTTTTCAAAAATCCACCCAACAGCAAATGCGAGCCCTGAAGTTAAAATATTCCATTGATACGTGCTGTTTAAAATCAACGGGATACTAAAATTATTCAGTTTGAAATTCATTTTAAATGCAGACTTGCTACTTGCAAGTAAGAGGATAAACGTCATCAAATAACTTAATAATGCCCCAAGCGAAAAGAACATTAAGGGAAATCTGAATAAACTCACGATCAACACAATACTCCAACATTCAATTCCGCTTAGTCCCCGTTTCAATATAAACCGGGATAAAATTGCAAGCCACGCCATCCAAATTGCGCGTGAAAGGCTTAAACTTCCACCGCCAATGATTAAATAAAACGGAAATCCAACTAGCAAAATCAAATCAATTCCTTCGATTGGAATTTTAAAAAACGTTCCAATCATCATTAAATACTTGCGAATAAAAAAGACATGCATTCCCGAAAGGCAAAATAGATAAAGCAATCCCAGCTTCCGAATCTGCTCAATCGTAACCTGAAAATCATCATCAATAACGCCTAAAATTAACGCTTTTGCATAATCTTTTAACGCGGATGGTAACCGATTAAGATTCTGAAGCATCCGCATTCGAATCTGATGACTAAAATCATTTCCGAAATTCAAATGACTGGAATCAATCCGGTTAATTTTAGCAATTTGAACAATTTGATTAATCTTCCGGCTTTGAAGAAAACGCCGGTAATTAAATTGATTTTCATTAGACGGTTGATCTGGAAGTTTCACATCGGCATCAACGTTAAATAATAAGCATCCTTTTTGGCGATTTAATATTTCGCGTTCCCGGTCATTCTTAAAAAAATAAGTTGCCTTAACATGTTTATTTTGAGTCTGGTCAATCGCCTCAAATGAAACCATCTCATCAGAAATTTTTAATTGATCAGCATATGTCTGATAAACATGATTTTCGACCCGATAATTTTCAAAATGCCGGGTCAGGTTGTGAATTGTAGGAATCATCAACAGGCTCCACAGGCCTCCAAAAATTATCCCGCCAATAATCAACGACCGCCATCGCGTTATCCCAATTCGAATAACCACAAGAATCAACAACAAACATGCCAACCAACTTTTGGAAACAATCCAGTAGTTAAGCGCAAGCGCTTCAAGGGCATAAAATAATAAAAAATACTTTCGAAAAATTATTCCGCGTTTTCGTCAGCAACTTGAACAACTGATTCGAGATATTTAGGATTAATTTTTACCTGTTCAACCTCGATATTTTTCTTTTTAAGTAATGAAACGGCATATGGATCGTTATGATAATTTCTTAAATAGTGAATTTTCTTGATTCCCGCTTGCAAAAGGCTCTTTGTACATTGCAAACATGGGAAATCCGTCACGTAGATTTCTGCTCCGCTTGTCGGAATGCCAAATTTCGCACATTGCAAAATCGCATTCATCTCAGCATGAATCGTGCGCAAACAATGGCCGTCAACTAAATAACACCCTTCATCAATACAGTGCACATCCCCAGAAACTGAACCATTGTAACCGCCAGCAATGATCCGGTCATCACGCACCAAAATTGCTCCCACTGAAAGCCGTTTGCACGTTCCGCGCATTGACAGTAAAATTGCCTGACACATAAAGTACTGATTCCAAGGAATCCGTTGATTTTTCATAAAAACACCTCCGTTGATATTAATTATTATATACCAAGAAGTTTATACACAAATTTGTTCTGCCAAAGTTGCCAAACTTTTTTCACCAAAGCCGTTTACGTTTTTTAATTCTTCAACCGATTTAAACTGTCCATGCTGTTGCCGGTATTCAAGAATTTTCTGAGCCTTCTTCTCGCCAACGCCGGTTAATCCTTTCAGTTGTTCAAGAGTTGCCGTATTTAAATTAACCTTTCCATTCGAATTTGATTCAGTGGCTGTTGGACTTGGAGCTGTTCCGGGATTCATGGTCGAAGTCGAATTGACAATTGGAATCTTTTCGCCCTTTCGCGGGATATAAATTACCATCTGATCAGTAATTTTTTGTGCAAGGTTGACTTGATTAGGATCGGCTTCCGGCGTATAACCGCCTGCCTTTTGAACCGCGTCCCCGACCCGCTGCTGAGTTGCCATTTGATACGCTCCGGGATGATGAACAGCCCCTTTAATATCAACATAAACATCTCCAGTTGAAGTGGCGAGGGACTTCATTTCTCCAACCTGACTCTTTTTTGAACCTTGACTGATCGCCGGAGGCCGAATATCAGTCATCGTTTGCTGCTCATTCGACCGCCCACCGATACCCGGCAAAAATAAAACAGCCAAAATTCCAACCACTAATCCACCAATAATTATCTGAACCCGGTACTTTTCCCAAAATTCTTGAAGAGACTCAATCAACATTTTATTTCCTCCTTGAAGCTTGCCTATTATTAGCTACGAAAAAAGAAAGGCGATTTGATAAAATCAAATCGTCTTTCTTCAACTTCTTTATTTTGTTTTTTCCAAGTATTCAAGTGCTTGATTAAAGGTCCGGACCGGAACGATCTTCATCTTTGTATGAATCTTCTTTGCAGCTTTTTTCGCTTCTTGATAATTGGTTTGTAGATCAGGATACGCTTTTTTGATCACCGATGGAATCGGATTATCCGGAACAAAGAAAATCGATGCCCCTGCCCGTGATGCGGCAACCACCTTTTTATCAGCGCCGCCAATATCACCGACTTGTCCCTGAGCGTTAATCGTTCCTGTTCCCGCAACCTTCCGTCCATGAAGAAGATTTTGATGGGTCAAATCATCATAAATTTGCAACGACATCATTAACCCAGCCGACGGACCTTCAATTCCATCCATGTTCGCTTGAACCTTGATCGGCGTTTTAACTTCCGTTCGATCTGCAAGGGTGATTCCAATCCCATACTGTTGCGTGTCACCCAATCGTTTCGTGATTCCCGTCAGCGTTTTATGCTTTGATTCGCTTAAAACCCCGATCTTGATTTTTGAACCACGAGGCAAGCCTTTGATGTAGTTAATATACGCTTGCGAATCGCCAAAATGCTTTCCGTTCACTGATTCAACGGTATCCCCAACGTGTAATTTACCCTTGAAACTCGAATTGGGCATTACTGACATGACATATAAGCCTAAATACTTACGTTCAACTTTTTTATGAGCTGCTTTAAAAGCAACATACTTTGCTTCATTGATTGCATCTTGCATGTAGTATTGTTGAACAGTCTGATAATCCTTTTCGTTTGATCCTTGATACAGGTCAGCCGCGCTGTCACGATCAGCAAATGGGTTCAAAAAACTCATCGCATATGATAACGGCGTTGCGTGCATTTCACGAATATAAACCAGCATCAACGTCCCATCTTGGTTAGCAGTCTTTTTTGTTTGATTGTCAACTTGAATATATTGCGAAATATTCTGAGCTGACCCCGGAACTTCAATATAATACGGAATTGGCAAAAAGACGGCTAACACGAGGATCACCGCCAAAATTACCGTAATAATTAGTTTTTTACTTTTCTTTTTCATTGAACTTTACCTCGAGCATTGCCTGCGCTTTTGCTGGCAAAAATTTAGCTGTATCTCCATGAAACCGGCCGATTTCCTTAACGATCGAGGATGAAATCGATGCAACTTTCGGAGAGGTTGGCAACAAGAGCGTTTCGATCCTCGAATCTAATTCGCGGTTCATTGTTGCAATTTGCTGTTCAAATTGAAAGTCATCAACATTGCGAACTCCCCGTAAAATAACATTTATACCTAATTTAGCAGCCGTCTTGACGGTTAGTTCATCCGCCATTGCAACTACCTTCACGTTTGAATATGGTCGAACAGCGTCCGTTACCATCGCCATTTTCTCCTCAGTTGAAAATAACGCATGCTTACTGGAATTCGTCATGATTGCGACAACTAATTCGTCAAACATCCGACTTCCGCGTGCAATCACGTCCAAGTGACCGTTTGTAATTGGGTCAAAGCTTCCTGGAAACATCGCTTTCATTTTAATCACCTACATAATGATAAATTGTGAGCACCGTGATTCCATACGTCACGGTTTTTAAAAATTCAAACCCGTCAATTTTTTGAGGAAGCCCTGCATTTTGATCAGTCTCGCACATGATCGTTGCATTGGAGTTTAATAATCCCAACGTTTTCATTTTCAGCAAATCATCAACGATTTTTTGTTGCTTATATGGCGGATCAAGAAATACCAAATCAAACTTGATTTGCTTTTCAGCCAGCTTCGTCAGCGCTTTGCGAGCATCAGTTTTAAAAATTTGAAATTGATCTTCTGCTTTTGTAACCGCCACGTTTTCCTTAATCGTTTTAATCGCCTGATACTGCCGATCAATTAAATAAGCTTGATCTGCTCCCCGCGAAACAGCTTCAATGCTTAAGCCCCCGCTTCCAGCAAATAAATCAAGGACATTGCCGCCATCAAAGTACGGACCGATAATATTAAACATTGATTCCTTAACCTTATCCGTTGTTGGACGAGTCTTCATTCCCGGAACCGCCTTTAATCTTCGGCCCCCAAACTTTCCTGCAATAATTCTCATTTGGCTTCACTCTTCATTTTCTTAAATTTTTCACGGTCTTCTTCAGTCATCTCATAATGTTGCCCGTCTTCCGAGCCGGAATATTCAACCCGGAGAAATGGCCGGACTGAAGGTTCAACGTGTTTAACAAATTTTAATTTTTTTAAACGTTCAATGTTACCTTCCACATTAGCTTGATCCATGTAAAGGACAACGTATTTCATTTTCTTTGAAATATATTGAATTTGACCAAACTTGCGTAATTGTCTGCTGTTTCGTAACCGATACAGATAAACGATCACACCTTGACGTGGATTTTCTTCAAATTCTGTCATCTCAATTCACTCTATTTCTTGTAATATTCAAACGGATCAATTTCAGTATGCCGTTTCTGATTAGCTGAAATATTCATTACCATTCCAAGGGCCACCGAAAGAACCAGCATACTGGATCCCCCGTATGAAACAAACGGGAACGTAACCCCAGTGATTGGCAAAAGACCGATGACCGCCCCAATGTTAAAGAACGATTCAACGAACATAAACGTCCCCACACCAAAACAGAAAAGCCGGTTATATAAATTATTCGACCGAATTCCAATCAAGTAAACCCGTAAAATAATGAATAGTAAGAGGATGATCAGTACGGCTGCCCCAATAAATCCGAGCTCTTCCGTTGTAACTGACAAAATAAAGTCAGTATACGGTTCGGGCAAATATCCCCGTTTTTCAATACTATTCCCAAGGCCCAGGCCAAAGAATCCGCCATTGCTAATTGCATAGTAAGAGTTGACTAACTGCCGCCCTACACTAGCCGAGTATTTGAACGGATGATAAAACGCCGTAAACCGTTGAATCTGATAAAAGTGCGAACTTAAATCTTGAATGAACTTAAGTCGTGGAACCTGTAACATAATAACAAACAGAATAATCAATCCAATCAGAAACGTTTGATTATTGATTCGATTCCACTTACTCGTTTCGGGATCCCGGTAAGTGAGGTACATGATCATGATAATTGCGAAGTTGATCATAAATCCCCCAACATCGGGTTCCCAAATAATCAATCCTAAAATTATTGCAAGTGCAACATATGGTCCATTTCCATGACCTAATCCGCGCTCACGCCGATCGGCCCAGTTTGAAAAGGTATATGCACAGAAAAGAATATTGAACAGCTTAGCAAATTCAGATGGTTGAATACTGATCGGTCCAAGTTGGATCCATCCATTTGCCCCGTTAATTGCGTTTGTAAAGAACTTTGCAACAAAAAGGGCCACTGCCATAATAACGAAACCGACCATTAAGAATTTTGAATTGACCCACCATTTGGTTTTAAAATGGGCCAGCAAGAACATTAAAATCATTCCGATAACAACATAGATTGCTTGCTTGATCATATACGATGCTGAGTTTAACCCAACGTATGATAAATTGATCGAACTTGCCGAGTAAACCATCACAATTCCAATCACACACAGAATCGCATATGGAATAAACAGCATCCAATCAAAATATTTCAATTTCTCTCTAATCTTTTTCATATCTTTATTAGGTCCAGAAGTGATTAATAACCTAATGCTTAACCACCCTTCTAAATATTTTGAAACATTCTGTAAAATTATACCATAAAATGATTCGCAATAAATTTACAAAACGCTAACTAAAAAAGAGCCGCAGCAGCGACCCTTTTCCATTAATTATTATTGTTTAGCACGCTTATCACGTTTAGCTGCCTTTTCACGGGCATTTGTATTTAAGATCCGTTTCCGCAACCGTAAGTGATTTGGTGTAACTTCGAGCAATTCGTCTTCGTTTAAGAATTCCATACTTTCTTCCAATGTAAGGTGTTCTGGAGTCTTAATCGTTGCTGTTTGGTCCTTTGCAGCTGCCCGAACGTTAGTTAAGTTCTTTCCTTTTGTAACGTTTACTGAAATGTCACGTTCACGGGATGACTTCCCAACGATCATTCCTTCGTAAACTTCTGTTCCTGGATCAACGAAGATCGTTCCCCGACCTTCAACTCCCATGATAGCATACGTTGTTGCCTTGCCTTGGTTGATTGATACCAAAGCACCATTCCGGCGTCCAGGTTCCCAGTTCCGAATAACTGGTTTGTATTCATCGAATGTGTGGTTCAAAATTCCGTATCCACGTGTCATTGATAAGAATTGTGAATCGTAACCGATCAATCCCCGGGTTGGAACTGAGAATTCCAACCGTGTTTGACCATTGCCGTTTGGTTCCATGTTCTTCATTTCACCTTTGCGTTGTGCCAATGAGTCAATGATTGAGCCAGTGTATTCATCAGGTGTATCAATTGTAACGGCTTCAAACGGTTCTGAAAGCTTGCCATCAATTTCACGGTAAATAACCTTTGGCCGTGAAACAGCTAATTCAAAGCCTTCGCGCCGTAATTCTTCAATTAAAATTGAAAGGTGCAATTCACCACGTCCTGAAACGGTCCATGCATCTGGTGAATCAGTATCTTCAACCTTCAATGAAACGTCAGTGTGAAGTTGCTTTCTTAAACGGTCTTCAATCTTGCGGGCAGTAACCTTATCGCCATCTTTACCAACAAATGGTGAATCACTTTGCATGAATGTCATCTGCAATGTTGGCGGATCAATCCGCAATAATGGTAATGCATCCGGATGGTCAACTGGACATACGGTTTCCCCAACGTTGATTTCTTCCATTCCTGAAACGGCAATCAAATCGCCGGCCTTAGCCTCTTGAATTTCAACTTGGTTAAGTCCCATGAACCCGAATAATTTTGTAACCCGGAAGTTTTGCTGTGAACCATCAAGTTTCATAACTGTAACTTGGTCGCCAACCTTGATCTTTCCACGGAATACACGTCCAATTCCGATTCGGCCAACGAAATCATTGTAATCAAGCATTGCAACTTGGAATTGTAATGGTTCATCAGAATTATCAACTGGTGCAGGAATCGTATCTAAAATTGTCTTAAAGATCGGATCCATTGTGTGTTCTTGAGTTGATGGATCCGGATCCATTGAAGTTGTTCCGTTAACAGCTGATGCATAAATTACAGGGAAATCAAGTTGATCTTCATCTGCACCAAGTTCGATAAACAAATCAAGAACTTCGTCAACAACTTCTTCTGGACGTGCCCCTTGACGATCAATCTTATTAATGACAACGATTGGTGTCAAGTGTTGTTCTAAGGCTTTCTTCAAAACAAAACGCGTTTGCGGCATTGTTCCTTCAAAAGCATCAACGACCAAAAGAACCCCGTCAACCATCTTCATGATTCGTTCAACTTCACCACCAAAATCGGCGTGTCCTGGGGTATCAAGGATATTAATTTGCTTATCGCCATATTTAACGGCTGTGTTCTTTGAAAGAATCGTGATTCCACGTTCCTTTTCAATATCATTTGAGTCCATTGCACGATCGCTAATTTCAGTATGCGAATCAAGCGTATCAGATTGTTTTAACATTTCGTTAACTAATGTTGTTTTACCGTGGTCAACGTGCGCAATAATAGCAACATTGCGGATGTCTTCGCGTCTTTTCAATGTTTATCTTCCCTTCATTTTCTTTTTTCGACCCTAAAAGTGCATTTTCATTCTTTTTGAAAATTATTTGCTGATTTTCAAGCAGTGTCATAAAAAAACTGTGACCACCGCCACAGTTAATATTAGGCATTGATAATTTGATTAATTTTCTCGTTTGCGCTTCTTGTCGATACTAATACAACTTTTGATGATAGCACATCAATATCCGTTCCGTCAATCGCCTGAACAACTAAACCAAGTTCTTCGGCAAGAATCTTTCCGGCCGCATAATCCCAGGCATGCAACCGGGAAACATACCCCAATGTTTTACCCGTTAAAACATTGATAAATTCAATTCCTGCACTGCCATACATGCGAACTCCGGAAGCTTCACGCGCAATTTCCTGAAAATGATATTCATCATTTAAAATCATCGGTAAACCTGCTCCTAAAAGACCGTCACGCAGCGTTAAATTTTGCGGCGCCTTTAACCGTTTAAAGTTACAGTAAACGCCGATCGCCTTGCCGCCCCAATAAAGTTTATTATTCCGAATATCCAGAATGTAGCCTAAAATCGGTTGATGATTTTGATAAACCGCAATCATGCTAGCAAAGTTATCCTGTTGCTTGACAAAATTCATCGTGCCATCGATCGGATCGATCACGAAAAAGAGCTCGTCAGCATCTTGCAAGGCATCCTTTTCACTTTCCTCACCCATGATTTTCGCATCCGGAAAGCTTTCATGAATGTGATCAATATAAAACTTCTCGATTTTTTTATCCATATTGGTTACCAAGTCATTGCGGTTTGACTTCGTGTTGATATCCAGCTTCGTATCAAAGCTCGCAAGAATCATCTCGCGCGCCTCAAACATCCACCGTTTAATTTTTTCGTCAATTACTTGCCATTCCATTATTTTTCCACCTTTACATGTTCTTTAGATGAGTTGCTTACCGTTTTAATTGCTTGATAAATACTGTATCCTGATAATTCCTTGAATTTGCGGTCAAGTTGCTTTTGAGCTGCAATCGATGGTTCAATCGCCTTAAACTTCTGCACCATTTTCATGAACTCGTCCTTGGCAACGCCCGTCGTATAAGCATCTTCAACTTGAGCATAAAACTCAACCATTGTAATGATCTCATCCTTAGACCATTCCGGCATCAACGGATACTCATAATTTTCTTTCATGTCCACCAATCATCCTTTTTAGATTTAAGATATAACTCTAAAATCATTATACTTTGTGGTATGATTAATGGTAAAGCATTAATCGTAATAAGGAGGAAATTTACATGATTACAATGGATAACATTATCCGTGAAGGTCATCCAACACTGCGCAAGCGGGCTGAAAAATTAACCTTCCCCTTATCAGAAGAAGATCAAAAACTTGCCCATGATTTAATGGAATTTCTTGAAAATAGTCAAGATGAAAAAATTGCTGAAAAGTATCATTTACGCGCAGGGGTCGGATTAGCCGCTCCGCAAGTTGACCGTTCAATTCGAATGACAGCGGTCCTTGTTCCGGGAGCTGAAGGTGAAGAACCGATTTTTAAACATGTTCTCGTTAACCCAACGATCGTCAGTGAATCAGTTCAAAAAGCTGCGTTAGCAGAAGGTGAAGGCTGTCTTTCAGTTGACCGCGATGTTCCAGGATATGTGCCGCGGGCTGATCGAATCAAACTTCGCTGGTTTGATCTTGACGGGAATGAACATGTTCAACGATTAAAAGATTATCCTGCAATCGTTGTTCAACATGAAATTGATCACTTAAATGGAATTCTATTCTTTGACCATATTAATAAAGATAATCCATTCAGCGCCCCTGAAGGAACTTTGATTTTAGAATAATTGATAAAAAAGGTTGTGGCCTGAGCCACAACCTTTTTAATTTGTTCGATCTGATTTAGCAACATCTTCAACATACGACCACGTTTCAGCATTCGTAATGTGTGAAACATCAACGTGTAAGACCCCTGCAAAAATCCAAATATCCGATACAACAAATACTGGATGCTCTTTATACGCAGCAAGATGTTTTTCATTTGCGTACGCTTGCAATTTTTCGGTTAATTCGTTCTTAATTTTAGCAAGATCCTGGGTTTCAATTTGGGGAATTTCAATTGAATATTCAAACGCCGTTACTTTGCTTCCCCAAATATTTGAAACAAATTCCGAATGCAGTTTGATCGGCTTTCCAAAACTAATTAACGAAATTTGCTGAATTGCCGCTGTAAAAGCTTCATCCGTGATCTTCTGACTTTCTTTTTGAACTAAAAGCAAAGCCTTCTTTTTCTTTTGATTTTTCCAAACTAAAATTGTGACCCCAGCAACCAAAATAACCATGATTATCAAAATCCACTTTAGCATTTTAATCACCTACCGTCTTCATTATAAAACACGTTGCTTTGATTCACTAAATTGGAACATTTATTTCCGAATTGATTTGCTTTCTATACTTAATTTCTTCAATATGCTAAAATAGAAATAATTATTGTGTAAGCAATCCTTGTTCGGTAATTTTAAAACAATACATTATTAAAGGAGATTTTAGTATGATTTTTAAAGTATATTATCAACCAACCAAACGGATCAATCCGCGGCGTGAAAACACCGAAACTTTATATCTTGAAGCCAAGTCAGAAGTTGAAGCGCGGTTACTCGTTGAAGAAAACACAGAATACAACGTTGAATTTATCGAAGGCCTCGATGACAAGACTTTAGAATATGAAAAGCAAAGCGAGAACTTTAAGTTAACGGAGTTTTAGCCTATGAAACAGCTTAAAGTAAAAAATAATGAGACGGCTGTATTTGCAATCGGCGGTCTGGGCGAAATTGGAAAGAACATGTACGGGGTCCAATTTCAAGATGAAATCATCGTAATCGATGCGGGAATTAAGTTTCCTGAAGATGATCTCCTTGGAATCGACTACGTCATTCCGAATTTCCAATACCTTGTCGCTAATAAACAGAAAGTTAAGGCTCTTGTAATCACTCACGGTCACGAAGACCACATTGGGGGAATTCCATATTTACTTAAGGAAATCAATGTTCCGATTTATGCGGGACCCCTTCCCCTTGCACTGATCAAGAGCAAGCTTGAAGAACATGGATTACTTCGGACAGCCGAGTTACATGAAATCAATGAAGACACCGTTCTCAAATTCAGAAAAACGAGTGTTTCATTTTTCAGAACGACCCACTCGATTCCGGATACTTTAGGGGTTGCAGTTAAAACCCCATCCGGCACGATCGTTGAAACTGGAGATTACAAGTTTGATCTAACACCAATTACCCATCAGCCGCCGAACTTGCAAAGGATGGCTAAATTAGGTTCAGATGGTGTCTTGTGTCTCCTTTCAGACAGTACGAACGCCGAAATTCCAAACTTCACGAAATCTGAAAAATGGGTCGGTCATTCAATTCGTCACATTTTTGAAAAGGTTGATGGCCGAATCATCTTTGCTACCTTTGCTTCAAACATTTCACGGATTCAGCAAGCAGCTGATGCCGCCATCAAACGCGGACGGAAGATTGCTGTCTTCGGAAGAAGTATGGAAGCTGCAATCGTAAACGGACGCGAATTAGGATACCTTGACATCCCAGAAGATGCAATCGTCGATGCACGGGATATTAATAATCTTCCTGCAAATCAAGTCATGATTTTATGTACGGGATCACAAGGTGAACCGATGGCAGCGTTAAGTCGAATTGCAAATGGAACCCACCGTCAGGTATCAATTCAACCTGGTGATACGGTCGTCTTCTCAAGTTCACCAATTCCAGGAAACACAACCAGTGTTAACCGGGTAATCAATGAACTTGAAGAAGCCGGCGCCAATGTAATCCACGGAAAGGTCAATAACATTCATGCTTCCGGTCACGGTGGTCAAGAAGAACAGAAACTAATGTTACGGCTGATCAAGCCAAAATTCTTCATGCCGATTCACGGTGAATACCGGATGTTAAAGATCCATACTGAATTAGCTGAAGAATGCGATATTCCGCAAGACCGTTCATTCATCCTTGAAAACGGTGATGTTTTGGCATTGACAGCAGATTCTGCTCGGGTTGCTGGTCACTTCAATGCAAGTGATGTTTACGTTGACGGTTCCGGAATCGGCGATATCGGCAACATTGTCTTACGTGATCGGCGGGCCCTTTCAGAAGAAGGATTAGTTGTCGTTGTCGCAACGATCGATATGAAGAAACATAAAATCATCGCCGGACCTGATTTTCTTTCACGGGGATTTATCTACATGCGTGAATCTGGGGAATTGATCAGTAAAGGCAAACGGCGGATTGCTCGAACAATCAACCGGGTTCTTAAAAACAACAAAAAAATCACTGAAGCAATGATCAAAGATGCCATTATTTCTGATTTGCAATTGTTCCTTTATGAACAAACAGAACGGCATCCAATGATCTTACCAATGCTTGTAACAATTTAAGATGTAAAAGAGGTTGTGACATAGGTCACAACCTCTTTGCTATATCCGCATAATCGGGTTCCAAAACAAACGAGCTGAGTGGAAGGACGCAAACCTCCGAATCTGTGCTTGCGCGATTCGTTCGTTTTTCTACTTCCACCACGCTCGTTTTTAACGTTTTGTCACACCTTCTTTTATTGATTTGACTAAATAATTTGGCTTGTAATTTTTTTGTAACATGAGATAATTATTCTAGATAAGATCAATAAGGGAGCGGAAAAAATGAAATCATTTTACGTGATTGCAAATCCACACGCGAATTTAGGCAAATCCCAAAAAGACTGGGAACAAATTCAAAAATATCTAGATGAACATGCCGTGGATTACCGCGCAGCCGAAACAAGCGTTGCCGGCGACGCTCAAGCCAATATTCAAGCTTTCCTTAAAAATCTTGATTACGCCGACTATGAAAAATACGTTGTCCTCGTAATTGGCGGCAATGGAACCTTAAATGAAGTATTAACGGGAATTAAAGAAGCCGACGTTCATGATTTACCGCTTGCCTTTATCTGCACCAGCAATCATCACCAATTTGCTGATCAGCTTGGGATTGCCCCCAATCCCCTCGTTGCCCTTAAACAAATTTTAAATGCAACCGAAGCGGTTCAATATTCATTAATTCAGTACTATGAATCCAATCATGAAGAAACCGGTTATTTTTTAGATAACTATTCGATTGGAATGGCAGCTAATCTTGCCAATCTTCGGTCCCGCGAACATCACCACTGGTTGCGAACGCACTGTCGGTGGCTTGCAAACGTCATTGATATTTGCAAAGCATATTACAATAGTGCCGATGCTTTTAGTGCAACCTTGCGAATCGGCCATAAATATAAATTTTACAAACGTGCATTTATCGTTAACCTTCAAAATCGAACACAAGAAAGTGACTTTTCAAACAATGATCAACCAATTGAGATCACCATCGTTGATCGGGTCAACATTTTCTTATTTTTGATTTTTGTTGCGACCCGAAAATTCGGCGACCCGACTAAATTACCATTTGTTCATCATTGGCGGACTGATAATCTTCACATTACCGTTAACTCGCTTGAACAAACCCAAGTCGATTGCCGTGAATTGGGTGGTAAATATAACGATCTTTATTTAAAACTGATCAATTATCCGTTTTGGATCAATGCCGACAGCGTTTCGTTGGAAGAACGCCGGAAAAAATAAGAGGTTGTGACGTAAGTCGCAACCTCTTTGCTATATTCGCATAATCGGGTTCCAAAACAAACGAGCTACGACGCGAAGCTAGTGAAGTTCGAAAACCTCCGAATCC
>NZ_AYZA01000022.1:446-154002 GCF_001436315.1 Ligilactobacillus aviarius subsp. aviarius DSM 20655 | reverse complement strand
GATTCGTTCGCTTTTCTGCTTCCACCACGCTCGTTTTTAACGTTTTGTCACACCTTGTTTTGTTTCCATAAAATCTGTTGGCCGAATCCCGTTCATTCCAATCAGCGGATCAATTTTTCCACTTTCAATCATTGAATTCGTTAACACATTTGACTTTTGATTTAGTTCTTGATCATCCGCTTCCGCTGTTTCACTTTCACCTTCACTGACAGGATCTTCGATTAAGTTCACCTTTTCGTGGTCGCCAAACGCTTCCCAAAGCATTTCTTTCAATCCCGTTTGGCGGTTTGATGAAACGATTGAAACTGACTTTTTAAATGCCTCAACTTCACCTAATAAAACCAGTTTTTGCTTTGCCCGGCTGACTGCCGTATAAAGCAAATTTCGCGCAAACATCCGTGAAAATTGACGAACCATTGGTAAGATGATCAGCGGAAATTCGCCCCCCTGCGATTTATGAATCGACATGCAGTACGCAAGGGTCAGCTGGTTCCAATTACGTTTCTCATAACCAACTTCATTTCCATCAAAATCAACGATTATCTTATCCGTGGGAACGTGGTTTTTAGCACTTTTAAGATCAATTCCAATTACTTTTCCAATATCACCATTAAAAATATTGTGTTCCGGATCATTCACAAGTTGCAAAACGCGATCCCCGATTCGGAAAACCTGTTGATTGACCTGAGCTTCCTTTCGCCCGCGTTTTGCCGGATTAACAATGGCCTGCATCCGATTATTTAAATTATCAATTCCGGCCACTCCCTTGTACATTGGAGCAAGCACTTGCAGATCATCAATTGAATTTCCTTTACTCAGCCACAATTGAACAACCTGTTCAAGCACATCCGGAACTTGAAAAGCATTGCATGCGATAAATGAGCGATCAGCATGTTGTTGCGTAAAATCCGGTGGCAACTGCCCCTGCTGAATACTGTGTGACAATTCAACGATCGATGAATCATCCGATTGGCGATAAATTCGCGTTAGTTCCTTCTTCGGCAATTCATCACTTTCAAGTAGATCCGCAAAAACCTGTCCTGGACCAACTGATGGTAACTGATCCTTATCGCCGACAAAAATCACCTGCATGTTATATGGAATTGCGCCTAACAAAACATCCATTAACTCCGTATCAACCATTGACGTTTCATCAATGATCAATAAGTCGCCTGAAAGCTCATCCACCTTACTTTCTGACAACTCCTCATCATGCCCGTTGATTCCAAGTAACCGGTGAATCGTTCTTGCTGGCAAACCAGTTGTTTCCGTCATTCGTTTCGCGGCCCGGCCAGTTGGCGCAGCTAATAGGATCGGAAGATGAGAATCATCCTTTTGCTGGCGAATACGTTCAAGGTCAATCCCATTCAACTCAGCAAACATGGCCACGATTCCATTAATAATGGTCGTCTTCCCTGTTCCAGGTCCTCCAGTTAACAAAAAACACCGCGAATTAAGCGCCGTAAAAATTGCATCCTGTTGAATATCATCATATTGGATTCCAAGGTGGCGTTCAATTCGGCGTAAAATTTTGGCAAGCTTCTTTTCGTCATAATTTTTTTGATCCTGATTCGTCGCAATCGTATATAATTTATTGGCAATTCCATGTTCTTCATGATAAAGCCGGCGAACATAAATATGCTGTTGATCCGCAACGATTCGGTGCTTCTTCTCAAGTTCGATAATCTGGTCAGCAACCATTTCCGGATCAATTGCCGTTTGCCGGCCCTTCTCAAGCAACGTGATCGCATTTTCAATCACTTGCCGACTCGTTGCATACGTATTGCCGCTTTCATAACAAAGATCATTTAAAACTTGAAAAATCGCCCCGCGAATTCGGACCGCCGAATCATCCTTGATCCCAATTTGTATTGCAATTTGATCAGCCTTCACGAACCCGATTCCATCAATATCAATTGATAATTGATATGGATTTTCATTGATCACCGTCAATGACTTTTCATGATACTTGGCAAAAATCTTAGCTGAAATTTTGCTTGAAAAGCCGTAATTATTCAACCCAATGATGATGGTATCAGTTTGATTATTATCCTTAATCCCTTCAATCAAAGTTTGCGCTTGTCGGGAACTTAAACCGAGTCCCTGTGCGCGTTCAGGATCCTGGATCAATAAGTTCAAGGCATCATCGCCTAAAATTTTAACAATTCGTTCAGCTGATTTTTTCCCAATTCCTGGGAATTTATCACTTGAAAAATAATGGACAAGGCCCTCCGTTGTGTCCGGAACATCAACTTCGTACGTTTCCGCCTTGAATTGCTTGCCGTAACGCGGATGATCAACGACGTGGCCGATAAATCGGTACTCATTTTCTTCCTGCAAATTTGCAAAATCACCCGTCACCGTGATCGTGTGCTCTTTCCAATCAAAGTTCGTTTCCTTCACACTAATTAAAATTACCTTGTAGAAACTATCATTACTTTGGAAAAAGACACTTTTGACCCGGCCCTTTACAAACTGCTGTTCGTTTTGAATTAACTCTTGCTGGGTGTTATTCATCATCTTGATCCTTTGACTTAATTGCGCGTTGAACGTCGCTTAATCGTTCTTGCATCCGGTCATAATAATCCTGATCGAGTTGCTTGACCTTGTTAAAATACTCATCTGCAGCTTCCGGGCTTTCCTGAGTAAACTTGATCACTCCCAGTTGAAAGAGAGCACGTAAATCAGTATCATCCATCTCAAGCACTTGTTGGTAAAAGTCTTCTGCCTGATCAAACTTTCCTAACGCTAAAAAGCAATCCGCTAATAATCGTTTCGGTTCCTTATTTTGCGGCATTTCATCACTCGCCGTTAATGCAAAAACCATTGCTTGCTGGTACTTTTGCTGAGCATAATTTGCTTGACCGATCATTAAGTACGCTTCCGCCTTTAGTTTGTGATCCGTAACCTTTTGAAACGCTTGAATCGCTTCATCGTATAGTCCTGCTGAATAAAAAACGTTCCCAAGACCATAAGTTAAAAGGCCAACTTTGGCTGGCTGATCGTTGAAAATGTTGATTGCCCGCTTAAAAAGTTCTTCTGCCTGAGGAAAACTTTGCATTTCAGTCAAAATCGTTCCCAGTTGATAATAATTATCCACATTATAAGGATCCTGATCAATTGCTTGAACTAACTTATGGGTTGCTTTTTCAGCTTCTTGCGTCTTTTTATCTTCTTCTGCCATCTTCTCATTCCTTAAATAATATCCGTCGGGTCTAATTTCCGCTTTAAATAGTCGGTCTTATTCCATGCAATGCACTTAAAATGCTCGCCGTCCGTTGTCTTTAAAATAGTTGTACTCGTGTTAGCCAAGCCGCCGCGTTCACGAATCTTTGCCAACGGAACGCCCAATAAATGCCGGGTTTCCGCTCCCAATGCAGCTCCATGGCTGACAACCAAAACATTATCTTCTGGATAACGCTGATAGATTGCTTGAATCTTCGGGGTCATTCGCTTAAATAATTCTTCATATGATTCCCCGTCAATTGCGGTTGGATCATATTTATCAGGATGGTAACGGAAATTTTCAACCATTTCGGGATACTGCTTTTCAGCATCCACAAACTTCATTTTTTCCATTTTTCCCAAATTAAATTCCATAAACGCCGGATCAGCTTCAATTTTTAATCCAGCCTGATCAAGATTCTTATTGATTTCCTGTGCCGTTGTCATCGTCCGCTTCAAGGGACTGCAGTAAATCTTCGCAAACCGAATCTTCTCACTGTTAAAATACGCAGCTAATTGCTTGATCTCTTCGTAACTTTCTGGAAGAAGCGGTGAATCGCCATGTGATCCTTGATAGCGTCCTTCCAAATTCCACTCTGTTTTTCCATGTCTTACAAAATAAAAAGTCGTCATTTCAATTTCCTCTTTAACATATTTAGTTTAATTATACATCAAAAAAATAGAGGCTGTGAGCTCACCCACGCCTCTATTCGTAATCTGATTTTAATTAAACATATTGTAAAAGTTTGCCTTCTTGATATGCATAATCGATCGTTCCGCTTCCAAGGCATTCTTCACCATCATACAAGACAACTTCTTGCCCCGGGGTAACTGCCCGTGCCGGATCATCAAATTCAACGGTCATTGTGGTATGATCATCATTTAAATGAACGGTTACGCCGCAGTCTTTTTGCCGGTAACGGAATTTAGCCGTACAGTGAAAATCATTGCCGTAATGATTGATTGGGGCAACGAAACTCAACTGGCTTGCATCCAAACTGGTTGCGTATAAGTGTTCGTTGTGATATCCCTGACCAACGTATAAGGTATTGGTCTTAATATCCTTGCCAACCACAAACCATGGTTCGTTACTCTTGCCATCACCGCCAATTCCTAATCCGCGTCGCTGGCCAATTGTGTAATTCATTAACCCGTAATGTTGTCCCTTAACTTCACCTTCAAAGGTCTTCATTACTCCTGGTTGAGCCGGTAAGAATTCACTCAAGAACTTACTGAAATTCCGTTCACCAATGAAACAAACCCCGGTTGAATCCTTTTTGTGAGCAGTTGCCAGTCCGGCTTCTTCAGCGATTCGCCGAACTTCGGATTTTTGCATCCCGCCAATTGGGAACATCGCCTTTTGCAAATGCTTTTGGGTCAACTGGCTTAAGAAGTAGGTCTGGTCCTTATTCGGATCTGCACCGCGAAGCATATGCACGGTCCCGTCTTCATCCCGTCGAATTTGAGCGTAGTGGCCCATTGCAATGTAATCAGCATCAAGTTCCATTGCATAATCTAAAAATGCTTTAAACTTAACTTCCTTATTACACAAAACGTCAGGATTAGGAGTCCGCCCACGTTTATATTCATCAAGGAAATATGAGAAAACATTGTCCCAATATTCCTTTTCAAAATTAACTGAATAGTATGGAATGCCGATTTCAGCAGCAACCTTGGCAACATCCTGATAGTCTTCGGTTACCGTGCAGACGCCGCTGTCATTTTTTTCATCCCAATTCTTCATAAAAACGCCGACAACATCGTAGCCTTGTTGCTTAAGCAAGTACGCTGAAACTGATGAATCAACGCCACCGCTCATTCCAACAACGACCCGTGTCTTGCTGTTATCTTTCATAAACTCACCATCATTTCATTTAGATTCTGAATCATCAACGATTTGAAGGTCGTTTTGTCCAGTAATGTTAATTATAAACGCGAAAAGCCTCCCATTGCAAGGAGGCTTTCTTACTTTTGATAAGCAAATTATGCTTTTTCAATAATTTGCCGTTCAATTAAATTATCAAGAATGAAGTTTAATTGTTCCAAGTGAGTATCAACGTCTTTTCCCTTGTGAACATCAACTTCACGCATTCCGTTAGCCGTTAACGTTGCCATCTTAAATTTCTTCAAATCAGCTTCAACGGTCATTTTAAATTTAAATCCCTGATTATACGGTGAATTTGGATCCAATGACCGTTCTAATTCAAATTTGCCGGTCTTGGTTTCCATAAAACCAACGTCCCGCAATGAATATTTTTTAATTTCTGGTGACAACCGGTATTTTTGATTATCACCCTTGATTTGATTTACTTCTGTAAAAGCCATCGAACTTCCTCCTATTTCTTTAAAAACCGATTGATGATTTTGACAATTTGGTCAACTGTCCGATCGATTTCCTCAGCGGTATTTTCCATCCCAAAACTGAACCGAATTGATTCCCGAATTCGAGGTGAATCTGAACCATACATTGCTTTTAAAACGTGGGATGGTTCAAGCGAACCAGCCGTACATGCTGACCCTGCGGCAACCGCGATTCCATTAAGGTCCAAATTTGTAATGAAGGCATCATTCGGAATTCCCTTAAACCAAATGTTCAAAACATGCGGCAATTCGCCTGCATTCATTTTACCATTAATTTCAAAATCAATATGGTTCGCTTTCAAACCGTCAGTCAATTGTTTTTTAAAGCCATAATACCGGTCACGCCGCCGTTGCTTTTCTTCGGAATTATCAATTTCAACCGCTTTGGCAAAGCCGGCAATTGCCGGGACGTTTTCGGTTCCAGCGCGCCGCGTAAGTTCCTGATCGCCGCCCTTGATATACGAATCGAATTTAATTCCGTCACGTTGATACAAAAAGCCCAGAAATTTAGGACCATTCAGTTTATGAGCGGACGTTGACAGTAAATCAATATGATCGGCTTGAACATCAATGTCCAACAGGCCGTACGCTTGAACGGCATCCGTGTGGAACCATGCATTTGAGTCCGCAACAATTTCACCGATCTCATGAATCGGCATTTTGCTCCCGACTTCGTTATTCCCAGTCATTACTGAAACTAAAATCGTATCATCGCGTAATTCCTTCTTCAAATCATCCAGACTGATCTCACCATTTTGATCAACTGGCAGATACGTAACTTCAAATCCCTGCGTTTCAAGATACTGCATTGGCTTCAAAACCGCTTCATGTTCAACCGCAGTCGTAATAATATGCCGGCCTTCATTTTGCCGCTTCATTGCCGTTTGGATAATTGCAGTATTATCACTTTCTGTCCCGCCACTTGTAAAAATAATTTCATTATCAAGCCGTGCGTTGATCGACTGGGCAATTACATGGCGGCTCCGGTCCAAAATTGACCGGGCCTCTCTCCCCCATGAATTGACCGCTGACGCATTGCCGAAATTATTTTGCATTGCATCTGCAATGACCTTGACAACCGCCGGATCCATCGGGGTGGTTGCCGCATTATCTAGATAAATCCTTTCCATTTTTATGCCTCTTCTGATAATAAAGTTAAAATCATTTTTGCAGACCGTTTTCCTGCATCAATTACAAATTCATCAAATGATTGGCTTGCTTCTTCATCACCAACATCTGACATTGCCCGAATAACTAAATACGGAATGTTAAATTCATGGGCAACTTGGCCAACGGCTGCCCCTTCCATTTCACTGCAAAGTGCATCTGGGAAAATACCCTTGATCTGCTTGATCTTTGCAGTTGAATTGATAAATTGATCCCCCGTAACGATCAAACCTTCCCGGACTGGCAAACCATTTTCTTCAGCAGCTTTTTTGACTGCTGCACGAAGATGAGCATCCGCTTCAAAAATTTGCGGTTGTCCCGGCATTTGTCCCATCTTATAACCAAAAGCCGTTGAATCAGCGTCATGATATGCTGTTCCGGTTGAAAGAACCACATCGCCAACATGCATTCCATCGCCAATTCCACCAGCAGAACCGGAGTTAATAATGCAGTCAACGTGGAAATTATTTGCCAAAAATGCAGTGTTGACTGCTGCTTGGACTTTACCGATCCCTGATTGAACAAGCACAACTTCATGCCCGTTAATCGTTCCGGTATAGTATTTCATGTCAGCAATTGATTGTTCTTGCTTATCTGCTAACTTTTCAACCAACGTTTTAATTTCTTCTTCCATTGCACAAATAATTCCGTACTTCATTGTTTCCTCCTAAAAATTGACAAACCGCATAATTAAATACGTGATAATAATCAACCCAATTAAAATCCAAATTACCTTATTTAATTTTTTTCCTAATAATCGGGCTTTCCGTTCATTTTCCTCATCCTGATCCCGCTTCTTTTGTTCTGCCCGGGAGAGAATCTCATCATCATTCGTGATGGTTCTTTCAGAATGATCAGTCTTCCGCAAACGGGCCAGAAAAGAATTTTCACTTTCATCGATTGCTTGATGCCGCCGAAGCCTTTTGTCATCAGGTTCATCCGTAAAACTTGGGGTCTTACTTCTTCTTAACGGTTCATTTGAATCATCATTTTCCTGATCATAAAAGTGGCGTCCTTCGTTATCCCAGCTCATTGACCTACCCCATCATTTGCCAAAACATAACCGCCATCAGTGTTTTCGCATCACAAATTTCGCCGCGGCTAATTGCCTCTTGAACTTCTTTTGGCGATAATTCAACCAATTCAAGAAATTCATCGTCATCCTGCGGTAATTCATCTTTAACAGCTTTTAATCCCACTGCATGATATAAATACATCAATTCATTAGCAAACCCTGGTGAAGTATAAAATTTCGTAACTAATTCAAACTGATCAGCTGCAAAACGCGTTTCCTCATTTAATTCACGCCGGGCTGTTTTTTCCGGATCATCATGTTCGCTTGGTTCAATTTTTCCTGCCGGAATTTCAAGGGTGACCTTCTTTAACGGTTCACGCCATTGCCGAATCATTACAATTTTATTCGAATCAGTAATGGCAATCACCCCGACAGCCCCTTGATGCCGGATAACTTCACGAACTGCTTCCTTACCATTGGGAAGTTTAACAACTTCTTTATCTAAATGAACAACTTTCCCATTATAGATATTTTCAGTTGATAAGGTCTTTTCTTTAAAATCCATTTTGCATTCCTCATTTTATCTCACTTTAACTCTAATGATAGCAGAGATATTCCAAAAAATATAGTTCATTAAACGCTAAAAAAGACTAGGCTTAACAGCCCAGTCTTTTTATTCATAATTAATCTTCCAATCCTTCTTCAACTGCTTCAGGGAAGTCATGCCGAATGATTTCAGCACAGTGAGCACAAACTTGTGGTAATTCTTGGTCAGCACCCACATCAGTCTTGATCATCCGACAGCGAGGACAAACTTCACCCGTTGCCTTTTCAATCTTAACCTTTACTTCATCGTAGTCATCTGCATCGGCAGGAGCTTCATCAATTGGAAGAATATCCAATGCTGAAACGATCATTGCTTGACGAATATCAGCATCCAAACTATCCAATTCTTGTTTGATTTCATCAGTGACGTACAACTTGACATGGGCTTCAAACGATTTTCCAATCATCTTATCATCCCGGGCAATTTCAAGTGACTTGTAAACATTTGACCGCACTTTCATGAAGCGGCTCCAGTTTTCGAGTAACTTCTTTTGACCATCATAATAGTTCACTGCCGGCATTTCTGATAATTGAGCAAATTCTTCTGGTTCATGCAAGTATTCCCAGACTTCTTCGGTTGTATGCGGCAAAATTGGAGTTAACAATTTAGCTAACCGAACAACGATGTCATACAAAACAGTTTGCATTGAACGCCGCTTGTGACCATCAGCTTCTTCAATGTAAATAACATCCTTTGCAATATCAAGGTAGAATGCTGATAAGTCAGTGGTGATGAACTTGATGACCTTCTTATAGATATCCATAAAATCATACGTTGCGTAATCATCTAAAATATCCTTTGTAAATTCATTTGCTTGAATTTGCATGTAACGGTCAATGGCTTCAAGATCATCAAATGCAACTTGATTCTTTTCCGGATCAAAGTCCGCAACGTTTGAAAGCAAGAATCTGAAGGTATTCCGAATCTTCCGGTAACTTTCCGCAATTTGTTGGAAACTGCCCATTGAAACGCGAACGTCTGCTGATGTGTCAGCACTCAATACCCATAACCGGATAATTTCAGCCCCCATTTGTTTGATCACGTCATTTGGAACAATTGTGTTTCCAAGTGATTTACTCATCTTGTGCCCTTTGCCATCAAGGGTAAATCCTTGTGAAATAACCTGTTTATATGGTGCCTTCCCTGAAACGGCAACGCTCGTGATCATACTTGAGTTGAACCATCCCCGGTATTGATCTGAGCCTTCAAGAACTAAATCAGCCGGATATGTCAGGTAATCCCGGGAAGCAAGCACGCCTTGGTGGGATGAACCGGAGTCAAACCAAACATCCATGATGTCGGTTTCCTTGGTAAACTTCCCGTTTGGTGAATGTTCACTGGTGAACCCTTCAGGCAAAAGATCCTTCGCATCCTTTTCAAACCAAATATTTGAACCGTGCTTTTCAATCAATTGAGCAACATGTTCGATCGTTTCTGGTGTCATGATTGCTTCGCCATCTTCGGCATAGAAAATCGGTAACGGAACACCCCATACCCGTTGCCGTGAAATTACCCAGTCGCCACGGTCACGGATCATGTTGTGAAGTCGTTTTTGACCCCATTCTGGCATAAACTTAACACTGTCAATTGCGTTCAGAATATCGTCCCGAATCTTATCAACCGATGCAAACCATTGTGGCGTTGCCCGGAAAATGATCGGTTTCTTTGTCCGCCAGTCAAATGGATAACTGTGTTCATAGTCCATTTGCTTGATCAATGTATTTGAAGCTTTTAATTTATCCAATGAGATCTGGTTAGCATCTTCATAAAAGACACCTGCAAAGTCTTCACCGGCTTCATCAGTCAAGTATCCTTTGGCATCAACTGGAGCAAAGACATCTAAGCCGTACTTCATTCCGACATTGTAGTCGTCCTCCCCAAATCCAGGAGCCGTGTGAACTAATCCAGTTCCGGCATCAAGCGTAACGAAGTCGCCAAGCATTACAACTAATTTCCGTTCCGGATCAAATGGATGTTGAGCAAGGATATTTTCCATTTCAGCACCCTTAACGGTCTTCAATGTCTTAACATCTTTCCATCCAAATAATTCCGCATCCTTTGCAAGCAATTCAGTTGCGATAACAAATTTCCGCGGATCATCGTCATGTTGAACAACTGAATATTCATACTTCGCTGAAATTGTGATCCCTTCTGAACCAGGAATTGTCCATGGCGTTGTTGTCCAGACAACCATGTATGTAGCATCATCTAAAACACCTTTACCATCGATAACCTTTTCACCATAAAAGGCCGATGGTGAAGTTACGTCATGATATTCAACTTCGGCTTCGGCTAAAGCTGATTCAGATGACCATGACCAGTAAACTGGCTTCCGGCCCTTATAAATCAAGCCTTTTTCAGCCATCTTACCAAAGACGCGAACTTCTTGAGCTTCAAATTTAGGATCAAGGGTTACGTATGGGTTATCCCATTCAGCGGAAATTCCTAACCGCTTAAAGTCTTGGCGTTGCTTATCAACTTGTTGTAAAGCATATTCCCGGCATTTTTCACGGAAATCAGCAATTGAAAGGGCCTTCCGATCAACCCCTTGCTTCTTCAATTGTTGTTCAATCGGCAATCCATGAGTGTCCCATCCAGGAACATATGGTGCCCGGAAGCCCATCATTGATTTTGAACGCACGATAAAGTCCTTTGAAATCTTGTTCATGGCGTGTCCCATGTGAATGTTTCCGTTCGCATATGGAGGGCCATCGTGCAAAACAAATGACGGTTTGCCTTCATTTAATTTTTGCCGTTTTTCATAAACTTTGTTTTCTTCCCATACCTTTTGTCTTTCAGCTTCTTTAACTGGAAGATTTCCACGCATTGGGAATTTAGTTCTACCCATATTCAAGGTTTTCTTAATTCGCATCGTTTTCTCCTTTCAAAAAAAATAATCCCATCCGCAAGGGACGAGATTATCGTGGTACCACCCAAATTTTAGATTATTAAATCTACTTTAATCACAAATAACGGTGTGAACCGAAAATGCTTACTTTGAATTCAGCATTTCAATCATTGAATGATGGCTTACTTTAAAGTGACTATCAACCTTTCACCATCGTTGACTCGCTTTCAAGTATTTAAAATAAGTCGTGTTTCAAATTAGTTTAAATCATCTGTGTCAGCAAAGTGTTGTCCTTGAAGACCATTGTTTGAATCTTCAGGTTCACCTTGTGGAGTTGGTTCAGTTTCTGTTGTTGAATCGTTGTTATCAGGGAAAACAACAACTGTCTCTGCTTGACCATCATCAGCAGGATTGATTTCAGGAGGATTTGGATCAACTGGTTGGAAGTTAAACTCTTCATCATCTTGGACTGGCTTAATTTCACGTGCAGTTTCTTTATCCAACGTTTCGTCTTGACGAATTGCATCTTGAATTTCTTCATAGCTGCTTGTCTTGCCTTGCTTCAAGATTTCGTCCCATTCGCTGCCCTTAACAACTTCTAATTGAGATTCCATCATTACTTGAAGTTTTTGCCGGAAAATCCGGGCTTGCTTCCGCAAATCATCAGTTTCAATTGCAAGTTTCTTAGCTTTCTTTGAAGCTTCATCAATGATATTCCGTGCCTTTTCATTTGCTTGGTCAATAATATCTTGACCTTGTTTTTGAGCTTCACGGTTAATAATCTCAGCTTCACGTTGTGAGTTTGCCTTAACCTTATCAGCTGCTTCTTGAGCAACAATAATTGATTGATTCAAAGAATCCTTCAAATCATTGAAGTATTTTAATTTTTCTTTATTTTGATCTAAGCTGTCACGAAGTGAATCATTTTCTTTTAACAAAGCTTCATAGTCTTTGATAATCTGATCTAAGAATTCATTAACTTCGTCTTGATCATAACCACGTAATTTTACGTGAAATTCTTTATTATGAATATCCAAGGGGGTCAAAGCCATCCCTATCACCTCCACTATAAGTCATTTTATCATTAAAACAATTGACACGCTATTGTCTAAATGGACTATTTCCGAATAATCGCCATTTCAACTTTTAACTTTCCTTTATGCGTCGTTCCCAAAATTGCATCAAATCGAATACGTCCATAACCGCGGACTGAAATAATGTCGCGAATGTTAATCACATAATCTGGACGATCAACTTCCATCCAATTTACTTGAACTTTGGCATTTTCAATCAGTTCCTTGGCCTTTCCACGTGACAAATGGTAGCTGCTAGCGATGATCCGATCAATTCGTTGCGAACTGATTAGCAAATGGGCTTCTTGCCATGCACTTTCCGGCGTTAACAACTCCGATAATTCTTTCGGCTTAAGCTTCACCTTCGTCCGACCAATTCGGTCAAGCTGACTAACCAGAAATGGCGCAATCTTCTTTTCAACAATCAATTGCCACCGTACTCCATCGGTTATAATATCGCCAAGCACATCCCGTGTAATTCCAGAATGAACAAGCGCACCGAGGATCTGTCCGTGATGTAATGACGCAAACTTAACCGGATAATCAACTTCAAGAACTTGAATTTCAAAATCCTCAGTTTGGGGTTCAAAATACTGCGGGTAAAATAATACCCGTTTTCGATCAGCATTCTGATACCCGCCCTGCGTTGCCATTTGAATCGTCGTATTTTTTCCAATCAACGCCTGAGCAATAAAACGTTCCCGGGGATTTAAAAAATCAGTTAACACCGGTGCGTAATTTAACTCTGCTTCCGAAATTAAAGATGCAACCTGATCAATTGTTGGCCGCTCTTCCTTTCGAAAATGCTGGTAAATTCCATCATTCATTTAAAATTAACCCCAATTATCCAATTAGGATCCGTAAGAGGAAGAAAAGTCCCTGCTCAACTAATTCCAATGCGACTAACGCAATGATTGGTGAAAAATCAATGTTAAAAATCGGTGGAATAAAATGGAAAAGGTTTAAGAACGGACTCACGATCCGGTCTAAAAATATCCCGAACTTCGTTTGCAAAGCGCCCGGGAACCATGACATCAAACAGTACACCACGATTGCCAATGTATAAAGTTGAAATAGGCCATTAATAATTCCTACTAACACTTTCCGACTCCTTACTAAAAGTCTTGAAGCTTAACGGCTTCATTAAGCATTCCTTCAACTGAAAATTCAGACGGAGTGCATAGAAAAATTTGTTCGCCGATTCGTTTGATATCCCCATCAATGGCATACGTCACCCCTGATAAGAAATCAACGATTCGGCGCGATTGTTGGTTGTCCATCCGTTCAAAATTGATAATTGCTGCTTGCCCATTTAAAAGGCGGGATGCAATCTGCTTTGCATCTGAAAACACCCGGGGTTCAAACAACATGATCTTTTTTTGCGAATGATCATTTTTACCTACAATTGACATAATTCGATTTTTTTGATTGCCCTGAGGTCCTTCACTTTCTGTTCTTACCTGTGATGAACCATTATCATAATTATCATATTCCGTTTCATCGTCGTATCCATTAAAAAAATGACTAATCCGATCAGTTAATGACATGACCTCAAGCCTCCTTCATTATTTCCGACGATGACGCAAGAATGGCGGCATATTGTCGTCATCATCTTGATCAAAATTATTATTTGATGAATCTGAACCAAATACGTTAAAGTCTTTCTTTTCAACGTCTTGAAAATTATCCCGTTGGTTTGCTGCATGTGAATTGCCATTCATTTCAGTTGTAATATCCCAATCAGCAAGCGGATCATTACTCCGTGAATTTGATGCTGATTGGTTTGAAACAGCATTCCGGTTATTGTTTAAAATTCCATTTGAAGCTGACTTCTTAACTGCTTTACGCGCATTGCGCTTTTTGTCAATTCCAGTTGCAATTACAGTTACGACGACTTCATCTTCGAGGTTTTCGTTGATTGATGTCCCAAAGATAATATTAACATCGCTTGAAGCGGCATCCGTTACAATTTCTGAAGCTGTTTGGGCTTCAAACAAGCTCAAATCTGGACCACCAGTGATGTTCAACAGCACTTGTTCAGCCCCATCAATTGAAACTTCCAACAATGGTGATGAAATAGCCTTCTTGGTTGCTTCTTCAATTCGGTTTTCACCGTTTGCAGAACCAATTCCCATCAAAGCTGAACCCTTGTCTTTCATAACAGTTGTAACGTCAGCGAAGTCCAAGTTAACGTAACCTGGTGATGTGATCAAATCAGTAATTCCTTGAACACCTTGACGCAAAACGTTATCTGCTTCTTGGAATGCTTGAAGCATTGGCGTCTTTTTATCAACGATTTCTAACAAACGGTTATTGGCAATGATGATCAAAGTATCGACGTGTTCCTTCATCTTTTGAACACCTTCAGCAGCAAACCGTGCACGCTTTGGTCCTTCAAATGAGAATGGACGGGTTACGACCCCAACGGTCAATGCGCCCATTTCCTTGGCAACCTTTGCAATTACTGGAGCAGCACCGGTACCAGTCCCGCCACCCATTCCGGCAGTGACAAAGATCATGTTAGCGCCTTGTAAAGCTTCAGAAATTTGTTCTTCGCTTTCTTCAGCAGCCTTTTCACCGATATCAGGGTTAGCACCTGCACCAAGTCCCTTGGTCAATTTCGGCCCTAATTGAATCTTAGTTTCCGCATTTGAGTTCTTTAATGCTTGAACATCTGTGTTTGCAGCAATAAATTCAACACCTTTAACGTCTTCGGCAATCATCCGGTTAACCGCGTTACCACCAGCACCGCCGACACCGATTACTTTGATGTTCGCCTTGTTGTTTTCATCTACTTCGTAGTCCATTTAGTTCTCCTCCGTTATCCAATCTGTTTCTTAAACTAATTAATCAAAGAAACTGCCAAACCAATCTTTCAAACCTGAAATTGAATGATGCTTCTTTTCAGCTGACTTATTTTGTTTAGCTTGTTTCTCAACTGGTTTAGCCGCTTTCCGCGGTTTTGTTTTCACACTCTTCATGTTAGCCTTCTTAGCGGCCTTCATTGATGGAGCTTGCACTGGTTCTTGATTGACAACCGCATCAATATTGTTCAACGTGCTCTTAACAACCATGTTGATTTCGTTTTGATGAGTCGTATCTTCAATTAAACCAATAACTTGTGAGAATTGTGGTGAACGTAAATTCATTTCTTGAGGATAGAAAATCTTTACCGGAACTTCAAAAATTTCTTGAGCTAATTCAGTTACCCCTTGGAGTGCAGCCATTCCACCTGTCAAAACAACTCCGCCTGGAAGTTGAAAAGCATTGATACTTCCAAGAGATTGTTTGATTTTTTCAAAAATCTGCCGCATCCGGGCTTCAATAATTTCTGAAAGGTATTCTTCGGTAACCATTTCATCCTCTTGTTGACCAACAACTTCAACCGGAATCGAATCCTCGGATGAAGCCATTTCAGCAAGGGCATACCCGTAATTTCGCTTCAATGTTTCGGCATTTTCAAATGACGTATTCAAAACAATTGAAATATCGCGAGTTACGTAGTCACCGCCTTCCTGATCAACATAAGTATACTTTACTTTGTGATCATGAACAACAGCGGCTGTCGTTTGGCCTCCACCAAGGTCAATTAAAACGGCCCCAAAATCCTGTTCAGCATCACTTAATGCATATTCAGAAAGTGCAATCGGAGCAACCACGATGTCTTGAATCTTTAATCCTGCTCGTTGAACACATTTACGAATATTATGTAAAATCGTCTTTGGGCCCGTATACATTACCCCTTGCATCTCTAACCGAACGCCCATCATTCCACGCGGATCTTTGATATTATCAATATCATCAACAAAGAACTCATCTGGAACAATATCGATTACATCGCGTTCTGGCGGCAAGTTTTGAACTAATGCTGCCCGGGTAACTTCGTGAACATCCTCATCTGTAATTTCAGCAGAATTGCCGTCTTGACCGCCAACTGCGATCATGCCCTTGCACCGTTGAATTTGTAACATATTGGCTGGGACCCCAACCGTAACATTATCAATTTCAATGTTTGCTTTTTGTTCTGCTTGTTTAATTGTTTCCTTAATTGTAGCAACAACTTGGTCAATGTCTACAATTACACCACGTGACAAGCCAGCGGAATGTGAACTGCCATAGCCAATAATATTTAATTGGCTTTTCATAAATTCTGCAATTACGACTTTGATCGAAGTTGTTCCGATGTCCAATCCTACATAAATTCCGGAATTTTCCACCTTTTTATCCTCCAATCCAGTTTTTCTTAATTAGTTTCAAGAAAAGTATCTTAATTTAAATTTTACCATACAAATAAACCAATTTACTACCTTTAATCAAGGGTTTCCGAGTTTTTTTCGAAAATATTAATTTTTACCATAAGGATATGAGTATGCTCCGACTTCGAGGTCAACAACACCCGTATAATTCATCTTCGAAACAATGCTTGGATAGTATTGCATTTTCTCTGCAAACGTATCAATTGAAGCAATTACTTGATTACCGTCATTCATATATAATTTGATTTTTCCCGGATCCGCCTTTGTCGGTTCAAGGTGAATTTCCGCAATTCCCTTTTTGACTTTGGCTGGCAACTTATCAAATTGCTTCGTCATCTCAAGAAGGCGATCCTTATTTTTAAAATTATAAAAAATCGGGTAATTTTCTTTCGGATTATTCGATCCATATTTATCGATCATTCCTGAAGACGTCAATTTGTAGTATTTATTGTTTCTTACGACATACCCAATCGTTGGATATTCCTCAACGTTGATTTTCACATGCGTTCCTTGATATTGAATGGTTGCCTTTTTTACAGAAGGAACTTTTTCGTGAATTTGGTTTTCAATCTTCGCGGTTTCAGGCCACACTCCAAACAATGATTCGTAGTAATGCAAGTTACTAGCCTTAACAACCGCCGTACGGGTTGCATCATCATTCGTATTTACTTGAAGTGAAAGGATTCTGCTAAACGGAAGAATGAAAAATAACGATACTGCAAACGTAATTACAAAAACCGCAATCAATGCAATCGTTCCCTTGGCTAACCGTTGTTTTCGTAAACTGTTTGTTCGCGGAAGTTTTTTTACAAAAGAACGGGCCGTCGTTGGGCGGCGATGTCTCTTTGCTTGTTTGCGTTTCTTTTGTGCCTTTTCCCATGGAGTTAACTCGGCATTCGATTTTTTGAGTCTTTTCATCTTGATATCATTATCCCTCAGACTTATTTTTGATTAACCAAATCTTTTAATACATTATACAACCGATCGGCTGCATCCCGCACCCCTGCATCTGAAGCATTCTTCGCCATTTCACTTCGTTGAGCTGAGTCATTCATTAACTGGTCAACGGCATCAGCCAGCTTAGCTCCTGTTAATTCCTTTTCGGTAATCATTTTGGCAGCATTTTTGTTCACCAAACTCATCGCATTTTTAGTCTGATGATCAGCTGTTACATACGGACTTGGAATTAAAATTGAAGGAATTCCCAGTGCCGTAATTTCAGCTAAACTCGTTGCCCCTGCCCGGCCAACGATCAAATCGATTTCCGGAAGAATTTCAGGCATATTACTGATATATGGCTGAATTATCATATTTGATGGAATTTCCTTTTGGGCAGCCCGCTTTTTGATTTCATCATAATGAACCTGCCCCGTTACAAAAAGGACTTGGTAAGGCTGGCCCTTAAACTTTGATGCCGCATCCAAAGTAGCCTGATTAATGCCTTCTGCTCCGCGTGATCCGCCAAAAATCAAAACGGTTGGATAATTATCCTTTAATCCGTATTCCTTTAACCGATTTTTATTTTCCATATGTGCAACTTGTTGTGCCCGTGGATTCCCGGTAAATACAATTTTGTTTTCAGGGAAATTTGAACGAACATCGTCAAAACAAATCGCAACTTTATCAACAAAATGACTTAAAAACTTGTTGGTTACTCCCGCAACACTGTTTTGTTCATGAATAACGGTCGGAATATGCATTTGCGCCGCCGCAAAGACAACCGAACCGCAAACATAACCGCCAGTTCCAACAACAATATCGGGCTTAAATTCTTTAATGATCTTTTTAGATTCATGAATACTCTTTAAGAATAAATAAACCGTCTTAAAGTTTTCCAATGAAAGTGACCGTTTAAATCCTTGAATCTCAATTGTTTTAAAATCAATTCCCGCATCCGGAACGATTCGGCTTTCAAGCCCGCGATTGGTCCCAACATATAAAACCTTCGTTGTTGGATCCTTTTTCTTAGCTTCATCGATCAATGCAAGAGCTGGATAAATGTGTCCTCCAGTTCCACCGCCAGAAACTAATATCCTCATTTTGCTTCCTCCATTTTCTTGATCAAATCTTCGACCGCATCGATATACCGATCACCGCGAACCTCAAACGTTGGCCACTGATCCCAACTTGCACATGCCGGTGACAGTAAAATCACATCGCCAGGTTGGCTTAATTGATATGCTTCCGGAACCGCCGTAACCGCATTTTCAGTCTTGACAATTTCCTTAATGCTGGCTTGCTTCCCGGCGTCAGCCATTAAATCTGCGGTTTCACCAAAAACAACTAATGCCCGCACGTGCTTCTTAAAGTAAGGAACCAGGCGGTCAAACTTAAAACCGCGGTCAAGTCCACCTGCCAATAAGACAACCGGTTGATTGAATCCATCCAATGCTTTTTGGGTCGCTTCGATATCCGTTGCTTTCGAATCGTTATAAAACTTGCGTTCATTAAAGGTTGTAACGTATTGCATCCGGTGACGGACACCTGTGAATTGTTGTAAGACTTCTTTGATGTTTTCTGCTGATTGGCCCATCAACTTGGCAGCAGCAATTGCAGCAAGGGCATTTTCAACATTGTGTGATCCGGGAACCCCGATTTGATCAGCATCAATGATTTTTTCACCCTTAAAGTAAAGCACACCATCTTTTTCATATGCTCCCGCTTCGGTTTGATCCTCGCGTGAAAACGGAACAACGGTTGCTTGAGTATGCTTACTAAATTGCCGGGCCTCTTCATTATCCCAGTTAACAACAAAATAATCATCTGCCGTCTGATTCATTAAGATCCGCATTTTGGCATTTACATAATTTGCGTGTGATCCGTGCCAATCTGTATGGGCTTCATAAATATTAGTCAAAACTGCAATGTGCGGATGTAACGTCTTAATTCCCATCAATTGGAAACTCGATAATTCAGTTACCATCACGTCATCAGCGGTCGCTTGTTGAGCAATTTGAGTCGTCGGAATTCCAATATTTCCGGCTGCGTAAGCCTTGCCCTTTGACCGGTTCCGGTTCAACATTTCCGTAATCATTGTTGTTGTCGTTGTTTTTCCATTAGTTCCGGTAATCCCGATCATGGTTGCATCTAAAACTTGATATGCAAGTTCTGGTTCCGTAATGACTGGAATTTTTTCCTCAATTGCCTTCGCAACTAACGGGTTATCATACGGAACAACTGGATTTTTAACGACCGTCGTTGTTCCATCCAATAACTCAAGCGGGTGACTTCCCGTAACAACCTTCACGCCAATCTTTTTAAGTTCATCAACTTGAGATTGATTTGGCTGATCCGTCTTGTCGTTGACAATTACCTGCGCTCCCAGCTTAACTAAAAGCTTAGCTGAATTTACGCCACTTTTCCCCATTCCGATTACAAGAACTTGTTTATTTTGGTAAGGACTAATGTTTTTCATGACAACTAACTTCTTCCTAATATTTTATAAAATTACCATTACTGAAATCGCAGCAGCAATTAAGCCGACGATCCAAAATACAATATCAATTTGCCATTCATTCCAGCCACACATTTCAAAGTGGTGGTGAATTGGACTCATTTTAAAAATTCGTTTTCCAGTTAACCGGAAAGACGTTACCTGAAGAATTACACTTGCAGTTTCAATTACAAAAATAATTCCGATTACAAGCAACGACAGCTCATGGTGAACTAAAATTGAAACGGCTGCAAGCGCACCCCCAAGGGCAAGTGAACCCATATCACCCATAAAGATTTTTGCTGGTTTGTGGTTAAAGAACAGGAATGCAACTAATGCCCCCATTACAGCAACACAGAAAATCAAAACGCCAAATTGATCTTGGGCCCACGCAATAACTGCATATGCCCCAAAAGCAATAATCGATTGGCCGGCAACTAACCCATCAATACCATCCGTCAAATTAACCGCATTTGAAAAGCCGACTAACCAGAACATGACGAATAAGGCATAAAGAAATCCTAAATGAATTTCATGACCAAAGAAACTAATTGAAAACGGAAAACCTTCAAAATAGTAAACCACCAGAAAAACAATTCCGCCAAGAATCTGACCGGCAAGTTTTTGCCATGGCTTTAATCCTTCGTTTTGTTTCTTCCACAACTTAATTGAATCGTCCCAGAACCCAAGAAAACCATACAGGATCAAGATAAAATCAAGAACTAAAACACTTGGGTTTAAGCATTTGTAAACGAGCGGGACAATAATACCCGTTATCAAAATTACAAAGTTAAAGACAAAGCCCCCCATTGTGGGCGTCCCTGACTTTTTCTCATGCCACTTTGGTCCTTCTTCACGAATCATTTGGCCCTGTTTTTTTCGATGGGCATAATTGATAAACGCCGGTAAAAAGACCGCCGTTAAAATTAAACTCATGCAAAATGGAAATAATAATTTAATGAACGTCATCTCTATTTCTCCTTGTTTTATTGCAATGCAATGTTAACTTGCTGATTCTTCGTTACAACCGTATTTGGTGAAACGCTTTGAGACTTTACAAATCCGGTTCCATCAAAGTGAACCTTAATTCCTAACATGTTTGCAAGGTTGCTTACATCATTCCGTGACCATCCTGTCATATCTGGAATCGTCTTTGCACCATTTGTAACAAGAATGACCTTTGAGCCCTTCATAATTGTTTGACCTGCAGCAACGGATTGCTGGTTGATCTTTACCCCGTTACCACAAACAATTACGTTTGCGCCGGTCTTTTCTAATTCTTGTTTAGCGGTTGCAATACTTAATCCCTTAACGTTTGGAACCTTATTGTTTTGATTTGAACCATTTGAACTGTCATCTTGCAATGCCTGTTTCATCATTGGATTGAAGACCGTTGCAAGGGCCTTAGTTGCAGCCCCTTCATTTCCAAACGTTTGCGGCTGTTGCATCGTAATATACAATACATACTTTGGATCATTCAACGGAGCAACCCCAGCAACGGAGAAGATATAATTCATATCACCAGTAAGGTATCCGCCGCCTTTTGGATTGGCAATTTGAGCTGTCCCGGTTTTAACCCCGACATTATAACCGTTGATTTTGTATGCTTGACCTGTCCCATTTGGATCAGTAATAACATCTTGCATCATTCCTAAAACCTGTTTAACGGTTGATGCCGTTACCGGATGACCAACCACTTTTCGTTTTGAACGGTATACGGTCTTTCCAGTATTCGGATTAACAATCTTCTTAATTAATCGCGGTTGAACCATTTCGCCGTTATTGGCCAGCATTGAAAAGCCTTGCATCATTTGCATGACCGTTACATCAATACTTTGACCATAAGCTGTATTGGCTTGATCGATTGGATACTTGTAACCGATCGCACCGCTTGCTTCAGTTCCTAATCCGGGTCCATTGACGGCTTTTAAGAAACCAAATGATTTCAAATAGCGTAACCAGCGTTTCGCACCCATTTGTTGTTCCAAGTGAGCCATCCCAACGTTCGATGACCGAATGAATGCTTGCCGGTATGTGATTGGTCCCCAACCATTACGGTCCCAATCATAAACATACGCTCCATCAATGTCATATCTTCCTGACATAAAGGTTGCATTTGGATTATAGATTCCGCTGTTAATTGCAGCTGCCATTGAGAAAATCTTCATACATGAACCAGGTTCATATGCCGATTCAGTCAACGTATTCGTCCATGAATTGTTTAACCCGACCCGTGTTTGAGCATTAAACGTTGGGCGTTGAGTTGCCGCAATAATTTCACCCGTTTTAGCATTCATCAAAACTGCATCCATATTCTTTGGATGATATGTTTCTTCGGCCTTGGTCATTAACGTTTCCAAGTAGTTCTGCAAATGACCGTCAAGCGTCGTATAGACGTTATCTCCATTTTTAACCGGACGAGCGACTGCTTTCGTCCACGGCAACTTAGTTCCTTCAATGTCGGTTTGTTCACTTTTAACTCCGTTTCGTCCTGCTAATTCAGAATTATAGTTCTTTTCAATTCCCATAATTCCAAGAAGTTTACCGTTTTCGTTTTCAGCTAATCCAATCAAATGTGAAGCAAATGTTCCATTCGGGTACAGCCGGGCTTCAGAAGGCGTAAAGTCGATTCCGGTAATATGAGCTGCTTGAATTCGCTTTTTCGTTTCAAGCGAAATGTTCTTCCCAGCTGATCCAAGTTCTACCTGGTAGACATCTGGATCTTTTGGTGACAAAATCTTTTTGATCTTTGAGTACGACGTTCCAAGATTTTCGCTTAAAACTTTGGCTGCCTTATCCTTTTCTGAAGCTTTTAAGTAAGCCGGCTTCCCGTCAAATGTCCGGGCTTCCTTTGAAAGGACGACATATACGGAATATGTTGTCGTATCTTCAGCAATTACCTGATTATTTGCATCATAAATCGTTCCCCGTTTAGCCTTGATTTCAGTCCGTTTTGCATACAGCTGTTCCACTTTTTGACGTAAATTAACGCCGTCAGCACGATGAAAAATGCCGACATAAAAAAAGCGGAAGATAATCAATACAAAAACACTGAGAACTATGAAAAAGATCAGTTTTCCAAATTGCTTGCTATCTTCTGTATTTTCTTCTATCTTGCGCTTATTTTGATTATTCATTATTTAGTTACATTCCTTGTATTTTGTTCATTCAATGAAAGGCCATCTTTCTTAGCGATTCCCATTAAACGCGAACGACTTGAAAGTTCACTAATTTCTTGGCGAATATTTGAATTCTTACTGTTGAGCTTTGTTACTTGCGTTGTAACAGCTTGTAAATCGCTTTGCGCCGTATTAACGTGAATTGACGATGAAATCGTAACGCAACCGAGCAATGCTGCCCATCCTAATGAAACACATACGGCTAACCGTTCCCGTCGTTTAAATTTTTTCTTTTGAACATCGAGCGGACCGATTTGTGCCGTCGTTTGTTTCCTAATATTTGAATGATTTGCAATTTTGCGTGCTGTTTCAGCCATCCTATTCACAACCCCGTATTCTCTTATTTTATTCGTTCAATAACGCGCAACTTGGCAGAATGTGCGCGGTGATTTGTTTCAATTTCGCTTTTAGTTGGTAAAATCGGTTTGCGATTAACCAATCGATAATCAACTTCCATTCCTTGAGGAATAACTGGTAATCCTTGTGGTAAATCCGGCAAACTGGTCTTTTCTTTAAACATGCTCTTCACAAGACGATCCTCAAGTGATTGGAAGGTAATTACACTTACTCGACCATCGATATTTAACATTTCAAGGACTTGTTCCAATGAAGTTTCAAGGGCTCCAAGTTCATCATTGACCGCAATTCGTAAAGCTTGAAAAACTCTTTTAGCAGGATGCCCTCCTGTACGGCGTGCCCTGGCCGGAATTCCAGCCTTGATCACTTCAACCAATTCCGTTGTTGTTTGAATCGGTTGAAGCTGCCGCTGTTTTTCAATCTTGCGAGCAATTGACTTTGCAAATTTTTCTTCACCATAACGGGAGAAAATTCGAACAAGATCGTTAAATGACCATTCGTTAACGATCTGTTTCGCAGTTAACGACTGGCTTTGATCCATTCGCATATCCAACGGTGCTTCGAGTTTATAACTAAACCCGCGTTGAGCAACATCAAATTGCGGTGATGAAACTCCAAGATCATAAACTGCCCCATCAATTTTAGAAACGCCCAATTCATTAAGACGTTTCTTAATATTCCGAAAATTATCCTTAACTAATGTAAGTTTCCCACTTTGAAGCTGATTGTCAAGGGCTTTTTGATTATACTCAATCGCCGTTTGATCCTGATCAAAGGAAAATAATCGTCCGTTTTCATTTAGTTGAGATAAAATCTTCCGGGTATGTCCGCCGCCGCCTAAAGTACAGTCAACATAAATCCCATCTGGCTTGACTTTTAAATTTTCAACTGCTTCATTCAGCAAAACCGTCACATGTTTAAATTCAGCCATAATCTCTCCTAAAATTCAAAATCAATCATATTTTCCGCAATCTCATCAAAGTTTTCTTCGGCTTCATCTGTAAATGAGTTCCACCGTTCTTCTGACCAAATTTCAAAGCGATTTGATACACCAACGATCACACATTTCTTTTCTAATCCAGCATGCGAACGTAAAGTTTTCGGAACATTGATTCGTCCTTGCTTATCTAATTCACTTTCAGTTGCAGCTGAATAAAAGAAACGCACAAATGAACGTGCATCACGTTTATTAAGAGGCAATTTTTTCAGTTTTTCTTCAAGAACACGCCATTCGTCCATTGGATATCCGAAAAGACATCCATCTAATCCACGGGTGATTACAAATTTCGAACCAAGCTGATCACGAAATTTTGCAGGGATAATCAACCGTCCTTTTGAATCGATTGAATGCTGAAATTCGCCCATGAACACGTGTCCTCACCACCTTCTAATTACCTTCATTTAACATCTTACCACATTCCCCCACTTTCAACCACTTAGTATTGAACAAAAACCACCTAATAAAAATTAAGTTTTTATTACAATGTTTTTTGACACCGAAACATTGTAAAACTAATATTTTTAGCGGCAAATCTAATTTTTAAATCAATCAAAAAGGCCGGGATGTTATCCCAGCCTTTTTATTCTTTAATTGAAAAACGATACTATTTTAAAAATCAATAACACACAGTATGTTCCCAGAAATAAAATATCAGCGACCCGCCAAAACTTAATTAAAAACTTCTTATATAGGATTTGGCCTTCCATTAATGCATACAAAATCGTCATGATTAATCCATAAGCCGATAATCCACAGATCAAAAACGGAATGATCGACAGTCCCATCACGTCTTGCGAAAGAAAATGAATCGCAATTAATAAGAACAAACTCATCACATCAAGCCGTTTGAAATTTTTTAATTGTTTTCTGAAAAATCTTTTTTTTAAAAGGGTGAGGATTAACCACACCAAAATCAAAATCAATAATTGAACGTACCATTCTTTAATCATTTCATAACCTCATTTAAAAAGAACTCTGCATTCAATTATATAAACTCTGATTATAATTTTCAATTTTAGATTTAACCATGGTTTGACACTCCGAATTATCAACGGTATAGTAACTTGTGTAATTGATATCAAAGGATGATTTATTGTGGCAAAAAAGAAAAAGAAAAAATCAACTTTCCAAAAAATAACCATGGTCGTTGTATGGTTAATGTTGATTTTTACGATCGGTGCGGTTATTTTTGGAGCATTTGGCAGTCTTTTCAACTTTTAAAAGTAATAAAAAAACGGTTTTCAATTGAAAACCGTTTTTTTATTACTTTCCTTTTTGCAGCTTCATTGCCTTTTCAAGCGTCCGTTCAACCAAAACGATTTGACCATCAACGATCGGCATTCCATCAACCGGTTCCCGTTCCTGCGCAAGCGACAATTCAGTACATCCTAAAATTACTACGTCACACTTCCGCTCATTGATCATTGTTTTAACCAATCCGTGGAATAACTGCCGATCAACAAAATCATGTTCCTTAATATCCGTATAAATCAATTCATCGGTTTTGGCCTGGATTGCATCCGTTGGACCAACAAATTCATACCCAGCTTTTTTAATTTCATTCTCATAAACATGATCTGCAATCGTTCCATGAGTTGCTAACAATCCAACCCGTTTGGCTTTCGGATACCTATTTCCAATTTCCTTAACTGCTTCTCGCGGCATATGAAGGATCGGAATTTTCGTTAACTTTTGCAAGTCATCATAGAAATAGTGAGCCGTATTACATGGGATTGCAAAAAATTCTGGATTCAATTTTGCCTGTTGCCGAATGTCTTCAGCTAAATCAGGGTATGGACTTGGTTTCGAATTATCCAAAAGATAAGCTGTCCGATCCGGAATCGTTGCGTGATTCAGTAAAATATAATTGAGATAATCTTGATCGCAACTTGCCGGGATTCGCTTATTTAACTGATGAATAAAGCTTTCCGTTGCCATCGTGCCCATTCCACCAATAATCGTAAAGAACTTCTTCATTCTAATCATCCTTTGTTTTCTTTGAAGTAACGGTTGAAATTCTTAGTGTAAATGTGTTCCATCCACTTTAAGAGTGCCCATCGTTTAATATTCATGTCCTTATCATAACGGTATGTCATGCCATAACGTTTATGGTCGATCAAATCAAGCGCCCGTTCCTTATCACCGTTTTGACGCGCATATTTTTTAAAGACCTTAACGGGAACCCCAAGCCAAAGTTGATGTTTATTAGCATCCTTGTTCCCATATACTGTTTCAGCGTCTGCGAGATCCTTGGTTACGTAATCGCGAACAACCCATTGAGCAAGATTATAACCATTAAGCGTAACAAAGAAACTGCTCCGTCCCTGACGTAAATTGATTTCAAACAATTTATACGTGTTGTCGCGTGAGTCATACTTCATATCAAAGTTTGCGTAGCCGGTAAACTTGATATCTTCCAAGAACTTTTGGAAACGTTGATAAATGTCTTTATTATATTCAGGCAAAATTGCAACGTAATTTCCAATTGCAGATGGTGACGGATCTTCCAATAGTGGGTGGCCTAAACACATCATTTTAACATGGTGATTTTGATCAACATAGGCGTTCAATACCCGCATATTACTATCGTCACCTGGGATAAAGTCTTGTAAAATGAAATCTGATTCATATCCATTCGTATAGGCCTTTTGTAAAATTTCATCTAATTCAGGCCGTGATTTTACCCGATAAGCCTTCTTCCGCCCATCAAAATGAATGTCGACCCATTCAACACTGTTTGATGGCTTTAAAGCCACCGGATAATCAAATGGTTGTTCAATTGGCTCATCACTAGCCCACATTTCCTTTGTAATGACTTTGGTCTTCGGATATGGCAAGTTATATTGATCACAGATTTCATAAAATGATTCTTTTTTATTCAACCGTTTCAACAAGTCAAAATCAATGTACGGACACACAAAAACGTCGCTTAATTCGGCTTTATGTTTTGAAATCAATTCGGCATAACCATCCCCGCAGCCAATTAAAATTACTGGTTCTTGGTGGTCACGGTACCGTTCCTTGATTTTAAGCATTGAATTGATCCATTGGGGATCGTCAGCAAAGCCGTCAATTAACTCTAAGTCAACGATCTTGGTAAAACGGGTCGGAGCTAATTGCTGTTCTGCAAATGCTTTGACTGGCTTGCCCGTTAATTCATAAAATGAGCGTGCCATTCCATATACGTTAAAGTCGCTTCCTAATAAAACTGGTGTAAAATCTGGTAAATTACTGTTCATCTTCTAATCCCTTCACAACATTTTTTGCAACATTTAAATCATTTGGATATGGAGTATCAACTCCATTGATCTTTTGATACTTATCTTCTCCCTTGCCAGCCAGAACAACCACGTCATTCGGTCTTCCCATTTCAATTGCCTTTTTAATTGCCGTTTCCCGATTCATTTCAAAGAAAACTTGAACTCGTTGATGATCAATATAACGATCAATTTCTTGAGCAATCTTCATCGGATCTTCGTATCCCGGGTCATCGCTTGTTAAAATTGCAACGTCTGCCCCTTGACTGATTGCTTTTCCAAAACCTTCGCGCCGTGAAACGCCCTTATTCCCGGTTGAACCCACAACCACGATCAGTCGTTCAACCTTGCGCTGAGCTTTCAGGAATTCGAGCAAGGCATGGAGACTTGCATAGTTATGTGCATAGTCAATATAAACTAATCCGTGGTTCTTAGTTTGAACCATTTCCATTCGACCAGCAACCTTAACGTGCTTTAATCCTTGAACCGCATCCGCTTGCGTTGCATTGCCGAGAACGGACGCAATAATGGCAGCCGTTGCATTGCCTTCATTATAATCTCCCGGAATTGTAATCGAGTAAGTCCCTTCAAGTTGAAGATTATTGGCCTTGGTCGTTAAAGCATGCAATCTAAACTGACTATCAAGCAACGTTTCTTGAAGATTTTCAATTTGGATATCGATTGGATTTCCATCTGGTAAAACCTGACTATCAGTATGCGTAAATGTCAATAACCGGTCTGATTCAACATCTGATTTAGCCGCATAATAGATATCTTTAAAATGTTCTGTATCAACATTTAAGATACAATAATCGGAGTTGGCCAGGATCTGTTCCTTACAAAACAGATAGTCTGCAAATGTCGGATGTTCATTTTCACCAACATGGTCTGGCGAAATATTGAGAAAAATTCCGACATTATAATGAAGCCCATAAACCCGGTTTTTCTTATACGCCTGGGATGAAACTTCCATCACTAAATGCGTCATTCCATTATCAACGGCCCGCCGCATATCGTGAAACAAATCAAGCGATTCCGGAGTCGTCAAATTTGATTTGAATGTATCTTCTGGTTGCTGTCCCACAACCCGGTTCACGGTTGAAAACAAGGCCGTTTTTTGGGCAGTTGTTTGATCTAGAATTCCCTTTGCAAAATAAGAACTGGTCGTTTTTCCCTTTGTTCCCGTAATTCCAATTACAAATAAATCATTTTGCGGGTAGTCATAGAACGCGGCCCCTAAAAGCGCCATTGCCTTTTGAACATCCGTTACGATCAAGAATGAAGTTTGACCGTCATCAACGTACTTTTCTTCAGCAACATAGCCGGATGCCCCGTGATCAATTGCATCTTCAAGATATTCTTTTTTAAAGTTTCCCTTACAAAAGAACAGGGTGTCCTGCTCAACCTGCCGCGAATCATACGTGACATGTTCAAAATTACTTTTTTGACCTGCAAATTGCTCTTTCAGTAAATGGTGTTCTTTCAGTAAAATTTGCGCATCTTCCAAATTAATCGCCATGTTCTCACCTTCACTCAAGTCCACTAACTTCTTGACTTTAATTTTGCCATAAATTTAATCAAAAATAAAATGAAGTGGCATTCGTTAATTTCAATTTAATAGGTTTTATTTTATCACATTCTGCTTCCAAACTACTTTAAATATTGTGCAAAAAATGCTCCAACTTTCATCTTATATGCTTGGTAATGATTCTTTAACGAATGAGCGTGCCCGGTATCCTTGGTGATCCAAATTTCTTTTGGAGCTTTCGTTGCCCGGTAGTTTTGATAAACCATATAAGTCCGAACAAAATCATCCTTATCACCATGGATAAATAAAATTGGAAGCTTATCTTTTGCCAGCTGCTTTAACGTATTCGCATCATTAAAGTTAAACCCAATCATCGGTTGGGCCAGATATGCTCCCCCGGCTAAGATCGGTCCCGCCGGAATATGAAAATCATGCGTAATCACATCATAAAATTCTTGGTGAATACTGCTAAAGCCGCAGTCTTCCACCACACATTTGACTTGCGGTGGAAGTTTCTGACCACTGACATTCATCACGGTTGCACCGCCCATACTTACGCCAAAAAGACCAATTTCAACGTTTGAGCCTTCCCGGTCAATAATTTGATGAATCCATTTGACATAATCTAACCGATCAAGCCAACCAAATGAAAGATACTTGCCGCCACTGCGACCACTTCCGCGATCATCAGGAGCTAAAACATTATATCCTAATTGATGGAACATTTTAATATACCGGGCCATCAATTGTGAATTTTCATGCCAACCATGGGCAACCACAATTGTTTTGTTTGTTTTTTCAGCTGCCGGAACATACCGCGCAACTAACTGAATATCCTTGTTACCAACCGCCGTTTCATGCCAGGTTTGTTGCGGCGTCTTATCAAGCCACTCAATGGCTTCGCGGGTCGGTTGATCCGGCGTTTTCGTCTTTCTTCCAAACCCGTAGTTAATAAAATAAAAACAAATTCCAATGTAAATTATAATTACCGCAATTAAAATTCCAATCAAAATTTTCAGCCATCGACGGCTTTGCTTTCTCTTTTCTGCCATTTTCACTTCTCATTCTCTCTTTCTCAAAAATTAAAACGAAAAAGGACATTTAGATTTGATCCACTCCAAATGCCCTTTAAATCAAATTTATTTTCTCTTAAACCATTCTGTAACTTTCTCAAAGAATCCTTTTTTCTTCTGTTCCTTAAGGGACATTAACGGCACCGTTTCACCTTCAAGTCGCCGTGCAATGTTGCGGTACCCCTGTCCCGCAGCACTCTTTTCATTTAGAACGACTGGTTCGCCTTTATTTGATGAACTGATTACGTCTTCGTCGTCAAAGACAATTCCTAACAACTTAATTGACAAATGCCGGGTGATTTCATCAACATCCATCATATCGCCATCGTTCACCATGTGTTTTTTAATCCGGTTAATAATCAACATTGGGGCTTCCTTTAAGTCCTTCTGTTCCAATAAACCGACAACCCGGTCTGCGTCACGAACAGATGAAATTTCCGGAGTTGAAACGACAATTGCTTGATCAGCACCCGCAACGGCATTCATAAATCCTTGTTCAATTCCTGCTGGACAATCAAGCAAAATATAGTCAAAGTCGGGGCGTAATTCTTCAACGATTTTCTTCACTTCTTCAGGCTCCAGTGCACTTTTATCCGTGTTTTGAGCAGCTGGAAGAAGGAAAAGCTTGTCATCAAACCGCTTATCTTTAATCAATGCTTGGTGCAATTTGGCGCGTCCCTGAGCAACATCAACAATGTCATAGATGATCCGGTTGTCGAGTCCCAGAACAACGTCAAGGTTCCGCAATCCAATATCAAGGTCGATCAAACAAACTTTTTTATCCATTAATGCCAAAGCTGTTCCCAGGTTAGCAGAGGTGGTTGTCTTTCCTACCCCGCCTTTTCCTGAAGTAATTACAATTGATTTTCCCATAATTAAAATCCTCCAAACTTGGCATAAATTTTAGGCCTTAATTTCTTCAATTCATCCATTCTCAAATATGCAAGCTTATGTAAATCATTTACAAAAACGACTGGCTTTGATTCATCCGGTTGGACTTCATCGTCAAAAATCGTGACTAAATCGGCAATTCGAACCTGTTGGGCATGGGTAACATCCCCAACAATGACCGCCGAGTTATTATCTGGGAAACCAGCTGAAACGATTCCCTCAGTCTTTCCTAAAAGATAAACATTTCCGGTTGCCCGAAGGATCCCGCCTTCATGGATCATCCCCATAAAGAGGACATCCCCGTCAATCGTTTTAACCTGCCCATTCCGGATAATATCCGCATTCGCATGGATCATGTTCTTTTCAATAATTGCCGCTGCATCATCTTTCAAGATAACATCAGATTTAATGCGGTGAATTGAAAATAGCGGATAGTTTGCAAAAATATCTTCAATTTTCTTCTTTTCATCCGCTGACAACAACCGGTTACCCGTTTGAATCTTAAAATCAACCTGATCAGCATCAAACTTTGAATTATCCTTATAAAGCTGGTCTAACAATTGTTTGAGTTCGTGTTCAACATCACTGAACTTTGCGGCGCTTCGAAGGACGATTTCATATCCATCTTTATGTCCTTTAAGTGAAATTGCTTCGTTTGCCAAGTCGCTCACCTCTTTTAATTACTATGAATATTTGAGAAAAAGTTTTTTAAGTGGGTAATATAAAACCACGTACAATGCTAAGTTAAAAGCCAAAGTCGGTCCTAAAGTTCTTCCGATAAAATCAACAATCGACACTGACGTCTGCCCAACGATCAAATTCATCCCATATGAAAGGGCCGTTAAAACGGTAATATCAATTAAATAAATTAACAGCAATACAATAAATGAAGGTTCAAAGTATTGCATGATCCACCGTGTAATATAAATCATTAACGGAAAAAGAACTAAGAAAACTCCAATTATGCCGGTATAAAACATGTCATACATCAATCCTGCAAAAATCGCCCACGGAATGATGTGATCCACTTCACCAAAGCAAACCGCCATAAAGATCCATAGGAACACCATCCGGCATTCAACAAACGTCGTTGGGGTGATCATCCACCCTGACCAAACGTGCGTCAACGTTCCATCCAAAAAAATTGCAAGAATCAATCCGAGTGGAAAGATGTATCTCATTTTAGGAATTCGCATAGTACACCTCTAATCTTGCCGTTTCGCAACCGTTACAACGTTTAAGTTCGTCATGTCAGCTGCCGGCTTAATGTAAATCTTGGTTGGAAGTCCTGCTTGTTGGTTAACGACCTTTTCGACCGTCCCGACAAATAATCCTTTAGGCGTCGTTCCGCCTAAACCAGAGGTAATGACTTGGGTTCCCTTCTTTACATTTTCCTTTGAAGTAATTTGCCCCATGACCAATAAGTTTGTATCCGTATCATAACCCGTGATCAAGCCGTTTACAGTCTGCCCATTATTATCAATCAATTGAACTGCAAATCGGTCAGCCGCATCATCCTGGGTCGTTACCAGTTCAACTTTACTGTTATTCTTATTAACTTCCATAACGCGACCAATCAACCCTTTATCAGAAACAACGGCTGAGCCCTTGGTAATTCCTGCGTTTGATCCTTTGCTGATCACGATTTGGTTTTGCCAGGTCGAAGGTGAGCGCGAAATAACATAGGCCGAAATATCGGTATATGATGTCAAGCTTTTATTCAATGATAACTGTTGCTTTAATTGCTTATTTTCTTGCTTTAAAGTCTCATTTTCAACTTGAAGGGCATTCATTGAATCCAACTTCTTTTTCAACTGCGCATTTTCTTGGTATGTATCCGTCAAATTTGAAACGGAACCCGTCATCCGTGAAATTCCCTCAACTGGAGCATTTACAACTTTATCAACGACTCCAGCAGCACTATTCCCAATATTTTGAATGAAGGAAGGGGTCGAACGATCATTCCGAACAAAAATTGAAAATGCAATCAATAAGAACGCGATAATTAACGATACCATTGTAATAACAAGTTTCTTATTGAAAAATGGTTTTTGCATTTAAAATCCTCCTCAAAATAAAAACCGTATCATTTTAACCCGCGATGATACGATTTTTAATTGCCATGTTATTTCTTCATTACATCAATATTCTTTAATGATTCACCTGTACCAATGGCAACACAATCGAGTGGTTCTGAGGCAACAAATACTGGAACCTTCGTTGCTTCTGAAATAACTTCTGGTAAATGTCTTAGTTGTGCTCCGCCACCAGTTAACACAATTCCGTGATCAATAACATCGGCAGCAATTTCAGGAGAAGTTTCTTCCAATGTTTCCTTGATTGCTGTAATAATTGCTTGAACAACTTCTTGAATTGCCTTCGCAACATCTTCAGGCTTAATTTCAACTGTTTGCGGCAATCCGCTAATTAAGTCACGGCCCCGAACACTTTGACTATCTAATTCTTTAGCAGCCTCAACTGAAGCTGAAGCAACGTCGATCTTCAATTGTTCGGCTGTTCGTTCACCGATCAACAAATTATAATGTTGCCGCACATATGCTGTGATTGCCTCATCAAGCTTGTCCCCAGCCATGCGAATCGAGCGGCTTGATACGATCCCACCTAATGAAATCGTTGCAACGTCCGTTGTTCCACCACCGATATCAACAACCATACTTCCGGTTGGATCCATTACAGGAAGCCCGGCACCGATTGCAGCTGCAAATGGCTCTTCAATTACATATGCATCCTTTGCCCCTGCGACCTTCGTCGCATCGATCACGGCCCGTTTTTCAACTTCCGTTACTCCACTCGGTACACAAACCATTACATCAGGCCGTCTTGAATGAGGTTCAAGTGATTTATCAATGTAGTATTTCATCATCGAAACCGTTGTATCATAGTCGGCAATTACGCCATCTTTCATTGGGCGAATCGCAACAATACTTGCGGGGGTTCTCCCAATCATTGCCCGCGCTTCTGAGCCAACTGAAACGATCTCGTCTGTCTTTGTGTTCTTCGCAACCACTGATGGTTCCCGTAATACAATGCCTTTTCCTTCTGAAAAAACAATTGTGTTCGCCGTCCCAAGGTCAATTCCGATATTTCTTGCACCAAATCCGAACACTCTTTCTCATCCCTTCGTCCGCTTAATTTAATATTTAGTAAAATTATACCACAGTTAAAATCAATTAAATAGCACTAAAATCAATCGTTCAGTTCCCCGTTCAACGGTTCAACTTCGACAGCTTGCATTCCCCGTTTGCCTTCAATTTCAACAAACCGAACCCGCTGTCCTTCATCAAGCGTCTTGAACCCCGGAGTAATGATTGCTGAAAAATGAACAAATAAGTCTTTTCCTCGATCATCTGGGGTAATAAAACCGTATCCCTTTTGTTTATTAAACTGATGAACTGTTCCCGTTAACATGATTGACCTTCTTTCTTTACGCAACAAAATTCTATCATATCAAATTTTGATAAACAAGAAATGGTTAATGATACAATAAAAGTATTATTTTGAAGGAGAAAACAAATGACCAGCATTATCTTCATCACGCTTATCGGATTTTGTGCGGCAATCATTCAAACGACTGGTGGCTTCGGATTTGGGTCGCTTTTCGTACCGATCGTTTCAATGATCGTTGCCTACCGGTATGCAACTTTTATTTCAATTATCACCTGTATGTTTTTACAAATCTCAATTATTATTAAATATTTTAAAAAGATTCAGTGGCAGTTGATCATTGCGCCTGCCATTATTTCCTTTTTCACGTCATACCTCGGAATCCACCTGATGGTCGGTTTTTCATCAAAGACAATGGCAATTCTTTTAGGAATCTTTCTCTGGATCCTTGCGATTTATCTAATTTTAATTGCCCCGAAAGTGAAATTAAAGAAAAACGTTTGGGCTGAACTGGGAGTTGGTGCAATCAGCGGATTTACTGGTGGGATGTTTGCGGTTGGAGGTCCGCCAATGGTTGCTTACTATGATTCAGTCATTGATGATCCGGTTACATATCAAGCAACGATCCAAACATTTTTCTTTTTAACTTCGATTGCGATGGTGACCGAAGACATCCTCTGCATTCACTTATCTTCAAAAATCGGCATCCTCGCCTTTTTCGGAATCATTGGTTGCTTAGTTGGAACTTTCGTTGGAACGAAAATTTTACAACGGATTTCAATGAAAACCGTTCGCAAAATTGCCTATATCGTAATGTTGCTCGCGGGGACATATAACTTGGCGAAGGGAATCTTTTAAATTAATTGAGCTTCCCGAAAACTGAAGTAATTATTTTTACCAATAATAATGTGGTCGAGCAATTCAATTCCTAAAAGCTCACCACACTTTACCAAACGATCAGTTAGCAACTGGTCGTTTTTTGATGGCTCCGGTTTTCCACTGGGATGGTTATGCGCAATAATGATTCGCGCCGCCGTAAACTGAATTGCTAACTGAAAAATTTCGCGGGGATGAACCGTGGCACTATCAAGCGTTCCCTTAAAAATTTCTTTCTCATGAATGATCTGATTTTTCGTATCCAACAGCACGCCGTAAAGGACCTCTTGCCGGTTAAATTTTAATTTTTCAATTAAATGGTTCCCAATCATTTGACTGGAACCGACTTGGCCTAAAACAAGCGGGGGTCGCTGCCGACATCGCTTTACAAACTCGCAGACCACCTGCATCCTTATCGCTTTTGTTTGATTATTAAAGTATCTTTCCCAATCGGTTGCGGTCAGGTAACTAATGTGGGTCAAATCAAAATTTTCTGTAAAAAATTGATCCGTCAGTTGCGAAACCTTTCGCGGCGCACAAAACTGCGAAAGTAAAAGTCCAAATAGTTCCCGGTCACTTAACTTGGTTGCCCCATAACGTTTGATCTGCTTTTCTAAATAATCAGCTCGAAATTGATTGGTTAACGTCATTCAAAAACACCTCCATTTACAAATTCGCAAATGGAGGTTATTTTTAATCTTTAATAAAATCGATCACTGCATTTAAGTCCGGTTGAATCGTTAACGTGTGTTTCCGTTCAAACTCTTCCGGTTGAATGTAGTCCGGCACCATAATTACTGGAATTTCAGCCCGGTTAGCCGCCTTGATTCCATTGGTTGAATCTTCAATGATGATCGTTTTTTCTTTGGCTGGCCGCCCCGCCTTTTCCCATGCTCTTAAGAAAATTGCCGGTGAAGGTTTGGCCTTTTGAACATCATTCGCTGAAACAATAAAATCGAATCGGTTTTCAAAATTCGTTTCTTTAAGGTAAAAGTCAATATCTTCCCGATAATTGCTTGAAGCCAATCCATATGGAATTTGATGATCTTCTAAATAGCGAGCTAAATCTAAGAAACCCGGTTTAAATTTCAACATTCCTTCTTTTACGACCGGAAGGATTTCATCCCGGCTTAATTCCAAAAAACGTTTGATCAATTCAGGATCGCCGTAATCTGCAACCATCTGGTTATACATTAGATCATAACCGCCACCGATAAACTGTTTATAGTAATCAAATGTAAATTCAAATCCCAATTTTTGAGCTGCTTTTTGGTCAGCAGCAAAATACATCTTTTCAGAGTCGTATACGACCCCATCCATATCAAAGATCATTGCATCAATTTTCATTTTCATTCTCCTCATCATTTACAAAGTAATGGCGCACTTCTGAAATAAAGTAAAGCGATCCGGTAAACAGCAAAACATCATCTTCATCCATCGTTTGGACTGTATCAACCAACGCCTGTTGCCACTGGGCAGCAGCACTCACTTGCGGAAATTCTTCTTTGACCTTTTGCGGATCGATGACCGGGCGTGGACTATTGAAACGGGTCACCGTAATTTCAACGTTTGCCAGTTTCAACAGTTCCGTCAGCATCTCTTTCGGTTGCTTATCAGCCAAAATCGACGTAATGATGTGAATCTGCCGATCATGGAACCGGTCCTTTAATAGTTTTGCAATCTTTTTGATCGCCTGAATGTTGTGTGCCCCGTCTAAAACAATCAGCGGTGATTCATTTACGCGTTCAAATCTTCCGGGCCACCTCATTTGGGCAAGCGCCCGCTTAACATAGGCATCTTGCAAATTCCAATGTTCGCTTTCAGCCAGCAGCTCAACTGCCGTAATTGCCAAAGCCGCGTTCGAAACTTGGTAATCCCCCATCATTTCGAGATGCAGATTTTTAAGATGATTTTCACCAAAATCATAATTAAAGTTTTCACCCCAAACGTTATTGGGTAGCAACGTTGTTTTGATTTGGTCATTAACCTTATATACGGGAGCATTCATCCGCTGTGCTTTTTCCGTAATGACTGCAAAAAGATCATCTGGCAGATCCGCAACCACCACCGGCGTATCCTGCTTAATTATTCCCGCTTTATTTCGGGCAACGTCTTGCAATGTCGGACCAAGATACTTTAAATGATCCTTCGCTACTCCAGTAATAACCGATACCAATGGCTGGATAACATTTGTTGAATCATATGTTCCACCTAGTCCAACTTCAATCACCGCATAATCAACTTGTTGCTCTGTAAAATACTTGAACATAATTGCCGTATCGATTTCAAATTCGGTCGGCCCGCCGCCACGGTCGGCCCAATCATCATCCATTTGCGCAACAATTGGCTGGATTTCACTTACCATTTGAACTAAATCATCATCCGGAATCATTTCACCGTTAATGCAAATGCGGTCATTGAACTTAATAATGAATGGTGAGGTAAACGAACCAACCTTAAATCCGTTTTCAATTAAAAGTTGCCGAATGTAGGCCGTCGTTGACCCCTTTCCATTGGTTCCCGTTACATGAATCATCTTAAGGTTTCGTTGCGGATCACCTAACCGCTTGCAAAAATCCCGCATTCGGTCAAGCGTCGGAATCTTTTTGAATTTCGTCCGGCCGTGAATAAACGCCAAGGCATCCTGATAAGTTAACTGTTTCACGCTGAATCCCCTTCTTGTATCATTTCCTTCATTATATAAAAAGAGAAGATTGAACTTCAATCTTCTCTTTCAAATTATTTATCCAATTCAGCTTGTAATTGGCTGATCCGATCATTGGTTGATGCAAGTTTTTCCTTGTAGTTCGCAAGTTTTTCACGTTCCTTACCAACCACTGCTTCTGGTGCATTGGCAACAAACTTTTCATTGCCCAGTTTCTTTTCACCGCGTGCAACTTCCTTTTCAAGTTTAGCTGCTTCGCCTTGAAGCCGTTTGATTTCTTCGTTCAAATCAATCAAATCAGCAAGCGGTAAATAAACTTCGGCCCCGGTGATCACCGATGTCATTGCCAATGCAGGAGCTTCAACATCCGCATTGATTTCTAAGTGTTTTGGATGACAGAAACGTTGAATGTAATCAACATTGTCTTCGAAGATCTTCTTGGTTTCGTCGTCCTTCGTCTTAATTAAAATATCAATTGCCGATGACATTGGAGCATTTACTTCTGCCCGGCTGTTCCGAACAGACTTGATCAATTCAATCAAGTTTTCCATTTGCCGTTCAGCATCTTGATCATCAAATTCAGCGTGAATTTCAGGATACTTTGCAACCACGATTGATTTGCCTTCATGCGGCATCGTTAACCAGATCTTTTCGGTTACAAATGGAATTACTGGGTGAAGGAGCCGTAATGTTTGGTCAAGTACATAGCAAAGAATTGCTTGGGTGTTCTTCTTTAACTTTTCATCAGAACCATTCAAGTTTTCCTTAGCCATTTCAATGTACCAATCACAGAAGTCATTCCAGATAAAGTTGTACATTGCCCGGCCAGCTTCACCAAATTCAAAGGTATCAAAGAAGTGAATAACATCTTTGACTGTGTCGTTCAACCGGCTGATGATCCATTTATCAGCTAATTGCCATTCTTCCTTCGGTGGTAATTCAGCCTTGGTATCTTCATCAAGGTTCATGATTACGAACCGGCTGGCATTCCAAATCTTGTTAATAAAGTTCCATGCGCCATCCATTTTTTGGTATGAGAAGCGAATATCTTGACCTGGCGTTGAACCAGTTGTTAAGAACCACCGTAATGCGTCCGTTCCATACTTATCGATAACGTCCATTGGATCGATTCCGTTTCCAAGTGACTTACTCATCTTCCGACCTTGTTCATCCCGAATCAAACCGTGCAAAACAACGTTCTTAAATGGTGTCTTGCCAGTAAATTCAAGACTTTGGAAAATCATCCGTGATACCCAGAAGAAGATGATATCGTATCCTGTAACTAAAGTACTTGTTGGGAAGTAACGCTTAAAGTCTTCGGCATCCGTATCTGGCCAGCCCATTGTTGAAAATGGCCATAATGCACTACTGAACCATGTATCTAAAACATCTGGATCTTGTTCCCAGTTTTCGGCATCTTCAGGAGCTTCCATGCCAACATATGTTTCGCCGGTTTGCTTGTTATACCATGCTGGAATCCGGTGACCCCACCATAATTGACGTGAGATAACCCAGTCGTGGATGTTTTCCATCCATTGGTTCCAGGTATGTTCAAACCGCTTTGGAACAAAGTTGACCTTGTCGCCATCTTTTTGGTTCTTCAATGCCATTTCAGCTAACGGCTTCATCTTAACGAACCATTGCGTTGACAACCGGGCTTCAACTTGAACTCCGGTCCGTTCTGAGTGACCAACACTGTGAACGATTGGTTCGATCTTCAACATGTAACCTTCGTCTTGAAGATCCTTAACGATTGCCTTCCGGGCTTCAAACCGATCCATGCCTTCATACTTGCCAGCATTTTCATTCATCGTTGCATCTTCATTCATTGTGTTGATGCGCTTCAAGTTATGCCGGTTACCAACTTTAAAGTCGTTCGGGTCGTGGGCAGGAGTGATCTTAACCATTCCGGTTCCAAATTCTGGATCAACGTATTGATCAGCAATAATTGGAATGTGCCGACCTTGGAGCGGCAATACAACTTCCTTGCCGACTAATTCCTTGTACCGTTCATCACTTGGGTTGACCGCAACCGCAACGTCCCCAAACATTGTTTCCGGCCGGGTCGTTGCAATTTCAATGTAGTGTTTGCCGTTGAAGGTGTAGTCTTCATCAACAAATGGATATTTAACGTGGTAAAATGCCCCTTCGTCATCTTGGTGGATAACTTCAATATCTGATAGGGCAGTCCGAGCTTGCGGATCCCAGTTAATGATGTATTCGCCCCGGTAGATCAAGCCTTTATTGTATAAATCAACAAAGACTTTCCGAACAGCCTTTGATAATCCATCGTCTAAAGTAAACCGTTCGCGGTCATAATCAACAGAGATTCCCATCTTTGCCCATTGTTTGTGGATAATGTCACTGTATTCGTGAACCCAATCCCAAACCTTTTCCACAAATTTTTCACGGCCAAGGTCGTAACGGGTAACGCCTTCTTCACGCAATTGAGCTTCAACCTTTGCTTGAGTTGCAATTCCCGCGTGGTCAGTTCCTGGAACCCATAATGTGTCGTAACCTTGCATCCGTTTTTGCCGAATCAGCATATCTTGTAACGTGTTATCCCATGCATGGCCTAAATGCAGCTTTCCGGTAACATTTGGCGGGGGAATAACAATTGAATACGGCTTAGCCTTTTTATCGCCACTTGGCTTAAAAACGCCATCTTTAACCCATTTTTCGTAACGACCCGGTTCAACCTCTTTTGGATCGTACTTGGTTGACATATCGATTTCTCTCATCGGTCGATTCCTTTCACTTTTAAATTTTTACTGGCGGATATAAAAAAGCATTGCCGTCACATAGGACGACAATGCCGTGGTACCACCTAAATTGAAAGTGAACTAATTCACTTTCCGCTTAGCTGATTAATGATAACGAACTGTCAGCCAGTCCGGTTATTCTTAATATCCGTTCAGAATAACAGCTCCCAAGCTACAAATACCCGGTTCATTTCGACTTTCGCAACCGCCGTCTTCTCTGGAAAATGAACATCGAATATCCCTCTTGTTCTCTGCTTATAGTTGTATTCTAATCTGCAATTCAATAATCGTCAAGCAGATTACAGGAGTTCGGCAAAGCTTTCTTCATTTGCGTTCATAAATTCATCTGAACTGTTGATCTCAGTAATTTGAATGCCATCCATTGCCCGTTGGATCAGGCCATCAACATCTAAGCGTTCTTCATATTGACGTGCCCGATCGATCCGCGGCTTAGTCTTTGGAGCTGGCGGTGCAAAAACGGTACAGCAGTCTTCAAATGGTTGGATCGATAAGTCAAACGTGTCGATTTTTTGAGCGATTTCAATGATTTCGTTCTTATCCATTGAAAGAACTGGTCGTAAAACCGGCATTGTGGTGACATCATTGATTGCTGCCATACTTTCAAGCGTTTGCGACGCAACTTGACCTAAGGCTTCACCGTTAAAAATGGCAAGCCCTTTCCGCATTTTGGCAATCTTTTCGGCTAGCCGCAACATAAAGCGCCGTTGAATCGTCATCAAATATCCTTCTGGGACTTCATGTTTAATCGTTTCTTGGATTTCCGTAAATGGAACCTGAATAAATTTGATCGTTCCAACATACGGTGCCAATTTGGCAGTTAATTGCTTTGCCTTATTCAATGCTTGTTCACTGGTATATGGCGGGCTGAAAAAGTGGACCATTTCAATGGCAACTCCCCGCTTCATTGCAAGGTAACCTGCAACTGGTGAGTCGATCCCGCCAGATAACATCAACATTGCCTTACCTGCCGTTCCAACCGGCAATCCGCCAGCACCATTGATTTTTCCATATGATAGGAAAATTCCATCCGGCCGGACTTCACATCTCAACGTTACATCTGGATCTTTCATTTTAACGTGAATATCGTCAAAGGCCTGTAAAATCGTGCCGCCTAAAAGATCATTCATCGCATTTGTATCATACTTAAACTTATGATCTGAACGCCGGGTATTGATCTTAAACGTTAATCCGGGATGATATTTTTCCTTCATCATTTCAATTGCCATTGCTTGAACTTTTTTAACATCCCGTTCAACTTTTACAGATGGCGAAAAGTTTTGAATTCCAAAAACTTGGCCTAACCGGGCCATTACCTTTTCTGAATCTTCACCGTTTAATTGGATATGCATCCGATCACGATGGGCCGCAATTTTTAAATCTGGAAATTCATGCAATGCTTGGCGAACATTGTATCCTAACCGGTCAATAAAATTTTTGCGGTTCTTTCCTTTCGTTGAAAGTTCACCGTAGCGAACCATAATTTCTGAATACTGCATCAAAGTCCTCCATTATGAGTTGATCATTTTAAATTCTTCATATAATTTATCGAAAACGCGATTGAATTCATCCGCTTCTTCAAGGGTATTATGTTCATCAAGACTGACCCGAACCGCTGACGTTGCAATCTTTTCAGGAACCTTCATTGCAGCTAATGTTCCCGCAATGTCACCCTTCTTTGATGAACAAGCGCTCGTCGTTGAAATATAGATATTATATTTTTCAAAGGCATGTACGATCGATTCACCGCGAACGCCATCAATTGTGAAGCATAAAATATGCGGCGCAAACGTTTCATCATTCTTTGAGAAAATATGCACTTTATCAAATTGACTGATATGCTGATAAATTCGATCTTTAATTGCCCGTTGATGGGCAACCTTTTGATCTTCATCTTCCATCAAAAGCCGAAGCGCCTTAGCCATTCCGGCAATTGCTGGCAGGTTTTCCGTTCCACCCCGTAAATTCTTTTCCTGGCCACCGCCATCGATCAGCGGTTGAACCATCCGGCCGCGCTTTTTGTACATAAAACCTGTTCCCCGCGGCGCATGGAATTTATGACCTGAAAATGCAAGGAAATCGACCCGCGGATTCCGAATCAGCTTTTCGACCCCCTTGCCAATTGCTTGAACAGAATCAACGTGAAAATGAATCTTCGGATAATCATTTAAAATTTCAGCAATTTCTTCAATTGGCTGAATCGTTCCAATTTCGTTATTAATTGCCATAATTGAAACTAAAATCGTATCTTTCCGAATTGCCTTACGCACATCTTCGGGTGAAACCCGGCCTTCATCATCGACCGGCAGATAAGTCACATCAAAACCCATTTTTTCAAGGTGTTTCATGCTATTCATGACAGCAGCATGTTCAACGCTTGACGTAATAATGTGCTTTCCGTATGGGCGTTTTTCCATTGCGGTTCCCTTAATTGCCCAATTATCACTTTCTGTTCCACCACTTGTAAAATAGATCTCATCCGGATAACAATCCATCAAATCAGCAATTTGCTTCCGTGACTGTTCAAGGAGGTTAAAAGCCTTTTCGCCCCATGAGTGAAGCGATGATGAATTTCCCCAGATATTTTGACAAACCGCGTCATACGTTTGCAAAACTGACGGATCCATTTTGGTGGTTGCACTGTTATCAAAATATATCATCGAATTATCCTTTCCGTTAAAATTTTATTTACATTTATTCTGGTACGACTCGTAACTAATTTAATCATCTTACTAATTTTTTGTAAAGGGAAAAACGGCGTCAGCCTTGATTCAACCGATTATCCGTTAACCTTTCAATACAAAAAAATTGCGGCAAATGCCGCAATTTTTTAATTCATTGGATATTGCCGTTGAGCTTGTTCCCGTGATTCATAATCATCGGTAATTCGTTTATATGCTCCCGGTTCAACCTCTTCAACTGCATTTGAAATCGTATCAAGTGCATCAACGTAATTGTATTCTTTATTGAATAGTTGACTTGCCTTCTTGTATGCTTCTTCAACTTCCGGATACCGGGTCCGGTAACGGTTGGCATATTGTAAGAATTCTTCAGACAACGTTGCGCAATCAATGATTTCTTTGGTCTTATCACCTAAAACATCTAAATCAGATTGCGTATTGATCAATGCCTTCGTAATTTCATCCATATTGATTTGAATTTGACCAAGTGCATCATCAAGGTTTTCGATTTCATCGCTCACCTTAAAGAAATAATCCGTATATTCCCGTGAAAGCCCAGGTAAATTCAACTTTTCAACATCCCGGCGCATCCGGTGAATTTCAAGGTCGAATCCTTGGACGGCCTTTTGGGCTTCCTTTTCTTCTTTCCAAAGATTTGAAACCCCGTCATTGATTTCTTTTTGCTTCTTTTCAATCTTTGTCAGCTTATCAATGTTATCTTTTTGCCGTTTCAATTCATCGGAATAGATCACGCCTTCTGAGCGTTGCTTCGTAAAGTTATCAAAGTCTTTCCGAATTGCCTGAATTTGAACTTGAAGGTCATGGGCATCCTCAAATTCATTATGCGTCAATTCATAATTTTGCGATAACCGATCCAAGTCAATCAGGAGTTCATGTTCTTGTCGTTCTGCATGCTCAACAAAGTCTTGATAGTAGTTGTAGTTCTTTTCAACAACCTTGCGTGCCCGATATTCTTGATCAATTTCATCATATACCTTGTCGATATCCGTTGTGAGCTTTTCATCAAGCTTCGTTGCATTCTTCAAATCGACCTTCTTTAGGTTTTCGAAGTTCTTATCGACCATCTTTTGGAGATCAGCAAGTTTCTTTTTCAAATCTTCGTGGAAAACATACTTTTCCTTTAACAGCTGATCAACAGCGCTGTTTAATTCCTTGAGTTGATCAGGGAAAACGCTCTTTAAGTTTTTAAAGATTGGCGGAATCTTTTCCACCTTTTCTTCCATTTCAGCGGTTGCATCTTGTAAATCTGAAAGTGGTTTTGCTGATTTAACGTAATCGCCGCTTTCCATTAACTTCGTATAATCGTTGAACTGCTGTTCCAATTCGCCAAGTTGTTCTTCAAGTTTGTCACTGCTTGGACCAAATGAAAAGCTCTTAGCAAGAAGTGTCTTCCGCAGATCCTTATACTTTTCGCTTAATTCTTCAACTGCTTTTTGATGTTCTTCCGTAACTTTGCGGATATTCTTCAATTCTTCCTTGATCTTTTCAAATTGAGCAGCGGTTCCGCTTAACTTTTCGTCAACATCTTTCAATTCATGATTGATTCGTCCAAATTGATAGTGCTGGTTCAATTCACGCAAATCATTCAACAATTCTGAAATTTCAGGAAGTTTGCGGTTGATGATTTCCCGGTAATCCTTATCAACCTTTTCAAATTCGGTTAAGCTGTCACCCGATAAATTCAATTTACTAATTTCAGCCAGTTCTTTTTCAAGTGAATTTCCCGTGATTTCATTTACCTTTGCTTGGTAAACCTCAATCTGCTTTGCTTTATGGCGTTTAAACAAGTACACCCCTAAGTAGATCACTAACGCAATAATAATTAGTGAAATCAAAAAGATAACCATAAAATCCCATCCTTCATCCGTACAATTATTTGAATCAATTCTTATTTAAAATAACCACTAATTTCATTCTCCATAATTATACCATATAAACGGGCATTCCTATTAAAATGTTTAATTATAAATAAATTCAAAGTCAGCCATTGACTTTCATGCTGCAGACCGGTACAATGGCAATTGTGTAAAATAATGCAGCAGTAGACGGTAAGAACGTCAACAGTTGGTTGCCATTTTGGTTCTGCAAGTAACTTTTCGGCTGCAAAAGCGAACGTCTAAAATCAACTGCACGAATACTAAGTCTGCACCGTTATTTTACTCCATAAAAAATACATTTTTGGAGGAACGATATTATGTCTCGTTATACAGGTCCATCATGGAAGGTTTCACGTCGTTTAGGAATCTCCCTTACAGGCTCAGGTAAAGAATTAGCACGGCGTCCATACGCCCCAGGTCAACACGGTCAAAGCCGTCGGAAGTTATCAGAATACGGTATGCAATTGCGTGAAAAGCAAAAGTTACGTATGATGTACGGCATGACAGAACGTCAATTTGCTAACACATTTAAGCGTGCCGGCAAGATCCGTGAAGGTAAACACGGTGATAACTTCATGATCCTTTTGGAACAACGCTTAGACAATGTTGTTTACCGTTTAGGTTTAGCAACAACTCGTCGTCAAGCACGTCAACTTGTTAACCACGGTCATATTACCGTTGATGGCAAGCGCGTTGACATTCCATCATACGAAGTTCAACCAGGTCAAGTAATTTCATTACGTGAACGTTCAAAGAACTTACAAATCGTTAAGGATGCTTTGGAAGCCGTTGTTGGTCGTGCTCCATTCGTATCATTTGACGAAGACAAGATGGAAGGTACATTAGTTCGTTTACCAGAACGTGACGAATTAGATGCTAACATCGACGAATCACTTATCGTTGAATACTACAACAAACTTTAATAATTTATCAATTATTAAATGGAAGGCTGCAACAATTGCAGCCTTCTTTTTTTATCTGATATAATAGCGATACTTAAAGGAGGTTGAACCATGACTGATGAATTACAAGAACATCTCAATAAGGGAATGTATGGGACCCCGAAATTAAAACCTGATGAACAGCGCAAATATCTTGGCACCTTTCGCGAACGGGTCGATCTAACCGTAACGTTTGCGCAGCTGAATTCTGAAAAGTATTATCCGGCGATCCAACAGGAACTTGAAGAGCATCCTGAATACCGAATGACGATCAATGGCAGTGTTGATCAGGATCAATTAAGCCGGCTAATTCAAATTGCCAATTCAGCCAATGCGGCATTTACCTGCAGTTCTGATTTAACCCTCCCTCATGCCGCTTCCGATTTGGCGGTCGTGATTGCCGCTCCGCATCAAGCAATTCATACTGAAGTGGTTGATGTTGCCCTCCGCTATCCGCTGAGTAATGCCTCCCCTGCTCCAACAAATGAAAAAGATTCAAAACATCACTTTTCGTTAAAGGATTTATTCCACAAAAAATAAAGGTTTGGCATTTCGCCAAACCTTTATTTGAATTGGGCAACAACTTCTGCCGCGATATCGCGTTGCTGATTCAACGCCATTTTTTCATGCGGTTGAAGTGCTCCGCTTGCATGGGCGCCTAAGAAGACCGCTAATTCAGGATGTTCTTCTGAATATGGTTGATAAATATTGCTAAAAATCATATCAATGAATCCATCACGCATTTGAAGCTGGGTCGCAATCTTTTCGAGTAATTGAATGTACGTCTGGTCCGCATCATTCAATGCATCTACACTTTGGAAGTGTGAACCGGTAAATGAATCATAACGGAGTAATACTTGGATTCCACGCGGAATAACTTGATCCAACGTCAATCCCTGCATCATTAACGTCTTCCGTTCATTGCGGCCAAGTTCAAACTTTTTATTTTCAATCAATTGTTTTAATGTTTTCCGCCCGTCACCAACAACATTTTCCGGAACCCGTTCAATTAAACTGGCAACTTTTCCATTCAAGATCAATGCCTGGTAAGTTGAGCCCGTTGAAACCTGTTCAATCAAAACTTGTGAAGTTTGCTTCAACATCACCCCGACACTTTCCACAAATTCCTTTTTACTTGGTGCCATCCGATACAAAATTCCGTGGGCATCAGAGTGTCCATTCGCATTTTTAAGAACGATGGCCTTTTCTTTAATCATCGGATAAAGCCGAATTACCTGGTCAACCGTTGCAATTTTCCATGAAGGTTGGATTTGAATTGCAAGGTTCCCGACCAATTGCTTTGCCAATTCTTTGTTATCCCAAAGTTTTGCCATTACCGCCTGATCCAAATCGCTTTGCAAGCCGTTCCAGACATAATGACCGTTAATTTCAACAATGTCCTGGTCATTATCGATTACCTGGTAATCCATTCCCGCTTCAAATGCAGCCTGTAAAATCCGCATTGAATTTGCTGATAACTTCGATGATTGCCCTTTGGTCGTTCCGGCATGGGTCTTCGCAAGCAAAAACTTTAAAAGCGACTGACTGCCTTGTTCCCGCAGTAAGCGTGCCGCCAAGGTCTGCATTCCGTCTTCCAGTCTAGCTTTGATTGCTTCAACGGTTCCGTTCCAATTTTCGCCGTAATTAAAATCAACCGCGAAGTGATTCAAGTTATCAATTAACGGCTTAAACTTCGCCATTTCATCAATCTTCCGGAAAGGACTTGCGGCTGCAATTTTACGATCTAATTCCCGTGAAGCCTTAATTTGAGCCATCAACTGGTCGTTTGCCACGCCTTCATTCATTAAAAAGTATCCAACCATTACATCAATCAAGTTCAGAATATTCGGTCCAATTCCTAATTGACTATCCGGGTTAAAGTCTAATTTTCGAAGCGTTAACGCCGTGATACCCTGTTGATGATCAAATTGTCCTTCAAGTTTAACCTTTCCAAGCGCATTTTTTGTCCCGAAATAACTTTTAACCGTCCGAAAATCCGGTTGAAATTCTTGAATCCCGTTTAAAAGATCAAACGTTAAGATCGACCGTCGCGTCCGCCCATCAAGATCATTAAAAAACGCTAACGATGATCCTGTAAGGTAGGTTAAAAGTGGCTGACTCAATTCAAATCCTTGAGCAAGTTTCAAGTAAATTTGATTTCGAAAATCATAGTAATCAATCTTGTATTGCTTGAATTTGCGCTGATAAAGTTCCAAAAAGAGTTGTTCTGGAAGTTGGATTGAAATCGTCAAGCCGCTGTTTTCATCAGCTGCCAGCGGCCATAATTTGAATCCATGGGTTGCTAATTGATGTTTCAAAAACCGTAATTGAAGTTGAACTTCCTGTTTCAACCGTTTAAGCCGATATGCTCGCGGTTGAACAAGTTCAATGTGGTTTCCATTAATATGCAAATATTGATTTTCATCGATCATCGATGCGATGTCATTGACCGCATTGCCATTTTCATCAACAACAAGGTAAGTCTGCCTCATTGAGTACTTAAAATTATTTAAAACGTCAATTAGTCCTTCTTCATTGATCGTTTTTCCAATTTCATCTAATTTCATGTTAATTCATCCTGTTATCCTTGATTTTACTATAATTATACTCAATTTTATGTTTAACGGGTACCCTTTAAAAGTGCTATAATACTAGAAAATTACTGAAAGGAAATGACATCATGGCATTTCATCCATTAGCGTACCGGATGCGCCCGCAAAACCTTGATGAAATCGTCGGGCAGCAACACTTGGTCGGCCCCGGAAAAATTATTCGCCGGATGGTCGACGCTAAACTGCTTTCGTCAATGATTCTTTATGGACCGCCCGGAACGGGAAAAACCAGTATTGCAAGCGCAATTGCCGGATCAACTAAATATGCCTTCCGGAAATTGAATGCCGCGACGGATTCAAAAAAAGCGCTTGAACAAGTCGTTGCTGAAGCTAAAATGAGCGGAACCGTCATTTTGATGTTAGATGAAATTCATCGTTTAACCAAGCCAAAGCAGGATTTTCTTTTGTCCCACCTTGAAAGCGGGCAGATTATTCTGATCGGAGCAACGACTGAAAATCCATACATCGCAATTAATCCCGCAATTCGAAGCCGGACTCAAATTTTTGAACTTAAGCCGTTAACCGCAGCCGACATTCGCCAAGCCTTAAAACGTGCGCTTCACGATGAGAAAAACGGCTTAGGATCATTTAACGTTGACCTTGATGACGCCGCCCTCGAACACCTCGCAAATGCGACGCACGGTGATCTGCGTAGTTCGCTGAATGCGCTTGAACTTGCAGTTAAATCGACGCCTACAAACGATGACGGTGAAATCCATATCACGTTGAAAATTGCTGAGGAATGCGTTCAACGCAAAGCATTAGTCCATGATAAAAATGGCGATGCCCACTACAATGTCGTTTCCGCCTTTCAAAAATCGATTCGCGGATCCGATGTTGATGCCGCTTTACATTATTTGGCACGCATGGCCGATACTGACGACCTTCCAAGCGTGACCCGCCGCCTTTTAGTAATCGCATATGAAGATGTTGGTTTAGCGAACCCGCAAGCGGCTGCACGAACCGTGGCAGCCGTGATTGCCGCTGAAAAAGTTGGATTTCCGGAAGCCCGAATTCCGCTTGCTGAAGCAGTCATTGACTTATGCTTATCCCCCAAATCAAACTCCGCAATCAGTGCAATCGACAAAGCCCTTGATGACCTGCACCAAGGAAATTACGGTGAAATTCCGGATTGGCTTAAGGATCCGCACTATCAGGGAGCTGAAAAACTTGGGCATGGTGTTGGATACAAATATCCGCATGACTACCCGCACGACTGGGTCAAACAGCAATATCTTCCTGACAAGATCAAAAATCGGCATTACTACCTTCCGAAAGAGAACGGGCGTTATGAAAAAGCCCTTGCGGAACAGTATTACCGTCTTGAAAAATTTAAGGGACGCCCGCCGGCAAAGAATGAGTAGTTTCTAATTTGAAAAAAGATTTTAAGCGTGTTAAGATACTGTCAGAATATTTCTATGGTGTACGCATTGTCTCATCAATGTAAGGTTGACCGAACACTTTTAGACATGAGGATCACGATATTTGGTGGCTGGCAGGCTCATTTCACTTGAGAACCAAAAGCCATCTTAAGTGATCCGTCCCTGCTAACATTGCGGGTTCAACTACAAGAGACGATTAACGGCACTAATGGAGCAACGAGGATGTGAACAGTCACATCCTTTTTTGATATAATAATTCAAAGAAAATTGATTAGTTGGAGGAGTTTGAATGTCACTTATTACCCGCATTTTAGTTATTATCTTAAGCTTGATCATTATGTTTCTTGGAGGCTACCTCTGGACACACCGGAAGAAAAAATTTCTGGTTTTCTCACCGGCTGATAAACCATCCCTTTCAACCACCCTTGCTGTTTTAGGCGGATGTTTGATGGTCGCTGGGCTTGCAACTTTGTTTACAAGTTTCATGGCAAATCTCGTTCCATTTTTATGGATGATTGTAATCGATGTCATCCTTGCAACCATCATGACTTTCACCTTGTTAATTTATCTTTTCTCAAATTAATGATTTCGCTTTCTTTTTCTAGATAAATTTTGTAGAATGAGGTTGAGGATAGGAAGGTGATTATCAATGTTACAAAGTTATAAAAGTATTTTAGTCCCAATTGACGGTTCATATGAATCAGAATTGGCATTCAAGAAAGCCATTAACGTTGCTAAGCGGAACGGTGAAGACACATCGTTACACCTCGTTCACGTTGTTGATACCCGGGCTTTCCAAAACATTTCAAGTTTTGATACCACAATGGTTGAACAGGTTACCGAAACGGCGAAGAAAACATTAAGCGGATATGCTGATGAAGCGAAAAAAGCCGGTGTGAAAAACGTTGACTTTTCAGTTGAATATGGGGCTCCAAAGGTAATCATCGCTAAAGATATCCCGGACGAAAAAAATATTGATTTGATCATGATCGGTGCTACCGGATTAAATGCCGTTGAACGGATCTTAATCGGTTCCGTTACAGAATACGTAACGCGGACAGCTCAATGTGATGTGCTGGTTGTTCGGACTGATCTTGAAAACAAACCAGCTTTAACAAAAGATTTAATTAAAGCTAATCGGCGTGAAGGATTATAATTGAATAAACTAAAAGAAGGTTGGAATCGCAATTGAATGTGATTCCAACCTTTTATTTTTTACCGCCATTCACAACTAATCAAATGATCATTGATCACCCCGACGGTTTCTAAATAAGCATACATGTTTTTCGGGCCGACAAATGTAAACCCATAATTTTTCATTTGACGTGCTAGTTGAACTGAAAGTAAATTTTGAGATGGAATCTGTTCCGCACACTGCCACCGATGATCAACTACTTGATTCTTGGTTAAACCCCATACGATTTGATCAAGCAAGATTTCCTTTTCATGAAGCTGATCTAAAACCCGGGCATTATGAATAACTGCCCGAATTTTTCTGCGATTCGCAATCATTTGCTCAACTTGGACCATTTCTTCAATCTCGCGTTCCGTCATTGCCGCCACTGACGGGACATCAAAGTCATTAAATACCCGTTTTAAAACGTGACGCCGATTCAAAATCAATTGCCATTGCAATCCTGCTTGAAAAGTCATCAACGAAAGCAGCTCAAATAAACGCTGGTCATCATGTTGCGGCTTGCCCCATTCATGATCATGAAAATCAATCATGCTTTGCTTCCCATTTTCTGCCCATGAACATCTCATTTTTACATCACCTCACCTTTAAATACGCAAAACGGACCGCAAACTTGCGATCAGTTTTCCTAAATTAAATGATATGCTTGTAAAAATAATGAGATTCCGAGAATCCATGATAAAATGCAGCACACGATCCGCATTTTGCGATCAGACACGACCCGGACGATTTTCGGTCCAACCAGGCCGCCAAACCATAATCCAATCGCCAACGGAATAACATACTTCCATAAAATCGGCGCCTTAAAAAGATAAACAACCGCGCCGATTACATTTGCAAACGCCAACGTAAAATTCTTTAATGCATTATTGACTGCAAAGGTATTTTGGCGGTTAATGACGATCAAAAGTGCCAATAAGACAACCCCGCCACCAGCACCAAAATATCCAGTGTAGATGCCTTCAAGAAAAATTCCTAAATAAACCGCAAGCCGTTTACCGACACTAACTTGTTCATCAACGACAACCGCCTTTTGACGCATGTTTGGTACGAGAACCATAATCCCCGCAAACATAATAAAAAATGGAACGATTTTCTTGAAAATTGTCGACGGAACCCAGAACAGCAATAGCGCCCCTAAAATCACTCCTAAAATTGATAACGGTAAGATTTGCCAAATTTGTTTTTTCTTACCATTCAATTCCTGCTTCGAAGCAATAATCGAACTGAATCCAGACGATAATAACGAATATGTATTCGTAACGTTGGCCATTACCGGCGGCAAACCGACCATTAATAACGCTGGGTACGAAACAAGCGATGCCAACCCTGCTGCACTGCTTGAAATTCCGGCAAGAAAGCCTGCTGGAATCAAAAATAATACTAACTTAAGTAAACTAATCATATCTCTTCCCTCACATTAATTAAAAAATTAACGCTAATATTTTACCACATTTAAAAATTAATTTTTAGGCTACTAAAAAAGAAGGTGTGACAAAACAGTAAAAACGAGCGTGGTGGAAGCAGAAAAGCGAACGAATCGCGTAGCATAGATTCGGAACTTTTCGAATTAGCTACGCGTCACCACTCAGCTCGTTTGTTTTGAAACCCGATTATGCGGATATAACAAAAAGGCTGCGACTTACGTCACAACCTCTTTACGATTAATTGAACATAGCTATTGCATATTTTCGTCGTTTAAGAATGTATCAAGGACGCCTTCGACCATGTCCCATTCTTCATCACTTTCAATGTCGTAAAGTTCTGCATCCTTTGCATCGCCGTTTTCATCCGGATCAAATGCAAAGGCAAGCACATCAACCTGTTCTTCTGGTTCTGAACCAGCTGGAATTAAAAGAATATATGATTTGCCGTAATCTTCAGATTCAAACGTGAATAAAATTTCATACAAACTTTCATTTCCCTTATCATCAACTAATGTGATCAAATTATCATCATTTGATTGGTTTTGATTATTTTTTGCCATTCCTTTACCTCACTTTAGTAAGTCTACCAGTTTGCCCTTGCGATCTAAATAGTTTTGCAAGATCAACGTTGCTGCCAGTTTATCGATTACCTGATAACGTTTCTTCCGCGATGCATCCGCCTCTTCAATCAGCATCCGTTGGGCCTCAACCGTCGTTAACCGTTCATCTTGGAAATCAATTGGCAAATTGATCTTTGCCTGTAACATCTTACCATAATTTTGAGCAGCTTCAACCCGCGGGCCGCAAGTATTATTCATGTTTTTAGGTAAACCGATCACAAACCCGACAACTTGTTTTTCCTTTGCAAGCTCAACGACCCGGTCTAAGCCGAAAACTTCTTCGTCTTCATTGATTCGAACGATCTCTACTCCCTGTGCTGTCCAGCCCAATTGATCACTTACAGCGACCCCGACCGTTTTTGAACCGACATCGAGTCCCATTATTCGTGCCAATTGATCTTCATATCCTCTCTATCAAGGTATGAACGAACTAACTCTTCAATAATTTCGTCCCGTTCAAATTTTCGAATTAAGTTCCGCGCATTATCAGCTCGGGGAATGTATGCCGGATCACCTGAAATCAGATACCCAACAATTTGATTGATTGGATTATATCCCTTTTCTTCAAGTGCATTGTATACCGTTTGTAACGTTTGATGAATTTCTTTTTGTTCCCCTTCGTTATAATCAAAGAAAACCGTCTTATCTGATGATGCCATCCAGAACACCTCCGTAATTATTATCTAATGCCTTTATTTTACTAAACTCCCCAAACTACCTCAAATGATTTTGACTAAAATTGCCAAATGTAACAGAAATGAAAAATCATCCCTATCATTTAAATTCGCAATTCAGATTTAAATATTGAAACAAAAAGACAAGCTCTCGTTTAAATCGAAAACCTGTCTTTCATAACTTTCATCAGTCATGCTAATTAAGCATTTGCCTTTGCAAATGACTTGGCATGCTTTTTCAAATATAATAACAAATCTGTTTCGCTATTAAATTCCCGCGGGTGGTGTTGCCCATGTAAGCGGAGAATAATCTTATTGATCCGAATGCGTCCGGTCCATGTATACGTGTGATCTACAATAAAGCGGTTATTAAGCTTTTCGCCTTTTTTGCCAAACTTTAAAACATACACTTTTTCAGGCACAATTAATGGATTAACGTGCTCTTTTTCATAGTCAACGCCATGGGCTCTTAAGAAATGTTTTGTTTTCTTTAGCATGTTATTCCTCCTTATCTGCCTTTTACTCCTTTATTATACCAAGTTATCGTTCAATAAACTAAGATTTGGTTCTTGATATAAGAAAAATGCTCATAAACACGAGCATTCTCAGAGTATATCACCCGTACGGGGATCGAACCCGCAACTCCGCCTTGAGAGGGCGACGTCTTAACCAATTTGACCAACGGGCAAAGTTACTTTCTCTATTATACCCTGTCGTTAATAAAAATCAAGCTCACTTATCATAAAAATGCCGCAACGAAAAATAAATAAACATTGCAAATAATATCAGACACCAACCTAAACTCAAACACCCAATCACCAAGAATAACTTAATCTTAAAAAGTTCACTCATTACTAAAATAATAATGGTAAAAATACTCCACTTGATCATTCGCAGTTTGAGATTTTCAATTTCGTGTCGCATTCAATTCATTCCTTAATTAATCTTGCCACCAATTATCGAACTCAGCCATTAATTTCTTCACTGCTTTGCCCCGATGACTGACCCGATTCTTTTCGTCAACGGAAACTTCGGCAAATGACTTTTGCAAATCGTTTGAATAAAACAACGGATCATAGCCGAACCCATCACTGCCGGTTTCGTGATCAAGAATCCGACCAAATGCTTCACCACTGACTTCAAGCGGTGCCTTGTCAGGATGAACAACCACGATTGATGTGTGAAAATGAGCTGTCCATTTATCTGCCGGAACACCTTCTAATGCTTCAAGCAATTTTTTGCGGTTTGCAACATCATCATGGTCTCCCGCATACCGAGCTGAATGAATTCCCGGTGCCCCATCCAAGGCGTCAACACATAATCCTGAATCGTCAGCTAAAACCGTCGCATGCGTAACATTCATTAGGGCATTTGCCTTAATTAATGCATTTTCAGCAAAGCTACTCCCATTTTCATCAATTGCTGGAACTTGATCCGCATCAAGATCCAACAACGTTGTCACTTCAAAGCCCTTTGGTTCAAAGATTTTGCGATATTCACGTGCTTTTCCTGGATTTTTGGTTGCAATTAAAATCTTCGGCATTTTGATTCCCCATCTCTTAAATTTATCCTTATTCTATCATTGATTTTCCAAATTAGTAAGAATTTTTACCTTTAAAAAGGTATAATTAGACATAACGATAAGTTTAGAGGAGCTTAATTATGAAAAAAGACTTTTATAATCAAGTATTAGGTCATCAAACCGGAACCACACTCGGCAGTGAACTTTTGCGCGACGTTTTGATTCCATCACTTGTTGGTAATAACGACGATATCATGTATTGGGCCGGAAAACTTTTGGCGCGTAAATTATTGCTTGCAACCGATAATGATTTGCGTTTGTTCTTTGAATATGCCGGTTGGGGAACATTGACCCACACCAAGTCAAAGAAAGAAGAACACACCTTTGAATTAAGCGGTGAACCGGTCAAGGTCCGGTTTGGCGCAACGGAAAAGCCCGACTTCCAACTTGAAGCCGGCTTTATCGCTGAAACGTTCCAGTTACATAGCAACTTCACCACTGAAGCAAAGGTCGAAAAGACAGACGACAAAAAGGACGTTGTTACCATCAACGTCATCATTGATTCACATGCCCCCGTTCAACCAGAAAGCACGGATGTCGAGCCATTCTCAATGATTGAATTTGATAAAATTCAAAAAGAAGCCCAAAAGGTTGATTCTGATAAAGAAGATTAATGATAAAATTAATGCCATTCTTGAAAGAGAACGGCATTATTTTTTATACCGTTTAAAATTCCATCGTTTATTCAATAAACATTAAAGTAAAGAAAAATTTCTCAAATTTTGTTTCACATAATGAAATTTAATACAAAAATTTTGATATTTATTTGAAGTGTTATAACATCTCAATGAGGTGAATTACATGGATTATATTTCAAAAACACTCGCTAAAGGGCTTGACATATTACTATTTTTAGCTGATTCGGATGGACTTTCATTAGCCGAAGTTTCTAGTAAAACTGGAATAAGTAAAACCACTGCTTTTAGGTTACTGTATACCCTATGCGAATACGAAATAGTGTGTAAATCTGACAACAAATACTATATGAATTGTAATTTTAATCTACTTCAACCTGACAATAAAATTTTAGATTGGTCTGTAATTCCGTACATAAAACCTCTAGTAGAAAAATTTAATCTATCCGCATATATTGGTATTCCTACCGGTGAAAACATTACCTATTCACAAATAATTTCCCGAAAGGATCACCCTGAAGATTATAAAATTCTTGGCGAAAAACGTCCCTTGAATACCAATGCAATGGGGAAATGTGCGCTAGCTTATCTTGACATCGATGAATTACTTAAAATGCTTCGCAAAATCCACTTGAGAAAAAGTACGGTTAATTCAATAACCGATATGAACACATTCATAAGTAATCTTCAAATTATTCATGATCAAGGGTATGTCATCGATGATGAAGAAACTCAAATAGGCCACCGTTGTGTCGGTGTTCCAATAATTGTAAAGGGTAAATGTGTTGCTACTCTTGGAATGGCTGGTAACACAAATGAATTGAAACGTTCAATGATTAAAACGCTTGCCCATCAGATGAAAACAACAGCATTAACTATTAGTAATCGATTGTTCTAATTATATTTGGACTGTATAATTACAATTAAGATTTGCATTAACAATATCAAAAATTATTTTCAGCATGCTTAATATAAGAAAAGAGTAATTATAAGTAATATCCAATTTAAAAATTATTTAGATGAACAACTCAAGAATCTAGAATTAAAAGAAGAATTTGACAATGAAATATTAAAATTAAAAAGTGTAATTGCCGTATCCGAAATTTGAAAAAGTAAAGGTCCATCTTAACCTAATAACTTTCAGCCTAACTGTTAATTCACAGTTAGTTTTTTTTATTTTCAAAAATCTATCTCGTCAACAAAGTCATCACCGTTACAACTAAAAGTACAAGAACATCAAACTTTCCAATTTTTTCTTTGAGAATCCAACTTCCAAAAACAACACCGTAAAGTGATGTCATGTTTAAAAGAACCCATGCAATGCCAGATGTTTTGGAAGACGTTGCAATCGTAAATGATATTTGAGCCGCGATCGTAAGCACTGAACGTAATCCGTAAACTGCCACCACCGTTTTTCCAATTTTCATTGACTCTTTATTGATCAATTTGTTTTTTGGACGTGTGAATAATGAAATAAACGAAATCACAAGGCGCAAATAAATTGTGATGATCGTAAAACCCATTAATTCTGGGATTCCATGAATACGATCAACCAAAAGCGGAGAGAAAGCCGACTGAATCGTCAACAATGGCACAATCACTAAGATTCCCCTCACCCACGTTTTAAAATTAGTCTTTTTAGTACTAGGAGAAAAAGCAAGTAAGCCAACTAGTAAAGTTGAAATCACTGAAACAGAATATTGTTTAAAACTAAAATAAGAAGTTGTAAAGGCTAACGCAATCGGAATAAACAGATCCGAAATCTTTCCTGAAATTACCGCATCAATTAACGGTAAGTGACGGTATAAATAACTATAACCATATGCAACAAGTTGTACTAGCAATGCATAAATAATTATTCTGAACCATTGTTGTGGCAATAACAAAAAATCCAATGAAACTACATGCTGTAAAACAATAAGAACCAACGTTGCCAAAAACGTTGCTAAGATATTATTAATAAAGTTAACAACCAGTAAATTTCCTTTACGATAACCCATTTGATAGCGATCGATTACACTAATTACACCTCTAGAAGTTGACGATATTAGAGCCGCCAATATACAAACCATATTTTTTTAATCTCCTTTAAATTCTCCTTTTAATTTATATTAACAAAAATGATCATTATTCGAAATATAATTCGCATTTTATGTGCCAAAAAGTATTAATATTAAAAAATGCGATAGTCATCTCTAACTACCGCATTTTTTGCTTTAATCGAAATTAATCATTTTCTTTTGTATCAGCTTTTTCTTCAATCATTGTTGGTTCAGCAAAGTCTTGATCGTAATTTAATGTAAAGTGCATGTGATCCTTTCCGATAACCGTGTTCGGGAAGATATCCGTTGCGTTCTTCACATACTTTTCAGGATCACGCATTGCTTGTGAGAAGTGGGTCAAGACCATTTCCTTAACGTGGCCCTTCTTTGCTTGCGTTGCTGCTTCAGCAAATGTCATGTGCATCTTGTTCTTTGCCTTTTCGGTATCGTCATTTGAACCGAAGTTTGCACAGCTCAAAAGTAAATCTGAACCTTCAATGAATCCTGGGATTTCAGGGGTTGGCCGCGTATCAGTTACCCAGCTGACCCGCATGCCTTTCCGTGCTTCGCCAAGAACCATGTCTGGAGTGTAGGTCTTGCCTTCGTATTCAACTGGTTTTTGACCGCGTTGCAAATCCCCCCAGATGCGTTGTGGAACTTCGTTAGCCTTTGCCTTTTGCGGGTCAAATTTTGGTTCCCGTTTTAAGTCAACCCGGTATGCAAAGTTCGGCCGTGTATGCTTAACTGGCAAAGCTGAAATTGACAATTCACCGTGAATGTACTTGTTGTTGATTACAATTGGTTCACCTGGAGTTGGGTCTTCAATAATGTTAATGTCGTAATTTAACCACGGCATGATGACCCGGAAGCCTTTCATAACATCTTTGATTCCTTTTGGCCCAATGATCGTGATTGGTTCTGTCCGGCCAGTATTGCTGGTCGTTCCTAAAATTCCTTGTAACCCAATAACGTGATCCCCATGCAGGTGCGTAATGCAAATTACATCAAGAGATTTGAATCCGCTCCGAACAGCCCGCATTGAAACGCCAGTTCCTTCACCGGCATCCATCAAAATTTTCCGGCCTTTATATTCAATAATTGCTGATGATAAGTAACGATCTGGAAGCGGAATACTGCCACCCGTTCCAAGTAAAGTAACATCAATCATTCATCTTACCTCTTCCTATATTCATTTCCAATTATTAAGTTACGCTTTTTTAATGAAAAAGTACAAGATAAAGCATTGAAAAAAAGAAGGTGTGATCAAATCACACCTTCACTTAAAGTTCACAATCGTTGCGCCATCGCCACCCGCATTCGGCGATGCATAATTAAAGCTCTTGACGGATGGGTTCGTTGAAAGGTACTGTTTGATCGCTTGTTGTAAAGCTCCCGTTCCCTTTCCATGAATAATCGTTACTGATGGATAACCAGCAAGCAATGCTGAATCGATGTATCGGTCAACACTCATCAAAGCTTCTTCTTTTGTCTGTCCCCGAAGATCAAGACTCGTTGATAGTCCTGATGACGTACTGCGCTTAACACTTACATTGGCATGCGTTGCGGGTTGATCATCAACCTTAACCTTTTCAAGATCATCCGTATCAATTTTCATCTTCAAAATTCCAAGCTGAACTTCCCAATGATGGTCATCAACTTTCCGGAGCAAGACTCCCCGCTGACCGTATGATTTGACCAGCACGTCATCGTCAACATGAAATTCTTTTTGGCTTTTAGCCCGCCGCAAAACCTTGTTCTTTTTAAGGTTAATTGGCTGTTCCAACTTATTCAGCTTCGTTTTCGCATCGACCAATTCATTCTCCTTAACGGCACTTGCACTTTGCGTCCGCATTTTCCGTAAATCGGCAATGATCTGATCTGCCTTGCGTTGAGCATCGTTTACGATTTGGTTAGCCTGTTGTTTAGCATGATTCAACTGATTTTCTTTTTGGCTTTCAAATTTTTCAAAGCCCTTTTCCAAATCATGATGCAATTTTTCGGCTTCTTTCAAATGTTTCTTGAAAAAGACCTGCTTTTCTTCTGCATCATGCCGTTTTTTGACCAAATCAGCAATCATTTCATTTAAGTCTTGGCTGTCTTGCGCCACTAATTGCCGGGCAGACTGAACGATCATTTCCGGCAATCCAAGGCGTTGCGAAATGTCGAATGCGTTACTGCGTCCTGGAATTCCAATCAACAGATGATATGTCGGTTGTAAAGTTTCACTATCAAACTCCATTGACGCGTTAATTGTTTGCGGCCGTTCATAACCATAAGCCTTCAATTCGGGATAGTGGGTCGTTGCCACGACATAACTTCCTTCAGCCCCCACGGCATCCAAAATCGCAATCGCCAAAGCTGCTCCTTCCTGCGGATCAGTTCCGGCACCTAATTCATCGAATAAAACCAGTGATTGGGAAGTAATATGCTTCAAAATATCAACAATGTTGGTCATGTGTGATGAAAAGGTACTCAAACTTTGTTCAATCGACTGTTCATCACCAATGTCAGCAAACACTTCATCAAAAACACCGATCCGACTTTCTTCAGCTGCTGGGATAAATAGGCCAGATTGTCCCATCAATTGAATCAATCCTAAGGTCTTTAACGTGATGGTTTTCCCACCAGTGTTGGGTCCGGTGATGACGATTGCCTGATAATCTTTGCCAAGCGAAATGTCATTTTTAACCACCGTCTTCGGATCAAGGAGCGGGTGCCATGCTTGGCGCAAATAAATGTCATTTTCAGCTGAAATTTCCGGCAACGTTGCCTTAATTTCGTGAGCATACTGGGCCTTGGCATTAATAAAGTCCATCCGGCCTAAAATCCACGCATTTTCAGAAAGTTCATTCGTATACGGGGCGATCAGTTCGGACAATTCGCGCAAAATCCGTTGAATTTCTTCTTTTTCAGCTAATTGTTGCTGCTTCAACCGGTTATTCAAATCGACAATTGCTTGCGGTTCGATAAATAGGGTTTGCCCTGAAGCACTTTGATCGTGAACGACCCCGCCAAATTGACCGCGATTTTCAGCTTTGACCGGAATTACATAACGGTCGTTCCGAATCGTAACCAGCGAATCGCTTAAATATTTTGACTTGCTTCCGCGCGTCAGGCTTGAAAGTTTATCCCGAATCTCGGCTTCCGTATTTTCAATTTGCCGTCGTAAACTCTTTAATAAGCTCGACGCATCGTCCGTCACATGCCCGTCGCCTTCGATTGAATTTAATAACCGTTTGGCAACATCCGGTAAAGTTTCAAGCTGATCATTTAAATCATAAAGACGCTGTAAAACCACTTCATCATCAAGCAATTCGCGGAAAAAAGCCTTAACGGCGTTCGTTGCCCGTAAAACCTTTGCAATCATCGCAAGTTCCTTGCCGTTCAAGGTTGCACCAATTTCAAGGCGTTTCAACTGCATTCGAATATCAAGCAGTTTTGGCATTGGAATTCCGCCCTTCAACCGCAAAATATCTGCTCCGTCCTGGGTTTCGTCTAATAATTCATCAATTCGGTCATAATCGCTTTGCGGTTTCATCCGTTCAACAAGCTTCTTACCATTTTCAGTTACCGTGTATTCCGCGATTTGTTGCCGAATTTTGTCGTACTCTAATGTCTTTAAAATTTTGCTATTCATGCTGCTCCTCCCTTCTAGAATTGATTTTGATCATTATAATCATTCATTATCTGCTGTGAGATCACTGGTGTTTTCTTTAAAATCCATTCAGCAACCGGCGATTGTTGAACCGTGGCCCGCACGTTTTGACTTGGCCACGCTGCCATCAATAACAGCGCAAAGAAAATTACCACGTACATTAAAATCGTTGATAAGGCTGCCCCCGCCAAGGCGTTAACCTGCGAAATTAATGGTAACTTGGTAATTCCGTTGACTGTCCGTGCTAAAAAGCGATAAATAATACTGCCGACAATTGCAATGATCCAAAATGCAAGCACGTTATAAAACATTCCTGAAAAAATCGAATTTTTCCAGAGTGCCGGCATCATCGTTGCTAAAGCTGCGCCCATCGGTTTGGCTAAAAAGACTGCAAGTAAAAAAACAATGACATAGCCCGCAACACTTAAAAGGGTCATTAAAAGACCGCGTTTAAGTCCAAATCGAAAAGCTAAAATCAACAATAAAACGATAATTAACGTTAACATTTAATCACCTAGTTTGTTTGATCTTCAATCTTCCGTTGCAATTTATCTAATTCTTCCTGCTTTTCCAATTGATCTGAAACTGCGTTGATTGCTAAAAGTAATGCGGCCTTCTTTTCCGAAAGGGATGGCATCATTTTTTTGATCGTTGCCAATTCTTGGTTTGCAACTTCCATTACCGCATTCATGTGTTCAGGGGTACTCTTCCCAATAATCGTAAATTCTTCGCCGTCAATTTGAACCTTAAACCGGCGTTTTCCCTCTGCCATATCAATTCCGTCCTTTCAATCACTTAATATTGATATTTTAGCATATTTCGCCGTTAAAAGACGGCCGAAGTTCCTTAATAAATCGCCAAGATTTCGATTTAATGGTTGCAACAATTGAAATTTGCTTTATTATTTACAGTAATAGCGATATAATTCGTTCATATATAAGAAAGGAATTTGATTATGTGTGGAATTACAGGATTCATAAATGATTCAATGGGTGCTGATGAAAAACGCCCCATTTTAACTAAAATGATGGATGCAATCAAACACCGTGGTCCCGATAGCGGCGGTCAAGTCGTTGACGAAAATGTTGCCATCGGAATGCGGCGGTTAAGCATTATCGATGTCCACGAAGGTAAGCAACCGATTTTTAACGAAGACAAATCAAAGGTCATCACATTTAACGGTGAAATTTATAACTTCCAAGAACTCCGTGATGAACTTGTTGCTGCTGGACACGAATTTACAACGCATACTGACACGGAAGTTATCCTTCACGGGTATGAAGAATACGGAACAGACATTTTGAAAAAATTACGCGGAATGTTTGCATTCGTAATTTACGACTTCAAGACAAAGGAACTTTTTGGTGCGCGTGATCCATTCGGAATCAAGCCATTTTACTACACTCAAATGGGTGATACCTTCATGTATGGTTCTGAAATCAAGAGTTTCTTGCGTCACCCAGGCTTTAAGAAAGAACTTAATAAGCAAGCCTTGAAACCGTTCATGACATTCCAATACTCAGCATTGAATGAAACATTCTTCAAGGGTGTATATAAATTGAAGGAAGGTCATTACTTCATCTATCGTGATGGGACAATGGACATTCACCAATACTTCGATTACAAGGCTCAACCTTCAAACGAATCATTAGGTGAAATTACTGATGAAATCGACAATGCCGTTGTTGAATCAGTAAAGGCCCACTCAATCACTGATAAGGAAGTTAAAACCGGAGCTTTCCTTTCAAGTGGAGTTGACTCAAGTTACGTTGCTTCAGTTCTGAAGCCACATACAACATACTCAGTTGGTTTTGACCGCGGAAAGGTTAACGAAATCAACGATGCGGAAGATTTGGCAAAGGAATTAGGAACAAACATGAAGTCCGAAACGATTGATGCCAATGACGCATTCAGTCACTTTGCTCAAATTCAATACTTCCTTGATGAACCAGATTCAAACTTCTCATGCATTCCATTGTTCTTCTTGTCAAAACTTGCTGCCAAGGATGTTAAGGTGGTCATGAGTGGTGAAGGTGCTGACGAATTATTCGGTGGTTACCAAGCATACGGTTTCTGGACCAAGTCACGGATGATCCGGTTGATTGCTGAAGCATTAAAGAAGTTGCCACGCAAGGCCCGGAAGAAAATTGCTGATTCAATTCGGGATAAGAACTTCCACGGCAAGGCTCACTTGTACACATCAATCGCCCCTGCTGAAGATTTCTTCATCGGTGATTCACGGGTCTTTGAACCGGAAGAAGCAACCGAATTCTTGCAAGCCGATTATCAAGACGCACCAACGATTCAACAAATCATTGGCCCAACATACGAAAAGGTTGAAGACCAAACTGCTGAAATCCGGAAGATGCAATACCTTGACTTGCACCACTTCATGCCTGGCGATATCTTATTAAAGGCTGATAAGATGACAATGGCCGCTTCCCTTGAAGCCCGGGTTCCGATCCTTGATGTCGAAGTTGCCAAGGTTTCAGAAAAGGTTCCAACCAAGTACATGATCAACTCAAAGAACACGAAGTATGCATTCCGGCAAGCTGCTAAACGCCACTTACCAAAAGAATGGTACAACCGTGAAAAACTTGGTTTCCCAACTCCTATTCGGGACTGGTTACACGAAGAAAAGTACTACAAGATCGTGCGGAATGAATTCTCACAAGATTACGTTAAGGAATTCTTCAAGCAAGACAAATTGCTTAAGATGCTCGATGATTACTATGATGGTAAGAACGACAGCCGGAAGCAAATTTGGAATGTTTACACGTTCTTAACATGGTACAAGGTATACTTCATCAATGATGGTGAAAAACCAGCTGTTGAAGAAATTTAATTGAATAATTGAATTAAGGTCATGGGTTTATCCCGTGACCTTAATTTTTATGTTTAATTTATCCTCAAATCAAAGACAACAAAAAAGCCGCGACTTAAAATCGCAGCTTTTTTATTTATGTCAATTAATAATCGATTATTTAATTGATGGTGTCCCAAGCCAGCCGATGATTTCCTTAACTGTATCAACGACTGCTTGTGTACCAGGAGCAAGTAACTTACGAGGGTCGTAACCTTTACCTTCTTCATCCTTACCTGCTTCGATGTACTTACGAGTTGCAGCAGCAAAGGCAAGTTGGTTTTCTGTGTTGATGTTAACCTTTGAGATACCCATGCTAATTGCTTTTTCGATTTGTTCTTGAGGGATACCTGAACCACCGTGTAATACTAATGGTGTATCAACAGCGTCAGCAATTTCCTTCAAACGGTCGAAGTTAAGACCTTGCCAGTTTTCTGGGTACTTGCCGTGGATGTTACCAATTCCACATGCTAAGTAGTCAACGCCTGTTGCAGCCATTGTCTTAGCTTCTTCAACACTAGCTAATTCGCCGGCACCTGTGACACCGTCTTCTGTACCACCGATTGAACCAACTTCGGCTTCAACAGAAATGCCGCGTTCGTGAGCTAACTTAACAATTTCCTTTGTCTTTTCTAAGTTTTCTTCGAATGGTAAGTCGTGGCCATCAAACATAACTGATGAGTAGCCAGCCTTAATGCATTCCTTAGCAGCTTCATAGTTACCGTGATCTAAGTGCATGATAACTGGAACTGTGATGTTCATAACACGCATTTCGTTTTCTACTAAGTTCTTAACTAACTTATAGTCACCCATGTACTTAGCAGCACCCATTGAGCATTGAATTAAAACAGGTGTGTTTGTTTCTTGGGCAGCTTGAAGAATAGCACGTGTCCATTCCAAGTTATTTGTGTTGAACGCACCAACAGCGTAGTGACCCTTACGAGCATCGTTGTAGATTGCGTTACCATTTACGAATACTGACATAAAACAGCCTCCTAAAAATATACATGTAATTACTCTTCCGAGTACGCCATTATTTTACCACAATCCCTTTTCATTTACCATATTGCCATTAATGGGTGTTATGAACATATTAAGCTATTTTCTGAAAGCTTTTTCTCTCAATATCTTTTACTATATAGATTTTATTTCTATAACTACAATAAGATTTTAAATCTAAAAAATACATCAAAATATGATAAAATTAGATCATATTTTCACCTAATCCAAATTTTATAATTTCAAGGAGGAACTAATGTCTTTTAAAGATTTTTTCAAAATCAAGCAATTTAAAACAACTATCCAACAAAATGCTGAAACAATTCAAAGACTTGAAGAAGAAAATCAAAGTTTGAAAGAAACAGCTAATTTAAAACTTTCTGTTAAACAATTAAAACCAATCGATCTGGAAATTAAAATAAATAAAAAAGAAAAAGAACTATCTGATTTAGAGTCAGCAATCTTATCAAGAAAAAATGAAATTCAATCTCTTTCAAACGATGAACAAGAAATAAATAGTCAAATCAACGATTTAGAAAATCAATTAGTTTCAATTAAAGATGAAGTTAATATGGAGTCATTTGGGCTATATAAACCAAGATATAAATTTGCTAATTCTAGTGCCTATAAAGCAAAATTACTTACTGAACGTGCCAATCAAAAAGAAATGATAAGAGAAAACAAGACAGGAATTGTTACTACTCAAATGACTTTAAATAATAGCGTTGCAAAAGGAAAAGCAATGCAAAAGAAAAATATAAAAATTATGCTTCGTGCTTTCAATGGAGAATGTGAAGCTGCAATCAATAAAGTAACCAAATCAAATATAGAAACCATTGAAAAAAGAATTTTAAGGTCATATGAACAATTAAACAAATTAATGGAGTCTAACAGTGTTAGAATATCCGAAGACTACCTAGATAGTAAAATTAATGAAGCCCATATTGCACTAGAATATGCCCTAAAAAAGGAAGAAGAAAAAGAACAACTTCGTGAAGAAAGAGAACGCGAACGTGAGGAAAAAGCGCTTCAACGTGAATTAGCTAGTGAGCGCAAAAAATATGAGAAAGATGAGCAACACTTTGCTCAGGCCGAAAAAGAAGTGCAAGAAAAAATAGACAATTCAAAAGATGAAAATGAAATTCTTTCCTTAAAGGAACAGCTTTCTAAATTACAAAACAAACTTTCTGAAATACAGGAAAAAAAGGAAAAATTAAACAATCGAGCAGAAAATCCAACGGCCGGCTATGTTTATATAATTTCCAACATTGGTTCATTTGGAAAAAATGTATTCAAAATTGGCGTTACACGCCGTCTAAATCCTCTTGATCGTATTAATGAACTTGGAAGTGCATCAGTTCCATTTAAATTTGACGTTCATGCATTAATATTTAGCGATAATGCATATAAACTTGAATCTGAATTACATAATAAATTTAATGATAAACGCATTAACCAAGTAAATCATCGTAAAGAATATTTCAATATAACCATCGATGATATAAAAAATGCACTAAAGAACTATCAAAATCTAACCTTCGATTTTAATGAATTGCCTGCTGCTGAAGAGTTCTATGAAAGCCAAAAAATACTAAATTCTAAAAATTAATATTATTAAAATAAAAGCGCTAATCTCGAGTAGGTTCTACCAAGATTAACGCTTTTATAATTTAAGCAACATGATTTTCATGCAAGATATTTTCAACGACCTCTTCCATTTCTGGCGTCCGCTTCCACTCTTCAAAATGGTCAAAGTTTTCTTCCGGCATTTCAAAATTTTCGTTGATGTAGTTTTCGTATGCAATCACATTTTTGGAACGCGGAATGTTTAATTGAACAATTCGCACTTCTTTAATAAAACCGCGAATTGCAGCCAGTTCAGCCCGGCCATTTTGAACAATGTTTGAAATTTCAAAATACCGCGAACCATCATTGCGCGTAATTTCTTCAATCAACGTTAACGTTTCGTGACTCTTCATGGCAATCCCTCCATTTAAATTCCTAATTCCAGTGTACAAAAAAATTAATCAATAAAAAAGAGGCTATGACAACTGTCACAACCTCGGCATAAGAGAGAAAGAGAATTGATTAGAAGGTAAATTATTAAATACCTTACACTGATAATATATATCACTATGTAAGCGTTGTCAATAATATAGTCAAAAATTTTTGATTTTAAAATTCGGTTGCGATTTTGAATTTAATATTCTCTTTCAAACCCTTTCATATTATAATGAAACTCGTGAGGGAGGGATCATATTGATTAACCATAAACAATTCAAACTCAGCGTCATTCTTGGGGTCATCATTTTTGGAATTCAACTTTTGATTGGGTTAAATCCGCATACTGGAATTTACCATCGAATCCACCCCGTTTTCGCGCTTTTTAAAACTGAATTATGGTACATTCCGATCCTGTACATTATTTTAAAACTCTTCGTAATTTGTGCGATTATTTACCTGATTTTTCGGGTTATTAATTACTTTTTAAATTATTTTCGAGGTTAAAAATAAGACTGCGTCGCAACTAAGACGCAGCCTTTTTATTATATTCAGATTTTCCGATTATACTTTCTTCTTTCCCATTTCTTTTAATCCAGGAATCAGCAGCATTACAACAAAACTTAAAAGATACATCACCGATAAGAAGCCCATTACGACATTCATTGAATACTTGCTCATCAAAAAGCCGATTACAATCGTTGAAAAACTTCCGACCGCTTTTCCGACATTCATGATCAGGTTATTCGCAGTTGCTGAAATGTCAGCTGGGTACAGGTATGTCATAATAGCACCATAACCACCGTACATTCCGTTTGCGAAGAAACCGACAATCGCTCCTAAAATAACCAACTCGATCATGTTGCGGGCTTGAATCAACGCATAAATCACAAATGCAGCTCCAATTAAGAAGCAGCCAAATGACTTCCGCGGACCAAAGTAATCTAAGATATTTCCGAAAACAAGCATCCCGATGCACATTCCGATAATCGTTGCCACCATCCATAATGATGATCCGCGAACAGTAATCCCGAGTTGCTTTTGTACGATGGTTGGAAGCCAGTTCATCAGGCCGTAGTAACCACCTGTTTGCACGATCAGCATGAAAATCAAACCAATCGTTCGCCCGGCAAGTTGAGGAGTTTCAAACAACCGTGAGAATGAAACTTTCGGCTTGTCTGCTTTCTTTTGGTTATTCAAGAACGTCGGACTTTCCTTTAAATTCCGCCGAATAAAGAATGCTAAGATCACTGGGAAGACCCCGACTAAGAATAAGACGTGCCAACCAAAGTGCGGTAAGATCAATGCCGATAAAATCGCAGCAATGATGCCCCCAAGTTGGCCGCCGATACTTGCAATCGCCGTTACCCGACCATACCGCTTAGCTGAGAAATACTCGCCGATCATTGCCATTCCAGCACCGTATTCCCCACCTTCACCAAAACCGACGAGGAACCGCAAAATGCAAACCATCGTAAAGCTATTTGCAAAGTACATTAACGCTGTTGCGCCGGCAAAAATAAAGATCGTATATGAGAAAATCTTTACCCGGCCGTACTTATCGCTCAGGATTCCAAAAATCAATCCCCCAAGCAACATTCCAAGGTTGGTAATCGTGTTGATCATCCCGGCTTGAGTCGTCGTAATTCCCAAACTGGCAATTACGGAAGTCAAAGCGAAAGACATGAAGTTAAAGTCCATGTTTTCAAAAGAAAAACCAGTCGCAGTAGACGCAATTACACGCTTTTGATCCTTACTGAGACTGGTTGGTTTTGAGTTATCCATAAATATCTTCCTCCAAAATTAATGCTCACAGGCATCGTTTATTTTGACTTAAGTCATACTAGGAGAATATTTTACGCTAATTATTAAAAAAATCAAATTACAAAGAAGGAAATAGCAGTTGCCATTTCCTTCTTTGTATTAAGCTTCCCGTTCTTCTTTTTTCTCCGCTTGTTCTTCTTGCTTGCGTTCGATTTTTTCTTCTTCAGATTCTTTTTCCATGATGCGGTTGTATTTCTTCTTTAAGATCAAGAGAAGAATACATGCAATGATATAGAAGGCCGCTGCAATATAGTATGCAATCGCATAGCCTGATGGATCTTTCAGTAAGAACAATGATGTAAATAATCCAACCCCAATTCCGACAACCGCATTGACGATCGTTGTTAGTGAACTAAATGCGGGCCGTAAGTTTTTCGGGACAAGCGCCATTTGCAATGACTGTTGGACCGGCATTGAAGCGTTGGCCAAGCCTGAACGGAGGAACAAAACAATTCCGATTGCAATTGCCACGTTGCTGCCGAAGATGTTCCCCTTCGCCATCAGCAGCATCAATGGCGTACATGAAAGCGTCATGACTGAAATTGAAACTATTGAACCAAGTTTCTTTTCCAACCACGGTGCAAATGTATAACCAATCAACATCGCAAAGGTTTGCAAAGTAATAATCGTTGAAACGGTTCCCCGTTGGATGTGTAAGAAGTTGTTCAGGTAAATTGGGAAGTATGGTGTTACCAAGTATGCCCCTACCCGAATCAAAGCAAGGAACGTAACGAATAAGACAATGTCCTTTTGAGCCAACATCTTAAAGTTAACGGCCTTCTTAGCTTTCCGTTCAGCAAGTTCAGCTTCCGTTTCTGTGTAGTCGCTTGGCCGTTCCTTCAAGAACAATGAGCAAATAAATGCCAAGACAGTAAAGCCAATCGCAATGTAGATCACTGACTTGTATGATGTGATGTAGTTATGTAATGTGCTGCCAGTCATGTGGGCTTGGTTTCCTGATAAAACCGAAGCCTTGTCATAACCGATTCCCATAATCTTACTGAAGACCCAAACAACAACCTTTCCGCCAAAGAACGTTACAACCGCTTGGGTAACCAGGTTAGTGATCATTACGGCTGACATCATGAATGTCCGAATTTTCCGCGGAACGTAAACCGAATACATTAATGGGTACATGAAATCGTAAATTCCGACCCCAGCGGTTAATAATGCATATGAAATCGCAATAATTTGTGTATTTTCAGTAAAAATCATTGCTAGCATCGTTGCAATCGTTAAAATTGGTGCAACGACCAAAACTTTCTTGTATCCGGTCTTGTGAATGTAAATCAGCATAATTGCCATTAAAACTGATCCAATCGCAGTATAAATATTCAGTCCAGTAACAACTTTCGGCGCAGCAAGGTCAAGGTATGAAACCAATGTATTATTGGTGATCCCTGTAACCGCACCTAATAAACCATAAATTACAATGTACACAAAACAGTTCCGTTTATACCGGCTTTCCCAATGAAGCGCCGGGTCATTTAACGCGGGCATTCCTGACATTTCGCCATCTCCTTTAATTAACGTTAAATTAAGTATACCATTCTTTTTAATCATTTTATAATCTTTTTGACATATTTTTATCATATTCGATTCATTATTTTTTTAAAATCTTTTAATTGCGGGCTTTATCTCCATTTAATTTATTATTTGACCTTTTTTGACCAAAGGGTTAGAATGTAATCAATCAGTTTTGTGTGCTAAACTCAAACTAGTTACTTTATTTTAAGGAGGCAAATTCTCATGAATTTAGTTCCAACAGTTATTGAACAATCTGGTCAAGGCGAACGGGCTTATGACATTTACTCCCGTTTGTTAAAGGACCGGATCATTATGGTATCAGGTGAAATCAACGACGACATGGCAAATGCCATTATCGCCCAATTACTTTTCCTTGATGCCCAAGATTCAGAAAAAGATATTTACATGTACATTAACTCACCCGGTGGTTCTGTTTCAGCTGGGCTTGCAATTTACGACACCATGAACTTCGTTAACGCTGATGTTCAAACAATCGTAATGGGCATGGCTGCATCAATGGCATCAATCCTTGCAACCGCTGGAGCAAAAGGCAAACGGTTTGCATTGCCAAACTCAGAAATTATGATTCACCAACCACTTGGCGGTGCTCAAGGTCAATCAACTGAAATTCAAATTGCAGCTGAACACATTCTTAAGACCCGCAAGTTGATCAACCAAATTCTTGCTGATCACACTGGTCAATCAATCAAGAAGATCAACGCCGACACTGATCGGGATAACTTCATGACTGCTCAAGAAGCCGTTGATTATGGTTTAATCGATGGAATCATGGAAAACAAGAAGAAAATGAAATAGGCGATTGCCTAACAAAAAGGCATCTTTTCGGAAATTGTCCGAAAAGATGCTTTTATTTTTTCCTAATTTTCACATTCCATAAATATTTACAATACGCAATCATGCTTTCAACGATGATACACAAAAAATAAATTGTAAAAAGAATTACCAAGAAAACCGTGAACACATCGCTTAGTCCTAAATTGGGAAACGGGTAATCCGAATCACTATAAATCAGCCAAATGAAAAAGCAATCAAACAGCAGCATGACGATAAACATAAAAACGTAATCCTTGTTAGAATCTACAACTTCTTTTAGTCCGACTGGATCTTCGAATTCATTCGGATCCACATGGCGGTTAAGCAAATACCATCCAATTGCAAGCACTCCCGCAAGGATTCCCAGCCACCAATGAAACTTCCATTCAAATGAGTTTAGCCATTGCATCAGCGCCGTTTCTTTGGTGTTAATTGAATAACAGTATGGGGTAACCCACGAAATTAATTCATCCCAGCAAACCAAAAGCAGAACAATTCCTAAAACAATCATGTTATAAATCAACATTTTTCTAGAAGTTTTTGCTGACGCGTGAAATTTTACAAAGCGATGTTCTTGCGTATCATAGTAAATCGAAATTGAATGTTTTTTCTTCTCGCCCTGAACACTCATACGTCCGTATTTCAAATATCGGGTAAATTTTGAATCTTTGGATTTCATGTATTTCTCCCCCTCTTTTTCTTAATTTTAACACTAAAAAAACTTCCTTCCGGTTATTCCAGAAGGAAGTTTTTGTTATTGATTCCATGCACTCTTTAACTTTTGAGCATTTTGTTTAATCAATTGATTTCGATTATTATTTGGATGAGTCAAAATATCTTGCATAATTTGATTCAATTGAACGAATGCCGTATTTGAATTCTTAACGACTGGCATCGTAAACATGTTTTCAGTTGAATTTGACAAGATTTGCGGAACCTTTGTCCCTGCAAGGTTCTTGTAACTGTCACTCTTCAAAACCTGGTTATTGACCGGCATGTAACCCGTCGTCTTTGCCCAGTATAACTGTTGTTTTGGTTCGGTTAAGAACTTCATGTATTCAAACGCCGCTGTCCGTTGAGCCTTGCTGGCATTCTTGAACATGTAAATGTCCGTCCCTTGTTGCAAGTTGTTCTTGCTTGGACGGGCAGCAACCGCATAGTTGGCATGCGTTGGCTTAATGTATTGTTCTGATGATGATGAGCCGACAAACATTGCAACTTTCCCGTTCGTAAATGGAAGATACATGTACTTTTGAGCGCCGGCAATTTGGAAGTAACCATCCTTAACCCCATCAGCATAGTAGTTGATGACTTTCTTTGAATCTTTTGAATCAAAGTTCAATTTCGATGTGAATGAATCGCCGTAGCCCTTCATTCCAATGACGTAATAGTTATTCAACGCATCAAAGCCCGCCCCAACAACTTTATGATTTGACTTTTCATAGATTTCCTTTGAAGCTTGCTTTAATTGAGCCATCGTCTTGGGAACCTTAACCCCGTACTTCTTCAAAAGATCTGGGTTGTAGAATAAGACTTCCGTCGACTTGTTAAACGGAACCCCATATTGTTTTCCCTTAATAGTTGCCCCTTCAAGGAATGGTTTGGCAATGTTTGACCGTTGGATTGAACCAAAACCAATCTTCGAATTATCAAAATATGGCTTTAAGTCAACTAATTGGCCGTTAGTTACAGCCGTGTACAACCATTGCGGATAAGCTTGTGTGATCGTTGGCAAGTTTGAAGGATTTTGCATGGTTGAATTTAATTTGCCTTGCAAATCAGAATAATCGCCTTGATTTTCAAGCTTGACTTCGATATTCGGATGAGCTTTTTCAAAGTCAGCCGTCATCTGCTTCAATGCAGTCGAAGCACTTCCGCTCATTGCATTCCAAAACGTGATCGTTGTCTTCTTTCCCGTTTTGGTAGAAACATCATCTGCATGGACCGCGAAAGGCCCCTGTTTTGGTCGGTTAGAACCAAGTGCAAAAACAGTTAACATCGCAACTGCTAACCCAAGAATGGTTCCCAGCCGCCAATTTCTCTTTTTCATAACTTATGTATTAATCTCCTTATATAAAGAATACATAGTTAAGTATACAACTTATTTCATTTAAAAGGGAATTTTCAAAAAAGACTTTAACAAAAAAAGTAAGACCATCACAGCCTTACTCTAATTATATTAACTATGCTTTTTCACCCGGTTCTGATGCAATAATCTGCATCTTCCCGCGAACTGTCCATTCTTTAACGTCATACGGTAAAATAAAGTGCATGCCCTTCTTCAAATCATATACTTTGCCGTCAACTTCGATCTGGCCTTCACCGTCAAGAACCGAAACCAAGGTATACGGGGCTGTTCCCCGATTAAACGTTCCTTGACCGCCGTTAACCTTCCATTCATAAACTGCAAAAAATTCAGTTGAAACGAATTGAGTCACCGCTACATCACCAACTTGATAGTGCTTTTGATTCAATTTTGGATCCTTGTGCGGAATCATTGCGCAATCAATTGATTGTTGAATGTGCAAATCACGTTTTTTGCCGGTTGAAGCATCCACTCGGTCAAAATCATACATCCGGTATGTAGTGTCGGAGCTTTGTTGGGTTTCAAGCACCATAATGCCCTTGCCGACCGCGTGAACGGTCCCGCTTGGAACGTACAAGAAATCACCGGCATGAACCGGAATTTTCCGCAATAACTTATCCCATTCGCCTTTTTGAATCATTTCCGCAAATTCTTCACGGCTTTGAGCATTATGCCCATAGTACATCATTGCGCCTTCGTCAGCTTCGATCACGTACCAGCATTCCGTCTTGCCCAATTCATGTTCGTGTTCTTCAGCATACGCATCATCTGGGTGAACCTGCACTGATAAATCAATTTTAGCATCTAAAATTTTTGTCAGTAACGGGAAAACATCCCCTTGAGCATTCCCGAAAACTTCCCGGTGGTCTTTCCAGACTTGGTTAAGGGTCATTCCCTTATATTTACCGTTTTCGACCGTTGCGGGCCCATGCGGATGAGCAGAGATCGCCCAGCATTCCCCGGTATGGTCACTTGGAATTTGATAGCCAAATTCTGTTGCTAACTTATCGCCGCCCCACATTTTTTCCTGAAAATATGGTTTCAAAAACATTGGTTCTGCCATTCATAATTCCTTCTTCACTGATCAGATTTACCTTAATTCTATCAAGAAGAGCGTTAAATGTAAACGCTATCTATTCAATAAAATCCGCAACTAATTGATCCCGGAAGTCAAGAAATGCCTGGTTATCCGCGGTTGGATGAACCCGGTTCGTCAAGACGATCAGTCCTTCTTGCCGCGCCTTGCTTAGTAAAATGTACGTCCCGGTATATCCCGTATGATAGATCCACGGCGTTTGATCCGGCGAAATACGGAGATCCCATCCAAGCGATCTCCCTAAATGATGCGTTGTCCAATCTTTGAAAAGGGAATCAATCGTTGAACGTTGTAAAAGATCATTATCTGTAATTCCTAAGATCCACTGCGCAAACTTGATCAAGTCATTAAGCGGCATAAAAAGGCCGGCGGAACCACAATGCTCCTTCAAAATAAAGGCCTTGGGATCATGGACTTCGCCTTGGATCAACCCCCGATCAGCCGTCATTTCCGTGGGAACACAATTTTCCTTGACCGGATCAAAGGTACTTTCAGTTAATCCAAGCGGAATCAAAACTTCATTTTGGATTACCGTTTGAACCGGTGCTTGGTAAAATTTCTCAATTGTTTGTCCAAGCATGATCAAGCCGACATCAGTATACACGACTTTTTGATCAAACCAATCGCCCACCGAAAGCGAATCAAGGGCGGCAAGTAACTTGTCCGGCGGTAATTGGTTGCGGTGCGGAATGTATCCTGAAATTGCGGATGTATGCGTTAATAAATGCCGTATCGTTACCCGCTGATCGTTAAAAAGCGGAATATGATCTGCAACCCGATCATCAAGAGCAAGCATTTCCTGCTCGATCATTTTCAAAATCATCGTTGTTGTTCCAACAACTTTAGTTAATGAGGCCATATCGTACAACATTCCCCACCGCAGCGGTTGAACTTGCGGGACCAGGGCTGCTTTGCCATAGACCATCGTTTCCACTTGCCCATCGTGCAAATGAGCGTAGGACACTCCGGGAGCGATCTGTTCATCAACCATCTGCATCATTCGCGCCTTAACTGCGTCTGCCTTCATCTGGATCCTCCTGTCTCAACTGATTTACATATCTGATTTTGAATTCGCCGTTTTGATAATCAACTAAACTTGCCCGCGAATTATCAACCAAAAATAACGGCACTTCACCGTAAAGACTTTCAATGAAATTTGATAAAATCAACCCATGAGTAACAATCAAAATATTGCATTCGCGGTCTTGGTATTCATCGCCAATCATGCGCAACGCTCTACGAAATCGGGTATTTAACTGCGCTGCATTTTCAATCTCTTCCGTTCCGTCCATCGTCCGAAACAGCCGAATCAATTCGCTAACATGCTCCTCGTTCAAGAAAGCCCGAATGATTTTCTTCAACCCAAGGGTCCGCAACGCTTGCGGAATCAATTTCATGTTCTTGGCTTCTTCAAACTGACCGAAACTCATTTCACGCAAATCCGGATCACGATAAATTGGAGGAATCTTGCGTTGATTTTCCTCTAAAATATATTTAGCGGTTGCCTGGGTCCGTTTCAAATCACTGGTGTAAACTACCCGAAATTCCAGCTTGCGCAATTCGTATCCCAAACGTTTAGCCATCCGGATCCCCTTTGCCGTTAAAGGAGAGTCGGTAATACCCTGTAACCGTGCAGCGCGATTTAATTTTGTTTGTCCATGACGGACCAGATAAAAATGAACCGTTGCCATCTAAACTCTCCTCTCACATGATCTACTGTTAATTATACCGATTAAAAACGTTTTTATGAATAAACTTAATTACCTTTTTTGAATTTTCCTGTTAAAATGGAAATATATCATTGAGAGAAGGTTTCACGTTGATTGAGTTTGAATTTGAACCAATTTACGATGTGCTTAAAAAAATTGAAACACATCCCGAATTAATAATCGCAATCAAATCGCCGTATAAAAACGTTGTTCAGGTCTTTATTCCGGATACAACTTCTGTTGAGCACGCCGATTTTTACTTCCCATCAAATAAATTGATGGTCAACCGTCTCCCGAATGAATTTATTAAATCCCATCCCAATTTATTTGCTGATTATTGGGAGGCAACCGGTAAGCCGCGTCCAAATTTTGATGAAGTTTGGGCAACAACTGCTCACTTGTTAAAGGAGAAGGCTTACCTAGTTGAATTGTCATTTGAATAGTAAGAAATAAAAGCGCAACTGCGATCATCTCGCAGCTGCGCTTTTTAATCATCCAAATCTTCTTCAATATTTAATCCATATAAATTGTTAACCGGCAATTCTTTTTCAACTTGATGAATAACAACGAGTGCCACTGCGCCTTTACTTGATACGTAACCGGCAAAATTCGTAACTTCTTCAACCTGATAAACTAAACCGTCAGTATTATAAAGATACTGTCCAACGGCCGGAAGAGCTTCAAACTCAACCTTGTTCATTCGATAGTAATCATCATGGGCGTGATCATGCATCACAATCAGAACCTTATGCATCTTTCAATCCCCTTTTCATCTTTTGAACTTATTATACCGAATCATGGGATTTTTTAAAGAAAAATTTTATTTTAAAATCACTTTATTGGTTCTTGACATTCATTTTAAAGTTTAATAAGATAAGAAGGTCAGGTTTATTGGGTATTAGCCAAATTGGTAAGGCAGAGGACTCTGAATCCTTAATGTACTGGTTCGAATCCAGTATACCCAACTTACAGTGATATATACACGGTTTAAAGGCTATAAACGTTGAGTTTATGGCTTTTTTATTTTTATCATTTTGATACTAAAAGGTACAAAAAGATATTAAAGAGACCCTAAGAGAGACCCTGAAACAAAAATCAAAACATTATAATATCAATGATTTCAGTAGCTTATCTACAAATAAAGAGACCCTAAAAAATACGTTTGCCCGTTCCTATAATTTCAAGAATTAAATAATATAATCAATTTACATGTTTAACATTTTTAAGATTTCTAACTATGTTTTAGCAATACGTTTTTTTATTTTATTCAAATATCAAAGCTATATTTTAGTTTTAAAGACGTTTTTACACTGGTTAGTGTAATTTTAAGTGGCTATACGGTAAAAATAAGCACAAAAAAACTCACGTCAATCAATTAAGACTGAACGTGAGTAAAACCAAATATTCCATTGACAACATTTTTTAATCTACTAATTTCTTTCTACTCTAAGTCAAGTGTTATCAACGATTTTAAGCAATTTTATTTTGAAATACAGGCCTAATCGGGAAATGGCTCCCGGAGAATCGAGTTAAATATCTGATTTAGGGCATGATAAATACAGCCACCTTCTGTAATTTCAAAAAAGAGGCTGTTATAATATCTATTGGATCAATTTTTATGACAAAAGTCTTTGGTTATGTTTGGCTACGTCATAGCTATATAATTGATCATTCTTAATTAAAGCGAAGATCGTCCGTAATAATTTATGGATCGATGCGATAGCGGCCTTCTTGTGACTTGCAGTCTCAGAAGACCGTTTTCGTTTCTCGTAATAATCCGCAATATGAGAAGGGTTTCCCGCTTTCTTAGCCGACTGAATTTGGTTGATTGCCAAGTACAGCACCTTTCTGCCGATAGCTGTCCCACGCTTTGAAATTGACAGGTGGGCCGTGAGGTTGCCAGATTCATAAACTTGAGGGTCAACGCCAACGAAGGCATTTAATTGGCTAGGGTTGTTAAAACGTCTGATATCCCCAAGCTCACTAATGATTCTTAGAGCGGTATTTTCGCCGATGCCTGGAATGCTTGTGAGGATCTCCAGATCCCGCTTGGGAGCGAGCTTGGTCATCTCCTTTAAAGCTGTCTGGCACGCCTCTTCAGCGCTCAGAATATTGTTAATGGCCATTTCGAGGCCACGAATATGTGCACTGTCCTTTTTGACAGCTGGGCATGCGACTTTAGCCAAACGAATAAGACTTTGCATTATGTCGTTAGCGCGCTTTTTACCAATACCAGATAAGCCTTTTAAGAAGTCGATGATATCGGCTTCTTTTGTTTCTAATACGATATCAGGGTGTGGGAATCTGAGAACAATACTCCAGTAGTTTTTCCCTCTCGGGTTAACCATTAAGTGCTCAATCTCTGGGAAAGTGAGCTGAATGGCTTTGTGCAGTCTATTCCTGTTGGTTATCAGATCGTGCGAAGCCTGCTCATAGATGCGGTTATTGGCCATCAATTCTTGATATTCTTTGCTTTGAACGTAGGCCAGCCGTTGCGGGTGCTCAGACTGCAGCTTGGCAAGGTACAAGGCATCAAGCTTATCGGTCTTGTTCTGGTGCAGGTCATCCTTTGTCTTTCTTTTGGCTTCCAGCGGGTTCATCATGACATAGCGCAATTCGTGCATGTCCAAAAACGCCTGGAGTCTTCTGGAATAGACACCAGTTGCTTCAAAGATAATCTGCGGTTTAGTAACCTGCTTAAGGTCATCTAGCAACTGATTGAAGCCTACCATATCGTTGGAGATGGCATAGTCATCAACTTTTTGGCCATTGACCATAATGCATACGTTAGACTTCCGGCTGCTAACATCAATACCAAAAACAGTTTTCAATAAATCCATAAGAATAAACCTCCGCTTTACTTGGAGATGAGCTGCCTCCATCTAATCCAATCAGATCTAATTTTCTCAACAGGACTTTAACAGCCAACATACTTAGACGAGATTCACAATTGAATGGTGAAGCTGCCAGTTTTGTTTACGACATCATGTGTCCAAAGCAGTCACGGCATTGGCTTCATCTCCACTTTACATAGTAAAAGAAAAAGTGTTGAACGACTACTCCGTCGAGTAATCATCCAACACTAGATTAGTATGTTTCGTTTCTGGAAACGCAGGATTGCATAAGGCATAGGCGGATTCCTCCTTTCTTTCGGCGGGTGACCGTCCTTTGGGGTGACAGCGGTGACGGTGGTGACAGCAGTTTTGGGATACCCCCTGCCGACTGCCGCAACTGTCACCCTCACCCCCTGCATGACGGTCATGTCGATGATGACGGTGTTTTTGGGATACCCCCCTCGCAAGAGCCGTCACCGTCATGCCGCCATTCTTTTATCCGAAGCCGTAAGGCGTAGGATAGCAGGGCACAGCCCTGCCTTAAGGGAGTCCAGAGGGAACGTCTGGCACACGACTTTGCAGGGCAAAGTGTAGTGTGTTACACCCTGTAAACGCAGTCGGAAAAATCGGAATGATTTTTCTGACCGCAGGGGTGGTTTTACACGACCGAAAAGGGCGAGTAAATCTCACGCCTGCATTTTGCGTTTACGGGGTGTTCTCCCGTAGGGATGACAGCGGCAGGGTATCCTAAAATCACTGTCACCACCGTCACTGCTGTCACCCGCAGGGCAGAGCCGCCAGCTTTACATGGCTTTAAGCGTCAATGACAGTAACAGGGGGGTATCCTAATATCGCTGTCACCACCATCACCGCTGTCACCCGCCCTCCTTGCAAGGGCAATCCGCCTGCCGTCTTTCCTGCGGCTGTACTGGTAGCAGATACGGTTCTCGCTTAAAAATGTGGTGCGGTATTCATTCAGCCATTTCGTAATCACCGTGGGTATGGTTTCCGTTTCCCCCATAGCGGCTAACAGTTCCGTTGCCGTGCCTATCCATTCTTCCTTATCCCTCATAAAATCCACCAACCGAAAAAGGACATCTGGTATCGTTTCTTTCGCAAGCTGCTCCTTCGTTTTCCGCTCCACAAGCTCCCAACGGCAATCACGGAAACGCAGCGTGTATTCCTGATAAGGCGTGTCCCTGCCCGTCACATACAGCTTGGCGGTGTCAGACGCACGTTTCTCCTTTTCCAGAACAAAGGTAGCGTCCGCACTCCCCGTTAATCCTGTCGTCCCAGACACCTTGTTGAACACGTCGCTGTCATTCTGCTTTCGGATGTGGTGTACGACAATGACCGCCAGAGAGTGCCTGTCGGCAAAGTCTTTGATGAGGGAGATGTCCCCATAGTCGCTTGCATAGGCATTGTCTTTTGAAGCTGTACGGACTTTCTGCAAGGTATCAATGACAATGAGCCTGCTGTCTGGGTAATCTTTCAGATAATCTTCAAGCTGCACGATAAGACCGTCTGACAGCTTGCAGCTTGCCACGGCAAAGTGGAGCCGCCCGCTTGCTTCGTCCGTCAAACGAAATAACCTGTCCTGTATGCGGCAGAACGTGTCCTCAAGGCAGAGCGCCCTCCATTGTCGGCATATCCCATAAAGGGATTCCCTGCGACACGCATAAGCATAGCTTCAGCATGAGCCAGCTTTTGCCTATCTTCTGTGAGCCGCAGAACAGCGATAAGCCTGTCGGGATAAGGCTGTCCACCACAAAGGATGGTTTCTCAAGCGGTTCATAAAGGAGCGTTTCGGCGTTGACTGTCTGTAACTTCTGCATGGCTTTCCTCCTTTCGGGCGGTGTCTTTGTTTTCGTTGCACATAGGCGTTGACCTCCTTAAAAATAGATTTACTCCCACGGAAAAAAGTGAGAGTATGTAATGCCGCCAATCCCACACAAATAAAAAACAGATTTCTTTTTCGGGCGGTGTCGGTCACGGTTGGAGATATTTCTTCAATTTCCGCCTTTACTTTCTCCTTTGCAATCGCAACAGATTTCTGTATTGCCGAAGCGGTGCAATGCTCCATAGCGGCGATTTGGTAAAAATTGAACTCATACTCGTAGTAGAGCAGGAAACGCCGCCTTTGTATCTCTGGAAGGCTCCCAACCGCCTTATAGAGCGTTTCATTCCGTTCTTCCTTAACCATGCGTTCATCAAGGCTCTTAGGCACACGCAACGCCCGTCTGTAAAGGGTTTCGTCCCATACCTCGTTAAACTCCCTGTGCCGCTCGTCCCATTAGAAAAGATTCCTGTTCCTGCGCTCCATCTGCCGAAACTCCATAAAGAACTGTTCCGACACTTCCAACTCGTGGGATTTGCCCTGCCCGTCCTTAAAGCTGATAAAATACCTTGTGCCGCTTTCCGTGGATTCCTCCCGAAGCGTGTATGCCTTAACCCTGTATGCCATCCTGTTGTCCTCCTGCAAAAAATGAGTGAGGGGATTTCCATCCCTCACCCAGTAGCCCGCAGGATGGCAGGCTGTTTTAGAAGCTATAAAATTTTCCGCAGCTTCTTCCGCAGATGGTCTAACCTCGCATAGATGGCACCAGTCGTCAAATGCACAAGCGGGGCAATCTCCTTTGTGGAATACCCCTGCATTTTCAGCAGGACGATTTTCAAGGTACGCCCGTCCACCGTGACTAATACTTGATAGAGATTTTCGCTCTCAATCTCTTCCAGTAACTCCGCAACCGTACCCACTTCCGCCTGCCGCTCCCTGCCTGCCATGTCCTCAAGATATTCCGCAACGTCATTCGTCCATCGGTAAAACCGCCTGTTGGAATTGAAGTCTGCCCTGTCCGCCATGCGTATCTGCTCAATGGTCGCTTCATCAACGCCGCACTCACGCAGCAGCTTTTCCTCCGCTTCTTTCCAGATACGCCATTTCCTGTCCTCCCGTCCGTGGTTGTATGCCATTCTTACTTCCTCCAATCAGAATTGATTGAGAGGGCAGAGAAAAGCCCCCTCATCTTCCCAAAGGAAAAAACAAGGGGGCTGAACGCCTTAAATTTTAATTTTCTATTATCTTTCTTAGTTTTATTAGGATTCTGGCTTTGCGTTTGTTTACAACGCTCTGGGTTATGCCCAACCTCGCCCCGACTTCACGCTCGGAAAGTCCGTCAAAAAAGATTGCCTGTATCAGCTCCTGTTCACTATCCGACAGCAAAGGCAGGGCGGCTTTCAGCCTGTCCACCATGACCGCATTGACAACGGTTTCTGCAATGTCCACCGCTTCATCAGTGATAAAGTCCAGAGGATTCCCCTCGCTGTCCGTAAATCCGTCGAGAGATAGCAGTCTATTCTTTGTATCTAATTTTTGCAGATAACGCCACCGTTCCTTGTCACGGTAGAAGTCTGTGTATTGCTCCCTCACGACTTCAAGCAGACAGCCTTGAATGGGGATAAACAGCTTGTCCATATAGGTCTGGTCGGATTCCCTGCAACGGCAGAACTCCGTGTAGGATAATTCCACATAGCCGCCACTTTCTCTGATATATACCTTTCTTGGTGCATATTTCACCATAAATACCTCCCATCTGAATTTTTGAAATGTAAAAAATCCAGATGGAGAGGCGGAGAACGACACCGCATATCAGAAACAGCCCTACGGCACTTTCCAACAAAAATCGACAAAAGAAAAACCGCAAAGGCTCTGTGACCTTTACGGTTATAGGAAATAGTAATTCTATTGTATGGAGATTGTACTTCTACTTTCAAGGTGAGAAGTACCGTTGCACTGGCAGAAATTTTTTTAACTGGTTTCCTGCCGTTCTCTGATATGCTATGTATTGATAAATTTTGCTTCGTATGAGCAGATAGATAACTGCCCGAAAAAAGGACATAAAAAAATCCCTCCAAATTTAAAAACAAATTCAGAGGGTAATTTAGGGTATAACAAAATAACCCACCCGAATATCGTTTTTTTTATTTGGTGAGTTTGTTCTTTCAAATACGAAACAAAAAGAGCCGATGATTCGTGAATTGTTCCACAATTTCATCGGCTCTGCGTCTTAAGCGTCTGGCTCTTTGATGACAGTTATCTTCAAGTTGTCAACTTTAATCAATCTTTCTTGTCTGCATTTTGGACAATAAAGGGGATAATTCTCCAAAACAGTGTCCTTCCTAATTTTATTACGGGTTTTGCTCCCACAAACAGGACACAATATCCATTCGCATTTCATCATAATTAGTCTCTAATCCTTTCAAATCTCATTTTATATGACTTTTGCAAGCTGTTAAGCTAACTTGTTGAACATATGCCGAACCTTATCTATACGGCTATTCGGGCGGCGGGGTTGGCAAATAAATTTACCAATAGCTGGCTGGTATCCTTTTAACTCTGTCAAGCAGACTCCCTGCCCATTTGTGAAATAAGTTAAATCGTTCCTGTATTCTTGAATACATCTAGCAGGGATTTCTCCTTTCAGAATGACCTCGTCATTCTTTATCTGAGTACTTACAATATCTGCACAATACCTTGGAGCATCATGATACGCCCGTGAGAGATATTCCTGCGGTGCATAAATTTCAAAGTGGAGATATGGCTCTAATAGTTCTGTCCCTGCTTTTTTTAAAGCCTGCTCCAATACGATAGGGGAAAGCAGCCGAAAGTCTGCGGGGGTACTTACAGGACTATAATACAATCCATATTCAAAACAGATTTTACAGTCTGTCACTTTCCATCCATACAGCCCCTGCTCGCAGCCATAAAGAACCCCCTCCTTAACCGCATTTTGGAACGATTGATTTAAATATCCAAGTGAAACTCTGCTTTCATACTGCACTCCGCTTCCAATAGGGAGCGGCTCTATGGACAACCCGACAGAAGCCCAGAAAGGATTTGGCGGGACTTCTATGTGGATGGTATATTCTGCTTTTCTAAGCGGTCTTTCCATATATATAACAGTAGGCTCTTTTATTTCTGCCTCCACATGATATTTTTCCTTAAGGATGGCACAAATGACTTCCATCTGCACATTCCCCAAAAAAGAAAGTATAATCTCATGCGTTGTAGGATCCACATAATATTTTAAAAGAGGGTCGCAATCTGAAATTTCTGTAAGTGCCCCAAGCAATATTTCCCGCTGTTCAGATTTCTTTACTGCAATCGTTGTTTGGAGCATAGGGAGAGGATTTTCAATAAATTTTCTCTGCGGCAACAGTATTTCGTTCCCCAAAATACTGTTTAGCTGCAAAACATCATTTGGTAAAATTACAATATCACCAGAGCAGGCTGTATCGGATGAATATAATTCACCGTTTGTCGGAACATACATCTCTGTGATTTTTATTTTCTCTTTTTCAGATATTCTAATAACATCCCTCAAATGCAATGTTCCGCTATATATACGCACATAAACAAAACGCCGCCTTTTCTCTGAATATTCAATCTTAAAAACCTGCCCGCATAGTTCAGATTGACCTTCAGGCGTTGATGAATAAAATTTACTGGCAATTACTTCTATAAGCTGCCGAATCCCCAGATTGTTTTTAGCGCTTCCGTGATAAACGGGAAATAACGTTCCGTTTTGGAATCTCCTGTTTTCTTCCTGTTCCAGTTCTGACATTTTAAACGGTTTCCCTGACATATATTTCTCTAATAGTTCATCGTTTCCCATAATTACCGCATCCCACTGTTCCATATCGTCATTGTCCGTTACATTTATATGGGGATGCTGCCCAACCTTTTGCTTCACTATAATTTCCGAAGAAAGCTTTGCTTTCATTTCCCGATATACCATTGGCAAATCAATCCCCTCTTGGTCAATTTTATTGATGAAAAAAATTGTCGGAATCTTCATTTTCTGTAGTGCATGAAACAGTATACGGGTCTGTGCCTGTATGCCATCCTTTGCAGAAACTAATAATACTGCTCCGTCTAATACGGATAAAGAACGGTATACTTCCGCCAAAAAATCCATATGGCCTGGCGTATCTATAATGTTGACTTTTACATCCTCCCACTGAAAAGATGTCACTGCTGTCTGGATAGTGATTCCCCTTTGACGCTCCAAATTCATTGTATCTGTCCTTGTTGTGCCTTCATCTACGCTCCCTAGTTCTGCAATTGCACCACTGGTATACAATAAACTTTCCGTTAATGTTGTCTTTCCTGCGTCAACGTGACCCAGAATGCCTAAGTTAATTATTTTCATGTGATTTTCCTCCTATCAACACCCAAAAAAGGGCATAAAAATACCCAGTGATAAATACTCCTATCACTGGGTAAATAACTCCAATAGCCCCAAAACACTTATATGTTTTCGGGCATATAAAATTACATGATAAAAGTATTCTTAAACTGGGTACAAAAAACTAAGCCCCATATTAAAAGTGAAACGGGGACTGCTACTTTTTGTTCCCACTATCAAATTAACAGTTTATTTAAGAATACCTTGCCGCATATTTATTAACTCCTTGTACAATACTGAATCTAATTATATTCCTTAACCCTTTATTTGTCAAGCTGACAAACTAAAGCAGAAAAAGCGGCAGGATTTCCCCCTGCCACTAATCATCTGTTTATGCAAAAATAATTTCCTTTTCCACAATCTCCCTCGCACAAGCCCTTATGTTATTGAGGCATCCTGTCCATTCTAAGGCGTTTTCTGCCTTTAGCTGTTCCGTTATGCCCTGTGCCTGTTTCATACCCTCTATGAGCCTTTCAAAGCGTTCCTGTGCCTGTCTGTTGATGTCGGCAAGGTAGGCGTTTAGCCTGCCGCTTGTAAGAAGATTGGTGTATGTAACTTTACGGTACTGTTTTAGATAATCTAAATGCCGTTGCCCCCAGATGCCTATTGCCTGTTCTTCTTCGGCGGGTACAGTTAAGCACGGTATCAAATAATCCCCTGCCTTTCGTATTTGCCGCCCAGTTCCTCAAATAATGATTTTGCCATTGTCTGTTACCTCCACATTCTTTTTTATTTTGAATGTCCGCAAAATCCGTCCTACATCCGAAGGCTTCCAGGGAGCATCCAGGTGATGCAGAGCAATCAGCCGATCCTGGCAGTTTGTGCCTTCACCCATCTTTGCCGTTGAACCAAACAAAATTCTGACATTCCCGGCACGAACCTGGGAAAAAAGCTGTTCCTTTTTCGCATCGGTGTTTGCCGAATGAATAAAGGCAATCTCTTCCGCAGGAATACCCTTTGCGATCAGCTTATTCTTCATATCGTCATAAACATTGAATCCCTCCTTTCCGGGAACAGAAAAATCGCAGAATACCATCTGAGTGAGCTTATCTTTTTGTGTATCCGTCCAAATGGAATAGATTTTATCAACCGCCAGATTGACCTTGGATTCCGGATCATCGAAAGAATTCGGATCGAAAAGTCTTGGATCAAGTCCGATCTTTCGTCCGTCTGTCGTGATTTTCAGCATATTATCTTCCGAAGAATCAACGATATGCTGATGGATTGCCTTAGCCCGGTCGGACAGGTCTTTCATCAATCGTTTTTGGTCCTGGCTTGGCTTTGCAACAATCGTTTCCCGCTCCGCTTCCGGTACATCCAGCTGCAAATCCTCGGATACTTTGATATCCGATACTTCACGGAAGATTTTCATCAGCTCCGGTACATTGTAAAACTTGGCAAAACGCTGTTTCATGCGGAATCCGTTTCCTTCCGGGGCAAGCTCCATCGCCGTAGTCACTTCTCCGAATGTCGTTGCCCAGGCATCGAAATTGTTGAATCCGTTCTGCTCCAGAATCTGTGGCTCCAGATATTTCATCATGGTATAGCACTCCGATACCGAGTTGGAAACCGGAGTGCCGGTTGCAAAAATCACTCCTTTATAATTTGTTAGTTGATTCAGATACGAAACCTTCATGGCCAGATCAAGTGTCTTTGCCGTATCCGAACCGGAATTCACTCCCGGAACTCTGGAGAGCTTCGAGTAAAAATACAGATTCTTATAATTGTGAGCTTCATCCACGTAGAGTCGGTCGATGCCGAGCTTTTCAAAGTTAATGACATCATCCTTTGAGCCTTTATCAAGGATCTTATTCAAACGTGTCTGCATCGACTTAATAAACATCTGTAGCTGCTGAATAGTGAATCTTCTCTGCGAAGCATCACTATAATCCGATTTTGCCTGTTCCATCGCTTCCATAGCCGAATCGATTTCACGGTTGAAGTATTCCGTCTGTACTTCCTTACTCATCGGTATCATTTCAAACTGACTGTGACCGATAATCACAGCATCATAATCTCCCGCAGCAATCCGAGCCGTGAACTTCTTGCGATTGTTCTTTGCAAATGTTTTCTTATCGGCCACAAGAATATTTGCTCCGGGATAGAGAAGCAGGAAATCCTTGCCCCACTGCTCCACCAAATGATTCGGAACTACAAACATGGATTTATGGCACAGCCCAAGCCGTTTCGCTTCCATAGCGGAGGCGATCATTTCGAACGTCTTTCCTGCACCAACTGCATGAGCTAGTAGTGTATTCCCGGAAAGAAGCGTTCTTGATACGGCAGCGAGCTGATGCGGACGTAGCTGAATGGAACGATTGATGCCGGGAAGATGATCTTTCAGATACGATCCATCAAAAGTCCGTTCTCTGGTACTATTGAACAGCCGATTATAGGTATCGGTCAAATCCTTTCTCCGATCCGGATCTTTCAGAATCCAATCCGCAAAGGCTCTCTTCATTTCTTCCTGCTTCATCTGAGCAAGCTGCGTTTCCTTCTCATTCTTCCAACGGTTTCCATGCCCATCGGTATCGTATACAACCGTAGCGGAAAGATTAAGGCAATCTTCCAGGATATAGCCGGCATTCTTCCTTTGTGTGCCGTAGGTCTCATAGACTGCGACGTTGTCGTAACTAAAATGATTTTTCTCCGTAATACTCCATCGTCCTGTCATTGGTTCAAAAAGAATCTCATGATCTCTTCTCTGCCAACCATGCAGGTCGAATAATTCATCCATGAAGTCCTTATAGTAGGACTTCTTAATCCATGTTGCACCCAGACGAATGGAGATTTCCGATGCTTCAATCGGCTCCGGTTGTACGGCCTTCAAAGCTTCTACATTTCCCGTATATCTCGGATCAGATTCTGCTGCTTTTTCCGCATCTTCCAACTTCGTTCTGACATTCCCGGAAAGATACTGATCCGAAGATTCCCAACCATCATACCAATCCGAACTGTCAAAAGACGGATTCCGGTAAATCACACCAGAAAGGTCTTTCACAATCTTATCTTTTCCGTTCTCTCCCCAACCAAGCAGATCATTCATAAAGGAAAGATCTATGTGACCTAGGCTTCGGAAGGATTCGACCATAGCATCTTCCGCAGTTTCACAATGGACAGCAGCCTTAGTTGGACTGATGGTACGCTTAGAAAAAATATCTGCCTTGGAAACGAAGTTTCCTTTGGCATCCAGATTCTCCAGGCCACAAATCAAGAAATAATCCGAATCCTGGGAAAAAGCACGTCCGTTTGCCGTACTGTTTATCCGATCATACGATTTCACAAACGTATCATATGCCGAATTCAGTTCCTTCTGAGCTGCTTCAACCTCTTGATCTTCGGCATCCTCCATTTGCAGATCAATCACCTTGTGCATCTTCGATGCCAGATCAATCATAGAGCGAATCCGTTTTTCCGGAGTAGCCCCGACAGCGGGAGGATACATAGTATCCCCCTCGCGATAGTAGAGCTTTCCATCGATAATACCATAGCTATAATCCCGTAAAGACGGATCAGCAGGTACAGCACCAGGATGCTCCGTATCCTCAATGACAACAGGGCGTACTGAGGGAGCATATACATGAGGTACCGTAATATTGGAAAACAGCTCTCCCAATGATTTTTCACCTGGCAATACAGCCAAATCTGGTCCGAAAGGACCAGATTTTGTAGAAAGAGTGCCAAATACATGATCCGGGTGATCGAGAAAATACTCATTGATCGGAAGATCATCCTCGGTAAGTCCAAGGCTGACCCAATTCGGATACTCCGATAAAACTTCCGGTCGGTCTTTCTTCTGAAAAATCAAAAGATCAGAAACGACTTCCGCATTTGCTGTCTGCTGGAAAGCATCCTGTGGGAATCGAATGGCAGACACAAGATTAGCCCGCTCCGCAAGATACTTTCTTACCTTCGAATCCTTCGAATCCATCGTGTACCGGGAGGTTAAGAAGCAGACCAAACCACCAGGTCGTACTTCGTCCAGAGCCTTTACGAAGAAATAATTATGGATAGAAAGGTTCAGACGGTTAAATTTCGGATCATTAACTCCGTATCGACCAAATGGAACATTACCAACAGCAAGATCATACGTATCAACTGCTTTTGTTGCCTACAACAGTTTAATCAGTCCAAGAATGATAATACTAACCACCGTATTAAACGCTACCGTTTGCCATTCTAGGCACTTTTTAAATAGGTAACTCATTAATATGGATGCAACGAAACACCAACCTAAAATCATCAGAAAATTAATCATCGCTTTACTTTCAACTCATCAGTTAATTCCATAGCCATATCAGCTAATACTTTTTGTCGTTCTTCCAAAACTTTAAGGCGTTTTAATTCTTTGCGTGTTTTGTGTTTCTTATTGAAGATTAATAAATGTTCATGATTACACCATTCAAGTAACTTAATTAAAATGTTGATCTGTTCTTCTTTATTCTTAACATTGCTCTTAATATTTTCTATCGTGTTTTTATCCACGTATTTAATTACTCTCATTGCCGTTTACCTCATAAATAACCAATGCGTGTGATGTTGAATCAATATCATCAGTGCAACCATTAATCGCCTGACTGTATTTAATATCAATTAACGTAATATCTGGATTATCTTTCAGAAATTGATTGATATTCTTTTCTAAACTCTGACCGCTACTTTTCCTCGTTTCACGGCTATAAAAAAATGTATCTGAAAATTCTTTTACTTGGATCATGGTTTATCGACCTTTCTTTTTTAACTTTCGTTTGTTTATCGACTTACAGTTGTGTTTTTATTGCGATAGTCGTTAAAACGCCTATATATCAACATTTACAAAGCATAACCTACGCAACTTACATTTTTCGGATATGTCCCAATTCCCTATATAGTATATTTACGTGTTATTTATTATTTTCTATATATATACATATATGTAAGTACCGTAAGTAACGAAAGTTCCCTTACTCTCCCAACGGTTCAAGTTACTTACGCATTGTTTTTCATTCGTAAGTTTACGTAAGTTATTCACTATAAAATACTCGTTGATATTTTTCAGGGTCAACATTACATAAATAAAGTTGGCCGTTTCTCAACTCATCAAGTTTTTGCTGATCTTTACCGTTCCAATATTTAAGGGGCTTTAATTTCGGTGTTGGTGTATATTCCCACCCCTTAGCTTTCAAAATCTTTTGCGCTCTTAAAGTAAACGTCCGTTGTTTAATTCTTGAATGGTTATTTTCCGCATCCATGCAAGCCATAAAATAATTAAATAAAAATGTACTTGGTATACGTGTGCTTTCCAAATCAGCAAAATATTTATTGATAAAATAATAAACGGGGTCATTATCTTCTTTGATTTCTTGAGTGGCATTTATACTTTCGTTGCTTTGAATAAATGTTGTTACCGTTTTGCTATGCAACGCTTTATATAGCAACCATTCAAGCAATTCTTTACGATTAATATAATCATCTTTGATTTTTCTATTTTCGGACGTGGCTTCGTATTGATGATTAAATTTAACGATCCTAAAACGTCTTAAATGTGCGTCTGTACTATCTTTAAATCGTGGTATGCCATTCATTGATTGAATGATTAAGCTATTAAAGCGGTTATAATATGGCTTCATTCCTTTAGGATTAATCAAAATCGTTTCTCCAGTGGTTAAAGACTTAAACTTACTACTATCTTCATTAAAGCTATTCGGGTCATTATCATCGCCAATAATAACTGCCTTGCTATCAACTAAAGCTAGTTTAAAATCATCTTCAAACTCAATCAGTTTTAATTGCCCACAGTTATTTTTACCTACTAAATTCATGATTAAATTTTCAAATGTACTTTTCCCCGTTCTTCCCTGTCCGTCATCAATTAAAAAAATAGCACTTTCATGCGATATATTAGCGTCAATACTAGCCGTTATAATTTGCCATAATAATTTTAATTTATCTTCTTGACCGTCTGCGATTTCATCAAACCACTTAGAAACCGACCAACCGTTAAAAACTGGCTCACTGGATGCATCCGGATTATAATTTGTAGCGATTTTAGTAGTGAATACATAATCAGGGCTGAATGGAAGTAGCTTATTTTGCGATTTATCAAAAATTCCATTGTTTACAATTACTAGATTGTTATTGTGTGTCCGTGGTACTCGTTTACTTTCAAGAAAGAGTTTATTATAAACTTCACTAATCGCTTTGTCGGTTGCTTGATTATCTACGTAATTGATTAGTTGCTTAATTTCGGTATCGTCTTTCACGTAAACGCCTTTGTTTAGGTTGTACCAATATAGAGGGGCTTTGCTTTGTTCTTCTTCATCGTCCCCAATGACTCTAAAAATTGCGTATTGCTCAACGATATTAGTGATTTCCCTAAATGTTAGGCGTGGTCGCTTTATTTCTCCTTTATGAATACCGCTTTGTATAACGGTCTCTTTTTCTTTGCGTTTCGCTTTTCCAGCTTGCTTTAATCTGCTAAATAATTCTTGATTAGTTTTAGGAGGTTTATTGCTTGCTTGTTGCATCTTGCGCAACTTTTCCATGCGTTGCTTTGTTTCATTATCTAGTTCTTGCATCACTTCGCTATCCTTTCTAATATACTTTTAAAAATATTATTGACTTCCTTATCAGGTAACGGCGGACTGACAAACGTTAAATTTATCGAGTGTGCAAACTGGTAAACTGTTTCAGGATCTGCACCCGTCCCGAATAACCAACCGACAACGCCAGTTAGCCAATTATTGCGATTGCCATTCCCAACACCTTGAGCGATTGCATCCAGTTTCTGACCTGTATAATATTTCTGCGTTGGTGCTTTCACTTTGTAATTAAAATCATTGTTTTCTTTACGTTCCAATGCGCTATATATCCATCCAGGAGCGTTTGTAACGTCTTTTAAGCTAATATTATTCAATGGTTTATAAACGTGTTCAGCAACGCAAGAAGGAGCAATAATAACGCCGTCCGTGCGGATCTCTGCGCCTGTATGGTTGCCTAAACTAAATAACGTTTTATTAGTAGGTTTTAACGTCCTATCAGTCTTATAAATGAGATGAGTGCCACCGCTTTTTGTCCGTTCGGTGTATGTTTGTGGTAAATCATAACGACGTTTATTTAGCTCACCTAATACGTCTTTTAGTTGGTCACTGTTATTTACATCAAGATCAACCAATACTAAATGATTGACTGACAACCCAATGCCCAAATTATTAAATGGTTTGAATGTGTTTCTAATCTCATCAATATTATTAGTGGCATCCTTATAACCATGGGTATTTTTAAGCGGTATCTTGCTATTATGCGATAATTGAAAGACTTTAAAGCCTTGACTTGCTAAGTTTAAAGCTTGTTCTTTAGTATTCATCACTTAACACCCGCCTTACGTGTAAAATAGCGAGTTAAATACCAAATTATTAAAGCTACTACGCCATAGCCTTTAAAGATTGCATAACTGGATGCAATCAGCACAATAATAATTAATAATGTTTCTAACAATGTTGCTTGTTCTATACAAAAGCAACTACCTATCATCTTTTCTAAATCCTTAATCACTTTTAAAAGTCCTTTCCAATGGCTTTAAATGTGATATGATAATCACATAAAGCACGTTTTACGTTCTTTATTCTTGAAACTATAAGAGCGGGCAAACTCTTATTTTTATTGATGATTAAGTCGTTTATTTAAACGGCTTTTTTGTTTTATAAAAACTCTTCATGTTCCTTTAAAAATTTAATTGTGGTTTCTTTACCGATCAGCTTCATTCCTCCAATATTCGCAACAGGTAATCCGTTATGAATAAACTTATTAACGGTATCTACTGAAACACCTAACCATTGCGCCATTTCCTTTTTATTAAGGTAAGGTTTTGCATGCTGTTCTTCTTGTCGTGCCTTATTAATTGCATTCGTTACAGTCGTATAAATATCTTTTCCTAATTCTTCTTTTTGAGTCTGATCTAATACAATTTGAAACATGTGTATCTTTCCTTTCTATTTTTCTACTCAGCTAAACTTAATAAATACTGTTTAAATCCTTTTGTGTCCCATTCCAAAGGATTTACTTGTTTCTTCCATTCTTTAGGATTTAATTTAATGATTTTCTTTAATTGTGGTTCGAGATCTTTAATTTCCATTACTTAATATCCTTTCTTTAAATTGCCACTTGTAACGTTCCGCCGTTTAATAACGCCTTAATTTGTTGATAATCAGCGTTAAGTGATAACATGGCAATTACTTTATTTTCCGCCTGTTGATACGTTTCTAACTCTTCAACTGTCATTAATTCAGTAACGGATGCATCCGCCCCACGTTTTTCTTTAAGTTGCTTACAAGATGAACCAGTAGCATTTTTACAAAGTAAGTTAGTAAGCATTGAATACGGTTGCGGGTACTTGTCTTTAAAATTCCATTCTTTGATTGTATCCGTTAAAGTTTTGCGTTTACTTTTATCTTCAAGCCGTAATGAATGGCGTTCTTGTACTCTTTACAAGTTGCATAGAATTGCCGTGTAAGTTCAAATTTGAAAGCCACTACATTCGGCGTATTTTTCAGCAACGTAATTAAAAAGGTGGCTTGCTGTTCGTTTAGGTGATAAATTTTTGCTTTTGCGCCTCGTCCGGGTTTTAATTTACGCATTTCAAATGCGAGAATTCCAAACTCTTCTAAATTATCTTTATTCTTGCTTATTAGCTGTTGTATTGCGTGGTGGCTATTCTCGCTATATTCCGCAATAACCTCGCTTGTTGTATATGGTTCAGCGGTACTTAATGCGGTGGTTTTGAATACTAATTCATTCATAGCTGCATCCTCCTTACTGTTCTTTGAGTACGTCTAGTTGATTAATAAGCCAATCGTTTAACTTATCAAAAGTTGATTTATGAATGTTTGTTTTTTCGCCTTTGAAAATCTTATCTAAAGTCCAACGACTAACGCCGGTTTCTCTTGACATTTCTAATACTGAGATATTTAACTCTCCTCGTTTACGTTTAAGAGCTAGAATTTGAGAATTAGTAAGCTTCAATAATTTCACCTCCTAACAACTTTTTAGTTGTACAACGAAAGTGTAGTATTTATTTTTATGAAAGTCAACAACAATATTGTTGTATTTAACGAGAAAATATCTTAAAATATTTGAGAAAGGAGCGAAAACTTTTGTGTACAAGAATACGAGAATTACGCATTGAAAAAGGCATTACCCAAAAGAAACTTGCGGATTTATTAGATATAAGCCAACAAGCCGTTGCAAATTATGAAAAAGGTAAGAGAATTCCAAAAAAGGAATTACAAGAAAAGTTAGCAACTATTTTTAATATGCCTGCTAGTTATGTTTTAGGAATTGGATTTTCTACAAAAGAATTAGAAGGCATTGCTTATAAAGCCATTTATAAATCTGTAAAAAATATTATAGAAAATAACATTTCTCATGGATCAGATGGACGATTACAACGTTTTCTAGAAAGTGGTTTATTACTAGAAGTTTTAAATTTAAAAAAAATAGTAGTTAAGGATAACAAAGTTTTACCGTATGAAGAGATTAAAGACAACTTAAAAAATAAATTAAATAAATATTTTAATGACCTTTATTTTAGGGCTATTTCAACCAAAATCGCCAATGAATACGCATTTTACATAGTCACGGACTATTCTGAAATAGAAGATATGCAACAATCTATAAAACGCGATTATATTAATAATGATTTGCCTGAAAGGATTATTGAAATTGATTCTAAAATTACAGCTGAAAAAGAAAAAGAATTGATTAATAAATTAAATCTGGAAAATTTAAATACTTTTAATAACTTAAATAAAAATAATCGAGAACTAAAAAAAGTTTTATTAGCTGGAAAAAAAGATAGAGCAATAAAATTAATCAACCAAAGCATAGACATATTAAATAACATAAAGAAGCGACTGTAATTACTTAACTATTTATTAAAATCTAAGGTGGTAAAATGCAATCTTAGCAAAAGTACCAAAATAGTATTTTGACGGTATATGTTTATACTTAGTGCGTCTTTTGTGATAAAGCTCGCATTTTAAATACAACCTTTAGTCACGATCAAAAGTTCTAATTGGTACTTCGTTTTTTTATGTTCTAGATGCATCCGGTTATTAATTCCTTTTTTTATATTAAAACAAATAAGTAATAAAAAATGTTAGGTTTTGTAAGATTTTGAATTACATATTCAGATCTGCATAGACATTACTTTATCGTTGCTATATTGCCATTTATGAGCGTTTTAAGTGATGTAAAAAGGAGTGTTTTCTGTAATTTTCTGCACTTAAAAGCACTATTCCATATATGTTGACAATAGAATTTTTATAAACCTCTTTGAAACATTGTTATATAGCTGTTTACTGGTGTTTTTAGCAATCAAAAAAGCTCGATTTCGTCCAATTTTTTGTAAATCTTTCAACGGTCGTTTTATTCATACATTTTATTTCTTGGAATTATAAGAGCGGGCAAACTCGAAGAAAGGAATTTCAGGAATGACTAAAATTGTTAAATATCAAAATAAAAATGGAGAAACGCGTTTTAAATTTCGATATTATGCAGGCATTGATGATAAAACAGGTAAAAAACGCTATATTAAACGTTCTAATTTTCTAAATGAAATGGATGCCAAAAACGCCCTTTCAAAAATTACTTACCAAGTAAGCACTGGTGAGTATTTCAAACGAGATAGTAATATCAAATTTAATGGGCTATTTACATTATGGCTTGAATTATATAAAGGAACAGTAAAAGCATCCACCTACGCAACAACCAAGCGCATTTTAAAACAACATGTATTACCTTTTTTCAAAGATTATTTTGTAAGAAAAATAACAGTTGTTGACTGTCAACGTGCCGTAAATTGTTGGTTTAACGAATATCCTAAACAAATGAAAAAATATATTTTCTATACTGCTCGTATTCTCGAATATGCTATTAAGCTTGAGATTATTGAAAGTAATCCAATGGATAATGTTATTAAACCTAAAACAAAAAAAGAACCGGTTAAATTCAATAATTTTTACACGAAAAACGAATTAAACCAGTTCCTTTATTGCTGTAAAAATAATGGCAATTTCAAAATCTATGCTTTCTTTCGGTTGTTAGCTTATAGCGGAGCACGTAAAGGCGAAGCTTTAGCGTTAACTTGGAAAGATATTAACTTCAACAAAAACACTATTTCAATTAATAAAACGGTAACCATGGTTGAAAATAATAAATTAGTTATTCAAACGCCTAAGACCCTTTCAAGTATCCGAGTTATCTATATGGATGCTGAAACAATGGATATTTTAAAAGAATGGAAAAGCAAACAATCACATATATTTTATATGAATGGTAAATCTGCTTTAAATGATCGTTTACTTTTTTCAAAAAATGACGGTTCACTCTTGCATCCAACGCGCCCTAATAACTGGATGCATTTACTAAGCAAGAAGTTCGGATTAAAATATATCTCTTGTCATGGTTTCCGCCATACTCACGCCAGTATTTTATTTCAAGCAGGCGCAACCATTAAAGAAGTTCAAAATAGGTTAGGTCATGCTGATGCTAAAACAACTCTTAACGTATACACACATGTAACTCAAAAAGAACAAAACGAAACAGCCCTCAAGTTTGCTAATTATCTCAATTAGAGACCCTAAAAGAGACCCGCCTATGTTTGCAAACTCTTAAAACACTGTTATATCAACGTTTATCAATATTAATTATTGTAACCAGTATACCCAATTAATATTTATTCGTTCCGTTATATTGGGTTTAATTATCCTTGATATAACGGCTTTTTTATTACTTTAAATGTTTCATTAGTTTCATGGAATATCATTGGTTTTCACTATAAACCTAGCCAAAACTTAGCCAAAAAATCTTTTTATTCTTTTTCATCTGCCGTCATTTTCATTAAATGTGTAAAAATAAGTATAAAATCAAAACACAAGAAAAATGCATTTTCTAATGAAGTCACTATAGTTTTTATATTACTATCTAAGGCTGGATAATTTTTTACGATATTTTGACTATCTTCTGCCGTTCCATACATAAACCATATCAAAACGATTATATCAACTAATATATGCCAAAACCTTTCTCTTATATTAAAAATATTCATAATAACTATTAATATTAGACTAGTTATTCCCAATGTAATGTCTAACTTAGTATTATTTAAATCTCTTAACGCATTAATTCCATATAAAAAACAAAAAATAAATACAAAACAAGCAACTACCAATATTTGAGAAATATACTTATATAATCCAAGTTCCTTTAACAAAAAGCCCATTATCGATGCCATTATTGCCATCATACAAATAATAATAATACTTGCTATAAAAATAATCGGTATTTTCCATGGTTTTTCCTTTTTTAACAAATCAAAAGGTAAAAGACAAACTATAGTTACGATAGCAACTCCAAAAAGAACCACTTTACAGTTAGAAACTATATCTGCTATATATTTTGAAGATAAAACTAATGAGTAAATTTTATAAAAAATACACATATATATAACAAAAAGGCCATATGTAAATAAAAAATATGTTTTTTTACTAATCTTCATTTTTTAATCCTTACTAATAAATTTATCTGAGATAATATTTCTTCAAATCATAAAATATAAAAGTTATCTTTTTTCATCTGCTGTTAACTTCATTAATTGTCCAAAAATAAATACGATATCTAAGCATAATGTCGAAGCATTATCTATTGAATACATCCATGATTCTACTTTAGTATTTATTTTGTCATAATCCTTAATTGTTTGTTGGCTATCCTGGGCGACTCCATAGGAAAACCAAATTAAAACCAAAATATCCAAAATTATGTGAATAAGACGATACTTTACATTAATTATGTTCATTATCAATATCAATGTTAAACAGATTCCGCCGAGTATTATCATAAGTTTAGAATTATTTAAATCACGTGTAGCCATTATTCCATAAACAAAATTTAAAATAAATATCATTATAGTGACTATTATTATTTGGCTGATGAACATATCGTATAGCCCTAAAGATTTCAATACTGCCGCTATTATTGCAGTAACTCCTGTCATTCCCCATATATTAATTAAATTAAAAATAATCATAAGTGGAATTTCCCAAATAAATCTTTTTTTTAATAGTCCTGCTAATACAAGTGCTATTAAACTTGGAACACCATACATTATCAATATTGTTTTCCCACATCCATTATTTATGAGCGAGTTAGTAACAATATAATTTAAATCTTTTTCATACCAAATGCCAGCAATTATTAAATACACAAAAAATATGATATAAGTTTTTATAAAATAGATTGATTTTTTATTTTTCATTTTTAACCCTTATTAATAAATTTATCTGAAATGATACTTCCTGCAATTAATCCTGCAGCTCCGCCAATTGTAGAACCAATTTCTGCTCCAATTTCCGCTCCTGCGACTGTACCGGCTCCTGGCCAATAACTTCACTGATTATCCACCGTCACTCTTCCAGCAACTTCACCAGTTGCCCCAGCAATCTTCAATTCTACAAATGAAACCTCTATACGCTCCACTACTTAAACTAAAAAAATATAATTTTTAAAAATACGAATAAAAATTCTATACCCTTAGCTTAATATCTCTTAACATTAATCATCCTTATTACGCCCTTCAAACATTAAATCCGCTATATCTTCCCAGAGTAATCCGAAATCAAGAACTAAATTTGTAGCATCATACAAAATATATGTATAGTAGGTTAATTTCTTTGTCCCAAGAATCCCCCTCGAACTTATTCGTGATCTTATTTTATTAGCATCATAGTATACAAATGAAGATATACAAACCAGTAAAATAATATCAATAATAATATTAATTAAATTTGATTTAAAAATCAGATTAATAAACGCTACTGCAATACCTGATACAAAAACACTATTTAAAATTGGATGTTCTTGTGGTTCTTTATTACTTCGCATTCCTAAAACAGTACTTACTCCAAAAACTATCGTAGTAACCAGTAATGATTGATAAATTATATTTGGAAATCCCATTGCTTTTAACACTAAAGCTATAAAACCTGTCATTGTTCCTGAAAAAATATAAAAAATCGTGGTAATAATCACATAAGGAATGAATAAAACTAATCCTCCCATATCTCTTTTTAGCGGCCATTCAATTAATTTCATAATTAAATAAGATATTAAGAAGCCTGATACAAAAAAGTCTCCAAATTTATTGTGGTTTTCCCCCAAAAAATCACTATTAGTAACTTTTAATAAAAAAATACAACAATTAAATTTAGTATTAAGCCACAAAAAAATGTTAAATATACCGCTTTTACATAACTTTCTTTTTTCATTAGTTTATATCCTTCCTTGTTGATCAATTTGAATCATTTACTGCTTCAGTCATTAAATCAACTAAATCCAACCATATAAACATGAATTCTACATAAATATCTGTCGCATCTTTTATTATGTTTAAAAATTCACGTTTTTTATTAACTTGCATTAATTCTTTTGAATGCTGCTTAATTTCTATAGTATCTAAATATATAAATAACGAAACTACCACTAAATCTATGATATCAATTATTATATTGAGCCAACTCCAACCCCAAAACATATTAAATATAGAAATGATAAAAGAACCTATAAAGATATTATTTAAAATAGGATGATGATAATCTTTTCTCTTTGTTAAAAAACCCCAAATGGTCATGCTTATAAAAATTAAAACTGTAATGCACAGAGCATATGAGATAATGTTATGAAGCCCTAAAATTTTACTACCCACATCAACCAGTGTGAATATTGAACCATAAAAAAAACAAAGTATTAAAGTTACAATTAAGTAACAAAATAATATCAATAAATCATTTCTTTCTTTATCTAATATCTCATCAAATAACCCCTTGATAACTCCCACTGGAATAAATACCATTGCTAATATTTTTAATTTAGATTCAAGACCATCAAATGTTGTTATTTGATTCCAACATAAAATATCTTCACAAAACCACATCGTAACAATATTAAATAGTAATTCTATCGAAAATGTAGCATACACTGCTAAAATATATTTACTTTGTCTTTTCATTAGTTTATATCCTTATCTAACTTTTTACTTGCTGCATCAGAAGCCGCTGTGATCAAAATATTCTCGTTTATTAATTTGTGTATTTAAATAATCATTTTCTTACTTTTATAGTCAATCAAAAGAAGTAATTATTAAAAATGTGATTCATAATCGAATCACATCAAATCATTTTTGGTTACTAATTCTTTATCAGAAAATGCCAGAATTAGGATTCCGCTAAAATATTATCAATATAAATCATCAATTTCAACTTGATTTTTTCATAATTTATGTTCTTAATAGATTTAATATCATTAATTTTTATAATTAGCCGCTTTTTCTTAATGATTTCTTAATATTTAATTTTACGTTTTTATTCTTTATCCATTGGTATTTAAAGCTGATCCTAATATCAAAATAATTATATTCATTTGGGCTTTCTTAATTTTTTATTAAGTCTTTCGTTTGGAAGCAATATCATTTGGGCTTCATATTATTTGAAAAAATTTGCAACAATCGATCGATTATTGCAAGGGTTAAAGCCAATCCCGATTAATTTTTTCTTCAAGGCCTAATAAAATTTTCTTCATTTGACAATCAGTATTGAGCTTATTCCTTTCTCATATCCCAAGTCGAATTGCTCTTAAGAAATTTCAATCTCCCAATAATTCAACTATAATAAAATCAAGTATCTTTTTGCTAGGAGGTCTTTCACTTTGGCAGATAAACCACGTTGTCAGTGGGCAACTCAAAATCAGCTTGCACAAGAGTATCACGATCATGAATGGGGAGTTCCATGTCATGATGACCAAAAATTATTTGAACTTCTAACCCTTGAAATCTTTCAAGCCGGGTTAAGCTGGAATACGATTTTGAAAAAACGGGCGGCTTTTAAAAACGCATTCGATAATTTTGATGTCGCTAAAATCAGTCAGTATTCTGATGACAAAGTTGAAGCACTCTCGCAAAACGCTGCAATTATCCGCAACCGCAAGAAAATCGAAGCAACGATCAATAACGCCAAAATCGTTTTAAAACTTCCAATATCGCTGAATGAATATTTATGGCAATTTACCGATTTTAAAACAATTAAGCATCATTATCAAACCGCCCGTGAAATTCCTGCTAAAACAGAACTGTCAACTAAAATCAGCAAGCAAATGAAAAAGGACGGCTTCCAGTTCACCGGTCCAGTGACGATTCAATCGTTAATTCAAGCAATTGGAATGGTCAATGATCACGAAGTTCAATGTTTTCGATATTAAAATAACCCCATCATTCGGTTAACCAAATGATGGGGTTATTATTAATTATTTTGTCTTCTTTTCCAGCCATTCAGCCGCAGCCTGTAACGCAGCTTGCATTCCAGCGGGTTTCTTTCCGCCGGCTTGAGCAAGGTTTGGTCGGCCGCCACCGCCACCACCAACTAATGGGGCAATTTCTTTGATCAAGTCGCCGGCCTTTAAGCCATCTTTCATTGCAGCATCGCTCATGGCAGCGATCAAGTTAACCTTGCCGTCTTCAGTTGCCGTTCCAAGAACAAGGACATCTGAAAGGTTCTTGGCTTTCCACTGGTCAGCCAATTGCCGTAATTGGTTCATTCCTGAAACGTTGACTTGCGAAGCAATCAATGTCTTGTCATTGATCGTTTGCACGTTCTTGAAGACATCGGCAGCTTGTTGACTAGCAAACTTGTCTTCTAAGGCTTGCTTTTGTTGTTCAAGTTCTTTGATTTGAGCAAGGGTTTGATCGATCTTGCTTGGAACATTTTTAACTTGAGCAACTTTCAATTTAGCAGCCGATTCGTTCAAGATGTTATTCCGCTGTTGCAAGAATTCGTATGCTTCCTTTGAAGTGACAGCTTCGATCCGGCGAACACCGGCCCCGACACCTGATTCAGAAACAATCTTGAACAAGCCAAGTTCGCTCGTGTTATCGGCATGGTTTCCACCACAGAATTCCATTGAGTAATCGCCAATCTTAACGACCCGGACAACATCGCCGTACTTTTCGCTGAACAAGGCGATTGCGCCCATCTTCTTGGCTGATTCGATGTCGGTTTCAACGGTTTCAACTGGTAATGCATCCCAAATCTTTTCGTTTACGATTCGTTCAACCTTATCAAGGTCTTCAGCGGTAACTGAGCCTAAGTTCGTGAAGTCAAACCGCAAGTATGTTGGTTCAACTAATGAACCGGCTTGGTGCGTGTGTTCGCCTAAAACATCGCGTAATGCCTGGTCAAGCAAGTGCGTTGCGGTGTGGTTCTTCCGCACCTTATCGTGGAACTTCTGGTTGACAACCAATTCATATTCATGTTCCGTGGTCATCTTCTTCAAAACTTTCACGGTGTGCATGTTTTGACCGTTTGGCGCGTGTTGCACATCTTCAACTTCCGCAACAACTTCGCCGTTTTCGTCCTTGATAACCCCCTGGTCAGCAACTTGGCCGCCCATTTCAGCATAAAATGGAGTAACTGAGAAGATCATCTTAGCTTCGCCATCGGCAACCTCATCAACTAATTGGTTATCAACAATAATGTCCTTTAATACCCCTTGGGCATCAAGTTTTTCGTAACCAACATATTCACTTGGAGTCTTAATGTCAGTCAGCAAACCATTTTGAACGCCCATTGATTTTTCGTTGCTCCGGGCATTCCGCGCACGTTCCTTTTGGGCATCCATTTCGCTTTGGAATTCATCTTCGTTAACACCTAAACCGGCATCGTTTGCGTATTCCACCGTTAATTCCAATGGGAAACCGTAAGTATCATACAACTTGAAGGCGGTCTTGCCGTCGATCTTATCTTGCTTATTTTTCTTGGCATCAGCGATTACTTGGTCAAGTAATTGCATTCCGTCTTTCAAGGTGTTGTTGAACCGTTCTTCTTCCATCTTGATCACTTTTTGAATAAATTCGGCTTGTTCTAAGACTTCCGGATAAGCAGACTTCATGATGTCGCCGACAACTGGCACTAACTTGTACAAAAATGCACCGTCAATGCCTAACTTTTGCCCGTGAAGTTCAGCGCGCCGAATCAACCGGCGGATAACGTAGCCGCGGCCTTCGTTTGACGGCAAAGCTCCATCACCAATGGCAAACGTAATTGCCCGCGCGTGATCGGCAATCACCTTAAATGAAACGTCATTGTCGGCATTATCGCCGTATTGCTTACCAGCTGACATTTGCACCGTTGCGTCAATGATCGGCATAAACAAGTCCGTTTCAAAGTTTGTTTTCGCATGTTGGAAAACGGAAACAACCCGTTCAAGCCCCATCCCCGTATCAATGTTTTTATGCGGAAGCGGTTCGTATGTGCCATCGGGCTTGTGGTTGTATTCTGAAAAGACGATATTCCAGATTTCAAGGTAGCGTTCATTTTCGCCGCCCGGATAATTTTCAGGATCATCTTCAGCAACGTTGTTGAATTCTTGGCCCCGGTCATAGAAAATTTCGGAGTCCGGACCGCATGGACCTTCGCCGATATCCCAGAAATTATCTTCAACTTGGTAAATGTGGTCTTCAGCCACGCCGGCCTTCATCCACACTTTCTTTGATTCCTTGTCTTTTGGATAAACCGTAATGTAAAGTTTTTCAGGATCCATGCCGAACCATTCTGGACTGGTTAACAATTCCCATGCCCACGGAATAACTTCATTCCGGAAGTAGTCCCCAACCGAGAAGTTTCCAAGCATTTCGAATAATGTATGGTGGCGCGCAGTGTGACCTACGTTTTCAATATCATTTGTCCGAATTGATTTTTGCGAACTTGTCATCCGGCGGTTCTTCGGGACAACTGTTCCGTCAAAATACTTCTTCATTGTTGCAACCCCAGAGTTGATCCATAACAATGTCGGGTCATCTTGGGGGATCAATGGCGCACTTTTCAAAACATCGTGGCCCTTTGATTTAAAGAAATCCAAATACATTTGCCGCACTTCGGCACTTGATAATTCTTTCATGATTTTCCCTTTCCAATATACAAAAAGTACCATTGCCTGCAGGGACGCACATGCGCGGTACCACCCTGCTTGCAACGATACTTTATCGTAACCTCTTTAAGTTTATTAATTTCAATGTCATCATAGGGAGCATTGCTTTACGGTTTTCAAGTTTTCGCACCACCCAAACTCTCGCTGAGAAAACCAATAAAACAACATATCCTAATCTTTCAAAAGTATATTTAAAAATTAAGCGTTTGTCAATCCGTTACCGTGACTTGCGTGCTTTGCGCCGCGCTTGCCGTTGGGCGATCCGCCGCTTTTGCTGCTGGTCCCGTTTGATTGCGCGCTGAATTTTCTTCTTATACCCTGGTTTGTGTTTCTTCTTTTGTTTATTGACCATTCCTTGCAGTTGCGGATCCATCTTTTCGTGAATCTTCTTCCGCTTCTTCCGCCGGTTCCGGTCATATGAATCAACGATTTCACCATTTCGAATGGCTTTCGGTTCAAACTTGATGCCCATCTTTTCAAGTTCTTCGATCTTACTTTCGTCGTTTGGTTCATAAAGCGTAATTGCTGTTCCGGTCATTCCGTTTCGGCCCGTCCGGCCAACCCGGTGAACAAAGAACTCAAGATCAGTCGGCAAATCATCATTGATGACGTGGGAAACACCTTGAATATCAATTCCCCGGGCTGCCAAATCAGTTGCAACAACGTATTGATATTCGAGATTTTGAACAGCCTTCATGATCCGCTTCCGTTCCCGCGGTTGCAACCCACCATGGATCTTCGCAACCTTCAATCCTTGTGACCGTAGGTAATCTGTCAGTTCATCGGCACGTTCCTTCGTGTTGGTGAAGACCAATGCCAAGTATGGTTCACCCATTGTCAGCAACTTGTAGATGATTTGATTGCGGTCGCGGCCCTTCGTTGAAATCAACCAGTTATCGATCGTATCACTAATGATCGTTTGGTTCTTAACAACTTCAACGACTGGGTTTTCCATGTATTTATGCAAGAATGGTTGCAACTTTTCAGGAATCGTAGCTGAAAAGACCATCATCTGCAAATCTTGCGGCAGTGATGATGCAATTGCATCCGTATCATCCAAGAATCCCATGTCCAACGTCATATCCGCTTCATCAACAACAAATTGCCGAACTTCGTGAACATCAAGTGCTTGGGCCCGGATCAAATCTAAAATCCGGCCGGGAGTCCCAATCACGATTTGCGGCTGATTATGGCTTAACTTTTCAATTTGCCGTTGTTTATCCGTTCCGCCAACGTAATTATGAACGATAATCGGTTCTGGCGCGAACTTCGCAATTTGCTTTGCCGCTTCATAAATCTGGTATGCCAGTTCCCGGCTTGGCGTTGTGATGACCGCTTGGGCGGGACAGTTCGGATCAACTTTTTGGAAAATCGGCAAAAGGAATGTATGCGTCTTTCCGCTCCCAGTTTGGGATTGGCCAACCACACTTTTGCCTTTCAGGATTGTTGGAATCAAGCGTTCCTGAACCGGCGTTGGTTTCCGGAACCCCATCGCCTTTAATGCCTTGTTAATAAAGGGTTTAAAATCAAAATCCTTAAATTCTTTAGTCATTCTTTTCTCCTGTGTATGTTGCGGCAATTTGATCTAACTTCGCAACGTATTCTTTCAATTGGTCATCGGTCAAGGTGTCCATCATGGCTCCACTTGCTAATGGGTGACCGCCACCGCCGTATTCCTTGGCAAGTTCGTTAATTACCGGACCCTTTGAACGAATATTCAAGCGGTACTTGCCGTCTTCACCTTCAACAAAGAGTGTCCAGCAAACGACCTTATCGATTTTACCGATTACCGAAACGATTGGGGCTGTTCCTTGAGCTCCAAGATCGAAACTCTTAACCAAATCATGCTTCAGCACAATGTAAGCTGCATTGTGTTCTGTCATGACCATGTTATCCCAAACATATGCTGACAGTTTGGCAACTCCTTGACTGATATCATCCATCTTGCGGTTCATTTCAGAAGCGTTGATATCAAATTCAAATAATTGGGCCGTTACGCGCAAGGTGTGGGCGGTGGTGTTGTCATACATAAAACGACCAGTATCGCCTGCAATCCCGGCATATAACATCCGCGCAGCCTTTTGATTCAACACTAATTGACCTTCTGACTTGTTGACTAAATCAACGACCATTTCAGAACAGCTTGATGCGCCGGTGTTGATCAAGCTGATGTCACCATAGTGATCATCATCCGGGTGATGGTCAATTTTAATCAAATAATCGCCTTGATCATAGCGTTGATCGTCAACCCGTGGCCGGTTAGCAGTGTCGATTGCGATCACTAAAGCGCCCTTGAACATGTCGTCAGTCAATTCATCTTCGGTTGTGATCCACGTTAAACTCCCGTCATTTTCACCTGCTTGGTAAACGGTCTTATTCGGGAAACTGTTCCGAATTACTTCTGCCAAGCCACCCTGAGAACCGAATGCGTCTGGATCCGGATCGGTGTGACGGTGAATGATAATTTTGTCATATTCTTTGATTTTTTCAATAATTTGTTGTTCGATTGTCATTTTCTGACCTCTTTCAATTAATCTCCAATTATCAAGTATACAAATAAGTCCCGGCTTTTTCAAAGATCGAGCCGGATATTCTCAAACTCCAGCGAGTCAAGATTGGTGATCGTCAATCCCAATAACCGGACGTCAATTAGGTTATCTTGAATCTCATCAAAAAGCTGCCGGCCATAATACGTGAAGTTATCCACCTGATTATCAAGATAATCATCAAATGTCAGCCGTTTCGTAACCGTTTCAAAATGACTGTCCCGGACCTTGATCACGATCGTTTTACCGTGTTTTTGCTGGCGCTTTAACTCGGCGACTAACCGTTCAGCTGTCAGCTTTAACTGTTCGTCAACCTGTTCGATCGAATTTAACGGTTGGTCAAACGTCCGCTGACTGCCGACCGATTTCCGTTCCCGTTGCCATTCAACCGGCCGGTCATCGATTCCGCGAACCCGCTGATACAAAATGTGACCCATCTTGCCGAATTTTGAAATTAGATCAATTTCCTTCCAGTGATACAGGTCTTCACCAGTGTTGATTCCCAATTCGCGCATTTTCGGCGCCGTTTTCTTTCCAATGCCGCGAAACTTTTCGATCGGTAACGGAAAAAGAAAGTCAAGCGCATCTTCCGGATTAATGATCGTCATCCCCACCGGCTTGTGATAATCCGATGCGATCTTCGCTAAAAATTTGTTATACGAAACGCCCGTGGAACACGTCAAATGCAACTGATCGTATATTTCTTGCTGAATTCGATGCGCAAGCGCCACCGCCGATTCAATTCCCGGCTTATTTTCAGTGACATCCAAGTAGGCTTCATCAAAGGCTACCGGCTCGATCTTATCAGTATATTCGTGGAAAATCGTATGGATCTGATGCGAAACCCGCTTGTATTTGGGGAAATCCGGCTTTTTAAAGTAGGCTTGCGGACACCGTTTCAACGCTTCTTGAGCGCTCATTGCCGAATGGATCCCGTATGACCGTGCGATGTAATTTGCCGTTGCGACAACGCCTCGTCCACCGGTGTGCTGGGGATTGCGTGAAATCACGAGCGGCTTGGTCCGGAGTTCCGGATGATCCCGCATCTCAACCGATGCATAAAACGCGTCCATATCAACATGCACGATTTTCCGCTGCTTTGCCACGATCTCCACCTCACCTTCAAAGTTTCGCTAATATTTTAAACGAATGTATGTTCGAAATCAAGAAATGAATAAAAATAGGATGTGACTACCGTCACATCCTATTTTTACCTTAACGGATTAAATTCCCAATAATTTCCATCCCGAATCAACAACTCATCTGCTTCGCGCGGTCCCATTGAACCGCAGTCATAGTTTGGAAAAATTGCTGGATCCGCGTCTGATTCATTCCATGCTTTCCGAATGGCATCCACAAACCGCCATGAATAACGAACTTCATCCCAATGAACAAAGTTGGTTGAATCGCCTTTAATAACATCTAAAAGCAACTTTTCATACGCTTCCGGGGTCTTGGCCCGTAAAGCAGAATTATGCTTAAATTTCATCGTAACGTTGCTTACCGGATAGTTTTCTTCGCTGACTTCCTTTTCATTCAACCGTAAACTTGTTTCCGGAGTTGGTTCAACGTTGATCGTCAAGACGTTTGGATCAAGCTTTTCGTTTGAGAAAATATTATTCGGCATGTCTTTAAAGACGACGTCGATTCGAGTTCCCTTAACAGCCATCCGCTTTCCGGTCCGAATATAAATCGGAACCCCGGCAAAGTTCATGTTATTTACAAAAATCCGCCCGGCAACAAAGGTTTCGGTCATTGAGTCCGCCGGTACTTGACTTTCTTCCCGGTAAGCCGGCATTCCAGCAGTTGCGCCGTACTGGCCCCGGACAAAGTTTTGCCGCACTTCATCTGGCTCATAAACCTTCAATGCTTTCAATGCACTGATTTTTTCGCGTTCAATATCAGTATCTTTATACGAAACCGGTGCGTTCATCGTTAATAAGGAAACAAGTTGCAGAATATGATTTTGAACCATGTCCCGTAATGCCCCGGCATGTTCATAATAGCCAGCCCGCTCTTCAACACCGAGAATTTCACCAAGCGTGATCTGAATATTTGAAATGTAACGGTTATTCCACAACGCGTTGAAAATTGGATTAGCGAACCGGATCGCATAAATACTTTGGGCCATTTCCTTTCCCAGATAATGGTCGATCCGGAAAATATCTTTTTCTTCAAAATAACGAGCAATATCGTCGTTTAAGGCTTCCGCACTCTTTAAATCATGGCCGAATGGTTTTTCGATGACCAGTCGATTATAGCCGTTTTCAGTCACAAGATTTTGTGACCGTAAATGCTTGGCGATCGTTCCGAAGAACGTTGGTGACATCGCAAGGTAAAAAATACGATTGCCGTTGATTTGATAACGTTCATCTAACTTGGCTGCCAAGTTCTTTAAAGTTATATAGTGCTCAGTATCATTAACGTTATGTGATTGATAATAAAAATGGCTGGCAAACTGATTGATCTCAAGGGCATTATTTTCCATATCAGCAACGCTGTTTCGAACTACTTCCTGCAACCGTTCATTTGTCCACGGCCGCCGGGCAGTTCCGATAACAGCAAATTTGTCTTTTAAAAATCCTTTTTGGTAAAGGTGAAACAAAGCCGGATACAGTTTGCGTTGGGCTAAATCGCCAGTTGCACCGAATATAATAAAGAGTGTTTTTCGTTCTTTCAAGTCGTTCCCCGTCACTTTCGTCAAGATTTTACACTTTCATTGTACTATAACTTAGAATTGCGACAAGGAATTTTTAAATCAAATGAACTCCTTTATCCGCGTAAATTACGTCCCCCACAACGCCGGTTGCCAAATCGCTCATCAAAAAGGCACATACGCCGCCAATTTCTTCTAAGGTCACGGAATGCTGATCAACCGTCCGGCGTTCCGATTCAGCCAATAAAGCAGAATGATCGGCAACGCCAGTAACCGCCAACGTCTTCATTGCGCCGGCCGAAATGGCATTCACGCGAATATTGTCCTTTCCCATGTCGCGGGCCAAATACCGCACTGCCGATTCAAGGGCCGCCTTCGCAATTCCCATCGCATTATAATTTGGAATTGCCCGTACCGAACCCATGTAGGTCAAGGTTACAATGCTGCCCGGATGGTTCAGAATTTTTTGCCCATACCGCGCAACCGCGATCAATGAATATGCCGAAATATCCTGTGCTAAATTGTAACCTTCACGGGTCGTTTTCATGACATCGCCTTGAAGTTCGTTCCGATCAGCATATGCGATCGCATGCACGATCCCGTCGATTTTACCGAACCGGCGTTGAACTTCAGTAAATGCCTTTTCGATGTTTTCATCAGCCGCCACATCGCATTCAATTAACCGCTCGTCATCGTTGACCAGCTTTGATAAACTCTTCTTCATTCGTTCATTTTGGTATGTAAAAATAAGCGTTGCTCCCTGTTGCGCCATTACCTGAGCACATCCCCAGGCAATTGAACGCTTGTTTGCAACGCCCATTACTAAAATCTTTTTGCCTTCAAGCAAGCCGTTCATTCGTTAATCATCCCCTATTAAAATTTTCTGAAGCGCGCGTGCCGCTGTGCAAGCAATTCTCCAAGCGAAAGCTTTTGCAACCGCTGAATTTCAGTTTGAAGCACATCGGCAATTGCCGTACACGTTTCAGTATGATCGTCACTTTCCGGAATAATTCCTTCAATTATCTGCCGTTTTAATAATTCTGCCGGTGAAATTTTCAGTGTTTCAGCGGCTTCATCGGCCCGGGAACTATCCTTCCACAAAATTGAAGCAAAAGCTTCCGGTGAAATGACCGAATAAATACTCTTTTCAAGCATCCATACCGAATCACCGCCGGCCAATGCTAACGCCCCGCCACTGCCGCCTTCACCGGTAATGATGGTGATCAACGGTGTTTTAAGTTCACTCATCACCATTAAATTTTGGGCAATCATGTAACCTTGTCCCTGTTCTTCTGCTTCAGCACCTGCATAAGCTCCGGCAGTGTTTACAAACACGACTACTGGGCGGTTAAACTTTGCTGCTTGAATCATTAACCGCTGAGCTTTGCGGTAACCGGCAGGCGTTGGGCAGCCAAAATGGCGGGCGATCCGTTCTTGCGGCGTCGTTCCCTTATCAGTTGCAATTACCGTGACTGGTTGACCGTTGAACGAAGCGATTCCGCCAATCATTGCCGGATCGTCTTCCATTACCCGATCACCGTGCAGTTCATAAAAGTCATCAAAAACATTTGCAATCAGTTCTCGCGCACTGATTTTATTTTTATCCCGAGCAGCTTTCACAATTTCAGCTGCTGTTTGTTCTTTTTTAGTCATTTGCTGCCTCCGTCCGGTTTAACCGCAATAACTTTGCAATTACCTGTTTTTGCCGATTCCGCGGAACAATGTCATCGATCAAGCCGTTTTTCATTAATGTTTCCGCTGACTGCAAATCATCCGCAATCTTTTGGTGCATTGTTTGTTCAATTACCCGCCGGCCAGCAAAGCCGATCAATGCTTTGGGTTCGGCCAAAATAATATCGCTTTGGTTAGCAAAACTGGCCGTTACCCCGCCAGTCGTTGGATCTGTCAAGACTGTCAGATAAAACAATCCCGCACTTGAATGTTCCATTACCGCTTGGGTAACCTTTTGCATTTGCATCAATGAGTAGATTCCTTCTTGCATCCGGGCTCCGCCAGAAAGGGCAAATAAAACAACCGGCAACCGTTTTTGCGTCGCCATTTCAAATAACCGGGTCAGCTTTTCACCCGTGACGCTTCCTAATGAACCCATGATAAAATCTGGATCCATGATGGCAAGCGCACATTTTTCATGCTCAATTTCAGCGATCCCCGTCAGGACTGATTCATCAATTCCGCTTTTTTCACGGCATTGTTCAATCTTTTGATCAAAGCCTTCGAAATCAATTGGATTCGATTCTTCAATATCCGTCAAAATTTCTTTGAAATCGTCAGCAAGCCATTTAACCCGTTTCCGGGCACTTGTTCGAAAGCCATAACCGCATTCGGGGCATGTCCGAAATTTCCCGAGTTTTTCATGTAAAAATACTTGATGACACTTTGGACACCTGATCCACAAGCCGTCCGGAACCCGGTCCATTGCTTGATGATCAGCTTTCACATGTTGCTCGCTGATTCGTGATTTATTTTCGTAAAGTTTCATGGTTTAAACCTTTCTTCCATTCCGGCAAAAAATGCTTTTCAAGATAATCCGTCGTTACCGTTCCCTTAGCAAATTGACCATCACATTCAAGAAATGCCTGGTGAAATTCAATGTTCGTCTGGACACCCTTGATAACCGCTTCATCTAAAACACGTTTCATTTTAGCAATTGCCTCTTGCCGGTTCGGCCCCCACGACACAAATTTAGCGACCATTGAATCGTAAAACGGCGAGATCGTCCATTGCGGATACAATTCCGTATCAATCCGCACACCAAGGTTCCCGGTTGGAAGGTACAGATAGTCAACCTTCCCCGATTGCGGTAGAAAGTCACGGGCCGGATCTTCAGCATTAATCCGGCATTCAAGTGATACCCCATGCGGAGTCAGATCAGCTTGCGTAATATCAAGTTCTAACCCGGCAGCGATCCGCACCTGTTCCCGCACAATATCGACCCCGGTAATCATTTCACTGACCGTGTGTTCAACCTGGATTCGGGTATTCATTTCCATAAAGTAGAAATGATGAGCTTGATCCATTAAGCATTCGATCGTTCCGGTATTGACATAGTTAAGCGCATCGGTTGCTTTGATTGCAATTGATTGCAACTCTTGACGTTCTTTTTCCGTTAAGATCGGGCAAGGACTTTCTTCGATCATCTTTTGCTTATTGCGTTGAACTGAACAATCCCGTTCTGGAAATGCCAAGGTATGGCCGGCTTGATCCCGAAAAATTTGAATTTCAAGGTGCTTAACATCTTGCATTACCTTTTCCAGATACATCCGGTCATCATTAAACGCATGCTGAGCTTCTTGCTTCGCTTGCGTAAACGCCGTCTTCATTTCCTGCCGGTCTTGAACCACCCTGATTCCTTTGCCGCCACCGCCTGCAGCTGCTTTAAGCAAAACCGGATAACCAACTCGATCCGCAATTTCAAGTGCTTCAGCAGTATCTTGAATAAAACCTTTGCTTCCTGGAATTACCGGAACGTCGCTTTGCATCATCCGCATCCGCGCATTTGCCTTATTACCCATTAATTCAATCATTTCCGACCGCGGACCAATAAATTTCACGTGGCATTCTTCACATAACCGCACAAATTCACTGTTTTCTGACAAAAAACCGAATCCGGGATGAATTGCTTCCGCCCCGGTTCCGATTGCAGCCGCCAGGATCGATTTCATATTCAAATAAGAGTCCTTAAGTTGCGGGCCGCCAATGCAGACAGCTTCATCAGCAATCTGAACATGGAGACTTTCGCGGTCAGCCGTCGAATACACTGCAACCGTCTTGATTCCCATTTCCTTTAATGTTCGAATGACGCGCACCGCAATTTCACCACGATTTGCAACTAAAACTTTCTTAAACATCAGCTACTCTCCAATCATAAATGTCAGTTCAGCTGTGCATGCTTTTTTGTCGCCGACATACGCAATTCCTTTTCCGCTTCCAATATGTTCCCGCAATTTCGTCAATTCAACTTCCAACCGCAACGAATCGCCTGGGCGAACCATTTGATGGAACCGGGCTTTTTTGATTCCGCCAAAGTACGCCGTTTTTCCTTTAAAGTCCGGCATTGACAATAAGGCAACCGCGCCGGTTTGGGCAAGAGCTTCAACAATCAGGACTCCCGGCATTACCGGATTTCCTGGAAAATGACCGTTGAAGATTTCTTCATGGGCCGTTACGTTATGGATTGCAACGGCTTTCTTCCCCGGTTCAAGGTCGGTTACCTTATCGATCAGCAGCATTGGATAGCGGTGCGGAATAATTTTTTGAATTTCCGTAACATCCAATTCCATTTACTTTTCCTCGATTTCAAATAATGGTTGGTCATATTCGACCAAATCTTCATTTTCAACCAAAATATTTTTCACCTGACCAGTAACGTTGCTTTTAACTTCCGTCAGCATCTTCATTGCTTCGATCACGCAAACAACATCGCCGGCATGCACCATTTTCCCTGGTTCAACGTATGGCTTTGCTCCCGGTTCCGATTGCAAGTAAACCGTGCCGACCATTGGCGCAACAATTTGATTTGAGCCCGCAACAGAATTCTTCGAAGAATCTTCAACCTTCACTGCAGGTTCACTTGAACGAACCGGTTGCGGTGTTTCCGGTGAACTTTCATTTTTACTCAAATGAAGGTGAAATTCGCCATCATTAATTTCCAATTCTCTTACTGAGGATTGATTAAATTTATCAATAATTTTATTTATTTCATCAAAATTCAATCTCATTCACTCCATCTTTTGAATGCAAGGACCGCATTGTGCCCACCAAATCCAAGCGAATTGCTGATTGCATATTCTAACGTTGGATCCGGGGTTGCGGTTTTAACTACATTAATATCGCACTCTTCGTCCTGTTCCGTCAAACCAACATTCGGCGGCAAAACTTGACGTTGGAGTGCATCGACCGTCAACACTGCTTCAATGGCGCCGGCTGCCCCCAAAAGGTGTCCGGTCATTGACTTTGAACTGCTGACTTGCACGTTACTATTTTCGCCAAACACCTTGCGAATAGCAAGCGATTCGCTGGCATCATTTGCATGCGTCGATGTTCCGTGGGCATTAATGTATCCAACCTGGTCAGCGGTAATTCCCGCTTCAACGATTGCTTCCTGCATTGCCCAGACCGCTGGTTGGCCGGTTGGGTCCGGCGCCGTAATGTGATAGGCATCACAGTTACTGCCATAGCCGACAACTTCGCCTAAAATTTTTGCTCCGTGACTTTGAGCATGTTCAAGGCTTTCAAGCACCAGCGTTCCCGCGCCTTCACCTAAAACAAATCCTGAACGCTTTTTATCAAACGGAATTGAAGCCTTTGCCGGATCCTTTTCCTTTGATAGCGCATTTAATGCAGCAAATCCAGCAATTCCGATCTCATTGACCGATGCTTCGGAACCGCCGCAAATCATTGCCTGGGCGCGGCCTTCTTTGATTTGCCGGTAGGCTTCCCCAATTGAATTCGTCCCAGTTGCACAGGCAGTAACAATTGCCGTACAAATGTTTTGCGCATGGAACCGAATCGCAATGTTCCCGGCGGCCATGTTCGCAATGGCCGTCGGGACAAACATTGGTGAAACGCGTTGCGGCCCCTTTTCATGCATTTTAATGATTTGTTCCTGAATGGTTGTTAAGCCGCCGATTCCGGAACCATAAATTACGCCCAGATCCTCGCTGCGAGTATTTTCTTCCGTTAAGCCGGCTTGTTCAACGGCTTCAACTGCCGAAGCAACCGCATATTGTGAAAACAGATCCATTCGCTTGGCGGCCTTCTTACCAATCTTTTCAGCCGGATCAAAATCTTTAACTTCGCCGGCAACCGTAATGCCCGTTTCTTCAGCATCAAATTTGGTAATCGGGCCAATTCCAACTTTACCGGCATACGCGTTCGCAGTAAACGTTTGAACGTCATTTCCTAAAGGGGTAATTGCCCCCATTCCAGTAATCACAACTCTTGTCATCTTTTTCTCCCTTACATTGCCATTCCGCCGTCAACGTTAATTACTTCACCGGTCAAATAATCATTTTGAGCAAGGAAAAGTGCCGTTTGCGCAACTTCTTCTGCTGTTCCTAACCGTTTAAGCGGAATTCGTTCCTTAATTTCTTTTTGCCGTTTTTCATCAATTGCGGCGGTCATTGAACTGGCGATCATTCCCGGAGCGATTGCATTACACCGCACTCCCCGTAATGCACCTTCCTGAGCGACCGCCTTTGTAAAGCCGATCACTCCAGCTTTACTTGCCGCATAGTTGGCCTGCCCGATATTTCCGTGTTCGCCAACAACACTTGCCATGTTGATGATGACGCCCGAACGCCGTTTCAGCATCCGCTTAAAAAGCGGTTGCGTTACCCGATATGTTCCGATCAAGTTGGTATTCACAACGTCATCGAAATCCTTTTCCCGCATGCCGATCATCAGTTTATCCCGGTTGATCCCGGCATTATTGACTAAAATATCAACGCTGATTTGCTGCTCATCAAGTTGCCGAACCATTTCTTCAATGTCACGCGGATTTGAAATATCCGCTTGAATAAACCACACCTGAACGCCAAGAGCCTTAATTTGTTGAATCAACTCTGACGGTTCATGCCGGGCATTTAAAATTACGTTTGCGCCATTTTCAGCAAATTTAGTTGCAATGGCAGCTCCCAGTCCACGTGATGAACCAGTTACTAAAACATTCTTCCCCGTTAGATCCATTCCTTTTCTCCCGCTTTCTCAATAAATCGTTGATAGTCTCGGTAATTCGTGATGCGTTCCCGCTGCAGTTGCGGATCAACTTGACGCGCAAATGACGTTAAAGCCTTGCCCGCCCCGATTTCAAGGGTTGCATTGACTTGATCTTCATCGATCATCCGCTGCAAGCAATCACCAAAGTGCGTCGGCCGCACAACTTGATCAACCAACGTTTTTGCAATTGAGTCCGGCTCAAAGTTCTTTCCCGTCGTATTACTTAACACACATTTCGAATTGGCAACAAAATCATCTGCATGAATCACCCGTGCTAATTCATGATGGGTGCCAGTATACAACGGCGTGTGAAACGCACCTTCGACCCGGAGTTCAATCACCTTGGCTGCCAACTGCTGCTCCTGAATCGTCTTGGCAACTTGGCGGGTCGCCGCTGCGTTACCGCCAATCACAATTTGATGCGGCGAGTTGTAATTTGCAATCTGGACGACTTGATCCGGTGAACAATATTGCTGACAAATCGTTAAAATTTGAACAACATCTTGTGGATCAACGATTGCATACATTTTTCCTTCAGCGGCTTGACTGTCCCGTTCCATTGCAAGTGCCCGGGCTTTCAAAATCCGCATTCCAACTTGAAAAGGTAGCTTTCCACTGGCGATCAACGCTGAATATTCACCAAGTGATAAGCCAACACTGACGCGAATATCAAGTTGCGGCAGATCATGCTGCAACATCGCATAAAAACCAAGGCTGACCGCAACCAATGCTGGCTGAACGTTGCGCGTAAGGTCAAGTTCCCCGTTTTCGTTTCGCAACACCTTTAGCAGATCCATTTGCAATTCCTGACTGCTAGCATCAATTACCTGCCGAAACACATTACTTTGCTCGTAGCAATCAAGGCCCATCCCCGTTTTTTGCGCGCCTTGACCGCTAAATAAAATTCCCCATTGAAGTGTCATTTGAATTTCCTATTTATTATCAAGTTGTTTCTTAACGTACTTAACAACGTCATCGATCGTTTCAACATCTTCATCTGATTCTAATTTGATATCAAATGCGTCTTCTAGTTCGTTCATGATTTCAAAGAAATCTAAACTGTCGGCATCCAGATCATCCTTGATGTTGGATGTCAATTTAATATCATCTTGATCAACTTCTAATTGATCGGCTGCAATTTCACGTACTTTTTCAAAAATTTGTTCTTCTGTCATTGTTTATTTCTCCCTTGTTATAACTTTATAATTTGGCTGCCAATTGTCAGGCCGCCACCGAAACCAGACAACACAATCGTTTGTCCAGCATGTAATTCTCCATTCTCATTCATCTCCGCTAAGAGAAGCGGAACGCTTGCCGCCGAGGTGTTTCCATAACGTTCCATGTTATTCGGAAACTTCGTGAGCGGTTGGTTTAGTTTTTTGGCAATCGATTTAATGATTCGGATATTTGCCTGGTGCAGGATAAAGTAATCAACGTCATCAAGTGAAACGTGATTGTGATCACATACCCGCTCAATTGAATTCGGAACTTCCGTTGTTGCAAATTTATAAACCGCCCGGCCGTCCATCTTAAACGGATGGAAAGTCGTAAATTTAGCAGGCGGAAATCCGCCAATTGGATTGGTTTCGCCGGCAACTAACTGATCACCAAGATCGCCAAATGTTTTCAAATCGGTGCCCGCAAAAGCTTCAACATTGTCATTGGCTTCAAGCAAAGCCCCGGCAGCTCCATCACCGAAAAGCACGGCAGATGTCCGGTCCGTCCAATCAACTTCCTTTGAAAGGACTTCACCGCCAATGACGATTGCATACTTAAAATCGCTCATCCGCATCATCTTTTGGGCAATTTCCATGCCGTAGATGAATCCCGAACACGCTGCTGAAATATCAAATGCCACTGCATTCGGGGCTTTGATCTGTCCCTGGACTAATGCGGCCGTTGATGGCGTGCATGCATCCGGTGACATTGTCGCAACAATGATCAAGCCAATTTCATCAACTGAAATTTGAGCTTTATCAATCAGCTGCTGTGCCACTTTGGTACATAAAACCGATGTATTTTCATTTAAACTTATTCTGCGTTTCCTGATTCCGGTCCGCGTGCTGATCCATTCGTCAGATGTATCCATGATCTGACTTAGATCATCATTTGAAACCGTGTATGCTGGTGCATATCCAGCAATTTGATTAATTTTTACCTTTTTCACAATTCAGCCCTTCCCGTTAATCAGAGTGAGCCTCCAAAAATGCCTCTAAATTGCGAATCGCTTTTTCAATCGTTTTAACTTCCTCCGGGTCAAGATCCTTCAAGAAACTGCGAACCATTTGCCGGTGAAAGGCATCATGCGCGCGGTAAACCAACCGCCCTTTTTTGGTTAACCCTAACCGAATGATTCGCCGATCGTCTTCGCCCCGGATCCGCCGAACGTATCCTTTCTTTACCAGCCGGTCAACCGTCGTTGTTAAGGTTCCCGGGGTTAAATGCAACTTTCGGGCAACTTCCGACGCTGTTTGATGATCATACATTGTGATCGCGATAATCGCGTGAATTTCCTTAATGCTTAAATCATTGAAACTGCTTTTGCGAAGTTCATTTTCTTCGATCCACACAATATCGGCATAAACTCTTTTCATCGCTTCATCGATGTATTTTTCTCGCTCATTCATTCTATTCTCACCTTATCGTTTGCTATTCAAATATTTTGTCTATCAAAATAATATCAAAAAATAAGGCATTCCGCTATTTTGCTTGCTGTTCATCCTTTAAAGAAACAATAAACATTAATTCTGCCGAACACGCAACTTTACCGTCAACCCGGGCTTTCGCATTCACGATTCCGATGTTGCCCCGTTGCTTTGTAATTTCGACTTCAATTTTCAACACATCTCCTGGGCGAACCATCCGTTTGAATTTCGCCTTTTGGACTCCACCAAGGTATGCCGTTTTATTCCGAAATTCCTTTGATTTTAAAATCAGGATCGATGCAATCTGCGCCATCGTTTCGATAATTAAAACTCCCGGCATCACTGGATTCCCAGGAAAATGACCGCGAAAATAAGATTCATTGATCGTCACGTTTTTCGTTGCAGCGATCCGCTTCCCCGGCTCAAGTTCATCAACGTAGTCAACATAGCAAATCGGAAACCGGTTTGGAATGATCTGCATGATTTCTTGAGCATCCATGACTTTCATAAAATCACCCCTTGATTTATTTCGAATATCAAAATATTCGATGTACAAACCATACTTCATAAAAAAAGCACTGTCAAGCAAAGGAAAGTGGCCCAATAAACAAATTCATTAATTTATTTAACTTTCTTAACAAAAAGGACCGGATACTTTGATAGTTCAAAGTATCCGGTTCAAAAGCGTCCTGATTACTAATTGATCTTTTACCTTTTAAATTTTTGCTGGTATATTTTCTTATCATTGAGTAATCATAAACTAATTTTTAAAAATGTAAATTTCTTTTGAAAATCAAATTAATTTTGCTGGTTTTTGAGGAATTCCAAAACTTGATCATAATTTGGTTCATGACTTAATTCTTCAACCAATTCGCGATAAATAACTTTTCCATCTGAATCAACGACCCAAACACTGCGGGCATCAATTCCAGCATCTTTGATCCATAGTCCCATCTTTTCGCCAAAATCATGCTCACGATCTGATAACATCTGCATTTGACTGACATCCGATAACGCACACCACTTTTGCTGCTCATCAGTTGAATTCGTTGAAATTGTGTAAAAATCGATGTTTTGGTAATTGCCAACTTCATCATTAAACTTTCGCGTTGATAAGCTGCATACCGGAGTATTAATATTGGGAACAACGCTGATGAACGTCATCCGGTTGATCAGCTCATCTTCAGTCACTGTTTGCCCTGCTCGATTTTGAACTTGAAATACTGGAAGCTGGTCGCCAACTTGAAGTGGCGTTCCATTAGTTTCTAAAACGGTTCCTTTCTTGGTAAATTGCATACCTATTCCTCCAATCAAAAAGGCTGGATTTTCATCCAACCTTTTTTTTAATAATTATTTTGTTTCTTTATCTTCAGCTTGTGAATCTGCCTTTTCTTCTTTAGCAGGTTCAGCTGCTTTTTCTTCCTTGGCAGCTGGTTGGGCTTGTTGTGCAGCCGGTGCACTTTGAACGTTTCCAATTGCGTTCAAACTGAATGTCAAGAAAATGCCATCGCAATCAAGCGTTACGGTCTTGTTAGCCTTGTCGATGCTGTCGATCACACCGTGCAAGCCGCCGCGTGTAATAACATGATCACCCTTCTTCAAGTTGTTGATCATGTTTTGCCATTGTTGCTGTTGCTTCTTTTGTGGACGAATCATCATGAAGTACATCAATCCGAATAAGACGACGATCATGATAATTGAGTAAAGTCCTCCGCCTTTCATCTTTGTCACTCCTTAAATTATCGTTACAGGTAACACTGTATCAAAAAAATTGCTTAGTTACTAGCAAAATCGAACAAAATCCTAGAAATTCTTAGGATTTTTAACATTTAATCCGTATTGGTCAAAGAAATCTTCCCGGAATTCAAGCAAGTTATCATCTAAAATCGCCTGTCGGATCTTTTGCATCAAGTGCGTCAAGAAGTACAGGTTGTGGTAACTTGTTAAGCGAATTCCCATCGTTTCATTGACTTTTAACAAATGCCGGACATAGGCCCGCGTATAATTCCGGCATGCATAACAGTCGCACTGGTCATCGATTGGGCCAAAATCGTGCTCATACTGGGCATTTTTAACGACTAAACGACCATGGGAGGTCATACATGTTCCATTCCGCGCGATCCGGGTCGGCAAAACGCAGTCAAACATGTCCACTCCGCGAATAACGCCATCGATCAACGCGTCCGGTGAGCCAACGCCCATTAAGTACCGCGGTTTATTTTCCGGCAATAACGGTGTCGTAAAGTCCAGAACGTGGTTCATTTCCGCCTTCGATTCGCCAACCGACAAGCCGCCGATCGAGTATCCCGGAAAATCCATTGCGACCAGATCTCGGGCGCTTTGTTGCCGTAAATCTTTATGACCGCCGCCTTGAACGATTCCGAACAAAGCTTGGGTCTCCGGATTTTGGTGTGCCTTTAATCCTCTTTCAGCCCACCGACTGGTCCGTTCAACGGATTTTTTGATGTAGTCGTAACTTTCAAAAAATGGTGGACATTCATCAAAGCTCATCATGATATCGGCACCCAGCGCGTTTTCAATGTGAATCGCCTTTTCAGGTGAAAGAAACATTTGGTGACCATTCAGGTGGTTCTTGAAATGAACCCCTTCTTCAGTAATATTTCGTAATTCAGCCAATGAAAAGACTTGAAAACCGCCTGAATCCGTTAAGATTCCCTTGTGCCAATTCATAAATTTGTGCAAGCCGCCTGCTTCCCGGACAAGGTCTTCACCGGGCCGCAACCATAAGTGATAGGTATTTGACAAAATAATGTCGGCACCTAATTCGTCCAGTTCTTCCGGTGACATCGCTTTAACCGTTGCTTGGGTCCCAACCGGCATAAAAATCGGGGTTGGAAAGGTTCCGTGCGGCGTAATGATCTCACCAAGCCGTGCGCCAGTATGTTTTTCTTTTTTGATTAACCGGTATTTGATTGCTGGTTCGCTCATAGATCCTCCTAATTATTTGTGAATAAACATCGCATCGCCGAAGCTGAAGAAGCGGTATTTTTCTTGAACGGCATGCTTGTATGCATTCAAAATGTTTTCCCGGCCGGTAAAGGCAGCAACCAACATTACCAATGTTGATTTCGGCAAGTGGAAGTTTGTAATAAAAGCATCCACAACTTGCCACTTGTAACCTGGTTTGATAAAGATATCTGTCCAGCCGCTATCAGCCTTTAATTCACCGTTAAATTTGGTTCCGATCGTTTCCAATGTCCGAATTGAAGTTGTTCCGGTCGCAACGATCCGACCGCCATTTTTGCGGACTTCATTCAATGTGTCCGCTGCTTCTTGCGACATGCTGTAAAATTCGCTGTGCATTTTATGATCGTCAATGTTTTCTTCGTTAACTGGCCGGAACGTTCCCAATCCGACGTGTAACGTTAAGTAAACTAACTTAACTCCCTTTTCTTCAACCTTTTTCAACAGTTCCTTTGTCCAGTGGAAACCGGCCGTTGGCGCAGCTGCTGAACCGATTTCCCTTGAGTAAACTGTTTGGTACATTTCAGGATCGTCAAGTTTTTCCTTAATGTATGGTGGAAGCGGCATTTCACCTAACTTATCAAGAATTTCCATGAAAATTCCGTCATACTCAAATTTGATCATCCGGCCGCCGTGTTCAAGTTCTTTGGTAACCGTGGCCGTCAATTCACCGTTTCCAAAAACGATCTTCGTCCCGACTTTTGCCCGCCGTGCAGGTTTAACCAACGTTTCCCAGTTATCGCCTTCGGTATTGTTTAATAGCAAGACTTCAAGGTGACCGCCAGTGTCTGGCTTAACCCCGTAGATTCGAGCAGGCATTACCCGCGAATCGTTCATAACAACCGCATCGCCTGGATTTAAGTAGTCGATAATATCATAGAAATAATCATCCTTGTATTCGCCGGTCTTGGCATTCAAAACCAGCATCCGGGCTTCGTCCCGTTCCTTTAATGGAGTTTGGGCAATTAATTCATGGGGTAAATCATAATCAAAATCTTCTGTCTTTAATGGTTTATCTGTCATTTTAAATTTCACCTTTCCTATTTTTCTGTGCGTGCTAATCCTAAATGCTGATAAGCAGCGTCTGTTACCACTCTACCACGCGGCGTCCGCTTTATAAAGCCGATTTGAAGCAAATACGGTTCGATCACATCTTCAATCGTGTCCGTTTCCTCACCAACATTGGCGGCAATCGTCGATAAACCGACCGGGCCGCCGTTATAAAGCAAAATCATTGTCCGCAAAAGTTTGCGGTCGTTGTCATCCAAACCCTTTTCATCGACCCGTAACAGTTTAAGCGCATAATCAACGATTTCCTTATCAATCGTTTCCTTTTGCGAAACTTGTGAAAAGTCCCGCACCCGTTTTAATAAGCGGTTCGCAATTCGGGGGGTTCCCCGCGAACGCCGGGCAATTTCATGGGCTCCCTGGTCATCGATCTGCGTATCAAAAACTTCAGCGGAGCGTTTAACGATCGCCGTCAATTCCGCTTCCGTATAGTAGCTCATATGCCCAAGAATTCCGAACCGGGCCCGCAACGGTGCTGAAAGCATTCCTGCTCGGGTGGTTGCGCCAATCAATGTAAATGGCGGTAACGGGAAGTGGACGGGATGTGCCGTCGTATCCTGGCCCACAATGATGTCGATGTAAAAATCTTCCATTGCCGAATACAAAATTTCTTCAACATTTTTCGGCAACCGGTGAATTTCATCGATGAATAAAACATCGCCCGGTTCAAGTTCATTTAAAATCGCAACCAGATCCCCCGGCTTTTCAATCGCCGGCCCCGTGGTTGTTTTAATATTGACCTGCAACTCATTGGCAATTACCGTTGCCAGCGTTGTTTTCCCTAAGCCTGGCGGGCCGTACAACAAAACATGGTCAAGGGACTCTTCCCGTTGCTTAGCCGCCTGAATATAGACCGCAATCTCATCTTTGATCTTCGTTTGCCCGATATATTGATTTAAAAATTGCGGCCGTAAACTTAACTGCCCAAATTCGTCATTCGCATCAAGCGCTTCTCCCGAAACAATCCGGTTATCGTCTGCCATCGGTCTGCTCCTTTCTATTCATAATTCAATCAATCAGTTATTTCTTTAAAACCAATTTCAATGCGGCACTCAAATAGGCATCCGTTGAGTCTGCCTGAAAATCTTTAAGTTTTTGGCTGACTTTTTTAACTTCCGTTTTAGTATAACCAAGGCTCAACATTGCTTCAAGCGCCTCTTTGAGGTATGGTTGTTCATCATCAAAATCAAGGGCCAGATTTTGTTGGTCAACCATTGGTGTCGGCGTTTCAATGTCATCCATTTTACCCTTCAAATCAAGGATAATTTGCTTGGCCGTCTTCTTTCCGATACTTGGAAACTTTGTCAGATAGGCTTCGTCATCCGCATTGATTGCCGCAACAAAGCCGCCCTGATCATTCGTTGCCAAAATCGCAAGCGCACTTTTCGGTCCGATTCCGGAAACGCTAATCAACTTTAAGAACAGTTGCTTTTCAGCAAGGTCGTAAAAACCATATAACGTCACGTCATTTTCCCGGACTGCTTGATAGACATATACCTTTTGCGTGGTATTTTCTTCGTACCGGAATGGGTTAGCCACCTGTAACTGATAACCGATTCCGTTGACCTCAACCACAATGTAATGCGGATTGATAGCCGTAATTTTTCCAATTAAATATTCGTACATGTTAATCTCCTGCGTTTTTTGTTTCCCGTAATGAACGGTGTGAATCTTGGATCCGTTTAAACATCCGTTCCAAATCTTGATTACTGAATTTAACCACCGTTGGCCGCCCGTGCGGACAGTTAAATGGATTTTCACATTCCTTTAACTGCTGTAACAGCGAAACTGCCTGTTGCCGTTCCAAGTGGTGGTTTGCTTTGATCGATTGCTTGCAACTAATCATGATCGCGGTTGCCTCGCGAAATTTAGCAACTGTCAATTGCGGATCAGCTAAACATTCTTCAATTAAGTTCCGAATCGTTTCTTCCTCTTTTCCAGCCGGGATCCACGCTGGATGTTCATGGATAATATAGGTATTTTGTCCAAAATCTTCGAGATTGATTCCCAATTGCGCTAACTTCTCGCGATTTTGTTCAACCTTCAGCGCATCGCTGACCGAGTACGTTAAAATAAGTGGAACAAGCATTTTTTGTTCTGCCGGGTTGTCATTTCCGATCTCTTCCCGGTAAAACTCATATTTGACACGTTCCTGCGCAGCATGCTGATCAAGCAGGTAAAACCCATCATCCGCTTCGGCAAGCAAATAGGTTCCGTGCAACTGCCCGATATACTTCAAATCTGGAAAACGGCGCGGTGACGGTTCACTAACCTTTTCTATTGCCTGTTCTTCATGGATTTCAAATGAACCATTGGGTTGTTCGGCTGCCAACTGCGCGCGATACTTTTGGTCCCATTGCTGAACCGCCGGACTCTTCAAGTCATTTCGGGTCGCAATCATTACCGGATGAGTAATCGTTTGCGGGTTGAACGGTTCATTATCCGCTGCCGGTTCTGTCGTTGAATCCGCTGATTGCTTTTCATTTTTGGAAGTTGGCAACGGCTTTTCACCTAAAAGCGCCGCTAAAACTTCTTGCTGCTTTTCAACATGATGCTGGTGTTCAACGGCTTGCGGATTCAACCCAATATCAAATTGTTCTGCTTTTTTCGCCTTGGGTTGATGCGAATTTAAATTGCCGACTGCACTTGGAATCAAATTTTGCTGGCCGATTCGATTGGCAACACTTGTCGTGATCAAGTCCGCCAGTTGATTTTCCTTACTGATTCGAACTTCCTGCTTGGTTGGATGGACGTTGACGTCTACCAGTAACGGATCAAGTTGAATCGCTAACACGGCGATTGGATAGCGACCAACCATTAACTTGGAGCCGTATCCTTTAATAATTGCTTTTGAAAGCTGATTATTTTTAATGTACCGGCCATTTAATAAAATACTGATATAATTTTTCGACGCCCGGGTCAACTTGGGAAGCGAAACTAATCCGCTAACTTGAAAGTCACGGTCTTCACCTGCAAAATCAATCATTTGGTGGGCGTTTTTTACCCCGTAAATCGCACTGATCACCTGAACCAGATTTCCATTACCAGAAGTTCGAAGCAGCGTTCGCCCGTTATTTGATAGTGAAAATGCCACTTCCGGGTGACTCATTGCAAGGTGGTCGACCCAGTCAGTGATCGCCGCTAATTCCGTTTGCGGCGAACTTAAATATTTTAAACGAGCCGGAGTGTTATAGAACAACTGGTTGACGGTAATGCGGGTTCCTTGCCGCCCAGCGTATGGTTGTTGAGCAACTAACTTTCCGCCTTTAAAATGAATCATTGATCCGATTGAGGCATCCTGCGGCATGGTTTCTAAAATCACATCTGCAATTGATGCAATACTTGGAAGCGCCTCTCCCCGAAAGCCAAGGGTGCGGACGCGGAACAAATCATCCCGACTGGTAATTTTGCTGGTTGCATGCCGCTGAAAGGCAATTTGAACATCATCGGCTGCAATTCCAATTCCATTATCAATTACCTGAATCGACTTCAGACCGGCATCTTCGACTAAAATATCAATGCGCGTACTTTGCGCATCAATTGAATTTTCAGTCAATTCCTTTACAACCGATGCGGGCCGTTCGATCACCTCACCCGCTGCAATCTGATCAGCAAGAACTTCCGGCAATTCATGGATTTTTCCCATTATTTTCGCTTACCTTTCTTTGTTAATCGTTGCTGCCACTCAAAAACCTTGTTCATTACTTCTAACGGCGTTAATGACATTAAATTCGTCGTCTTGATATCTTCAAGCAATTCATTTTCCTGCGAATCAAGTTTAACCGTTTCTGGTTGGAAAAGTGAAAGCTGTTCGTCAACTTGGCTTGCTGATGATTCGTCCTCTTTGGTTGTCGGTATTACCTGAGGTTCTTCATCAGCCTCATGATGCGTAACCTTCTTTGAATCATTTTCCAACCGTTTCAAAATCACGTCTGCCCGCTGCAACAGTGAATCCGGCATGCCTGCCAGTTTAGCAACATGAATCCCGTACGACTTGTCAGCCGGTCCAGGTTGCATTTTATGCAAGAAAATCAACTCGCCGTTCTTTTCAACTGCTCCAACGTGGATATTCGTGAGGTGTTTCAATTTCTTATCAAGGGCCGTTAATTCATGATAGTGCGTTGAAAACAACGTCTTCGCATGGACATGGTCATGGATAAATTCAATAATTGCTTGCGCAAGGGCCATTCCATCATACGTTGCGGTTCCGCGACCGATTTCATCAAAAAGGATCAGACTGTTCTCACTTGCATTTTCAAGCGCTTCATTCGCTTCTTTCATTTCCACCATAAACGTTGATTCTCCGGAAATTAAATCATCAGCAGCCCCGATCCGGGTAAAAATCTGGTCAAAAATCGGCATCCGCGCCTGCGTTGCCGGAACAAAGCACCCGATTTGCGCCATAATAACCGTTAATGCCAGTTGCCGCATATAGGTACTTTTTCCTGACATGTTTGGTCCGGTAATCAATAAAATCGTTTGGTCATCATCCATTTTAATGTCATTTGGAACGTAGCTTTGACGTCCCATAACTTCTTCAACGACCGGGTGCCATCCGTCCTTGATTTCAAGCGAATGGCCTTGCGTTGTTAATTCTGGTTTTACAAATTGATGATTTTCGCTCACAACCGCAAACCCTTGCAACACGTCCAATTTAGCTAAGGCGTGGGCAAGTTTTTGAATTCGTTTGATCTGGTCTTTGATTTGCTCCCGAACATCGACAAAGAGTTTGTATTGTAAATCATATGCTTTACTTTCTGAACCAAGGATCAATGATTCTTTTTCCTTTAATTCAGGCGTAATAAATCGTTCGGCGTTAACAAGGGTCTGCTTGCGTTGATAACGATCTTGAGGAACTTTATTAGCATTTCCCTTTGAAACCTCAATGTAGTACCCGAAAACCTTGTTAAATCCAATCTTTAAGTTATGAATTCCGGTTTTTTCACGTTCTTGCTCTTCAAGATCAGCAAGCCATTGCTTCCCGTTTTTCATCGCATCAACGTACTGATCAAGCTCATCGTTATAGCCTTCACGGATCAAATTTCCATCCGTCACTGAAATTGGCGGATCATCAACAATTGCCTGCTCGATCAAATCAGCCACTTCTCCAACCGGATCAAGTTCAGCAAGCAAATCATTATAAATTCCATCCGTATTTAATTGTGAAAGCAGATACCGGATTTGAGGAACGTGGGATAATGAAGTTTTTAATTGAATCAAGTCCCGGCCGTTCGCACTGCCAAATGCAATCTTCCCGGCTAACCGTTCCAAATCATAAACGTTTGTTAATTCATCTTGTAAATTATTCCGTTCAAAGAAATTGTCCATCAAGTTTTGAACGATTCCTTGACGTTGTTCAATTTCATCCTTTGACAACAACGGGCGCGATAGCCATTGTTTTAACAACCGGCCCCCCATCGCCGTTTTGGTTGCATCCAGAATCCAAAGCAATGTTCCGGATTTTTTCCCGGTCCGCGAGTTTTGCAGAAGTTCCAAATTCCGTTTGGCAAACCGATCCAGTTTCAAATATGCCGACGGTTCATAGTGAATTGCCCGTTGAAGATGCGCAAGGGCCCGTTTTTGGGTCACATTCAAGTACATAAGTAAGTGTTTAACAACCTGAACTTCAAGGTCCGATGTTAAATCCTGCACCGCATATGAAAATTCTGCCTTTTCCTCATATGAATTTTGAGTTGAAATTAAAATTTTTAATTTCTGAATAACATCTAAAATATTCTGGTCAACCGAATCATCAACCACAATTTCCTTTGTTCGCAAACTGGTTAATTCGTTGACCAATGCATCTGTCGATTGCAATTCCGTAACCTTTAATTCGCCAGTCGAAAGATCCGCGTATGCAAAACCCATCTTGCCGGTCTGGTCTTGATGAAGAGCAGTTAAATAGTTATTTTCCTTCGCATCACCGGCGGATTCATCCATTAACGTCCCCGGCGTAACCAACTGAATAACTTCCCGTTTAACCATTCCTTTGGCCTGCTTGGGATCTTCCATTTGTTCACAAATGGCGACCTTATAGCCTTTATCAACCAAAATATCGATATAGTTTTGAACGGCATGGTGCGGAACACCACACATCGGAACGGGATTTTTTGAACTATGATTGCGTTGAGTCAGGGTCAGTTCAAGCAACTGCGATCCCTTAACTGCATCATCATAAAACATTTCATAAAAGTCGCCTAAGCGGTAAAACAAAAAAGCATCCGGATATTGCTTTTTGATTGCCAGGTACTGTTCCATCATCGGGGTTGGCTTGATTTTTTGGGCCACGCTTCTCATTCCTTCCTTATGGTTTGCTTTTCTTATTTTAACATTTTTCAATTATCAACGGTTTTAAATTCGATAATAAAAAAGGTCGGAAAAAATCCAACCTCTTTTTATCTTGCATATTCTGTCGCACGCGTTTCCCGGATAACCGTAACTTTGATGTGTCCCGGATATTCAAGTTCATTTTCGATTTTATCTTTAATGTCACGTGCCAATACTGTTGCTTGCAAATCATTGATCTTTTCCGGTTTAACAATTACGCGAACTTCACGTCCCGCTTGAATTGCATAACTCTTACTTACACCGTCAAATTCATTTGAAATACTTTCAAGTTTCTCTAACCGGTGAAGGTAATTTTCTAATGATTCGCTCCGTGCTCCTGGGCGAGCAGCTGAAATCGAGTCTGCAGCAGCAACTAAAACTGCAATTACTGACTTCGGTTCAACATCACCGTGGTGCGATGCAATCGTATTTACAACCACATCATTTTCGTGATATTTCTTCGCCAATTCAACCCCAATTTCAACGTGTGAACCGTCGATCTCATGATCAACAGCTTTCCCAATATCGTGTAATAATCCTGCGCGTTTCGCTAATGTAACATCTTCTCCTAATTCAGCAGCTAAAACTCCAGCTATCTTGGCAACTTCAATTGAGTGGGTCAATACATTCTGGCCATAACTTGTCCGGTAATTTAACCGACCAACCGTCTTGATCAAATCAGGGTGCATTGAATTCAAGCCCAAATCAAAGATCGTTTCTTCCCCGATCTCACGAATTTTAGTATCCATCTCACGGGTAGCCTTATCAACCATTTCTTCGATTCGAGCGGGATGAATTCGTCCATCCTGAATCAATTTTTCAAGCGCGATTTTAGCGATTTCTCTTCGAACAGGATCAAATCCGCTCAATAAAACTGTATCTGGAGTATCATCAATAATCAGGTCAATTCCGGTCAACGTTTCAAACGTCCGGACATTCCGACCTTCCTTACCGATGATCCGCCCTTTCATGTCATTATTAGGTAATGTTACAACTGATACCGTTGATTCAGAAACCGTATCAGCCGCACTGCGCTCGATTGCCTGAGCGATTAAATCTTTAGCTGTTTGTTCAGCGCGAGCTTTTGCTTCATCTTCGCTTTCCTTAATCATCTGACCAAGCTCATAAGTCAAACTTGCCTTGGTTTCCTTCATGATTTGGTCTTTTGCTTGTTCGGTCGTTAATGAAGCAACTTCTTCTAACTTATCGTGTTGTTGTTGAACAAGTTCTGTTACTTTTTGACGTTGATGATCAATTTTTTGTTGATCAGCATTTAACTGATCCTCTTTCTTATCAAGAGATTGTTCGCGTTTTTCAAGTAAAGAATCCTTCCGGTCAAGGTTTTCTTCACGTTGAATCATTCGATTCTCTTGCTTTTGAACTTCATTGCGCCGTTCACGAAGTTCTTTTTCAACTTCAGAACGGTAACGATGGCTTTCTTCTTTTGCTTCCAGAATTGCTTCCTTTTTCTTTGCAGCCGCTTCTTTACGGGCATGCTTTACAATTCCTTCTGCTGTTCGGCTAGCCTCGTTCAAACTGGTTTCATAAAGCTTGATTCGACGTTTATCTCCCAAGATAAAACCAATAATCAAAGTCAAAACAGCGACGGCGAGGATTACAATGATCTCCATCATAGTTAATACCTCCGCATCGTCTCAAAAATGCGGCTTTTAAACCGCATTTTTAATTTTTTAAATTAAATATATTTATTACACATACGTATTTATTTTAGTTGTTGCGCCCGAAAAATGTCAACATAAATAGTCGGCATTTTTAGAAATAATAAAAAATATATAATAAGAGACTGTGACATTTCAGTCCCAGTCTCTTTCAGCAATCTTATTTCTTCTTTGAATCCTTTTCAGGTTCCTTTGCTTGATCATCAAGTTTTAGATCAAGTTGCTTTTGTTCCTCTTCAGTTGCAATCCCGTATGCTTTCCGGACTTTCAAGGTAACTTCCTTCATCATTTCAGGATGTTCCTTCAAATACCGTTTAACGTTTTCACGTCCCTGGCCGATTCGGTCTTCACCATATGAGAACCATGAGCCGCTCTTCTTGATAATGTCCTTTTCAACCGCCATATCAAGCAATTCACCGGTCTTCGAGATTCCTTCGCCATACATAATATCAACTTCAGCTTGTTTAAATGGCGGAGCAACCTTATTCTTCACAACTTTAATTCGAACCCGGTTACCAATTACATCGGAACCGTCTTTGATTTGTTCAGCCCGCCGAACATCTAACCGAATCGTTGAATAGAATTTCAATGCCCGGCCACCAGGAGTTGTTTCTGGGTTACCAAACATTACGCCAACCTTTTCACGAATCTGGTTGATAAATAACGCGATTGTTTTGGTCTTATTGATTGTTCCTGAAAGTTTCCGCAATGCTTGTGACATTAACCGGGCTTGCAAACCAACGTGGGCATCGCCCATTTCGCCTTCAATTTCAGCACGCGGAACTAAGGCAGCAACGGAGTCGACAACAACGATATCAATTGCGCCAGATGAAACCAAAGCATCGGCAATTTCCAACCCTTCTTCACCCGTATCAGGTTGTGAAAGCAATAAATCATCAATATTAACCCCTAATGCAGAAGCATATGCCGGGTCAAGGGCGTTTTCAGCATCAATGTATGCAGCTGTGCCTCCGTTTTTCTGAACTTCAGCAACGGCGTGCAATGCAACCGTTGTTTTCCCTGAACTTTCAGGTCCATAAATTTCAACGATCCGGCCTCGCGGATATCCGCCGACTCCAAGAGCTTCATCAAGGGCAAGTGAACCCGTTGGAACCGTTGAAATTTGGGTATCGGCCTTCTCGCCCATCCGCATAATGGAACCTTTCCCAAAGTTTTTTTCAATTTTCTTTAACGCATTATCCAATGCTGCTTGTCTATCGTTATTAGCCACGCCTTTTCCTCCTGTATCATTTCTCGTCGAATTTATTATACCAAAGATTAGTCAAAGATGCGAACAAACGTTTGATTTATTTTTCAAAACTTTGCTGAACAAATTCAAATGCCTTATTAAATACCTTATCTTCGACATTTTGTGTTCGATAAAACGGAATCGAACATGACCGTTCATGCCCCTCATGGTCAACGATTGCGACCCAAATAGTATGTTGCACTGAATTCCGGGTAACCGCGATCGCATAGTCTGTGCGCAGGACCGCTTTCGCTTGTCGGGCCATCCAAATCGTTGTTTTTTCGCTTTGCGATCCATTCGCATTTAAAATTTGATATGGGATATCAAACATCGCATTCTTCGCGTCATCGGTGGGCGCAACAAATAATCCTGCAAAACTTGCTTCCCGGTCGATCAAATCCGTCGCAAAATTTGTTAAAAAATCAGTTGCAAATGCAATCGTCTGGTTTTGAGCAGTTAACTTTTCCATCACGGTTTGAATCAATTTTGATTGATCCGTTTGATGCACATCTGACCCCATATAAATCCTCCTCACTTAATAGATACGAAATTAAAGTTATTTTTAGACAAAACAGAGGCTAGAAAATTCCCTAGCCTCTCCACCTTTATTTTTCAAATTATTCTTTATCTTTTCCGAATGAATCAGCAAATACGTGCCGTGCATTGTAGAAATATTCGATCCCTGAATAGATCGTAAAGAACAAGCAAATGTATAAAAGAACTTGTCCGATTGGGAAGTGAATATTTGCAAAGAAAACGTTGTTTAAAAAGAGAAAAATAATTGAAAACATCTGCGATGCTGTCTTAATTTTCCCTGGCATCTTTGCAGCCATTACTTCACCATTATTTTCAACAACGATCAACCGTAATCCGGTAACCGCTAACTCACGGCAGACAATAATTGCGGCAACCCATGCCGGAACTTTTCCCATTTGAACCAAAATAATAAACGCGGTCATTACCAGCATCTTATCTGCTAACGGGTCGGCAAACTTGCCAAAGTTTGTTACTAAGTGCTTCCGCCGCGCAATCTGGCCATCAACAAAGTCCGTGATCGATGCCCCTGCAAAAATAATTGCTCCGATTAAGCTTGTTTTCGGAATCGCTGTTCCTGCAAGAACAATGTTGCCCCAATGCAACGGCAACAGTAAAACAAGCATAAATAACGGAATTAATAAAATTCGAATAACTGTTAACTTATTAGGTAAATTCAACTCTCTCACCTCAATTAAAATTACCGGGTAACGGTTTGATAATTATTTGTCCGGCCGTTATTTTGTTGATAACGTTGTTGCTGGTTTGTTTGGTAACCATTTTGATTATTAACCGTTTGCCCTTGTCCTTGGGTTTGAGCAGCCGTTTGGGTTTGGGATTGGGTTTCGGCATTGGTTGAACTTGAACCGTTTGTAAAGTTCAAGACTAACTTCCGCACAGTTAATGATGAGTTCTGAGCAAGGAAGTTCAACTTGTGGCCGTTAATTTTAACCGTTGAAGCATTTGAATTTCCAATGCTCAAAACAACCCGGCTTGTCCCAGCTGGAACTTGAATTTCCTTCGTCGTTCCTGATTGAAGGGTCCCCTGCCAGCTTTGAGCACCGCCAACGTAAACTGCATCCCATGATGAACCACCAGTAGCCCCAAGTTCAATTGTGCTTTGACTTGGTGCATTTTCAACGTTATACGTAAACATTGAGCCTGCCGAAGCGACATTGACGATCTTTTGTTCCTTCTTCGATGTTGATGAAGATTCGCTCTTCTTTTTCTTGGCTGGCTTCTTTACATCAGTTGAAACTGCAACCTTGGTATTGGTTTGTTCAATTTGTTGATTTTTAGCCTTTTCATGATTGCCCCATGCAACAGCATAAATCGTCCCTAAAATTGCAACCACTACCACGACGATAATGATCGTTGGAAGATACTTCGAAATTTTTGCGCTTAAACTGTTGTCTTGCGGCCGGGTCAATTCTTCCCGCTTTTGAACCCGCGAAGTTGTTTCCGCTTGTTCTTCAGGCGAAGCCGGCATTCCAAGTTCTTGGTCTAATTCTTGAATAATCTCGTTGGGATTTAAACCAACCGTTTCTGCATATTGCCGGGCAAATGCTTTCACATAAAACTTTCCCGGAAGAGCATCATAATTGCCTTCTTCAATCGCAATTAAATAACGCTTTTGAATTTTAGTTGTTTGTTGCAAATCATCAAGGGTCAATCCCTTGGCAATTCTTGCGTCTTTTAATTTTTGACCAACACTAGCCATTAAAAATCCACATCTTTCTTATTTAATCTCAAACTTTTAATATTTCGTCTTACATACAGTTAAGTATATCATAAGCGTCTTTATCTGCCAAAAACGACTATTCCAGCCAGCCGCCCGTAACATAAAGGGTTTGGCCGGTCATATACCCCGCTTCAGGTGCTAATAAAACGCGCACCCAATAACTGATTTCTGCTGGATCAGCCAAATGGCCCACTGGAATTTCGTCCCGAACAGTCGCTAACGTTTCCGCATCAAACATTTGATTCATTTGCGTATTAACCGCTCCGGGAGCCACCGCATTGACCGTGATTTCCATCGAAGCAACTTCCTTGCTATATGCTTTAACAAATGTATTGATTGCTCCCTTTACTGCGCTGTATGGGGTTTCCATTGCACTGCCGCTTTTCCCGTATACCGAACTAATAAAGACAACTCTTCCGGCTTGAGCACGGGCAAGCTTATCTTCTAACCGCTGAAGAATCATCATCGGCACTTTAAGCTGCATTCGCAAAATTTCATCTAGTTCATTTTCAGTAAAGTCATGCAAAAACTTAAAGTGCGTTATTCCCTGAGCAAAAATCACCGCATCAACGCCAAAAATCGAATTCACGATCCGGTCGACACAATCGGCCGCCATGAAATCACTCTGAATCGGAATAAAATCTTGTCGCGGAAACTTTGATTGAAATTCGCCAATCAACTTTTCAATTCGTTCTTGTTGGTGGGCATAGTGCAGATAAAGTGACCAGCCTTGCTGTGCTAAGTCGCGTGCAATCTGTCTCCCAATATCGCCCGAACTTCCTAAAATCAACGCCCATTTCATTTTTGATCTCCCCTTGGTAATATTTGATAACGAGTTAACTTCGCCGGGTCAAAGAACTGATCCGCAAAATCAACCACTTCATCGAATGTCAGCTGTTCGATCATTGCTGGAACATCAAACACCGTCCGTTCGCCATAAAGCCACAAGTCAAACTGGTTGGCAATGTTCTCGTTCGAATTCATTCCTTTAATTGCCCGTCCAATAAATTCGCGCTTCATCGATTCAAAAATCGGCTTTTGTTCCGTAAGTTTTACCGCTACATTGACAATGATCGCCTTTAATTCAGCAGCCGCCTGATCAATTTGTTCTAAACTTGTATCTAAATAAAAATCAACAAACTGGAAGCCATCTTCAAGCTGAATTTCATAACCGAAACTGTTGTCGATCAATCCCTGATCAAACAAGCGTTGATAGTCAGCAGATGATTCGCCAACAAGCATTTCTAAAATGATCTGCAGCATAATTTTGGCCTTAAACCGTTCAGCCGGAAGAAAGTCTTTCTCACCCCGAACTCCCAACGCAAGTTTCGGCCGTTGAACGTCCATTTGCCGTTCAGCAAACGGAACAATTGCCGGATGACCAAGGTTGACTCGTTGTAAGTTTAACTTATCATTTGAAGCTAAACTTCCTGCAGTCGCATTCTTAATAATTTCTTTAATTTGAGCTTCATCAAAATTACCAACGATCATCAAACTCATATTCGACGGCTGGTAAAAATATTGATCGCATTCATAAAGCATTGCAGGCGTAATTGCTTGAATCGACTGAACGCTTCCGGCAATATCAGCTGTCAACGGCGTTTTCGGGTACAAATTGCTGATAATTCCAAACAGCAACTGCCAGTTTGCATCGTCTTCATACATCTGAATTTCTTGCCCAATAATTCCTTTTTCCTTATTCACGGTTTGGTCACTGAAATACGGACTAAAAACAAAATCCAGTAACGTTGAAACACATTCGCCAACGTTTTCAGCCGTTGAAAAAAGGTAACTTGTCCGGGTAAAACTGGTAAATGCATTTGAATCTGCCCCGTAAATTGCAAATTTATCAAATGCGTCATACTCTTCCTTTTCAAACAACTTATGTTCCAAAAAGTGGGCAATTCCGCTTGGATAAGTTTTCAGCTGATCATCAACTGTGAACGTCGTATTCACTGATCCAAACCGGGTCGTCAAAATGCCATCCGTTTGGTGAAAGGATGGGCGAGCAATCAAATCAACATGCAAGCCATTCGGTAAAACAAAACTTTCCATCTTTTCGCCAAAACGGTCGTAATTAATGGTTGCCATTGGCCATCCCTCCTTTCAAGAAAAATTCAGTTTGAAGCTTAAGTTGACTAGCAGCCGCAACGACGTCCTGCTTTGTCACTGCTTGAATTCCATTTTGTTGGGTTGCAGAATCTAATGGTCGGGCCAATAATTCACTTAAAACAGCTTGTTCGAGGCTGCTTGCCGGACTATCTTGCATTCGTTGCCGTTCGTTGACCAGCTCGATTTTAATTTTAGCTAACTGCTCAGCGGAAAAATCACCCTGCTGCAAGGCCGCAATCTGCTCCTTGATCAAGGTTAAAACTGAATCATGATTCGTTGCTTGAATTCCCGTTTGAATCAGCACCATCGACCGTAATGCTGAATAGCTACTTTCAGCATAATACGCCATACTTGCCTTTTCGCGAACGTTTTGAAAAAGAAGTGATTGCGGCGAACCACCCAGCAAGGCGTTCATTACAACTGCCGCATAAAACATTCTGTCCTGATGCGCATCGATCGGTAAATGGTAAATCAAATCCAGTTTGCTTTGTTGAACCGATTCTGTCTTCGTTTGCACCTTGACTTGATCCTTCGCCGCCTGAGAATAACAAATTTCATAAAGTGTTTCCCGAGCTGATTCTCGGAATTCAAATTTTGAAAGGGAACGCTTCAAAGAATCAAGGTCTAAATCTCCCATTACCGTGATTTGAACTTGATCACGGCGAAGCATTTGATCATAGGCCGCAACAATATCTTGATTCGTTAATTCTTGATAATCAGTTTCCGTTCCATACGGCGTATTCTGCTGAATCGGATCATCAAAATATGACCGTTGAACATGGACCAGAGCTTCAGACTGTTTATTATCAACAATTCCCTGAATATATGTTTTTAAATTCGTTCGCTGACGTTCAAAGACTTCAGGCTTGAACATTCCGTTTTCCATTCGCGGGTGAAAAATAATTTGATTTAAAAAATCAACCGATTCGTCAAGCAGGGACTGTCCGGCTTTCAAGTATTCCGGCGCAACAAAACTATAAACAAAATTGAGGAGACTTAAATTCCCCTCAACTTCTGTATTCGCACCAAACGTTGCCCCATATAATTCAGCAAGTTTAAGCGTGATTGCATGCTGATTCGGATATGCTGCACTTGAACTTTCCAAGATTCCCGCTAAAAGCGTCCGGCTTGCCAGTTCCCGTTCATTTTTCAATTCGTGAATAAACGAAATCATCATCTGAACTGATTTAAACTGTTTATTCTGAATAAACCGGACCTTGACCCCCGGTTTAAGTTCATAATTAAATTCACTCTTCATCCTTATTCTTCCTTCTTCGGTAAGTAAACTTTCCGCGGCTTGCTTCCTTCTTGCGGTCCGACCATTCCCTTTTCCGTTAAATCATCAACGATGCGGGCAGCCCGATTATATCCAATTTTAAACCGCCGTTGAAGGAGGGAAATGCTTACCTTTTGCTCCCGTTGAATAAAGTCGATCACCTGTTCAAAAAGCGGATCGCTATCCGAATCATTTCCATCCTGCGTTGCTTGGACTTCTTCATCCGAAACCGCAAGATTATCATCATAATCGGCTGTTCCCTGTTCTTTGACAAAGGAAACGACCTTTTCAACGTCTTCATCCGAAATAAATGCTCCTTGAACCCGGATCGGCTTCTTTCCAACCAGCTTAAAGAGCATATCGCCCCGGCCAAGTAATTTTTCGGCCCCGTTTTGGTCAAGAATCGTCCGCGAGTCCGTTCCGCTTGAGACCGCAAACGCCATCCGTGACGGCACATTCGCCTTGATCAATCCGGTAATTACGTCAACTGACGGCCGTTGGGTTGCAATAATCATATGGATTCCAGCGGCCCGTCCCATTTGGGCAATTCGAATAATTGCGCCTTCAACTTCATTTGACGAAACCATCATCAAGTCGGCTAATTCATCAACGATGCCAACAATGTACGGCATTGGTTTTTCGCCCGTATCCATTGAGGCTTGTTGGTTCTTAATCAACCGGTTATAGCCGTCAATGTTCCGCACGCCGACATTCGCAAACGTTTCATACCGCCGTTCCATTTCGGCTACGAGTTTGTTCAGTGAAATGGCCGCCTTTTTGGATTCCGTGACAACTGGCGAAATTAAATGCGGAATTCCATTGTAAACTCCCAGTTCAACCTTTTTGGGATCAACCAGCATTAACTTGACTTCATCTGGGGTACAATTCATCAATAAACTCGTAATGATTCCGTTGATTGCCACTGACTTTCCGCTCCCGGTTGCTCCGGCAATCAAAAGGTGAGGCGTCTTCGTAATATCCAGGGTAATTAATTTTCCAGAAACATTCCGCCCTAAAGGAACCTCAAGTAGCTGATGCGGGCGCTTGTGTTCCGCCGAAATCACATCTTTAAATGAAATTGTGGCTACCTTTTTGTTAGGAACTTCAATCCCGATCAATGATTTCCCAGGGATTGGAGCTTCGATTCGGATATCCTTGGCTGCCAGGGCCAAGGCTAAATCATCCGTCAAGTTCACGATTTTTGAAACTTTGACGCCAATTGCCGGGTGAAGTTCATATTTGGTCACTGACGGCCCTAAAATCGTATTTTTCAGTTCTGCATCAACGCCAAAGCTCTTCAACGTTTGCCGAAGGACCTCTTGATTATGCTTGATTTCTTTTCGTTCCTGACTTTGGTCCGTTGGCGCAACATCCTGAAGCAAACTGACGGGTGGCAATTGATAATTTTCAATTGAAGATGACTGGTGCAAAACGGGTTTTGCCACTTCAGGCTCTTCCTGCTTCTCTGATTCACGATTCCAAACATCCGTTGCATCCCGTTCACTGATTGGTTTTGGCAATTCCTTATCTTCCGGGGCAACAAGCGGTTCAACTTCTTCTTTAAGATCTTCCGGTTCGACAGGCTCTTCCTTTTCTTCCGGCTGATCATCCGATTTTTCAGTGGACATTGCTTTCCGTTTTTCCGCTGCATCTTGAAGTGAATCCTTCGCTGTTCCTGCAGCGTGCTTTAACTTTCCAGCGATCAATTTAATTCCATTCCAACAAACGAGTCCAATTTTCCCGAAAAATTGAGCTACCTGTTGCAGTGAAATTCCAAATACCATGCATAAACCGGCACCAATCAGCAAAAGACTGATCAAATATGACCCCAGTTGAGCAAGCAGAAAATTCGTTCCGGTATACAGTAACGCCCCGATCATTCCGCCGCCAACCGCGGTCCCAAGACTTGCGCCAACAATATCATTGGCCAAATACTGCCATGTAACGCCAATAAAGTCGTTATGCAAATCCAATTTGTTAAAGAAAATTGCCTCCAATCCAAGGCTAATTCCCAAAATAATCAGTAATATTCCACCCCAATACCGTGGTTTGATTTGGGGTTCTTTACCATAAATCAACAAATAAATACTAAATAATAATAAAAGCCCAATTCCGATTAAATATGCATCACCAATCAGCAACCGGAATGCATTTACAATCAAAACTCCTAAGTAACCTAAATGAAAAATTCCAAATAAACTTACAACACCTAAGATCAGGCCAACGACCCGTTCAGAAAAAATTTGTTTTTGGGCTGCGGCCGTTTTTTTCCGTTTCGATGTTCGTTTACCGCTTTTCTTTGCTGCCATTTTTCCCTCTTCTATTTTAATTTGTCATTTTCGTAAAGGTGCGTCCGGTCTAATTGCGGGAATCCTTGTTGCCGCAACGCTTCATAAATTACAATTGCTGCCGTATTCGACAAGTTCAATGCCCGGATATGGTCATCATTTTGCGGAATCCGGATACATTTTTCCGCATTTTGCCGCATGAAGTTTTCCGGTAATCCCGTTGTCTCTTTTCCAAAAAGAAAATAGTGATCTTCATCGACGTTTGAATAATCCGGATCAGTATATGTTTTTTCCGCAAACTTTGAAACCAAATAAAGCTTACCCATATCAGGAATCGTTTCTAAAAATGCTGGAAGATTCTTATGGTATGTAATTTTAACTTTGTCCCAGTAATCCAAACCGGCCCGCTTTAAATACTTATCATCGGTTGAAAATCCTAATGGTTCGATTAAATGCAATTCCGTATTTGTTCCTGCACAGGTCCGTGCAATGTTGCCTGTGTTTGCCGGCATTAATGGTTCAAAGAGCGCAATGTGATTTGTCATCAATATCTTCCTTTCTTAATTTCAAGCAATAAAAAAGCGTAACCGTTCGGTGTGGGCACGGCGAACAGCTACGTTAATGAAGTCCAATTAATTAATAACTAACAACTTGGTTAATTACTAATAACCGTTTTCTTACTAATAAGGTTAACACCTTAAATATTGTTTGACAAGCAATTTTACAAATTTTTCCGAACAATTAACAGTGACATATCAACCGTAACATGCTCTAACGGCGTTTTAAAAACATTCGCCAGGTCCGCTTGCGTTCCCCACTGCAATGGGGTCATCTTTAACAAGTCCATCGCAAGCGCTGGCGTTAAATTAAATTGATATTTAACCGGAACGGCCTTGGTTTGCGGATACTGTTCCAACACCCGGTTTAACACGTCATCATTGTGATACGAATACTTCGGATCTTCAGGTTGATAGAGACGGTGCCGAAGTTCGATCAAATATTCAGCATTCGGAATAACCTTAAATAAAATTCCATTCCGAGCAAGAACCCGATCAAATTCGCGGTATGACGACGGCGACAAAATATCAATAATGACATCGATTTGACGATCGGCAAACGGAAGGGCTGCCAGATCCGCAATGCAAAAGAAACTATTCGCCGTTTGCTGCGTTGCCAAGTTAATCGCATCCTTTGAAATGTCAAACCCAATTGCTTGATCATTGAATTGACGCCGTTGTTCCCGGATTCGGGCAAGGGGCGTGCCTTCACCACATCCAACATCAATATAAGTTAAATTTCGTTGAGGCATCCGGTGGATAATCTGTTCAAGGACCCCATCAAATAATCCGTGTTGAAGAACATGGCGCCGAGCCTGCCATAATTCTTTTTGATCATAGTCGCTTTTAACTCCATGCTTAATTAAGAAAAGCGTCCCCTTCTTCGACAAGTCAAACCGGTGACCTTGAGCACAAATCAAACTGTAATCTTTAATTACGGTCATTTTCGCCCCGCAATATGGGCACTTAAACAAGTTACGATTATGCGTCAAAAAAACTTTTGCCTGATCAATTTTCTTTAATAACTTTGTTTGATTAGCGTTCAACTTTAATGTATGATCCCTTCACCAGTTTTACTAAATCTTCCCGTTTTAAGCGCACTGAACGGCCTAACTTCCCTGCAGAAACCGAAATTTCATCAAACTTTTGAATCTGTTCATCAAAATAGATTGGAAAGCCTTTATACGCGCTGATTCCGATTGGTGTATTTGCGCCATGAACGTAGCCGGTAATTTTCACCAACTTTTTATTATCAGCTAGGTGAACCTGCTTTTTTCCAAGTTCATGCGCCACTAATTTTAAGTTGATCTCGGCCTGAACGGGTAAGCAAACAACCAGATAATCTTTGGCATCGTTATTCGCTTGTAAAACAATTGTCTTCAACAAGCTGTTCGGGTCGATTCCTTGGCTTTCAGCATCCTTCAATGCATCCATTCCGCGTCCAACCCAGTTAAAATTCTTTTCTTCATATTCAATTCCGTTTTCATCAAGAATCCGTTCTTCATTTGTTTTCTTGATTTTTTTCTTCTTTGCCACGATAATTCCTCTATTCTTTAATCTTAATCTGTGATCCAGCATGAATTACCGGAAATTTTTGCGGTTCCAAGTAAATCGCATTGCTGCGCGGTTCATCCGGAACGGCATTAAAATCTAAAACGGTATGGTGAACCGTTTCAAGGTTACTTGCAACCAAGTTTCCAACGTATGCCACTTGATATTGTTGGTCATCGATCGTCAGTTGCATTCCTTTTTTCACATCGTACTGATCGATCTGTTCAAATTCTTGAATAACTGAGACTTCCTTTAGCCGTTCTGAAACTTCTTTGCCAAATAAAATCACCAATCCATCTTCCGCATTCAATGCGCCTTCTCCGACTGAAACAACTTTCATTTTAATCATCACGCTTCACCTCAAGGTTATTTTAACATAGCAATTTTTGAATTATTAAAGAAATTCGAAAATGCTATAATTAAATTAACTTAAATGGGAAGTGAGTTACATGAAACAACAAATTTATTTCGGAACATATACTAAACAAACCAGTCGGGGAATTTATCAGGCTCAACTTGATTGCGATGCCGGGCGTTTAAGTCAACCGCAACCAATCATTACGGTGGGCAATCCCACTTACTTAAGACTAACTGACCGCAACTCGTTACTTGCCGTTGCGGTTGAAGGCCCCCTTGGCGGAATCGCCAACTATAACCTGGCTGACCAATCATTTGACTTACTTGATGACCAACTTACAACTGGCTCCAGTCCATGTTACATTGGCTATGATCGATCCCGGCAACTCGTTTTTGCAGCATACTACCACCGGGGAACCGTTGAAATTTATCATTTAAACGATGATCTAACCTTAACGCTTACCGATCAGATCATTCATCATGGAAACGGTCCCCGTCCCGAACAGGATGACGCGCACGTCCACTTTGCCGACCTTACGCCAGATGGACGGCTCGCCGTGGTTGACCTCGGGAATGATACGTTAACAACTTATACCATTAGTTCAACCGGAAAAGCAACTGAAGATGCCTGCTTGAATTTTGAGGCTGGTTTTGGTCCCCGGCACCTTGTTTTTGCCGATCAAAACACCGCCTATTTAGCCGCTGAACTCAGTAGTCAAGTTGCCGTCCTTCAATATGATCCGCATGATGGTCACTTTGAAATTCGGCAAATTTTATCAACGATTCCCGATGACTTTACCGCCCATAACGGAGCCGCCGCAATCCGCATCACGGATGACCATCAATTTGTTTACGTTTCAAACCGGGGACATGACTCGCTTGCAATTTATCAAGTCAACTCCGACCATACGTTAGCATTGATTGACTGGACTTCAACCGAAGGCAGTTTTCCGCGCGATTTTGCGTTAGACAAAACAAACCGGTTTCTCGTTGTGGCTAACCAAAATACCAACAACGTAACCTTATTTAAACGGGATCCAAAAAATGGTAAACTAGACTGCATCCAGCAAAATATTCCTCTTCCTGAAGGGGTCTGTGTTTGCTTCAAAAAATAAACTAAAGAAAGGAATTTTAAATGATTATTAAACAAAAGGCAGTTCAAACAATTCATGAACTTTCAACCCTTACTGATTTTCAAAAAATTGAACTTCAAAACCAACAAACAACTGCCAGCAAAGGCATGATTGCCGAAACGGTTCGCTATTTGCATGACAATCAGAAAATTTCAATTGAAACGTTGATTCGGCCACGTACAGGCAAGTATTCATACAGCGACATCGAAATCAAAGTAATGGAAGCCGATGTTTTTGAAGCGCAAGCATTAGGCGTTGACAGCGTTGCGATTGGCGCAATTACCGAAGACAATCAGCTCGATGAAGATTCAATGGAACAACTGATCGGCGCGGCGGGCGGAATGCAAATCACCTTAAACCACGCTTTTGATGAATTAACCTTAGCTGGTCAAAAGAAGGCCATTGATTTTGCAAACGAACATGGAATTGATCGGATCATGATTGCTGCTCAACCAGATTCATCAGCATTTAAAGAAAATCTTCAAACGTTGATCAACTATAATCAAGGGGCCGTTCAATTTGTTCTGACCGGAAATGATGAAAAGCAATTAACTAAGCTGTGTGAACAGTTTGACCTTCACTTACTCTTAGTTGAATAAAAAAGCTGGACTTAACGTCCAGTTTTTTTATGCTCTTCAAGCTCTAAATACTTTTTCATATCCTGCGGAAGCGGACTTTCAAACGTCATCATTTGCTTTTTGAATGGATGATAAAATTCAATTTTACGACAATGTAGTCCTTGTCGCTGCAGTGGCAACTGAATTTGGCCGCCATATAACGTATCCGCCACTAATGGATAGCCAATCGACTTACAGTGGACCCGAATTTGGTGGGTTCGTCCCGTATGCAACCGTACATCACAGACCGTACAGTCCGGAAACCGTTTTTTGACCCATAATTCAGTCTGTGCTTCTTGCCCGCCGCTTGAAACTACCTGCCGTTCAATCAGGCTTCCCGGAACACGGCCAATCTGGCGATCGATCACTAGATGGTCTTCCTTTAAATTACCGCTTAAAAGCGCTAAATAAGTCTTTTTGATTGCATGCTGCTCCATTTGCCGCGAAAGCAGTGCGTGGGCATACCGGTGTTTCGCAAACAACGCCACCCCCGATGTATCACGATCAAGCCGGGTCACAATGTGGGGAATCAAATCATCATATCCGCGAAGATGATAATAACCATCGACCCGGTTCACCAATGAATCCTTTCGTTGAGGTACGGACGGAATCGAGTTAACATGATCCGGCTTATCAATAATCAAAAAATCGCGATCCTCATACAGAATCTTTAACGGAACGTACGATGGAATTAAATCATTTTTTCGGTTCTCTTCTGGCGGAAAGTCGATCGTTAAAATTGTTTGCGGGTCAATTTTATCAATTCGCCGATTTTCAACGCCATCGATCAGCACTTTGCCACCGTCGCCCCGGACTTTTGCCATTAAGTGCCGGGAAATTCCCTGATTACGAATAAACGTCTTCAGTTTAATCGGTGCATTTCCCGTATACTGCCAACTAATTCTCATTTAAATCACCAATAAATGCTGCTTGGACCCGCCGCCAAAATTCAGTGTGCCGGTACTTCGCAAACCGAATTTTACGTTTCGAGACCTTAAACATGATCTGTTCAATTTGTTTCCCATAAATATTTTCCTGGTCAACTGTCATAAAAAAGTCGCTCGCCTGATTAGGGACGATCGTGATCCAGTCATTTACCGGAACGATCATTGGCGAACTGATCGTCCGGTATACTAAATTATTTAGCGACCCAATTTCTGTTAATTGAATCACATCTAAACTCGGATGGATCACCGCTCCGCCAAGCGATTTATTATAGGCCGTCGAACCGGTCGGGGTTGACACACATAGGCCATCGCCCCGAAAACGTTCAAACAATTCACCGCCAATGTAAACATCAGCTCCCATTGTCATTCCAATCCGCTTGAGGGTTGCCTCATTTAGGGCTAAGTAATGCCGCGCCTGATTTTCATCATGATAGGTAACCGAAATATCAAGAAGTGGATAACTGACCGCCTGCCCATTGTCTGATTGAAGACTGATTACAAGGTCGTCAAGCTCACCCGCCCGCCAGTCAGTATAAAATCCTAAATGACCAGTATGCACCCCTAAAAAGCGAATCGTTTCAAGCTGTTCCTGATAATGATGAAATGCTGAAAGCAACGTCCCATCGCCACCAATCGTGATCACAATATCAGGATTGGCATTATCGATCGTAATATGACGATCACTTAATTTTTGTTCAAGCTGATTTTTGATCTGCTCCGTTTGCGGAGTGTCATTTGCAAAAATTCCAATCTTCATTTTTTATCCTCTTCGTCATTCCGTTTTCGCTGTGCAAATAGTCGTTCAGCCTCTTTAATATCATCATGGATATTTGACATTTCCGTATCAAGCAAAAAGGCGGCCTCCGCTGTCTTCCGTAACCGTTCAGCAATTTCAGGTGGAAATTCTCCCTGATACTTGTAATTTAACGAGTGCTCAATTGTCGCCCAAAAATTCATTGCCAACGTTCGAATTTGAATTTCAGCTTTAATGTACTTTGTCCCCGTAACGAGTTCGACCGGGTAACGGATAATAATATGGTATGAACGGTAGCCGCTCGGTTTCTTATGGGCAATATAGTCCCGCTCTTCAATAATATCCATATCATGGCGTTTGCGAAGAATCCCTACAATGGCGTAGATGTCGTCGACAAACTCGCACATAATTCGAACAGCTGCAATGTCTTCCATATCAACTGCAAGGTTTTCAGCGGTGATGTGCCGCCGCTGCATCTTCTCAAGAATGCTTTCCTTCGTTTTTACCCGGCCCGTTACAAATTCAATCGGGCCATGGTTGTTATAGCTCATTTGTTTTTTTAAACTATTCAATTTAAGCTTAAGCTCATCAACTGCTTGAGCATATGGTGCTAAAAAATCATCCCAACGATCCATCATTTCGCTCCCCGAAACTTTATCTGTTGTTATTCTACCATACGTTACCATTGGTTGGTGAAAACATATTAATTGCAAAACGGCTTTGTTTTATTTAAAGTAAGGAATGGATAAATCGAGCAGGGAGGAAAAATAAATATGTTAGAGGTATATCTATTTATTAATCCGATTAGTGAAACTTGCTATCAGACTGAAAAGAAAATTATTAAATTGCTTGCGCAAGCTCAAAATAAAATTCGATTTCGGGTTCTCCCCCTTTTAACGTTGAGTACCGTTTCATTTGCGATGCAGCACGTGGGCGTTTCAAGTTCAATTGAACATCAAGTTGTTGATACCCTTTATAAGGCATCGCTTGATTATGAAGCCGCTCTTTTTCAAGGCCAGAAACGGGGACGGAATTTCTTACTCAACGTTCAAGAATGTACATTAAGAAACAATTTTAAATACACTGACGAAATGGTCGAAAAGGTTGCTTTAAAGAGTCACCTTGATTGGGAACTCTTTAAAGAAGACCGGCAATCTGATCTGGCAGTCAAAACCTTTAAAAAAGATCAGCGGATTGCAGCTGAAATGCAAATCACGACTTATCCGGAAGTTGTTGTAACCAACACCGACTTCCCTGATTATGCATTTTCACTGAACCCGCAAGAATCATTTGATATTTTACAAAAGTTTATTTTGCATCCGCAAGATTCGGTCTTGTGTCCAAATAACCATACTCAGTATTTACATTCTGCAAAATTAAGCAAATCACAAAAACCAGTTAAATAAAACGGAGGCGCTTTAACGTCTCCGTTTTTGTTACTTCACAATCAATTTTTCAAGTTCATTTAACCGTTCTTCAAAAACCTTAAATGCCTTTTCTAAATATGCGCGTTGCGTCATATCAACGCCCGCCTTTTGCATCGTTTCAATTGGATATGCTGAACTCCCAGACTTTAAGAAGTTTAAATATGCTTCGGTATGCGTCGGATCGTCATCTTCAATTCGTTGCGATAACGTCGTTGCAGCTGCAAAACCGGTTGCATATTGATATACATAAAAGTCGTAGTAAAAATGCGGGATCCGCATCCATTCCATCGCAATTTCATCATCATTATAAATTGCCGGGCCATAGTATTGCTTATTCAAGTCACCATAAAATTTCGAAATTGAATCCGCCGTCAATGACTTCCCGCTGGCATCCTGTTCATGGATCCACTGTTCAAACTCTGCAAATTGAGTTTGTCTAAAAATTGTTCCTTTAAAGCCATCTAAATAATGGTTTAAAACGAATGCCCGAACTTGGGGATCCTTTTCCGTCTTCAATAAGTAATCCGTAAGTAAGTTTTCATTCGTAGTTGATGCAATTTCCGCAACAAAGATTGGATAATCGCCGTATACATATGGTTGGGTATGCGTCGTATAATAGCTGTGCATACTGTGTCCCATTTCATGAACCAGCGTATACAGATCTTCCAATCCATCTTGCCAATTTAACAGGATATATGGATCAGTATCATATCCGCCCGAAGAATATGCCCCCGTTCGTTTGCCTTTATTTTCAACAACATCGATCCAACGATTATCAAAGGCTTCTTGGACATGTTGAAGATAATCGTCACCATAAGCTTGAAGGGCCTCAAGTGCTTTGGCTTGAGCTTCAGGATATGTAAACGATAAATTGCTTTCCTTCACAATTGGCGTGTACAGGTCGTACATATGAACCTTATCCAAATTTAAAACTTCGCCGCGCAATTTAACATAACGGTGTAACAATGGTAAATTACGGTGAACTTCGTCAATTAAAACATCATATACTTTATCCGGAATGTGGTTTTCGCTTAACGCTGCATCCTTGGCAGAAGCATAGTGGCGAACCTTTGCTTGATAATTTTGCACTTGAACCTGTGAAGTTAATGTTGTTGCAAATGTATTTTTAAATGCCCCATATGTTTGATATAACGCCTTAAATGCCCCTTGGCGAACCTTTTGATCAGCCGATTCGAGTAATTTACTGTATGTTCCTTCTGAAAGCTCAACTTTTTGCCCATTTTCCCCTTCAACAACCGGGAACTTTAGATCTGCATCACTTAACATTTCAAATGTTTTTTCGGGAGCTCCAAAAATGTTCCCCGCTGCAGCCAATAACTCTTCTTGCGCATTACTTAACAAATGCTCGCGCTGTGAACGCAATTCAGTAATAAAATGCCGGTACGGTTCGAGCTTTGAATTCTGGTGAAAATAATCCTGAACGACTTGATCATCAAGATGAACAAGTGTTGGTTGGAACCACGCAACTGCTTCACTGACTTGCGTTCCTAAATTATCTGCCATTCCTTGCAGTTCTTGATACTGCGAATTGGTCGTATCTTGATCATTTTTCATCGATGCAAAGACCGCAAGTTTTTCATAAATCCGCATAATTCCAAGGTACTGTTCAATTACCTCTAGAAATTTATCCGCATTTATTTCCAATTGATCTTTTGCATGTTTGAATTCATCTAATTTGTTTTCTAATTTTCGTTGATCCGTTTTCCAGTCTTCAATTGATTGGTAAACCCGGTCCAAATCCCACGTTAATTTTTCAGGAACTTCTGAACGTGCAGGAACCTTTTTTATCTCTGTCATCATCTTCACCTCAAAATCATTTTACCAGTAAATTTTCTTAAATAAAATTATGATAATTAATAAATGGCATTTGATAAAGCAATTTTTTAGAATTAATTCCCAATTGAACCGCAATTTGAAAATATACCTTTGAATAGCGATAAATTGGGTAGTCAAAGGACGACGAAAGATTTCGTAAAACTTCTTGACGAAATTCAAGATGGTTCAAATAACATTGAACCTGCAGCATGCGGGTCATTCCCGTTGAGTATGCCTCTGCTCGATTAAAATTTCGAATTTGGTGCATCCGCATTTTAACCGAAATTTTGTTTAAATGGTTTTCTTTTGCATGGTGAATAAATTGAATTAATTCTTTTAGATTTGCTAAAAACTTAATTCGATATTTGGGCCGCAAAAACGCTGCTTGTTGAATCTGATAATAAAGCTCTAGCCGTTGCATTTCGGCATTCAAATAAACAAAATAAAAACCAATATTCGGATGGTACCTGAAAAATTGAGCGTTATGCTGTGAGATTCTGCCATGAAGGCAATAACGTTTTCCAACAAGCCAAATACACTGTAACCCTGTCTGCGCATACGCTCGACTCCGCTTCGTCAGTTCAGTTGCTGAAATTGGTGAACATTGGTACTCGATAACAACTTGGGATTTCGGAAGTTTAAGAATTACATCTGCTCGCCGTTGGATTGCTTTAAAGGATACTTCTGACTGTACATCATATCCTAACTCATTCCCCCATTTCATTAACAACCGTTTTCCGGCCTGATGAACGTTTGTATCATAATGCTGATTTGAAAAAGTTGAATGTTGATGCGCGAAATGGGCAGAATTTAACTTACCGGTTCGCAGCTTGACTGGCTGATAACATACCGGACAATAGTATTTCTTCAATAAATCAGCTGTAGAAGCGTGAACCAATTGATTTTGAGAATTTAACGCATAAAACATAAAAAGACACCTCATTTACAATTACGCAAATAAGGTGTCTTTTTATTAACTAAAATTATACGAAAACCATTCGTATGCATTTCGGGTTTTAACAGCTTGGCCATGTTCTTCGAGATAAATTGGCGGTAATTTCGGTGCCTTTCCGTATTCAAGCATGGTTGAATATACATCTTGAACCGTTCCGCTGGTAACCTCTTCATCAGAAAATTTAACCACCAAATAATACTTATCATCCATCCGGAATAAATCTGATCCAAATGGAGCCTTAAAGATCACATTGCGTGTCAGGTCGATAAAGTCCTGAAGCGTTTCAAATTCAACAACCCGGACATAATTTTCAGGTTGTTCACGCTGTGATGATGCTTGATCAGTAGTCGGTTTTTCAGACTGTTGAATTGATGTCTTTCGTTGATCTTTTGAATCAGATTTAAAGTTTCCTTTCATTCGGTCCTTTAAAATCCGCGTTACATCTTTGTCTAATCCGATTTGGTCCAATTCATCGGGAGTTAAATTTGAAAGCATTACGCTATTATTTTCATCAAATTCTGCATCTTTAGGTAAATTCATCTTCTCGGCGGCTTCCGGATCAACTTTGGTAATAAATAACTCAACCCCATCGCCGCTTGGAACTAACTGAAATGTCACTGCCCCGTTATCACGAAACTCATGGTCAGTATCAACTTCATCCAAAATACTATAGAAAAAATCTTCAACGTCGTGTTGGTTCCCAATCAAATCCAAGATTGAGATTCCACGCTCGGCAAGATCCTCTTTCCCAAGGGTTACACGCATTGTATTTTCGTTGATTTTCTCCATTTCCATAAAGAGAACCTCCCTTCAAATTCACGTAATATCATAGCACATATTTAATAAAAAAGGCTACCCATATTATATGGGCAACCTTTTAAAATTCCATTTTAATAATCAGTTGCAATTAAAATCCGGCCATCTTTTGGGCTTTTTCAAGTTCGAGAACCCGAACCTTCCGTGGCAAGAACCGCCGAATTTCGTCTTCATTGTATCCAACTTGAAGACGCTTATCATCCATGATAATTGGACGCCGTAAAAGTCCAGGATTTGATTGTAATAATTCAAATAACTGTTGAAGTGGCATATCGTTAATGTCAACATTCAAATCTTGATAAGCTTTTGAACGTTTGGAAATAATCTCTTCTGTCCCATCCTCAGTCATTTGTAAAATTTGTTTAATTTCATCAATGCTAAGTGGATTGGAGAAAATATTTCTTTCTGTAAAAGGAATATCATGTTCTTTTAACCAGGCGCGAGCTTTTCTGCATGAAGTACAACTTGGTGATGTATATAAAGTAACCATATCTAACCGCTCCTTTGCTTTTGTCCATATCCAAATAACTACCTTACATATTCTATTATACACTTATTTTTAATTGATGATTGGGTAATTTAGAAAAAATCTAGAGTTCCTTTAAAGTAATTTAAGGTTTCATCTAGAACATTTTAGTGTCCTAATCATTGATATAACAATAACTTCAAGTTTTGATCTTAATAAATTCACAAATTAAACCATATGTAATTTATTATAGTAATTTTAATATCAAATTTATTGATTATCATATAAAGTCTACCTAATATCAATTTAATATATACAAAAAAAAGAACCGTGATCATATCACAGTTCTCATATATATGATACCGGTGATCGGGGTCGAACCGATACGTCCTCAACGGACACTGGATTTTGAGTCCAGCGCGTCTGCCAATTCCGCCACACCGGCATAATTAAATTTTAAAAGTTAACGCCTTGCTTAGCATTAATAAGGCGGTAACCGGATTTGAACCGGTGATGAAGGTTTTGCAGACCTCTGCCTTACCACTTGGCTATACCGCCATCTCAAAGGATTCAAATCCTTAAGAAATTGGGCTAGCTGGATTCGAACCAGCGCATAAAGGAGTCAAAGTCCTTTGCCTTACCGCTTGGCCATAGCCCAATAAAAAAGGGCGATAGGTGGGATTCGAACCCACGCGTGCCGGTGCCACAAACCGGTGTGTTAACCAACCTTCACCACTATCGCCATCAAAATAAGAAGCAGGGATAGTAGGAATTGAACCCACACCGACGGTTTTGGAGACCGTAGTTCTACCTTTAAACTATATCCCTATCATAAAATGGAGGGGAGTGGATTCGAACCACCGAACCCGAAGGAGCGGATTTACAGTCCGCCGCGTTTAGCCAGACTTCGCTACCCCTCCGTGG
>NZ_AYZA01000022.1:0-436 GCF_001436315.1 Ligilactobacillus aviarius subsp. aviarius DSM 20655 | reverse complement strand
AACTGCCGACACAAGGAGCTTCAATCCTTTGCTCTACCGACTGAGCTACCGAGCCACTACTTAATTGATGATACTAAATATTAAATTCAAATGCAACCTCTCAGTTACAAATGGAGGATACAGGGCTCGAACCTGTGACCCCCTGCTTGTAAGGCAGATGCTCTCCCAACTGAGCTAATCCTCCATATAATGACCCGTACGGGATTTGAACCCATGTTACCGCCGTGAAAGGGCGGTGTCTTAACCACTTGACCAACGGGTCATATTTATAACTTTCGCATACGGAGAGTAAGGGATTCGAACCCTTGAAACAGGTTATTACCCGTTTACATGATTTCCAATCATGCTCCTTCGGCCAACTCGGACAACTCTCCATAGTGAAACTCCGGCAGGCGGACTCGAACCGTCGACACCCTGATTAACAGTCAGATGCTCT
>NZ_AYZA01000006.1 GCF_001436315.1 Ligilactobacillus aviarius subsp. aviarius DSM 20655 | reverse complement strand
TTGTCCCCGGGGGGCAGGGACAAATTGTCCCCGGGGGGCAGGGACAATTTGTCCCCCCAATAGAGACTAAGAAGAAAAAGACTAAGATTAAAAAAACTAAGAATAAAGTGTCTAAGGGTTCTAAGTCGGACAAGCCGACTTCTGAACCTTTAGACGACGACAGACTTGATAAACAAGCGCTGAAAATTGCTCAGGAGAAAGGGGTCGATGACCCGGTAGCCTATCATTATGGCATTCTCAAAAATTGGAAAAAGAAAGGAATAACCAGTTGGAAAGATTATCAAAAGGCGGAAGAGACTAAGGCTAATAGCAGTCGCAGTAATTCTAGAGGCCGTAAACCTTATCATGAAAAATTGCCGGAATGGGCGCAGGAAAAACCTGAAAAATCGAATAAAAAAGCGAAAAACGTTGATAAAACGACAACAGTTGACCAAGATATAAGTCGATTAATGGAACGGATCGATTCGAAAAAGAAGAAGAAAGGGGAGGAACAGCATGACTGAACTAATTGACGGGTTTTATTTTGAAAATTTCAAAATTGATAAAGTTCATAAAATTGGACGAAAAAAGTTTGTTAAATATCTTAATGACGACACCGGGAAATTAGTTGTTGCTAATCGGCAAGACGTTCCAGTAGATAACTTTGTCAATTTGGTTGGCGAGGACTGGTTTAGCCTGCTCGCTTGCTTTACCATGTCGCCATTTTTGTTGGAAAATCAAGTCAAATCAGTTGCTAAACCGAAAGGAAAAATGACAAGCGACGATTACGTCAAGCTCAACAATGCTTTGTATTCATTGCAAAGTTTAGGCGTGTTGAGCAAATACGAGTATGACTTTAATACGCTTGATGGAAAAAAGGACGTGGCCTATGTTCTTAACGATTGTCGGCCTTTGGTTGATTACTTTGATGATTTTTCTGAATTGCAAAAACATTGGAAAGACAAGGAGATTCCCGCTTTTGAAAGAAAAAAATTTCTGAATTGGGATAATGCTGCTCGTCTTTTTTGGAAACTGATTAAGAACAAGATTCAAACCCGGTTGTACAACATCGATGACCCGGTACTGTTCTTTAGCTATCAAAATCAAGCTTACGGAATTGACTTCGGACGTGGAATGTCTGAACACAATTTCGTATCAAATAATTATGGAATTCCGATTTTGAATTTTTATCTTGAAGATTATTCCGGAAAACATGACCCACAAACAGAAATTTGCGCTTGGGACTTGGAAAAACCAATGTCGGAATGGCTCAACAATTTTGATTTGGAAAAATGGAAAAATGATCGAAACACTTATCTTGAAGAACGAGAAGAAAGAATGGAATATCGCCGAAAACATAAGATCTTAGGCCGTTTCTTTGGCTAAATTATGTTATAATAGACTTGTAGAAGTTTTTAGATTTTTTCGTAAAAAAATCGCGACCATATCGCTAATATGGCATGCTTTTTGTGAGAAAAAGCAACGTGGCAACGTAGTCGGGTAATCGGCAAACAAAAAAAGTCAGCAATGGCGCAGAAGTTGCAAGGCATAGGCATTCTGTAAGTCTCAATAACCAAGAGGCGTCGGAACATGAATGAGTGTCGGACACACTTGTTTGTTAGTAGATTTCGCAATTTATTTATTCAAAAATTCAACCGAAAAATCAGAAAGGAGGAGTAGTCGAAAGGTTGAATAAACGCAAATAGGCGGTAGCAAGCTCTTTTTGATAATCGATTGAATGAGAAGAGGGTAAGCAATCCGTTAGGAGTAGTCGAAAGGCAACTTGCAATGCGAGTTGGGCAAATAGGCGGTAGCGAGTTTCGGGTTGTAAGCCGAATGAAAAACGGAATTGAAAACTTACTAACATGTTGAACTGGGTGCAAGCTCCAGCCGATAAGCTTGTGAAAGTAACGACCGCTTTGGGACGAGCCGAGTGAAAAAGCTCAACTGAATGGCGAGGGGTGGTTCTGTCTCAACACCCTGATTCGGAGAATCGAATGAAGTCTCAAAAAAAAAAATCGAGAGATTATTTTTTTTGAACGGAATGGTGGTGGTGAGACAGAACCCGCCACAACGACAGGCATTCTAGCACGGGGTGTGTCTACCGTTATTCGTAGCCGTGTGAGCTCTTTTCTGTAACTTTTTGAATTTTTTCGATCGTAACAAAAAATCAAATCAGTTCCACACTTGGAATGCTGCACTAGCTGATTTGATAAGGTTTATTCGTCGTAACAGTGTTGGTTAGGCCATATAATCGCTGTACACTAACCGACAGCACCTCCGGGTGTGTTCGGAAAGGCATAACGCTAGCCATAATAGCGTGAAAGGGCGCACTGGTAACGCACCAGTCATCAAATGCGTTCAGTCCGTATGGACATCTAGCCCTTAGATTTTTAACTTGGGAAAAATCGGAGAAATTGAAGATAAAACGTTGTCGAAAGGCGAATTGTGGGCTTTTTCGGCGGGTATTTATATTGCCAAAAATCGAACTGGAGCTTAGAATTCGTCTCTCAACATCGAGGGGAGGCAAAAAAACATGAGTTTAAAAACACAAATGAGCTATTTACTTCGCCAGCAACGGCAAGCTGGAAAACATGCTCAAAATGCGCACCATGGAGCAACTAACGCTGACTACACACATATTTATTCGGATAATTCGTTAAATCGGCACACTAAAGCTGTGGCGAGCTTTGCGAAATGGGGCAAGGAGCATGGAGTTACGCATACAACAGACATCAGCCATGAAAAACTGGGCGAATATTGTATGGATATGCAGGCTCAAGGCTATTCGGCTTGGACAATTAAAGCCGGTATAACAGCGGTTAACCACGTTATGGTGCAGACAGGACATTGGACGCACGCTGACGTGTTCAAGGCAACAACTTGGAACAAACAGAACCCTGATAGGCATATGCAATTAAAAGCCAAAAATAAGGGCGAAATCATGAATAATCGGCGTCAGACTGCGCAAGAATGGCGAAAAGAGAACGCCACTTTGTATTCGAACAATCGAAGATTGATCGATACGGCCAGGGCGTTCGGGTTGCGGAAAAGTGAGCTTTGCCACGCTGATAAAAATAAACCGGCGATTGTCAAAAATAGCTTTTTCGAGTGCAAGGGTCGGCTTTATTGCTTTGTTCCTTACGGGAAAGGTGGTCGGCCACGATTTGCAACATGTCGAAAAGACTTAGAATCCGAAATGCGTCGCATGTATGACGTGTTGCAAGTCAAACACATTCCAACAACAATGATTGATACAAAGCGTTTTCGAGACGTTTTCGTTCACAAAAATGAAGCGAGTTATCGAAAAAATGAGTTTATTTTCAGTGGGAAAGTGAGTGGCCGATTACGATTTCATGTTCAGCGACGAGAATATGCGCGTGAGAGGCTCTCTGAGGAGTTTTCGAGGTGGGGCCGGTATAACAACACTCAAGTTACTGTCAACGGCGTTGACGGCAACAAAACGGCGTTCAGGATCGTTGCTAACGATTTAGGCCACGGCCGAATTGACGTAATCGGGAATTATGTTGAGGAAGGAGATTTTGAATAAAATGAGTGCAAACATTGATATGCCGGCAAATATTCGAGAAATTATCGATAAATACGGCGAAAATTACATGGGAGTCCTCAAATTCGGAACTGATGAAGAAAAGAAAATCGTAACGAAATGGTTCGGAGATACGATTCAACGTCTACAAGACGAGGGGGCGTGCGATTAATGCAACAATTATTCGATTATGCAAGGTCGAAAAACATCAAAGGCAATGATTTTGAAATTCTGATGTACATAATCACTCATACCGATAACAAACTCGAGGCTTGCTGTGACAGCAATCAGGAGATTGCTGAAACGACCGGGCTTGATAAAAGAGTGGTTGCACGGGCAATTAAAAATCTACAAGCGAAAAAAGCTATTTCAGTTCAAAAATTAGAACATAAAAAAAGACGTGGAAAGCCCGTCAATACTGAAAAAGGTCGAGAATACAAGTACCGGTTAATGCGGTGCGACTTTTTCGAAAATCTAGCACTTTTCGGGTCGGAAAACAGTTCCGACCAAGACGCCGTTAGCTAGCGACAAAAATGCACTAGCGTACAACAGGAAAACAGCAAAAAACAATGATTTTAGAAATTAGCTGATGACAAAAGTGAATGTGCTGTAATTAGTTAATTAATCAGGGTGGTGGTGGCTACTCTGACAACGAGAACAAAATAAAAAGGCTCGGTTAGATCCCGAGCCTTTTTCAGCAATAATTGCTTTTTTGTGTCATCAAAAATTTGAAAAAAACCTAACTGGTAGGCGGCCGGTTAGGTTTAAGTCCAATGTTTATGATTAATAATCTTCGCCTAAATTATAGCATGTTATAATCAAAAACGGCAACTAGCCTCGAAAGGAGGCGAGTCCAATGCGATTAGTAATCTTCAAATTCGTAGTTGCACCGTTGCTTGTTGGGTGTGGCGTTGCACTTTTCACTTGGTGGCTTAACAAGCATTAAGGTTGCCAAAACCTTGCGATGAGTGAAGTCCAGTAGAATTCGGCACTCTACTGGGCGTTTTTTTATACAAAAAACCCTGAACGTCAAAAAGTTCAGGGAAAAAAGGAGTTTTGTAGGTATCTTCAAAACGAAGATGTACTAAACAAGTAATGTAATTGCTTGTCATGTGATGTTGCAGGCTGTCAGGACGCCTGCTATACTTTATTTTGTAATAAAAAAAAGCGCTGCGGCAACAGCACTCCAACTTTCGAAATATATAAAAACAGTCCGTAATTAACTGTTCGATTTGTATTCTAGCATATAACCTACTGAAATTCTAGAGTTTAAAAAAATAAGTTGGAGCCTCCTGTTGCAGACGGTGCGACAGGAGGTTTTCTTTTATGCAAAAATTTTTAATGCTATCAAAATCAATTTTCGAGGCGGTGAACAAAGCTAAGTTAAGCATGTCAGAACGCTGGATATTGCTTTCTTTAATGAAATTTGCAGACAACGAACTTGGATACTGCTTTGCAAGCAATGAAACAATTGCTAAGACGGCAGGGGTTTCAGCTAAAACGGTAAAACGTTCCTTACAAATTTTGTCCAAAAAAGGGTTTATTTCAGTTGAGCCTTTTTTGGAAGATTACAGCCATTATGGAGAAGTGACAGTTAATGGCGTAACGTATCCTAAAGTTTATCGAAAAATTGAAGTTCCGCACCTTGAACCAACTTTGGTTGGTGGAAAGAAAAATACCCAGGGACAAATTGACACCCAGGGACAAATTGTCCCCGGGGGGCAGGGACAAATTGTCCCCGGGGGGCAGGGACA